>JAJCXR010000040.1 GCA_029263315.1 Acidobacteriota bacterium | reverse complement strand
CCGGCGTTGCCGCCGCAGAAGTTGGTGCCGGCGGCGGAGTCGGTCTTCTGAAAGACGGAGATCCGGCCGTCGGGAAATTCCAAGTGCATGGTCTGGATGTTGATCTGACGCAGACGCAGGAACGAGCCGTCCTTGGAGTAGCGCACCGGCTGGCTCTCTGTGCCGACATCGCGACCAGTCAACGCGTGCAAGGTGTGGCTGCCGCCGTCGGGGGCGACGTACATCCAGCGGGTGGTCAGTTTCCTGGTCTATTTCACGCCAGTTGCAAGTCGACAATCCTAAGACGTCCTAGCATTTTCAGGTCGGTTGAAGTCGCCGAGCTGGGGAGTATCCCTCCGGGATCTAAGATGCCACTGTCCGGCGTCTCGGAGGGACGACATGTCCTCGCGATACCTAGTCATCCACCGGCTGCACCGGCCGCAGCTGCAACAACACCACTGACGGCAACCCACCCATCTGTAAGGTGTGCACCATCTTTCCTTCGAAGCCTTGGAAGTAGCCGGTGCCAAAGGCCATCTTGGCGCCGTAGGCGGAGCCACCGAAATAGATGTTGCGTCCGGCCTCCAGGTGGTGCTGCACGAGGGCGACGGTGTCTGCACGATCTTCGGCGAGGCCGGCAATGCGCACCTTGTCGTGACGGTCGATGAGGTGCCAGGTGAAGTCGGCGAAGTCGGTAAGCACCAGAATGTCGTCGTGTAGGTACTCGGCGAAGGCCTGGCCGACGGCTAGGTTGATGCCGCGAACGCGGGCGGAGGCGGGATAGTCGCGTCCGAAGGTGAGGGCGGCGGACCAGGCGATGGCGAAGAGCAGGCCGTAGGCCACCAGCAAGTTACCGAGGTTGGGTAAGAGCCTTGTGCGACGCAGCAGCTCGAGGCCGAGCAAGGCCAGGGCGATGCCCAGGGGAGCGCTGAGGAACCATATTTCCTGGTCGAGCAGGGTGAATTCGTGGAAGCGGAAAATCACCCACAGGGCGCTGAACGCCGCCAAGGACGCCGCCGTCGCCAGGCGTGGGGAGATTCCCGCCAGCAGAGGCCGCATCATCCAGGCGGTGAGCAACGCGATGAACGGCAGGATGGGGTTGAAGTAGCGCATGTTCAGGGCGACGCTGCCATGCCATGCCAAGTAGCCGTAGAAGGCGACGAAGGTGCCTGGCACCAAGCAGAGGAAAGCCAGCTTGGGTCCTTGGCGTCGCTCTCGAAAACCGTCCACCAGGGACAGTAGGGTCACCAGAAGGTAAGGACAGCTTTGTAGCAGGGCCTTCTTGACGTTGCCGATGTAGACCATCGCCCCGTCCGGCGAGCGGCTGAGGCCAGGCTCTCGGGTCGCCATGTCGCGGATGCGCAGATCGACCACAAGTTGCCAGGTGCCCTCCCCGAGCTGCCGCAGGGAGGCCAAGACATGGCCCGGGAAGATCGCAGCCAACAGGACAACTCCGCCAAGGCTGGTCCACAGCAGCTTGCGCCGTCCCGGTGGGGGCAGATAGTTGAGCAGCGCGGCCCACAGGGCGATGGCCACCAGGGCAGCGAGGATGGGCAGGTACCAGCTCAGGTTGCCGGTGAAGAAGTTGCGTCGGCTCTCGCCGTAGTGGAAAGGGAAGAAGACGCCGAATTTGCTCAGGTTGGTGAGCGACAGAAACAGCATGCCGGGGACCAGCCCGGCGGCGGTGGCCAAAGCGAGACGCCAGCGCAGTGGGCGCCAAAGCAGGAAGGGCAGAAAGAGGCCCGGCAAGGCGAAGGCGGCGTCGAGACGCATCCCGGGAGCACAACCGGCCGCCAGCCCGGCACCGAAGCACAGCCATAACAGGTGACGATGCGTCTGTGTGACGGACGCTTCCACCGCATCCGCCGTGTCCACTTCGTGCTGCCAAGGCAAAGCTTTGGCCAGCAGGGTGTAGGCGGCGAGCAGGAAAAAGGTCGAGGCCAGGTGTGGATAGGAGCTTTGAGAGTACTCCCAGGCAAAGGTGCCGAAGGAGTACACCAGGAGCGACAGCCAGGCGATGGCGCGGCTACGGAACAGAGTTAGGGCGAGCTGGAAGAGCAGCCAGTTGATGCCCAGAAAAGCCAGAGCTTCCATGAGCAGCAGCCCGTGGTAGCCGAAGGCGAGGTAGAAGGGATAGCCCAAGACGGTCAGCAGCTCAGGGTATTGGGCCACCAGATGGCTGCCTGAGAGCTGCAGCTGAGCCACCCGCAGGGTCTCGGAGGGGAATTCCTGGTAGCCGTTCCAGACCTGGAAACCGCCGGTTTCGGCGAAGGTCTTGGCCATGAAATGGTACGTGCCCGAGTCGTAGGTCAGGTAACCCGGCGGATTGACCCACAACGAAAACGCCACATGCGCCAGGGAGAGCAGGATGGCCGCCGCCATGGGCATGGACCACCGCCGTCCCTTGGGTGCCGACTCAATCGTCGACATAGTTGTCCGGGGACGGACAGGTGCAGATCAAGTTTCGGTCCCCCCAGACGTTGTCGATACGTCCCACATGGGGCCAGAACTTGTGCTCCTCGAGCCAGGGGGCCGGATAGGCGGCACGTCGTCGGCTGTAGGCATGGGGCCAGTCGTCGTCGGTCACTTCGGTGGCGGTGTGCGGCGCGTTGCTCAGCGGGTTGTCGTCCTTGTCGAGGCGGCCATCGGCCACCTCCCGGATCTCCTCGCGGATGCTCAACATGGCCTCACAGAAACGGTCCAGCTCCGCCAGGCTCTCGCTCTCCGTCGGCTCGATCATCAAGGTGCCGGGCACCGGGAACGACATGGTGGGGGCGTGGAAACCATAGTCCATGAGTCGCTTGGCGACATCCTCCGCCTCGATGCCGGCCTCCGCCTTGAAGGGCCGTAAATCGAGGATGAATTCGTGGGCCACCCGCCCTTGGTCACCGCGGTAGAGGATTTCGTAGGCCCCCTCCAGCCGTTGCGCCATGTAGTTGGCGTTGAGGATGGCCACCTGGGACGCCTTGAGCAGACCGCGAGGACCCATGAGGGCGATGTACACCCAGGAGATGGGCAGGATGCTGGCACTTCCCCAGGGGGCCGCCGCCACGGCGCCGATCGCCTCGGAGCCCCCCACCTCGATCACCGGGTGACCGGGCAAGAACGGCGTCAGATGCTCGACGGTGCCGACCGGGCCCATGCCGGGGCCGCCACCGCCGTGCGGGATGCAGAAGGTTTTGTGCAGGTTGAGATGGCAGACGTCGGCGCCGAAATCGCCGAGCCGGCAGAGCCCCACCTGGGCGTTCATGTTGGCGCCGTCGAGGTAGATCTGGCCGCCGTGCTGGTGGATGATGTCGCAGATCTCGCGGATCGACGACTCGAAGACACCGTGGGTGGACGGGTAGGTGATCATCAAGGCGGCCAGGCTGTCGGAGCTCTGCTCCGCTTTGGCCCGCAGGTCGTCGACATCGACGTTGCCCTGGTCATCACAGGCGACGACCACCACCTTCATGCCCGCCAAGACCGCCGAGGCGGGGTTGGTGCCATGGGCGGACACCGGAATCAGGCAGATATTGCGTTGACTGTCGCCCCGCGACCGATGGTATTGGCGGATCACCATCAGACCGGTGTATTCCCCTTGGGAGCCGGCGTTGGGTTGCAGCGACATGCCGTGGAAGCCGGTGATCGAGCACAACCAGCTCTCCAAGGTGCGGAAGAGCTCACGGTAACCGGCCGTCTGTTGGCTGGGGGCAAAGGGGTGCAGATTGCCAAATTCTGGCCACGTCACCGGCAGCATTTCGCTGGTGGCGTTGAGCTTCATGGTGCAGGAGCCGAGGGCGATCATCGAGGTGTTGAGGGAGAGGTCCCTAGACTCCAACCGGTGCAGGTAGCGCAACATCTCATGCTCGGTGTGATAGCTGTTGAACACCGGATGCTCGAGGATCTCGTCGTGGCGGGCCAAACCCTGGTCGACGTTGCCGTCGATGCCCTGGCACAGCTCGGCGACGGCGGGCACGCCCTTGCCGTCGACATCAAAAGTTGCCAACAGCTCGTCCACTTGCGCCTCGCTGGTGGCCTCGTCGAGGGAGAGACCGACGGTGTGTGCGTCGACGGCCCGCAGATTGAAGCGATGCCGCTCGGCGGCGGCCAGCAGGTCGGCCGCCGAGCCTCGGCCCAGGCTCACCCGCAGGGTGTCGAAGAAAGGGGCGTCGCCGAGGTCGTAGCCCAGGTGGCGCAAGCCCTTGGCCAGGCCGCAGGTCAAGGCGTGCACGCGACGGGCGATGCGCCGCAGGCCCTCCGGCCCATGATAGACGGCATACATGCCGGCCATCACCGCCAGCAATACCTGGGCGGTGCAGATGTTGGAGGTGGCTTTCTCCCGGCGGATGTGTTGCTCCCGGGTTTGCATGGCCATGCGGTAGGCCGGGGCGCCGTGGCGATCTTTGGAGACGCCGATAACGCGGCCAGGCATTTGCCGTTTGTAAGCGTCGCTGGTGGCCAGGAAGGCGGCGTGGGGGCCGCCGAAGCCCATCGGCACACCAAAGCGTTGTGCCGAGCCGACGGCGATGTCCGCCCCGAGCTCGCCGGGGGAGCGCAGCAGGGTCAAGGCCAACAGGTCCGAGGCCATGATGACCAGCGCTTCGGCGGCGTGGGCTTGCTCGATGACCTTACTGTAATCGACGATACGGCCGTCGCTGACCGGGTACTGTAGTAGGACGCCGAAGATCTCATCGCCGGCAAAGTCGACCTCGCCCAGGTCCTGAACCCGCAGCTCGATATCGAGGGCGGCGGTGCGCGTTTCCAGGACGGCCAAGGTCTGCGGGTGGCAGTCGGCGCTGGCGACGAAAACATCGCGCTTGCGCTTGCCGATGCTCCAGGCCATCGACATGGCCTCGGCGGCGGCCGTCCCTTCGTCGAGCAGCGAGGCGTTCGACATGGGCAGGCCGGTGAGGTCCGAAATCATCGTCTGGTAAGTGAGCAGAGCCTCCAGACGGCCTTGGGAGATCTCCGCCTGATACGGCGTGTAGGCGGTGTACCAGCCAGGATTTTCAAGGATATTGCGCTGAATGACCGGCGGCACGATGCAATCGTAGTAGCCCATGCCTTGGAAAGATCGGTAGATCTCGTTCTGAGACGCCATGCGGTGTAGCCGCTGTAGTAACTCGTGCTCCCCCAGCTGACGGTTGGAGTCGTCGAGACCCTCGAGCTCTAGGGGGCCTTCGAAATGGATGCTGGAGGGCACCGTTTCGGCGATCAGCTGATCGAGGCTCGAAAGCTTCAATGTCTTCAACATGGCGCTGATTTCGTCGTCGCTCGGTCCGAGGTGGCGACGGACGAAGGTGTCGGTGGGGGCTAGGGGGGAGATATTGGAAATCGAAGCTTGCTGGCTCATGAAGGGTTCTCACTGCCTCGGAAGCTCGTCACCGGAGCGCCTCGGCGAAGCATAGGTGAAAGAAGTCGGCTGGTGTTGAGTTGGTGCCGCTGAAGATCGGGACGCCATGCAGTGCCGACGCTGGACGTGACAGACGCCGCCGGGATGATAACTCACTCCGCCGTTTCTGCGAGCATCGCGGGGCGGTAACTTTTCGCCCCCGATTGGCGGCACCTCTCTGACGATAACCTGACGCAAACGCGATAGCCTAGAAGAAACATCGGAATGCGATTCTGGAGCCTGGGGGCAATCTTCAGGACGCTTCGCAGAGGTGAGGAACCGAGGATGGATATCGTCAATTTCTTGCGCCAGGTGGAGGCCTTCGAGCAGCTCGATCCGGCCGGTGCCAGGCATCTGGCGGAGGAGATCCGCGAGCAGAGCTTCGCAGCCGGAACCACCATTCTGGAACGGGGGCAGGACGGCGACTGCATGTACGTGCTGGTCATCGGTGAAGTCGATGTGTCCATCATCGACGAGACGGGGGAACGTCTGCTCAGTGTTCGTCTCGGTCCACGGCAGATCTTCGGGGAGATGGCCCTGCTGACCGGCGAGCCCAGAACGGCCAATGTCGTTGCCAACAGCGATTGCCATTGCCTGGTGCTGGAGAAGCATTCCGTCGAGCAACTGATACGAGAGCAGCCCCCCATCGCACGCTTCCTGACCACCATCCTGGGCCACCGTCTGTTGGCCGCCAACGGCATCAAGCAGGTGGGCAAGTACCGCTTGGTGGGGGAGCTCGGGCGCGGCAGTATGGGCATCGTTTACGAAGCGATCCACCCCACCCTGGATCGTCCGGTGGCCATCAAGATGCTCTCCCACGAGCTCATCTACCGTCCGCAATTCGTCGAGCGCTTTCGCAACGAGGCGAAGATCATCGCACGGCTCAGGCAGCCCGGCATCGTCGAGGTCTTCGATACCGAGGAGGCCTATGCGACGTTCTTTATCGTCATGGAAAAGCTGCCGGGACATTCCCTAGAGGAGGAAATCGCCGCCCATGGACGCCTAGACGAAACCTCCGTGCGCAGCATCCTGTGCCAGCTGGCCGCCGCCCTCGATGTGGCCCACCGGCACGACATCGTGCATCGCGACGTCAAACCGTCCAACATCGTGCGCGGCATCGACGGCCAGGTGAAACTCATGGACTTCGGTTTGGCCCTCGACCCCGAAGCCGAAAAAGCCGTCTGCGGTGGCGAATCCCTGCGGGTCGGCACTCCGGTCTACATGGCGCCGGAGCAAGTGAACGGCGAGCCCCTCTCGGGGCAGAGCGATATTTATTCCTTGGGGATCATCGCCTATGAGATGTTGGTCGGAGAGCCGCCCTACGCGGGCAACATCCTTCAGGTCATGCAACAGCATGTCGACGGGCCGGTTCCCGATGCGGGGAAACGGCGGCCAGATCTGGCCGCCGACCTGCGCAGCTTCGTGCTCAAAGCCTGCGCCAAGCTAGCGGACGAGCGTTTCGCCGATTGTGGGGAGATCCTGCGGCATTTTGCCGCCTCGGAAGTGTTGGACCTCGCCCTCCCGCCGTCGCCCGATGTGCGGGTCGAAACCTTGACCTGCGTCTTCCAACCACAGCATCGCCGACAGGTGGAGGAGGCGCTGGCGGAATGCCGACGCCGCTTGCAGGAGCTCGAAGGGGTATTGGTGCGCTGAATTGTCGATCTAAAGCCATTGCTATCCAGGTTTCATCCCGTTCCCATGGCCCTGCGGCTCAGTCAGCAGTCTGTCCGTGCTCGCTCGACGGGCCTCCCGCTGGGACCGGTTTTGGTAAAACTGGATAGACACGAGCTATTCTCCTCGCCGGGACGCCGCCGTCACCTCGTCGCGAGACCACACCCGCAGCTGACGGCGGGCGCTCTGGCCGGCGGCGTCGAGCACCAAGATTTCGTGCTGTCCCGGCTCCGGCTGCCACCACAGGCGGTCCTCCACCTTGGATTTGCCCAGGAACTCACCGTCGACGAACCACGATATTTCCCCTTCGACCCCCTGGGTTTCGGCGGCCAGGGGAATCTCCTGCTGGCTGGCGGGGACTCCGGGCATGAGCACCAGCACTTGGCCGGCCGGCGGCGACAGGATGGTGGGCGGTCGTCGCTCGTCGGTGACCCGACAAGCTGGATCGAGGGAGGGGGGCGACGGCAGCCAGCGATGGCCCTGGGCCAGCCAGCGGCGGATACTGGCCGGCCAGACGACATAGCTGCGGCGCTCGAAACGCCGCCCGGAGCGACAGGAGGGGTTGAGGGACAGGCCGCTGTCGAGGTCGACATCGAGGGCGACGTGATAGGGGCATTGCTGCGTCGGTACATGGCGCCGCAGGGCATGGGTCCACTGCCGTTGTTGGCACGCCTCGGTGGGCAGATAGCCGGAGTAGGCGCAGACCTCCAGACGTTTGAGATCCCGCGGCAGGGCCTCGCCGACGCCGGGCAGGGAGCGGTCCGCCACCGCTTCCAGCAGGTCGAAGAGAATGGGGCCTGCGGCCTCGGCCCCCACCAGATCGACACTGGGTTGGTTGTCGAAGTTGCCCAACCAGACAACGGCGGAGTAATCCTTGCCGGAGCCGGCGGCCCAGGCGTCTCGATGGCCGTAACTGGTGCCTGTTTTCCAGTGAATGGCGGCCGGGGCACCGGCCAAACGCCGCCGCTCGGGGAAGTCGGGACGATCGCGGCGGGCCAGGGCACGGCGGGTCAAGTGGGCGCTACCCGGTGAGAAGAGGGCGGAGCCGGGACGCCGCCTGGGGGCCTGCTCGGCATCGCTTCGCAACCAGGTGAGGGGACGATAGAGGCCGTCCTGGGCCAAGCTGGTATAGAGACTGGCCATTTCCAAGGGGGTGATCTCCACCGAGCCGATGGCCGCCGACAGGCCGTAGTGGCCGGGCTCGGTGCACAGATGGCTGGCCCCGGCGGTCTGCAACGTGCCGATGAAACGCTCCACCCCCAACTGGCCGAGCAAGCGCACGAAAGGGATGTTCAGGGAATGGGAGAGGGCGTCTTCGAGGGCCACCAGACCGGCAAACTCACCATCGTAGTTGGCCGGGGCGTAGTCGCCGTAGCTCAAGGGGATGTCGGCCACCAGGTGGTCCGGCAGGGCAACGCCGCGGTCGATGGCCATGGCGTAGATGAAGGGTTTGAGGGCGGAGCCCGGCGAGCGGGGGGTATCGAATCCGGCGATCTGACCGCCGTGCTCGGCGTCCCAGAAATCGAAGTTACCCACCAGGGCGCGGACTCGCCGTTGATGGTGATCCACCAAGACCAACGAGCCGTTGTGGATGCCTTGCTGCTCGAGGGGATTGTGGGCCCGTTCCAGCAGGCGCTCGGCTGTCAGCTGGAGTCCGCGATCGAGGGTGGTGGCGATGTGGAGGGCGGCGGCATCCCCCGGGCGACGACCTTGCTGTGCTCGCTGTCGCAACCAGAAGGCGGCGTGGGGAGCATGCCGGGGTAGCGGCCGGACGCGTCTTGGCACGGCGGATTGTCGGACGGCGGCCAGGAGCTCTTCGGCGGAGCGTTGGGAGGTGTTGACCATGCCGGCGGGCAAGGTCTCGTAGCCCCCCGCCCGGGGACGGTAGCCTTCGGTCAGCAGCCAGTCGGCGATTTCGTCCCGGGCGTCGGTCAAGGCCGCCAGGTTCTCGGCCTTTGGGAAGCGGCTGCTGGGACGCTGGGGCACCGCCAGCAGAACGGCGATTTCATCCAAGCTGAGCTCGTCGGGGCCGTGGCCAAAATAGGCGTAGCTGGCGGCGGGCAAGCCCTCGACATTGCGCCCAAAGGGCAGGAAGCTCAAGTAGGCGGCCAGCACTTCTTCCTTCGACAGATGCATTTCAAGCTGCAAGGCACGTAGCGCTTCGATGGCCTTGGAGCGCAGGGTGCGGGGTCGCGGCTCCAGGAGGCGCACCAGTTGCATGGTCAAGGTGGAGGCACCGGAGGCGACGCGTCGCAGTCGCAGGTTGACCACCGCCGAGCGCACCACCGCCAGACCGTCGACGCCGGGGTGGCTGAAGAACCGCTTGTCCTCGAAACGCAGCAGGGCGTCGAGGTAGTCGGCGTCGATGTGTGGCAGATCCTCAACTTGCACCGCCATGCGGTAACGATCGTCCGGCGACAGGAAGACAAAGGCCGGGGAGCCGTCGTCGAAGGTCACCACCGTCGACGGCGGCTGTTCCAGGCGCTCCGGTAAGGGCACGGCCCAAGCCAGGATCAGCAAACCGGCCAATCCGGCGACGCCACCGAGCCCGGCACGGCGTAGCCAAAGGCGCCATGACCCGCCGGGAAACCGACCTCGGCCGGTCCCCGGCTCGGTGGACCTGAGGGTGGTGTTGAATCGTCTCACCGTCTCGCCTCAGGGTTGGGTGCCGTCGATGGCGGTTCCGTTCTGGGGCGTAGCCGCGACCGTTGCTGTCGCGGCGGTAGATCGCGGGGCGGCCACCGCCGAGGCGGTGGTCTGGGGCTCAGACCAAGGCCCTAGGACGGTCACCGGGCGTCCTTCTTCCCGCGCCCAGATGCGGGGGTCGTACATGGCCTCCGCTTCCACCGTCGGGACCGTGAAGCGGCCGGCGGTGACGGCGCGCACGGCGTAGACCACCTTGCGGCTCTGGCCCTTGTCCAAATGGCCGAAGACCTCGAGGCGATCGTCCCTCAGGTTCATGTGATCGGCGTTCCAGATCTGCTCCTGATCAATCCAATCGACGCTGCCGTCCCGGCCGAGACGTGGGTTCTCGATCTCCCAACCGGCCGGGATGCGGTCCACCAGGGCGATGTTGCTCACCCGCTCGGGGCTGGTATTGCTCAGCGTCAGCTCGATATACACCAGCTCTCCAAGCCCCATCTCCACGGCGCCGGTCCAGGGCTGGCCAGCGGCATCGAGGTAGCGGCGCTGGAGACGAAGACCTTGGCCGCCGGTCCGCCAGTCGGGTACCTCACGGACCCCTTCACTGCTCAGAACGAGATAGAGCTTGCCCTCGCTCTTGTCTTTCACCTGCACCGTCAGGCTGTTGTACTCACTGGCCCGTGCCAGGCTCCAAGTGCGATCGGACGTCGGCCGCGGGTTCTCCTGCGGTACCAAGGTACGCCCAGAGGCCTGTAGCACCGGCGGCGTGAAATCGCTGGCGCCGCTGTCGACGAATTTGCCCAGACCGGTGATGCCCCAGACCAGCTCTTGGGTGGTGTAGTAGGAGGAACGGTGGCCCCGCAAGGACTCCGCCACCAGATTGGCCAGCGGCTCCAAGGCGTCGTCGCGGCCGAAGAGGTCGACGGAGGTGGACAGCATGAAGCCCCGCATGCGGCGGTCCGAGTAGAAGGACCAACCGTTGCGCCGATCGTTGCTCACCGGCGACAGGTCGAAGCGTTTCAGCGCCGCCTCATGGCTGTGGTCACCGGCCATGTAGAGGGCAGCTTGCAGCATGAACTGCTCCTCCCGCTGCTCGGCCGTCCGGCGCTCCGGTAGGCCCTCCAGGAGCTTCTGGATGCGGGCCTTGCGAGGCCGATCGGAGAGGGCCAGCACGAAGTGGAAATAGGCCTCACTGCGTTGGCTGTACCATTCCTCCAGACCGGCTTCGTAATGATTGGTGATCTGACGCTCCATCCAATCGAGGGCTTCGTTCAGGCGATGCTGGGGCACCCGGTAGCCGGCCTTGCGGGCGTCGATCAGGAAATGGCTGGCGTAGGCGGTGCCCCAGTAGGTGGGGCGCACACCACCGGGCCAGTAGGCGAAACCACCGGCCGGTGTCTGCATGCTGAACAGGCGGTCGATGCCGGCTTGCACCATGTCTTCGATCTTGGCCCCTTGGGTGAGGGAGGGGTCGACGAATTCCAACATGTCGCCCAGGTAGAGCAGCGGACGGCTCGACGACGTGGTCTGCTCGATGCAGCCGTAGGGATAGCGCACCAAATGCTTGAGGTGATCGAAGACCTCGCCGTACGGGTTCTTGGTCACCCAGATCGTGGAACGCTCGGTGAGCGGTACCCAACCGTCGAGGAAGGGGGTCAAGTCGGTGCTACCTGCCGCCAGCTCCAGGCGTTGAACGCTGCGGCTCTTGGGCGCCGCGGGCAGCAAGGGAACGTCGGTTTCTTCCACCGAGCTGAGGTCTCCGGAGGTCACCTCGACGCGGAGCTTGGCGGCGCCGGTGGCGGCCTCGGCGTGGGCTCGGAAGACCACCGTGCCGGCCTTGCCGTGGTCCAACTGCAACTTCTGCGAGTAGGCGCCGTCGATGCGCACCGGCGCCGGGGTGTCCGCCGGTGGATCATAGCCCGGCACCGGCAAGGCCTCGGCAGCGAGCCGTACTTCGATGTCGCGCCGACTGCCCGACAAATTGGTGACCATCACCGGAATCTGGAAGCTATCGTCGGCGGTGAGGAAGCGCGGCACGGTGGACTGCACCACCAGGGGATCGCGCACCGTGACGCTGGCTTCGGCGTGGCTCAGGCGTTTGGCGCTGGCACTCACCGCCATGATGCGCAGCTCGCCGCGATATTGCGGCACCTCGAAGGTGACGTCGAGCTGGCCGTCGTCGGGCACCGGCAGCAGGCCGGACCACAGGGCCACCGGCTTGACCGCCTGCACCCGTCCCAGCTCTCCCTGCTGATCGCCGCCGACGGTGGACGAAGGGCCGCCCGGCATGAGCAGCGTCCAGCCGACGGTCTCGAAGGTCTCGACACCGAGGGCCCGGCGCACGAAGATATCCCGGCTGGGATCGGGGCTGGGGAAGCGGGTCAGGGAGAGGACGCCTTCGTCCACCGCCGCCACCGTGGCGTAGGTGGGGCCGTCATCCCGCTTTGCCTTGCCCAGATCGAGCCGCACCGTCAGGGTGGAGCTCGAACGCACCTCGCTCGGCGTCTGCAAGCTCAGGGGACGATGAAATTCCGTCGGCTCGACACTCACCGAGCTGACACCGAAGGCCCGGTCGGGCATAAAGGCTTCGGCGGAGTCGAGGTGCGGATCCTTGACCAAAAACGCCGTGACATAAACGTTGGGCACGAAGTCGTCGAGCTCGAGGAACCAGACGGCGTCGCCGGCATCGACATCGATCCATTCGCTGCGCAAGACACGGTCGGTCTCGGCGGTGAGCAGCACCCGGCCGCGGTAGGGGGCCTTGAAGCTGACCGGGAAACGCTCCCCCACCTTGGTCTGCTCGGGCACCTGCAAGGCCAACCAGGTGGGGCGCCCCGGTTTCGGCGTCTGCTCGCTCTCGGTCTCGTCCGGCTCCCACCAGTACCAGTCGCCGCTGCCCTCGAGGGACAGCTCGCTGCGGGTGTCGCCGGAGCTGGCCCGCACCAGGAAGAATTCGCCATTGCGCTCCGGCTTCCAGGTGACCCGGAAAGTGCCGTCGATCACCTCCACCTCGGACTTGATTTCCGAGACGGGGCGTCGGTAGCGGCGATAGGTATCGCGCCCCAGGGCCTCGTCGAAGTACCAGCCGTACTCTGTTTCCAGGCGGATGAGCTCCAGCTCGACGCTGGGCACTTGGGTCACCTTGGCGCCTTGCCAATCGACGGTAATGCCCTCCACCACCATCTCTTGGCCGGACTCGACCTTGGTGGTGCTGCTCTGCAGGCCGAGGTAGTAGCTCTCGGGATGCACCGGCGCCGTCGACTGACCGACGGTCGTGCGGCCGCTCCCCCCCTCGAAGACGGCGGCGCGGGCCAGTAGGCGGGCGGGGCCACGGAAGGCGGGGCCGCGACCCGCACCGGAACGGCCGGGGCAAGTGTAAGTCCCCTTGCCTTCGGCATCGAGGTTGGCGGTCAAACGTCCCAAATCGAGGGGCCGGGTCGGGGTGTCTTCGTTCTGCCAGACGCCATATTGATAGTTGGCGTTCTGCGGCGGATCAAAGGTGCCCGGCACCAGCTCGCAGCTCACTTCCACTTGATGATCGGCGGGCACCCCTCCGAAGAGATAACGGGCTTCGACGGCCACCGCCAGGTCGTCGCCGAGCTTGAACTGATCCTCGGCGGTAGCCACCTCCACCTTCATGCGCTCCGGTACAAATTCCTCCACCTGAAAGGAGTACTGGCCCACTTTGCGGTCGCCCACCAACATTTGGGCCTCATAGCGACCGGTGGAGGCGAAGGCGGGAAAGGGCAGGTCGAGGGTGAGATAGCCGGCGTCGTTGGTATGGATGGTTAGGTTCTTGATCACTTGCCCCTGGGGGTCCAGGAGCTTGGCTTGCACCGGCATGTCCTCGGGCGGTGCGAGGTTGTTCTCTTGGCGCACGATGGCCGCCACGTGGGCCGTTTCGCCGGGGCGATAGACGCCTCGATCGCTGTAGATGGCGGCCCGGTACTTCTGAGCGCTGCGGTAGGGCTCGCCGGCGATGCGGGCTTCCTGCACTTCGGCCTTCAGCTCATCGAACTTGAGATAGGTCAAATCGCCCTGACGCCGCGCCACCAAGGCAAAGGGCGGGTTGAGATCCACCTCGTCCTCGCTCGGTTGCAGGCGGCAACCGCCGTCGCGACCGGTGCGGCAGCTGGCCAGCACGTAGCCGCTCTGGCGCAAGAGTTGGATCTCGACGCCGCTCAGCGGGGCTACGGTGTCCATGTCGACGGCCCAGGCTTGAACCGCCCGTTGCTGCGCCGCCTTGGGGGACTCGTCGGCGGGGGCGGCGCGCTTAGCGATCAAATGCATGTCGGTGAGCAGCAGCCGAGATGCCGCCCGGGCGTTGCCGGAACGCAAACGGATTTCCAGCAGGCCCTTGGTGTCGGCGCTCAGCAGGGTGGCCAAATCGACATAGCTGGTGGTCAGGGTGTCGGGGTCGCCGCGCAACGGGAGCTGTTTGCTCACCACCAAGTTGCTGGTCCGCTCGTTGGCCGATTCGTCGTCGTCGCTCATCCAGAAAACCAGGTTGTCGGAGGGCACATGGCGCACCTCGAGGGTGGCACCGCTGATATTCATGTGACGGATGGGCAGAGATTTCCAAGCGCTGCGGGGCAAATAGCGGCCCTGGGAGACGAAGGCGACCTGCGGCGAACGGGCGGGGACGGAGAAATCCTTTTCATAGGTGGTGTGCAGCATGCCGCCGTCCGCCGTCCGTACCCCAGCGTCGATGCGCATTTGATAGGAGCCGCGGGAGAAATCACCGAAGATGCGAAAGCCGCCTCCGGCCGGCGCCAAGGTGAATGCGACGGGGGGCTCGAAATGGACACCGGCGGTGGCATCGTTTTCGTCCAGCAGGCAGCGGGTGGAGACTTCATAGGAGTTGTAGTTGACCCGGTCCCAGTAGTAGCGACGGCTATCGACGGCGGTGTCATTGCAGATCACCTGGACGTAGAAGCCGTTGCTACCTTCCGCCGTGTAGGCGTTGAGGATGGTCGCCTCGTCACCGATCTCCAAGTGCACCGAAGCGCGGCTGGAGGAGGCCTTGATGCGTTTGTCCAAGGCGAAGGGGGTGCCGTCGCGCAGTTGGAGGTCGAGGCGGCTGCCGGGCACCAAAGCGTTGCCACTGAGGACGGCCACGGCGGTTTGGGGTGTCGGGCCTTGCTCGAAGCGCAGCGTCGCCTTTTGCCGTCCCCGCTCATTGGGTGGAGTGACGCTGATCTCGGCATAGCGGGCCACCTCGCTGGCCTTGACGTGGCCGCTGAAGGTCAGGCGGACGGCGGCCCGCTTCTCGGCATAGTTGAGATCCTGCAGGCCGAAGCGCACAAAGCGAAACTCGGGGGTCTTGAAATGCCGTTGCCAGCGTTGATTCTCGGGGGCCGTGAGCAGGCCGTCGCGGGTCTGCACCGCCGTCAGCTCGGCGCTGTACTCGGTGTTGGGGGCAAACCCCGTGCTCGGCTCGAAGGTCAGAGTCGACGTGCTGGTGAAACGTAGGGTCCCCTCCACCGCAGGCTGCAGCTCGAGCTGCGTTCCTTCGGCGGTTTGGCCCACTTGGCCCTGGTCGACGATGGGTTGAGCGAATTCGATGACGATCTTGTTGGGACCCACCCCCGCCTCGGCCACCTCGCGCATCACCGGTGCCAAGGCGGCGGCGTCGAGGGGTGTCGTCGGGGCGTCGGCGGCCGGACCTTCGTTGTTCGCCGAGGTCGCGACCTCCGAGGTTTCGGGGGTGGCGACATCCGGTGTCGTGTCACCGCATGCCATGAGCAGCAAGAGGGATAACAGCAACCCTCCTTCGAGCAGCCCGTTTAGGCTACGCAACCGATGCAGCCCACGCCGCCCTGTCGTCGATCCCGAGTGTCGCCGCTTCGCCATCTTCCGATACCTCCTCGTTGAGTAACCTGTTTCGCCGTCGAGCGGTCGCCAGTTTACCGCCCTGTCGGTGCGGTGGGGCATCGACCTGGAAAGTAAAACAGCCCCGTCCGGCAAGGGCCGGGCGAGGCTGAGGCAAGGACAAGGCGAAATGTGGAGATTCTGTGGCAGCCGGGTGGCGCGGCGCTCTGGCTACAGCTTTTTGACCCGGATCTTGGGATCTCGCGGGTCAGGACGCTGGGCCTGGTTGGCGAAATGATCCGCCACCTCGTTGCGCACCTCGAAGGTGCTGGAGTGGGAGTCGATATTGATCGAGCCCACCTGTCGCCCATTGACGTCGCCGCGGCGACAGACGACGGCCAGGATCCGTTTGGGATTGGCACCCTGGCGCAGGCCCCAGTTGATGGCGAAGCGGGTAAAACCCGGCGTTGTGCGGTTGCTCTGGGGACGTCCCCCTTGTGGACGACCCCCGTTCGAGCGGTCACCGTAGCCCCCTCGGGGGGGGCCTCCGCGGTCGTTGCGGTCACGGTAGGCGTCGCGTCCCCTGGGGGGCGAGCCGATCTCCCGCGGTTCGGTGGGAGGTTTCGGTTGAAAGCGTTGCAACAGGGTAGCCACCACCAAGGCCGGATCGCGGTTGCTCAACAGCCGTTGGGAGTAGTCGAGGAGGTCGGCGGGGGGTTGCTCCTCGCCCTCCAGCGCATTGTAGATTTCCCGCCGCACTTGTTTCACTTGTGCCTTTTGCACTCGCTTGGCGTTGGGGGCTTCCTCCCAACTGGCGGTGATCCGTGCCTGGGACAACAACCTGCTCACCAGGCCCCGCTGAAAATAGGGCGCCAGGACAACACAGCGTCCTTTGTTGCCGGCTCGGCCGGTGCGACCGCTGCGGTGGGTGTAAGACTCGCTATCCATGGGAGGCGAGCCGTGCACCACCAAGCCGACGTCGGGAATGTCGAGACCGCGGGCCGCCACGTCGGTGGCCACCAGGATGTCGACGCTGCCGTTGCGAAAGGCGTTGAGAGTCCGCGTGCGTTGTCCCTGTTGCAGGTCGCCGCTGATCGGGGCGGCGGAGAAGCCGTCCTCCATCAACTGCTCCGCCAGCTCGGTGGTCTCGATGCGGGTCTTGACAAAGATCAAGGTGCGCTCGCCCTGAGAAAGTAACAAGGTATTGACCAGGGCGGCGTAGCGATCCTGAGGGTGGAGAACATGCACGATGTGCTCGATGTCCTCGTTGGCGACGCCGAGTCGGGTCCCTTCCACTTGCAAGGGGTTCTTCTGGTAGCGCTCCGCCAGCCGCCGGATGGCATAGGGAAAAGTGGCGGACACCAAGTGGGTGTGGCGTTCCTCTGGAGTGACGTCGAGAATCGCCTCGAGCTCCTCGCGGAAGCCCATGTCGAGCATCTGGTCGGCTTCGTCGAGCACCAACTGGGTGATATTTTGGCAATCCAGGGCGCCGGTCCGGATGTGATCCAGCAGGCGACCCGGTGTGCCCACCAGGATGCGTGGCCCGGATGCTAGACGAGAGCGATCACGGTCGACGCTGGTGCCGCCGGTGACACTCAGCACCTTGGCGCCGGGAACCGAGGCGAAAAGCCAGGACAGCTCGTCACTGACCTGGGTAGCGAGCTCGCGGGTGGGGGCGATCACCAAGGCCCTGGGACCCCGGCGGCCGCGAGCGGCTCGATCTTCCTCGGCCCGAGCGACGATCTCCGGCGCCATGACCATGCCCACGGCGACGGTCTTGCCGGAACCGGTCTGCGATGAGATCTGCAGGTCGCGTCCCTCTTCGATCGCTTCGAGGGCGGCGAGCTGCACTCGGGTCAGGCGGTCGAAGCCCTTCTTCTCCAAGGCGCGGCGCAACGGCGCCGGGACAGCGATAAAGGGCGAGACGGCGGGGGCGTCGTCCACGGAGTCTGCCTTGTCGTCGCTGTCGACGGCGGTTTTTGCTGTCTCAGCTTTTGCTGTCTCAGCTCTTGCTGCCGGGGCTTGGGTCGTAGCGGTCTTGCTTGTGGCTGCTTTGGCTTTGGCTGACGCGGACGGTCGGTCGGCGGCGTCCGAAGGTGGGACGGCCACGGCCTGGGCGGCTTCGACGGACCCGTCGTCGTCAGTCTTGGCTTGGACCTCGATCACCTCGGTGGCGTTGTCCTCGTCGGCTTTTGCTGTATCGACCTTGATTTTTGCGACCTTGACGGTTTTGGCCTTGGCGGTTTTGGCCTCGACGGTTTTGGCCTTGGCGGTTTTGGCGACCTCGGTTTTGGGTTCGATCACCTCGGTCTCAGGGGCGACGTCGATCCCGGCGGTGTCGGCCTTCGCCGCTTTGGTTATTTTGGCCTTGGTTGTTTTGGCCTTGGTTGTTTTGGCTTTGGCGGCTTTGGCCTTGGTTGTTCTGGCCTCGACCGATTCGGCTTCGACGGACTTGGCCTCGGTGGCTTTGGCCTTCTCGGCCTTGGATTTCGCTGCGACGATGGTTTTGGGTGTCACTTTGGCTTTGGCAGTTGCCTTGGCTTTGGTGACTCGCTTGGCCTTCGGTTTAGCGACCTCTGCGACATCGGTGGTGGGGGTTTTCTCGCTGCAAGCGATCGCGGCGTCGGGCGATTTTTCAGGGGCGGATTCGGAGCTTGGCATCATGTTCATATGGGTTACGGCGGCTATCGGTTCGGCCCGTTGGACGGAGGCGTCCTGTGGGCGGGAGGCGGAAAGAGACACAGCTACTGACATGGTGGATCCTCGGTCGGGTGGGTGGGACCATGTCATCGCTGGATGCGCAGGTCCCTAACGTCGCACAGCGACGGCAATGTCGATGACGAATCTTTGTCGATGCTACCTACGGTCTCGTTCCAAATGGAGCAGCCGTGGGTCGACAGAATCGGCGGGTGCGGTGAGATTGGAGTAGGGAAGACGAAACGTGTCTTCGGGCGTCGGTCTTCGGGCGTCACGCCGTCAGGTCCAAGCATTGTACCTCAATTACTGGTCGATTGCTAGAGCCGAAGGCCTGGCCACGGGATGATGGTTTCTGGATGATCGATCCTAGGGGTGGTCAACCGGTTCAGCCCACAGACCAGCTTCCAACTCCAGCGCCAGCAGGCGGTGCCCGTGGGCCGCCGCTCGTCCAGGGGAAGTTGCCGCTAACGCTTCGGCCAAGCGTCGGTGCTGAGCGGCGCTGTCCAAGGTCGACAGGCCCAGATCTTGACGCAAACGCTGTTCGAGGGCTCGCAGGGTTTCGAGCTCGCCGCGCACTTCGGCCACCTTGTCGATGGGACGGGTGGGATTGGCCGAGGGGATATGCCGCGGATTGATCTCGGCAGAACGCTCAAAGGCCTTCAGGGAGCGTTCCAGCAGGCCGTTGCGGCGGTAGATCAGACCTAGGTTGTAGAACAGGACATCGTTGTCGAAGGCGGCTCGGGCGGCCTTTTGAAACTCCCGCTGAGCCTGCGGCCAATCGTCGGTTTCGAAGCTGAGGGCTCGCATGTAATGGAAGTGGCCCACCAGGTTGCGGCTCAAGTAGTCCTTGGGGACGTCCGGATCCCAGGCCCCTTGCAGCTCGGTCTTGTCGAGCCAGCGGGGCGGCGGTGGGCTTCCCCGGCGCGTGGTGCGGAAAACCAGGCCGACGGGCACCATGTCGAGCTGTGGGATGTTCCAGTTGGGGTGGTGAGTGAAATAGAGGGGGTCTGTGTCGGGGTCGAAACGTAGGTTGGGCAGATCGGCGCCGCCGACTCCCTGCAGAATCAAGTCGACATCGGGACGCAAGCCCTCGGCAAACTTCAAATACATGAGCACGAAGAGGATGTTGTCGTCGGAGGCCGCCAGACGAGCCCCGGGGGGCAAGTCGGCCAGCAGGGTGCGGCTGAATTCGTCTGCCAGGGTGTAGTCACTGCGGTCGAATTTCGACCAGCCGAGCAGCAATAGGAGGACCGGCAGCAGCAGAGCGGCCCGCAGACGACGGCCGCCAGCGGGATCCCGACGTTCTTCCAGCCATCCGTAACCTTGGACCGCCAGCCAGGCGAGCATGATGTAGGACGGGATGTAGTAGCGATGCCAGATGAAGATGTCGCTGCGCGAGCCGTGCAGGGCCACCACCCAAAAATTTGCCAGCATGATGGCCACGGGCAGGGCGATCGACCCGCGACGTTCCTTGTTCAGGCCATGGCCGATCACGCCGAGCAGGGCCAATCCGGCCCCCGCCCACAGGGACTCGAATCCCAGGCTCTGCAGGTAGTCCAAACCGATGGTGAGGTAGTCGCTCGGCGTCTCAGCCCAGGACCGGTGCCAGAAGTCGCGCCGTGAGACGACATCGACAAAACCTTGCCAGGTTTCGGGATTGCCCCAATCCAAGGCCGGGTCGTGGCGCGATCGCCACGGTAGATAGGCATAGGGCAGCAGTCCGGCGATGGCGGCCCCGACACAGGCCAAAATGTGCAGGGGGCGCCGCAGCAGGGCCGGTTGCGACAGCAGCGCCCAGCAGCCCACCGCCAGGCCGAGGACGCCCATCACGGTGTGATTGCAGGCGCCCAGCCCGGCGACGAAGGCGGCGAGGACCATCCAGCGAATATCCCGTCGTCGATGCCATTCCAGAGCGCAGGCCAGCAAGGCCACGACAAAAAAAGCATTGAGCGTATAGACCCGTTGAATATTGGCCTGCGACCAAAAACTGGGCGCTAGGGCGAGCAACAGGCTGCCGAGCGCTGCGCCCCACGAGCTGCTGCCCTGGCGCCGCGCCACGAGGTAGAGCAGGCCACAGGTCAGGGCGGCAAAAAGGGCGGAAAACAGGCTCATGCGAAAGGCGATGGAGCCCAACGGCAGGAGTTGGATCCACAGGTGACCGAGGAGGACATAGAGCGGGTAGCCGCTGGGATGGGGAATGCCGAGGATGGCGGCAGCGGTCACCAACTCGCCGCTGTCGCCGACATAAATGGTGCGGCAAGCGCCCCAGGTGTAGACTAGAAAGAGACCCATCGCCAGCAGGGCGCTTTGGCGCAGCCCATGGCGGTCCAGGCTCGGTTGTAGATTCATGACGCGTGATCGTTCGCTGTTGACGTGTAGCTCGATTTCGACAGCCGATGGATCGACTAGAATAGTTTGTATCGGGACCGCCTGACAAACCCATGAAAAATCGGACGACATCCTTGCCGATCTTTTGGTCTGACAAGACGGAACATCGCTTGCCCTGTGTCTGGCGCGCCCTGGGCCTTTGGCGTACCCTGGGCCTCTGGCGCACCCTGGGCCACTGGCGCACCCTGGGCCTCGGTCTCCTGATGGCCAGCAGTTTGGTGATGTCCTGCGGCGATCGGCAAGGCATTGGCGTCGAACCGATTCGCTTGGGATTGATCTCAGAGACCACCAGCGGTGTCGGGAGCTTACCGGTTCGGATCATCGAGCAGTTGGTGCGTGAGATCAACGCCGAGGGGGGCATCGAAGTGGCGGGTAGGTTGCATCCCGTCGAGCTCTTCGTCGAAGACTCTGAGGATACCCCGGAAGGGTCGGCCAAGGCTGCCCTGCGGCTGATCAACTCCCATCAAGTCGTGGCCCTGATCGGACCCAACAGGAGCCTCAACGCCATGCCGGTGGCCGAAGTGGCACAGCAAGCCCGGGTGACGATGCTCAGCCCTACGGCGAGTCATCCGGAATTGACCATCGGCCGTCCTTATGTCTTTCGCCTAGCCTTCACGGATGGTGCCCAAGCCAAAGCGCTGGCGGGTTTTGCCCGTCACGACCTACGGCTGGACAGCCTCGCTATTCTCTACGATGCGGCGAGCAACTACAGTCGCGGCATCGCCTCGGAGCTCGAGATGGCTTTCGAAGCGGAGGGTGGCCAGATCGTCGCTTCCGAAGGTTTCACCGTCATCGACGACGATATTCAGCCAGCCCTAGATCGTCTTCTCGCCGCCGCGCCCCAGGGGATTTTTCTGCCGAGCGCCCGAGGCCGATGGCAGGCTCGGCGTCTCCGCCAGATGGGCACCGATGCGGTGTTCTTGGGCAGCGACATTTGGGGGTCCGAGACCCTTTCGACCGAACCTGCGTTGGAAGGGGCCTACGCCACAGCCGCCTGGCATGGGGATCTGGTCGACCGCTATCCGGAGGCGGAAGAGTTTGCCGTCTGGCTGCAAAGCTTCACCACCAGGGACATGGACGGCCTGGTCAGCTTGGTCTCCGATGCCCTGGGGGTCTTGGTGCAGGCCATTCAAGATGCCGGCGTTATCGACCCGCAGGCGATTCGTGACGCCCTGGCGAACATGGAGGACTTTCCGGGAGTGATGGGGCCACTGACCTTCCGGGGCACCTCGGGCGATCCACAACGGCCCGTGTTGGTGGTTCGAGTCGAGGACGGCAAAGCCGTGATGGTCAAATTTGTCGAACCTTGACCCGCCGTCCTGGGACCCTCGCAGCGCTGGGTCGTCAAGCAGAGAACCACGCAGCCTACCTCATGCAGGCCACCTCTTCAGGCCACCTCATTCAGGACAGCTCATGGTGTCGTCTCGTCGTATTTAGCGAACCAGGCGAGGACGTGCGCCACCTTGCTGATCAAGTTGCTGGGACGGGCGGCGATGCCATGGCCGGCTTCCGGGATGCGCACCATGACGCTGTCGATGCCCCGCAGCTGTAGGGCTTGGTACAGCTGCTCCGATTCCGAAATGGGGGTGCGGTAGTCGGCCTCACCGGTCAATAGCATGGTCGGGGTCTCGATATTGCCCACCAGGGAAAGGGGCGAGCGGGCCATGTAGTGCTCAGCGTGATCCCATGGGAACCCCGGAAACCAGTACTTGTAGAAAAAGTTGTAGGAGTCGGCGGTGAGCACGAAGCTGTACCAGTTGATCACCGGTTTGGCGACAACGGCGGCGCGAAAACGCTGTGTTTTGCCCACCGTCCAGGCGGTGAGCACACCGCCGCCGCTACCGCCGGTGATGAACAGGCGGTTTGGATCGACATACCCTCGGGCGAGGACGGCCTCGACACCGGATATCAGGTCGTCGTAATCGTAGCCGGGATAGGCATGGTGGATGGCATTGCCGAATTCCTGTCCGTAGCTGGTGCTGCCCCTCGGATTGAGGTAGAGCACCACGTATCCCGCTGCGGCGTAGAGTTGGATTTCGGCGGCAAAGCGGTCGCCGTAGTTGGCGAACGGCCCGCCGTGGATCTCCAGAATCAGCGGGTATTTTTCCTCGGCATCGAAGTGGGGTGGTCTGGCGATCCAGCCCTGGATCTTCTGCTGATCATGGGACGACTCGAACCAGATCTCTTCCACCGGTGCCAGGCGTTTGGGGTCGAGGAGATCGGCATTGACGGTGGTGATCCGTTGGACCTCACCGCGACGGCGGACCCGTGCCAAATCCGCCGGATGCTCCGGGCGGGTGAAGGTGAAGGCCACCAGGTCGTCGGGCCCGCCGACATCGAACGAGCCGCTGGAGTAGGGACGGCCGAGGGTGGTGCCGCCGACATCCTGGGCCACCGTCTCCGGGGCGCCCCCACCTAGCGAGACGTAGCCCACCTTGCCGTTGCCGCGGTCTGAGTAGGAGAAAAACAGCCCTTTGTTGGCATGGTCCCATTGCGGCGACGCGACGCTACGATCGAGCTCGCCGGTGAGGCGGCGAGGTGGCCCTTGCCCTTGACGGTCGAGCACGTAGAGGGCGGTGGTTTGGAATCCCTGGTAGCGATCATCGAAGCCCAGGAAAGCCAGGTAGCGGCCGTCGGAGGAGAGGGCCGGCGAGTGGTCCGGGCCGCGCCGGTCGGTGAGCTGGGTGAGCTCGCCGTCGTCGAGGGAGATCTCGTAGAGCTCGCTGTCGGCTGGCTCCCGCTGCCAATCGGCTCGCCGATTGGCGGAGAAGATCAAGCTTCGACTGTCGGGGGCCCAGGCGATGCTGCCGCCATGCTGAAAGGGGCCGGAAGTGATTTGGCGTGGTGTACCGCCGTCGACCGACAGGATGAAGATCTGTGAAAACCCTTGATCCAAGTAGCCTTGGCCATCGCCCCGGTAGATCAAGCTGTCGATCACCTTGGCGGGCGGTGCCCACTGTGCCCCCTCCGGCGCCGACGGCAGGCTGACGAAGGGTTCTTGGGGTGTCGGCACAAACATCGAGAAGGCGATGGCCAAACCATCCGGGGACCAACTGAGATTCTGCGGGGCGTGGGGCAGCTGGGTGAGCATGGCTACATGGCCGCCCTCCAGCCAGCGCAGGAAGAGTTGGGGGCCATGCTCCTGGGCTGCCGCATAGAGCAACTTCGTGCCGTCTGGGGAAAAGCGGGGAGAGCTTTCGTTGGTCAAGCCGGTGGTCAGGGGCCAGGACGTCTTGCCGTCACTCAGCCACAGGTTGGAACGGCCGGTGTCCTGCATGAGGTCCATGAAATGGCGTCGGTAGACGATGCGCCGGCCGTCGGGGCTGACTTGCGGATCGGAGATGTATTCCAGACCGAAGACGTCCATGGCTTCGAAGAGACGGCCGGCAGTGTCTTCCTTGGCCTCGGCGCTCGGGGCTTCTTCACCACCGACCATGGTGGGAAGGCCACAGAGCAAGGCCGCGAGCAACAGGGGAGATATCAGCGAACGATTGAGGTGCATGGCAGGCTCCAGTGCGAGGCCGGTCGGCCCTGGGTTGTTGGGTCGACGGGTATTGAAGTTGTGGTCTGCGAGGGTAGGTGATGGCCCCATGGGGCGTCAATCGCCAACTGTCTTAGGGCCGTCCAGACGGTGGCGTCATTCCTCGCGCAGGGCTTCGATGGGATCGATACGGGCGGCCCGCCGGGCCGGCAAGAAGCCGGAAGTGAGGGCCACCGCCGTCAGGACCAAGGCTGCCAAGGCGAAAACCGTCGGGTCGCTACCCTCGAGGCCGAAGAGCAAGGCGCCGGCCAGGCGTCCCAGGGCAAGGGCGACCAGGGAGCCGAGGACGATGCCGATACCCGTCATCCAACCGACCCGCCCCAAGACCCAGTTGCGAATGCGCGGTCCGTCGGCACCCAAGGTCATGCGCAACCCGATCTCGCGCCGTTGTCGGGCCACCGAGTAGGCGATCACACCGTAGAGGCCGATGACCGCCAGCAGCGTCGCCAGGCCGGCGAAGGCCGTCGACAGGGTGCTCAGGAAGCGGTCGAGGAAGATGTTCTCCGCCACCTGGACTTCCATGGTCCGCAGATCGTCTACCGGCAGATTGGCGTCGAACGAGGCCACCGTCGTCCGCAGCTCGGGCAGGATGGACTCGGGGTCCCGACCCGTGCGGACATAGAAATTGATCGCGCCGATGCTGTCATCTTGGCGGTAAGGCACGAAGAAGAGGGGCGGGGCAACGTCCTTGACCTCGCTGTATTTGGCGTCCTCCACTAAGCCGACGATCTCGATGTCCAATTCACCGCCGGCACCCATTTGCATGCGTTGGCCCACCGCCTGGCGTCCCAGGCCGAACTTCTCGGCGAAGGTTTGATTGACAATCGCCACCTTGGGGGCCTCGAGATCGTCGCCGACGGTGAATTCACGGCCAGCGAAGAGGGAGATGCCCAGGGTCTCGAAGTAGCCCGGCCCGATACGGTTGAATTTGGAGTTGGTGTCGGTGTCGGGGCCGGCCTCGAAACCCTGGACGGTGACGTTGCTGCCCCAATTGCTACCGGAGATCAGGGGCACCTGGGAAGCGACCACGCTCTGCACGCCGGGCAGGGCCGCCAAGCTGGTCTCCAGGTTCTCGAAGAGCCGGCGCGACCTCTCGGCGTCGTAGCCATTGAGCTCCGGCGCGATGCTGAAGCTGGTCAGGCGCTCGACCTCGAGCCCCAGCTCCACCTGGCTGACGTTGTACAAGCTCTTGGCAAAGAGGCCGGCGGCGATGAGCAGGGTCATCGACAAGGCGATCTGTAGCGTCGCCATGACATTGCGAAAGCCATTGGCGGCGCGGGACGGAGAGTTGCGTCCGGTCTGACTCTTCAAGGTGGTCGCGAAGTCGTCGCCGGTGATGTGCAGGGCGGGGAAGAGCCCCACCAAGCCGGTGACCAGGGTGAGAATGCCCAAAAACCACCACACCGCGGGGCCGATATGGAAGCCGAATTGGGCCCCCATGCCATCCGGCATCATCGAGGAGACGAGGTGCAGAGTCCCCTTCGCCACCCAGAACCCGCAAAAGCTGCCGAGCAGGGCGAGGAGGAACGACTCGCTCAAGAGCTGGGCGACGATCTGGTGCCGCCGCGCGCCGATCGACATGCGAAGGGCGATCTCGCCCTTGCGGTGTGCCGCTTTCACCAACAGTAGATTGACCAAGTTGGCGCAGGCTATCAACAGGACCACCCCGGTGACCGCAAAGAGCAAGGCCAGGGGGGTGCTGACCTCAGCGTGCACCTCGCTCTGGCCCTTGGCGCCGGGGCTGAGGGTCACCACCTTATTGCGAAATCGTTCCAGGGTCTGCTGGCTGGCGCCGTCCTGCAGCGCCAGCTCCACTTCTTGGATCAGATGGCGATATGGCACATTGATGGCCGTCGCTGCTTGCTCCATGGTGACACCGGGTGCCAGGCGCGCAAAAAGGTAGATCCAATACGTCTGCCGGTCCTCAAAGCCTTGCCAGCCCGGAGTGAGTGCCTGGCGCATGCTGATGGGCACATAGATCCGCGGGTCGGTGCCCAGGGTGGTGCCGGAGAAACCACGCGGCGCGACCCCGATGATGGTCAGCGGTTGGCCATTGACCAACAGGGTTTGACCGAGCACGTTGGGGTCGCTGGAGAAGTGTTGCCGCCAAAAGCCGTAATCTAGCACCGCCAACGGATGGCTCCCCGGCGTCACGTCGTCGGCCGGCTGCAAGAGGCGGCCGAGGGCGGGTTGCAAGCCGAGCACCCCGAAGTAGCCGCCGGAAACGTACATGCCGGCGCCGCTGGTGGTCTTGCCGCCGAAGGCCAAATTGGCGCCGAAGCCGCAATGGGCCGCCAGTCCGCTGAAGGACGACTCCGCTTTCTCCAGATCGCGAAACATTGGATAGCTGAAGATGGCCTCTTGGCCACCGGCGTTGTTCGAAGACTGGGAACCTGATTTAGGGCCTGGTGCCTCCAGGTTGACCAGCTGATGCGGTGCCTGCACCGGCAAGGGACGCAGGACCAGCTGCTCGAAAATCGAAAAAATGGCGGCGTTGGCGCCGATTCCCAAGGCCAGGGAGAGGATGGCCACGGTGGAGACCAGCGGGGACTTGACGAGGGATCGGAGGGCGAGACGAAAGTGGGCCAAGGGTCACCTCATGGAAGAGACAGCAAATCGGAATGGCATCTTCGAACAGGATATCGTCGAAGGCGTCGTGGTGGTCTGCTCTTAGCTCGTTCCCGTCCCGTTTTACCAGAATCGGTCCTAGCGGGAGGCCCTTCGAGCGAGCACGGACGGAGTGCTGTCTGAGCCGCAGGGCCATGGGGGCGGGATGAAACATTGATATCAATGGGTCTAAATCGATACGTCAGCGTTGGGGCGAGTTTGCGCAGGCCGCGCGCAGGCCGAAGGGCTCCCGCCCCGCATCGTTTTCTTGGATGGGCACTAGCTTACTAACGAACAAATGGCGTAGAAGTTCCCGATCCCTTGCCAACTTTACCCTCGCTCGTTTTGTTCCGCGCTACAGACGGCGACCTTGGCGCCAAGGTCGCCGTCTGTTCGTCAGTCCCCCTCGAAGCTATTACTGGTCCAAGCGGAAGTATCCCCGGATTCAAAACCGTCCGCAAAAATAGGGGCATCCAATGCGTCGTCAGGCATCATGATGCCGTTGCCGGAGTTGCGGTCGAAGCCCGGAGCCTCGATATCCAAGGCTTCGGATCTGAACACGTCGTAGGCGCTGGGCACGCCGACGGAGGGAAAGAGCTGGTCGAAGAGCGCCGCGATGGCGGCGGTGTGGGGCGCCGAGGCGGAGGTGCCGAAGAAGGGGTCGAATCCCGGGGTGGCCGTCGACACCCCGTCGGCGCCGGCGACATCGGGTTTGCGGCGAACGGTGCTGGAGGGACCGCCCTCGGTCAAGGCGACGGGGGAGCCGTCGGCATTGAAGAAGATGCGACGCGGTCCGTCGGAGGTGAAATCCTCCACCGGGTTGGCCGGTCCGCCGGTGAAGGTACCGCCCCCAGCCGTCGCCACATTGACGGCGGCCACCGCCATGGCTCCCTCGGCCGCCGGATGACCAAAGATCTGCCCGTCGGTACCAAATTCCAAGAGACCGCGATGGGTATTCATGTGGAGGAAAACATCGTCGCCGTCGAATTTGACGATCACCAGGCGGTTGCCACTGTGGTCGATGCCCGCCGAAGCGATGAATTCGATCGGGAAGTCGTTGCCGTTCTGGACGTTGGTGGACGCCGCGATGACAACGGTGAGGGTCGCGTCGAGCAGGTAGAGATCGTAGTCGTTGCCGGAGGCGCCCGCCGGGTCGGCCCATTGCAGGGTAAACAGGGGGGCGTCGTTGCTTGCTTGCTCGGTGATGATGTTGCTGTTGGCCGTCCCCAGGGCGAGGGCGGCGCCGAAGTCGTGGGCCGAGATGCCCATACCGTTCAAGGGTGGTGGCAATGCCGTGGCGACGAAGTCGCCTTCCCAAACCCCGGCGGTGCCGCGGTCGAGGTTGCCCGAGTTGCCGGCGGAGGAGAAGTAGAGAACACCGTCGGCGGCGACCTCATCCACCGCCTGGGCGATGATGCCGTCTTGGAAAACCGACTCTCCGAGGTAGAGCACATCGTCGACGATGACATCGCAGCCGGCGGCGGCGAGATCGAGGATGTTCTGGGCCATTTGAGCTTCACCGCCAAGTCCGGTGGCAAAGAAGAGCTCGGCGCCCGGTGCCATGTCATGGACGATCTCCATCAGAGCCGTGCCTTCGCTGCTGCCCGGATTGCCGCTCTGGCCCGGTAGGACGGTGACACTGGCCGGCAAATCGCCACTGGCTTGCAGGCTGGCCAAGGCATCGACACTGTCGGACATGGCTCCGACCTGGACGCCGGTGCCGTCGATGCCAAAGTTGACGCGGGCCAAATCCGTGGCGTGGGCGACATCCCCCTCCGTCGTATTGATCATCTGCTGCATCATGAAATCGGCGGGGCGAATGTTGCGGATCGCGGGGTTTTCGGCGACGGTCAGCAGGCGGCTCAAGGGGAGGTGGGCCCGCAAGGCATTGAAGCGGGGGTGGGCATTGACGATCTCGCCCCCCGCCGCTTCGATGAATTCGAGCAGCGCAGGGGTGACCTCGGCACGCATGTCCACCAGAACCTCGCCTTCGAAGGAAACCTCGACGCCGGTGTGAAGCGTTTCGAGATTCGTCAAGGTGGCCAGGGGCGAGCTCACTTGGCGGCGATAGGTTTCGAGCAACAGACGGGAGTCGACCTTCTGTTGGGTTGCGCTGCGAGACATCTTCTCCTGGGACAGCAGAGCGATTTGTTGCGCCGCCTGCGGGTGGAAGGTCGGTGTTTCGGCGATGGCCGGGGGGCCGGTCAGGGTGAGCAAGAGGGCGGCGAGAGCCAAGGCCAGTGGCCGAAGGTGAGAACGTCGGGAGGTTGAAGAGTGGGTCAGCATGGTAGGTCCTTTCCTGGTGTCAGGGGCCTCTGTCATGAATGGCCATCAAGGGTCGCCGTCCTGTGCGGCGACGAGGTTTGCTGCCAAGACGGCCTGTCATGGCGTGAATGGGTTCGACACTCCTGTGTCGACGGCCCCTGGGAAATTTCACCGCAGCGCCCGTAAAGCTGCAAAAATGCCGGAATGGCTGTCCAGCTGAAAACGCGCCAGTTGGTAGGGGTGTCGTCATGAAACTCACCTTGAATCGCCGAGCAGAGCCCTTCATGGCTGTCGCTGGAAGTTGGCTGGCAGCGGACGAGCCGGCGAGCAGCATGCTGCTCGGAGTCTGCTTCGAGTTGCTCAGCGGTCCACGATCTGAACCCGGCACAGAACCGCGGTTTGTTACCGTTGAGCAATCCGGGGAGATTCTGATGGTGGGTGTGCAGGCATCGCCCTACGGCTTGATCGTGCACCCGCGCCGGGACCTTACGGCGAGCACCCAGGAGGCCTTGGTGGGTCATTTTTCCGCCGCTTGGGAGGCTGACGGGCTGGCGCTTGCCAATATCCTAGGGCCCATGGATCTGGTCCAAGACCTGGCGGCCGCTTGGGTGGCGCGACGGGGAGGGAGCTGCCATGCGCGGCTGCGCATGCGTCTCTACTCCTTGCGTTGCGTCGCGCCTCCTCCGCCGCGGGCCGGCGGCCATCTACGCCGCGCCGATGCTGGCGACGAAACCTTGGTCAAGCGTTGGTTTTACGATTTCAGCCGCGAGGCCTTGGGCGACGATTCCGTGGGCGCAGCCCATGGCACGGCCCACCAGCTATTGTGGGCCGGTGAGGTCTATCTCTGGCAGGAGGAGACTGTGATGGCCATGGTGGCGCAGGCGCGGGCGACCGCGACATCAGCCTTTGTGGGTTATGCCTATACGCCGCCGGAAACGCGTGGTCGAGGTCTGGCGACCTGCTGCGTCGCCGCCCTGAGTCAGCTATTGCTTGATCGAGGGTTCGAGCGCTGTGTTCTGTTCACGGACTTGAACAATCCGGTGACCAATCGTATTTATCCCCGTGTGGGGTACCGTGCCCGAGGGGACTACTACCAGATGGCCCTTTCGACTGCCCATTGACGTCCGTAGGCTGGGTCTAGGATGCGCCGGTCCCCGGGACCAGAGATTCTAGCGGTTCAAGGTGCTCTCGGGGCCTTCGCCGCGAGGCACGGTGTGAAGATATATAGCAAAATTGCTATGGACAAGGCGGGCTGAGCCGTTTATGATTTGTCCAGACCTTCAAGCCAAGTCGCGACGGCTTGGGTCGATGTCAGTCTGTCGGTGTCAGTCTGTCGGTGTCAGAGTCTATTGACAGAGCCTACTGACAGAACCGCATTCAGTGATTCGTTTACAGGTCTTGGAACCCTGGTTGATGGTGAGGCGTCGGGCCGGCGACCGCCCCAATCCCGGGTTCCAAGGCCTCTCCCCTAAGGGTCCGCAAAAAAATAAGTTCCCAGCATCGAGGGGGCGAGGTGATCCAATTGCCCCCGAATGCGGAAGTTATTTTGGCGCGGACCCTGAGATCGCGGCTCCACGACCGCGACACCTAGAGATCTCGACCCTACGACACCGGTCCCAGAGGAAAAAATGCGTGCGTCACCAACTCGTCTTCCGGGGTCGACCCAGGATCGCTGATCCACACGTCCCACGGTGGGCCCGTCGCTTCGAACCCATGGGCAGCCATGTAGGCTTCGATCTTCTCGTAGTGTTGCTCCAGAGCGTCATGGTTGCCGGTGTGAATGGTCTTCAGCGCCCTGCCGCCGTGAGTCGATTTCACTTGCACTCCGAACCGGCGTCGTAGGGGAATTGCTATAGACAAGATCGTCTCAGGCGCTTATCATTTGAGCAGACCTTTAAGCTTTTGCGCAGACCTTTAAGTTTTTGTGCAGGCCTTTAAGCTAAGTCGCATCACAACGCTTGGGTCGACGTTTGAGATTGCAACTGCATAGTCATTTTTTGTTCCGCCCTCGGGTCATGGAACCCTGGTTGCTGGTGAGGCGCCGTGGCCGGTGGCCGTCCCAATCCCGGGTTTCAGGACTCTGGCCCTGTGACGGCCGGGCGGTGTTCATTGTCGATCATCCGGGGCATGGGAGCCGTCAACGGCTCCGCCGTGCGGCGGATGCTCCCTGTCCCGAGGCAGCCTGACAAAAGGGACTGAGGGCATGAAAGGACAGGCTCCAAGGGTGCACGAGGGTTTTGGCGATTCCTTGGCACAGCATTGCTTCGAACGCCAATCACAACTTCGACCCGAGACCATGGCCATCGAGCTCGGGAGCTCTGGCCTCACCTATGGCCAATTGGAGCGCCGCTCGAATCAACTGGCGCACTATCTTCGGGATCTGGGGTTGGGACCTGAAACGACGGTCGGCCTCTGTCTCGACCGCTCCTTCGACATGGTCATCGCCTGGCTTGGTGTGCTCAAGGCCGGCGCCGCCTATTTGCCCCTGGACCCGCGTCACCCGGCGGTCCGACGGCGCTTCATGCTACAGGATGCCGCCGCCAAGGCGGTGATCACGGTGCGAGCCCAGGGTCATGACCTGGAGGGAGCGTGCCAGCATTTCGTACCCTTGGACGAGGAGCGTCAGCGACTCTTGTCGAGAAGTGAGGGCCCTTGTGGTGTAACGGTCGATCCCGCTCACCGGGCTTATGTGATCTACACCTCGGGGTCCATGGGACGGCCTAAGGGGGCGGTTCTAGGGCATCGAGGGTTGGCCAATCTCATCCGGGCCCAGCAGGAGGTTTTCGAGCTGGCCCCTGGCGACCGTGTCCTGCAGTTTTCTCCCCTCAGCTTTGACGCTTCGCTGTTTGAAATGGTCATGGCGCTGGCGGTTGGTGGCACCCTGCGTTTGGCGCCGCAGGAGGAGTTGCTACCAGGCCCGGGATTGGTGGCGCTGTTGCGTCGGGCCAAGATCTCCCACTTGACGATTCCACCCTCTGTGCTGGCGGCGTTGCCCGACGACCCTCTACCGGACTTGCGTCAGATCGTGGTTGCTGGAGAGGCCTGCCCGGTCAGCGTCGTCGAGCGATGGGCCCCAGGACGCAGGTTATTCAATGCCTACGGGCCCACCGAATGCACCATCTGGTCGACGGTGGCCGAGTGTCGGGTGAGGGATGGCAAGCCGGCCATTGGCCATGCCATTCGGGGTACCGCAACGCATGTTCTGGGAGCGACGCTGCAGCCAGTGCGACCGGGGGAGGTGGGTGAGCTCTGTCTGGCGGGGGTCGGCTTGGCACGGGGCTATGCCGACCGACCGGCCCTGACGGCCGCGGCCTTCGTACCTCATCCGTTCTCGACTCAGCCGGGGGAGCGCCTGTACCGCAGCGGCGATTTGGTGCAGGACGACCCACCGAATGGGCTGGGTTTTGTGGGCCGCATCGGCCACCAAGTCAAGATTCATGGCCAGCGCATTGAGCTGGGTGAGATCGAGACCGTGTTGGCGCGGTATCCGCGGGTTGCCGAGTGCGCTGTGCTGGCGCGCCAAGACATGGTGAGCTCGCCCCGTTTGGTGGCCTATGTGACGCTGCGCGACGAGGCTGTCCATGGGAGCCTCGACACTGCCCAAGTACGTGTTTTCCTGGGCGATCAGTTACCCCATTACATGGTGCCTTCGTCATTTGTCGTTCTGCCTTCACTGCCCCTGACTTCCCATGGCAAGGTCGACCGCGATGCCCTGCCGGCTCCCAGGGGCCAGCGCCAAAGCACTGGTTGGGTCCATGTCCCGCCCCGTACACTCACCGAGCAGAGAATCGCTCGGCGCATGGCCACCATCCTAGGTGTGGACGACGTAGGGGCGGAGGACAGCTTCATCGAGCTCGGTGGGCACTCGCTGTTGGCCACCCAAATGGTCAGTGCCCTGCGGCAGGAGCTGCAAGTGGATATTCCGATACACAGCGTTCTGGAGGGCGCTACGGTGGCCGAGTTGGCACGCTTGGCGGAAACCTGGGTCGCCGGCGAGCGTGTCGTGCTTCGTCCGATGCCCCGCGATGGCCGACGCTTGCCCCTCTCCTTTTCTCAGGAGCGGATTTGGTATGTGCACCAGATCAATCCTGACTCCTTGGCATATCACGCGTCGTCGTCGCTGATCTTCGAAGGCGAGCTCAATATTGCAGCTCTGGAAGGGGCGCTCAGCGAGATCTTGCGCCGTCACGAGTTGCTGCGGACGGCCTTTCCGACTCTGGATGGGGAACCGGTACAGGTGATCCACGCACCGCGACCGGTGCACCTGCCGGTGGTGGATCTAACGTCGATCCCAGCCTCCCGGCGTTGGCTAGTGGCGGAGGAGAAGACGCTCGACGAGGTGAAGCGACGGTTTGCCATCGATCAGCCTCAACTGGTGCGTTGGACTCTGCTGCGGCTCAGCGACAGTGAGCATCATCTCGTCCAAATCGAACACCATCTGATCCATGATGGTTGGTCCTTCAACGTCTTGCTCGGCGAGCTCACCGAGCTCTACCGGGCCGCCGTCGAGGAACGACAACCACGTTTGCCTGAGCTTCCTATCCAATTTGTCGATTTTGTCCTGTGGCAGCGGCAATGGGTCGAGGGGGCCGAGGCGCAGGCTCAACTTGCCTTCTGGCGTCGCCAACTGGAGGCGGTGCCGCCTCTCGAGCTGCCGACGGATCGTCCTCGACCCCCGGTGCAGACTTTTGACGGCGGCATCCAAGGCTTGACGATCGACGCCACCTTGGCAGGGGGCCTGCGCCAACTGGCGCGACGTCAAGGGGCAACGATTTTCATGTTGCTCTTCACCTGTTTCGCTGCTCTGTTGACCCGCTGGAGCGGACAACGGGACTTCTGCGTCGGCTCTGGGGTCGCCAACCGTCGTTGGCCCGAGACCGAACCTCTGATCGGCATGATCATCAACAACCTGGTGCTGCGGGTCGATCTCCGACAGTCGAAGGATCCGACCTTCAGCGCCCTGCTCGAGGCCCTGCGACGGGTCACCCTCGATGCCTACGCCCACCAAGACGTGCCCTTCGACCGCATTGTCGAAGTGGTGGAGCCGGAGCGGGACGCGAGCCGCAATCCCCTTTTTCAAGTGGCCTTCAGCTTCCATGACTCGCCCTTGGGTAGCTTGGATCTGCCGGGGGTCGAGCTCCGGCCTCGTTTGGCTTTGACCGCAGGCTCAGCCAAGTTCGACCTTAATATCACCTCGATCTTGCCCCAGGAGATGCGTCTCGGCCAGGGCGACGTGGCCGCCGACGGCGAGATCTCCATGTTGTGGGAATACAACAGCGCCCTCTTCGATCGCACGACGGCTCAGCGTCTCGTTGCCGCCTATCATCGCATGCTCGAGGCAGTGGTGAAGGAGCCGCACCTGCCCCTCTCGTCTCTGCCTCTGCTGTCGGTGGCGCAACGGCAGCAGATGCTGGTGGAATGGAACGACGTAGGGCGTCCCCTAGGGCTGGAGCGCTTACCGCACCAGCTGTTCGAGGAGCAAGCACGGCAGCGCCCGGCGGACCTCGCCCTGTGGGCGGAGGACGTGCAGCTCACTTATGACCAGGTCAATCGTCGGGCCAATCGCCTGGCCCATACCCTGCATCGCCGAGGGCTCGGGCTCGAGCAACGGGTGGCGGTGCTCACTCCCGGTTGTCCCAATTTCGTGGTCGGCATCCTGGCGGTGATGAAAGCGGGCGGCGCCTACTTGCCCATCGACCCGGCCTACCCCGCCGAGCGCATTGCTTTTTTGCTGGCGGACGCTGGAGTCGATTGGTTGCTCACCTCGAGCCATCTCGTGCAAGCTTTGCCCGAAATCGCCTGCCAGGTTCTACTGTTGGACGACGAACCGCCGTTGGACGACGAGTCGCTCGAAGGCGCAACGTCCAGGCCCGATTACAATCTCGACCTGCCCGCGAGCCCTCGCCAACTGGCCTACGTCATCTATACCTCCGGCTCCACGGGGCAGCCCAAGGGAGTGCAAGTGGAGCACCGGGGTCTGCTCAATCTGATCGCCTGGCATCAAGATGCCTACGGGGTCGGTCTGGAGGATCGCATGACACAGGTCTCCAGCCCCGCCTTCGACGCCTCGGTGTGGGAGATCTGGCCTTACATTACGGCCGGTGCCAGCCTGTACTTTCCGGGGCCGGAGGTGCGGTCCTCTCCCATTGAGCTGGTGCGCTACTTGCACCGTCGGGGCATCACCCTATCGTTTGTACCAACGCCATTGGCGGAGGCCATGCTCGAAGAGACTTGGCCTGCGGACATGGTATTGCGGACCTTGCAGACCGCTGGCGACGCTCTGGGCCGACGGCCGGATCCGGAGCTGCCGTTCGCCTTGGTCAACAACTACGGGCCGACGGAGAACACCGTCGCCGCCACCTCGGGCCGGGTGTCGCCGACGGACGATGGTCGTCGGCCGTCCATCGGTCGTCCCTTGAGCAACGTGCCGGTGTATGTGGTGGATCCACACCTGAGCCCAGTGGCCATGGGGGCGGCAGGGGAGTTGGTTATCGGCGGCCTCAGCTCCAGCCGTGGTTATCTCGGGCGCCCTTCCTTGACGGCCAGGAGCTTCGTGCCCGATCCCTTCGGCTCGACGCCCGGAGGACGTCTCTACCGCACCGGGGATCGCGTGCGCTATTTGGCCACCGGTGAAATCGAATTCTTGGGACGCCTCGACCAGCAAGTGAAAGTGCGGGGTTTCCGCATCGAGCTGGGCGAGGTGGAAGCGGCGCTGATGCGTCATCCGCAGATCCGCGAGGCTGTGGTCACGGTGCGCGACGGTACTCCCACCGGGCGTCGGCTGGTGGCCTATGTGGTGCCCCACGACGGTTTCGACCCGGAAGCCTTGGGCTCTTTCCTCAAGGCGAAGCTGCCAGCCTTCATGGTGCCCGATGATGTCGTAGAGCTACCTTCGCTGCCCTTGAGCGTCCACGGTAAGTTGGACCGTAGCGCTCTGCCGGCGCCCCATCTGGAGGCACGCCAGGAAAACCACGTGGCCCCGCGCAACGACCTCGAGACACAGATTGCGGCCTTCTGCGCCGAGCTTCTCGGGCGACCTCGGGTCAGTGTCGAGGACGACTTCTTCCGCCTCGGCGGTAACTCGCTGTTGGCCACCCGTCTGGTATCCCGGGTCAATCGAGCACGGGGCACGAGGTTGCCCCTGAGCCGATTTCTCGAGGCCCCTTCGGTGGTGGAGCTGGCGCGGCACGCAGCGATGGCCGAGCAGGAAGGCAGACCCTCGGTGGGTGACCTCGGACCCTTGGCCAGTCGCCAGCCCCGGCGTTTGTTGTCAGGCATCGATCAACTCTCGGCCGAAGAGGTGGACTCCCTGTTGGCCGAGCTTCAAGGCAGCCCAACGACATCGACCCAATGAGTGATCGACATCGCAACCTGACTAGGGCCGAGCCCCGAAGTCTTGACCGCTAGGAAGCTCGCCATGACGACAGCCACCAAGGCCCCGCTGGAAGATCGACGCGCCCTGCTCGCCAAGCTGTTGCAGAAGCAGGCGGAAGAGTCTTCGTATCCACTCTCTTTTGCGCAACAACGTCTATGGTTCTTGGCCGAGCTGCTGCCCGGCAATCCGGTCTACAACGTTCCCTTGGGCTACGACCTCGAGGGATCCCTCGATAGGGAGGCACTACAGTGGAGCCTCAACGAGATCACCCGTCGTCATGAAGTCCTACGCACGGTTTTTCGCCAGAGCGACGGTGAGGTGCGACAAGTCGTGCAACCCCATGGGGAAGTCGAGCTGCCGTTGCTGGATGTCAGCGGGCGGCCGGAAGAGGTGGAGCAGCTCAGCGACGAGGCGGCCCGCCGCACCTTCGATCTTCGCCGAGGGCCCCTGTGGCGACCCATGCTGTTGTGCCGGGGGAAAGATCAGCACCGACTGTTGCTGACCTTTCACCACATCATTTTCGATGGTTGGTCCGTCGGAATCCTGCTCGAAGAGCTGAGCGCGCTGTACTGTGCCCGTATCGCCGGAAAAGCGTCGCCCTTGGCCTCCTTGCCGATTCAATACGCCGACTACGCCCATTGGCAGCGTCAGCACTTGGAGGGCGAAAGCCTCGACCGATTGCTCACATACTGGCGTCAGCAGTTGGCCGGAGCACCCACCGATAGCGGCTTGCCTGCAAATCATCGGCGCTCGATGGAACGCAGCTACGCTGGCGATGTCCGCGGCTTCTCGATTTCATCCAATACGGTAGCGGTTTTGGAGAACATTGCCCTGCAGCAGGGGGCAACCCTTTTCATGGTGCTGTTGGCGGCCTTCAGCGCCGTCCTGGACCGCTACTCGGCGGCTCAGGAATGTGTCATCGGGACACTCATCGCCCATCGGCAACGGGCCGAGATCGAGCCCTTGATCGGCTTCTTCACCAATACGCTGGTAATGCGGCTCGATCTGGCGGCGGATCCAACCTTCGAGAGCTTGGTGCAACGGGTACGCGACGTCAGCCTGGCGGCTTACGCGCACCAAGATTTGCCCTTCGAGCTCTTGGTGGAAGCCTTGGAACCGGATCGCGACCTGGCTCGCAATCCACTGTTTCAAGTGCTGTTCAGTTTTCGGGAAGGGGAGGAGCTGGGCCTGAGATTACCGGGCCTCGAGACGACGTTGCGACCCGGCCAAACGGACACCGCAAAGTTTGATCTCACCTGTAGCCTTTCTCTTCGCGGGGACGAAGTCGAGGGCCGACTCGAATACAGCACGGAGCTCTTCGAGGGAGCGACCATCGAGCGTCTGCTGAGTCAGCTCGAGACGTTGTTGGAAGGCGCCGCTGCGAGACCCCATCGACGTTTGTCGGAGTTGCCATTGCTCAGCCGCGAGGAGATGTCTCTGCTGTTAACGACGTGGAACGATACAACCACCGAGTGGATGCCCAACGTGCGCCTCGAAGGCTTGATCACGGCGCAGGCCGAGGTGGCGCCACAGGCCGTTGCGGTGGTCCATAGGGGGGAGCACTTGACGTACGGCCAGTTGGAGGAGCAGGCCAATCGTTTGGCACGGGCCTTGCGTCGACGGGGTGTCGCTCCGGAGGTACCCGTGGGCATCTGCCTGCCCCGCGGGCTCGACTTGGTGGTCGCCCTGTTGGCGGTTTTGAAGTCCGGCGGTGCCTATGTACCCCTCGACCCGAAGTACCCACGCCAGCGTTTGGCCTTCATCTTGGACGATGCGGCGGCGCCGTGGGTGCTCAGCGTCGCAGCCTTGGCCGCTCCGTTGATCGCTGACGGACGCCAAGTCCTGTGTCTCGATACGGAAGCTGCCGCCTTGGCCGACGAAGACGGGAGCGTCCTGGAGCCGTGGGGCGATGCCGCCAACGGAGCCTATTTGATGTACACCTCAGGCTCGACGGGGCAGCCCAAAGGTGTGTGGGTGAGTCACCGCAACGTCAGCAACTTCTTCACCGCCATGGATCCGGTGGTCGGTGAAGCGGATGGTGTGGGGGTCTGGCTGGCGGTCACCAGTATTTCTTTTGACATCTCGGTGTTGGAGCTTCTCCACACCTTGAGTCGGGGCTTCAAAGTGGTGCTGCAGGACGACCTGGCTACCCTGGCGGATGCGTCGACGGTGGGCAGGGAGGCGGTGGCCCGGAGAATGGGTTTCAGTCTCTTCTATTTCGGTGGCGATCCGCGCACGGCAGGTGAAGATCGCTATCGTCTGTTGATCGAAGGAGCACGCTTCGCCGACCGGCACGGCTTTGAGGCGGTGTGGACACCGGAAAGGCATTTCCACGCCTTCGGTGGTCTGTTCCCCAACCCTGCGATCACCAGCGCAGCCGTGGCGGCGGTCACCGAACGGGTCAAAATCCGAGCCGGCAGTGTCGTCCTGCCGCTGCACGATCCCATCCGCATGGCAGAGGACTGGTCGGTGATCGACAACATCTCCCGCGGTCGGGCCGGTGTCTCCTTGGCTCCGGGCTGGCACGCCAACGATTTTGTCCTGGCCCCTGAGCGCTATGCCCAGCGCAAGGAGAAGATGCTCGAAGGTCTCGAACAGGTGCGTGCCCTGTGGCGGGGTGAGAAAGTCCGCCGCACCAGCGGTGCGGGAAGCGAGGTGGAGATAGGCATCGTGCCCCTGCCGGTGCAAGAGAGCATTCCGGTGTGGTTGACCAGCGCCCGGAACCCGGAGACCTTCCGCCAAGCGGCGCAACTGGGAGCCGGTGTCTTGACCCACCTCCTGGGCCAAGACATCGCCGATGTGGCCGACAAGATCGCCCTCTACCGGCGGTCCTGGAAAGAGCACCAAAGCGAGGGGGAAGGCCATGTCACCTTGATGCTCCACACTTTCGTGGGGGCGGACGGCGCAGCAGCGCGGCGGCTGGCCCGAGGGCCCCTCAAGGAGTACCTGTCCACCTCCTTTGGTTTGATTCAGAGCCTCGGAGTCACCACCGGTGTCGGCACCGACTTCGAGAGCCTGCCAGCGGCGGAGCTTGACGCCCTGGTGGACCGCGCCGTCGACCGTTTCGCCGACAGCGCCGCCCTGCTCGGCGATGCGGAGGACTGCGTTGACATGATCGATCGCCTGAAGGCCATCGGCGTCGACGAAGTGGCGTGTTTGATCGATTTTGGAGTCGAGGTGGACGCCGTGCTGCACAGTCTGGAAGAGCTGGACAGGGTGCGTCGGTTGAGCGAGGCGCGACGCCAAGGGGCCCTGCGAGACGATTCGGTGGCGTCGCAGATCGGCCTGCACAAGGTCACTCATCTGCAATGCACACCCTCGTTGGCCCACCTACTCCTGGCCGAAGAGGCCAACGCCGATAGCCTGCGCCGTCTGCGGCGTTTGTTCATCGGCGGTGAGGCTTTTCCCGAGCCCCTGGCCGTCGAGCTGGCGGCGCGGCTGGAGGGTGGGGGTGAGGTCTACAACATGTACGGTCCCACCGAGACGACCATCTGGTCGTCCACTTCGAACGTCACTGCTGCCCTGGGGAAGGGTGACGCCTCACCTGCGGGGCAAGCGATGGCCATCGGCCGTCCGGTCGCCAACAACCGCATGGTGGTCGTCGATCCTCAGCTGCGCCTGGCCCCTTTGGGGGTCATCGGCGAGTTGTTGATCGGGGGTCAAGGGGTGGCCCGCGGCTATCATCGGCGTCCCGCTCTGACCGCCGAGCGCTTCGTGCCCGATCCCTGGAGCGAGTTGCCGGGGGCGCGCCTGTATCGCACCGGTGACTTGGTCCGCTACCGCACCGACGGAGTGCTCGAATTCCATGGAAGGCTCGACCATCAAGTCAAGATCAGCGGCCACCGGATCGAGCTGGGGGAGATCGAAGCGGTGCTCAACGGGCAAACGCAAATCGCTGAGGCCGCCGTCGTCGTGCACCGGGACGGCGTCGGCGACGCCCGTCTGGTGGCCTATTGCACGTCCGCTGTCGGATCGCCGGGAGTCGCCGCCGCCACGGGCCAAGCGAATCCGACCCCCGAGGAGCTGAAGGCGCAGTTGCGGCAGATTCTGCCGCAACACATGCTGCCGGCGATCTTCCTGTGGCTCGATCGGTTGCCCCGTACCCCCAACGGCAAGCTGGACCGTAAGGCCCTTCCCCACCCGAGCCTGGCTGGTGAGGCTGCTTCGAAAAGCGTCTATGCGCCTCCAGAGAGCGCCATGGAGCAGCAGTTGGCGGAGATTTGGCGGCAAGTCTTACAACTCGAGACGGTGGGCAACGACGACAACTTCTTCGAGATTGGAGGGAGCTCCTTTCTCATCGTGCGGGTGAGATCGCGCTTGCTCGAGATCTTGGACCAGCCCCCCACCCTGGTGGAGCTGTTCCGCTATCCCACGATCCGTTCCCTGGCCAAGGCACTGGAGGGGGACCCCGAGGGCGTCTCAGCCAGCGAGCAGGTGGAAGCCAACGTCAGCAAGAAGCGCCAGGCCCTGCGCCGCCGAGGGCAGCGCGCTCGACAATTGAAGAACCTCTGAGACATCTGGCCAACGCGCCTTGGATGGTCTCGTAACCCGTTGCCGAAAGGGCCCTTTGAGATGACTGAGAACACTCTGGTGGAGTCCACCCTGGATCGCTACGAGCCCCAGACCCGTGAGCTGGAGCTCGACCCTTATCCCACGTACCGCCGCTATCGAGAAACGGATCCCGTGCATTGGGGGCATTCGGCCTTGGCGGGGTACCGGGGTGCCTGGTACCTCTTTGGCCACGACGATGCTGTGGCCACCTTGCGCGACCCGCGCCTCGGCAAACAACGCCGACCGGTGGAGTTTGGCCCTAACGCCACATCATCGTCGGCGGCCCCCAAGGTACCGGCAGCAGCTCGCTCGTTTTTCTCCACCGCCCGCCTGTGGCTGGTGCATCGGGATCCACCGGACCATCAGCGCCTGCGGGCCGCCATGGGGCAGGCCTTCACGCCCCGCTCCCTGGAGAAGATGCGACCGCGTATCGAAGCCATCGCCGTTGATCTGATCGATGCCGTCAAAGAGCGCGGGGAGATGGATTTCATCAGCGAATTCGCCTTCCCCTTGCCGGTCATCGTCATCGCCGAAATGCTCGGTTTGCCGTCGGGGGATGAGGCTCTGTTCTCCGCCTGGTCCCGCAAGCTGCAAGTTGTGGACGTCAACACCTCAGAGCGCACTTGGCAGGAGGCCAGCGCTGCCATCGAGGAAGCCAAATCCTACCTGCGGGACTTTGTGGCCCACCGCCGCAAGCATCCCGGCGATGGTCTGGCCGACCGTTTGATCCATTTGCGAGACCGGGACGGTGACGGGGCGATGAGCGAGGAGGAGCTGATCGCCAATATCCTCTTTCTGTTCGTCGCCGGGGCGGGTTTCGAAACCACCACCGGCCTGATCGGCAACGGCATGCTGTGCCTGTTGCAACATCCGGAAGCGATGGCCAAGCTGACGGCGGATCGTCGGCTGATGCGCTCGGCGGTGGACGAGATGTTGCGTTTCGAGAGCCCGGTGCAAATGACCAACCGCATCGCCTTCGAGGCTCTGGAGATCGGCGGCCGACACATCCGCGACGGTGATTCCGTCATCGTCATGTTGGCGGCGGCGAATCGTGATTCCGCAGTTTTCGAGGACGCCGACAGCTTTCGCCTCGACCGCGGCCGCAACCGTCACCACGCCTTTGGCATCGGCATCCACCATTGTTTGGGGGGCCCCCTGGCGATCCTCGAAGGGGAGGTTGCTTTCGACGTGCTGTTGCGTCGCCTTCCACGAATGGTGAGCACCGGGACGCCGCAATGGAGTGGCAATGTGTCGCTGCGTGTCCTGCGTTCGTTGCCGGTCGCCTTCTGATTGCCCTCGATAGCTCCGTGGATTTTTTGGAGAAGCCCATGCCCCGATCCGCAACCAAGTCCCCTATTCCGATGGCTTTCCTCGATCATGTGGTGATCATGTCGGACAGCGAGACCCATGGGGAGCTCTTGAGCTCACCGTTCCTGCGTCACTCGTTCGGCCGATTCAAAGTCAAAACGGCCACCAGCTCCTTGGCCCAAACCTACACCAGCGCTGGCCTCGCTGGGGTCAGCACGCTGCTGGAATTCTTCGATGTGGCGGCGCCACCGCTGCCGGATTTGATCGGAGCCCTGGTCTTGTCGTTCCCTGTCCCCGGTTCCTTGGCCGTGGTGCGAGCCAAGCTGGAGGAGGCATTGGATGCAGAGGTGCCTTACGAATTGGTCCGGCGGACGGTGCAAGAAGGCCAAGAACCCTTGCCGTGGTACCACTTGGCACGGCCCGATTTCGGCGCCGGTAGCCCCTTCATCCTAATGCTGGCGGAAGGAGCTCCCGAATACTTCAGCCAGCAGCTCGGGGCGACCCTCGGGGCGGCCGGGGAGATGCATCGCAAGGCCTACCTCGAAGCGGCCCTCGGTGAAGACCACGGCCCGGATCGTCACCTGGGGGATGTCAGCGAGGTGAGCCTGAACCTCTCCCCGAGGCGGGCCGAGATCTTGCACCGCTGCCTCGAAGCCCTGGATTATGTCGCATCTCCACAAGGGGAGCCGCGGACGTTTTGCGGCCCCGACGTCACCATCCGCGTGACCTGCGATGGCGGCTCGCCGGAAGGGGTGGCGGCGGTGCGGACAACCCTGCAGCATCCGCTGCCGGCGCCGGGGCGCTGGAGTTTCGGCGCCACGTCGGTGCTCGAGGCGGTGGATGACCGGCATGCCCTTTGGCACTTCACGCCGCCATCCCAAGCCGGCTCTGGAGAAGGGTGATGGGCGTCACGGCGTCGCAGCAGCGTCTCGAGGAAGAGAGGCTAGACGAAGCGTCTGAAGAAGCGTTGGAAGAGAGCATCGCGGTCGTCGGCATGGCAGGGCGGCTGCCGGGGGCCGACTCCCCATCGGAGCTGTGGAACAACTTGCGGCAAGGCAAGACCTCAATCCGCCGTTTCAGCGTCGAGGAGCTCCTGGCCGCCGGTGTCGACGTGAAATCTGTCGAGGATCCGGACTATGTTAGGGCGGCGGGAGTGGTCAGTGAGGCGGATTGCTTCGATGCCGGCTTCTTTGGTTTCAGCCCGCGGGAAGCCAGCATCCTCGATCCCCAACACCGGGTTTTCCTCGAGTGCGCTTGGAGCAGTTTGGAAGACGCCGGCTACGATCCGGGCACCTTTGACGGCGCCATCGGAGTCTACGCCGGCTGCTTTATGAACAAATACCTGCTGCACAATCTCTACACCAATCCAAGATTTCTTGCCTCGCCAGACGCCATGTTCGCTCGGGTTTCCAACGACAAGGATTTCCTGGCCACCCGAGTGGCCTATTTCTGCGATCTACGGGGTCCCAGCCTGACCGTCCAGACCGCATGTTCCACCTCCTTGGTGGCGACCCATCTGGCCTGCCAGGGGCTGTTGAGTTACGACTGTGACATGGCATTGGTGGGTGGCGTAGCGCTCAATGTGCCGCTCCTGTCGGGATACCGTGCCGTCGATGGCGGGTTTCTGACCTCCGATGGTGAATGCCGACCCTTCGACGCCGCGGCCAATGGCTGCCTTCCCGGCTATGGTGCCGGTGTGGTTGTATTGCGGCGTTTGGCCGACGCCATGGCAGCCCGTGACCACATCCGAGCGGTCATCCGGGGCACGGCGATCAACAACGACGGTTCGTCCAAAGTCGGCTACACCGCCCCCAGCGTCGATGCGCAGGCTTCCGTGGTGATGGCGGCTCAAGCCCTGGCTGGCGTGCACCCGGAGTCCATAGGCTATGTCGAAGCCCACGGCACCGGGACGGCGGTGGGTGATCCTATCGAGGTGGCGGGTTTGAGCCAGGCGTTTCGTGCCCATACGGATCGCCGCGGATTCTGTGCCTTGGGTTCGGTGAAGGCCAACCTCGGGCACCTGGACGCCGCCGCCGGGGTGGCTAGCCTGATGCGCGCCGTGCTCGCCCTGGAGCATGGGGAAATACCCCCTTGCGCCAACTTCGAGAATCCAAACCCCAAGCTGGAATTGGAGACGACACCTTTCTATGTGCCCACTGCCGCCATACCGTGGCCGCGTGACGAGACACCAAGGAGAGCCGGGGTCAGCTCCCTGGGGGTTGGGGGGACCAACGCCCATGTGGTGCTGCAGGAGGCTCCGGCCCAAGCTCCCACCACCGAAGCCCGTCCCTGGCAGGTTTTGCCCATCTCAGCCCGTGGTGAAGAGCCCTTGCAGGCGGCGCTGGATCGCCTGGCGGATCATCTGGAGGAGCATCTCCAAGGGAGCTGTTGTGATCTCGTCAACGTGGCTTTCACTCTGCAAGTGGGACGTCGGGCCTTCGACCAGCGGCGGGTCTTGGTATGTCGCGACGAAGAGGACGCCATTGAGGTGCTGCGCAGCCGTGATCGGCAGCGCCTGCTGCGCCCCCTGGGGACCACCGATCATCGCCATGTGATCTTTCTTTTTCCGGGGGGCGGCGCCCAGTATCCGGATATGGGCTTGGAGGTCTATCGTCGGGAGTCGGTCTTTCGACAGACCATCGACCAGGCGGCGGAGCACTTGCGACCGCTCCTCCGGTTCGACTTGCGCCACCACCTGTATCCGAGCTTGGGCCTGGGGGAGGTCGAAGGTGCCCAGCGTCCACCGGTCATCCTGGCCTCCCTGGTGGCCACTTCCTACGCCATGGCTCGGCAGTGGATGGCTTGGGGGGTGACGCCACAGGGGATGATCGGACACAGCATGGGCGAGTACGTGGCGGCATGCCTGGCGGGAGTGTTCAGCTTCGAGCAGACCTTGGCTCTGGCGGTGGAGCGGGGCAAGCTCTTCGAAGCGGTGCCGGCCGGGGCCATGGTCGTCGTGCAGCGTTCTGCGGCGAAGCTGGAACCCCTGCTCGAGGGCCGTTTGTCACTGGCAGCGGTCAATGCTCCGGAGGTCTGCCTGGTCTCGGGTCCGCAGCACGCCATTGCCGATCTGATGAGGGAGCTGGCGGCGGCGGATATCGAGCATCAGAAGGTTCACATCGAGGTGGCGAGCCATTCCTTCATGATGGATCCGGTGCTTGACAGGTTGGCTGATTTCGTGCGCCGTCTGGCACCGCAGGAACCACAAATTCCTTTCATTTCAGGGGTGACGGGAACCTGGATTCGACCACAGGAGGCCACGGATCCCGATTATTGGGCACGGCACTTGCGGCAGACCGTGCGCTTCTCTGAGGGTCTGTGTCAGCTGGCCAGCGATCCTCAGCGGGTGCTGCTGGAGGTGGGGCCGGGCAATGCCCTGTGCAACCTGGCCGCTATGCAGGGTTTTTGTCCTCCACCGTTGGCCTTGCCGTCCTTGCGTCACGCCCAGGACAAGCAGTCGGATTTGGCCTTCCTGCTGACCACGGTGGGCAAGCTTTGGCTGGCCGGGGTGAGCATCGATTGGCAAGCCTTCCACGCTCCGGTGCGTCCTCGTCGGGTGCCCTTGCCCACCTATGCCTTCGAGCGTCAGCGGCATTGGATCGAAGCCGGTGCGGTGGCTTTGGCGATGGCTGATCGACCGTCCGAAGGTGCAACCGGGACCGCGGATGGCCCCCTGGTGTCGGCCGCTGCAGAGGTTCCTCCACGGGACCCGCCCCGCACGAGCTTCGAAGCCGACTTGGTCGACATCTGGCGCGATCTCCTAGGGCTCGACGAGGTTGGAATCCACGATGACTTCTTTGCCCTCGGTGGCCATTCGTTGATGGCTACCCATTTGATGAGGACGCTTCGTCATCGCTTTTCGGTGCAATTGGAGCTTCGGGCCCTGTTCGAAGCGCCGACCATTGCGACCCTGGCGGCCTGGATCGAAGATTCGAGCGGCGGAAAGACGGCCCCGACCTTGGACTTGGTTGCTGAGGTGGTCCTCGATCCGACCGTCGTGCCCGCCGTCGGTGCAGTCCTAGGGCCACCAACCTTGGAGCGCTCTTCGGCGGTGTTGCTCACCGGCGCGACCGGATTCCTCGGTGCCTTCCTGTGCCGCGAGCTCGGGCGTCAGACCTCGGCAGACATCATCTGCCTGGTCCGTGCGCAGCATACGGAAGGGGCCTTGCAACGCATCCTGCAGAACCTGGAGAACTACGGCTGCTTGGAGCCAGGCCTCGAAAGACGTCTCATCCCGCTTCCCGGTGACCTGGGAAAACCGCTGCTGGGGTTGTCGCCGGAGGCCTTCGAGGAGCTCAGCGGTCGCATCGACGGGGTCTACCACTGTGGCGCCTGGGTGAATTTTGCTCAACCCTATCGAGCCCTCAAAGGGAGCAACGTCCTGGGGACCCAAGAGATCCTGCGCCTGGTGGTGCAGGGGCGTCCCAAGGTTTTGCACCATGTGTCCACCTTGGCGGTGTTGGCCGGAGCGGTGGTGCGGGGGGACGTGGTGGTGCCAGAGGACGGGCCGTTACCCCCCGCCGAGGGGCATGACACGGGTTATAGCCAGAGCAAGTGGGTGAGTGAAGGGTTGATCGAAATCGCCCGATCCCGGGGCGTCGCAGCGTCGATCTACCGGCCCGGCATGGTGATGGGGGACAGCCAGAGCGGTGTCAGCAATGGGGACGACTATTTGACCAAGATGATCGAAGGTTGCGTGCGCTTCGGTCTGGCGCCATTGCGTGACTATCCTTTGGCGGTGGCGACGGTCGACTACGTGGCCGCCGCCTTGGTGCGATTGTCTCTGCGGCCAGATGCCGTGGGTCGGAGTTTCCACCTCATACAACCACGCCCCTTGCCTTGGAACCAGCTCTTTGCGCTGATTCGCCAATGCGGCTATGAGGTCGAAAGTGTTCCCTATGGGCGTTGGCTTCAAGAGTTGAAGACCCGCCTCGAAGGCAGCGGGGACGCCGCCTTGGAAGCGCTCCTCGGGCTGCTGTCGGAGGCCGGTGACCGGACCATGCCCACCTTCTTGATGGACAATGTCCGTCAGGGTTTGGCGGACAGCGGCATCGAGCCGCCGGCCCTCGATGCCGAGTGCATGGGCCAATACTTACGCTTTTTCAGACAGCGTGGCTGGATCACCTCCCCGGGTGGCCTGGTGGCCAGTGGATGAGCGGCAGGGGACGGCATGGCATCCGTCGGCTCGCCTCTCATCGCACAATCGGGACGAGGGGTGAGCCTTGCGGCTAGACGAAAAGGCCGTGGGGCTGCGCACCTTCTCAGTGGTTTGGCTGGGGCAGCTGGTGTCGCTGGTTGGCTCCGGTCTGACCGGCTTCGCCCTCGGCGTCTGGGTCTTCCAAAGCACCGGCTCGGTGACCAAGTTCGCCCTGATCTCGGTGGCGGCGACCCTGCCGACGGTCTTGCTGTCCCCCGTCGCCGGGGTTTTGGTGGACCGCTGGAGCCGTCGCCGGGTGATGATCCTGGCTGATTGTGGCTCGGCGGTGGGGACGATCGCCGTGGCTGTTCTGCTGGCTACCGATCGCCTGGAAATCTGGCACATCTACGTTGCCATGGGGGGGAGCGCCGCCGCTGCGGCGTTTCAATGGCCCGCCTATTCGGCGGCGACGACGTTGTTGGTTCCCAGAAGGCTCCTGGCACGGGCCGCCGGTATGGTGCAATTCGCCCGCGCCGGCTCGCAGATTTTGGCTCCTCTGTTGGCAGGCCTCCTGATGGTCCATCTGCCGATCTCCAGCATCCTGTGGATCGATGTCGCCACGTTCGTTTTTGCCGTCGGAACATTGGTGATGATCCGCATACCTGCCCCCGAGCGCCCCACCGTCGACACCGAGGGCAAAGGATTGCGGCAGGAAATGGGTTTTGCCTGGAGCTATTTGATGCGGCGTCCTGGCTTGGTCAGGTTGCTGGCCTTGTTCACCATGACCAACTTCTTCGGCTCACAGGCCCTGGGGCTCATCGTGCCTTTGATTCTGGGTTTCAATACCCCCGACGCCTTGGGGTTGACTCTGTCGTTCGCAGCCAGTGGCATGGTGGTGGGTAGTCTGATGATCAGCATTTGGGGGGGGCCGCAACGTCGCATCCTAGGGGTCTTGGGTGGTTGCTCGCTGCTCGGCGCCAGCCTGCTGTGGGTCGGCCTGCGTCCCTCGTTGATACTCATCGCTGGAGCCCTCTTTGCCTTCAACTTCGCCATCGCCGTCATCAACAGCTGCAGCCAGGCCATTTGGCAGAGCAAGTTGGCGCCCCATCTGCAAGGCCGCATCTTTGCCCTGCGCCGCATGCTCGCCACCTTCACGACCCCCCTCGGCTATCTCTTGGCGGGACCGTTGGCGGACCGGATCTTCGAGCCATTGATGGCGATCGACGGTCCGTTGGCGGCGAGTCTGGGCAAAGTCTTGGGCAGCGGCCCTGGAAGGGGCATCGGTCTCTATTACCTGGTTTTGGGCTGTCTCGCCCTGGCGGTGTCCGTGTGGGGCTGGCGATCGTCCCCTCTGATGGCCGTCGAGGTGGATCTGCCCGACCATGACCGGACCTTGACGGAGGACACGGCGGCCATGGGTGCCGCAGCGAGCCGACCATGAGCATGTTGATAGACGACCTGAAGCACTCCCTGCGCATTCTCCTCAAGAGCCCTTGGGTCAGCCTGACGGTGGTGGTGTCCTTGGGCCTCGGGATCGGCGTCAACACGGCGATCTTCACGATCCTCAATGCCATCCTGCTGGATCCCATGCCGGTGGAGGACGTGGAAAGCCTCGTTTCGGTGTACACCGTCGACCAGCGCTTCGTCGACGGGCCTCGGGGCTCCCATCACCCGACGTCCTTCGCCAATTTCGAGGATTTGCGGGATCACAGCCCGGCCTTCGAGCACCTCAGCGCCTATGTGGCGATTCCCTTGGCCATGGAGCTTGGTGAGACCCCCGAGGAGGTCACCGGCCAGGCGGTGACGGCGGGATTCTTCGACATGTTGGGCATGGGAGCCGCCGCCGGTCGATTCTTCTTGCCGGAAGAGAACGGCCCGCGGCGGGCCCAACCAGTGGTGGTGCTGAGCCATCGCCTATGGCAAAGCCACTTCGCGGCATCGGGACGGGCCGTCGGTCGGAGGGTCACCCTCAATGGTCAGCCCTACGAGATCGTCGGCGTGGCTCCGCAGGGTTTCAATGGCCCCGATCTGGCCCGTCCGCCGGATCTCTGGGTTCCGATGATGATGCGCCAGCAGCTGTTTTCGGGTCCCCTGCGCCTGTACCATCAAGAACGTCGGGCCTTGATGTTCGGGCTGCTCGGCAGATTGCCCCATGGCGTGACCCTGGAACAGGCCATCGCCTCCACCAAGATCGTGGCGCAGCAACTGGCAACCCAGTACCCGGATGCCAACCGTGATCGCACGGTCACCGTGGTACCCCTCCTGGAGTCCACCTTCCGCCCCGATCAACGGCAGCTTTTTGTCAGAGCGGGGGGTGTCCTAATGCTGATGGTGGGGGCAGTGCTGCTCTTGGTTTGCGCCAATGTCGGGCACCTGCTGATGGTGCGTGCCGAGCGCCGACGGCCAGAAATGAGCTTGCGTTTAGCTTTGGGATCGAGCTTCGGTGGGCTGGCCCGCCAGCTCCTCTTAGAAAGCCTGGTGCTGGCCATGGCGGGTAGTATTGTTGGTCTGCTCCTGGCCTACTGGGGGCGGGATGTCCTGTGGAGCCTGCGACCGCCCATATTGCTCAATGCGCAGCCGGATCTGGGTTTCGACGGCAAGGTCCTGGGGTGGACGCTTCTGGTCGCTCTGGTCATGGCCCTGCTGGCAAGCCTCGGGCCGTGGCTGCGGCTAGCGCAGATTCCCCTGAGCACTGTGCTGCGGGATGCGCGGCCGATTCCCGGTAGCGGTCGGCTGTGGACGATACGTGGTGCCTTGGTCATGTCCCAAGTGGCCCTCAGCCTCGGAACGCTGATCGTCTCAGCGCTCTTTATCGTCAGCCTTGACCGAGCACGTCGCGTCGAGGCGGGTTTCGCCGAGGACGAGTTGGGCGTTGTGGCCTACAACCTGGGAACCTTGGGCTATGAGCCGCAACGGGGGGCGGACTTGCATCGTCGGGTGGTGGAGGTGGCGGCCGGCCTGCCGCAGGTGAAATCGGCAGCTCTGGCCACCGTGAGACCGTTCAACCAGCGCTTCAGTGGTTTTCTTCGCACCGTCACGGTGGAGGGCGTCGATGCTCTCGATCCCGAAAATGGCCGGCTGGTCACTACCAATTTTGTCAGCCATGACTATTTCACCAGCTTCGACATAGCCTTGCGGTCGGGGCGCAACTTCAGGGCGGGGGACGATGCTGAGGCGCATCGGGTGGCGATCATCAACGAGACCATGGCGTCGACCCTGTGGCCCGGGGACGATCCCTTGGGACGGCGCCTTCAGGTGCGGGGTATTGCGCTGCCTTGTGAGGTGATCGGAGTGGTGCGAGACGCCAAGTACAACGCCGTCGGCGAGGCACCGTTGCCGTTTCTCTACCTTCCTTTGGAGCAGAGCTACAGTGAGAGCGTGCATCTCTTTGTCCGCACTCACGGCTCGCCGGGGGAGGTTCTCGATGGCCTGTTGCGTAAGCTAAGGCTCCTTGAGCCTGCCTTGCCTTGGACCCACGTGGCGACCATGGAGCAGGAGAAAATCGCCTCCCTTTGGGCTCTGCGCCTGGCTGCGTCCCTATTGACCCTGTTCGCGGCCGTCGCCACACTGATCGCCGCGGTCGGCATCTTCGGCGTGATGTCCTATGGCATGCGACTGCGTCGTCAAGAGCTCGGGGTGCGCATGGCACTGGGGGCCGAGAGGTCCCGCTTGGTCAGCCTGTTGGTACGACAAGGGATGAACCTCGTGCTGTGCGGCATTCTGGGCGGATGGTTGGGCACCGCGTTGTTTGTCCGCGTGCTCTCCAATTTGCTGTTTGGGGTCAGCGGTTTCGATGCCAAGATCTTCGCCGGTATGGCGATTCTTCTACTGTTCATCGCCCTGCTCGCCAACCTCAGCGCTGTCCTCCGTGCCGTCAACCTACAGCCGTTGCGCGCCTTGCGCAGCGAGTGATGCCTTGCATCCAAGCTCTGGTGGGGTACGAATTGGCTGCTCAACCCTACGACGCCGGTCCCAGGGGAAAAAATGCGTGGGTCACCAACTCGTCTTCCGGGGTCGACCCAGGATCGCTGATCCACACGTCCCACGGTGGGCCCGTCGCTTCGAACCCATGGGCAGCCATGTAGGCTTCGATCTTCTCGTAGTGTTGCTCCAGAGCGTCATAGTTGCCGGTGTGAATGGTCTTCAGCGCCCTGCCGCCGTGAGTCGATTTCACTTGCACTTCCGAACCGGCGTCGACGTCATCATCGGGTGGGTTGACGATAGGTATGCCCGCCTCGAAAATGAAGGTATTGTCCTCCCATAGGATGTTGATGGCCAGGGGAGGGCCGCCCATCGTCAAACCGTTCTGGTCGATGAAGTCGCCGACTCGAGCGTAGGCTTGAGCAAAAGCCGCGCCGATCTCGTCCTTGTCTTGATTTGTCGTGACGCTGACATAGGCGATGGTCTGGGGCGCCACGTCGATGATTTCGGCTTCGAGGTCCGCGAAGTCGGCCGGTGGCAGGCTTTCCGCCAACTGCTTGAGGTTGGCCAGTCCCTCTTCGTAGGCTGGACCCAACATGCTTTCGAACATCAACCCAAAATAGCGACCCATGATGTTGATGCCGAAGTCGGTGTCGAAAGCCCAGGTGAGGTGGGTGCCTCCGTCCTGTGGTGTCAACTGGTAGTAGGCCTGGGCAATGCCTTGGGGACCGAAGTCCAGATAGGTCTCGATTCGCTCATAGGGAATGCTGCCGGTGATCTCCTGGATGCCGGAGCCGACATCGCGATGGTCGCTCTGCCAGGCTTGTTGAGCACCGACGCCATGGCTGGGGCCGGTGATGGTGTACACGGCGGCAGGATCGATTTTGGCCCACGGGGACCACTCCTTCATGCGCGTAAAACCGTTCAGCAGGGTGAAGACGGTGCTCGCCGGAGCGTCGATGACGATGTCCCGTTCCAGATGGACCTCAGCGGGCAAGAACAAACCGATGATGGCCAACAGGGTGACCACGGCGCAGAGGCCGAGGAACACGTAGAGCAGGTTGCGCATGGCGGGACCTCCAAGAATGTCTCAGTGCTTTTGACGCAGAGCTTTTTGACGCGGCAATGGTGAGCGCAGTCTATCAAAGGCCGTCTCGCAGGACCCTCGACATGGCATTGACAAAACACCAACGAAACAAATGGCCCCTCTGCACCGTTTGTTGACTAGGCGCCTCGATGGGATGAAAGCTCGAGCCCTGAGTCAAGAATTCGCCTTCATCGGCTTCGCGTCCCTGCGCTTTCATCCCGTGAGCCGACCTGTGGATCCCGACTGGGACCCATTCACCACAACCGCTCGGCTACGGACCCGTCCGCGGCCTCGAGACCAATAGGGGCCCACATGCTCAAGATCGAAAACCTCTCCAAGACCTATCCCGGTAATGTGCAAGCTCTCAAGGGAGTGAGCTTGGAGATTCCGCGGGGCATGTTTGGCCTCCTGGGACCCAACGGAGCCGGTAAGTCGACCCTGATGCGTACCATCGCCACCCTCCAGGAGGCCGACGAAGGCACTATCACCTTCGGCGAGTTGGACGTCTTACGCCAGAAACAGGAAGTGCGGCAGATTCTCGGATACTTGCCCCAGGAGTTCGGCGTCTATCCACGCATCTCCGCCCTAGCCATGCTCGATCACCTGGCCCTGCTCAAAGGGGTCACCGTCGGCCGACAGCGCAAGGAGCTGGTGGAACATCTGCTGCAAATGACCAACCTCTACGCCGTGCGCAAGCGCAACCTCAGCACCTACTCCGGCGGCATGAAACAGCGTTTTGGTATCGCCCAGGCCTTGATTGGCGATCCGCAGCTGATCATCGTCGACGAACCGACGGCGGGCCTCGATCCCGAGGAGCGCAATCGTTTTCTCAATCTGCTGTCGGAGATCGGTGAGAACGTTGTGGTCATTCTCTCCACCCACATCGTCGAGGATGTCAGCGATCTGTGCCAGAGGATGGCCATCATCGCCGGCGGCCGCGTCCAGCTGACCGGCGATCCCGCCACGGTGGTCCAGAAGCTCGAAGGGAAGATCTGGCGCAAGACCATCGACAAGCTCGAGCTCGAGGATTACCAACGCCGCCTGTCGGTGATCTCGACCCGCTGGTTCGGCGGCCAACTGATCATCCACGTCTACAGCGAAGCCCCCCTCGGCGACGGTTTCGAGCCCATCGACGCGGTGCTCGAAGATGTCTATTTTTCGACCCTCAACCGGGCCGCTTGAGGGGAGCTGTCATGTTACGCATTGCACTCTTCGAGTTGCGCTACCAGTTGCGTCAACCCTTGGTTTGGGTGATGACGTTTTTCTTCGCTTTGATGACTTTCCTGGCCACCAGCACCGATGGTGTGAACATCGGCGGTGCCATCGGCAATGTCAACCGCAACGCCCCTTGGGTGATCATCAATATGTTGGGGATCATGAGTATCCTGGGCATTTTCATCACCACCGTTTTTTTGGCGGGGGCCATTCTGCGGGACTTCGAAAGCAAGAGCACCGAGCTGATCTTTTCTCGACCGATCAGCAAGTTGCAGTACCTCGGGGGCCGTTTTCTGGGCGCCATCCTGATCTCCTGTGCCGTCTACATGGGTAACGTCGTCGGCATGCTGGCGGGTGGAGCCATGCCGTGGATCGATCCCGAGCTCTTGGGACCCTTCAGGATCGCCCCCTATGTCTTCGCCTTGCTGGTCTTGGTGATCCCCAACTTGCTGTTCACCGGCAGTGTGTTCTTCTCTTTGGCGAGTCTCACCCGCAGCATGTTGAAGACCTACCTCGGCGTCGTGGGTTTCTTTTCTTTGTCGTTTCTCAGCCGACGCATGATCCGTGACCTGGACTCCCAGTTTCTCTCAGCGATGCTCGATCCTTTTGGCTTGGGGGCGTTGCAGGACATCACCAAATACTGGACGGTGGTCGAACGCAATTCGGCCATCCCCGAGGTGACCGGCGTGCTGCTCTACAACCGCTTGCTGTGGGTGGCGGTGGGGTTGGTGATCTTGCTGGTGTCCTGCTGGCGTTTTCGCTTGTCGACGGAGCAGCCTCCGGTGCGTATTTTGCCCCGCTGGCTGCGTCGTCGTCGCAAGGCGACGGCGGATGTGGAGTTGGCCCGGCGTCCGGTCGCGATTCTCGCCCCTATTCCACTGGCGGATCGCTTCTTCGGCACGGCGGCTGCCTGGAAACAGTTTCTGCGGCAGACAAGGCTCGAGCTCGGAGCCGTCTTCAAGGGTTCCCTGTTCATCACCTTGCTCGCTTTTGGACTTTTCAACCTGCTGGCCAGCTTGAGTTTCTTCGAGCGTCTCTTCGGAACCTCGGTCTATCCGGTGAGCCGTTTGATGATCCAGGGCATCGAGGGCAGCTACGCCTTTCTGCTGATGATCATCGTCATTTTCTACAGTGGCGAGCTCATTTGGCGGGAGCGTTCGTTGGACCTGTCCGGGGTTTACGACTCGATGCCGGTGCCCAATTGGGTGTTTTTCGCCGCCAAGATGGTGGCGCAACAGCTGGTGGTGCTGGCATTTCTACTAGCCGGCATGTTGGCGACGGTCGGCTACCAGGCGAGCCAGGGATATTTCGAATTCGAGCCCATGGTTTATGCCAAGGGTTTTCTCGTCGTGGTGATGCCTTTCTTGCTGGGCTGTTTCTTCGCCAGCTTTGTACAGGTCATCTCACCCAACAAGTTCATCGGCTATTTGGTGATGATTGTTTTCTTGGTCAGCACTCAAGCCCTCGATGCCTTGGATTTTGACCACTATCTCTACCGTTTCGGCTCGACACCCGCGGCTCCCTATTCGGACATGAACGGCTACGGCCACTTCGTCACGCCGCTGGTTTGGTTCAATGTTTACTGGGTTTTTGGCGCTGCCTTGCTGACCTCGATCGCCGTCCTCTTCTGGGTGCGCGGCAACGATTTCGCGTGGCGCAAGCGCTTCGACTTGGCCCGGCAGCGTTTTCGGGGCCCGGTCAAGGGAGCCTTGGCCGTCGCCTTGCTCGGTTTTGTCGCCTGCGGCAGCTGGATTTTCTACAACACCAACGTCTTGAACGAGTACTTGCCGGACGACAAGCTCGAAGCCCGTCAAGCCAGGTATGAGAAAGAATACCGTCAGTACATTGATGTCGATCTACCTCGGGTGGTCGGGGTCTATGCGGATGTCGACATCTTCCCCAAGGAGCGCCGCGTCGAAGCGCGGGGACGCTATCGCATGGTCAACAAGAATGCGGAACCGCTGCGCGATATCCACATGAGCATTCCGCCGCAGGTGGACGTCAACAGTGTGCAGATCGGCAGCTACGATTTGAAGGATCTGGAGGCCAAGATCCAAGACGATGTGCTCGGCTATGCCATCTACGAGCTTCCTACGCCTTGGCTTCCCGGCGAGGAGATGGAGCTACGTTTCGATCTGACCATCGCCGCCAAGGGCTTCGTCAACAGTCGCTCCAATACCAGCTTGGTTTACAACGGTACATTTTTCAACAACACTCAATATTTCCCCCGTTTCGGCTACAACCCCGGGCAGGAGCTGCAGGATCGAGCCGATCGACGCAAACATGGACTGCCGCCGGTGGAGCGATTCGCCAAGGTGGACGATCTGGAGGCGCGGCGCAATACCTACCTGGGCAAGGATTCCGATTGGGTCGACTTCGAGACGGTGGTCAGCACTTCGGAGGATCAGATCGCCATCGCCCCTGGGTATTTGCAGAAGGAGTGGCGTAGCGACGGCCGACGCTATTTTCATTACAAGATGGATGCGCCGATATTACATTTTTATTCCTATCTGTCGGCCGATTACACGGTGGTCCAAGACAAGTGGAATGATGTGGACATCGAGATCTATTATCACGCGCCGCATCATTTCAACATCGACCGCATGATCGAGTCGGTGAAGGATTCGTTGGCCTATTTCGAAGCCAATTTTGGGCCCTACCAACATCGGCAAATGCGCATCCTCGAGTTTCCGCGCTACGCGACTTTTGCGCAAGCTTTTCCCAACACAGTGCCGTTTTCCGAGTCTATCGGCTTCATTGCCAAGCTCGATGAGGAGGACGACGAACCGATCGATTACCCCTACTACGTCACCGCCCATGAGGTGGCCCATCAGTGGTGGGCCCATCAGGTGATCGGCGGTTTTGTGCAAGGGGCCACCATGTTGTCGGAGACCATGTCCCAGTACTCGGCGCTGATGGTGATGGAGGAGGAGTACGGGCCTGACAAGATGCGTCGGTTCCTCAAGTTCGAGCTCGATCGCTACTTGCGAGATCGTTCCGGAGAGCGTGTCGAGGAGATGCCGCTGATGTTGGTGGAGAATCAAGGCTACATCCACTATCGCAAGGGCAGCGTCGTCATGTACGCCTTGCGGGACTACGTGGGCGAGACAGCCCTCAACGAGGCCCTGGCGGCTTACGTCGAGGCGAAGAAGTTCCAGCAACCACCGTTCACCAACACCATCGAGTTTCTCGACTTCGTGGGGCAAGCAATCCCGGCGGACAAGAAGGCTCTGATCGCCGATCTGTTCGAGAACATCACCTTGTTCGAAAACGAAGTCGACGAGGCGACCTACCACCAACGGGCTGACGGCAAGTACGTCGTGCACCTCGCCACCAAGGCACGCAAGCTGCGGGCCGACGGCGACGGAGTCGAGACTGAGATTCCGATCGACGATTGGATCGATATCGGTGTCTTCGGCGAGCAAGAAGTGGACGGCAAGAAAGTGCCCAAGGTGCTCTTCCTGGAGAAACGATACATCCAAGACGCGGCGCCGGTCTTCGAGCTGGTGGTCGACGAGCTGCCGGTGCGAGCCGGCATCGATCCCTACAACAAGCTGGTCGATCGCAACAGTAACGACAACATGGACAAGGTTGAGAAGGCGGACGAGGTGTCGTAGGGGGTGGCCGGAGCGATTTGTTCTCTGGCTCGTAACCTTGCTAGGGTCGGAAGGGCAGTCGAGCAGAGCGCTCGGCTGCCCTCATCATCACTCGGCGCTAACTAGTTCCCGTCCGATAAAACGATGAGGGGCGGGAGCCCTTCGGCTGTGCGCGGCCTCCGCAAACTCGTCCCAACACTGACCTATCGATCTAAGCCCATTAATGCCATTGATATCAATATTGAATCTCGATTCCATGGCCCTGCGGCTCGGACAGCACTCCGTCCGGGCTCGCTCGGATTTCCGTTGCAGGTCTGATGCTCCTCACGGGGGTGCTCTCCTCATGGTTATCGCTCTCTCAGTACGATTTTGAAGAAATCTTCATCTGGAGAGGAATGTGCCAGTAGAAAACCGAGTTTCTCAAGGACACGACGAGAAGCAGGATTGTCTCGCGACACGCCGCCGACAAGAGAGGAAATGGGGGCCTGTTCCATACACCAGAGCAGTAGACCATGGAGCATTTCGCTGGCGTAGCCACGGCCCCAGAAGGACTGGGATAGAAGGTAGCCAAGTCGGAGCTCGATTTGAGTCGATTCAATGGAAGGCTGGGATTCGAAAAGAATGATCAGGCCAATGGGCTGTGCAGCTTGCCGGTCGAGCACCAGAAGGGTCGTGCCCTCCAGATCACGTTCTGCTACCCATGAAGCGGCTCGCTTCAAGGAGTACTTGCCTTGCCAGGGGGGTGGTAGTGACTTGGTGACGTCTTCGGTGAGCATGCCTGCCACGTCAGCTGGCAACTGCTGGTGATCATAGGTAGATTCCGGAAACGAGTGCCATTCCGCAATCTCTAGGCGATCGGTTGCAAAGGCGCAGGACCTAGTTAGCATGATGATGGAGGGTCGAGCTCAAGCTACTACACTTCCGCATAACAGTTTTGCGTTCACCGTATGGCCAGCCGCCGTGGCCTGTCCGAAGCGTCAAAGTGGATTGCCAAAACACTACAAAAAGTCTAGTTGGAGCTCCGCGGAGCCATGAGGTGTCACCCTGCGAGATTGAAGGTTCCACGCAGTCCGTCTATTACCATCTGCGTTCCAATTGCAGCGAGGATTAACCCCATCATACGCGTTACTACCCCCAATGCGCTAGATCCGAGGTAGCCAACGAGCTTCCCGCCGAAGATAAAGAAAAAATACGTGATTAAACACAGAATAGCGAACACAGAGATGGTCACCAGCATGTCGGCAATGCCGCCCCCTGCTGAAAAGGTCATTGCGGTTGCGATAGTACCCGGACCGGCGAGTAATGGCGTTCCCAAGGGAGAAATTGCAACGCTGAGCGCTGCGTCTAGCGAGCTCTGCTTGTCTTCTTCACTTGGGTGTTCAATACTCGATTGATTGCCTTGCAGCATATGAAGGCCGATAAAGAAAACAATAATTCCGCCGGTAATCCGAAATGCGGGTAGAGTGAGCCCAAAGACGTCAAAGATCACTTTCCCAGCTACAGAGAATATCGCAACGATAGCGAACGCGACCAGCAGCGACCTCAGTGCTACGCTCCTAGTTGTCTGTTCGTCATCGCCACTCGTGAGGCTAAGGAAAACCGGGGCGCCAGCAAGGGGATTCATTATGGCAAAAAACGCCATAAATACAGTAACTGCGTGTGTCAGCGTTGCATCCATATTTCTCCCAATTTTTGAGCTATTTGGTCGCGGTATAACGCAGAGGATTCCATTCGACGTCTAGCCACAACTCTCGACCCACCTCAGACCTTCCATGGACGACAGAAAGAACTAGATTGAACCTAGGTTGGACGTACTGCGGCCGAGCCTGCACAGCGTTTGCTATTTGTAGATTGCTTGTCTGACCGCCATCGGTCAGGCCGACTCGAAGGTGCGAGAGGGCTGGCAATATGATCGTCATCGGAGACCTCTCAGGTCTTCAAAACTCGCTGATCTTGGCGCAGTGAGCCTCAGGTAGATAAGTTTGCCTGGCGAGTATATCACTCGCTCGACGCCTCAGGTAGGTGCTTTGCCGTAGACCATCCAAGATTGGCTGCGCGGAACGTCGAGTCAACCGAGGAGCCCGCGGAAACAGGGGCTTCAAGGATCTGGGGCCGTGAAGACGAATTGGAAATAGGGTTCCGACAGGATCTCTTCCTTACGCTTTCCCAGCATCGCCATCGTGGCAGAACCAGACACTTGAAGAAAGGATATGTTAAAAGCTCTGTCTGAGCTCAGCGACGACACGCCGACGAGGTTGAATCATCCACGCTTTTGCCTGGAAACGACGATATCCCGGAGATCGGGTGATCCACCACCAGATCATCCTGCTTCGGACAGGTTTAGCTTGGTTGAGAGGTGCGCAGATGGACAGTCTAAGACCTTGGCTCCATCCCTGGATCTCTTCTGAAATTTCGAGCGGAGCCCAGACCGTCGCGATGACCGAATTTTCCATGATCCCCAGCACATCGATCGCAACCAAGCCCTTCTTGGCACTTAGGGAATACAGCTTCTCGGAAAGGCCAAGATTTTCTGCAGGGGGTGGCATCCTGACGGTGATGCGTTTTGTTGAGCGAAAGAAGAGATCTTCCCTGAAGACCCACTCTACGGCAGTAGGTGCGCCACGCTCTGTCAAGAATGCGGATAGTTGCCCAACGGCATCGAGGAACGTCTCAGCGAGATCTGTCTGACAAGTTGTTACCATGTAAGGTTGGCGAGGCTCCAGACACAGCGCTTTGATGGGTCGACTCTGTTCCTACTGGCCTACCACGGCCCCAGGTTTGGACGGGGCAAGTCTAGGCGGGCCAAATCGATTGCGTCAACATGAGCTTCGGCACCAGACCGTTTGGCATCCGCCTCACGACGCCGGTAGGATCAACCGATGATACGCAAACTCGCAAACATGACTTGGACGGAGGTTCGGGACCTCGATCTTCGCACTGCAGTGGCCATTTTGCCGACCGGGGCGGTGGAGGCCCATGGCCCGCATTTGCCGCTGAGCACGGACGGCATCATTTCGGCGGGGATGGCGGAGGAGGGGGCTCGGCGCTTGGCGGCGAAGGGTCTGTCGCCGGTGCTGTTGCCGCCGGTCGATTACACGGTGGCGGAGTTTGGGGCGTCGTTCCCGGGGACGGTGACGTTGCGTCCGGCGACGGCGACGGCGTTGTTGGTGGATATCGCGGTGTCGTTGTACGGCCAGGGGTGGCGCTATTTTGCGATTGCCAATTCCCACTTCGATCCGGGGCATTTGGCGTCGCTGTACGCCGCCTGTAAGGAAATCCGAGGGAGCACCGAGTTGCAGGTGATCTTTCCAGATGTGACGCGGAAGCCTTGGGCGCTGCGTTTGACGGATGAGCTCAAGAGTGGTGCCTGCCATGCCGGGCAATATGAGGGTTCTATCGTCCTGGCCCGGCGGGGGGATTTGGTGAAGGATCGGGTGCGCCGGGAGCTGGAGGCCAATCCGCGCTCGTTGTCGACGGCGATTCGAGATGGATTGAAGTCGTTCGAAGAGGCGGGCGGAGCCATGGCTTACTTCGGCGACCCGGCGGCGGCGACCGTCCAGGAAGGCGAGGAGACCTTGGCGATTTTGGGGGATATCTTGGCCGAGGCGGTGTGCCAGGTGGTGCCCATCGCCTCGACGGATAGTTAGCCCAGGGTGGCGTCGCTGTCTTTCTGAAACCTATCCGTCATAGAACAGCTCGACAAACTCGCAGCGGAAATCATCGGCATCGGAGATCTCGCTCAGAATGAGCCGGCCATTGCCATGGCGTTGACCGGCATAGGTGCCGGGATCGGTGGCTTGGGGCGTCGAATCCCCGAGCTCGGAGGCTTCGCTATCACTGCTCAGCCGTCGCCAGGATTGATGGCGGCTCAAGCGGGTGGCGGGCAGCTCTTGACCATCCAGGGGATCGACGACTTGACCGGCGGCATCTTCGAGATGGAAGCGCTCGCCACCGTTGAGCTGGGGGAAGCCGCTGTCATCGTCCCCGGCCTCAGCTCCGGATAGGTAGACAGTGGTTGCGGGTAGGGGACCCCAACAGTTTTCGAAAGCTTGACGGTTGGCGGCCCGTCCGATGACCAAGTTTGCCCCCGCTGCCAGCTGGGTGCCCTGGGGGATTTCGAGGCGCAAGGTCTTGCCGCTTTGGACGATGACCATGGCGCTGAGATCGAGCCGGCTGGCGGCGGCTATGACGGGGTCGTCGTCATCGTCGCCGCCGTTATCGTCATCATCGTCTCCGTCATCATCATCGCCGGGATCGGGCATCGGGCCGGCGATGAGAAAGTCCCGCACCACGGCCATGTGCTGCATTTGGGGCGCGCCGCTGTCCCCTTGGCGCACCGGTGAAAATGCTGCGTCCAGCTCGTCTTGGCTGTAACTACGACTGTCAAAAACCAAGCCGTCGTCGAATTGGCGATCCCCGGTGATGACGGCCACCTCGAAGGGCTCCAAGTCGTCGTCCACCAAAACCCAGTCATAGGGTTTCCTGCGGCTCGAGTTGGTATCGCCGTCGCTGCTGTCGTCGCCGGGGAAGGGCGCTTCGACGACCACCACTCGACGCAGCACGTCGAGCACTTCTTCGTCACGGTTCTGCGTATTGAAGTCACCGCCGATGACCAGGAAATCCTCTAGAGGAACCTCTGCCTCGATGCGCTCGACCAGCTCCAGGCCCTCGTTCTTGCGCCGCTGCCGGTTGCTGCTGCCACTGGAAGCCTTCAAATGGACGCTCACCGCCCATAGGTCGAGGTCGCCGGGGAGGTCGATGCGGGCGAAGGAAAAGTCGCGGTTGAGCATGAAGGGGTCGTCCCACTCGCCGCATTGAAGAATGGGGAAGCGGCTGACGATACCGTTGGGCAGACCGTCGACTTCTTCGATGCAGTGGTCGAAGTCGGTGCCAAAAACATCGTCTACCCAGGCGTCGAGGGAGCCTTCGACCTGGAATTCCTGAATGAGCACCACATCGGGGCTCAATCCCTGGAAGATCCTCACCCCCGGGCCCGGATTCGGGTAGGACTGTTGGCTACCGCTGGTGGTGTTGGCCGCCATGATGCGCAGACGCACCTGTGCCGTAGGGTCGATTTCGAAGTTGTCATCGGTCGACGAAACCGAGGTTGTCGGGGTGGCCCCCTCCGGCTGTGTCTTCGGCACCTCATTGGCGGTCTTGCCGAGACAGCCGTTGAGGACCGCCAGCAGGGTAGCGGCGATCAGCAGATGACGGACGGTAACAAATCGAGGGGACCCTCCCATGGCATTCTCCTTTTGCCACTACTATAGCGCCTGGGCCCAGAACGAGCCGACGCCATGCACCGCCTTGGGGGGCGCCTCCGGCCCGGGATGACGATGGAGTCATGACGCGACGCGGCAAAACAGGTACAATCGGTCCTTCGAAAGAAACCGTCCGCTCGCCCGGGGTGGGATATTGCTCTCCACGACGCAGCGCGGCGCGACGGGATTTCCAAATAGCAAGGAGAATTCATGTCGATCGAAACCCCACAGAATCCCGCCGAAAATCTCGAGGTGGCGACGAAGGAGATTTCCCAGCAGGCCGACTCCGTTTGGAGCCGTGAAAAGGGCCAAGCCCCGGGGATTCCAAAGCACCGCAAACAAGCTCTCAAGAGCTCCCGGGGCCGTATCGCCATCGTCGACGGTTGTCGCACACCCTTTGTGCGGGCCGGTGCTGAGTTTGCCGACATGGATGTGGTGGACCTGGCCAGTGTGCCGGCCGCCGAAGTGTTGGCCCGCACCGGCATCGATCCGCAAGAGATCGACCTGTCGATCTTCGGCGCCGTGGTGCCGGCCCTCTATGCCCCCAACCTGGGGCGAGAGGTGGTGCTGCGCTTGCAGTTGCCCAGTCGGGTGACCGGATTCGCCGTCAGCCTGGCCTGTGCGTCGTCCAACCGGGCCATCACCTCCGCCGCCGAAGCGATTTTGACGGGGCAAGCGGAGGTGGTGCTGGCCGGTGGCGCCGAGTCCCTGTCGACGGTGCCGATCACCTTCTCGCGCAACGCCACCCAGCGCTTCATCGAGGCCAGCAAAGCCAAGAGCATGCCGCAGAAGGCGGCGGTCTTGAGCAAGTTGCGTCCCAAAGATCTGATGCCGGTGCCGCCGGCCATCGCCGAATACACCACCGGCATGACGATGGGTCAGGCTTGCGAAAAGATGGCCCGCGAGAATGAGGTTTCCCGTCGCGCCCAGGACGAAATCGCCCTGCTGTCCCATCAGCGGGCCGCCGCCGCCGCCGAGGAGGGCCGCTTCAGCGACCAGATCGTCCCCACCTACTGCCTGCCCCGCTACGACAAGGTGGTGCTGGAAGATACCGGCGTGCGGGGGGATTCGTCCCTCGAGGCCCTGGCCAAGCTGAAGCCGGTCTTCGACCGCAGCTACGGTACTCTCACCGCCGGTAATTCGAGCCCGTTGACCGACGGCGGCGGCGCCGTGCTGATGATGAGCGAGCAGAAAGCCAAGGAGCTGGGGCTGACCCCCTTGGGTTACATCCGGTCCTATGCCTACGCTTCCCTCGATCCGGCGACGCAGCTCTTGCAAGGGCCCGCCTATGCGGCGCCCCAGGCCCTCGATCGAGCTGGGCTGAAGCTGTCGGACATGCACCTGGTGGAAATGCACGAGGCCTTCGCGGCGCAGATTCTCTCCAACCTCAAGGCCTTCGCCTCGAAGAAATTCGCCAAAAACGAGCTCGGACGCAGCACCCCCTTGGGTGAGGTCGACTTCGACCGTTTCAACGTCAATGGCGGCTCCGTTTCCATCGGCCACCCCTTCGGTGCCACCGGTGCCCGGGTCACCATCCAGGTGCTCAATGAGCTCAAACGTCGAGACGAGACCTTCGGCTTGATCACGGTCTGTGCGGCCGGCGGTACGGGTTTTGCCATGGTGGTGGAGCGCTGAGTCAAGCAACTTCAGGCAGTGCGACGGTGGGCCCCGAGGCTAGGGCCCATATGTCTGGGACGGGGGCCGAACCGACGCCGACGGGATCGCCGGTGTCGATGGCGCATCAACCCCTCGAAGGTGTAGTCGTCGTCGACCTCAGCCGCTATCTGCCGGGTCCCCTGGTGACCCGCCTGCTGGCGGACCTCGGGGCCCAAGTGATCAAGGTGGAGGAACCCAGGGAGGGGGACCCGGTTCGCCAGGCGCCCCCATTGGTGGATGAGCAGAGCAGTCTGGCGAGCCTGCTGCTCGGCGGGCACCGCAGCGTAGCCCTCGACCTGAAGCGCCCCCTGGCGCAGGAGATTCTCGGGCGTCTGTTGGTCGATGCGGACGTGCTGGTGGATAGCTTCCGTCCCGGTACGTTGGCCCGTTGGGGGTTTGACGGCGTCACCCTTAGGCGTCGCTTTCCCCGCCTGGTGGTTTGCTCGGTGACCGGCTGGGGGCAGGATGGCCCCTATGCATCGCGGGCCGGCCACGACTTGACCTATCAAGCGGTCGCCGGAACCCTGGCGGCGGGTCAAGGCATGCCGGCGACGCAGACGGCCGATGTCGTCGGTGCCTGGAGCGCCGCGTTGTCGGTGGTGGCGAGCCTGCACCGTCGGCACCGGGACGGCGAGGGGTGCATCATCGACCAATCCCTCTACGATGCTGCGGGTCATGCCGCCATCACAGCCTGGGCGGCGGAAGCGGAGGGGCCCAAGGCGGTGGAGGAGCCCTTGATGCTCACCGGCGCCTTGCCTTGCTATGGCCTCTATCGCACCGCCGATGGGGGGTTGCTGGCCTTGGCCGCCTTGGAACCGCATTTCTGGAAACGATTCTGCCAAGTCGTCGAACGGCGGGAGTGGTTGTTGTCGCAGTTCTCCCGGCAACCTAGGGTACGGGAGCAAGTGGCCGAGCTGATCGCCAGCCGCCACCGCGACGCTTGGATGGAGCTCTTCCGGCGGCACGATCTGCCCATCGAAGGGGTGCTGTCGCCGGCCGAAGCGACGCAGCATCCCCAAATGCAAGCCCGTGGCTGGATTCGCAGCGGCAAAGACGGTCAGCGAAGGCTCGGTTTTCCAGCCCTCTTCGATGGTCAGCGTCCCTGGGGGCAGGAGCCCTTGGCCGCTCTCGGCGCCCATACCGACGATCTCCTGCAACAGCTCGATCTCGACAGCGCGCTTACCCGGCGCAAGCTGCGGCGGCGGGGTGTGGGGAAGCAGCGCAGTCTGCGGGCCTGGTTGCGTCGCCGCTTGGTGGGTTGGATGAGCCGGCGCTCGAGGAGAGAGACAGAGTGAGGCGAGTGAGCAAAATGATACAATTCATAAAATGACGCGAATAAGTCTGCTACAACTCAAAGACGACTTGGATCTCTTCCTGAAGCGTGCCGCAGCCGGGGAACAGATCGTCATTGTCGACGAAGTCCGGCCCTCTATCGCCTGGCAGCTTCGAGCCCATGACTCGGCTGGGGCCTCAGAGGTTTCGAGCTTGCCGCTGAGTCTCCAAAGGCAGGTCTCCTGTGGAGAGGCCCGCTGGGCTGGCGGTAAGCCCAGTGGATGTGAAGATCCAGTACAGATTCAGGGGAAATCGACGTCTCAGGTGGTGCTCGAAGATCGTGGCTGAGATGAGGGACTCTGGTGACTGGTCTGGACTGAGGGAAGCGGCAACGCCATAGGCCATGATCGCCTATCTCGATACCAGTAGTCTCGTCAAGCTCTTCTGTGACGAGGTCGGTTCAGGGCAGGTCCGGAGCTTGCTTGCCTCGGCGTCACTCGTTGCCACTTCAGTCGTCGCTTATCCTGAAGCCCGCAGTGCCTTTGCCCGGCAACATCGCGAAGGGAGGATTTCTACCAACGCCCTTGACAAGATCAAGCGTGCCATTGAAGCGGATTGGCCCCGATTTTTCAGATTGGAGGTCGGTGAGCGAGTGTGGCGGTTGGCTGGTGATTTGGCGGAGGAATTCTCGTTGCGAGGATTCGACAGTCTCCACTTGGCTTCTTTTGCGATCTTGCGAGACAGCAGCCCGGGTGATCTCGTGATGTTCTCGTGTTTCGACAAACGCCTACAATCCGCAGCACAAGAGCTGAGCCTTCGCTGATCAGCCCTAGCCTTGACCCTCCACAACCTGCCCGGTACAGTCCCCCCATGCGGCGCCCACACTCCATCCTCATTCTGTTTTGCTTGGCCTCGGGCCTGGTCCTCGGCGGTTGCTCGTCGGTCAAGAATGTAGCTGTCAAGAAATTGGCCGATACGTTGTCGCAGGGTGGCGACGTGTTCACCTCCGACGACGACCCGGAGCTGATCCGTGATGCCTTGCCCTTCGCCCTCAAAACCCAGGAGATGCTGTTGGCCGAAACGCCGCGTCACCGGGGGCTCCTGTTGGCGACTTGCAAGGGGTTCACGCTCTACGGCTATGCCTATGTCGAGCTGGAAGCGGATCGTCTGGAGCAGACCAGCTACCGTGCCGCCAAGGCGGAGCGGCAGCGGGCATCCAAGCTCTACCGGCGGGCCCATGGCTACTGCATGAACGCCATGGCGTTGCGCTTCCCGGGCAGCGAAGAGGGTTTACTTCGGGACCCGGCAGCCACCTTGGCGGCTGCCACCATCGACGATGTGCCGTTGCTCCGTTGGACCGCCTTGTCCTGGGGGGCGAGAATCTCCCTCTCCCTTGATCAACCGGAGGTGGTGGTCGATTTGCCGGTGGTGCGCAGCTTGCTGGAGCGTGCCGTGGAGTTGCATTCCGACTATGACTTTGGGGCATTGCACGAGGCGATGATCGCCGTCGAGGCGTTGCCCGAGACCATGGGGGGTTCCGTCGAGCGGGCCCGTTACCACTTCGAGCAAGCCGAGAGGCTCAGCGGTGGCCATCGGGCCGGCATTTATGTCAGTTGGGCAGATTCGATTTCCGTCGCCAACCAAGACCGCCGTGAGTTCCAAGAGATGCTCGACAAGGCGCTGGCCGTCGACCTCGATGCCTTTGAAACCGAGCGGCTGGCCAATATCATTCAACAACGCAGGGCGAAGCTCTTGCTCGATCAAATCGACGACCTCTTTCTCGAAGGTTTCTCGGAAGACGAAGCCCTCGAGGAGGCATCGGATAGGCCCGCTGATCCGTAATCACCAGGGGATCGCTGCCGATGCCCCGGCTGGGGTTCTTGGGCGACGTTTCTCCGGCGAAGGTTTTTAGACGATAGACTCGCATTCAACCTCGATTTCACTCTGAAGAGGATCCTATGAGGTTTAACTTCTCTCGATTGCAAAAATTCGTTCTGGTACTCCTGTGCTTCGGTCTGCTGCATGGCAGCCTGGCCCAGGCAGCAACAGTCATCAAGATGGCTACCCTGGTTCCCGACGGTTCGGTCTGGGATCAGATCCTCAAAGACATGGGTGCCTCCTGGCAGGAAGACACCGACGGCGAAGTCTCGTTGCGGGTCTATGCCGGTGGCATCGCCGGTGACGAGCCGGATGTGGTGCGCAAGATGCGCATCGGACAGATCCACGCCGCCGCCCTGACGGTGACGGGTTTGACGGTCATCGACGACGGCTTCTCGGTGTTCGAGATCCCCATGCTCTTCGACTCGTACGGCGAGCTCTTCCATGTCTTGGAAACCCTGCGTCCCGAGTTCGAAAAGCGCTTGGCGGACAAGGGCTATATCCTGCTCAATTGGGGGCAAGGGGGCTGGGTGCATTTCTTTTCGAAGGAGCCGATCAGCGGCGTCGAAGATCTGCGCAAACAGAAGCTTTTCGTTTGGGCCGGAGACGACTCGGCGGTGCAGCTGTGGCGCCAGAACGGTTTCCAACCGGTACCGCTGGCGGCGACGGACATCTTGACCGGCCTGCAAACGGGGATGATCCAGGCCCTGCCGACCACTCCGTTGGCCGCCCTGTCGTTGCAGTGGTTTCGTCAGACGCCTTACATGCAAGGACTCGGTTTGGCGCCGCTGGTCGGTGCCACGGTGATGAGTGAGCGGGCCTGGAAGCGTCTGTCGCCGGAAGCCCAGAAGGCCATCAAGGCGAGCGCCCGCAAGGCGGAGAAGGAGCTGTGGGAGCAGATTCCGCAGCAGGATGCACGGGCGGTGAAGGAGATGAGCGAGCGAGGTTTGACCGTCGTCGAGGTGCCGGAAGATGTGGCCGCCGCCTGGCGTAAGGAAGCGGAGACTTTCATCAATTTTCAGCGCCAGCGGATGACCGCCAAGGACTTGCTCGACCGCGTTCGCAAGGAGCGGGACGCCTTTCGCGCCCGTTCTGCGGCGCAGTAGGTCTTTGGCGCAATTGGTCTCTGGCGCAGTATATATCCGGTTCAGTAGGTCTCCGGCGCAGTAGGGTCCTCCCTAAGGCGCAATAGGTCACAGCTCATGGAATACAGTAAGGTCCCAACACGGACGGATATCGAGCCCCGAGCGGCGAGAACGGAGCCCTAGATTGAGCCCAACAGTCTTGCCCACAAGTGATCCCAAAGCGGCGACGAGCCCTTCCGTTTGGGCCTCGTTGCGTTCTCGATTCGACGCCTTGGAAGGTGGCCTCGCCAGCTTGGCGTTGGTCGCCATGGTGCTGTTGCTGTCGGCCGAGATGGTGGCCAGGGCGCTGGGCAGCAGCGTTCCGGGCTCGATGCCCTTGGTGCAGCACCTGACCCTCTGGGTCGCCTTTCTCGGCGCCGCCTTGGCGGCCAGCGAGGACAAGCTGTTGGCCCTTGCCACGCCGACCTTCCTGCCCGCCGGGTTGTGGCGGGACTTGAGCAAGATCTTTGCGTTGACAGTAGGCGCCGGTGTCACGGCGCTACTCTTCCGTGCCAGCTATGAGTTCCTGCAAGTGGAACGTGAGTTTGGCGACCAAGTGGCTCTCGGATTACCGGTGTGGGTCGCTTTGCTCGTCCTGCCCATCGCCTTTGGTCTCATTGCCTTGCGCCTCATCTGGCAAGCGGGGGTGGGCACCGGTGGCCGCCGCTGGTTGGGTTGGGCCTGTGCGACGGCCGGCCTGTTGCTGGGCGCCTGGATCGGCCACCTGGCCATGTTGTCGGAGGCGGATCCGGATCTGGTGGTTATCGGGTCCGTCACCCCTTGGCTGTTGCTTCTGGGGGCTGCGATGCTCCTCGGTACGCCGATCTACGCCGTGCTCGGTGGGGCGGCGGTATTGCTTTTCATCCATGACTTCGTGCCCATCTCGGCGGTGCCGGTGGAGACCTATCGCTTGGCGGTTTCGCCCACCTTGCCGGCCATTCCTATGTTCACCCTGACCGGCTTCCTGTTGGCCGAAGGCAAGAGCTCGGAGCGGCTGGTGGCGGTGTTTCGAGCTCTCTTCGGCTGGATTCCCGGCGGCACGGCGGTGGCGGCGGCGGTGGTGTGCGCCTTTTTCACCATTTTCACCGGCGGCTCCGGGGTCACCATCCTGGCCCTGGGGGGGCTGCTCTTCCAGGCCTTGCAGGCGGAGGGCTACCGCGAGAATTTCTCCCTCGGATTGCTCACCGCCTCGGGATCCCTAGGGCTGCTGCTGCCGCCGGCCCTGCCGTTGATTCTCTACGGCATTGTGGCGGGGGTCCCGATCACCGATCTGTTCTTAGGAGGTCTCGTTCCGGGCATCCTGCTGGTGGCCCTGGTGGCGGCCTGGGGTGTGCGTGAGGGTCTGCGCAGCGGGGCCCGTCGCACCAAGTTCGTCTTGGGGTCTGCGGGACGGGCCATCTGGCGGGCCAAGTGGGAGCTCTTTCTGCCGGTTTTTCTGCTGGTGGCGATTTTCAGCAGCTATGCCACGGTGGTCGAGGCCTCGGCCTTGGGGGCCCTCTATGCGCTGGTGATCCAATGTTTCATCAACCGCGACCTGTCGATGCGTCGGGACCTACCGCGGGTGATTCGGCAATGTGTCGTCTTGGTGGGTGGGGTGCTGATCATCCTCAGCGTCGCCATGGGCTTGACCAGTTATCTGGTGGACGCTCAAGTCCCCTCGCAGTTGTTAGCGCTGGTCCAGGATCACATTCAGTCGCCGTTGGTCTTTCTGTTAATGCTCAATATTTTCCTTCTGTTGGTGGGATGCTTGATGGACATCTTCTCGGCCACGGTGGTGGTGGTGCCACTGATCGTGCCCTTGGGAGCGGCTTTCGGCATCGACCCGATCCATTTGGGCATCATCTTCATCGCCAATCTGGAGCTCGGCTATTTGACTCCGCCGGTGGGGCTCAATCTTTTCCTCGCTTCCTACCGTTTTGAGCGACCCCTGCTCACGGTGTATCGCTCGGCGGTGCCGATGTTGATCATCCTGGGAATCGGCGTGCTGTTGATCACCTATGTGCCTTTTCTGACGACGGGTATCTTCAGCGTCTTGGGGCGGTGATACATGGCTGACCGGAGGGGTCCGGCGTGGCGCGAGTCTGGATGGCGCAACGTAGGGGCCTCGCCGGAAGCCCTATGCCTTGCTCTGCTGACCGTCGCCGGGCTGGTCCTGCGCCTGAGCCACCTCGGAAGGTTCGAGCTTTGGGTCGACGAAGCGGCAACCTGGTGGTTCGCCCATCAGGTTTGGGACGGCGGCATGTCGTTGCTGCGTAGCCCCGAGCCGACACCGCCCATCTACTATGGCCTGATGGGGCTTTGGATGCGCTGGGTCGGCGAGTCCGATTGGCTCCTACGCCTACCTAGCGCTCTGGCCGGTGCGGCCACCATTCCACTACTCTACGATTTGGCTCGGCGGCTGGCCAGCCGCCGGGTGGGGTGGATCGCCGCCGTCCTGCTCAGCATCCATCCGCTGCACGTCTTCTATAGTCGGGAAGCGCGGGTCTATGCCCCGTTGCTGTTCTTGACGGTGGCCCTCTTCATTACCTTGTGGCGGGCCCTGGAGCTCGAGAGCTGGCGATCCTGGGGGCTTTTCGGTGCCGTTCTCCTGACCATATGCTGTTTGCATGTATCGGGTTTCTTTCTCGGTGTCACCGTCGGGCTGCAGATTCTGGTGGTGGGGAAGAGTCGGCGGGGGCGGTGGCGCGGCCTGCTGGCGGCGGCTTTGGCCGGCTTGGTGTTGTTGCCTTATGTGCTGGTTGCCCTGCCACAGCTCGAAGGCAGTGGGGCCGCCAATTCGGTGGAAAAACTTTACCAGGCCTTTCCTGAGGAAGGGCGCCTCGGACGCAGCCTCGAGATGCAGCTCATCGGGGCCGATTATTTCGTCTACTTGCGACAGATGGATCGGCCGCCGACGCCAGCGCCCCTGCGTTGGTGGGCCTTATTGGCCAACGTGTCGCTGTTGATGCTCGCCCTATGGCGGCCGCCGCGCCCACGGGCGGCGCTTTTCTTGGCCATGGCTTGGTTGGTATCTATCTTGGTGCCTTGGGTACTGAGCCGTGTTTGGCAGGTTTTTTACCATCCAGGACGCCATGATTTCTACACCGTGGGTGTGGTGATGGTATTGGTGGCGATGGGCATAGATCGCCTTTGGAGGCAAGGTTTTGGCCACACCCCCAATGCGAAGTGGCGCCTCGCTTGCCTCGCCTTCTGTGGTGGTGGCTTGATCATTGGGGCCGGTTTTCGGCTCTGGGCTTTGCAAACTCAGCCGGCGTCGGATTTCTATCGCAGCAAGGGCCAGTGGGTGGCGAAACAGGCCAATGCCGACGACATGGTGGTCGCCACGGGCATTTTGCGTCCCATCGTGCAGCATTACGTCCGTCTGGAGGGAAATCTGGTCGGTATTCGCTCATTCCCCAACTCCACAGACGGCCATGTCGGCTGGTCCGACGACCGGGCGTTGCTCGAGGACACTGAGCAATTGAAACGGGAGGCGCAGGAATTGGTGGCCTCGGCCGTAGAAGAAGAAGCGAGCCGCATCTTTGTCTTGCTTCGCAACTACCGTCGCGTCGACGATGCCGTCTCGGTGTCGTGGTGGGTGGATCAAAACCTCATCCAGGCTTTAATCCAGGCCGGATGGCAGCCGGTTGACTGGCCGGAAGCGGCAGCCCGGTCACTGGCCGTCTTCGAACCGCCTGCGCCAGTCGCCGACAACGCCCCTGAAACCGTTCCTGAGGAAATGCCTTGAGACAGACCCTCACCTCCCAACAGCAAGCCCGCCTCGTCCTCTTGGCAAGCCTGGTGGCCACGGCTCTGTTCTACGCCGTGCCCTATGGACGCTACCTAGCCTATCCCCTGATGCTGCTTTCGACCTTGGCCCATGAGATGGGGCATGGACTCACCGCGGTGTTGCTCGGGCAGAGCTTCGATCGTTTCGAAATGTGGCCGGACGGCTCTGGCGTGGCTCACTGGAGCGGGCAAATCGGACGCTTCCGACTTGCTTTGGTGGCGGCCGGAGGCCTGGTGGGGCCCGCGGTGGTCGCCGCCGTGGCCTTTGCGGCGGGGAAAAATGTGCGCCATGCACGATACAGCCTGGCGATCGCGGCTGTCGTTTTGGCCATCACCCTGGTCTGGGTGGTGCGAAATCTCTTCGCCGCCCTCTTCGTCATGTCTTTGCTGGTGATTTGTGCTTGGATCGCCGGCAAGGGCAGCGAGCAATTGGCCCAGCTGGTGGTGGTGTTTTTCGGTGTGCAGCTGGCACTCAGCGTTTTTTCCCGTGGGGATTATCTGTTCACCCCGGTGGCCGCCACCGCGATGGGCATGATGCCCTCCGACGTCGGCCAGATCGCACAGGCCCTTTGGTTGCCCTATTGGTTTTGGGGAGCCCTATGTGGCGGGTTGTCGGTCGCCGTGTTGCTCTTCGGCTTGCGCATCTACTGGCGCTGAGGGTTTTCGGCGTCCGGGATATCCAGCCCCTCCAGGCGAGCCGCCACCGTCAGGCGATCATCGAAGCCAACAAATCCCACCGCATAACTCAGGCGTTGCTTGAGCTCCAGGCCGCAGGCCAGCTGGACGGCGTCGCCGGCCCTCAGGGAGTGACGGGCCAGCAGGCCGGCCGCCAAGTCCACCACTGGGGCGGTGAGCTCGACGACGATCAGATGGTCGAGGTCGCGGCGCAGCGCGGAGATGGCGCGGTCTTTCTCGGCCGGTGAGAACGCCCCCTCCCGGCAGCGTCGTTCCAAGGCCGAGATGACTTCCACCTCGGAGAGGCGGGAGGCGGCACAGAGACGACGTCGCAACCAACGCCGCACCTGATCACTGCCCGACTCGACGACGTACCTCTTGACCAGTGCGCTGGCATCGAAGAAGTGGATCAGAACCGATCCTCCCGACCTTCGGAAACGGCCGTGGCGAGGCTGGTGTCTTCGGTCGAGCCACTAATTTTTAGTGGGATGGGCTCGAAGGGCTGGAGGGGTTGCCGTTCGGAGATTTCTTGCCCGATGACCCCGGCGGCCGCCAGCTCATAGAGCTTGTCCCCGAGGGCGTGCTCGTCCATGGGCAAGGGCCGCAGCTCGGCCACTGGGCGGCCGCGGTCGGTGACCACGAAGGACGCACCCTCGCGCACCAAGCGCAGGTAGCTACCCAAACGTGTTTTTAACTCCCTCGAGCCAACGCTGCGCGGCAGGCTCAAGGTTTCCAGGGGATTGTCAACACCTACTCTGCCCATGGTCGATCCTCCCTGTGGTTCTTTACCTTTGACTGGCATTGGATACCTTCTGCGGTCGATAGTCAGTTTGTTGTGGTCATTGTGGTCAAGTTGCAGGATTCTGTCAAGACTTGGCCAGTCTCACAAAGCCTCTCTGAGGCCTTTGACGATAGACTTCCAGGCTATGAATATCCGAACGTTGTTGAGAGTCGCGACGGGTCTTTGTCTTTTGGTCGGGCTTGTTGCCGTAGGTGTCTGGCTCTGGTTGCGTGGCTCTGGCCGGCCGGTCCGTCAGGGGGAGCAAGCCCTGGCTGGGCTCTCGGCGACGGTACAGATTACTTGGGATCGGTGGGGAGTACCCCATATCGCCGCCGAGACGGAAGAAGACGCCGCCGCGGCATTGGGCTGGGTACACGCCAATGACCGCTTCACCCAAATGGAGTTGGGACGACGGGCGGGTCGAGGGCACTTGGCCGAAATTCTGGGCGAGGCTGGCTACGAGGCGGATGTTTATTTTCGTACTTTGCGCTATGGCGCTACCGCAGACCGCATGTTGCAGATGGCGTCGCCGAGATCCCGCCGGCTGCTGGACGCCTACGCTGCCGGTGTCAACGGATGGTTGACGTCGCGAAACGGTGACTTGCCGCCCGCAATACGGCTCTTGGGTATCAAGCCGGAGCCTTGGCAACCGGTAGACAGCCTCAGTTTTGCTCTGTTGATGGCCCGAGATCTGTCTTTCTGGAACGACCGTCCTGAGGAGGAACGGTTCCGCTGGTTGCGCCATTTTGGATCTGCCGGCACCCGCGATTTGCTAGGTCTCCCGGATCTTCATATCCCAGAACAGATTTCGCAGCTGGCGACGGAGGTTGGCGAACCGGCAACCGGACCCCTGGAGGAGAGTCCGGCACAGGATGAGCTTGGCGACCGACCGTCCCCCGGCAGCAACAACTGGGCCTTGAGTGGTCTTCGCACCGCCTCCGGTAAACCCCTCTTGGCCAATGATCCACACCTCGGTTTGTTCTTGCCCAGTGTTTGGTACCAAGCGATGGTGCGTTCCCCCGAGTATGAGGCGGCGGGCATGACCCTCCCCGGAACCCCAGGGGTGATCATCGGCCGAGGTCCCCACATTGCTTGGGCTTTCACCAACACCATGCTCGACGACCACGATCTCTTCTTCGAAGAGCTCGACGCGGCGGGGCAACGCTATCGTCGTGGCGACGCCTGGAAACCGTTGCAAGTACAGGAAGAGTTGATCCGCATCCGTGGTGGCGAGTCGCGGACGATCACCACCTACAGAACCGACATCGGTCCCCTTTTGCCGGTCGATGCGCTGCGCGGTCTACCGCCGCGTAGCCTTGCCTGGACGGCCCAGTACGGTGGCGATCCCGTGGCGGCCCTGGTCGCCTTGGCGGGCGCTGAAACCGCAACGGAAGCGCTGACGGCCATCGAGCCCTATACCTGCCCGGCCCAGAATCTGGTGGCCACCTTCGACAACGGTGAGCTTCTCTACACGGTGTTGGGGCGGATCCCCCAGCGGCGAGGTGAGGGGCAGGGCTCGGCGGAGGAGGCGGTGGCGCCGCGTCAGGATTTGGGACGCTTGCCGGCCCCTGCCTGGGATCTGTCCTACGGTTGGGACGGTCTGCGCCCTCGGGGGAGCAATCCGACGTTGATCTTGCCGGCCGATGGGACAGCCGGGGACATGTTGGTCACCGCCAACCACGACATTCGGCCCTCGGATTATGGTTTGCCGCTGGCAGCGGACTTCTTCACCACCCATCGTGCCGATCGCATTGGTCAGCGTCTTCTCGAGGCAACGACCTGGCAGCGTCAGGAATTCGCCGACCTACAGCTCGATGTCACCTCGCTTTATGCCCGCGACATCGTAGCCGCCTTGGCAGTGGACGCCGAGCCTTTGAGGGGCGACGCGGCCAAGGCCTATGAGGCGCTACGACAGTGGGACGGCGCCATGGAGCTGCGGGGGCCGGCGGCCCTCTATGCTTTGGTGGAGCGCAACCTACTCCGCGGCCTGCTGATGGATGAGGCGGAGGTCTCTGGGGTGCGAGCCTTCGCCAACAAGGACAGGCTGCTGCGTCTGTTGCGAGGGCAGATGGCCGAGCGGTGGTTTGACGACTTGACGACGGACGCTGTCGAAGTGCGAGCCGATATCGTGGGGTCGGCGTTGCGGGATGCTTGGCGTGAGGGGAGCGAGCGCTGGGGCGACGAGGTGGAAAGGTGGTCTTTCGGATGGTTGCATCGTTTGACCTTGCGCCATCGCCTCGATGCGGTGCCGGTGCTGGGACGTTGGTACCGCCGGGGGCCCTACGAGGTAGCCGGCTCGGCCACCTCCATCGCTGCCTTCGGTGCGCAATGGCAAGATGGGCGTCAGGACATCGTCTATGGGCCCTCCATGCGCTGGATCGTCGACTGGCAAACCCCCCAACATGCCTTCGCGATGTTGCCCGGCGGGCAGTCGGGGCATCCGGTGGATCCCCACTACAGCGATCAGGTCGAGCCCTTCTTGGCCGGTGAGCTGCATCTCGCCCCTTGGTCGGAAGAGGCCATCCAAGACGCCGCGGTGTCGACCTCGTATTTGACGCCTTGAGCTGGATTTAGGAGGACCGCATCCAGTTTTGCCAAAAAAACAACGCCAACAGGAGGCCCTTGGGCACCAGGCTGGCGGGGTCGCGGACATCCTCGAATAAAGTGGGCAAATCGAGCCAACAATTTCATCCTCGATTCCGGCCCGTTGTACCGCTAAGCTCGCCTCCTTTCGGCTAGATACGAACCCACGGGGTTGTAGCCTCTCCCTGCCTACACGCTTGATAGAAGGAAGCTGAGTAGCGGCGCTTTGAATGTTGCATTCCAGGTCGTCTCGGCGTAGCCTCCCGGGGTTGCTTGCCCGTCCATCTCTCAGCTCGAGACTCATCTAGGAAAACCATGACCGCCGATGCCATCAACCAAGTCCTCGAAGCGCAGCATCCTGCGCTGTTTCGGTCCCTTTCGGCCTTGGGTCGCCGCACGTTCTATCCCCAGGGCATTCCCTATCAAGCGGGGCAGGCGCGCGGCACCACCTACAACAGCACCATCGGCATCTACACCGATGGCCACGGAGGCTCCGTGCCCCTGCCGTCGATGGCCGGTGCCGTCAATCTGCCGCCCGACGAGATGGACCGTGCCTTTCTTTATTCGCCGGTACAGGGTATCGAAGTGGTGCGTCAGGCGTGGCGACAGTGGCAGCGTCGGGAGGTGGACGAGGTGCTTCCGAGCACCGTGCCAGTGGCCACCATAGGCCTGGCGCACGGGCTGTCGCTGATGGCGGATTTATTCACCGACGAAGGAACCGTGGTGGCGGTGCCCGGCCCTTTTTGGGGCAACTATCGGCAGACCTTTGGCTTGCGGAGGGGAGCGGAATTGCGATCGGCGCCTTCCCATGTCAACGGCGTCTATGACCCGCAGGTGGTGGAGAAAGCCCTCGGAGAGCTCCCGGCGGGGGAGCCGGCGGTGGCGATTCTCAATTTCCCCTCCAATCCCGGGGGCTATTCGCCGACGGTGAAGGAACGCCAGGAGCTCGTGGCCTCGCTGTTGCGCATTGCCGAGCAACGACCCTTGATCGTCGTCTGTGACGATGCCTACCAAGGTTTTGTTTTTGTCGAGGGTGTGCCTCGACGCTCCCTGTTCTGGGACCTCATCGGCCAGCATCCGCAGTTGGTGCCGGTCAAGATCGATGGTGCCACCAAGGAGTTCTCTTTCTTCGGCGGCCGGGTGGGTTTCGTCACCTTCGGGTTGCAGATGGAGCCCGAAGCGGCCTCGGCCCTGGAAGACAAGCTCAAATGCCTGCTGCGCTCCACCATCGGCTCGCCGGTGGCTTTGGGGCAGATGATCCTCTATCAAGCCCTCAAGGATGGCAAGGCACAAGACGAGGTGGCGATGATCCACCGTCAAGCCGAAGAACGCTTCCAGGTCATCCAGCCGGCCTTGCGGGCCCTCGACCCGTCGCTGCTGCGGCCGCTACCTTTCAATGCGGGCTTTTTTGCCCTGCTCGAAATCCCCGCAGAGCTCGGGATCGACGCGGACGCGGTGCGCCGCCATCTCATCGCCCAGTACGATACCGGCGTCATCTCCGTCGGGCCGCGTTTCCTGCGTCTGGCGATTTGCTCGGTGGCCGCCGATGCCCTGGTGGAGCTCGTACGGCGGGTCGAGCAAGGGGTCAGGGACTTGGCTGCTTCTCCTTAAAAGCGACAAAACGGCCCCAGCAGGACGCCAGCTCCATGCCCCGCTGCACAAAGGCGGCGACGTAGTAACGGCCGGTGTCGGCGTCGGCGATCGCTCCGCCGAGGTTCTCGGCATGGACGATGCCCTTGGGGAAGAGATTCAAATGCATGTCCTGGTAGTACAGGTCCTGGGGATACATCTCGTCCCAAGTCTTGCCGAACTGCGCTTGTAGCTTGCGCTCCGCCTCGGCGAAGGTCTTGGGATGCATCAAGCGCTGGATGGTGTTCATCGGATGCTCCATGGCGACGCAATCGATGCCCAGCCACTTGATCTTGCGCTCAACGCACCAGGCGGCAAAATCCGGAGACGGTCCCGGATGTTTGATCATGTAGCGGAATTCGTCGGAATCGGGGCTATTCCAGCCCAGACGGTGCCAGCCGGTTTTCAGCAGAAGGATGTCGCCGTCCCGCAGATCGACCCTCTCCTCGATCATTTCTGGCGTGTAGACGCTGGAATCGCTGACCACCTCAGAGATGTCGACGATGACCCCAGGGCCATGCCAGTAGTCGAGGGGCACCTCGCCGATGGTGCGTCCGGCGGCCCAGAAATGCTTTTCGCCGTCCATGTGGGTGGCGAGATGAAAGCTGGCGCGGCAGTGGGCGTTGTTACGGCCTAAACCGTAGTCCAAACCCCCCACCCGCTTGGTGTACTTGATCGACAAGGGCTCGTAGTTCGCCCACTGGGGTGTGCGGACGCTGAACGGCAGGGTCATGTCCAGCATCTCGATGTTATCGAGCTGGTTGTGGAACGTTTCAACCTCCTGGCCGTCGGCCGGGTGGACAGCGGCGACGCGGCACCAAGCGGCCTCCACCTCGACAAACGGAACCGGTTGAATCAATAACCAAGTTCGCTGATTCAGCAGGCTGTCGAGCTCGCCGCCGAGGGCTTCGAGAAAGAGCAGCCCGGACTTGGGTAGGGTTTGGTGGGTGAGCCTCTGGTAGTCCTCCGGCGGAAAAAGCTCCTCCCAGTCCTTGCCGGTGGCTCGACGAGCCGCCTGTTGGGCCTTGTCGAATTCGCGGCCGTGCAAGAAGCGGATATTGGTGTTCATGGGATGCTCGACGCAGCCGCAATCGACGCCGACCACTTTGATCTTCTTGTCCATCGCCCAGGCGAAGAAGTCCGGTGAGGGCCCGGGATGACGGACGTAGTAGCCGAATTCTTTGTTCTCGACGCCCCCTTGGGCCGCCGGATTGACACAGTCCGGTTGGTCCCAGGCATAACGGCGGTAACCGGTGTGGACGATCAAGATGTCCCCATCCCGCACCTCGACGCGCTCTTCGATCATCTGGGGGGTGTAGAAACCGTAGTCCTCGACAACATCGGAGACGTCCGCCACGGCGGCGCGGCCGCACAGGGCGCTGAGCGGAATGTCGGAGATCGAGCGGCTAGCGGAATGGAATGCCGTCGGGCCCACCAAGTGGGTCCCGGTGTTGTTGCTCCACTCGATGAGCTGACCGTTGGCACCTTGGCCCCCACCGTGGGCGCCGGTCAGGCGCTTGAAAAAGTGCACCTGTAGGGGCATTTCCCCGGGCCAAGGGGGCGTGAAGATCGACAGGGGCTGAGTCAAATCGAGCCAGCGGGCATCGGTCAAAGTAGCGATCGAGGTGTCGCGGTCCAACATGGAGCTCCTAGGTCTAGGTTTCGATGGCTTGCCAAATGGCCTCTCAGGAGACCGGAATATTGTGCAGGCCGGTGGTCATCTCCGCCAGATTCTGAAGCTCGTCGGCGATGGCCAGGGAGCTGCGCACGGCACTGATGACTTGGGCCTGCGTTTCGGCTGTGGTGGCGTGTCGCAGCAAGAACTCGCGACCCAGCCGGTGATGATGGATCTCTTCCGGGTGGATCGTCTTCTCGTAGAGCCGGGCGGTTTTTTCGTCACCCACCCGACGGCAGAAGTCGATGAACTGGGCGTTGCGTACCTCGGCCACCGCCTCACAGGCGAAAGGGCCCGCCGCGATCCGTTCGATGGTGGTGCGGAGCCCCCGCAGGTAGTGGTAGAGCGGGCTGTAGCCTTGGGCGAAGGGATCGAAGTTGTCCATGTCTTCGCCCAGCTCCTGCAACCGTTTGAAGATTAGGTTGTAATGACGCATCTCGTCGGAGCACTGCTCGGCGAGGATGGTCTTGGCTTCGATCTCCGATGTCGTGGGCAGCCAATGGGCTGCGATCTCGCTGGCTTCCAGCTCACTGGTGAGGGCCAATTTCAGCAGACCGACAACTTCCAATTGGCCATCGGATTCGGACTCCAGGGCGCCCTGATCGCCCAGCCCTGCAAAGAGGCGCTTCATTTCATCTTCCAGGGCTTGCATGAAATTTTTGCTGTCATCTTGTGCTGTCACCACGGGATTCTCCTTAGCTAGCCGTAAATCGTCGGTGGTTAGTCTAACCCAAGGTTCGATCTCCTCGGTCCAGTGGATCTGGCGAGATTCGGTCGACAGGGCGGCGAGCCACGGAGCGTGGGGATGCGAGGCTCCACAAAAGGCGCTAAACTGAACCCATGCACCGACTTATTTCAGCCTTCGTTGTCGTCCTGACGCTCGCCGCTTTCCAAGCCGCCCCTACCAGTGCCGCCCCGATCGCACGCAAGGCCCCCACCCGGTTACATGCGCCTCCTGAAGGGGGATACTTGGTGACCCTCCCGGGGGATCTTGCGACGATCCGGTATACGCCGTTCTCCCTCGACCGAGCGGCGCGTCTGCAATCCCGTCTGGAGCTGGCCATGCGCTCCTGGGAGCGTTGGACCAATACCCGGGTGGCCGTCACCGCCTTTGTTGTGTCACGGGAGGAGTGGGAGAGCTCCGGCTACGGTGTCGACTACGGAGTACCGGTGCGGGTGGGCAGGGCTGCCATTGCGGTCCCAGCTTTGGGAGATGACGGGACGGTGGCCCTGTGGTCCGAGGTTCTTGATGGCATGTTACCGCAAGTGCAGGGGGCCCCTTTCCGGGGTTCGGCCCCCCACGCGTCCACGATGGTCTTGGCGGATATCGTGGCGCAGCTCCTGGCGGCCGAAATCGTTATCGACGAAGTGGGCTTGGCGGGAAACGAAGCCTGGGTACGGGGCTTGACCACCCACGTCGCCTCCCTGGACTTCGTGCGCCGCAAAGAGGCGGCCCGCTTGGCGGACCTCGATGCCATGTACAAATTGATCATCCAGCGCCGTGGCGAAAAAGTGATGAGCAGCCGTGACTACCAGCCAGATCTAGAGCTCGGCGATTGGCTCTATTTCCAAGCTTGCTTCCATTTTGGTGCCCAAACCATCCTCAGCAAAGAAGGCAAAGGGGCCCTCAAGAAGCTGCGCAAGTTGCGCAAGAAAGACGGCGGCGTCCTGCAGGCGGATCGCTTGCTGCGTCAGTACCCACAGCTCGACGAGTGGTATCACGCCTTCTTTTCGGCGGTTTCCTTCCGGCATTGAGAGCCCAGCAGAACGGGGAACCGGCCATGGATTGTGAGCCCCGCAGCGCCCCTAAAACGGCAAGACCCCCTGCTCCGGCAGCGCTCGCCCCCTGGCCTCGGCCTCCAGACGCAACAACCGACGTTTGATTTCGAGACCCCCGGTGAAGCCACCCAGGCCTCCCGTGGCCAGGACGCGGTGGCAGGGGATGATCAGCGGCAGCGGGTTGGCGCCGCAGGCCAGGCCGACGGCGCGGCTGGCCCCCGCCTTCCCGAGACGCCGTGCCAGGTCGCCGTAGGTGACGGTGTCGGCGAAGGGGATTTGGCAGAGCAGCTGCCAAACCCGCCGCTGAAAAGGGCTACCTTGGGCTAGGTGGGGCACGGTGAAGTCTTGCCGTCGACCGTCAAGGTAGGCGTCGATTTCCAGCTTGGCTTGGCGGCACAGGGCTGCTCCGCCCTCGGGCTCCGTTGGCTTGCTCTGCTTCTCGGTGGCATGGAAGGCGATCTCGACGAGCTGATGCTGAGTGGCGCGCAGGCGCAGGCGCCCCAGGACGCTGTCACAAACCCATTGGACCATCGCAGCTTCGTTGAAGACGGTATCCGTATTGACCATGGCTGTTGACTGAGGTCCGTCGGCGGATTGGAATGAGGGCTCGAACGGCCTTTGAGGATCCTGGATGGTCTCAATGACACGCTGCGGCAAAATTGACGCGACTTGACACGCTGCGGCGTAAATCTTAGCATCGCTGAGGCGGCGACGGCTCATGGGACTGCATTCGGAGTCGACCCGCCCTTCACTGAGAACGTACAGGAGTCGACGATGAGCGATACCCCGCAGCAAGCCGAGACCGAGGCAGGTACCAAAGCCCCAACGGCCAAAGAGACGACACAAACATCTGCGGCGGCGACGCCGACCGCCGAGGACGCCCCTGCCAAGTTGGTGGTCAAGAAGGGCATCGCTTGGATTCACCTCGATGACCCGCAGAAGAGCGTCAATACGCTGTCGACCCGCTACTTCCAATGGTTCGAAGCGCAGCTGGAAGCCCTGGCCGCTCAACCTTTGAAGGCTATGGTCTTCATCTCCGACAAGCCGGGTTATTTCATCGTCGGTGCCGACATCGAAGAGCTGCAGGCGTTTGATGATCCTGCACAGGTGCTCGAGGTCATCCGCCGGGGCCATGTCTTCACGCGACGTTTCGCCGACCTGCCGTTCCCGGTGATCGCCGCCATCGACGGTGTCTGCCTGGGCGGAGGACTGGAGCTGGCCCTGGCCTGTGATTACCGCATCGCCACCGACGCGCCCCATACCAAGCTCGGAGTGCCGGAAGTGCAGCTCGGCCTTTATCCTGGCCTCGGTGGCACACAGCGCCTGCCCCGGTTGATCGGCGTGCCCGCTGCCCTGGATTTGATTCTCACCGGTAAGCAGGTCTCCGCCAGGAAGGCCAAGCGCCTCGGGCTGGTGGACGAGGTTTGCCACCCTTCGGTGCTACGTCAAGCGGTGGCCAAGGTGGTCGGCTGGGGAAAACCAGGCACCGAGGACTCCGTGCCGCAGAAGAAGGCCAAGTCGAGCTTCTCCAAAATGGCCGGGGACCTCTTGGCCCGCACCCCCGGTGCCAAGCGTTTGGTCTATGACAAGGCTCGCCAGACGGTGCTCAAGAAGACGGGTGGCCACTACCCTGCCCCCTTGAAGGCCATCGAGGTGGTCAAGGAAGGCATGATGCTTCCCCTCGACGAAGCCCTCGAGCTGGAAGCCAAGGGGTTCTCCGAATTGGTGGTCACCGACGTCGCCAAAGGGTTGATCTCCATCTTTTTCGCCAAAAATGAAGTGGAAGGACGGGCCGCCAAGATCGCCAAGGGGAGCCGCCATGTCGACCATGTGGGCGTTTTGGGCGCCGGATTCATGGGCTCCGGGGTGGCTCAAGTCTTGGCCTACAAGGGCTACCAAATCACCCTCAAGGACCGTGACCATGTGGCGTTGGGGCGGGGTCTCAAGCATTGCAACAACCTGTTTGCCGAGTTGGTCAAACGTCGCAAGCTGACACCCGTTGAGCAGAAGCTGGCGATGAGCCGCATCGTGCCGCGCATCGACTACGAAGGCTTCGAACGGGTTCCGTTTATCATCGAAGCGGTGTTCGAGGACGTGGACGTCAAGCATGAGGTCATTCGCCAGGCAGAAGCGGCCGGCAGTGACGACATGATCTTTGCCTCCAACACCTCGACGATCCCCATCGGCCGTCTGGCGGAGGCCAGCAAGCGGCCGGAGAACTTCATCGGCATGCACTTCTTCAGCCCGGTGCACAAGATGCCGTTGTTGGAGATCATCAAGACGAAGAAGACTTCGAAATCTACCCTGGCGACGACGGTCGAGATCGGGCGTCGTATGGGCAAGACGGTCATCGTGGTCAACGACGGTCCCGGATTCTTCACCAGCCGAGTCCTCGGACCTTTTGTCAATGAGGCCCTATGGTGCCTCAGCCAAGGGGCGAGCATCGATCAGATCGACCGCGCCTTGACCGGCTGGGGTTGGCCCGTGGGTCCCTTGGCATTGCTCGACGAAGTGGGGATTGACATCGCCAACCATGCCGGTGAGGTGATGCGTGAAGCGGCCGGCGACCGGATCGAAACTTCGCCCATCTTCCAGCGCATGATCGACGCCGGTCGCCTCGGACGCAAGGGCGGTCGGGGTTTCTACGATTACAGCAGCAAGCCGAAGAAGGTCGATGCCAGTGTCTATGGCGTCATCGGTTGGCAAGAGGGCAAAGTGGACAAGGAGGAGATCGTCGAGCGTTGCTGGATGCAGATGCTCAACGAGACCGCCCTGTGCATTGAAGACGGCATCATCGAGAATCCCAACGACATCGATATCGGTGTCATCTTTGGCTTCGGCTTTCCGCCCTTCCGCGGCGGTATCTTGCGGGAGGCCGACAAGCTCGGGCTCGATTACGTCGTCGGACGCCTCGAGACCTATGCCGCAGCCTACGGTGACCGCTTTAAACCGGCCCAGCTGTTGAGCGACATGGCGAAGCAGGGCAAGACGTTCCATTCCTGAGGTGGCGCCTTGGCTGAAGCCCGGCTCGGCGCCCTAGGACCCGATAAGGCCAAAATAAAGACCCGGTGGAGTCTCCCCCGCCGGGTCTTTTTTCGATTCTAGGAGTCCCCCGATCCTCCGAGATCCGTGTCGAGGGGTCGCCGGTGGGATCAGAGGTAGCTGTTGGTCCAGATGGCGTAGATCAAGACCGCCACGACCGCCACGGGGCAAACGTAACGCACCATGAAGGACCACATCGCGGCCACTGGTAGCTTTCCGTTGCGGCTCATCTCTTCCACCGCCGCCTTGATGCCCCACTTCCATCCCACGAAGATGCAAATGAAGATGGCGCCGATGCTCAAAAAGTAGTTGCCAAAGACGATGTTGGCCAAGGAGAGGAAATCGCCGCCGGGAAAAGCCCTCTCGGGAGTTGAGCTAAGCCAGGTGAAGGCGCCTTGCGACAGGGCGCTGGGAATGCCCATCAGAAAACAAAGGATGCCCATCGTCCAGGTGGCCTTTTCCCTCGACCACTGCCGTTCGTCGACGAAGTAGGTGACAATCACTTCCAACAGGCTGATGGTGGAGGTCAAGGCGGCGATGGCCAGCAAGGCATAGAAAGCGATGCCGAAGAGGTAGCCGAAGCCACCCATGGCACCAAAAATGGTGGGCATGACGACAAAGACGAGACCCGGCCCGGCTGCTGGATCGGCGCCGGCGGCGAACAGGGCGGGGAAGATGATCAAGCCGCCGATGAGGGCGATGGCCGTGTCACAGAGGGCAACGATGAAGCCGGAAACCGGCAGGTTGATATCCTTCGGCAAGTAGGAGCCATAGGTGATCATGGCGCCCATGCCGATACTGAGGCTGAACAGGGCTTGGCCCAGGGCGCTGGCCACGGCGGCGGCTGTCAGCTTGCTGAAATCGAAGTGGAAGAGAAACTCGATCCCTTGGCTGGCCCCCGGCAAGGTCACGGAGCGGATGACCATGGCGATCAGCACCAAGAAGAAGACCGGCATGAGGATCTTGGCGGCCCGTTCGATGCCGCCGCTGATGCCGCCGCGTACCACCAGGATGGTGAGCAGCAGGAAGATGCCCATCAGCAGGATCGCCATCGAGCCGTCACCGGCCATGTTGGTGAAGATCGGGCCGCTGGTGGCGGCGGTCACGTCCCCTTTGAAGGTGCCCATGATGGCCAGGTAGAGGTATCTCAGAGTCCAGCCGGCGATCACCGAGTAGAACGACAGAATACCGAAGCCGGTGAGCACTCCGAGGCCGCCGACGGCGGGCCAGAGACCACCGGGCACCAGCTTTTTGAAGGCCCCGACGGCGCTGCGTTCGCTGGCCCGGCCCATGGCCAACTCGGCCAGCAGGACGGGTACGCCGATGGCGAAGACAAAAATCAAATAGAGCAGGACAAAGGCGCCGCCGCCGTTTTCTCCCGCCGTATAGGGGAAGCGCCAAATGTTGCCGAGGCCGATGGCCGAGCCGGCGGCAGCCAGGATGAAACCAAGCCTAGAATTCCAGTTACCACGACCTGTCTGCACGTTCGTTCCTCCTCGTTGCATGCTTGGCAACCCACCCCGAGCCCCAGCTACGGGCTGAAACCGCGGAACAGAGCGATCCTTCATTTCTTCATCTGAGAACGCAGCGGATCATACTACAAGCGCACTTCAAAGCGTCCTCCGATGGTGCTAGACTACGTGCTACTGCACCGTTGGGTAGATTCCGAGTCGTCCATAGATTTGTCGACACCAATCTTCCGACAAGGATCCGCCGCCACGGCTCGCCGGGTATCGAGCAATTCGGCCTGGTATCGAGCTTTGCTTTCCAGTCAGCAGTGGATTCTGATGCTTCATGGTGACGCCGGGCCGACGATCCCCACGGCACCGAACCACTCCGGGCAATTTCTCCGAGAATGGCTTCACCCCCTCCAGGAACCCTTATGCATCCTTCGAATGAGACCCCCGATATCGACGATACCCCTTCCAAACCCAAGGCAAGCTCTCCACGGAAACGACGCGACCGTTCAAAAAAGTCCGGTCTGGCGTTGGTGGTGGAACCCGAGCGTTTAGGCATTTGCCGCCTACCGGCCAATGATCGTGTGCCCGCTTGGGTGCATCGAAGCGCCTTTTTCTCCGTCTCCCGCAGCCGCGACGAGTTGTCGGTCGTTTGCGAGGAGAAGCTAGTTCCCAAGTCGGTCCGCTGCGAAGTAGGTTGGCGTGCCATCAAGGTCAAGGGGACCCTCGATCCCGCCCTGATCGGCGTCTTGGCGTCCTTGGCCAATCCGTTGACAGAGGCGAAGGTCAGCATTTTTTCGATCTCGACGTACGACACGGATTATCTGCTGGTGCGGCACAAGAAGCTGCAGCAAGCCAAGGAAGCCCTGGTAGCCGCCGGGCATCGGTTTGATGCCGAGGAAACCGCGGCGGAGCCTGAGGAATCGCCGCCTACGACCGAAGTGGTGACGACGGAGACGCCGTCGAAGCTTCAAGCTTCCGATGGCCGTGCTGCTGAAAGCCGCAGCTCCGGGAGCCGCAGCTCCGAGAGCCGCAACTCCGAGAGCCGGGGCTCCGAAAGTCGTTCCTCCGAAGGTCAACGACGAACCCGAAGAGACTCCCTGGCGGGACGCATGGCGGCCGATAAGGCCGCCGCAGAGGACGCGTCGACGGACGAGGCGCCACCCCTTGCTGCTGCGACGGAGGTGGCCGATGGGGAGCGCCGTACCAAGCGCCGACCCGAGAGTCGAAAGCGCCGTTCAGCCAGGGGTGGCCGCTCGGTCTCGAAGGCTGCGGACAAGGAGGAGGAGAGCCAGACGGAGAGCCAGTCCGAGGCGACAGCGCCGGCTGATGTCAGCTCACCACAGGTCTCCGAGGAGGTTTCGAAACCAGCCCAAGAGCCATCGCCAAAGCAGCCGTCGGAACCATCGCAAGAAGATGTCGAGACGGGTCTGTCGCCGGACGCCACAATCGTCTTGCGTGATGGCTCGACCCGCCGTCGTTCGGTGCGTTCTCAAGAGCGCCGCGAACGATTGAATCGCGCCCTCCGGAAGTTTGGCGCCGCCTTGACCAGTGATCCCCGCTTCGCCGATGCTTCAGCGGTCGGAGAATCGACGGATGATGACGCCGCGTCGCCGAAGCCATCACAGGACAACGGCTCCGACAGCGAGATCTCCGATGGCCATACCTCCGACGGGGCGGCGACGGTTTCCGAGACCGCCGTCGACGATGTGGTGGTAGTGGCGCAAGAGGATGTTGCTACGGCGGAGGTCGATGGGCCGACGGACGAGCTCGACCTCGATTGGGAGGGGGAGCTACAGCAGACGGCAGATCAGCCTTCGGGCTCTGAGGTGAAATCTGAGCCGGAGGTGACGCAAGCGACGACTCCGTCTGGCGACGATTCCCAGGACAAGGCCAAGGGCTCAGCGTTCGAGGCCGTCAATAGCGGTGCCTTTGAAGGCGAGTCGTTGAGCTTTGACCGCGACGACGACGAAGGGGAGCACGACGACGAGTCCTTGATCGCCGAGGGCCTCTTCACCGGGGCTATCCCGCAAGGGGATGTCGAGGTTACGGACCAGAGCTTCGCTACCCTGGGTCTCAGCGACGCCATCCTCGAAGCAGTGCGCGAAATGGGGTTCAACCACCCGACGCCGATTCAGGCCGCGGTCATTCCGGAGGCCCTCGAAGGGGTGGATATCATCGGCTTGGCGGAAACCGGCTCTGGCAAGACCGCCGCCTTCGTTTTGCCCCTGGCGGAGCGCCTCTACCACGGTAAGGGAATCCGCGGCCTGATCATCTGCCCGACGCGGGAGATCGCCCTGCAGACCAAAGCGTTCATCGACTCGTTCGGCAAGAATCACAAGCTGCGCGCCGTGGCCATCATCGGTGGCGTCAAGATGGGGCCGCAGATCGATCGCCTGCGGGCCAAACCCGACATCGTGGTCGCCACGCCGGGGCGGTTGGCCGATCACCTGCGGCGGCGCAACGTCGATTTGAGTCTCCTGGAGGAGTTGGTCATCGACGAGGCAGATCACATGCTCGACTTGGGCTTCCTGCCGCAGATCAAGGAGATCCTCGAGCAAGTGCCCAAGGAACGCCGCAGCATGATGTTTTCGGCCACCATGCTGCCGCCCATCGAGCGCCTGGCGCAGCAGTTCATGAAAGATCCGTTGATGATCGACATCCGGCCGGTGAATCAAGTGGCCGAGGGCATCGAGCATCGTCTCTACCTGGTCCACGACGCCGACCTCAAGACCTGTCTGCTCGGGCTCTTGGACGAAGTGCAAGGCAGCACCTTGATTTTCGCCCGCCGCAAGCTGCACACCGAGTGGCTGGCGCGTCAGCTACAGCAGGCGGGATGTCCCGCCGATCGCATTCACTCGGATCGCACGCAAGCCCAACGGGTGCGCGCCCTACGCGGTTTCCGCGAGGGCAAGTTCCGTATTCTGGTGGCGACGGACGTCGCCGCACGGGGCATCGACGTGCCCCGCATTCAGCACGTCATCAACTATGGCTTGCCGGAATCCGTCGAAGACTACGTGCACCGGGCCGGCCGCACCGCCCGCGGTAATTCCGTCGGTGTCGTCTCCAGTATCGGCACCTGGCAAGACAAGGCCACGGTGCGTCAGATCGAGGCGGCCATCGGGGTCGAGATGCCCCGCTGCTCAGTGGAAGGCGTGGAGGCTTACACCGAAATGCGCCCGCGCCGTAAGACAGTGCGTCGGCGTCGGTTGCTGTAGGACTAGTTACCGGATGGGGTTCGCTGTCGGGACGGTGGGCAGGGTCCGCTCCCCGACAATCCTGGGGAGCGAACAGATCTCTCACATCTTGCTGTAGTTCGGACCACCACCACCCTCGGGCGGTACCCAAGTGATGATCTGGTAAGGATCCATGATGTCGCAGGTCTTGCAATGCACGCAGTTGCTGGCATTGATCTGTAGGCGCTTGCCGGTGGCGTGGCTGGCATCGTCGACGATCTCGTAGACGTTGGCCGGGCAGAAACGCTGGCAAGGGCTGTCGTACTCTTCGGCGCAGCGGGTGACGCAGATCTCCGTATCCGCCACCAGCAAGTGGACCGGTTGGTCCTCTTCATGTTTGGTGCCCGAGTTGTAGACATCCCCGAGCTTGTCGAAGAGCAGTTGGCCGTCCGCCGGCAGGATGGCCGGCGCCTTCTGGCGCATCTGCTGGCCTTTGGGGGAGGTCAGCTTGACCATTTGCTCATGGCCGGGATGGCCTTCGAGCCGATCCTTGAAGCCCCAGCCGCGCCCGCCGGTGATCATTCCGATACCCGCCTGGAACATGCCCGCCAAGTTGCCCTTCTCGAAGGCCTGATGGAAGTTGCGGTTGGGCCACATCTCGTCGCGGATCCAGCTCGCTTCCACTTTCTTTTCATAGCGGGCCAGCCGCTCCTCGGTGATGCCGCCTGCCTTGAGGGCCTCGAAGATGGTCTCGGCGGCCAGCATGCCGCTCTTCATGGCCAGGTGCACACCCTTGAGCTTCTGGTTATTGAGGAAGCCGCCACTGTCGCCGCAGATCAAGAAGCCGTCGCCCCAACCCCTGGGCATGGAATACCAGCCACCTTCTGGAACGGCCTTGGCGCCGTAGAAGGTCATCTTGCCGCCCTCCAACAGCTGACGCAGGCGCGGGTGATCCTTGAAGCGGTTGAATTCGTTGTGGGGGTCGAGCAGCGGGTTCTTGTAATCGAGGCCGACGACGATGCCGACGATCACTTGGTCATTTTCCATGCCGTAGATAAAACCGCCGCCAAAGGTCTCGCCATCCAACGGGTAGCCCATGGTGTGGACGACCTCGCCTGGCTCGATGCGCCCCGCCGGAACCTCCCAGATTTCCTTGATACCGATGGCGTACACCTGGGGATTGCGCCCTTGGTTGAGTGGGAACCTCTCTTCGAGCTGCTTGGCTAGGGTCCCACGGGGGCCCTCCCCGAGGACCACCACTTTGGCGTGAATATCGACCCCCGGCTCGAAATTGCTCTTGGGCTCGCCGTCGTGACCGATGCCGCGATCGCCGGTGCGCACGCCGATGACCTTTTGGGCCCCGCCCACCTCCTCCACCAGCACTTGGGTGGCTGGAAACTCGCATAGGACATCGATGCCCTTTTCTTCGACCTGGGGGGCCATCCACTTCATCAACTTGCCCAGGGAGGCAACGTACTTACCCTTGTTGACCAAGGGGGGCGGGATGGGCAGGGAGCGGGCCTTCTCGGCCGACATGTGCCAGAAGTGCTCCTTTTCGACTTTGCCCTCGAAGGGGGCCTCCTGCCAAGTGTCGGGCATCAGCTCTTTGAAGGCCCTGGGGTCCACCACGGCGCCGGAGAGGGCATGACTGCCGATCTCCTGCCCCTTCTCCAAAACCATCATCTCGATCTCCAAAGGCTCGCCTTCGCCCTTGGCGTTGTGTGCCTCGATGAGATTCGCCAGATGGTAGGCGCTCGCCAAGCTGGCGGGACCCGCACCGACAAATACAACATCCATATCTAGAACGTCACGCTCTTCTGCCATGACTGACTCCTTATCATTTTCAGGGATCGGGCTACAGCCCAGGTCATCGTACCATTCACCTGCGGGCCTGTGTCCCTACTTTCTGACCGTCACTCTCCGGCAAGCTTGGGCTTTACAATCCGGGCCGGCAGCTATTAAGATCGGCGACCCTGTGGGCCGACGTAGCTCAGTTGGTTAGAGCGCTTGATTGTGGATCAAGAGGTCCCCCGTTCAAACCGGGGCGTCGGTACCATCTCCCATTTCCCCCTCCGAAGAATCAGCAGGTCACTCACCTCCCCGGCGTTTGCTTAGGGCGGCTTCTGCCATGCGCCGGTGTCGCCAAAGCCGCAACGTTACGGTGCACCTTACGATTGCGCAATGAGGGTCCCCAATGCGTTTCCTGGCATTGACCTCTGGTGCCCGCTGTCGAGCCGCGTTGCTGTGGCCACCTGCGACATGTCTTCTCCCCGCATCTCCCCGCATGCAGGGGAGCCGAGCCTTCGGATAAGGCTGTGGAAAAAGGGCTGGAAAACTGACCCCGAAAGAAACCCAGGCGCGACGCCTCCTGTCCCGGGTCCTCTTGTTTAAAGTTAAGTTTATCAGTAGTTTACGGCCTATGCCCCGGTCCCTGCCCCGGCCGTTTCAAGGCTGGGAGAGGCCACTTTTCCACAGGCTTTTTCATGTACTACTTTAGGGTTTTCTGCCAAGGCCTTGTTCCATGCGCACTTAGAGCTCGTTTGTTGAGGCGTTTGTTGCTTCGGAGGCTGTGGAAAAACTGTCGGACCCCCAGGTTGGGCTCGGGCATGGCTGGCGCCAGATCGGACGCCACAAAAGGTTCTTTGAGCCGTTGTTGGATGGCGCCTTGAGGGGGCCGGAATCCGGCTGGCTAGCCTTCCGCAGATATTGTGGAAAAACCTGTGGGAAAAGCGTCGGAAAAGTGCCTTCCATGCCCTGTTCATGGGACCTTCTACAGATTGCACAAAAATTTGTGCAGTCTTCGTAAGATCTTTATTTCTAATGGTTTAGAGTGATGGCCCGTCTTCATTGCAAGGCGGACTGGCCCAAAGCGCCGGGTTTTTCCACAGCTTTTCTTCATGTACTACTTTAGGGTTGGGCGACAAGCTCTTTGTCTATAGCTACTTAGGGTTCCCTGGGCGAGGTTGCCAACAGGCGCCAAAACTGGCAATGGGCGGCTCCGGGCGTTTCTCGGACTGTAAGGCATTGCCTTGCGCTCAGGAGCCGCGCCATAGGGAATCGTCAGTCGTCCTGAGCTTCCGAGGGCATGCTGCGCTGCAGACATACCCCCGGCGTCAAGAACTACCCATGGCTGCCGGGAGCTCGCTAAGACGGTCGAAAGGGGGGCGGCGCATCTACCCTCGACGGCTCGCCCAATTGCACCAGCATCGACGCCCCGGCGGGCAGCACGTCGACCCTCGCCTTGGAAGCGAGGAGCTTTTCCGTCTCCATGACTTCGATGACCGTATCGAGGATTTCGGCGTCCTGCTGTCCGATCTCGTTGAGGGTCTTGCCCACCACGGCGGGTCGGGCTGCGGAGGCTTCAGCCAGCTTCTGGGAGACTTTCTTGGCGGTTTCACTCTGAATCAAGCCGACCCGGTTTTCGCCGTCCTGCTTCATGGCGCTGGTCACCTGAACAAGCCGTTTGACCACCTTTTCGGTGATGTTCTCGACCATCGAGCGGTCGGTGAATGCCACCTTGCGGATATAGACGGAGCCCAAACGGTAACCCCATTTCTCGCTCAGTGGAGAGACCGCCGAACGGACGGTGCGGCTCAGGCTGTGGCGGTTCTCTAGCATCTCCTCCATTTCGAGGTTGGAGAGGGTGGAAATCGTAGAGCTGGCGACATTGGCCTGCAGGGAGCCTTCGGGGTCCGCATTGATGAAGAGGTAGGACACCGGGTCGTTGACGCCCATTTCGTACCAGATCCCAACCCCCATGGGGGTGCCCTCTTCGGAGTTGACCATCAGGCTGCGCAGGTAGTGTTGCCGCAGGGCGGTGGAGACGACCTGGCGCTTGCCGAACAAGGGGATGAGAAGGGCTTTGGGGCCAAATCGCAGCATGGGGAACTGAAGCCCGGGCTCATCGAGAACACCAAGGACCTTACCGAAGAGGGTGAAGACATGGGATTGGCACTCGCCGACCACGGCATAGAGGCCGAAGAGCTTGGCGAAGGTCAAGGTGATGGGGATGATCAGCAAGCCGATGACGAAGGCGATGTAGGTCATTTCGAGCTCCCTCCGCCGGCTTCCGTGTTGAGGACGATGCGTCCGGCCCGTCCGAGGAGCGGTACCCGCATGTTGCGCAGGTAGGATTTCAAGGCCCTGGGGCCGCCGTTGGTTTTGATTTGGCCAAGGATCGTCGCCAGCTCGCGGAGCGGCGCGACCTCTGCTTCGGCGTTGTTTTGGGCGATTTCGACGGCCCTTTCACTCATCGTGATCTGTTGCTCGGAGTCGGCTCGGGCGGTGGAGATGTCCGCTGCCACTTGATTGCGTGTCGAGTTGATGGCGGAGAGGGCATGGTCCACTTGCGGCGGTGGATCGATTTCCGTCACCAGGGCGGCGTCCAGCTCGATGCCGTAACGTCCCGCCGTCGATCGGCATTGCTGCTCCATGTACTCGTTGAGCATTGGCAGGTTCTTGCGCAGGTCGTTGATCGACACCCCCTCGGCCAGCTCGATGGCGGCCTTGCTACCGACTTCCAGGTCCCCCTGGGCCATCAGGCTGGCCCCCTTCGGGTCGACAAAATTGGCGATGCGCTCTCGCAACACGGAGATGAAGTAGCCCATCACATGCTCCAGTGGACTGGAGACGCCGAAGAGATAGGGGTAGAGGTTGTTGGCGCTGATGCGATAGCGCAACTGGCCGTTGACACCGGTGGTGAGGTTGTCTTTGGTCACCGCCTCGATGGTGCCTTGCTGCTTTGTGGGGTCCCAAACCAAATCGACGGTCTGGGTGGCCACCGAGATTTTGTGAACCTTTTGCCACGGCAATTTGAGGTAGGGGCCGCCGGGGGGAATGACCCGCAGTTGAGGGTATTGGTAGCGCTTCTGCTCGTCCTCACTGAGCTGTGGGTCGACGCTAGGTGGGCCGGGAAGGCGTTGGGCGCGTCCGAAGCTGGTCTTGACGGCGCGCTGGTCGGGGCGCACCGTGAAGAAGCCGCTGAGGATGACCCGGAAAAGGATGTAGATCATCAGTCCGAAGATGAAGGCGACAAAGCTCATCAGGTTGGTTCTCCTTGGCTTCGAGCCATTTCGGGAGGTCTATCCCGAAATTTGCAGCTCTGTATAAGTGAATTTATATAAGTGAATTTATTGGGGCAGGCTACGCTGGCTGGGTATCAGCAACTCGAAATGCAACTCGAAATGCGGCGGCGACTCTATATAAGACGCACCAGGAGGGTGCGCTATTCGGCGGACGGCCCATCGGCCTGCCGTACCACCAGGATCTGATTTGCTGCCAGGTTGCTGCGCCGCGAGGTGGAGCCATCAGGCCAGCGCACTTCGAGGCTGTCGACCTTGGCTCGGTCGCCGAGGCCGAAGTGCTGTCGGAGATCGTGGTGTGACAGGTAGCTGGTGCCGCTGTGGACGGTGCGGGTTTGTTGGGTCTTGCCGTGGTGGACGGTGATCACGGCGCCGATGCCGTCGCGCATCTTGCCGCGGCCTTCGAGCTGCACTAGCAGCCAATGGCCGGCTTGCGGGAAGACGTTGTGCAGCACTTCCGGTTGACCGTCGAGGTTATTGATGACGACATCGAGGCGGCCGTCGTCGTCGAGGTCGCCCACCGCCAAACCTCGGCTCACCTGCTCGGCCGTCAGCGGGCCGCCGTAGCGCTTCGCGACCTCTTCGAAGGTGCCGTCACGGCGGTTGTGGAACAGCATGCGTCGCTGGCGGTAGGGGGCCGAGGCTTCCATGTCGATCTGATCGATTTGCGGATAGACGTGACCGTTGACCAGCATCAAGTCGAGCCAACCATCGTTGTCGTAGTCGAAAAAAGCGGTGCCCCAACCCACATGGGGCAGGCTGGGCCCGGCGGTGGCGGAGCGGAAGGAAGCATCGACGAAATAGCCCCCTTGATTGTGGTAGAGAGCGTTGAACTCCTCGGAAAAATTGGTCACAAAAAGACTGGGTCGCCCTTCGTTGCGGTAGTCGCCGACGGCGATTCCCATCGACCCCTGCTCCTTGCCGTCCTCGCTCACCGCCACCCCCATGGGGAAGGACATCTCCTCGAAGGTTCCATCCTTCTGATTGATATAGAGGAAATTGGGTTTGGTGTCGTTGGCGACGTAGAGATCCGGCCAAGCGTCGCCGTCGGCGTCGAACCAAGTGACGCCGAGGCCAAACATGGCCTGGGGATCGCTGAGCCCGGCGGCCTTGCCAACCTCTTCGAAGTGGCCATTGCCGTCGTTGCGGTAGAAGAGGTCCGACTGACCGGGCAAACCACGGGGTCCGCATTGCACCGGAATATCGCGATAGGTACAGATCTCCCCGCGCCCGAACTCTGGGAGCTCGTCGATGTCCAAGTCGAGGTAACGGGCCACGAAGAGGTCGAGGTCGCCGTCCCGGTCGTAGTCGGCGAACCCGCAACCGGTGGACCAGCCGCCACCGCCCAGCCCGGACGCCTGGGTCAGGTCTTCGAAGGTTTTGCCGGCTTTGTTACGGTAGAAGTGGTTGCCCTCAACGCCGGTGACAAAGAGATCTTGGAAGCCGTCCCCGTCCACATCGGCGACGCAGACACCCACCCCCCATCCCGCCAGTGCGACACCCATCTCCTCAGCCACATCGACGAAGCGTCGATCGCCCAGATTCTTGTAGAGGGCGCCGCGGGCCAGGTGCGGCTGACGTGCCGTATCCACCGTCAGGGAGCTCACCAGGTAGATGTCGAGGCGTCCATCGCGGTTGTAATCGAAGAGGGCGACGCCACCGCTCACCGATTCCAGAATGTATTTCTTCTCCGGCGAGTGGGGGTGTTGGAAGTCGATGCCCGCTGCTTGGCGGATGTCCTGGAAGAGCCGCTCCGACGCCGCTGAAGGTGGGTTGGCGGCGGACTGGAGCGGCGGTTGGGTGGTGGTCTTCACCGAGGTGGGCGGGTCTTGCGCTTCGACGTTGCCGGCCGTCAGCGACAGGGTAAGCAGAGGCAGCAGTGAGAGGGGGCCGAGTCTACGCATCAGGAACCCTGCCGCTGTCGCTCGAGGGCCGTGGTCTTGCCATCGTCGCTCGCCGGTGCCTTGTTCGGCGTCGAGGGGGTGAGCAGGAGGTGGCTGCCTTCTGGGCCCTCTTGCGCTTGGCGGTAGATCTCGAGGTGGTGCTTCGCTGCGACCCCGTCGCCGAGGCGGGCGCAGGCCAGGCTGAGCTGGTAGTGAGCCTTGGTGAGCTGGGGATCGCTAGCCACTGCCTTTTCAAGGGTTTGCCGAGCCGCCTCGAAGCGTCCCTGGGCCATATCGATCAACCCGAGCACCAGATGGGCGGTGGCGTTGTTTGGATCCGAGCTCAGGGCTTGGCGGGCCCGTGCCTCGGCGCTGGACGTTTGTCCCAAGCGCTCTTCGGCTTCCGCCAAGGCGGCCAGAATATCGCTGTCCGAGGGCGCCTGGGCCAAGGCTTGGTCGAGGAACGGTTTGGCCTCGGCGAACCGGCTCTCGTGGTTGAGGGCCAAACCCAAGGGCAGCAGGGTGGGCTGGTGGCCCGGCTCGAGCTGGACCGCCCGCAAGTAGGCCTCGGCAGCTTCTCGGGGGTTGCCCAGGGCCTGCCAGACCGAGCCCAAGAGGAATTGATAGTCGGCCACCTCCGGATGCATGCGGGCCAAGGGCTCGACGGCCTTGGCGGCGTCGTCCGCCAGCTTGGCCGTCAGGGCATTGCGGGTGTGGAGCACCAAGACCTCCTCGCTATCGGGCGCCAGCTCGAGGGCGCGGCGGGAAGCGTCGACGGCCCCCTTGCGATTGCCCAAGTGCTGGGCGTTGCGCGACAATAGAACGGAGGCTCTGGCCGATTGGAAACGCCGTGACAGCGAGCGCAGCTGATGGTTGGCGGCTGCGATGCGCTGAGCGTCGATCTCCAAATCGGCGAGGTGGAAGGCGAGGTCGCGCTCCAGGGGGCCGAGCTCCGCCGCATGTTGTAGCTCGCGGGCTCCCTTCTCGGGTTCGCCCTGCAGATAGAAGAGACGTACCGAGAGTTGGCGAGCCGACAGCATTTTAGGAGCCATCTCCAGGACGCTGCGGACCTCCTTTTCGGCGTCGTCGTGGCGGCCCTGGTCGCTGAGGACGGCGGCTAGGAGAGCCCGCTGTTGGGGATCGTCCTGGGTTTCCAGCCCTTGGCGCAGAAGCCTCTCCGCCGCCTCCAGGTCACCCCGGTCGATAAGGCGCAGCACTGGACGTAAGGATTCGGGCAGCGTTTCGAAGAGCGACACGGGATCGAGTTGCGGCGGCCGGACCACCGGGCCTTGCTGGGCCACGATGTCCAGGCTCCCCAAGGGCTCGGCCGTCGTCGCGCCGTTGAAGGGGGCGGCAAGGGCATCGTAGGCCTCCGCCCTCTCGGGTCGCTCGGCTTGCCGATGGAGGGCGGCGAGGTTCCGATAGATACGGCCCAGGGTAGCGTCGGTACGCCGTCGCAGGATCTTCCGCTGCTCGTTGGCCGCCGACGGCAAGATGGCCAAGTCGTCCAACGGGCTGAGGGCAAAAGCTAGGGCCTGTGGCGCTTGGGGTTGTTGGGCCCACGCTTCGAGACGAGCTTCCAGGGACGCGGCGAGCTCGGCGTCGTGGGGCGTTAGATCCTGCAACTGGCCGCGGGCTTGCCCGAGCTTGCCGGCCCGCAGCAACCCTTCGATCAGGTATTGCCGTGCCGCCACGTCACCAGGCTTCTGTTGAATGAGCAGCCGCAGCTCGTTGAGGGGTTCGTCGAGGGCTTCGGGGCTCTCCGCCAGGTGTAGGCCAAGCCTTGACAGGGCCAGACGGGCGTGGCGATTGTCACTGGCCGCGGCGGTGGCGAGGTGCAGGGCCTCGACGGCCTGGGGTAGGCGTTGCTCGGCCACCTCGAGGTTGGCCCGTAGGGTCCAAGCCTGCTGCAGGGCGGTGCGGTAGTGGCTCTCGGCAATCTGCGGTTCGCCTTGATGCCAGGCGGTCTCCGCCTGCACCATGGTCCAGCTCAGCTCAGCTTCGAGATGGGCCCCGGGGCCTCCACCGGCCCCGGCCAGGCTGGACCAGCAGACTAGCCACAGAAGAAGTGCCAAGGCCTTGCGGCGGTGCCGCATGGGCTGTGGGTGACCGCAGCCTTGGGTCGGCATCAGCTCACCAGGAGTGGATAGGACATGGGGGCGTCGTAGGAACGGAAGCTTGGAATACATCACCATGGGCGTCACCATTTCGAGCCCACATTCTCCGAGGGGACGGATGCGGGGCGGTTTTGGGATGCCTGGAATGGTATCACCAGGCCATGCCATACTTCTGACATGCCGCCCCTGTGGTTGTCGATCGCGTACCGGTGTCGATGTCCCAACGCCGTCCCAACGCTGCCCCTCGGTCCGCTAGACCTTGAACGATGGGTCCTCGAGCCGAGGTCCTCGGGGCTACGGAGTCACGAAGCAGATCCAGAGGAGAGAGTCCATGTCGAATTTGTCAGCTATCCCCCTGCCGGTTTTCACGGGGTGCCCGTGCCCAATGTCTCGGCTAACCGAGCCGCCGAAATCATTGGCCTCGAGGCTGCTTATCGTCCTTCTGGCGATGGCGATGGCGATGTCCACCGTGTCGTGGGCTGAGGATGATGGCAGGGGTGGGACAGCTAGCGGACCCGTCGCCGAGATCGCTGCCGACGGGACGGCCATGGAGTCAGCGCGCCAGGCGGTCGAGCGGGCCGAGGAGGTCTATCACCGGGCTGCCGCCGCGAGGGATCGTCGGGCCTTTCACGGTCAGCTGTCTCCCGACGTCATCTTCTTGGGGGAGGAGCTACACCGGGGGCGTATCGATATGCTCGTCGCATGGACGCCGCTCTTCGACGGTAAATACAGCTTCCGCTACCGTGCCCACACCCTAGGGATTGAGGTGGCGCGCTCCCAGGACATTGCTTGGACCTACGGTGAGGTGGAGACCAGCTTTGTGCATCCGGCCACCCCGGGGGAACCGACAGTGACCTCGTCCTACTACCTCAATATTTGGCAGAAGGATGCCGACGGGGCATGGAAGGTGGCCGTCGCCTCGTCGTTGGTAGTGCATCCCGAGGTGGGCTCGGCCCGAGAAGCGCGCAGCGGCCTGATGTCCGCTTGGCCCGAGTTATCCCAGGCGTTTGATGGAGTGGTCAGCATCGAGTGGCGTCCCGAGACGACGGTCCGGGCAGCCTCCGGCGAGCTGGCTTTTGTCTTGGGGGCCTACGACGCTTCCTTCGACAGGACCGATGCCTCCTATGCCGGCGGTGGTGCCTTTCTAGCCGTTTGGCATGTGGATGCTCAGAACCGTTGGCAGTTGGCGGCCGAAGGCTTCACGCCGCCTCAGATTTTTGGCGGCGATTGAATCCATCTAGCACTGGGCCGCCCCTCGGCCTAGGTCGATATTGGACCCAAACTCTTGAGCTGAAACCCTGCTCACTGGGCAGACGTTTTACTCGCACTGGACCGGGTTGGATTCTCAGACTTGAGAATCCTCCTTCTCATTACTGAGACCTGCTTGGCATTGTCGGCCCAATCGGCAGCGCCCTGGCAGGTGAATGGGGCTTGTTGAGATGAGAAGGCGGCGCTTGCTAGCGCCTGGTTTTAGTGGGTAAAGCGCCGGTTGGTCCGCATTCGCCGGAGGGTGCCGACTGGATTTGGCCTTTTTGGCACGCTATTTGCTCAAGAAGTGGGCATCGTGTCAATCGAGGGTCGTCGGGGTCGCTCTTAGCATCGATCCTCAAGATCCGGAGGCTATCGCTCGCCAGGGCAACACACGGCAGCGGTAGTTAGTAGTTTTGGAGTAACCCAAGAGAGGTGACATCCCATGTTGAGAAGCCGCTATCTGATCGTCCTTTTAGCTCTGATCCTGACGCCGAGTTTGGTCTTGGCGAGCCCCGGTGTCGTCAGCCGGGCTGCCGACGGTACCCCCACGTTCATGACCGGTGACCTCGGCTCCGTCAATCTGGCCGACAAGGCCGGTGTCGGTGCCGCCGCCCAGGAGGCCCTCAAGGGCATCTTGATCAATCAGTTCGGCGCCATGGGCGACGAAGAGATGAGCCTGACCCGCGTCAGCGTCGACAAAGCCGGCAACCAACATGCGCGCTTCCAGCAGTTGTACAACGGCCTGCCGGTGGTCGGTGCCTCGATGGTCATGCACATCGAAGGCAAGTCCGGCCGCATCTTCGGTGTCAACGGTGAGTTCGTGCCCGGCAAGAACCTGCCCTTCACCCCCGCCATGGATGCCGAAGACGCCCTCAGCCGTGCCCTCGAGAATTCCGGCATCCGTCCCGACAAGCGGATGAGCGAGCCTGAGCTGACCTACGTCCTCGCCCCCGCCGGCAAAGCGTTCCTCGCTTGGTCGATGACGGTTGATTACGTCGATGCCGAGGGCAACGTGCAGCGGGATACGATCTTCGCAGACGCCATGGGCGGCAAGATGGTGGCCCGTCACCCGCAATTCCACTACGCCCGTTCGTTGCGCACCTACGACTGCAACAACGGCACCAGCTGTGGCAGCCTGGTCTCCAGCTCCAGCAACGCGATCAATACCGGCGACAACGCCATCGACTCGGCGCACAACTACGCCATCGCCACCTACGATTACTACTTCAACAATCACGGTCGCGATTCCCTCGACAACAACGGTTTCATCCTGCGTTCGCGGGTGCACTACAGCAGCAACTACAACAACGCTTTCTGGGACGGCACCCAGATGACCTACGGCGACGGTGACGGCGTCACCTTCAAGCCGCTCTCCGAAGATGCCGACGTGGTGGCCCATGAGCTGACCCACGGTGTGACCTCGAACGAGTCCAATCTCATCTACTCCAACGAGTCCGGTGCCCTCAACGAGGCGCTGTCCGACATCTTCGGTGCCATGGTCGATCGCCAAGAAGGCGCCACCGGTAACGACATCTGGTATGTCGGTGAGGACATCTACACGCCGGGCACCCCGGGCGACGGCGGTCTGCGCAACATGGCCGACCCGCAGGCCAACGGCGACTACGATTACTGGCCGACCCGCTATACCGGCTCGCAGGACAACGGTGGCGTGCACTGGAACTCCGGAATCGCCAACTTGGCATTCAAGCTCCTGGTGACCGGCGGTACCCATCCTCGCGGCACCACCTCCAACTCGGTCCCCGCCATCGGCTTCGACAAAGCTGCTGACATCTTCTACTACGCCAACGTCAGCTGCTTGACCCAGTCCTCCAACTTCGAAGCGGCCCGTAACTGCACCGCCGCCGGTGCCGCGGCCCTCTACACTCAGACTGAGGTCGATGCCGTGCACGAAGCCTGGGACGCCGTCGGCGTGCCCGGCGGCAGCACGCCGCCTCCGCCTCCGGGCGGCAGCTGCACCGGCACTAACGTCTGGACCGGCACCGCCAGCAGCGGCAGCCCCAACCAGGTCACCCCGAACTGCTCCGCCAGTGGCTCCTTCACCGGCGAGCTGGTGTGTACCAACGGTGCCGCCGACCTCGATCTCTACCTCGAGAAGGAAAGCTGCAGCGGTTGGTTCGGCTGCTCCTTCGGTACCGCGGCCAGCTCCACGAGCGCCGGTTGCGACGAGACGGTGAACGGCTACAGTGGTAGCAGCGGTACCTACCGCTGGCGCATCAACTGGTACAGTGGACCCGCTGAGCCCTTCGAGCTCTGCACCAACAAGTGCTGATCTGAAGGAGACGATTGCCGGGCCCGGCAAGGGCTCGGCAACGTTCTGCGCGGCTTCGGCCGCTAGGCAAAGCCCGCGACTTCGGTCGCGGGCTTTGTCGTAGGTGAAGGATTTCTTGGTGTCGCGGAATGGGTCGAAGGGAAAACCTAGCCTGGGGCGGGCCAAGGATTTCAGCTAGGATAGATCCAGCTGCATTATCTTCTGTCACCCCAAGCTGAGGAGAGCTCTATGTTTGACAAGGCCTTCTGTCTGCGCGGTATCTACACTTTCCTCGCTCTCTTGGCATCCCTAGCCGGCAGTGGCTGCTCGGTCAACCCGGCCACCGGCCAGCGTCAGCTGACCTTGATCGGGGAGGCCCAGGAGATCGAGATCGGACGCCAGAACGATGTTCAAATCGTGGACCAGATGGGTCTCTACGGAGATCCCGAGCTACAGAGCTATTTGCAGGATCTGGGCTCCCGTCTGGCGGCGAAATCCGAGCGACCAGATCTGCCTTGGACCTTCCGCTTGGTCGATGATCCGGTGGTCAATGCCTTTGCCTTGCCGGGCGGCTACGTCTACATCACCCGCGGCATCTTGGCCCATTTCAATTCCGAGGCCGAGCTGGTGTCGGTCTTGGGGCACGAGATCGGGCATGTCACGGGACGGCACGGTGTGGAGCGCATGAGCAAGGCGCAACTGGCGCAGATCGGCCTCGGTGTGGCGGCGGTCGCCAGCGAAGATTTTCGTCCTTTCGCCGGCATGGCGCAGCAAGGCCTGAGCTTGCTCTTCCTGAAGTTCAGCCGAGACGATGAGCGCCAGGCGGACGATCTCGGGCTGCGCTACCTGGTGGCGGGGGACTATGCTGCGGACGAGATGCCGAAGGTCTTCACCACCCTGGACCGTATGAGCGCCTCCCAGGGGGGGCGGGTGCCAGGCTGGTTGGCCACCCATCCACCGCCGGCCAATCGGGCCCAGCGGCTGAGCGAAGTGATCGCCGGCCTGCCGCCGGATCAACGTCAAGGCCAGGTCAACCGCGAAACCTATCTAGGTCGGCTGGACGGAGTGTCGTTCGGCGTCAATCCTCGGGAGGGCTACACCGTAGGAAACACCTTCTACCACCCGGATTTGGCCTTTGCCCTCGATTTTCCCCAGGGCTGGCAAGTGGTCAACCAAAAGCAGGCGGTGGGTGCCGTCAGCCCCGAAGAAGATGCCATCGTGGTGCTGACGCTGGCCGAAAAGAACAGCCCCGACGAGGTCGTTCAGAGCTTTTTCCAGCAAGACGGAGTGCAGCGGGGGGATCGTTGGCGCGATGATTTCTATTACTTCCGAGCCGCGCCGGGGGGGCAGAACGGTGCACAGGGCCCCGAGTATGTTGGATTGGTGGGGGCGGTGCAGCATCGTGGACAGCTATTTCGGCTGTTGTCCTACACCCTTGACGACCGCTGGGACGGCCGCGGTCGTCCCATGCAAGATGCCGTGGCGAGCTTCCGCACCGTCACGGACCGTCGCTATCTCGATGTCCAATCTAAGAAAGTGGATATCGTGACCTTGAAGAAACCCATGACCTTGAAGCAATTTCACAGCCAGTATCCGTCGACCATCGAGCTCGAGCCACTGGCCATCCTCAATGGTGTGAGCGTCAGCGAAACCTTACCCCGGGGCCATCGGGTCAAGAGGGTTTCGGGTGGCGAGTTGCCGGATTCCTAAATCCCAGCGCAAAGCTTTCCAGGCTCGGCTACTCGGGGGGAGAGGATTTTTCCGCAGGATGACTGAAGGGCCCCCTGCGATCAAGACTTTGGGGTGATCGCAGTGGGTGGAAAAGCCTGTGGAAAACTGGCCGCCAAAGAGGTCCTGATGCGGCCTATTTTTTGCCCGGTCGAATCCCGCAGATGAAATGTTCGATAGGACCTAAATGTTGAAATGATTGGCTTTAGTGTCTTTTTCGACAATCCTGGGTGAGAGGTTGTCGACGATCTCTTGCCGAGGGTTTTCCACAGCTTGTAGCGGTCTCCGGATCGACGGCGCCAAGGCCTTTACTGATCGATAGTTAGAGCCTATGCGGCCGGGAGCCCGGGAGCCCGCTGAGGGGGGCCGAGAAGGCGTCTCGGAGTCAGGACAATTGACCTTGAAGATGCTTCCAGGCCCGCCCACGGTGGCCGATGAGATCTTTCCGAGCGCCGCTTAGCTGAGCGTAGCTGACCGTTTCTCCATCGGGCACAAAGACGGGATCCCAGCCGAAACCCCCAGTGCCTTCGGGCTCCAGGATCAACTGGCCTTCGGTGGCGCCCTCGCCGATCAAGCGGCGGTCGCCGTCGACGTAGAGCAGCAAGCAGCGGGCGGTGACCCGCGGATCGTTCAGCCCATGGGCAGCCCGGGCGATGCCCAAGGGGCCGACGGCTTCCAACATCCATTTCACCAGGGGCCCGGGGAAACCATTCATGGCGGCCAGCTCGAGTCCCGTCTCTTCGACCACCAGGGGGCGCCGCAGGCGTCGCCAGGCCTCGTCGGCCTTGGCTTCCACCACCTCCCGCAAATCGAGGCTTTGGATCTCGGGAAGGTCGATGGGTGCGCTCTCCGGCCGGAAACCGAGGATACGCTCCGCTTCCAGCAGCTTGTTGTGATTGCCGGTGACGAAAACGAATGGGACGTTTTGCAGGGTGGGCGCCGGCATGTCCCTTTTCAACTCCGAACCACCCGGTGGGCGGAGATACGCTGGCTCAAACCCTTCAGCTGGAATTCTCCCAGGGGTTCAGTCGGGATGCGTCCCGCCAGCTGGCGGAAGGTTTCTTCGCCGATGACGATCTGGTCGAGGGCGGCAACCTTTTCCTCCAGCCGCGCCGCCACATTGACGGTATTGCCGAGCACCGTGTAATCCACCCGTCGGTTGCTGCCGATATCGCCCACCACCACGGGACCGCTGTTGATGGCGATGCGGATGTGGACGAGGGGCAGGTTGCGTTGTTGGCGTTCAGCATTCCAACCGTCCAGCGCCTGGCAGATACGCACCGCCGCTGTCACCGCCCGCAGGGCGTGATCCGGTTGTTGCATCGGAGCTCCGAAGAAGGCCATGACGCAATCACCGATGAATTTGTCGAGGGTGCCGCCGGTGCTGAAGATGGCCTCCACGGCATGGGTGAAGTAGCCCTCCATGAGCTCCGCCACCTCTTCAGGGGGCGCTTTCTCGGAGAAGGCGGTGAAGCCGACAATATCGGCGAAGAGCACCGTGACCTCGGCCCGCGTCAAGCCGCGGTATCCCTCTTCGACGGCGGAAGAGCCCCGCTGCATCACCTGTTCGATGACGGCGGGAGAGTGATAGCGCTCCAGTCGGTTGCGCACGCCCCGTTCGAACTCGGCGTCGCGGGCCGCTCGATTGCGTTCGATGGCGATGGCGCAATAGTTGGCCAGGGTGGCCAGGAGGTCCACGTCGGGCTCTGTGAAGCTGCCGGTGTGATGGGGGGTGTCCAATTGCATGACGCCGATGATTTTCTCCCCGGACCACAGGGGAGCGCACATGGCGGCGCGAATCTGGTGAATGCGCACCGATTCGGTGCCCGCAAGACGCTGATCGGAAAGCGCATCGTAGGTCAGCAGGGCGACTTTTTCCCGCATCACCTCTTCCAGCATGGTCTTGGAAATCGGCACCTCGCTGCGGGGTCGCATCTCGACCCGCTGATTGCTGCGCATCAGCTCGCATTGCAGATCGCCGTCGTCCTCCCGCATCAGGATGAATCCTCGGTCGACGGGAAACGCTTCGAAGGCAATATCCATGACGCTGGTGAGGATCTGATCGTCCGCCTCGGTGGTGATCAGCAGCCTTGCCAGACGGGTCAAGAAGCCGAAGACGCGGCTGGCGTAGGCTTGGTCCAGGGCCTCACGCTTGCTTTGCCGGATGGCTGACGAATCCCGTTTCTTGGGACCGCCATCGAGGCCATAGGCGGCCGAAAAATCGGACAGGGAGCGGACGATGGTGGCATTGGAGAGGGCCGAGCCGGAGGGCGGAGCGACCGGCGTGGGCAAAACGTTTTCGGCGACCGTGGCTTCCTGTGGTGAGACGGCGGGCATCGGCTTGGTGGAAATACCGGGGCGCAAGGGAAGCGCCGGGCCAGGTACTGCCGGGGTTTGCGAGTCCTGGCCGTTGGGGCTTTGACTCTGTGGCGAGGCGAAGTTCATCGACAGGGCAGGGCCTGAAACCTCGGCGGGGGCGTTGCGCTCGAAGGGTGAGACGGCGGCCGGCTGTTGACCCAAACCGGCAACGGTCTCGACGGAAATTTCGAAGACTCCGATCTTGAGCAGGTCACCGGGACGTACCTGAGACCGTTGTACCGGCGTTTGATTGACCTGCACACCGTTGGTGCTCTGCAGATCGGAGAGGAACCATTTGTCTCCATCCCGGCGCAGGGTGGCGTGACGGCGGGACACCGAGTAGTCGGGCAGCATGACTTCGTTGTCGGCGCTGCGGCCAAAGCGGACCTCCTGCGCCGACAACGGCAGGACTTTCTCTTCCCCGTCGATGGAAAAACGTAGCTGAAGCATGGTTGAACCTACGTTGTAGTCACGGCAAATCGTCCCGAATCAAGGGCATGGTCATGCAGCGGGGACCGCCGCGGGCGCGGGACAGCTCGTTACCCAACAGGGTGATGGCCGTCGGCCCCTGGTCCATGATCTCTTCCTTGCCGCTCAAGACATCCTCTTCGCCGATGATCCGCCAGCCGCGACGGGCGAGCTCGTCGGTGGTGCGCCGGTTGCGGCGATAAAGCAGGATGACCCCCGGGGCGATGGCGAAGGCATTGGCCCCGTCTGTCCACTGTTCTCGCTGCTGGTCGATGATGTTCTCGGAGCCGCCACAGGGCACCAACTCGATGTCCAAGCCCAAGCTCGCCAAGGTGCCGACCAGGCCGTCGGAGACCACGTAGGCAAAGTCTTTGCGTTCGAGATCGATGTGGTAGACGTGTCCGCTCTCCGAACCCCGACTGTCCATCACCGGTGTGTAGGCCAGGCAGAGGTTGTGATCGATGAACGTGAAGACGGTATCGAGATGCATGTAGGAGCGCCGAGCGGGCAATTCGACCACCACCAAATGCCGAAAGGTTGTCTCATGGGTCCGCAGGTACTCCGCCAAGCGTTCGACCCCGCGACGGTTGGTGCGCTCGCTCAAACCCACCAGGAGGATTTCCGGCGAGGCGATCAGCAGGTCACCGCCTTCGATCTGTGGCAGGTGATGGCGCTGCGCGTCTTCGGCCGCCAGCAAGCTGAAGACGCCGTTATTCGGTTGGGCGATGGGGTGATGCTCGAAGACGGTGCGCGACAAGATGGGTTCCCGTTCCCTGGCCGTGGTGGCCATGGACGACACCAAAACTCGGTCCCCCAAGACCGTTTGCGGATCCCGCTGAAAGAAGTAGTTGGGGATAGGCGATAGGCGATAGAAATGGCCACGGGAGGCGCGGGTCGCTTCGGGGGACCCGAGGCGCAGACCGTTGATCAACGAGGCAGCTAGGGCCGCCGGCTCCAGGTGTCGGAGCTCCGTCGAGAGGGCGTCGGACATGCCTTGGCCGCGCAGGCGGTCGAAGAGTTGCTCACGCACCTGCTCCCGGACAAGAATGTCTGCCAGGAGAATTTGCGGGTCGAAGGTCTCGACGCCCGCGGCTTGCAGGATGGAAACAAAGGCATCGTGCTCTCGCCGTGCCTGCTCGCCGTCGAGAATGTCGTCGAACAGAAGATGCTCCATCAACGACGGTACCATCCAATCGACCTCGTACCCTGGCCGGTGGACGAGTACCTGACGCAGGCGACCAATTTCAGACATGACACGCAAAGACATGCAACACCCTCATGGTTGTGGGAAGGGGCGCCCCGCAAGCGCTGGCCGGGGGCGGCTCGGAACCTCAAGATGTTGCGAAGTGTAGCAGAGTGCCGTCGTCAGAAGGGGGCCCTCAGCTCTGGAAACGTCGCCCGGGGCCCCGCCGTGGACCGGCGGCAGCATTTCCTCGCCGGAACGACTAAACTACGCCTGTCTCAGCCTTGCGGGGCGCCGCGGGAGTCCGTTTCGGGACCATCGAGCCACGTCGCCCAGCCAACGCCAAAACATGTCGGAGATCCAGCCCATGAGCTTGTCCAATAGCGCCAGTAACAAAGAACAGTCGTCCCAAGACCTGTCACCCCAAGACCTGTCGCCCCAGAATCCCCTGCACGAACGCTACGCCTCCCGGCAAATGGCGTCGATCTTCTCGGCCCCCCACCGCTATCGCACGTGGCGCCGTTTGTGGATCACCCTGGCGGCTTGCCAGCGCCAGCTTGGTCTGCCGATCAGCCAGCAACAGATCGACGATCTGGAGCGGGTGGCGGACACCATCGATTTCAAGCGGGTGGCCGAGATCGAGGCCCAAACGCGCCACGATGTGGTGGCCCACCTGCGGCATTTTGCCGAGCTGGCACCCACCGGGGGCGGCATTTTGCATCTGGGTGCCACCAGCGCCTTCATCACCGACAATACCGACGCCCTGTTGAGTCTCGAGGCATTGACTTTGCTCGAGAAGCGCTTGGCCTCAGTGATTCACCACTTGGCTAGCTTCGCCGATCGCCACAAGGATTTGTGCTGCCTTGCCTACACCCATTTTCAGCCGGCCCAGCTGACCACCGTCGGCAAGCGTGCTTGCCTCTGGTTGCAGGATTTCGTGAGCGATTTCCAGGAGCTTCAACATCGCCTCCAGGTCTTGCGTTGTCGTGGAGTCAAGGGCACCACCGGTACCCAAGCCAGCTACATGACCCTGTTCGACGGCGACGGTGAAAAGATTCGGCAGCTCGACGAACAGGTGTCCCAGCGTTTGGGTTTTGCCGGCTCCTTTCCGGTCACCGGTCAGACCTATCCCCGCAAGCAGGATACGCAAGTGTTGCATCTGCTGGCCGGCATCGCCGAGAGCTGTCACAAATTCGGCACCGACCTCCGCCTGTTGCAGGGTGTCGGCGAGCTGTCGGAGCCCTTTGACGAGCACCAAGTGGGCTCCTCGGCCATGGCCTACAAGCGCAATCCGGTGCGTGCTGAGCGTCTCTGTGGTCTGTCCCGCCGCCTGCTCACCGACAGCTTCAATGGGGTGCTCAACAGCTCCACCCAGTGGCTGGAACGCAGCCTCGACGACTCTTCCAACCGGCGTCTCGTGCTACCGGATGCTTTCCTCACCGCCGACGCCATCCTCGGCCTGGCAGCCCACATCGCCGAAGGGCTGCGACCGCGGCCGGTGGGCATCGGCGCCAGGGTCGAGCGCGAGCTACCCTTCATGGCCACCGAGACCCTACTGATGGAAGCCGCCAAGCGCGGTGGGGATCGGCAAGAGCTGCACGAGCGTCTCCGGCAGTACAGCTTCGAGGCCCAAGATGCCGTCGAAGCCGGGCAACCCAACCCCCTCATCGATCGCATCCTGGACGACGCCGATTTCCGCTTGCAGCGGGAGGAAGTGATGTCCTGGCTCGATCCGCAACGCTTCACCGGCCGCTCCGAGCAGCAAGTCACGGAGTTTTTGTCGGAGGTCGTCGAGCCGCTGCTGGCGGGTGTCGAAGTGAGCGAGGTGGAAGGGCCACGGATCTGAAGCGCGGAATCTGACTACCCGCTGTGACCGATACCGTAGATCTTTTCAAGCTCCCGGATCGCCTCGCGGGTACCGATGAACATGATGCGGTCACCCTCCTGCAAGACGGTACCGCCCTTGGGGACGATGCTCTTGCCTTGCCGCCGAACAATGGCCAGGAGAGCGCTCTCGGGCAGGTTGAGGTTGCGTAGGGCAAGGCCGATGAGGGAGGCGGCGCGGCTTTCGGCCTTGAGTCTGAGGGTCAGGAAGTTGTCGTTGTGTAGCAGCACTTCCTTGAGGCCGTGATCGTCCTTGGCGCCGAACCACTCGGCACGGAAATCCTCGTCTTCGACGCGGTCCGCCAGCTTGGCGAGGATCCTCAAGTGCTGGCCGGGATCGTCCTTGGGGCTGGCCAGGAAGAGCAGGGCATGGGCCCGCTCCTTGGGCAGGGCGCCGATGCTCTTGCTCGGCAGGTCGGGGCGAATCAGCACGCCGGGCTCCGAACGTGCCATGACCAGCTGTGCTTTGACCAATCCTTCCAGGCGCACATGGGGTAGGGCGACGCCTTTGGATACCGGGGTAGCTCCGAGGCGGGTGCCTTGTAGCAAACCCTCGGCGATTTCCTCGGCGTCGGTGTTGGTGAGCTTGGCGAGCATCTTGGAGGCTTCCGAGACGACCTCTTCGAAGCTCATCTCATCGGTGTAGTCGAGGACTCCGCTGGCGGCGACGATCTCGTCGAAGGGATCTTCGTCGCGTAACCCCTTCTCCTTGAGAATGCCCCGGAGCTCGATGTCGAGCCCCGGATCGCGGCGTCGTCCCAGGCGCTCGAAGAGATGGTAGATGGCCCCTTCGCGCTCGACCTTGTCGGAGGCGTAGACCCGGAACCAGACGATTGACAGGGTCACCAGAGCGGCGCTGAACAGGCTGGGCAACCAACCCATTTCGACGATCAAGACGATGGAGGCGCCGATGCCGAAGAGTTGCATCCACGGGTAGAAGGGGGAAGAGTAGCCGGGATCGTAGGAGTCGATGTCGGCCTCCCGCCAGACGATCACCGCCAGGCAGACCAGGGCGAACATCAACAACTGGAAGGCGCTGGCCAGTTTGGCGATCTTGCTGACATCGAGGGTGGCGAGGACCAAGACGATGATGCCGACGGTGATCAGGATGGCGCGGGTGGGCGTCCCCTTGGTGCCGACTCGCCCGAAGGATGGGGGCATCAGGTGGTCGCGGCTCATGGCCAGGGGATAGCGCGAGGCGCTCAAGGTTCCGGCATTGGCCACCGAGGTGAAGGCGGCCAGTGCGGCGATAGAGAGGATGACGCGACCCGGTTCGCCGAACAGGATCCAAGCGGCGGTGGCGGCGGCCGTCAGATCACCGCTCAGCTGCTCGGGAGGAATGACGCCGACCATCACCGCGGTGCCCAGGCCGTAGACCACGATGGCGGTTCCCAGGGAAAGAAAGATGGCCCGCGGCAGGGTGTACTCCGGGTCTCTGACTTCCTCGGAAAGGCTGGCCACCTTGGTGACCCCGACGTAGCTGATGTAGACGAAGCCGGCGGTGCTCAAGAGCGCCGAGGTGCCGGCGTCGAGCATGCCGTCGAAATGGGACATCTGCACTTCCGGCAAGCCGCCGCCGATCAACCAACCGAGGGCGGCGAGGAGAGCGGTGACCAGTAGGACTTGCAGCTTGCCGCTCTTTTTGGCCCCACCGAGATTGAGCATGCCCAACAGAATAGCCAGGCTGATGGCCACCGGAGTGATCGGCAGCTTGCCCAGGAAGATACCGAGGTAGGCCCCCATGCCCACCAGGGCGAAGGCGACTTTCAAGATCAGCGCCAGCCAGGTTCCAAGGCCGCCGATCATGCCGACCATCGGCCCCAGGCTGCGATCCAGGAAGTAGTAGACCCCACCGGCCCGTGGCATGGCGGTGGCCAGCTCGACGACACTGAACATGGCTGGAATCATCGGCAGGGCGGCCAGCAAATAAGCTAGCACGATGCCTGGACCGGCGGTTTGTGCCGCGATCCCGGGCAGCAAGAAGAAACCGGCGCTCAGCGTGGCTCCGGTGGAGATGGCGTAGACATCGAGAAGCCCCAACTCTTTACGCAGGGGCTTGGTGGAACCTTCAGAGCTCAAGGGGATCTCCTACCGGGGATATATATCGACGAAGAGAAGGTGTTCGAGGGGAAAAAGTAGCGAACAGCCGCGAGCTTACCGCGGACGCTCGGGATCGGCAATCGGCGACGACGGCGGTCCGGTAGGCGAGGAACCCTGTACCCCTTCGAGCGGCGTCATGTTGTGCATCGTCAAGGGGTGCAACCTGTGAGAGGATGCGGCGGTCATTTCCCATGTGCGAAAGGAGCCCTGATGCGCGAGGTAATCCCCAGGCAGGAGCAGTGTAGACGAAGTGCTCGGACAGGTCCGGGCACGACGATCCCAGAGGAGCTGGCTCGCCGGTCGGCGCCCTCCTCGGTGACGGCCTTGCTGGCCGCTATGCTCTTCCTCATTTGTCTACCCTTGGCGGCCGAGCGCCCGCCATCACCGCCCTACTATGCGGTCAGCGATGTACGTGTGGTGATCGGCAACGGCGACGTTCTGGAGCTCGCCACGGTGCTGATCGCCGATGGGCTGATCGAGGCGGTGGGGCCCGACCTGGAGATTCCGGCGGATGCGCGGGTGATCGACGGCAGCGGCTTGACCCTCTACCCCGGTCTCATCGATGGCATGGGGCACTTGGGCATGCCGGCGGCGACGGAAGACGACGACACTTCGGGGCCCGGCCCCGGTGGACCGCCGGCCGCCGCCCAACCGCAAGGTCCGGAAGCCCGGCCCGGTACCACGCCGTGGCTGCGGGCCGTCGACCAGGTGACCGACAGCGGACGCTTCGAGTCCTGGCGTCAGGCGGGATTCACCGCCGCCGCCAGCGTGCCGCGGGAGGGTTTCTTCAGCGGTCAAGCGGCGATCCTCGCACTGGGCGACGGCGACGGATCGGACCTCGTGGTGGCGGCGGATGTGGCCATGGGCGTCGGTTTCGAAGCCAAGGGCGGCTTTCGTACGTTTCCGGGCTCGCTGATGGGTGCTATCTCCTACGTCAAACAGGTCTTGCTCGATGCTCGCCATGGGATCACCGCCCGGGCCCTCTACGAGGCCTCCCCCAACGGTCGTCAACGGCCGGCCTACGACCGAAGCTTGGAGCCCATCGCCCACGCCCTCGAAGGGCAGATGCCTTTTCTGTTGCCGGGCAATTTTGGGCGGGAGATCGATCGTGTCCTCGAGTTGGCCCGTCAGCATGATCTGCGGGCCATGATTTACGGGGGGCAAGGGGCCTATGACCGAATCGAAGCGCTGAAGGCGGCCGGAACCCCCGTTCTGGTGAGCCTCGACTGGCCCGAAGCCGAAAAGGACCGCGACCCCGACGCCGCCACGCCGCTGCGCACCTTGGTGCACTATCGGTTGGCGCCGACGACGCCGAGCCGACTACAGGCCGCCGGTATCCCTTTCGCTTTTGCCAGTCAGGGGTTGAACAGCCCGTCAGAGGTTTTCGAAGGGGTGCGCAAGGCCATCGAGGCCGGTTTGGCGCCCCAGGATGCCTTAGGGGCTCTGACCTTGGGGGCGGCTCGCATTTACGGCATCGATGATCGCCTGGGCAGCATCGAGACCGGCAAAGCGGCGCATCTCGTCTTGGCCACGGCCGAGCCCTGGGTCGAGGACGTGGAGATCCGTGCCGTCTGGGTGGACGGCGCGCTCTTCCTAGAACGGCAAGAGGACAAAGACGTGGAACCGCCGGCCGGCGATGTCTCCGGCACGTGGGCGATGATCCTCGAAACTCCCCGTGGCAATCGCGACATCGAGGCCGTCCTCACCATGGGCGAGGACGGCAAAGTCAGCGGCGAGCTCAAGTCGGAGGAGGGCGAGCCCAGCACCCTCGACAAGGGGCGCCTCAGCGGAGACCGGCTGACCTTCGAGACGACGCGCAGCATGGGCTCCCGAGAGGTGCAGGTTTCCTACTCCCTGCTGCTGGCGGGGGAGAGGCTCGAAGGCACGGTCAGCGCCGGGCCCATGGTGATGGATTTCAAGGGTGAGCGAACCGCCCAAGCGGCGGCGACCGAGGAGGACGGGGCGGCGGAGGTCGAAGTCTCGGTGGAGGAGCTGCGACAGGCCCTGCGACAGTTGCAAGGGCCCGTCGAGAAGATGGATCGTTTCGCCATCTTCAACGCCCGCGTTTATACCCTCGATGGGGACACTCCGGCCGGCATCATCGAGAACGGCACGGTGATCGTCGCCGACGGCAAGATCGAGGCGGTGGGGGAGAGCCTGTCGCTGCCGGACGGGCTGCCGACGATCGACGCGGCTGGCGGCTCTCTGATTCCTGGCATCATCGATGCCCATTCCCACATCACCATCGAAGGGGGCGGCAATGAAGGGACGGTGGCGGTATCCTCCATGGTTACCGTCGCCGAGGTCATCGATCCCGACGACATCGCCATCTACCGGGCCCTGGCCGGCGGGGTGACGACCATCAACGTCCTGCACGGTAGCTCCAACCCCATCGGTGGCGGCAACGCGGTGCTCAAGCTGCGCTGGGGACAGGACGCCGACGGTATGTTCTTCGTCGGGGCACCGCCGGGCATCAAATTTGCTTTGGGCGAGAACCCCAAACGCTCGCGCATGCCGGCCGGATTCCCGCAACGTTATCCGGCGACCCGCATGGGGGTCATGGACGTCATCCGTCAAGCTTTCACCGAGGCCGCCGCCTACCGGCAGGCTTGGCAGGACTACGACGCCGCCAAGAAAGCGAAAAAAAATCCGATCCCGCCGCGTCGCGACCGTCGACTGGAGCCCTTGGTGGAGATCCTCGACGGCGAGCGGTTGGTGCACGCCCATAGCTACCGCGCCGACGAGATCCTTCAGTTGTTGCGCTTGGCGGAAGAGCTGGGGTTCCGGATCGCCACCTTGCAGCACGTGCTCGAAGGTTATCGCGTGGCGGATGAAATCGCCGCCCACGGTGCCGGTGCCTCCACCTTTTCCGATTGGTGGGGCTATAAGGCGGAGGCCTATGAAGCTATTCCCTACAACGCGGCATTGATGCACGAGCGTGGGGTTTTGGTGTCGATCAACTCCGATAGTGCCGAGGAAATGCGCCATCTCAACCTGGAGGCTGCCAAGATGATGAAGTGGGGTGGTCTCGACGAGCTTGAGGCCCTGGCCTTGGTGACCCTCAACCCCGCCAAACAGTTGCAGATCGATGGGCGTGTGGGCTCCATCGAGGTGGGCAAGGACGCCGATTTGGTGCTCTACGATGGGCCCCCGCTCTCCGTCCGCTCGGTGGTGCAGAAGACGTTTGTCGACGGCGACTTGTATTTCGACCGCCAGGCCGATCGGCAACGGCAAAGCACCTTGGAGGCGTTGCGCGACAAGCTAGAACCCAAGAAACCGAAAGACGGGGAGGCCGCGGAGCAAACCGGCGAGCCGGCCGCGGGCTCCGAACCCTCGTCGGGAGGCACGTGGAAGCATATGGACTACAGCTGCCAGGAGGACTTGCGATGAAGGGTTGTCAGACAAAGCTCCACCGCCCTGTGGATCAACGGATCGACGGCCCCCCGGGGCGCCGTTCCCGGACCGCCATGGCGACTCTATCGCTAGCCGCCTTGGTCGTCGGGCTTCTGCTGGCGCCAATGGCAATGGCCGAGGGCTTGGTGCTTGAAGGCGCCACCGTCCACAGCCTGGTGGCGGAGCCCAGCGTCGCCTCGGTGCTGATCGTCGATGGCATCATCCAGGCGGTCGGCTCCGATCTCGAGATCGGCAGCGATGTGCAGCGCCTGGAGGTGTCTGGATTGCATGTCTATCCGGGGTTCTTCGACGCCTTCAGCCAGCTCGGTCTGGTGGAGATCAGCGCCGTAAAGGCCACCGTCGATACCTCCGAGATGGGGCGTTTCAACCCCCATCTCAAGGCCATCACGGCGGTGCACCCGGCCAGCGAAGTGATTCCCGTCACCCGGGCCAACGGCATCAGCCAAGCCTTGACCGCCCCGTCCACCGCCGACGACGGCATCCTTGCCGGTCAAGCGGCGGTGCTCCACCTAGCCGGTTGGACGGTGGAGGAGATGGCCGTCGAGCCGTCGGTGGCGATGGTCATCGAGTGGCCCGCCATCCAGACCCGCAGCTTCGACTTTGCCACCTTCACGGTACGTGAAACACCGTTCAATGAGGCCAAGAAGACGGCTGAAGAGGCGCAGGCGGAGTTGCGGGAGTGGATGGACGCCGCCCGCCACTATGCCAAAGGGCGGCAGGCGGGTTCCCAGCGTGTGGAGCGGGATCTGCGCCTCGAGGCGATGAGCCAGATCCTCGACGGCAAGCTGCCGGTGATCATTCGGGCCAGTGCCAAACGGGACATCGAAGCGGCGATAGCCTTCGCCGAAGAGCAGGGTCTGCGCATGATCCTGGCCGGTGGGCAGGACGCCTGGAAGGTCAAGGAGCTATTGGCGGAAAAGCAGATTCCGGTCATCCTGGGGTTGGTACAGAGTTTGCCCAAAGAAGAAGACGACCCCTACGATCAGCCTTACAGCCTGCCGGGGGAGCTCCACCGGGCGGGGGTCAAGATCGCCTTCGGGTCCAGCGCTGGCGGCGGTTTTGGCCCCGGTGGCCCGCACATCGCCAGGACGCTACCTTTTGAGGTCGCCGCCGGCATCTCCTATGGATTGCCGGCCGAGGCCGCCCTCGACGCCTTGACCCGCAATCCGGCTGAGATGCTGGGCTTGGGAGATCGGCTGGGCACCATCGAGCCCGGCAAGATCGCCAATCTGATGGTCACCGATGGCGACCCTTTGGAGGTCACGACCCAAGTGATGCACATGGTCATCAAAGGCCAACAGGTGACGACGGACAACAAACACCAGCGGCAGTATGAGCGCTATCGGGCGCGACCCTGAGCATTGCCGGAAACTTCAAAGTGGCTCGAAGGGGCGGCCCGGTCCCTTTGGGCCGCAGTGAGGCCGTGCCAGGCTCTGGAGCTCGCACGGCTCTGGAGCTCGCACGGTCAAGAGCTCGCACGGCCAAGAGTTGATCCATTTTCCATAGCGCTATGGAAATTCCTTGAAAAAAATTCGCCTCGGGAAATTTCCCTAAGAATTGATATCAAAGCGCTTACGGCGTTTCATCTGGGCCAGATCGTTTTTCCTTCAGCGAGCACTATATTTTTCAGGGTCCGCAGACTCCCAATAGGTACATAGTCGAAAACTTTGGGGCCGCCCCACACACCCAGACTTCTGTTGCTTCGGCAACAGAGTACCTAGGAAGGATCCTCCATGTTGAAACGCATCTCGACCACCGCGCTCGCCCTGTTGCTTGTGCCGACCCTCGTCGGCGCTGCCGAATCCAAGTTCGTCTCCGGCGACTTGGGCTCGATCGACCTCAATGCCAAGGCGCTCACCAGCTCCGCCGCTTCGAATGTTCTCCAAGACATCCTGGTTTCCAAGCTCGATGGCGAAGGCGACGAGAACATGGTGATGGTGAAGCTTCACACCGACCGCGTGGGCGACAGCCACTTGCGGTTTCAGCAAATGTTCAATGGTCTGAAAGTGGTGGGCGGCGACATGTACATGCATGTTGGCCCGATGGGCAAGGTCTTCGCCGTCAATGGCTCCTTCACCCACGGCAGCGACTTGCCCTTGGCCCCGGCCTTGACCGGCGAAGGCGCCCTCGGTAAGGCCCTGGAACGTGCCAACCTCGGCCAGCACGAAGTCTTGACCGCCCCTGAGCTCACCTATGTGATCGCCGATGACGACGCCTACCTCGCTTACTCCGCCGTTGTCGACTATGTGAACAACGACGGTCCACAGCGTGACATCGTCTTCGCCGATGCCATGACCGGCCGTGTGGTGGCCCGCCATCCGCAGTTCCACTACGCCCGCTCCCTTGAGACCTACAACTGCAACAACGGCACCAGCAACGCCGCTTGCAGCAACTTGGTCAGCAGCTCCAGCAATACCATCAACACCGGCGACAGCGCCATCGATGCGGCCCACAACTTTGCCATCGCCACCTACGATTACTACTTCAACAACCACGGTCGCGATTCCATCAACGACAATGGTCTGACCATGAAATCTCGGGTGCACTACAGCAGCAACTACAACAATGCCTTCTGGGACGGCACCCAAATGACCTACGGTGACGGCGACGGCACCACCTTCAAGCCGCTTTCCGAGGACGCCGATGTGGTGGCCCATGAGCTCACCCACGGTGTGACCTCGAGCGAGTCCAACTTGGTGTACTCCAACGAGTCCGGTGCCCTCAACGAGGCCCTATCCGACATCTTCGGCGCCATGGTCGATCGTCAAGAGGGTGCCACCGGCGCCGACATCTGGCATGTCGGTGAGGACATCTACACCCCCAACACGCCCAACGATGGTGGTATCCGCAACATGGCCGATCCCCAAGACAACGGCGACTACGACTACTACCCCACCCGTTACACCGGTTCCCAAGACAACGGTGGTGTGCACTGGAATTCCGGTATCGCCAACCTGGCCTTCCAGCTCTTGGTCGATGGTGGCACCCACCCGCGTGGCACCACCTCCAACAGCGTGCCGAGCATCGGTTTCGCCAAGGCTGCGGATATCTTCTATTACGCCAATACCAGCTGCCTGACCTCCAACTCGAACTTCGAGGCGGCCCGTAATTGCACCGCCGCCGGTGCAACCGCCCTCTACGGTGCGACGGAGCTCGCCGCGGTCCACGAAGCTTGGGATGCCGTCGGCGTCCCCGGTGGCCCCGGTGGCCCGAGCTGCACCGCGAACGGCCAGAGCTGCTCTTCCAACAGTGACTGCTGCTCCAACAAGTGCCGCGGTCGCCGAGGCAGCAAGACCTGTCGGTAAAATCGACTGATTAGGTTTGGATTGTAGAAAGGGGCTCCTGCGGGGGCCCCTTTCTTTGTTGTGCGCCAGGCATGGCGCGAAGCGCCAGGACTGGTGTCCTGGCGTTGGATTAACCGGTAAGGGAAACCGAGCTACAGTCCCGCGGGTGCCTGGCACCGTCTCTGACGGGCACCGTCTCTGACGTGGCACCGCCTCTGACATCTGTCCCGCAGCCCCGCAGGTGCCTGGCACCGGCTCTACAGTCCCGTAGGTGCCTGGCACCGGCTCTGGCGTCTCGCTCAGCTCACTCTTCTTGGATGCTGGCCAAGAAGGTGACCAGCTGAGAAATACGTTTCTGGGCCGAGGCCTCGTCCGGAGTGGAGTCGGTTTTTAGGAAGGCGTCGCCCCAAACCGGCATGTCCTTACTGCCGTGACCGCGGACTTTTTTTCGGCCGTCGACGACTTGATGCATTGTCTCGGCGGGGAAGTCGCCCCCTTCCCGTTGGGCGATTTGCCGAAGGTTGGCGGGTTTGGGGTCGAGGTATTCCGCCAAGGGGCCATCGCCTTTGGCCTCGGGACCATGGCAGCTGGTGCAGTAGGTGCGGAAGGTCGAACGGCCGGCGACAACATCGAAGGTCTCGGGCTCCGCCGTCGCGGTGCCGGCGGTGAAGGCGATCAAAAGACTGGACGACATCAAGGCGAGGCGCAGGCCGATGTGATTCCCCATGACGGGCTCTCCTTCTCCGTGGTGTGGGATCGCCGTAGTTGACTGCAACGCAAGGCCCGATGCCGGATCTTGGCCTTGCGCCGGGCGACCTCTGGAATGGACTCTGTCCACTTTCACATCCTGAGTGCCGGCTGTCTTCACCCCGCAGGGTGGGTTCGCCCGCCCAGGGGCGCGGGGTCAGCGCCTCGCCAAGCGCATGTGGGTGTCGGGGGGCAGGGTGGCCCGCAGTCGGCGGACGGCCCGCAGGGCTTCGTGATAGCTGTCGTCGCGGGTGGCGTAGAAGGTGACCATGGAGTCGCCTGGGGTGATGTTGCGGCCCACCAGGCGCAGGTAGGCCACCGGTCGCCAGGCGATGGGGACACGGTCGCGAAACCATCGATCGTAGATCATGGCGACGCCGACATCGTGTTGCTTCACATACAGCTCTGGCCAGGAGGAATCATTCTGCATGCGGGCCCGCCGTGTTGCTTCGTCGCCCACGCCCCACAGGTCGAGGACGACATGGGGATTGCGGTAGCTCACCCATCCCAGGTCGTTGACCGCCACCGGGGCGCGGTAGTACTCGGTGACAAAGCGGTGCATCTGGTATTGCTGTTGGTAAATGTTGTGACAGGCCTGCGGAGTATCGATGAGCAGTTGCAGCGACTTGGCTTGCCACGGGATGACGATCAAGGCTAGGCCGATGAGCACGCCAGGGGCGGAATGTTGCTCGCTCAACCGTCGCAGCGACGGGCCCAGTCGGTGGATGAGCAGCATGGCCAGCACCGTCAGCAGATAGGTCTCGTAGCGTTCCGTGGCGGCGAAACGGCCGACGAGCAAGTGCGCCAAGGCACCGAGACCGAGACAGAGGGGCAAGGCCGCCGACTGTTGTTTGCGTCGCCACAGGGCGGTGGCCCAGAGAACACCGAGCAGGGTGGCCAGTTGACGAGCCCCGGCGATCTCAGGCAAGTGTCGAAGATTGCCGAGTAGCAAGAGGTCGGCGGTCGAGGCCCAAGACGCGGAACCGTCGACGGCCCCCGCTAGACCAGACTTGACCAACACCGAGCTCGGTAGGGGAGGCAGACCGAGCTCGAGCAGAAAGCAGGAGAACCCCAGCAGGGGAAGCGCCGTCAAGAGAACGGCGAAACCGGCCAAGACGATCCGTCGTCGCCACAGCAGGAAAAGGATCGCCGCCACGCTCAGGGACAGGGACTCATAACGTACCAAGGGGCCGACGACGATGGCGAAGAGCAGTAGCAGTGTTTTCGCCGGAGCCAGCGATGCCGTGTCTTCCAAATCGAGCAAACCCCGCAGCAGGGCCAAGGCGAAGGCCACCTGTAAGCAGTGCTCGAGGCCCGTCGATAGCAGGAAGGGCAAGTTCGAGACACAACTGACGAGCAGCAACAGGCCCGCTGCCAGCCAGGCAGTGGGGTGCTCTTGGCTGATCAATCCTGAACGCCGTAGGAGCTGGCGCAGCAGGCTGAGAATCCACAGTAGGGCGAGGCCGTTGAGCAGCAAGGGCACCAGGCCGTGCCAAGGGGTCTCGGCCGCCGGTACCAACAGCCAGGGCCACAGAATGGACGACGATGGGGCGGCGTAGGTCTCCGCATGGAGGCCAAAATGCCCGGCCGCCAGTTGCTCACTGAAGGCTAGGTGGATGTAGGGGTCATCGAGGGAATAGGAGAAGGTGCCGTCGTTGCGCACCATGGCTAGGGTGAGCAGGACGGCGCAGAGGGCGACCAAGGCGGACTGCGCCAGCAAGATTCCGAAACCGGCGTCCCCCGCGCCCAGAGAACGCCATCGACTCAACGTCCCAGCATCCGAATCAGCGAGCGTCCAAGGGCTCCCGCCCCGCACCGTATTCTCGGACGGGAACCAGCTAGCCCGTTTTGGCCAGCTGCTCCTCGAGGGCTTGCACCGTCGCACGCTGCGTCTCCGCCTGTTGCCGGACTTTGGTCACCGCCTCCGGCTTGGCGCGGGTGACGAAGTTTTCGTTGGCCAACTTGCGGTCGAGACCGGCGAGATGCTGCCGCGCCTCCTCGAGCTGCTTCTCGAAGCGTTGACGCTCGGCGGCTCGGTCCGCCGCGCCAAGGCGTACCGCTGCCTCGAATGCGGCGTCGACGGCGACGCTGGCGTCGTCGCTGGCCACGGAGTCGGACTCCAGGGTGAGGCTGTCGGCCCGCACCAGCCGAGCGATGATGGCCTGACTCGCTTCTAGGGCTGCGGCATGCTCTTTGACCTGGACCGCGACATCGATCTTGGCCCCCGGATCGAGCCCTTGCTCGGTGCGGATGGAACGCACGGCGGTGACCAGACGCATGACGGTATCGATGCCGGCGGCCACGTCTTCGTCGCTTGGGCGGTCGCTGGCGTTCGGCCATGGGGCCTGAATCAGCATACCGTCGGCCACCAACTCGCCCCACAGCACCTCGGTGATGAAAGGCAGGAAGGGGTGGAACAGCTTCAAGTAGGTGACGATGCTGTCGTGCAACACGGCGGCGGTCTCTTCGAGGCTGTTCAGGGGCTCGACTTTGATGGCTTCCAAGTAGAAGTCACAGAATTCGCCCCAAAAAGATTGACGCACCAACTCGGCAGCATCGCCGAAATAGTAGCTCTCCAAGCGGTCGTCGACGCGGCGCACCAAGGAACGGCTACGCTCGAGCATCCAGCGATTGACCGGATGCTCGACACCTTCGAGGCTTAGGGTGCTGCGGTCCCGGTCGCCGACGATGCGCTCGATGCTCATCTGCACCAGCTTCGAAGCGTTCCAGATCTTGTTGAGCAGCCGTTTGCCGCCCACCAGGCGTTCCCTGCCCAGCTTTAGGTCCTTGCCGGGGGCATTGCCGATGAGCAAGGCGAGGCGCATGATGTCAGCGCCGTACTCCTCCACCGTGTCGAGGGGATCGACGCAGGTTTCCGGCTTCGACTTCGACATCTTGTCGCCGTCCTTGTCGAGGATCAGGCCGTGCAGATAGACGGTGCGGAACGGCACCTCGCCGGTGGCGTAGGTGGTCATCAGGATCATCCGCGCCACCCAGAAGAAGAGGATGTCGTAGCCCGTCTCCATGACGCTGGTGGGGTGAAAGCGCTGGAAATCAGGGCTCTGCGCGAGCAGCTGTTGCAGGTCCAGCTCCGGGTTGGCGGCCAGCTCCGGGTCCACCAAGGTGCTCCAGGTCCACAGGGCGGAGGAGAACCAGGTATCCAAGGTGTCTTTGTCCTGCTGCCAGCCGTCGCCCTCGGGGGGACGGTGGCCGACGTACATGTCCTCCGAGCCGCGGTACCACACCGGGATGCGGTGGCCCCACCAGATCTGGCGCGAGATACACCAGTCACGCAGGTTGTCGATCCAGTGGAAGTAGGTCTTCTCTTGGTACTCCGGCAGCAGTCGGATATCGCCGCTCTGCACCACATCCCGCAATACTTGCTTGAGGCTCAGCTGGCGCCCCTTCCAGGTCACGGCGGGCTTGTTGACGTCAATGAACCACTGATCCTTGGGCAACGGCTCGATGGGTTTCTTGGAGCGGTAGCAGAGGGACATCGACTGGGTGTAGTCCTCCACTTTTTCGAGCAGATCCGCGGCCTCCAGCTCGGCGACAAAAGCCTGACGGCAGGCCTCTACGGTCATGCCTGCGTAGTGGGGACCGGCGGCTTCGGTCATACAGCCGTCCTCACCGATGACTTGCACCAAGGGCAAGTCATGGCGTTGGGCGATGTCGAAGTCGACATGGCTGTGGGCCGGGGTGACACCCAAAACGCCGCTACCCGTTGCCGGGTCGACGCTGTCGTCGGCCACCACCCGCACCCGAATGGTCGGACCCTTTGGCCAAGGCACCTCGAAGGTTTGCCCGACGTACTGCTGGTAACGGCTGTCTTCGGGGTGCACCGCCACCGCCGTATCGCCGAGCTTGGTCTCCGGCCGAGAGGTGCCCACCAGGAAGGGGCCGTAGCGCAGGGTGTAGAACTTACCGGGACGATCCTGGTGGTAGATTTCGTCGTCGGAGACGGTGGTTTGCAGATGGGGATCCCAGTTGATGATGCGGGGGCCGCGGTAGATCAAGCCATCGCGAAACATGCGGGCGAACACCGCGTTGACGCAGCGGTTGAGCTGCGGATCCATGGTGTAGCGCTCGCGGCTCCAATCGCAGCTCGCCCCCAAGGCGCGCATTTGCTCGCGGATGCGGTGCCGGGAGCTGTCGACGAACTCGGCGATACGGCGCACCAGCTCCTGGCGTCCCAGGGTGCCGCGGGGGTCGGCCATGCCCTCCTCTTGCAGACGGCGGATGACGACGCTTTCGGTGGCGATGGCGGCGTGGTCGGTGCCCGGTAGCCACAGGGCCTCGTCGCCGCTCATGCGCCGCCAGCGGATCATCAAGTCTTCGAGGGCGATCATCACCGCATGGCCGGTATGCAGGGTGCCGGTGGCGTTGGGCGGTGGCAAGGAGATGGTGAATGCCGGCCGTGGCTCCGCATCCTCAGAGCGCTGGACCTCGGCGCGAAAGGCGCCGGATTCTTCCCATCGGCGGTAGATGTCGGTTTCGTGGTCGCGGGGCTCAAAATATTTGTCGAGGGCCATCAAAATCTCTCCAACACCCCGGTGGGGCGAATGATGCAAGGTGATGCGCTACCGGGACATCGTTGCTCTCAGCCGCCGGTAACGGGTGCGCTAGTCTACATCACCCTCGGGGCCGGAACTGGATACACTAGGACGGTCTAATTTCTCGGAGATCCCATGCTCGAGCCCGCCCTATCGCCGCTCCGTCTGCGTTCCCACAACAACTTTCTACGCCTGCTCAAGTTGAGCCTGGTGCTCGGTGCCGGCTGCGATCTCTTGTTGGCCCTCGTCCTTTGGCTGCAACCCACCCTGTTGAGCCAATGGCTTGCCTTGCCGCTGCAACAACTTCCGGCCGGTGGGGACATCTACCTTCATTTATTGGCCCTGCTGCTGGCCGTCTTGGCCTGGGTCTACCTGCTGGCGGCCTATGACCCCGTGGCCTACACCGGCAACGTCGTGGCGGCGATTCTCGCCCGGGCCGGCGGTGCCGTGATCTTGGGCCTTGCCGCCTGGCAGCCCAGCGGCGGCGTCGGGCTGCTCTGGATGGCCTTGGCCGAGGCGATGTTGGCTGCCCTGCATGCCATCGCCTGGTTGGCCTCCCGACGCTGGCGCTGAGGGGCTGGAAGCTGAGACCCTGGATACCGAGATGAAGGATGGCAAGTCGGGCTCGACGGCGGGTCGGTAACCGGGTAAAGTTGATAACTGGCACAGGTTCGACCCGCTGGAGAGGTGTACAAAGAAAAAGATCTATGACACCTTCCCCATGGTGTGCAGCCCAAGTGCTGCTACCTCTGGAGGGCAACTCTCCCGGGCGGCTTCAGCAGGGAATCCGGAAGCTGAGACACCGGGGGTTGTGAGAGCTGCGAACGATTCGATCAAGGGACGATTCCAAACACATGGCGAGCCATATCCTGATAACGGGTGGAGCCGGTTTCATCGGCTCCCACCTGACGCAACGGCTACTGAGCCGTGGTGACCGCATCACGGTCCTCGACGACTTCAACGACTACTACGATCCGCAGCGTAAGCGGCACAATGTGGCGCCTTTTCTCGACCGCGACGACTACCGGTTGGTGGAGGGGGATATTCGCCATGCCGAGTTGGTGGAGGAGATCTTCGGAGCGCCTAGCGGTGGCCCCTTGGGGCCCTTGACCGGTGTTGTCCACCTGGCGGCGCGGGCCGGGGTGCGTCCGAGTCTGCAGCAGCCCATTCTCTACGAAGAGGTCAACTGCATCGGGACCTTGAATTTGCTCGAAGCGGCTCGCCGTCATGGCCCTGAGGTGTTCATCTTCGGCTCCTCCTCGTCGGTTTATGGCATCAACCGCAAGGTGCCATTCAGCGAAGACGATCCGATCGACCTGCCGATTTCCCCCTATGCCACCACCAAACGCAGCGGCGAGCTGATGTGTTTCAACTACCATCATCTCTATGGGCTGAAAACCGCGTGTCTGCGTTTCTTCACCGTCTACGGACCTTCACAACGGCCGGAGATGGCGATTCACAAATTCACCGACTTGCTGGCCCGCGGCGAGCCCATCCCGCTCTTCGGCAAGGGGGATAGTCAGCGCGACTACACCTACATCGACGACATCGTCGCCGGGGTGGTGGCGGCCTTGGACCTGGCCCCGGGTTTCGAGATTTTCAACCTCGGCGGCGCCGAAACCACGCGTTTGGGCGACCTCGTCACCTGGCTGGCGGCCGAGCTTGCTGTCGAACCGGTGATCGAGTATCTTCCCGAACAGCCCGGAGATGTGCCGATCACCTATGCGGACGTCAGCAAGGCACAGCGCTTGCTCGGCTATGCGCCCCAGGTGGATATCCGTCAGGGCTTGCGACGTTTTGTCGCCTGGTACAAAGATAGGCAGGCCTCCCGGGAATGAACCCCAAGGGCGCGGTGCATCTTCTCAGGCAGAGTTTCTCAGGTAGCGTGTGCGCCAACTGGCGTCGTTCACAGCGTATCTCGGCCTCGGCGCAACAAATCGAAGCTCAACTTGTTACGTCTCACGATGTTGATTCTCACGATGTTGACTCTCACGATGTTGACTCTAAAGATGTCGAGCACATCATCAGGCGGGCGGCCGCCGACCTCGGGATAAAGCGACCGGTAAGGTTGAGATGAGGAAAGACAGACGATGAAGATTTGTGTGGTGGGTAGTGGTTACGTCGGTTTGGTGACCGGAGCCTGTCTGGCGGACTTCGGCATGGATGTGACCGGAGTCGACATCGATCACGCCAAGGTCGAGGCCTTGCGCAATGGCAAAATTCCCATTTTCGAGCCGGGTCTGGCGGCCTTGGTGCTGCGCAACATGGCCGACGAAAGGCTGCGCTTCACCACCCATTTGGAGCCGGCCATCAAAGAGGCACAGGCGATCTTCATCGCCGTCGGAACGCCGCCCCGTCCCGATGGCTCTGCTGACCTGAAATACATCCATGACGTGGCCCGTTCCATCGGTCAGCACATCAACGGCTACAAGGTCATCGTCACCAAGAGCACCGTCCCCACCGGCACCGGCCAGCAAGTGGAAGAGCTGGTGCGTGAGCAGTCCGGCGGCAAATTCGAGTTCGCCGTGGTCTCCAATCCGGAGTTCTTGCGCGAGGGTTCGGCGATCGAGGATTTTCGTCACCCCGACCGGGTGGTCATCGGCAGCAAGGACCCCCGGGCCATCGAGATGATGATGAAGATCTACGAGCCCTTGAAGAATCGTGATGTGCCCTTTGTGGTCACCGATGTCGAGAGCGCCGAGCTGATCAAATACGCCTCCAACGGCTTCTTGGCCACCAAGATTTCCTTCATCAACGAAATCGCCGCCCTCTGCGAATCTTGGGGGGCGGACGTCAAAGTGGTCGCCCGGGGCATGGGGCTCGACAGTCGTATCGGGCCCCTGTTCTTGAATCCGGGGCCCGGTTTTGGCGGCTCCTGCTTTCCCAAAGACACGCGGGCGGTGTCGCAGATCGCGCGGCAGAAGGGCCTCAAATTCCGCATCATCGACGCCGTCTTGGCCGCCAACGATGCCACCAAGGCGCGCATGCCGGAAAAAATCCGCCAAGCCCTGGGGGGAGCCACCCAAGGGTGCACCGTGGGCCTGCTGGGTCTATCGTTCAAACCGGACACCGACGACATCCGGGAGTCGCCGGCCCTGGCGGTGGTGGACGGTCTGTTGGCCGACGGCGCCATCATCCGGGCCTATGATCCGGAGGCCATGCAGGAAAGCCGTAAGGAGTATCCACAGCTCACCTATTGCCGCGATCCGTACGACGTAGCGGACGGAGCGGATGTGCTGGTGATCGCCACCGAATGGAACGAGTTTCGAGCCCTGGAATGGAAGCGGCTCAAGGGTCTCCTGGCGCAGCCCCTGGTCGTGGATCTACGCAACCTCTACGAGCCCTCTCGCATGGTCGAAGAGGGCTTCCGCTATATTTCGATCGGGCGACCGGAGGTCGGCGAGCAATTCGCCACCACGGCCGACCGACTGACGGATGGGTCGGGAGACGCAGAATGACAACAGCACTGGTGACCGGTGGGGCAGGCTTTTTGGGATCTCACCTCTGTGAGCGATTGTTGGCCGAAGGCCATCGGGTGATTTGTATCGACAACTTCCTGACCGGGGCCCGGCGCAACATCGAGCATTTGATGGAGCGGGAGGATTTTCGCTTCATCGAGCACGACGTCACCATCCCCTTCGAAGTGGAGGAGGATGTCGACTACGTGCTACATTTTGCCTCACCGGCCAGCCCCATCGACTACTTAGAGCTCCCTATCCAAACCCTCAAAGTGGGTTCCCTGGGGACGCACAACGCCTTGGGCCTCACCAAGGTCAAGAAGGCGCGCTTCCTGCTGGCCTCCACCTCCGAGGTCTATGGCGATCCGTTGATCCATCCGCAACCGGAAACCTACTGGGGCAACGTCAATCCGGTGGGGCCGCGGGGTGTCTACGACGAAGCCAAACGCTTCGCCGAGGCCATGGTCATGGCCTACCACCGCTATCATGGCCTGGAAACGCGCATCGTACGCATTTTCAATACCTACGGGCCTCGCATGCGGCCCAACGACGGCCGAGTGGTGCCCGCCTTCTCGCAGCAGGTGTTGACCCATGAGTCGCTGACAGTCTTTGGCGACGGCTCCCAGACCCGTTCCTTTTGCTACGTCGACGATCTGATCGAAGGCATCTACCGTCTGCTGATGAGCGACCGTGCGGAGCCCACCAACATCGGCAATCCCCACGAGATGACCATCTTGCAATTCGCCAAGCACCTTCTGAAGCTCACCGACAGTCAGAGCGAGATCATCTACAAACCGTTGCCGGTGGACGACCCCAAGACCCGGCAGCCGGACATCACCCAGGCCAAGAAACATCTCGGCTGGGAGCCCCGGGTTCCCCTCGACGAGGGCCTCGGGAAAACCCTCGACTATTTTCGCCAAGTGCTCAGTGAGCAGCAGAAGCTTCCCTGAGCGCTGAATCCGTGAAGCCCTGGAGGCAAATTTCAGCATGAGTAAATCAACGGTCGATTGTGCACGCTGCGGCCAGACCGCCGCACCACATCACGATATTCCCTACGGTGGAGCCCTGGGGGAAGAGATCCGCAACAACATCTGCGCCGCCTGTTGGGAAGAGTGGCTCAAGGCCGAGGTCATGACCATCAACGAGCTGAAGCTCAATTTCATGGATCCCGAGGCGCAGAAGGTCCTGACTCAGCAGATGCGGCAGTTCCTGCTGTTGGGCGACCCATCCTAAGCTGCTTCCAGCCGCCGATCGTGGCCCCCATCGAACAGCCAACCCCGGAAGACGATCGTGTCTATCGCTAGGGGTCTTTGGGACCGACTGGCCCAAATACCTTTCAAGGTGTGGCTGCGGCTGTCGCTTCTCGTCGCCATGCTGGCGGGGGGAGCGGCGTTGATTCTGTGGACTCCTTTGGGGGACTACTTCAACGAAGAGCAGATGATCGGCCTGCTCGAGGACGTGCGCTCCCTATGGTGGACGCCGTTGGCCCTGATGGCCGCCTACGTCGTCATCACACCCTTGGGCTTCATTCCAGTCAGTCCTCTGCTGGTGGCCGGAGGTTTTGTCTTCGGGCCATTCTGGGGCTCGATCTACAACGTCACCGGCCTGTTGGTGGGGGCCATGGTGGGTTTTTGGGTGGCCCGCCTGCTGGGCCGGGATTTTGTCGTGCAGTTGGCGGGGCCAAAACTGAAACGTGCCGAGATGCTCATCGAGAGGCAGGGTTTCTGGCCCTTGGTGCAGACTCGATTTTTGCCCATTCCCTTTGCTTTTGTCAGCTATGGTGCCGCCTTGGCAGGCGTTGGCACGGCACGTTTTTTGGCCACCACCGCCCTTGGCGTTCTTCCCGTCACGGTGACCCATACCTACTTTGCGCCGCGTCTCTTGAAGGATCCGGACCCGGTCACCGGTATCCTCTATCTGAGTATTCTGGTGCTCTTCAACGTCGTGGTGGGCTGGCCCTCGATTCGCGAGCGATTGCGCCGTCGGCGTCGGATGGCGGAGCTCAAGGCGTCGCGCCACTTGCGCGATGGGAATCGCTGACGTCGAAGCACTGACGTCGAAGCGCTGAGGTCGAAGCGGCCGCTAGCCTCAACCCTTTTTCAAAGCCGCCTCCACCTGCGGAACATCAATGCGCACGATGCCGTCCTGGGCGGCGGCTCCGGGATCGAATTCGTAGTCCCGGATGACCCGACGGAAAACTTCCTTGAGGGCACGGGCCCCGAGGCGTTTCTGGGTTGATGCGGCTTGGGCGATACGGTGCACGGCCTGTTTGCTCAGGGCGAGACGGAAACCGCGACTCTCGAAGTAAGACTTGGCCTGAAAATATCCGGAGTCGGGAATCTTGACGAAGATGTGCATCAGCTCCTCGACGGTGAGGTCGCTGAGCAGCACCACGGAGTCGAAGCGGGCCAAGAACTGCGGGCTCATGCCATAGTCGAAGAGATCTTCGTTGCGCAGCCACTCCCGTAGGTTGAACAACAGATGCTCCACCACTTGGCCGTCTTCCACCGTCGTCACCGGTTGTAGGGAGCCACGATCGCGGCCCACCGTGACCCGATCGTAGACCGAGTCGTAGAGCCCCTCGAAGGCGCCGCCGCAAACAAACAACAGGGGGCTCGAATCGACGGTCAGCATCCGGCTACCGGCCCAGGTCGGCAGCACCAGCGGGATGGCTTCGTTCTCCATCACGGTGAGCAGCGCTTCCTGCGCTTTGATGCCCAGGGTGTTGGGTTTGCCACCCACCTGCGAACGGATTTTGTCCACCTCGTCGACGAAGACGATGCCGTGTCGGGCCCGCTCCAAGAGCTCCTCGACGGGGGTCTCGGGGCCCAGCTGCTCACGCGCCCTTTCCAGCAGCCGGTGCAGCACCGCCTCACCGGGGCGACCGCGTTCCGCCTCTTCCCCCAGCACGTTGGCGTGCATACGCACCACCGTCGAACGCATGGCCAAACCTTCGGTTTCTTCGAGGTAGAGCTCCACGGCTCGCATCAGGGTGGTTTTGCCGGTACCGGATGAGCCGATCATCAGCAGATTGCCCACCGACAACCCCGCCAGCTTCTTGGACAGGGAGATAGAGATTTCTTGAATGGCTTCGCGCTGGCCGATGACCCTCTTGGCCAGGGCGCCGGCGATGTCCCGGGGGGCCGGCGAGGTGGGCGGGGGAGTTTGGGTTGAATGGCTCACCGGAGGATTGTAGCGGCTCGGCCCGGGCGGCGAAACCTTCGTCGAAGAGAAGGGTGGCTCCTGCTATATTGGACGGTGTCTCGGCCTCCGCCAGCGGTGGGGGCCCACTCGAAGATCCATCATGGGGACAACCGCAAGGGTCGTCCCGGGAGAGGTTCAGGAAATATGGCGTGTGACGAGTTTCAAAGGCCGCGGCGCTGGCGTTGTCTGTGGATTGTCTGGCTCCTGTGCTTCGGTGCGTGCGCCGGGCTGATGGCCGCCGACGGCAAAGGAAAGCAAGCCGAACACCTGGCCCGTGCCGAAGCGCTCTTGGAAGCGGGGCAGGCGGAGCAGGCCAGGGAGATCCTCGATGGCATGTTGGCCAAGGGCAAACCCAACGCCAAGGCCCTGCTGCTGCGCAGCACCAGCCTGATCATGCTGGCCGACGTGCAGGGCGCCGTCGACGACCTGAAACGGGCAACAGAAGTGGATCCAAGCCTGCGCCAGGCCTGGCTCAATCTGGCCGGCATCGAGATCGCGCAGCGACGTTTCGAGACCGCCTACCAGGCCTTGCTGCGAGCCCAGAAGCTCGATCCGTCGGCCTCGGACAATGACTTGAATCTCGGGGCGGTGCTGCTCATGCTGGGGCGCCAAGGCGAAGCTTCAGGCCACTTCGAAAGCTATCTACAGCAACAGCGGGACTCCGCCGACGCCTACTACCTGGTGGCCAGCAATTATGCCTTGGCGGGTCTGGCGACGCCGGCGGTGGCGCATTTGCAGCGCGCCATCGTGCTCAACGAGCGCCTGCGCCTGCGGGCCCGCTCCGACGATCGCTTCCTTTCCCTCGATGATCCCGCCTACGTCCAGTTGATCAATACCGACAGCTATAGCCCTCCGGTCGGCGCCCATACCTCGGCCACCGCCTTCGGAATACCCTACGATCGCAGCGACAATCGGCTGCTCTACGCCGTTCTCGAAGCCTTGCAAGGCCTGAAGATCGCCTACGATCCGCAGATCGAGACCACCGACCACTGGGCCCTGGTGTGGTCCGATCTGCGCATCAAAGTGAGCAATCAGAGCAACGGCAACGGCGTCGTGCGGCTCAGCGCCCCCGCCGATCGCTATACGGCGGAGAGTTGGCAGAAGGTCAGCCAGCGCCTGTTCAGCGCCATTCACCAAGCGCTGTCGAGCTGATCCGTGGGGAGCGGAAAGAGAGAGCGTGTTGGCGGGCTCGTTCTGTGCATCTTGATCTGCCTCCTCGGCCAGATCTCCCTGGCCTTGCCGGCCCTGGCCGACGACAACGCGCCATGGCATCGGGGCGCTTTCCAAGCCTCCCCTGAGGAGCTGCGTAAGGCAGCCGACCGCCCCTTGCCGAAGGCGTTGGGCGATCAAGGGGCGCCGGTGGTGGTGCTGTGGCGTGACGAGAGCCTGCGTTTCGACGCCACGGGCAAGGCCCAGCGCTATCGTCACTGGATCTACCGCCTCGACGACGCTGCGGCGTTGGAGGCCTGGGGACAGTCGGAGGTGCCCTGGTCGCCGTGGTTTGAGTCGCTGCCTCGGCTGCGGGCCCGGGTGATCACCGCCGCCGGGACTGAGCATTGGTTGGAGGAGGGTGCCGTGGAGCATCAGACGGTGGTTTCGCGGTCGTCGGCCATCCCACCGGCCGAGCAACGGATCTTGCGCCTTCGGTTGCCCGAGGTGGGGGTCGGCTCCTTGGTGGAGGAGGAGCTGTGGATCGACGAGCATCGGGCGCCGTCCTTGGCGGCTCGCCATGGCCGTCTGGCCTTGACGCTGCCGGTGCCGCTGGTGGAGGGGCGGTTGCGCCTGCTGACGCCGCAAGGTTCCCAATGGCACTTCAAAGAGAGTTTGTTGGGGGGCTTGAAGGCGCAGCAGCGATCGACGGCGGAGTGGCAGGAACGGTTCTACGAGTACGGACCTTTTGCTGCCGCGGTGCTCCCGGAGCCCGGCCTGTTGCCCCAAGATCCACGCTTTCCGACGGTGGCCTATGGCAACGGTGAGAGTTGGGGCGAGGTGGCGCAAGCGGCTGCGGCTGTGCTCTCGCCATGGTTGGCCGAGGCCGAAGGTTTGGTGGGCAGCGCCCCGCGGCGCCTCGACAGCGATGTCGGCCGTATCGGCGAGCTGCTGACCGATTTGCATCGCCGACTCGAGGTGGAGGAAGGGCCGCTGGCCCTGGCCGTCAGCAGTCCGCGGGCGCCGCGCAAGATCTTGGCCACGGGGACGGCCAGCGGTCTCGAGGCCGCCCTGGTCTTGGTGGCCTGGCTGCGGACCGAGTCGATCCCCGCCTATGTCGCTTTGGTGGCCGGTGGACCGCGGCAAGATATCGACTTGGAGCTGCCCGGTGAGCAGCTCTTCGATCGGCCTCTGGTGTATGTGCCCGCCGCCGAGCCGGTGTGGATCGACGTCAGCGACCCGTGGACCCGGGCCGGCAAGATCGATGCCCACCTCACCGGCCGTCGGGCCTTGGTGCTGGCCCCGGAGACGCAACAGCTGTTGCGCTTGCCTTGGACCCAGGCGGAGGACAATCACACCGTGACCACCGTCGAGGTGCACTTGGCGGACGAAGGGCCGGCGCGCATCGTCGAGACCAACGGCCTGACGGGTTTTGCTGCTCGGGCCCAGCGCCGGCTGTTGGATGGCCTCGACGCGGAGCAACGTCGCCAGGCTTACCTGAGCTATGCCCATAGCGCGTACCATGCCCCCCACCTGGGAACTGTCCAAGACACCGCCCCGGACGATCTGGTGGTGCCCTACCGCCTACGCCTGGAAATCCTCGGCGCCGAGCGGGCATTCACCGTCGGCGATGAAGCGGCCGTCGCCCTCGAGCCCCGTGACTTGGTCACGTCCCTGCCCGCCGAGTTGCTGGTCACCCCCCGGGGGAGTCGGCGCGGCGACTATTTCTTTGCTCGGCCGCAGCTGGTGGAGTGGCACTATCTGATTCACCTGCCGGACGGCATGGTGCCGCGACAGCTGCCGGCCGATATGGATCAAGCCGTTGGCAGCGGTCGCTTGAGCCGCCGGGTGCGTCATCAGGAGGGCGTCGTCGATCTAAGGCTCAGCTTCCACAGCGGAGCGATCTTCCTCTCGGCCCGCCAGTTCGAGGCCTATCGCCAAGCGGTCCGTGAGATCTTGCTGCAGGAGGCGATGGTCCTGTGGTTCGATCGACCGGCGGTCGGTGACTGAGAAGCCCCCTTGAGCGAGACCTAGAGATAGCCCAGCGCCTCCAGCTGGCGCCGTAGCTCGGGATCGGAGAGGGACGGGGACGCCCCGGCCTGGCGCCGTGGTCCGCGCCAAAACATGCGCACGTAGGGCAGATCGTCGTCGAGGCCTGACGGTTCAGTGTCTTCTTCCACTCGCCATCGACCGTCGGCGTCCCAGCGTAGGAGTCCACCCCGGGGCAGCGCATCGGCATCGAAGGTGTGGTTGATCTTGTGGCGTCGGGCGCCGTCCTGCCAATAACCGCGAATCTTCAGCTGCGGCGCGAAGACCTTTTCGAATTGCAGGGTGAAGGACTGCCCGGGGGGCACTCGAAACTGTGCTTTGCCCATGGCATCCCAGGTCAGGCACTGGCAGGCCAGGTCGATGGATTTGGTGCCCACCGGCCGTACCATGGGACCTTCGATGTGGCCCACCAGCTCGCCAGGGCCAGGATGATGCACCGTCAAGCGCAGGCCACGGGCTTGCTCTCGCCAATAGTCCAGCAGCCGTTGTTGCAAATCCAAGGCGGTTTTGTCGGGCGCCTCGGCGGCGGTCCACAGGTCGATGCGCTCCCGGGGGTCGGTGGCCAGCGTATAGGCTTCGAAACGCTCGGCGACGATGACTTGGCGGAGGCCCTCCGCCCCCGTTGATATGCCGTTCAGGGTTTCGGCCAAGAGGGCCGGATGCCAGGCGTTATTGCCGGCGATCAGCTTGTGATCGTCGCGGCGTAGGGCCAATCCTCGATTGGCCGAGCCGCAGTAGGCCCAGGCGTCGGTCGGCGGGGTGTCGGCGGGGGCTCCGGCTGCCATGTTTTGCGCCGAGCTGGCTCCGACCCAAGGCAACAACGACACGCCATCGACAGCGGACGGCACTTCCAGGCCGAGGCTTTCGAGCACTGTCGGTAGAATGTCCGACGATCGCACTTGCTGCGGCACCCGGCTGCCGGCGCCCCGACCGTCCGGCCAGGCGATGACCAAGGGCACCAGCAGGTTGCTGTCGTAGAGATCGAGGTGGCCGACCCGCCCCGCACCGTCGAGCAAATTCTCGCCGTGATCCGAGGTGATGACGACCACCGTGTCGTCGTCCAAAGCGAGCTCTTCGAGGCCGGTGAAAAGCCGTTGCAGCTCGGCATCGAGGCGGGCCAGGCCGCTGTCGTAGAAGGCCTGGAGCAGGTCTCGATCCGCCAGCTCCAGCCGTCGTTTGCCATCCTTTTGCCGCAGCTCGAAGTAGATCTGCTGCCGGAAGGCGTTCTGTGGACGATTGGGCGGCGAGTGGAGGGCGATCTCCCCTTCCAGCGCCTCAAGCTGCGGCGTCAATTGGTCGAAATAGGGCTGCCTGGCCTCGTAGGGATCGTGGGCGGCATAGGTGTGGAGAAAATAAAAGAAGGGGCGGGAGCGCGGGGTGGCGAGGAAGTCGAGGGCGCGATCGACGCCGTCGCTGATCTCCTGGTCGTCGCGGGCCCGATCATGCCAGTAGCGGTAGCTGTTGAAACCCTGATGGAAGCCGTATTTGGGATGCAGATAGGCGCCGCCGGTGGTGGCGGCGGTGGCGTAGCCTTGGCGGCGCAGGATCTCGGCCAGCAGGTCAAATCCTCGCTGCGCCGGCTCCAGGGAGCGGCCGACGTCGTGGTTGATGCCGTGATGCAGGGCGTCGAGCCCGCTGAGCATGGTCATGTGGGAGGGCAGCGTCCACGGGGCACCGGCCACCGCCTGCTCGAAGACCACCGCCTTGGAGCCCGCCCAGGCGTCGAGATGGGGAGATGTGGGACGCGGGTGGCCGTAGAGGGAGAGGCGGTCGGCCCGTACCGTGTCGAGGGAGATGAGCAGCAGATTGGCGCGACGTGGCTCTGTCGTGGGGCTGGGGCGCAGCACTTCGGGATGAGCCCAGACGGGGAAGCCATCGCCGATGTCGAAGGGGCCGTCGACGGAGGTTTCGAGGCGCAGGTTTTGCCCCCTACCGGCCCCAGGGCCGAGCTCGACGACGGCCTCGTGCCAGAGCCCCCACGGTTTGCCCGAGAGGCCCACTTGATCTTGCCAGAGGACGGTCGCCGCACCGCTCTCCGAAGGGGCGTCGCTCTGGGGATTTCCGTTGGCGTGGTCAGCGATCACCTTGAAGGTGACCTCGGAGCGCACGCTGGCCTCGGTGCCGTAGGCAAAGCGCAAGCGATCGCCGTCGCCGATGTCGAGACGCCGCACGATGGAGCTGCCGGGGGGGGCCAGATAACCCTCCCGAACTTGATGGTCGAGCTCGATGTGCAATCCCCGCCCGGCCACCTGAGCCAGGGCTTGGCGATCCAGCTGGCGATCGAAGAGGGCCAAGCGCCATAGGCGCGGTGCCTTGCCTTTTTTGGGCCTGACGTCGATGGCGAGCTCCGTGATCTGGCCGTGCCAGCTGGGCCAGCGGGCCACCTGGAAGACGTAGCGTTGCTCGCCGTCCTGCCGCGGCGGCGGCGGCGCGGCGCTGATCTGGCGCAGCTCGGCCAAGGCATCTTCGTCGCTGCGTCGCCACAGCAGCCGCAGGGTGGCCGGGCCCATTTCAGGGTCGAGGACCACCTCGATCTGGTGCACAGCGATGGCTTCGAGGTCGACTTGGCGCCTCAAACGTAGCCCCTTGGGTGCTTCGAGGCCCAAGTGATCGCTGTTCCAAGACGGCTCTCCGGTCGCTGCGTCGAGGGGCTCGAGGGTCCATTGCTCTAGGGAACCCTGACGGCGAAAGGACCATTGCCGGGTCTCTTGCAGGCGATAGAGCCCGTCGAAGTCGAGCAGGTGGCTCGGCGGCTCGACGAGAAATCGGGCCAAGGGTCCGGATTCCAAGGCTATCGGCGGCTGAGGTGGCGTCTGGCATGCCAACAAGCTCGCCAAGGCGACCATGGCCAGCAGCCCCGTCCACCGACTGCCGGAACGGCGGCCGGTGGACGGCAAGGGACGGGCGGGCGATGGGTTTTGTGGCTGGGGCTGGGTGCAGGGCATGATCTAGGTGGACCTCTTCGTGAAGGTGAGGGAAACTAACATAGACTAATGGACTCGTCCGGCGCCAGGTCTCGCCATGTTTTCCGCCAACCCGCCCCTTGCCCGGTTTTAGGAGGTTACCCTTGACCGATCCCGGACACCGCCGTCCAAGACCCACCTCGTCCCTGGTGCGATTGGTGGGTCAGTGGGTGTTGCCGTGCGCCGTGCTTTTTGGGCTACATTGGGCCTTGGCCGGGACCGTCGAGGTGCCACAGAAGGGGGACGAGCTGGTCTATCTGGGCAATGCCCGATACCTGGCGACGGGGCAAGGCTTGGTGGACCCCACCGGCCGCGATCCTTACAAGATCGGGTACTCCCTGCTCCTCCTGCCTGCCTTTTGGATCGACGCCAGCCCGCTAGGGGGGTTTGCCTGGGTGCAGGTGATCAATGCCCTGCTGACGACGGCGCTCTATCCGATGCTCTTTCTGCTGGCCAGGCGTCTGGCGCCGGATCTGGCGCCCTTGGATCATGGGCTGTTGGCGGGTGTCCTGTCCTGTTATCCCGCCGTCCTGCTCTACGCTACGACGGCGATGAGCGAGAACGCATTTATTCCCGCCTTTGTCGGTTCGACGTTGTTGCTCCACCGGGCTTTGGAGACGCAACGCTGGTGGGATTGGGCAAGCTTCTCGGCGCTGACGGTGTTTCTCTATTACGTGCACGAAAGGGCCCTCGGCATCCTTGCCTGCGCCATTGCCGTGTGCTTGCTGGTCGGCTGGTCGCAGCTACGAGCCCCCATCAAGGGTTGGGGTTGGCTTGCCTCGCTATCGATCGGTGGTCTCGTTTTTGCCCTGTTGCACTTCGTTGAGGTGCCGGGTTCCCGGTGGCACACCGGAGCCCGGAGCAGTGAGTACTTCAGCCAGGCGGCGGGCATGCCCGATGCCCTGGTGCACACGGCCGCCGGGCACCTCTGGTACTTGATGCTGGCCACCGGCGGTTGTTTATTGCTCGGCCTAGGCTTGCGCTGCCTGGAGGCATGGCATCTCCCGAAGCATGCCACCTCCAGCCGCGGGCCCAAGATGTTTTGGTGGTTCTTGATCGGATCGGTCGGCAGTGTTTTGATGGTGTCGGTCATCTTCTTGGCGCAGCGTCCCGAAGCCCAGCTCACCCACATGGTGTATGGACGCTACAGCGAAGGGGTTCTACTGCCGGTCTTGCTGGTCGCCTTGCTGGCCGTGCGGACTCTGGCGAGGCGATCGCAGGAGTCGCTGGCGGTCGGCTGGCGTGGGGTTGCCGTCGTGGCGGCGGCCGGGGTGACGGTCCTGGCGGCGGGGGTGATCGACCGGGCGTGGACGCTGCAGATGGGGGTCGCCTACAGTTTCAATGCCTCCGGCTTGCCGATTTTCAATGTGCCCTTGGGGGTTGGCATCCTACGTCCGACGGCGGTTCTGCTGGGGCTGATGGGGCTGTTTGTCCTGTTGTTCCGTTGGCGTTGGCGTCTTGGCATGGTGGCGCTGGGCACTTTCTTTCTGCTCTCGACGGCGGTGACCCTCGAAGGGTCTTGGCGCCCCCGGGCCGCTGCTACGGCACAGCAACACTCCTTGGCCAATCTGGTGCGCCAGCTCGATCCGCCCCGCCGCGTCATCTTGGTCGAGCCGCTGGGTAAGGTCTACCACTTCCATTACTACAACCTGTCGTATTTCTTGCCGGAGTACCGATTCTCCGTCTTCAGACGTCGTCTGCACAAAGCCCCGCCGGGGGATTTGGTATTGAGTCATGATCTCGAGCTCTCCGAACGGCATGAGGGGGCCCGTTTGTTGGGCAGTGAACGGATGCCGCGCATCTCTCTCGGGTATCAACAGCATCTTTGGGTCCTGCCCGGCAGTTTCAGCCGCCAGCTGGAGGCCCAGGGCTTCTGGCATGACGAAACCAGCACCCCGGAAAACAACTCGGCCCCGTCGGGGCAGGGGAACCAGATTTTGCAACGCTGAGCTGGCGGAATAGGGCTGCTTACAGCGCGGCTCGACTTTTGCCAGAGACTGATAGACCCTCACGGGGTGTTCGGTTATTCTTGCCCAGAGGAGACAAGCAGTGAGCGATATCCTGAAGAAAATCGTCGACAAGCGACGCCAGCGCCTCGCTGAGGCTCGCGCCAAGCAGACCTACACCGAGCCATCCCGCAGCGCCAACATCCAGTCGGCGGGCAACAACCCGTTTCTCGGGGCCCTCAACGACAAGCGGGGCAGCGCCGTGATCGCCGAGATCAAGATGGGCTCCCCCAGCCTGGGCACCCTGGCGGACCGCATGGAGCCCCTGAAGCTGGCCCGCCTGTACAAGGAGCACGGTGCCGCCGCCCTATCGGTGGTGGTGGAGCCGGATTTCTTTCATGGCAGCTATGAGCTGCTGGCGGTTTGTCATGAGGCGTCCGGTCTACCGGCCATCGCCAAGGACTTCATCGTCGATCCCCTTCAGCTCCATTGGGCAAAACGGGCCGGGGCCAGCGCCATCCTGCTGATGGCTTGTCTCTACAGCCCGGAAGAGCTCCTGCAATACGCCCGCTTGGCTCGACAGCACGGTCTGGTGCCGCTCATCGAAACCCATGACCTGTCCGACATCGGCAAGCTCGGCAACGAGATCTGGGAGCTCGTGGGGGTCAACAATCGCAACCTGCGCACCTTCGAGGTCGAGCTCTCGACCTCCTTGGCCCTGTTGCACAGCTTGCCCACCGGAGCCCTCAAGGTCGCCGAGAGCGGTATCCACTCGGCCTCCGACTTGGGCATGCTGCGCAGCGCCGGTTACGACGCCTACTTGATCGGCGAAGCCTTGGTCACCGCCGATGACCCCGCCGCCAAGCTGAACGAGCTGTGCGGCGGTTGAGGGCGGCGCAAGACAATCATCGCCTCGATGTTTCGCCATGCCTCGAGGTCTCGCTTTGTCTCGCCATGGATGTAAGACGATGACCCAGTCAGCAGCTTCGGGGGACGGAGACGCCATCGCCTCATCGCGGCCGCGGGTCAAAGTCTGTGGCGTCACGACGGTAGACGACGCCTTGTTGGCGGTGGATCTCGGAGCCGACTATTTGGGGCTCAACTTCTATCCCCCCAGCCCCCGCTATGTATCCTTGACCAAGGCCCTGGAGATCGCCGAGGCGGTGCGCCGAGAGCGGCCGACCTTGCCGTTGGTGGGGGTCTTCGTCAATGCCGATGACGAGACGCTGCGGGCGGCACGGCAGACCGTCGGCCTCGATTTACTGCAATTCCACGGTGACGAAACCATCGAACAGGTTGCCCCCTACGCCGACTGCGCCCTGAAAGCCTTTCGCGTCCAAGACGAGCTCGACCGCGAAGAGCTGTTGGGATGGGAGAATGTTTGGGGTTGGTTGGTGGACTCACGGCATCCCCAACTCTATGGTGGCAGCGGAGAATCCTGGGATTTCGCTTCGCTGCGACGGGCCGGCGATGCAACAATGGACAGGCGCCTATTCATTGCCGGGGGCCTGGGGCCCGGCAATGCGCGGCAGGCGATCGAGGCCGCAGGGCCTTGGGGGATAGATCTCTGCTCCGGAGTCGAACGTACCCCCGGACACAAAGATCCGCAGCTGCTACGGCAGCTCTTCGAGGAGATACAACATGGCTAGAGCATTACTACGACCCGATGCGCAGGGCTACTTTGGCCCCTACGGCGGGCGTTTTGTCCCCGAGACCTTGATGGCTCCTTTGGCGGAGCTCAGTGCTGCCTACAATCGCTGGAGTCGCAAACGTACCTTTCGCAATGAGCTGCGGGACATCTTGGCCCACTACGCCGGGCGCCCGACGCCGCTCTATTTTGCCTCGCGGCTGACGGAAAAGCTGGGGGGTGCCCGCGTCTACCTAAAGCGTGAGGATTTGCTCCATACCGGCGCCCACAAGCTCAATAATGCCCTCGGCCAGGCCCTGTTGGCCAAGACCATGGGAAAAGAGCGGGTGATCGCCGAAACCGGAGCCGGGCAGCACGGCGTCGCCACCGCCACCGCCTCGGCCCTCATGGGGTTGAGCTGCACGGTGTATATGGGGGCGGAGGACTGCCGCCGCCAACGGCTCAATGTCGACCGCATGCGCCTCCTCGGCGCCGAGGTGGTGCCCGTCGAGTCCGGCAGCCGTACCCTCAAGGATGCGATCAACGAATCCCTGCGGGACTGGGTCACCAACGTTCGCAATACCCATTACATTTTGGGTTCGGTGCTGGGACCGGACCCCTACCCGCGCATGGTGCGGGACTTTCATCGCGTCATCGGCGACGAGGCGCGTCGCCAGCTGAAGAAACAGGCGGGAACCTACTCGCCCGATGTGGCCATGGCTTGCGTCGGCGGTGGCAGCAATGCTATCGGCCTGTTCACCGCATTCATCGAGGACCGCAAAGTGCGGCTGATCGGTGTCGAAGGCGGGGGACGCGGCGAAACCTTGGGTGAGCATGCGGCCCGTTTCGATGGCGGAAGCCTGGGGGTGCTGCACGGTACCCGGACGATGGTCCTGCAGGATAGGGAGGGGCAGATCGCCGCCACCCACTCGGTGTCCGCCGGTCTCGATTACCCGGCCGTCGGCCCGGAGCATGTCCTGTTGCGAGATCTGGGACGGGTCGAATACACCCACGTCAGCGACGCCGAGGCCATTGCCGGTTTTCAGCTGCTGTCGGAAACGGAGGGGCTGCTGCCGGCGCTGGAGAGCGCCCATGCCATCGCCCATGCCGCCAAGATCGTGCCCCATCTGCCGAAGCGGGATATCGTCTTGATCAACCTTTCCGGCCGCGGTGACAAGGATGTGGAGTCGGTGCTCGAGTATTTGGCAGAGCATCAAGACGATGCCGTGGATCCCGAGATCGCCGGGGTCTCCGTTCACCCGGCGGTGCACAAGTGGGGAACGCCGAGGGGCGGTCAGCGATGATGCCGGATGCCTCTTCTGTTGGTGGGTCCCGTCCCTTCCAGTCCCAGCCCTTGCTGCGGCTCGTGTCAGCGCCTTTACCCAGCCATGGAGTGGCCCTGCCACGCCATGGAGTTGCAGTCCCCGAGGAGATGTCAGCGTGAGTGCCATCAGTGAAGTTTTCGCCGAGTGCCGCCGCGACAAGCGGGCGGCGTTCATCCCCTTCCTGTCCGCCGGAGATCCCAACTTGCAGACCACCGGCTCGCTGCTCCAAGCCTTGGTCATGGGCGGGGCAGACATCATCGAGTTGGGTGTGCCGTTCAGCGATCCAATCGCCGATGGGCCGGTCATCCAGAGCGCCTCGGTGCGCGCCTTGGAGGCCGGTACTAGCCTGTCGGGCATCTTGCGCTTGGTCGCCCGGCAGCGGGATCGATTGGGCGTGCCGGTGGTGCTCTTCACCTACTACAACCCGATCCATGTGCGCGGTGTCGAGAACTTCGCCGAGCAGGCAGCCTCGTCGGGGGTCGACGGCGTCCTTTGCGTCGATCTGCCGCCGGACGAGGCAGGCGAGTTCATCCAAGCCATGCGCCAGCACAACCTGGACACCATCTTCCTGTTGGCCCCCACCAGCACCCGCGATCGCATCGCCAAAGTGCAAGCGAGCTCGACGGGTTTTGTCTACTACGTGTCGCGCACCGGTGTCACCGGCGATCAAGGGGCGCTGCCCAAGGAGCTGGTGAAACAGGCCCGCCGCCTGCGTCGTAAGCTGCATCACCCCCTGGCGGTGGGTTTTGGCATCAACACCCCTGAGCAAGTGGCGGCGGTGGCCAAGGTGGCCGACGGTGTGGTGGTGGGTAGCGCCCTGGTCAAGTTGGTGGCCGAGCATGGGGCCAGCCCCCGGCTGGCGGCGGTTCTCGAAGAACGGGTTCGTCAGTTGACGGCGCCACTACGCTGAGAAAAATACTGCGCTGAGGGAGAGAGCATGAAACTTGCGCTGGCTCAAATGAGCTCCGGCGAAGACCGGGCCGAGAATCTACAACGGGCGCTCCGGATGATGGACCAGGCCGCAGCCGCCGGGGCCGATCTGGTGGTCTTTCCGGAAGTAGCACTCGATCGTTTTTTTCCCGCCTGCCGCCGCCAAGAATGCGACCGTCCACCGGAGGAGCTGGCGGAACCCATCCCGGGGCCTACCTGCGATCAAATTGCCGCCAAGGCAAAGGAGCATGGCCTGGTCACCGTCTTCAACCTCTATGAGGTGGATGCCGAGGGGCGTTGTTTCGACAGCTCGCCGGTGTTCGACGCCGACGGTGAGCTGCTCGGAGTCACCCGCATGGTGCACATCACCCAGTACGAAGGTTTTTACGAGCAGGACTACTACCACCCCGGCGACACAGGGGCGCCGGTCTATGACACCGCCGCCGGTCGCATCGGGGTTTCCATTTGCTACGACCGTCACTTCCCCGAGTACATGCGGGCCTTGGCCCTGGCGGGGGCGGACTTGGTGGTCATTCCCCAGGCCGGGACCTTGGACGAGTGGCCGGAAGGGCTATACGAAGCGGAGGTCCGGGTGATGGCGTTTCACAACGGCTACTTCGCTGCCCTGTGCAACCGCACCGGCATCGAGGACACCCTGACCTTCAGCGGTGAATCTTTTGTCGTCGATCCCCGAGGACGGGTGGTGACGCGGGGCAAAAAGCTCGAAGACGACTTGGTGTTGGCGGAGATCGATCTCGGCCAATGTGCCGACTCGCCAGCGCGACAGCTCTTTTTGCAACATCGCCGTCCCGAGCTCTACGCAGATTGGTTGTCGACGGACGGACAACCCCGATGAGCCAGGCACCATCGGCCGCCGAGCGCGGCGGCTTGGAGCGCCGGGAGATCCGTCACCAGGCAACTCTGGTGCACGGACGTTATTTGGTGCGCCTTGGTAGCGAGTGCGGTCCGCAGCCGCCGATGCTGGTTGGATTCCACGGCTATGGCGAGAAGGCCGACGACCACCTGACCAAGCTGGAAGGCATTGTCGGCAGTGAGCGATGGCTGCTGTGCGCCGTCGAAGCCCTGCATCCCTTCTACACCCGCAAGGGGGAGGTCGTCGCTTGCTGGATGACGGCCCAAGACCGCGAGCAGGCCATCGTCGACAACATCCGCTACGTGGCGTCGGTGATCGACAGCTTGAAGCAGCAGCTCCCACAACATGGTCGGCTGGTTTTCAGTGGTTTCTCGCAAGGGGTCGCCATGGCCTACCGGGCCGCCGCCCGCTGCGGCCACCCATGCCACGGCCTCATCGCCCTGGCGGGGGACGTGCCACCGGAGGTCGGCGCCGGTGAGCTGCCGGCTTTTCCGCCGGTGCTGCTGGGACGCGGCACCCAAGATGCTTGGTACAGCGAAGACAAGATGGAGCGGGACATGGAAGTCTTAGCGCGGCATGGCATCGCCGTCGAAAGCTGTGTCTTCGACGGTGGCCATGATTGGGAGCCGCCATTCTACGAAGCGGCCAGCAGGTTCTTGGCTGATCTACTAGGCGAGTAGAGCGGTTGGCCAACAGCCGAGCCCCACGCCCTTCCTGGGTGCACGTACCACCCCTGACAGATCCTCCTGCCACCCTGTTGGATTGGTTGGGGGAGCGCTTTCCGAGAATTCCTCGGCCGGTTTGGGAGCAGCGCATGGCGGACGGATTGGTGACCACGGCCGATGGCCGGGCATTGGCCGTCGATGCGCCGTTTGTGGCCCATCAGCGGGTGGCCTATTTTCGTGAAGTGGAGGAGGAGCCGGTCGGCTCGGAGAAGATCGTCATCGTTCACTGCGACGAGCACCTCGTGGTGGCCGATAAACCTCCGTTCATGCCGGTGACACCGGGGGGACGGTTCGTCAAGAGCTGCCTGCTCTACCGCCTGGAAGCCCAGCTCGGCATCGAGGGTTTGTCGCCGATCCATCGTCTGGACCGTGCGACCTCGGGCCTCGTCATGCTCTCCCGGAGCTCCGAGGTACGCTCCGTCTACGGCGGGCTCTTGGCCCGCAATACCATGCAGCGGCTCTATGAAGCGGTGGCGGCGGTGCCGGATCCGCCGCCGCAACCACGGAGGTGGCGGGTGGCCAGCCGTATCGTCCCCGGGACGCCTTTCTTTCGCATGCAGGAAGCAGCGGGCGAGGCCAACGCCGTCACCGCCATCGCGCTCGACGACTGGCGGGACGGCTGGGGCCGCTTCGAGCTGCGTCCCGAGAGCGGCAAGACCCACCAGCTGCGGCTTCACATGGCGAGCCTGGGTTGGCCGATTGTGCACGATCGCCTCTATCCCCAGCTCTTGCCCGAGGCGGCGGACGACCTGGCTCAGCCCCTCGGCTTGGTGGCCAAGCGACTGAGCTTCGACGATCCGACAACCGGCCGTCGCCGAGTCTTCGAGAGTCGGTTGCGACCGGCCTTCCCTGGGCCGAAACCAAACGGCTGAGCCGAGGTATCTAGCTGGGATCGAAGTTGCCGTAGAAGCGGATGTTCTGGACCTTACCGTCCTTCCAGCGCTCCACCACCACTTGCTCGACGGTGACGGCGCCCTTGTCGGACTGTTGCCAGCGCATGACCGCCTCGTAGAGCACCGTACCGTTGCCGTTGCCCTGGTCGTCGATGGCGCTGGCCAAGACTTCGATGCCATGGTATTCCGTGACCTTTTGTAGGAATTCTCGCTCGGCGGCGGCCAAGGCCTGGCGGCCGACGACGGGGGGCTTGCCGGTCTCTTGGGCGGCCACATCCTCGGCATAGAAGTCCTCGATGCCTTCGGCAAATTTACCTTCACGTAGATAGTCGATCAATCGGTTGTGCAAGTCGGCAAGCTGTTTGGCCATGTGGGATCTCCTGGGTATCGAATGTTTGTCGTCGGGGTGAAGACAACCCCTTGGACGCGGTAGGGTGACACGAAGTTACATGACAAGACGTTACACGGTATCTACGGATGGACGCCCGACCCTATTCCAGTGTTCACAGCGTAGATCGACCGACGACCTCGGAGCCATGCCCCATGCACGACCCCTTGCTCGCCACCAGCCCCATCGAAAGCCTCTACCAGCAACGCCTGGCCAACCCCGACCGGGGGCAAATCGAAGCCCTTCAAGGCTTGGAATGGACGTCCCACAATATTGCGCTGTCGTCCGACTGCACGACCTTCGCGGGACGACCCCACACCCGCATGGACGACGAGCCTCGAACCCGTACCATCGCCGAGACGTTGCGCCTCATGGCCAGCCGTCAAGGCTCCTTGGCCGGCTTGCGTCTACTGGATCTCGGCTGTCTCGAAGGGGGACTATCCCTCGAGATGGCGCGGCGTGGTGCCGAGGTGGTCGGAGTGGAGGGGCGGCAGGCGAATTTCGACAAATGCCAGGCCTTGCAACGATACTTCGCCTTGCCCAATCTAGAGTTCCTACATCTCGACGTGCGTCGGCTCGATGCCGAGACCCACGGCCGCTTCGACATCGTGTTGTGTTGTGGCCTGCTCTACCACCTCTCCGAGCCCTTCATGTTTCTGCGTCGGTTACGGACGCTGATCGAAGACGCGGGCCTGCTCTTCGTCGACACCCATGTGGCCCCGGAGGATGACGCCGCCGTCGCCGCCTGCCGCTTGGGCGACAAGTTGTCGTCCTTGGAGGTCTTGCCCTCGGGCGGTGTCGACTACCCTGGACGTTGGTTCGACGAGTTCGCCACCGAGCGCGGCGCCGAGCATCCGTGGGATTCGATCTCCAACCCCAAGTCCTTCTGGCCCACCCACCAAGCCCTTCGCCGGGCCCTCTACCAGAGCCGTTTCGACTATCTTGTCGATGTTTACGGAACCTTCGATCCGGACCGCGAGCAGACCCTGCGACGGGAATTCAGCCGTGTCTACTGCGCCGCCACGATGCGACAGCTCAGGGATTGAATTTCCCGTCGGCACGGCGACCGAGCTATTTTCCACCGACGCCTTCAGGTTATCCTCAGGTGGCATCCCTACACTGATGACCGACGGAGTGACCTCCGAGGGCTGGATCGCTGGCCTTGATGGAGGTTCAAGGAATTTAGCTTGAGGAGCCCGGCATGAGCTCGACCTACTCTGGCAAATTTGCCAAGAGAGCGCCTAGTCAGTGGCTTGTCGTCCTGTGGACGCTGGCGGTTGTTGTCGCCACCTCGACGGCGGCAATGGCCGACCAGGCGCCGCCCCGTTTTGTCGGGCAGCCCCTGTCCGAAGCGCTGGCGACCCTGCAAGCCGACGGCCTGCGCATCTTCTTCACCAGCAAGGTGGTACGGCCCGACATGCGGGTCAGCCGAGAGCCGAGGGCCAGCGAAACCACCGCCATCTTGCAGGAGCTGCTGTCGGAGCATGGATTGGTATCGCAGGCCGGCCCCGGCGGGCGCCTGATGATCGTCGAAGCGGGCCCGACGGGAATCCGTGGCCTGGTGCGCGATCGCCGCAGTGCCAGGCTCTTGACGGAGGTTTCGGTGGTTCAAGTCGATCGTGGAACCGCCACACGAAGGGTGGTTTCCGACGCTTCCGGCCGCTTCAGGATGGAAGCGATGGAAGCCGGTGACTACGTGCTGGAGGCCCACTCACCGGGTTATGTGGTCGAGCGGCTCGAAGGGGTGCGGGTCGAGGCCCACGGGCTGACGGAGGTGGTCTTCGAGCTGCAAGCCACCCTCCTGGCGGTGGACGAGATCGTCGTGACGCCGAGCCGGGTCTCTTTGCTGAGCAGCGAGCCGGTGGCCGCCCTCGACCTCGATCGGAGCGAAATCTTGGCCCTGCCTCATCTCGGAGATGACATCTTCCGGGCTTTGACATTGCTACCCGGGGTGAGCGGTGAAGAGGCCTCGGCGCGGTTCAATGTGCGCGGTGGGCGGGACGACGAAGTGCTGGTGCTGCTCGATCGCATCGAGCTCTACGAGCCATACCACTTGAAGGATTTCAGCAGCTCGGTGAGCATCATTCCGCCCCGCGCTCTGCAGGAGGTGAATCTGCTCACCGGCGGTTTCTCGGCCCGCTACGGCGATCGTATGGGCGGCGTCCTGGAGATGACGACCCAGCGGCCGCGGAATCAGCGCACCACCTTGGGGCTGAGCATCCTCAATGCCGAGGTGGGTGGGGCCGGCAGCTTTGCCGATGAGCGTGGACATTGGCTCGGCTCCCTGCGTCGGGGGGCCCTCGATCTGACCCTCGATTTTATCGGTCAAAAGCAGAAACCTTTGTTCTGGGATGCCTTCGGCAGGGTGGACTTCCAATTGCGTGACGACCATTGGCTGGCGATGCACGTGCTGCACTCCGATGATCGTCTCGATGCCCTACTTTTCGAACCGGACACCATCGAAAACTTCCTCACCGGTTATAAGAATTCCTACCTGTGGCTCGGTCATCAGGGCCTCATGGGATCGGAGTTGTTTGTCGACAGCACCTTCAGCCTGGGCCGAGTCGAGCGCGATCGACGGGGCAACGAGACGGAATTCGAAGGCGGTTCCTTCGATGTTCGGGATGAGCGCCGCCTGGACGTGGTGGGTTTCAAGCAGGACTGGAGCTATCAGGCTTCCGAGCGCAGTTTCTGGACTTGGGGCTTCGACGGTCGTTTCCTGAGGACGGAGTACGACTATCGGAATTTCAACGACTTCGGCGATGCGCTGGTGGATATTCGTGATCAGCCTCGACCGATGGTCACCCTGTTTCAGGAGGTTCTGCAGGGGGAAAGCTACAGCCTTTATGCCACCGACCGCTGGCGCCTGCGGGATCCCTTGACCCTGGAGCTGGGATTGCGCTTCGATCGCCACACCCTCACCGATGACAGCGATATCAGCCCACGGTTCAACCTGGTCTACGCCCCTGGCAAGGCCAGCACGTTCCGCCTGGCCTGGGGGCTCTTCCACCAAAGCCAGCGCGCCTACGAGCTCCAGGTGGCGGACGGAGAGACCCGCTTGGCCGGTTCTGAGCGGACGGCGCAATCGGTGGTGGGTTTCGAGCACAGCTTCTCCGTCGGCCGACGAAAATCACCCTTGCTGTTGCGTCTCGAGGCCTACCATCGGCGGGTCAGGGACCCACGATCTCGGTTCGAAAACCTCTTCGAGCCGATCAGCGAATTCCCTGAGATCGAAGCAGATCGGCTGCGTTTTGCGCCTGAGAGCAGTGAAGCCTACGGCGTCGAGGCGCTGCTCAAGGGGTCCGTGGGCCCCAAAGTGGATTGGTGGGTCACCTACGCCTACGCCCGCACCACGGACCGCATCGGCGGTCGCAACGTGCCCCGGCGCATCGATCAACCCCACACCCTCAACTTCGACATCAACTACAGGCTGGGGGAGCACTGGAATCTCAATGTCGCCTGGCGCTATCACACCGGTTGGCCGATCACCGGCGTCACCGGTCGTCTGGTGGCGGAAGATCCCGAGGACGGGATGGGGGACGAAGACGATGGCGACGAGGGGGCCGGTGAGGAGGCGGTCGAAGGTGACGACGGAGAGCTCGAGATCGTTCCCGTCTATGGCCCGCTCAATGGGGAGCGGCTGCCCGACTACCATCGGCTCGATCTGCGGGCCAGTCGCCAATGGCAGCTCCGACGTGGCGTTTTTGGTTTCTTTCTAGAGGTCCAAAACGTCTACGACCGGGGCAACCTGGCGGGTTTTGAGTTCGATTTCGATTTCGAAGTGACCCCTGAGGGAGACCTGAAGCTACAGCCCGTCGAGGAGATCTGGGGGGGCATTCTGCCGTCCTTCGGAATTACTTGGGAATTTTGAGCTGTGGCGCAGCATGCATCCGGAGCGCCGAGAATCCAATGTTTTGATGATCAGAAGGAGACCCGATGAGCAACGAGCGAGACAAGAGTCGTATGGACCAGACGCGGAAGAGTATGCGTTCTCGCGTCTCGCGAGAGAGCCTGACGCCGGCCGGTGTCCCCGTCGATCTGACACCGGTGGTGGAAGGAGCCCGACGGCGTTTCGGCAAGACCGGGCTCGTCTGGATGGCGGTCATTCTGGTGACGGTGGTGACGCTGTTCATGTTGCGTCGCCAAGAGGAGCCGCTGTCGATCACCGGTAAGCCGGTGGCTTTCCTCGAGTTGTCCCGTGGCCAGGTGGCGATGTTGTCGGAGGGTGGCCTGCGGGCTCAAGATCGACTCGTCGCCCGGTCGGCGAATACCGCCATACCGGCCGGCGCCGTCATCGAGACTTCCGGCGCCACGGCCAGGGCAGCCCTGAGGCTCAGCGATGGTGGCTCCATGCGTCTCGCCGCCGATTCCAGGGTGCGTGTCACCTCTTCGGCCACCGTCGTGCTCGATCGTGGTGCCGTCTATTTCGACTCCGCCGGCCGCAGCGGCGCCGGCGTCGAAGTCCGCACCACCCTGGGCATGGTGCGGGAGATCGGCACCCAATTCGAGGTCCGCCTGCTGCAAGGTGAAGACGACAAGAAGACCTTGCGAGTCCGGGTGCGGGAAGGACGCATCGTGCTCAAGCATGGGCAGGAATCCGAGCAGGCAGAGTTGGGTGAAGAGCTGGCCCTAGGGGAGGACGGTACCTTCGAGCGCCGTGCCATCGAGCTCCACGGTCCCCACTGGGATTGGGTTCTGGAAGCGGCCGCGGCACCGCAAGTGGAGGGGCAAGTCTTGCAGACCTTCCTCGATTGGTTCGCCCGTGAGGGTGGATGGACGCTGCAATTCCGTGAGCCGGCTCTGGAGACCGAGGCTTCCACCATCATCATGCACGGTGATGTGGAGGATTTGAATGCCTTCGAGGCGGCCACCATGGTGCTGGGCAGCAGTCAGCTGGAGTACCGGGTGGAGGGTGAGCTGTTGGTGATCGGAGCGGTGGAGTAGGTTTAGCCGGGGGTGGCGGCCCTTAGCTTGTTCCCGCCCAGATTTACCGAAATCGGTCCCAGCGGGAGGCCCTTGGCGGGCCCCCCTTGGCGGGCCCCCCTTGGCGGGCCCCCCTTCGAGCGAGCACGACGGAATGCTGTCTGAGCCGCAGGGCGCCCGCTCCCGCATCGCTTTCATGCATGGACACTACCGGTCTTTGATCAAGTCCCCTGTCGGGGTGGAATCACGAACCCCGAACGCTGACATAGCTCCAGAAACTCGGGATCTTGCCAGCCTTTGGCCAGGAGGGCGTCGACCCAGGGACGGGCAGCCTCGAGCTCACCTCGGTAGAGCAGCGCCAGGGCCATCTGATGGTGGTCGATGGCCAGCTCGGAGACTTGCACCACCGACGCCATGAGCTGTTGGGCGCGTCCCCAGGCGGCCTCGGCTTCTGCGACCTCACCGCGGGCTCGTTGCAGCTTGCCACGACCGACTTCGACGGCGGCGAGCCGACGGCGGGTGGTGCGGCTGTTGGGCCGCTCTTGCAGGGCGTTGTGCAGCAGGTTGGCGGCGTGATCATAGAGCGGCGCGGCGTCGTCCCATCGCCGTTGGCTGGTGTAGAGATCGCCCAAGGCGGTTTCGATGAGCGCCCGGTGCCTTGGGTGGGCGGAGATCATTGCCCCATCCCCTCCGGGGCTGACCATGGCCAAGGCTTGTAGCAAGAGCTTTTCGGCAGCGCTGTCATCGCCGCGCCGAGCCAGGGCTTTGGCCTTTTGTCGCAAGGTGATGGCCAACTCGGGATGCTCGGGGCCGAGGGTGGCGGTCTGAAGCTCGATGATCTGTTCGTAGAGGAGCAAGGCGGCGTCGACTTCGTTGCGGGCCAGATGCCATTGCGCCAGGTTGCTGAGGGTGATCGCCAGGCTGGGATGGTTGGCCCCCAGGGCTTGTTTTTGGATGGTCAAGGCGCGGCGGTAGAGGGGCTCGGCACGCTCCAGGTCCATGGTAGAGCGGTAAAGCTCCGCCAGGTTGTTGAGGATGGTGGCGAGGTTGGGATGACCGTCGCCGAGCACCTTCTCCGTGGCGGCCAAGGTCTGCAAATACAGGGGTTCCGCCAGGCTGGCTTTGCCTTGTTCCTGATTGAGGATGGCCAGGTTGTTGCGGCTTTCGGCCAAATTGGGGTGGTCCGGATCAAGGATCTGTTCTTGCACCTCGATGGCTTGACGCAGATAGTCACCGGCCCGTTCGAGATCGCCCAGGGAACGGTAGAGATCCCCCAGATTGTTGAGGCTGCGGGCCACGTCGGGGTGAGCTTGGCCGAAGTTTTTCCGTTGACTCTCCAGGGCGCGCAGCAGGAGGGGCTCGGCTTGGGCATCGTTGCCTTGGGTGCGATAGAAAATGGCCAGGTTGTTGAGACTGGCCGCGACGTAGGGGTGGTCGTCCCCCAAGTGTTGTTGACGGATTTCCAGGGCCCGTAGGAAAAGGGGCTCCGCTTGCCCATACTCGCCCAGGTCATGGTAGAGGTTGGCCAAGCTCTCATGGCAGGTGGCCACCTCCAGGTGATCGTCGCCGAGGGCACGGCGACCGGTGGTCAGGGCGTCTTCCAACAGGGGCAGGGCGTCGGCATAGAGTCCCAGCTGACGATAGACGCGGCCCATGGTGAGCATCATGCGGAATTGGCTGAGGGGCTGGTCGGCGAGCTCGTCCCGAATGCGCAGGGCCCCTTGATCGAGCAGCTCCCGGGCGGTGATGGTGCTGCCCAGGGCGGTTTCCGGATTCGAGACCTCGAAGAGGCCCAGCAGAAAGTCCGACATCTGCTCCGCCTCCCGCCGCGCTTCCTCGGCCTGGGCCTTTTGGTGTCGCAGGTCGAGGGTGTATTTGACCGCCCCGAGAACGAAGAGCAAGACCAGGACGATGGCGATACCTTGCAGGATACGACGTTGGGGTTTGGCCCGAATCCAGCGAATGCGCTCGAGGACCTCTTGGGCCGAGGGCCGCGCTTGGGGAGCATAGGCCTTCAAACGGTGGATGAGAATTTCGAGATCGGGGTCGATGCCCTCCACCGCCTGGGATTGACCGCGGCTGGCGGCCAACAGCAGAGCGGGCAAGGGCAAGCTCGGGTCGTAGAGGGGGCCGCCGGAGAAGAGCTCCTGCAGCAGCAGGCCGAGGGAGTAGATATCGCCGGCCACGGTGACCAGCTCGCCTTGGGCCTGCTCGGGGCTCATGTAGGTCACCGTGCCCATCACCGTCCCCACTTCGGTGAAAATCGGTGTGTCGGCCGCCGTCTCGTCGTCGTGGGTCTGGTCGCCGTAGAACGGTTCCGAGGAGGCATCGCTCATCCGTACCGTGGGCGCGTAGCCGTCCTGCCGCCGTGGCCGAATGACGGTGGCCAAGGTCTCGTCCGTAGTTGCTGGGCGAACGACGGTGGCTAGGGTTTGACTGTGGTTCTTGGGGTGAACCTCTTGCGGCGACGCTCGCCGGGTCTCGCCATGGATTGGGGAGGTGTCGGATGTTGTTTCTTCCGGCGACGCTGTTTCGTCCGTCGGCTGCCATGACGACTGGCTCAGGGTGGCGGCGAGCTTTTCGTCGACGTGATAGGCCAGCCCAAAGTCCAGCACCTTGACGGAGCCGTCGTCCGCCAGCATGACATTCTCGGGTTTGAGATCGCGGTGGGCGATGCCCCGCTCGTGGGCCACCACCAAGGCTTCGGTCACCTTCTCGGCGACGTAGAGCTTGAACTCCGGCTCCAGATCCCCCTTCATGGCGTCCTTGAGGCTTTCCCCTTCGATGAGCTCGAGGATTAGGTAGTCCCCGTCTTGGCCTTCTACGATCTCGTGAATGCGGCAGATGGACGGGTGGTCGAGCTGCGACAGGATGCGCGCCTCGCGTAGAAATCGAGCCTTGGTCTCGGCGTCCAAGCGGCGTTCGTCGCGGATGGCTTTGACGGCCACCTTGCGCTGTAGGGTTTCGTCGAAACCGACGTACACCGATCCCATGCCGCCTTGCCCCAGGGGTTCGAGGATGCGGATGCGTCCGATGGTGGTGCCGATGAGGCTCATGGGCTCCAGTCTAGCCGATGCGCAGGGCGGATATCTCTGCCACCGACGCCGCGGTCGGCCGTTGGCTGAAGTGGAGCTCGATGTGAAGTTGGGACTGCGCGTCGAGACGGGCCTGGACGTCGATGCCGAGAAGGTCGCCGAAGGCGCGCACCAAGGAAAGGCCGAGACCGCTGTGCTTGCCGCCGGTCCGGGCCGGGTCCTTGCGCCAGAAGCGATCGAAGAGCAGCGGGATGTCCTCCGCTTGCAGATGCTCGGCGGGATTGATCACCGCCAAGCTCCAATCCCCCTTCTGGCACACCGCCCGGCAACGGATGGTGCTGCCGGGGGGGCTGTACTGCACCGCGTTGCTCAGCAGGTTGGCGACCATCAGCTGGAGCTTGTCGACATCGCTGCGCACCGAGGCGTCCGCGGCCACCTGCCGTGCCAGGACGATGCCCTTGGCGGCGGCGGCCCGCACCTGGGGACGCCAGGCTTCCTCCACCAGCGGCAGAATCCGCACCTCGCTGTGGCGTACGATCTCGAGGCCGCTCTCGTAGCGTGCCAAGGCCAGCAGATGGGTAACGGTCTTTTCCATTTGTTGGGAAATGTCGTGCACGTCGGTGAAGAATTGCAGCACCATGTCCTGTTTCTTGGGCCAGCGGCTACCCACTTCCGCCAAGTTGCGTAGCTCGGCGATGGGAGTGCGGAGCTCATGGGCGATGTTGCTCGACAGTCGCCGTTCCCGCGCCAACGCTTGCTCCAAGCCGTCGAGCAAGGCATTGAGCCGCTCGATCAAGGGACGTAGCTCGCGGGGCGGATCCTCGATCTGCAGTCGTTTGAGATTTCGTGCCCCCAAGGCTGCCATCTGATGGGTGATCTGGCGCAACGGCTGCAGGGTCAAATGGAGCGCCCGGCGATGCAAGAGGTGGATGAGGGCGAGCAGCAAACCTCCGGTGGCGGCCAAGGTGACGGCGAAGAGGCGGCTGCGATGATCGATCTGGTGCCTGCTTTGGGCCACCACCAGGGTGGCCAAACGATGGCGCTCGCTGGGGGGCCAGGTGGAGGGCTCGATGGCCGGGGGTTGGGTTGCTGGCTGTGGGGCGGCGGCGGAGGAGTCGGGTGGGGAGGTCGAGGTGACGCCTGACCTCGGAACCTCGAAATCGAGCTGTACCGCCCGCCCGGCACGCCCCTCGGGCAGCAGGATGTCCCGGAAACGCGCCTCCTGGGATGGCACCACGTCCCTCGGCAAGTCCTGCTCCGGGGTCGTCGAGGTGGCGGTACGAAGCCGCTGGCCGTCGGCCAGGGAGATCGATTTGACGATCACTCGGCCCTCTCCAGACCACAGCTGGAAGTATTCCCGCTGGGCCTGGGGTGCCAGCGGTGGCAGGCGATCGACGGCGAGTTGGATCTCATCGTCAGGGTTGAGGAAGGTGAAGGCTGCCAAGGTGCGGCCCTGGGCCAGCAGGGCGGCGTCGAGGCCCTCCTCCTGCCACCTGTCGAGTTGCCGTACCGCCAAACCGCCGGCCAGCACCAGGAGGCCTCCGACGGCGAGCAGGAATTGCAGGGAGATCCGTCGCTGAGATCTCAAGAGACCTCCACTAGATAGCCGTGCCCGCGACGGGTTTGCACGATCGGCGGCTCGCCCGGGCGATGGATCTTGCGGCGCAAACTGGAAATCAAGACCTCGATGACGTTGCTGGTGATTTCGGCATCGCTGCGGTAGAGCTGCTCGAGCAGCTGGTTTTGGGAAAACACCCGTCCGGACCGCAGGCTGAGGAACTCCAAGAGGGAGTATTCGCTGGGGGTCAAGTGGAGGATCTGGCCATCCCGCTCGACTTGGCGACGGGCCGTATCGAGCAGCAGGGGGCCGACGGCAAATTGGGGATTCTTCGCTTGGTGCCGACGCCGTACCAAGGCTTGCAGACGAGCGCACAGCTCGTCGAAGGAGAAAGGCTTGACCAAATAGTCATCGGCCCCGAGATCGAGCCCCCGCACCCTGTCTTCCACCTGATCCTTGGCGGAAAGGATGAGGACGTGCACGTCGTTGCCTTCAGCGCGCAGGCGTTGCAAGACTTCGAGACCGCTGATGTTGGGCAACATGAGATCGAGGATCACCACGTCGTAAGTGTAGATGGCCAGGTATTCCAGCCCAACGGCCCCGTCCTCCGCCTGGTCGACGGCGAAGCCGGCGTGCCCGAGACCTTGCCCGAGGGAGCGTCGAAGACGGTCCGAGTCTTCGATGACTAGGACTTTCATGATGTCCACATTGTATGGCTTGGAAGCTGAAGATGAGCTGAAGAACAGCGGAGGGCGTGCGAGGCGGGTCACTGGCCGCGTTTGGTCGATGAACCCGCAAAGCCCGGGGGCGTCGCGTGCGCCGCTAGCCGAGGGAGGTGCTTTGGGACACAATAGACCATGCCAAACCCTTCCCCCGAGCCTGCAAGCACCCGCCTTGCCCCCGCAAACCGGAGCGACCAGGCCGCCGTCGTCGGCGGTGAGGTGTCGATCTCCATGGTGCTCCTGGCCCGCTGGCTGTTGCGCATTTTTTTCCGGCAGGTGGAAGTGGTCGATGGCGACCATGTGCCGCGGGACGGGGCGGTGGTCTTCGTGGCCAACCACGTCAATTCGTTGGTGGACCCGGCCCTGCTGCTGGGATTTCTTGCCCGGCGACCCCGTTTCCTGGCCAAGAGCACCCTGTGGCAAATGGCGATTCTGCGGCCCTTTCTCCACTTGTCGGCGGCCATCCCGGTCTACCGTCGTCAGGACGCGGGGGTCGATACATCGAAGAACGAAAGAACCTTCGCCCGCTGTCACGAGGTGTTGGCGGCGGGGAGCACCATCGCCCTCTTTCCCGAAGGCACCAGCCACAATGAGCCAGCCTTGGTGCCGCTGCGCACGGGAGTCAGTCGAATTGTCCTGCAGGCGGAGCAGCGTTTCCCGGGCCTGTCGGTACGCATCGTGCCGGTGGGATTGACTTTCGACGCCAAGACGCGGTTCCGCTCCCGGGCCCTGGTGGTGGTGGGAGAGGCTTTGGAGGCGTCGGCGGAGCGCCAAACCTACGCCGTCGATCCCCAGGCCGCGGTCCGCCGACTGACGGAGCGAATCCGCGAAGCGCTGAGCGCCGTCACGCTCAACTTCCCTTCTTGGGAGGAGGCGCGGCTCATCGAGCGGGCGGCGGAGATCTACGAGCGGCCGGTGCTCGACCTACCCGTCGAGCGGCGATTGAGTGACGGTTTCCCGCTGCGCCAGGCCTTCATCCGCGGCTACCGGGAGCTGCGGCAGCGTTTTCCGCTGCAAGTGGCGGCGGTGGCCGAAGCGGTGAGGGAATATGACCAGTTACTGGACGACCTGCGCCTCAGCGACCGGCAAGTGGCGTCCAGCTATCCGTCCGAGGGAAGCGCTCGCTTTGTTCTCAAGAGCCTGTTGGTGTTGTTGGTGCGTTTACCCTTGGCCGCCATCGGCACCGTCTACAACATCTTGCCCTATCGCTTGGCGGGTTGGCTCAGCGGCCGCAACGTCGACGCCGTCGACGTCACCGCCACCTACAAGCTCCTGGCTTCCATGTTGCTCTATCCCCTCACCTGGGGCTCGGCGGCCGCCGCGGTGGCCTGGGTTTGGGGCGCCTGGAGCGCCTTGGGCATCTTCATTTTGGGGCCGGTAAGCGGCTATTTTGCCCTCCGCTTCTCCGAGCGTCGGGCCCACTTGAGACGCCAAGTGCGTGCCTTCTTCATCCTCAAGGGACAGCGTCGGGCCCGTAATTTGCGTCTGTTGCGCCGCGCTGTGGCAGAACGCCTCGACGAATTGATAGTCCTCTACGAATCCCTGGGCCCCGTAGAAACCGATGGGAACCCCGTCGCCGGTTCGAGCGCTGAGTTGCGCTAGACTAGCCCTCTATTACTATCAGGAGGGACCCTTCGCCTTTGAAAATATCGAAAGCTTGCCGACGCCACCCGTTGAGGGGTTTTCTAAATCGGATAGCGAAGCAGCGCCTCTTGATCATTTGTGGCGTCCTCCTGGCGTTTGCCAATTCCCTGGCGGCCCTGGATCCCAAGAAGTCGATTCTCCAATACCAATCGGATGTCTGGCAGGCGGAAGAAGGTCTTCCCCAAAGCAGCGCCTGGAGCATTCTACAGAGCGAAGCTGGCTACCTATGGTTGGCGACCTATGGCGGTATCGTCCGTTTTGATGGGGTGCGATTCACCGTCTTCGACACCAGCAATACGCCTGCCCTACCGCCCAACATCGTCTACAGCTTGGCGGAGGGTCCCGCCGGTACCCTATGGGGCGGCACCTTTGGCGGTGGTTTGGTACGTTTTGAAGACGGCCGATGGAGTCGCCTGACGCAACAGGACGGTTTGCTCGACGACCACATTTGGGTTCTTCTCCAAAGCCGCAAGGGCGATTTATGGATAGGCACTCAAAGGGGCCTGACGCGTCTCCGGGAGGGTCAGTTTCAGAGCTTCACCTCGGCGGACGGGTTTGTCGGTGAGCAGGTCTGGGCGCTGCACGAAGATAGCGATGGTGGCATTTGGGCGGGCACTGCGAACGGTCTCAATCGCCTGCTTGGCGGCAGCATCCAGACCTTCAACACCGAGCATGGGTTGCGCAGCAACAACATCATCGCCATCGGCGAAGACTTCAAGGGGCAGGTGTGGGTCAGCACCCGAGGGGGTCACCTATCGCGCTATGACGGCCATGGCTTCCAATCCTTTGGCAAGGAAGACGGTCTGACCGGAGCCGAGATCGAAGCTATTCGGGCCGATCAGGATGGCAATCTGTGGTTGGGAACCGAAGGCGATGGATTGATCCGTCTCGACTTGGGGGACGGAACCGCCGGCCTGGGAGTCGAGCGCCTGGTCCTCGGGCGTCAGAACGACCTGGCCAGCGGCAACGTCTACTCGATCATCGAAGACCGTGAGGGCAGCCTTTGGGTGGGGACGGATGTGGGGGGGCTCTACCGTTTACGCGACACCCCCATCACCTCCTACACGGTGGAGAACGGCCTGCCGGACTACCGCGTTGCCACGGTCATGGAAGACGACGCGGGTTTCCTCTGGATCGGCACCGAGGGCGGCGGTTTAGTACGTTTTCACGACCAGCGATTCACCGTCTTCACCACCGGCGACGGCTTGGCGAGCAATGTGGTCAAGTCCCTTTGTCAACGGCGGGACGGAAGCCTTTGGGTGGGTACCAAGGCCGGGTGGAGTTGGCGCCGGGGCGAAGCTTTTGTCTCCGCCCAGCCGGAGACTTTGGGGCTCCAACGGCTGCCGGCGGTCTATGCCTGCGAAGAGGACGTCAACAACCGTCTGTGGTTGGGTACCCATGGTGATGGCCTGTTGATGATCGACGACGGGCAGATGATCGAGCTGACGACGGAGCATGGCTTACCCAGCAACAACGTCCGGGCCTTGCACGAGGACCAGCAGCATCGGCTCTGGATGGCGGCCGACGGTGGTTTGGCAAGACTGCGTTTTCCCACAGGTTCCTTCGAACCGACCGCCGTCGAGGTGGATATGGAGAATCTGCCGCACGTCATCGCCACGACTTTCTACGAGGATGCCGCCGGCACATTATGGGTTGGAACCTGGACCGGCGGCTTGCTGCGTATTCGAGACGACGAGCTGTTCACCTTTTCGGCCGACCACGGTTTCCCTAGCCAGACGGTATTTCAGATTCTCGAAGATGAGGCCCAGAATCTCTGGTTCAGCCTCGACTTGGGCATTGCCCGGATCGCCAAGGAGGATCTGGAAGCCGTGGCTGCGGGTCAGGGTAGGCATCTCCATCCCCGCGTCTACGACCGCACCGATGGCATGAAGAGCCATCAGAACCGTGGTGGCTCGCAACCGGCCGCTTGGAAGAGTGCCAACGGTGAGCTGTGGTTCGCCACCAGTCGTGGTGTCATCCGCCTCGATCCTACGGACCTAGAAGCATCTCACCCTGCACCGCCGATCTACATCGAAGAGGTTGTCTACGACGGCACCTTGATCCGTGAGCAGCCATGGGTGGAGGGGCCGGAGCTGCGGCTTCCCCCGGGGCGCGGCGCGTTGGAAATCCAATTCACCGGTCTCAGCTTACGCAAGGCGGATCGCATCCTGTTCAAGCACCAGTTGTTGGGCTTCGAGGACGATTGGAGCGTTGCCAGCCACCAGCGTCTCGCCAGCTATAACAATCTGCCTCCGGGCAGCTACTCCTTCCGCGTCCAGGCGGCGGCGGAGGATGGCGAGTGGAAAGAGACCTATGCGCAGCTGGATTTGGTCCTGGCGCCCCACTTCTACCAAACCCGCTGGTTTTTTTGCCTGTGTTTTGTCGCGGCTCTGCTGTTGATCTGGGGCCTCCAGGTGCTGCGCCACCGCACTCTCCTGCGACAGAACCAAGCTCTGGAAGAGATCATTCGGCAGCGTACCGTCGAGGTGGTGGAGCAGCGGGATCGCTTGATCGGAACCAATGCCGAGCTCCGTCGGGCCAAGGAAGCGGCGGATGCGGCCAATCTGGCGAAATCCGAGTTTCTGGCCAATATGAGCCACGAAATCCGTACCCCGATGAACGGTGTCATCGGAATGACCAGCCTGTTGACGGAGTCGTCCCTCGACGAAAAACAGATCAAGCTGGTGGACATCATCCGTTCCTCCGGCGAGGCCCTGTTGCAGGTGATCAACGAGATCTTGGATTTCTCCAAGCTCGAGGCCGGGCAGTTGGAGCTGGAGCAAGAGCTGTTCAATCTGCGGGGTTGTATCGAGGACTGCCTCGATGTCGTGGCCCTGGAGGCCAGTCGCAAGGGCCTGGAGCTGGCTTATCTGATCAGCGGCGAGACACCGGAACGTTTATCTGGGGACGTCACGCGGCTGCGTCAAGTGATGGTCAACTTGTTGGCCAATGCGGTCAAATTCACCCAGCAGGGGGAAGTGACCTTGATCGTCGAGGCACGGCCGGTGTCCTCCGGCGGACCGGTCGTGCCCGAACGGCGTTTCGGCGGCAGCCATCGTCATCGGTTTCACTTCAAGGTGGAAGACACGGGGATCGGCATTCCCTCCGACCGCATGGATTCCCTCTTCGGAGCTTTCACCCAAGTGGATTCGTCGATGACCCGCCGCTTCGGCGGTACGGGCCTGGGATTGGCGATCTGCAAGCGCCTGGTGGAGACCATGGGCGGTGAGATTTGGGCCGAAAGTGAATATGGCCATGGCTCGACCTTCCATTTTGTCATCGAGGCGGAGTCGGCGGACGAGAGCCCCGAGCGGCAGCTCAGCGGCACCCAACCGGCCCTCTTCGGCAAGCGGGTATTGATCGTCGACGACAGCATCAAGCACCGCGAGGTGCTGGCGTTGCTCTTGGAATCTTGGGGCATGGTGCCCAGCCCGGCGACCTCGCCGGTGGAAGCCCTGGAGTGGATCCGTCGCGGCAACCCGTTCGACATCGGTTTATTGGACAGCCGCATGGCACAAATGAACGGACCTTTATTGGCCGAGGCGATCCGTCAACACCGCGAGGCGGGGGACCTGCCGCTGATTTTGCTGACTTCCCTGGGGATCGGTGAGCCGGAGCTGCAAGGCATGGTTTTCGACGGCCTGCTGAGCAAGCCGATCAAACATTCGCACCTGCACGATGTCCTGATCGAGATATTCGCCAAGGATTCCGGGGACATCCGGGGCGGCCCTCGACCCTTGGTCGACAACGCCGTCCCCGCAGGTGACCGACGGCTCAGTATCCTGTTGGCGGAAGACAATCTGGTGAGCCAACAGGTGGCCCGTGGTCTGCTCAAGCGCCTAGGGTATTCGACGGACCTGGTGGCCAACGGTCTCGAGGTGCTGGAGGCGTTACGGCGTCAACCTTACGATGTGGTGCTGATGGACATCCACATGCCTGAGATGGACGGCCTGGAGGCGACCCGTCGGCTGCGTCAGGAGCTGCCGGAAGATCGGCAGCCGTGGGTCATCGCCTTGACCGCCGCCGCCATGGATCGTGAGCAGGAAACCTATCGCCGTGCCGGTATGAACGATTTCGTCGCCAAGCCCATCCTGATCCGTCAGTTGGGGGAGGCGCTCCGGCGTTGTCCCGCGGCGGCGGCTGCGGGACCTGAATCCGGCTTCTGATCCGCCGCTCCGGAAGCGAGGGGGGGCGAACGATTCAAGGGCCGAGGATCGACCCAGCGGGACCGCATCCAACGGACGCCCAGCAGGCCATGGAGCCCCTGCCGGGCACGTCCTCGGATGCCGCGCAAAGCGTCGATCAAGGCCGGGATGGCCCTCGGATCATTGTGCAGGTCAGAAGACGAGCATGCCGGCCGACAGCTGGCGGCTGAGGTGCAAGGCGCGGCTCTTGCCCAGCTTGCTGGCCACCTTGCCGGAGCCCTGCTCTGCGTCCCAGTCGTCCCGACTCAGGGGCTCCAGGGCTTCCTTGTTGCGTTGCTTCAGGATCCGATTGACCTTCGGCAAACCACTGTGGATCGTCGAGTCGACGGTTTTCATCGCTTCCTGCAACTGCGCCATCAACTTGTCGGCTTCCGCCAGCTGCGAATCGGAGGGGCGGCCGTCGTAGGTGCTCACCATGCCGTAGAGGGTGCCCAGCCGCTCGCGCAGCTTTTCGTCCCCCGACAACATGCCCGCCTCACTGGTGGAGACCAGGCTTCGCCGCACCTCTTCCAAACCTTGGGCGAAGCTTTCCAATTGCTTGGTCTCGGACTTGCGGAGCCCGGACTTACTCTCCTCGACGGCATCGCGCATGGCCACCAACGAATCCACCGTGAAAGTCAGATCCGATAGCCCGTAGTAGAGCTCGAGGGCGGTCTCCTGCTGTATCCGACGATCCTCCGCCGCATGGGGCGAGCGGGGGTCGGGCACCAAGTGGACCTCGCCTTCGAGGCTCTTCTTGCCTTTGATGAGCTTCACTCGATAGGTGCCTTCCGGCACTTTAGGTCCGACAAAAGCGGGCACCAGGCTGGTGGCCGCCGGCAGCTTTGGCGGCGCCAAACGCATGGGCCATTCAACGCGGTTGAGACCGCGACGCTTGGACCCGGGCAACGTGGCGATGAGCTGGTCGTCGTCATCGTAGATCTCGAGCTTGAGATCACCGAACATGTGACGCTTTGCCAGGTAGTAGGTGATGGTGGCAGCCAAGGGTGGATTGAAACCGACAAATTCGTCGTCGGCATTGAAGGTTTGGAGCTGGCCTTCGATGGTCATCACCGACGGACGGCTCGGCACCAACGAGACCGACGCCTCCAAAATCTGCGGCGTCAGATGCCGCAGCGGTGTGATGTCGTCGATGATGTAGACGCCGCGGCCATGGGTGCCGAGAATCAGGTCGTGCTGGGTCGGGTGGACCACCAGATCACGGACCGAAACCCGTGGCAGGTTCTCCTTGAAGCGGGCCCACAGCTGACCACCGTCGAGGCTGATGAAGAGCCCCATTTCGGTGCCCAAGAAGAGCAGCTCTGGGTTGACCGTGTCTTGGGCGATGACGTGGGCGTAGCCGTCGATGCCTTGGTCGGCGACGGAACGCCAGGTGGCCCCGAAGTCTTCGCTGACATAGGCGTAGGGGGTCATGTCACCCCGGCGGTGGCCGTCGAAGGTGGCGAAGACGGTGCCGACGGCGTGTGGGCTGGCATGCACCCTGGACACCCAGGTGCCATCGGGTAGCCCCGGCACCTTGTCCGAAAGCTCCGTCCAGTTGGAGCCACCGTCGCGGGTAAGCTGCAGATGGCCGTCATCGGTGCCCACCCAAATCACCTGGGCATCGAGCGGTGACTCGCTGATGGTGAAGAGGGAGCAGTGGTTCTCCGCCGTCGAGTTGTCGATGGTCAGACCGCCGGATTGCTCCTGACGTTGCAACTTGGGGTCGTCGGTGGTCAGATCGGGTGAGATGGTGGTCCACGACTCCCCCCGGTCTTTGGACATGTGTAAGTGCTGCGACCCGTAGTACAAGGTGCCAGGATGATTTGGGCTGAGGTGGAGGGGTGTGTTCCAGTTGAAGCGCAGCTTCTCTTGGCCTTCCTCGGCGTAGGGCCGAATGCTCTTGACCTCGCCCGTCGTGCGGTCGACCCGCAGCAACTGTCCGCCCTGATATTCGGAGAATACGATGCTGCTGTCCTCGGGATGGGGGAAGGTCCAAAAGCCGTCGCCGAAACCGACATTGTCCCAATGGCGATTGCGCACCCCGCCGGTGGCCTGGGAGGGGCCGGTCCATGAGCCGTTGTCTTGCAATCCGCCGTAGACGTTGTAGGGCGTCTCCAGGTCGTGGGCAACATGGTAGAGCTGCGACACCGGGAGGGTGCGCACGAAGCTCCAATGGGCGGCTCGATCGCGACTGATATAGACGCCCCCATCGGTGCCCAAGGCCATGGTGTGGGGGTTGCTGGGGTCGATCCACAGGGCGTGCAAGTCCGGATGGATGCTGGCGCCAAATCCACCGCTGAAGATGGAGCTGAACGAGTCGCCTCCGTCCTCACTGACGGTGAGAAAGAACCCCGGTTTGTAGACCCGGCGGTAGTCCACGGGATCGATCACCAGCTCCGAGAAGTAGAACGGGCGCATGGCGACATTGGTGGATGCGTTGACCTCGGACCACGTTTGGCCCATGTCGTTGGACCGGTAGAGGGCGTTTCGCTCCGCCTCCACCGTCGCGTAGACAACATTGGGGCGGGAGGGGGCGACGGCCACGGCGATGCGGCCCAGGTCCCCTTCGGGCAAGCCCTGGGAGAGCTCGTTCCACGTCTCGCCGCCGTCATCGGAGCGCCACAGGCCGCTGCCCGGCCCGCCGGAGGTGAAGAAATCCGGCTCGCGCCGAAACTGCCACATGGCGGCGTACACCACCTGCGGGTCCTGTGGATCGAGGTCGATGTCGGCGCAGCCGGTGTCGGCGTCGACGTAGAGGATCTTGCTCCACGTGGCGCCGCCGTCGGTGGTCTTGTAGAGGCCCCGCTCCTCGTTGCTGTTCCACAGGTGCCCGGTGGCGCACACGTAGACCGTCTCACCGTCCCGCGGATGGATGCGGATGGCGCCGATGCGCTCGGTGTCCTCGAGCCCGAGGAAGGTCCAGTCGTCGCCGCCGTTGGTGGTCTTGTAGACACCCCGTCCGATGGACACGCTGTTGCGGGTCCAGGATTCGCCGGTGCCGACCCATACGGTTTGAGGGTCTGAAGGGTCGATGCGCAGGGCACCGATCGATTGCGGGTGGTCGTCGAAGACCGCGCTGAAGGTGGTGCCGGCATCCTCGGAGCGCCAAACCCCACCGCTGGCGGTCCCTACCCAGAGGGTCATCGGGCTGCCGTTTTCAGGGTCCGCCGAGACACCATCGAGGGAGGAGATGCGGCCGCTCATGGTGGCCGGGCCGAGGGCCCGTGCCCGCAAGCCGCCAAAGGTGTAGGAATCGACTTTCGGCGTCGCGCCGAGGCTCGCCGTAGCGACGAGCCCGAGCGCCAAACCAAGGCAGGTTTTGCTGGTTAGCTGCATCACGTGACTTACTCGGAGTCCTTTTCGACCGCCGGCTTGGGCATGCCGAAGATGGAGTCCTCGATCTCGGGATTGATCACCACGGATTCGATGGCGATCGTTTGGCCCGCCGGAGCTCCCTCGAAGGTCTGGGTCATGGAATGGGGCAAGACCAGATCTCCGACTTCCTTGTAGTCGCCGATCTCGGTGGTGATGTTGATCTCATTGCCCTGCACCGAAGTTCGGGCCTCTTTCTTGAATTCCAGACAATTTTCGGTGTCGAGGTACGTGGTGACGACATCGCCGTTCTTCTTGGTGACTTTGAGCTTGTAGGCTTCGGTGCCTTCGACATCCACCTTGCCCAAGAGCTCGACGGTGTGCCCCTTCTCCTCATGGTCCACCAGCGGTCCGTCGAAATCAGCCTGATCTTGGATTTGCTTGAGCTGGTCATCGGCCAAGGCGGCCGGCTCGTTTTGTCCCATGAAGGGCATGATGCCCCACGCGGTTTCACCGTCGAAGGCCTGGATGCCGACCATACCTTGCACCTCAAACTCCATGCGCACTTTGCCGGGGCGCTGGAAGGTGATCTCAAAGGGAGCCTCCATGCCGGGGCCCATGATCATCTTGCCCTTCATGCGCGCCCCTTTGGCGGCTTCCATGGCGTCGTGACCGCCGCGGGTTTCGATATTGCAGGCGATGACCTCGTCGAGGGTCTTTTCGCTGGCCATGACGGTGTCGTCGGCCCAGGCGGTGGTGGTGCACGCGGCGATGGCCAGGGTCAAAGGCAGGGTCTGGCGCAACAAGGAGCCGAGGCGATGGAAGGGTGAAGTATGTGTGTTGTGCATGCTGTCCTCTTTTTTTAGGTTGTGACTTTCGTCTTCATCGGTTCTTAACGTGGGCAGTGGTGGCAAAGTTGCAAACTGTGCCTGTGCCCCGCGATGCGACCACCGGCTGTCGCCAGCTAGGAAATCGGTCGATCGGCCCGCTGAGGGGCGGCTTGACCGGTGGGGAGCCGAAGAGTAGCCTAGTCCGATGGATTTCTTCGGACCTGAGGCTTTGTCTCTGGCGAGGGCCGAGCAGCCATCCGCTGTGGAGTGATGGGCAACATCTCACTTCTCTATCGACGCGACATGCGAGCTGCCTGGCGCGAGCGCGGGGTGTGGCTTGGTTCGTTGATATTGCCTGTCATTCTGGGGCCGGTGGCCCTGTGGTTATTGGTGTCGGCCGTCGGCTTGACCAGCGGCGAAGCCGAGCAATCCTTGCCCCGCCTCGGTGTCTGGGAGGCGTCGGTCGACGCATCGACCAGCTCGTTCAGCGGGCCCACGGCCGACCTACCCGGCCCCCCCGGCAAGTCAGCGGCCCGAGGCCCGGATGACCACGACGCCCACAGTTTACAGGCGCGATTGATGAAAGATCCAGGGCTCATCGTCGAGAGCTTGTCGGCCAGTGACCCATGGGCCGAGATCTTGGGCAGTGATCGCTTCGACGCCATCCTCGAGATTCTACCGCCAGAGGGCGCCGCGACTCGCTTGGCCGGCAACCGTCGGCTGCGACTCGGCTATGATGCGTCCAAGGACCGTTCCCTCGTGGCCCGCGATCTGGTGGCCGGTCACATCGCCGAGCACCGTGACCACCTGTTGCAAGAGCAAGCCTCCGTCCTCGGTCTGAGCCCTGCCGCCTGGCAGGTGGTGACCTTCGAGAGCCGCAACATGGCCAGCGGCGGGGCGGTGGGCTCGTTTGTGCTGGGCCTTCTCGTACCTTTGTTCACCATCATCATGGTCGCCGTCGGCTGTCTCTTCCCGGCCATCGAGACGATCGCCGGCGAACGCGAGCGCCGAACCTGGGAAACGACCCTCAGCCTGGCGGTGCCCCGTCATCAGATCCTGCTGGCCAAGTATTTCTATGTCGCTTCCTGTGGCGCGGTGGCCGGTTTGCTCAATCTGACGGCGGTGACCTTGTCGATGCGTGCCATCCTGGCGCCGGTCCTCGGGCTGGACGGTGGGGGGCTCAGTTTCGAAATTCCATTGCGTGCCCTACCGCTGATCGTTCTCTGCACCGTGCTCACCGCCTTGTTCGTGGCCGCCGGGATGATGATGTGCGCCGCCTTTGCACGGACCTTCAAGGAAGGGCAGGCGTTGGTTAGCCCCTTTTTGCTACTTTGTTTGCTGCCCCTACTGGCGGTCCAGTCGCCGGAGCTGCAATTGGATCCCTGGTGGGCGATGGTCCCCATCGCCAATGTCGCCCTGCTGTTTCGACAGTTGATCGGCGGCGTCTTTGCCTGGGATCTGATCGTCTTGACGTTGTCGGCGGCCGTTGCCTGGATCGGGTTGTGTTTGCTGATGTCACGTTTCTTGTTGGCATCTGAGGACCTCTGGTTAGAGGGCCGCGAGGGCGGGCTGGTGGCGGCTCTGAGGTTTCGCCTCGGGGCCAGGGGCCGGGATGGCTTGGGGGGGCGCCATGACTGAGAACGTGGAGCGCATGCAGCAGAGCCGATCCGAGCCGACAGAAGTGGACCCCTCCGTCAAGCCGATGCCGATCATCGTCGCCGAGTTGCGGCGGGCCTTCAACGATCCGTCCCGTGGCCGCATTTGGGCCGTCGACGGTATCGACTTCGAGTGTCGGTTCGGCGAGATCTTTGGTCTCCTCGGGGCCAATGGCGCCGGCAAGACAACGACCCTGCGCATGCTGTCCACGGTGCTACGGCCCACCGGCGGCCGGATCTTGGTGCTGGGCAGGGAGCTGCGTAAGCATCCCCTGGCGGTGCGGCAGAATATGGGTTTTTATTCCGCCACAACGGCCCTCTACCCCCGTCTATCGGTGCGTGAAACCTTGGAATTCTTTGCCCGCATCAACGGCTATCGCCGCGACAGGGTGGGCCGTCGGTTGGCGTATTTGATCGAGCGTTTCGGCTTGCAGGATTATGCCGATGCGCGCATTGAGGCGCTGTCCACGGGGATGAAACAAAAAGTTTCGTTGGCCCGCACCCTGGCCCATGATCCACCGATCTTGATTTTCGATGAGCCGACGGTGGGCCTCGATGTCTTGGCGGCCCAGGATCTCCTGGAGGTGGTCGAAGAGCTGCGTGCCGACGGCAAGACGATCCTCTACTCGACCCACATCATGAGTGAGGCGGAGCGCATCTGCGATCGCATCGCCATTCTCCATCGAGGTCGTATCCTGGCCTGCGATGCCTTGGCGGGGCTGCGGGAGCAAAGTGGCAAACATTACCTGGAAGATATTTTCCTCCACTTTGTGCGCCACGGGGACCGCGATCGCGCCGCTGCGGAGCGTTGACGCCGAGCCATGGCATGGACCGACACCAAGTTGGGTTTGTTGTGGCGTCTCGAGATGCGGCATTTGTTGCGCGATCGTCGGGCCTTGGTGGCGGCTTTCCTGGTGCCGGTGTTGGCCCTGCCGGTGGTGCTTTGGACAGCCCGCATTCTGGAGAGCGCCGGCCGGGAGCAGGTCTCTGAGGAAGCCCTGAGGATCAACTTCGACGGGGCCGCCGCGCTGTGGGTCGAGCAGGAGCTACTGCTCGAGCTCGCCGCCGCGACGACGGTTTCCGACCCTTGGCGAGCGGTGGAAGTGGAGGATCCTTTCCTGGCGTTGGCCCAAGGGGAGGTCGATTTAGTCGTCCAGGGACGTTGGCTCGGCGACCCACCGTCGGCACCGGGCTCGCCATCGATGGATGCCTCCTCGGGTCCAGAGGGGGCGTCTCTGCAACTCTTTTTTCGGGCCGATCAGGGACGATCCAACCGAGCCCTGGACATCCTTGGGGAGCAGCTGTCGGAAGCCCGTAACGCAGTACGGCATGGCCTGTTGCAGCAGGCCGGATTCGATCTCGAGATCGACCAGGTGATGGCCCTCAGCGAGAACGACCTGGCTAGCGGTGGACAGGTGGCGGGCGCCCAGCTAGGACGCTGGTTGACCCTCGCCATCCTTCTCTTTGTCGTCCTCGGGGGTTCGGTGGTGGCGGGGGATACCCTGGCCGGGGAGAGGGAGCGGGGCACCCTCGAAACCTTGCTGACCTCCGCCGTCGATCGTCGGCAGGTCGTCCTCGCCAAGCTCTTGGCGATTCTCAGCTTCGGCGTGTTGGTGGCCGGCGTGCAGCTGTTGAACCTCTTTGTACAGTTGACCTGGGTGATGGATGAGCCGCCGAGCTATTTTGCCGTCGAGCTGACTTGGGGTCGTTTGTTACTGCTGGCAGTGCTCTTCTTACCCCTCTTGGCCACCGCTGCGGGGGCTCTCCTGTGGATTTCCGGCCGCTCTCAGAGTTACCGGGAGTTTCATTTTTATTTGCTGCCCTTGGCGGCATTGGTGCTCTTACCGACGACGGCGGCGGCCTTGCCGGGGGCCTCCTTGGAGAGGGGCTGGTCGCTCCTGCCGATAGCCAATCTGAGCCTGGCGATCCGGGCGGTGTTGAGCGGCCATTTCGCGTCGTCTTCGCTGCTGGTTGCCTGGCTGGTGACGGCGGCGGTTGCCGCTTGGGTGGTGAGTGCCGCCATGGCGGATGTGATGTCCGAGAGCCGGTTGGCCGGCGCCGAGCGGCGAAGGGATGAGGTCCTTCTCCAACCCTTTGAGCGCCATGTGGGTATTTGGTTCGCCGGATTCTGGAGCTTCATCTTCCTGGCCCTGGTGCACGTTCCGCTGCTCTCGGGTTTCATTCCGCAGCTGTTGTTGAACCTGGTGTTGGTCTGCCTAGGTGGCTCGTGGTTGCTCATCAAGCTCTACGGTTTGCAGCCACGGCGGACGTTTGCCCTGCGCCAGCCTCCAGGGGTCCTTTGGCCCTTGGTTTTGGTTGGGGCGCCGGCCCTGGCAATTCTCAATGGAGCCATCTACCAATGGACGGCGAGGCTCTTTCCCGTCTCCCGCCGGGCCTTGGAATCCGTTGGTTTGGGCTTCGACACCGATCGCTTTTCTTCCTTGGAGATTCTGGCCTTGGTAGCCGTGTTGCCGGCCATTTGTGAGGAGCTCGCTTTCCGCGGTGTGCTGCTCAGTGGCCTGCGACGCCGCATGCCGGAACCCCAGCTCTGCCTCGTTGTCGGTGCGGTGTTTGCGATCTTCCACTTCGACCTGGCCCGCGGTTTGCCGACCTTGATCTTGGGGGCGATCTTGGCATGGCTCACGCTGCGCAGCGGCTCGATCTATCCGGCCATGCTCTGGCACGGTCTCAACAATGCTTTGGTTCTTTGGTCGGGCCGACACGTCTCTTCCACCTTGCATCCGGTGGTCTACGGAGCCGCAGCGCTGGCGCTGATCTGGGTGCTGAATCGACTGCGTCATCAGCCGAGGACGTTGCGGGGAGCGTCGAATTAGGGGCCGCCAATTCGAGGGACGTCGATATAGGGGACGTCGATTCGAGGGATGTCGACTCAGGGAACGGTGACGTAGATCTCGGCCACTTGCAGGAGGGACTCCGGGTCGCTGGCCAAGGCTCGCTCGGTGAACTGCCCAGCTTGCCGCTGATGCCCGGCCTTCTGCAAGGCCCGACGGACCAGCGCCATGACCGCCATCGGCTTGTCGAGATAGGGGCGGATATCGACTTCGATTTGAGGGAACTGGGGAGTCGTCGTGACGTCCGGGTCACCGCTCATGGTGTCTCGGTCTCCCCTCGGACCTCTCCGCAGCGCAGCTTCTGAGCTTCATGACGGAGCATGTGGTCCGCCAACGTGATGGCCACCATGGCCTCCGCCATCGGAACGAAGCGCGGCAACAGGCACGGATCGTGACGACCCTTGGTGGAGATGGTGGTGGTTTCGCCGCGCCGGGTCACCGTTTCTTGGGGGCGGGGGAGAGAGCTGGTGGGCTTGACGGCGCAACGCAACTCGATGGGCATACCTGAAGAGATGCCCCCCAACATACCGCCATGGTGGTTGCTGCGGGTCCGGATGACACCGCCTTCGAGCACAAAAGGGTCGTTGTTCTCGCTTCCCAAGCGGTTGACGACGGCGAAACCGGACCCATACTCGACCCCCACCACCGCCGGTAGGCTGAAGAGCGCCTTTGCTAAATCGGCCTTGAGCTTGTCGAAGACCGGTTCGCCCCAGCCGGCGGGGACGCCGGTGGCGACGATGCGTGCCGAGCCGCCGATGGAATCTCGGTCGCGGCGCAATGTTTCGATGAGCTCGATCATCTTGGGCGCCACCTCGGCGTCGGGGCAGCGCACGATATTTGACTCCACTTGATCGAGGGTCACCGCGGCGGCTTCGGGCACCTGGGCGATCAAGTGGCCCACTTGGTCGACGAAGCCAACGACACGGATACCGTGGCGCAGGTCCAAGAGCTTCTTGGCGACGGCGCCGGCAGCGACGCGGACGTTGGTCTCGCGAGCGCTGGATCGACCTCCACCGCGGTAGTCGCGGAAACCATATTTGGCGTCGAAGGTGTAATCGGCGTGGCCCGGCCGGTACTTCTGCTGAATGTCTCGATAGTCCCTGCTGCGGGCGTCCTGGGACTCGATCAAGATCGTCAGGGAGGTACCGGTGGTGCGGCCGTCAAAAACACCGGAAAGGATGCGCGGACGGTCCGGCTCCTGGCGCTGGGTGGTCACCTTGGACTGTCCCGGGCGCCGCCGAGCCAAATCGGTCAGCAGATCTTCTGCCGAGAGCTCGAGACCGGGTGGGACGCCGTCGATGATCACGACGTTGCCCGGCCCGTGGCTTTCGCCAGCCGTGGTGATGCGGAAACAATGACCGAAGCTGTTGCCTGGCATGATCAACGCAATCTATCAGAGAACCGGTGGGTCGCAGAGGCCTGTCAGCTTGAATCGGAAGGCCGTAGTGGCCAAGGGAATATAGAGAAAGATACATATTCGGCAAAGCCCTTGAGAGGGTTTGGGGTTGCGAGTACAATAGAGGATGGCGGGTTCTTTCCATGTTGAGCCCCGCGCCCCTGAGGGTCGATTCAACGGTAGGTTGCACAGTCGGTGGCCGGTGGACAACCCAGGGGACAGAGACCGGTTAGGCTCAGAAATTGGGTTGAGGCAGATACTTGTAACTTGGTTCAGCGGAGGAGCTAGAGATGAAAATTCAAGAATTCAATGCCCATATGCAAGCCGCACAGGACACCGCGCCCCCCACTATGGGACTTCATCAATTGCTGAAGCTCGAGGTGAGCCAATTGTTGGAGAGGAGACGGTATTCGGATACCTGGAACCGCTGGCATATGGATCATTCTCCCTCCGAGTCTTCCCAGTCCCCTTTCGGATATGACGAGCTGGCTGTGTCGGCAGTCGATTGATCCAAGATGGTGCGGATTCTCCGCGTCAAGGTCTGCGGAGAAAATGGCTTCTGGATGAGTAGCGGGCCGGTCTCTCCGAAATCCTGACCGAGCACGGATTCTTCGTTGTAACCCGACATGAAGACGATCCGCAGCTTCGGGTCGAGCTGAAGGAGCTTACGGGCCAACTCGGTGCCTTTCATGTGGGGCATCACGACATCGGTCAAAAGAAGGTCGAAATCCTCCTCTGTGTGGTTGAATTTCTCGAGGGCATCGAGACCATCGATCGCCGTCGTCACTTGGTAGCCGCAGGATTCGAGGATGCGGGTGGTGACGTCGCGAACGCCGTCTTCGTCTTCCGCCAGGAGAATCCTCTCCGTGCCCGGCCGCGACGACTTTTCAATATGCGACTCGGCGCTCGGCGCAGTCTCACTTTCAGACGCCGCCGGCAGGCATATCGTAAAGGTCGAGCCCACACCCAAGTCGCTCTCGACAAAGATGTGACCTTTGCTTTGGTTGATGATGCCGTAGACCATCGAAAGGCCAAGGCCCGTCCCTTTGCCGACTGCCTTGGTGGTGAAATATGGTTCGAAGATCCGACCGAGGATCTCGGGCTCGATCCCGGTGCCGTCGTCGGTGATGCTCAAGGTCACATAGCCCCCCGGTGGCAGGCCCTTGAAGGGGCAAACTTCCGGATCGTCGACGGTGAGGCCGGCGGTGGCGATGGCGATGGAGCCACCATCGACGATCGCATCCCTGGCATTGACGACAAGATTGATGATCACCTGGGCCATCTGTCCTGAGTCGACCCGCACGGGAGCCAAGGAGGCCCCGAGATCCGTGGTCAGCGCGACATCCTCACTGGTCAAACGGCGCAGCATCTTTTGCACATCGATGACGATGTTGTTGAGATCAGCCACCCGTGGCTCCAAGACCTGCTGCCGACTGAAGGCCAAAAGCTGCTTGGTCAGGGTGGCGGCGCGGTTGCCGGCATCTCGGATACTGGCGGCGGACTGCTGCAACCGGGGGTCCCCGGGGTATTGCACCAACAGGAGATTGCTGTAGCCGATGATGACCGACAGGATGTTGTTGAAGTCATGGGCGACCCCGGCCGACAGACGGCCGATGGCCTCCATTTTCTGCGATTGCAGTAATTGCTGTTGGAGCTTTCGATTTTCCCGCACCTCGGCGCGGGCCTTCTCAACCAATCGAAAATTCTCGATCACCGGTGCGATCTGATTCGCCAGATCGCGAAGCAGGGTGATGTCACTCTTCGGATAGAAGTCATCGGGGTCGCGGCGGCCCAATAGCCAAACGCCGAGCGTGCGGTCGCGGACCGAGAGAGGAATGATCAGGCGCACCCACGCCGTGGGGGTGGAGCTGTCGCGACCAAAGCTGATGAAGTGGCCACTCGAAAGTAAGAGCTCTCGCAGCTCTGTTTCATCTTCGAAGTGCGCCTGAGTATTTTGTTTGTAGAGGGCTTCCACCTCCGTATGACCGAAGATGAAGAGAGCAGATTGTCGAATCAGTAACGTCGGAAGGACTTCTTGCTGCAGGATCTGCCGCAGAATCTCGCGGTCGAGGGCCGTCGGGATCTTCTGCGCGAAGGCGCTGACAATTTCCGAGGGGCGATATTTGATACCGAAGACGTAAAGATCCACCAGACGCTGAAAGTGTGCATAGAGCGGTGGCGCCAGGAGCACGAAGATACTCGATGTGATCAGCGCAAAAACGGTGAGATCGCCACCCCAACGCTTCCACACCCCCAACAAGGTGTTGAAGAAGACCAGGACCATGGTGAGGTTCAAGGCCAAAAAACCGTAGATGCCCAGCAATCGATTGGCGCGGAATTCGAAGGTCGCCAAATCATGGCGGTAGACGGCGTACATGTAGGCCATCAGCCACATCGGGCTGATCAGGAGAAACAGGGCAGCGGCGGTGGAGACGCTGGTCGAGGCCAGGAAGTCCGAAGGGTTGATCATCAGGAAGAGGATCATCAGGGCGACCGGACCGAGCCCCATGAGGGCGCCATAAAGTAGAACCCGATTGGCGATGCGGACGTCCCGCGGCATGCGTCTGAGGTTGCGTTGCACCAGCAGCAAGAGCGAGACCGCCATGCCGACCAGTGTGGAGATCATGAACGCCCAACTGCGCAGCAAGTACATGGCGTCGAGGATGGCCAAGATGAAGGCCAGCAAATAGATGGGGGTCAGAATCCATTTCTTGGCCCGCGGAAAGAGATTGTCCGGCAGCACCAGGTGAAGATGGATGGACAGCGGCAAAAAGAACCAGATCACGGCATGGAATACGACACTCGAGTAGGCTATTTGGCTGCTGGAAAGGAAACCGGCAGAGATCCACAGGGCGGTGTTGTAATTGAAGCCGCAGAAGGCGAACCAACGCTCGTCCCGGGGGCGCAGGAAGAGCACGGCAACCGTTCCGGTCAACCAAAAAAGGAGCGGGAAAAGAACCGTGAGTAACTGCCGCAGATTGCCCCGGGAATCCTCGACCGACTTCGCCTGGACGGTGACCAGCTGATCTCCCCGCATGGCAACGACGGTGGTTTCTTTGCTACCTTTCTGCCAATAGGGCTCATAGATCGAGCGCGCGCGGCTTGCCTGCACGTCTTCGAAGGTGGTACGACCGATCCTTAGGACTCGATCCCCGAGTTGCAGACACTGGGAGGGCTTCGGGCATTCGGGATCGACGTACACAACCTCCCAGGTGTCGGCTTGGAGTCGAAATCCCAAGTCAGGTTGTTGGAGGTTGAAGGTCGCGTAGTTGACGATGATGAACAGAATCGCCGCCGCCGCCAAGCCGCCAAGGAAATCGAGACGGCGACCGGTGCGGTGTTGTGGTGTGTTCATCGTCGTTGAGCTCGCTCAGGGCTGTGCCGGTATGCTGTCCCGAAGCTCCGCACCGGAGGCTTCGAGCTGAGGCCGGCCAACGGCTGGGCCTCGCCTGCGTAAATTGCTGCAAACAGTGGTGTCTAGCGGCTATTGAATGTCGATTATAGTGCTCGGCCTGAGCACCTAGCAAGGAGATCCGCTGTTGGCCCTGGGGGCGATGGCGACGGCGCGAGCCGGTGGCCTGGGACCCGATCCAATACTGAAATGCAGTGAGATCCGGAGGAAGTCTCTGGTCTGGTGCAACCGTTCTTGCCCAGTGATGACCTTTGGGGTTCCGTCGGCCTTCCACATGGACTGTGATAGATTGTTTACATCCGTTAGTTAGGACTCATTCTTTTCAGGTGACTCGTCCCCATCAAAGCGCCAGCGTACTGGATTGAGCCTGATGGGTGATCCAGTCAAATCTGCAGGCGGCATTTGGACCGGGATCATCCCGGCGGTAGAGTCGTATCGAGGTTTCTTGCCAGGTACCTTGCATCGACAGTCGCGGTGATGGCAGAGCAGGCCATTCGGGGACTGTGCCTGTATGGGTCCACGGCATGTCTCACCCGGTGATCGCGTTGTGAATCCGGGTAGAAAAGGTCACTTCATGGTTGTCATGAGTCCACGCGCCAGAGCTCCTCCCGTTCCGATCTTCGAGGTCAAGGCCTGAGTACCGGAGTGAAAACCCTTGGGTTTTCAGTTTTTTTGCAGCTAAATTTGCCAACCTCGGGATCGATTCAGTAGAAGGAGCGTGTCATGTCCATTAAAGATTTCAACTCAGGAATGAAGGCTGCGCCGTCGAAGAATTCGGCGCTCTATTCCTTTTTTCTCTTGACTGGCCTCAATTCGAGCGCCTTGCAGCGGAACGTCGACGAGACAACTATCGCATGGACGATCTGGTCGCCGACCTGAATTGAGGCGTATTCAGTTTATTGCTCTTTTCGGAAAGCCGTACTTAGGGAAAAGGTTACTTGTTTCGGGTTGAGGACCTGTGGCACAGTTCGGCCACTCGAACGACGACCCGACGCTGGCGCATCGTTTTCTCATCGGCGGCAATGCTGTGAGGCGAGGTCACGGAGGCTCGGGGGTCAAGGCAGCGACCATCGGAGGAAGGAGCTTCTGTGGCTATTGAAATCACCCATACGCTTTTGGAGCGCCTGAATGCCCTGGCAAGACAGGCGGGGGATGCAATCCTCGAGATCTATCGTGGGGTCGACCCGCAGATCACCTACAAGAAAGACGACTCGCCTTTGACCGCAGCGGATCTGGCCAGCCATGAAGTGCTGGCGGCGGGCCTGCGGCAATTGGACGGTGAGATTCCTGTGCTATCCGAGGAAGGGGCCTCGATCGCATATGAAGAGCGTCGTTCTTGGAATCGATTCTGGTCCGTGGACCCGCTCGACGGGACCAAGGAATTCATCAAGCAGAACGGCGAGTTCACCGTCAACATCGCTCTCGTGGAGCATGGGCAGCCGGTCCTGGGGATCGTCTACGCCCCGGTGCTCGGACGCACCTACTTCGGAGCCCTGGGCTTGGGGGCTTGGCGTTCCGAGACGGTGGACAATGGGGCGGTGATGACCCAGGCCGTGCAGGCCGAAGGCTCTGGAGATTCCGAGCTTGCTGTGGTGGCCAGCCGCAGCCACGCGGGGGACCACCTGACGGCTTTTCTAGGAGCTTTGCCGCCCCATCGACTGGTCAGCATGGGAAGCTCCCTGAAGCTCTGTTTGGTGGCCGACGGCACCGCCGATCTCTATCCCCGGTTGGGACCGACCATGGAATGGGATACGGCCGCCGCCCACGGCGTCGTAGCGGCGGCCGGCGGACAGGTGCTCGACTGGGCAGGACGTCCCTTGGTTTACAACAAACCCGATCTTCTCAATCCGTTCTTCATCGTGCTCGGTCAACGGTCCGTTCTCTGGCGGGAAGCCTTTGCGGCCACTGGCTTGGATGCGGACAACATGCCGAAGCCGCCGCCTCGCAAGTAGCTCGACCCTATCAGTCTGTGGCTCTCGCCAGCGTCTGACTTTCACCACAGACTGCTAACCAAGACACTCTCTGTACGGCCGCCGTCGCTCAATCGTGCTCCACCAACTGGCGCAATTGACGCTCGGCGATGGTCAGCATTGCCAGCTCGATACGAGGTGCGCTCTCGAACTCGTGGATCATCGATTCGATGCGTTCCACCTCGACGCTGTGGCGTCGCCTCCAGGCGTTGAAAGCTTGGCGGGCGCGGTCCTTGCCCTCGCCGGCATGGCTCACCACCTGCCGCGCCAGCTGCGCTTGATGGGTGAAAAAATCGCTGATCGTGACGTTGACCGCCGCCTGTTGCCATGAGCCCAATTTGCCCACCTCGGCGGCGGCGCGGCGCAAACGATCGATCCCCAAATGCTCGCCGAGAAGAAAGAAGACGCGGCCCACATCCTCCACCGGCTCATCGGCTTCGAGGGCGCAACGGGCCACGTCGCAGGCCGACGGCATGAGCGCAAGGTTGGCCATGCGAGAGGCCAAAGGACGGGGCAAGCCGCGGTCCACCAGGCGCTTGCGACGGCCGCGAACCCGTTGCTTGGCCTTGCTGGCCAGTAAGTGCTCAATTTGGGCGGTGACGGTGACGATGCCCTGCTCGTAGCGGGAAACACTGGCTGAGATATCGAGCGGCCGGCCGCCATGACGCAGGAACCAGCGGGTGGCTCGCTCGATCATTTCCACGGACTCCAAATACAAACGGATTTGTAGCTCGGCGGGCGTATTGCCGTCGAGGGCCTCGATTTCCTCCCACAGGGAGCGCAGGTCGAAGAGCTCGCGGACCGCTGCGTAGGCCCGGCTGATGGCGCTGACGGTGGCCCCAGTTTCTTCGCTGAGGCGACTGATGAAAGTCGGCCCGACGCGATTGATGATGCTGTTGGTGACATGGGTAGCGATGATCTCCCGCCGCAGCCGGTGGCTCACCAGACTCTCTCGGAAGCGGCTTTGCATCGGTTCCGGGAAATAGCGTGTCAGATCTTCGATCAACAGCTCGTCGTCGGGCAGCGGAGAGTCCAGGAGCTCGTTGTAGACCATGATTTTGCTGTAAGCCAAGAGGACGGCGAGCTCGGGGCGGGTCAGTCCCTGCATGCGGTCCCGGCGCTCCATCAAGGTCGCGTCATCGGGTAGTCCCTCCAGCTTTCGGTCCAAGAGATGGGCCCGTTCCAGTTGCCGCATGAGCCTTGCCTGGTCATCGATCAGGGCCGTCTTTTGGAAGGAGCTCAGGGTGATGGCGTGGGTTTGCATGTAGTTGTCCTGCAGCACCAACTGCGCGACCTCATCGGTCATCTTGGCCAGCAGGATGTCCCGCTCCTCGAGGGTCAGCTGTTGGCGGGCGATGGCATCGCTGAAGGCGATCTTGATGTTGACCTCGTGATCGGAGCAATCGACGCCGCCGGAATTGTCGATGAAGTCCGTGTTGATCCTACCGCCGCGCAGGGCGAACTCGATGCGGCCGGCTTGGGTGACGCCCAGGTTGGCGCCTTCGCCGATGACGCTGCAAGTCAGCTCGCTGGCATCGACGCGAATGTCGTCATTGTTCCAATCGCCCACCGAGCTGTGGGTCTCGTGACCCGCTTTGATATATGTGCCGATGCCGCCGAACCATAGTAGATCCACCGGCGCGTTGAGCATGCCGCGGATCAGCTCGGCCGGTGTGACGGTGCTCGAGGGCAGGGCGAAGCGTTCCTTGACCTGCGGCGAGATCTCGAGCTCCTTCGCTTGGCGATCGTAGACCCCGCCCCCTTCGCTGAGCAGGCTGTTGTCGTAGTCACTCCAGGCGGAGCGCGGCATCTCGAAGAGGCGTCGGCGCTCGGCGAAGGAAGTGGCGGCATCGGGTTTCGGGTCGACGAAGATGTGGAGGTGGTTGAAGGCGCCCACCAGCTCGATGTGCTTGGACAGCAGCATGCCGTTGCCGAAGACATCGCCGGACATGTCTCCGACCCCGACGACGGTAAAGGGCTCGCTCTGGGTATTGCGCCCCATCTCCCGGAAATGTCGCTTGACCGATTCCCAGGCACCGCGGGCGGTAATGCCCATTTTCTTGTGGTCGTAGCCCACCGAGCCACCCGACGCAAATGCGTCGTCGAGCCAGAAGCCGTAGTCCCGCGCCACCTGATTGGCGATGTCCGAAAAGGTGGCGGTGCCCTTGTCGGCGGCGACGACGAGGTAGGGGTCATCACCGTCCCGGCGCACCGTATCGGCCGGTGGCAGGATGATCTCCCCCTGCTGGTTGTCGGTAATGTCGAGCATGCCGCGGATCATCGTCTTGTAGCAGGCGATGCCTTCCGCCAGCAGGGCTTCGCGATCCCCTGCCGCGGGGGGCTTCTTGACCACAAAACCGCCCTTGGCCCCGACCGGCACGATGACCGCGTTCTTGACGATTTGCGACTTGACCAGACCGAGGATTTCGGTACGAAAATCCTCTCGCCGATCCGACCAGCGAATGCCACCCCGCGCCACCTTGCCACTCCGCAGGTGGACCGCTTCCATGCGCGTCGAATAGACGAAGATCTCGAAGAGGGGGCGCGGTTCCGGCAAGTCGCGGACTTGATGACCGTCGAACTTGAAAGAGACGTAGCTCTTGACCTTGCCTTCGTCGTCCAACTGGAAGAAGTTGGTGCGCAGGGTCGAGCGCACCAGATTGAGAAAGCGTCCGAGGATGCGGTCTTCGTCGAGACTCTTGACCTTTTCTAGACCCCTGGTCAGCCGCCGCAGGAGGCGGTTCTGATGATCCACCAAATCCTCCCGCTCCTGTTGTGCGGGGTTGAGGTAAGCGTCGAAGAGCTCGAACATCGAGGTGACCAGCTGGGGGTTGCGGGCCAGGCACTCCGCCATGTATCGCTGGCTGAAGACGATACCGGTCTGGCGCAGATACTTGCAGTAGGCCCGGAAGACGACCACCTGGCGCCACTCCAGACCGGCCCGCAGGATCAAGCGGTTGAACGGGTCGTTCTCCATCTCACCATTCCAGATGTGCCGGAAGGCGTCGCTGAAGTTGTCTTGCACCGCGTCCGGATCGACATGGATGTCATGCACCAATAACTCGAGCTCCCTGACCCAGACGGGATTGGTGGCGCCGGCGGGCCACACTTCGTAGGGGATCTCGGTGTTGACCACCAAACCCATGTTCTCGATCTTGGGTAGGAAGGTGGACAGCGGGCTGGGCACCGCCAGCTCAAAGGTTCGCAAGTGCAGTCGGGAGGTGGCGGCGCTCTGCCGACGGTAGAGGCGCAGACAGAGGCCGCTGGTGGACAGGACTTCTTCGATGTAGGGGATGTCCTGGGCCGCCACATCCGGGCTGAAGTGATCCTGGTAGGCGACGGGAAAAGCTTGGCGATAACGGCGCCAGCGCTCCAGCCCCTCCTGCTGTCCCTCGCTCGCCCCCAAGGGGCCCTTCAGGCGATCGCTCCAGGAACGACCGACGACGGCCAGACGGGCCTCGATCTCCGGCACCGAGAGCTTGGGTTCCCGATCGTGGGGTGTCTCGACGAGGAAGTGTACCTGCGCCAGGGGGCCATCGGAGATCAGCGTGGCGAAGGATGTGACCTTGCCCTCAAAAGCCTCTTCCAGGACCTCTTGGGTCCTCAAACGCATCCGGGTATTGTGTTGCTCCCGGGGTACATAGAGCATGCAGGAGGCGAAACGCCCTTCGTCATCATGGCGCACCAAGAGCGCCAACTTGGGTTTGAGGCGCAATTCGAGGATGCGTAGGGCAAAGTGGTAGAGGTCGTCCTCGGAGGTTTGGAAGAGCTCGTCACGGGGATAGTGCTCGACGATGTGGCGCAAGGACTTGGCGTTGTGGCTGGCCTCGAGGAACTGGGTCCGCGCCACCACCCGCGCCACCTTGCGGCGCATCATGGGTATATTGCTGGCGGTGATGCTATAGGCCATGGAGGTGAAGAGGCCGAGGAAGCGATATTCGCCTAACAAGGTACCCTGGTCGTCGAAGCGTTTGACCGAGATGATGTCCATGTGGACGTTGCGGTGGACCGTCGACTTGCTGATGCTTTTGGTGACGGCGACCAGTTGCTCACCCTCGATGAAACGCACCGCCGGGGGTAGCAGAGGTTGCTCACCGCGGGCCTTTTCGCCGAGTGGAATGCGGCGCGACAGACCGAGGCCGGAATCGGGTACCGGCTTGAGGTAGCGTTTGCCGTCGCGACTCTCGAGTTGGTATTCGAGGAAGCCGAGAAAAGTAAAGTGATCGTTGTCGATCCAGCGCAGAAACTCGCAGGCTTCGGTGAGCTCGTCCCCGGGCATCTCCAAGGTGGTGGTTTCGAGCTCGTTGAGCACGGTCGCCGCCGCCTGCCGCATGGCGGGCCAATCCTCGACGGCTAGACGGACATCTCTCAGCACCCGGCGCAAGGCGCTCTCAAGGGCGAGACGCTCGGCGGCGGAAGGCAATGGATCCACCTCGAAATACATGGCCGATTCATCGACGGCGTCGGGGTGGTCTTCGCCGAGCGGTAGGATCTTCTGGATCACGCCTGCCGCATCGCGACGCACCGTCAGTTGCGGATGCAGGACGCAATGGATCTCCAATTCCCAGCGTTCGAGCTCGCTGACCAGTGAGTCGACGAGGAAGGGGGAATCATCGGTGACCATTTCGATGGCCGTGCGAGTGGCCCCCCAGGCGTTCTCGTCGGGCATCGATTGACGGGCCCTCAGGTTGAGTCGGCCCGGTTCCCGCTGTTGGCAGAGTTGCCAAAACGTCAGAACGGTGGCACGCAGCCCGTCGACCGAAGCCTTGGCACAGTCTTCCCGCGTCAGGTCGTCGAGCAGGCGCTCGACAAATGGCACGGGTACGGCTGGCGAACCGTCCGTTTTTAGGCTATCGAGCACCTGAGCGATCAGTTGGCGCTTGAGATTTGCAGCTTGCATTGAAGTACCTTTGCTTGCCAGGGGATGGCGAGAGGGGGGTCCCTATACTTCGACGGCCGGGGCCCTGAGATGGACCGTCCGGCCGCGAGGCGTAACGTCGGCGAGCCTAGCCCATTTCCGAGAGCAGGAGAAGAGGCGACGGCAAGTTGCTGGCGGATTCAGCGCTCCGAAAAGGCGCGGGTTCACACATGGTGCTGGCGCACACGGCCCGCCGAACCGGTTGATCGACGCCTCGTTTTCAAGACTCCGTCGCCGGTTTTCAAAATTCCGAACGGTGGGAATGGGAGCGCATCCAAGGCCGATTGTTTCGGGTGCGTTGGCGAGCCTTGGCGGTGGAGCAATTCCAGCAGGCGGCTACCTCAACCCCAAATCCTGAGGCGTCTGCGGCGTCGGCTGGAGGCCGATGGCCAGCACCCGATCGAGCTTGTCTTGAGCTTTCCAGGGAATGACCACCCCCGCCACCAGAACGGCCAGGGCGAGGCAGAGGGCTACACCACCGTAGACCTTGGCGTTGCGACCCCGGAGAACCTTGGTGTCGTTGATCACCCGCATGCCCGGCGGAGGGTAGCGTTGGTGGGTGAGCACCCGCAGGGCGATGGAGACGAGGTAGAGGCCGAAGAGGACAGTGACGACGCCAAGGCCGATGAGCAGCCAGTTGCTCAGCTGCTGGATCTTTTCCGCCGCCGCGGTGACATCGTTTTTGGCCAGGCTTTGCAAACTGGTGAAGTAGGCGTCGAGGCGAACGACGGCGAGGCTGGCCAGCACGATGAGCCCGGTGAGGGCACCGAGGACGAGGCGCCGGAGCTTGGGGTCGGCGGCCTGGATATCGAAATCTTGGCGAGCAACATGCTCGATATCTTGGCGAGCAACATGCTCGACGCCAACCTCTTCGCGGCTTCGGTTTTTGGATGCTTCGGGGGGCTCTTGCCGAGGGCTCATGGAGGGCTCCAGGCGATCATTTGTCGAGCAACGACGATGCTGGTTTGTCGCCGCTGGCCTCTTCCGGCGAGATGGGGCCGGCCTTCAAGTCTTCCCGGATCAGCAGATCGAGGAAAAGCTCGCGCACCCCTGCCTGGCCACGTATGCGAAAGATCTTCTTGACCTCCTGGGGGGTCAGCGCGATGCCGGTCATCAGCTCCAGGTACTGGCAGAAAACCCGGGCCCGGGAGCGAAAGCTGATGATCAGGATGATCGCAAGGATGACAGCGGTGATCAGAGGTACCGACCAATCCAAGGACGGCAGGTCTTCGGTCATCACCTCGAACCAATCTTGCACCCTTGCTCGCTCCTGGTTGTTCGGGGTGATGCATCGCGGCGGCAGGGCCGCCGATGCGGATGATCCGCCGAGGTGGGCGATTCGTCCCCGAAAGTGGTTTTCATGACGCTGGGTCGGGCTGGGATCTTAGCAGAGTGCTATCGTCACGGGTGCCGCACGTCAAGTGTCGGTACGTCGGAGATCGACCTTGCCTTGCAGGATCTTTGCAATCGAGGACCCTATGCATCACCTACAGACTTTCCATCTACCGGCCTACCATCCACAGACCCCCTCAACCCTGAGGTCGATCCCCCGATCGATAGGGGCGCCCCTCCTATGCCTATGCTTGTCGAGCCTGCCTTGGTTGGTGCCGTCGGTGGGGGCACAGGAGGGTGTTCCGACGACGCAGGCGGATGGCCCTACGGAGGAGAGGATCGTGCCACCGGGGGAGGGGCGCCTGAACACTGAGCCGGACGTTCCGCCAGATCCCGACGGGGCGTCGATCACGACGGACGTCTTGAAAGCCCACATGGCCGGGCCCCCGGGACACCGGGCGGTGCGTGAGGTGAGCATCTTTCGTCAGGACGCCGGACGCCTCGCCTTCTCCCGCCAGGGGGATTTTCTGGCCTACGACAAAAAAGAGGACGATGGGCGTTATGACGTCTATCTGCTGCGCACCAACGGCGCCAGCGAAACCTGCTTGACCTGTGACATTTATGACCTGCGACGTGCCAACGTGCTGGACCCCGTATGGCATCCCTCCGGCGACTACTTGGTGGTGCAAGTGCAGGAGTCGCCCCGCCGTCTGAAGCTCGATCCCCTGCGTTTGGCGACTCCGCTGCGGGGTGTGCACAGCGAGCTCTGGGTGGTGCTGGCCAAGGGTCGTCAAGCCTGGCGCATCACCCGGTCCAGCGAGCAGGGGGGGGCCGTCGTCGGGCCGGCGTTCTCCTACGAGGGTGACCGCCTGCTGTGGAACGAGCGTCTCTCCAACGTCGATGAGCCGTGGGGGCATTGGGGGGTGCGGGTGGCTGAGATCAGCATCCGCCGCGGGCTGCCCAAGCTGGGCAAGATCACCACCCACGACGGCGGTTGGAAACCGGGATTCAGTGTCGCCTCGGGTTTTACCCCGGATGATCGAGGGCTGTTGATGGCCGCTTCGCCGGACGACGGGCAGCCCACCTCGGGACGGGACGTGCTGCGCCTCGATCTGCAATCCGGGACGGCGGAGCGCCTGCTCGTCACCCCGGATCAATGGGACGACCAGCTGACCGCCGCCCCCCGCGGCGACGCTCTGGTGTTTGTCTCGAACCGCGGCTTGGAGCGTCAACGGAAGCTGCCCTACCGGGGGGATCTGTGGCTCCTGTTGCCACGCCAGCAGCGGCTCGAGCGTTTGACCTTCTTCAACCACGCCAAGTCCCCCTACGACCTGGGGGAGGCGCTGATCGATGATGTCGCCTGGGATCCGAAGCAGCAGCAAATCCTAGTGCACGTCGTGTGGGCCATCACCGGAGCCTCCGCTGCCTTCGACAAGGATGTGCCGCGGGTCGAGGAGGCCATCTACCGCATCGCTCTGGAGGACTCTTTCCCCGATTGAAGGCAGAGGAAGATTGAAGCTCGGCGGCCGTAGGCATATTCTTGGCCGATGAGCTCAACGACCCCGTCGTCCTTCGATACCCTGGTCCTCGGCGGTGGCATCATGGGGGCCAGCGCCGCCTATGCCCTGGCCGGCCGTGGCCAGCGGGTGGCCTTGGTGGAGCGGTTTGCGCCGGGCCATGCCTGGGGTAGCTCCCACGGTGATGGTCGGATCATCCGCTACACCTATCCCGAGGCCGAGTACGTCGAGATGGCGTCGCTGGCCTTCGCCGCCTGGCGACAGCTGGAGGAGGAAAGCGGCACGGTCTTGACGTTCATCACCGGCGGCTGGGAGTGTGGCCCGGCGGACAGCCCCGAGCTCGCCGACTTGGAGTCCAGCTTCTCGCGCTTCTCCGTCCCCTATGAATCCTGGGACGCCGCCGAGAGCGCCCGTCATTTCCCTCAGTTGCGCCTGCCCGAAGGAAGCCGTGCCCTGTTCCAGAAAGACGGCGGCATCGTGCGAGCGGACCGCGCCGTCGCCACCCTGTGGCGTCTGGCCGAGCAGCGGGGGGCCGTCTTGCGGCCGGGCACCCAGGTGACCCACATCGAGCCACGGGCGTCCTCGGTGGTTTTGCGGACGACCGACGGCAACTCTTTTCAAGGGGACCACCTAGTGCTCGCTGGCGGTGCTTGGACGGCCACCATGGCCGCCGGTTTGGGTCTCGATCTACCGCTCACCGTCACCCGGGAGCACGTGGCGTATTTCCCACGGCGCTCCGGCGGTACCCTGGACCATGGCCTGGGGGGCCTGCCGACGGTGATCGACTTCCATACGCCGCAGCCTTTTTATGCCTTGCCGCAAATCGATGTGCCGGGGGTCAAGGTGGGATGGCACCACAGCGGCCCCCAGGTGGCGCCGGAGGCGCTGATCGATGCCTCCGGCGAGACGGCGCTGGGTGAGGACGCGGACGCCCTAGCGGCGGCCCGCGCCATCGGAGCTCAGCAACGGGCCTTTGTCGAGCGGCGTTTCAGCGAGCTGCAAGGGGAGCCGTCGAAGGTGGTGCCATGCCTTTATACCAACACCCCCGATCACCACTTTCTCATCGATCGCCATCCGCAATGGCCGCAGATCGTATTGGCCTGCGGATTCTCAGGACACGGCTTCAAGTTCGGCCCGGTGGTCGGTCGATTGGTGGCGGATCTGGTGCAGGCAAATCCGCCGCCGGTGGATCTCAGCCTGTTTGCCCTGAAAGGGCGCAGCGAGCGCCAGATGCCGCGTCGCGGCGCATGAGCTTCCGATGAAGGCCAGCGGCTTTACCGAGAGTTAGAATCGTGTTCTAATCGGCCCCTTGCAAGGACTCCAAGAGCCTTCCAAGGGACACCTCCCCGGACATCTCGAGAGCGTTAGGAGTAGCCCATGACACCCGCAGAGACGAGCGCCGCCGCGGCCAGCGCCCCCGACTTGAAGATCACCGATCCGGCTCGCCTCGACAAGGCATGTCGTCGCATAACCAACCCCTGGTTGATGCGCGGTTTCATGCTGGCCAAGCTGCCCCTCGGCCTGTTCGCCGGTTTGCGGGTGACCTCCCTCGACGCCCAGCGGTGCCAGACCACGGTGCCTTACAACTGGCGGACGACCAATCCCTTCCGCTCCACCTACTTTGCGGCCCAGAGCATGGCTGCCGAGCTGTCGACCGGCGCCCTGGCGCAATTGGCGACGGATTTGGCGCCGCAACCCGTGGCCATGCTGATCATCGACCTGGAAGCTACCTTCGGCAAAAAGGCCGCCGCCTTGACCACCTTCACCTGCGAGTCCGGGGACGCGATCTTCGCCGCCGTGCAGCGCACCTTGGCCAATGGCGAGCCGGCCACCGCCAAGGTGGAGACGGTGGGACGCCTGCCCGACGGCACCGAGGTGTCGCGCTTCCACTTCACCTGGTCGTTCAAGAAGCGGGCCCGGCGCAGCTAGGCCATCGCGGCTCTCTACGCCCCGAGGGGGCGCACCAAGGCCAACAATCGTCGTACCGACGGGTCGTCGGTCAAGGACTCGGCCTGCACCACATCCAACCAGCGCAGGTCGTCGGATTCATCGTTGCGGGACGGCTTTTGTGCGCTCGTAGCGTAGACCAAAAAGCGACAGTCGTAGTGCAGATGCTCGGGCTCGTCTCGGCGCGCCGGGATCGGGTGAATGTCGAGGTCGACGATGCGTGGGTCGATGGTGAGGCCCGTCAGGCCGCTTTCTTCACTGGCTTCGCGCAGCGCCACGGCCGCCAGGTTGGCGTCGCCGTCGCAGTGCCCCCCCAACTGCAACCAGCGTTGTAGCTTGCGATGCTGGGTCAGCAAGACGCGTCCGCTATCGATGGCGATGAGCAACGCCGAGGCGGTCAGGTGACCGGGCTCGCAGCTGCGCAGATGGGCCGAGGTGGGGAAGGCGTCGATGAAGCGCAGCATGCGCCGTCGCATCTCCAGTTGGGCTCGGCCCGAGGGCCGATAGGCCGCGATGGCGCGTTGGGCAAGGGCCAGGTCGGAGCTCGGACGCAGGCTTGGGTGCTCGGCCGGTAGAAAATCTAGAGGTTGCATCGGCGGCATGGTATCCCACACCAGGGGCTGTGATCCGAGTCGTCAAGTGACGTCAGGCTCCATTGACCTCTCCCACAGGGCATTCGGTCACTGTTAGTGAGCCAAGCACCGGCCTCAGACGTACAATGGAGTATCGAGATTGCCAACCTAGGAGGAGCCTGGGGCGGAAGGCCCCACTTCCCTTTGCCAAATGAGGATTCCCATGAAGATCATCACCCACCATGCGCTGCGCTCCTGTCTCATCGGCGGGGCTCTGCTGTGCCTGCTCGCCCCATGGGCCGGGGCTCAAGAGTCCACCGATTCGCCGTCGGTTTTCATCGACCGCGTCGACGTCAACATCGTCAACCTCGAAGTGTTTGTCACCGATCGCCAAGGCAACCCGATCCACGACCTGACGGCGGAGGATTTCGAGCTCTTCGAAGACGGCCGGGCGGTGGAGATCTCCAATTTCTACACCTTCGCCCGACCCGATCGTATTGGCAGCGGTTTCGACCGAGATCGAGCCATGGTGACCGGTGTCGAAGTGCCGCCGGTCAACCTGGAGGAGATTCCCGCGGACCAACGGCTCGCTCTGCTGGTCTACGTCGACAACTTCAACCTCAAAACCAGCTCCCGCAACAAGGTGCTCAAGGAACTTCGGGGTTTCGTCGAAGAGCGCTTGGCCCAAGGTGACCAAGTCAGTGTCATGGTCGGCAATCGCGGGGCGGAGACCATCGTGCCCTTCAGCACCAACGCCGCTGAGATCATGACCGGTTTCGACCAGGTGAGCCGCATGTCCGGTTACCGCCACATGGCGGAGGCGAGACGCCGCGAGGTGATGCGCAACATCCAGGAGGCGGCGTCCTTCCGCGGCGCCGATGGCGGTGGGGCCGATGAAGTCATCGAGATGGTGGATTTCCATGTCCGGGAATTGGTCGAGGAGCAGGAGCAGTCGATCAACACCTTGCGATCGGTGACCCGTTCTCTGGCCGGCCTGCCGGGTCGCAAGGCGCTGGTATACGTCAGTGATGGCCTGGAGGAGGTGCCCGGCGCCGATCTCTACGAGTACGTGGAAAGGGTCTTCGTCCGCGGTGCGCTGCGTGACAGCACCAGTGCCCACGGCCCCTTGCTCGCCTTTCGGGAATACCGGCCGCAGCTCTTTCAGAGCATCGTCGCCGAAGCCAACGCCCATCAAGTGACCTTCTACACCATCGATGCCCGCGGCTCCAGCGGCGGTGGCGGCCTGCTCTCGGCTGAAAACGAGGCCTTGGGTAGCCAAGGGGGAGGCACCCCCGGCATCGACGCCATGCGCTCTGCCAGCCTACAGACGCCGATGATCGATATGGCCGAGCGCACCGGTGGCAGGGCGATTCGCAATACGCTGAACTTCGACGATGCCTTCGCCAACATGAGCCGCGACTTCGACAGCTTCTATTCATTGGGGTACCGCTCGCCGCGGGGCGGCGACGGCAAGTACCACCGGGTCGAAGTCAAGGTGAAGCGACCTGGATTGAAGGCCCGACATCGTTCGGGGTATGTCGACAAGCCGGAAGTGGAGCGGGTGGCCGATCGTACTCTGTCGTCGCTGTTGCTGGACTTACAAGCCAATCCGCTGGAAGTGGGCCTCGATTTTGGCCCGCCGGAGAAGCAGGGACGCAACAAATACGTTCTGCCGGTCATCGTCCGTATCCCGATCCGTCAGTTGGCGGTTCTCCCCCAGGGGGACAAGGAGCAGGGCAAGCTGAGCATTTTTCTCGGTGTGCGCGACGAAGAGGGGGGCATCTCCCAGATCCATCAGATCCCCTTGCCGCTGAATTTTCCCAAGGGCACAGTGGTCGCCGACACCAGCCGTGAGATAGCCTATCGGACCAATCTACAGGTGCGCTCCGGCACACCCAAGGTGGCGGTGGCCGTCTGGGACGAGCTCTCGGGCGTTGAGTCCTTTGTCCACAAGCGGGTCCTGGTGGGCGACCCAGGCCGTGGCAAGAAGGGGCGTGGATCCCAGGCGCGCTGAGGCGGCCGACAACTGTATCTGTCCTCAAACCGGACCCTGCAACAGGCCCGGGCGGCCGCTAGGCCGTCCGGGCCGAGCCTCGAAAGGTGACCATGAAACGATGTCTTCACATTCTCACTGGGCTGCTTGCGATCATCATGCTGGCTGATCCCTGCTCGGCGGTGGGCGGCAAGTGGACCCCACAACAGCTGCTGCAGCATGACCGCCAGTGGCTGGCGGAGCTGGGGCTGCAAGTACCGCCCCAGGATCTATGGAGCGACGCCGAAGGCGGCCTGTTGCAAGCCATCGTACAGCTCAACGGTTGCTCCGCCGGTTTCATCTCCGAGCAGGGTTTGGTGATCACCAATCATCACTGTGCTTTCGGGTTGTTGCAGGAGCATTCGGTGGGGGAGCGCGATGTCATCCGCGATGGCCACTTGGCCCAAGACCCGGCGGACGAGTTGCCGGGCAGCACGGCGGTGGCCATCGTGCCGCACCGCTTCACCGAGGTGACGGCGGAGATCGAAGCGTCGGTACCCGAGGGCGCCGATGATCTGGCCCGTTTTCAGGCCATCGACCGACGTAAGAAGGAGTTGGTGGCGACCTGCGAGGCGACCCCTTTCCGTCATTGTCGGGTGGCCACCTATGATGACGGGCTGCTCTATCTGCTGATCGAATCCTTAGAATTCCGTGATGTGCGTTTGGTCTACGCGCCGCCCCGCTCGGTGGGGGAGTACGGCGGTGATGTGGACAACTGGATGTGGCCCCGTCACACCGGCGATGTCTCCATGCTGCGGGTTTACGCCGACGCCGAAAATCGCCCCGCTGATCCCTCGGCTGAAAATCGGCCCTATCGCCCCTCGCAGTTCCTGAAGATCGCGCCTAGGGGTGTCGAGGACGGCGACTTCGTGATGGTGACCGGATATCCGTTCCGCACTTACCGTTCCTTGGTGGCGGCGGAGATGGCGGAACGGGCCGAGCTCTACTTTCCCCAGAGGGCGCAGCTCTATCGCCGTTGGATGGACATCATGGAGTCCTCGGTGGCCGCCGACGCGGCGGTGGAGAATGTCTTGAGCAGTCGGCTCAAGGGGCTGGCCAATCGCGAAAAGAATTCCCGCGGGCAAGTGAAGGGCATCGAGCGTGGGCAACTGTTGGAGAAGAAGCGATCTGCCGAAGGGGAGGTCTTGGCCTGGGCCGCTGAGCGTCCCGAGCATCGTCAGGCGGTGGCGGCCCAACGGGGCCTCAGCGAGGCGGTGGAGAGTTGGCGGCAGACCTCCTGGCAGCGGGATTTCCTGCTCGAGCAGGCGACCCGTGGGCCCCTCGATTTACAAATGGCTCTGACCTTGACCCGCTGGGCCAAGGAGCGACAGAAGTCGGACTTGGAGCGTCATGAGGATTTCCAAGACCGGCGTCGCGACAGCCTGTTGCGCAGCCTGCGGCGGGATCAAAAGCAGCGCCACGGAGCGACGGAGGGGCGGTTGATGGAAGATCTGTTGCAGCGTTTCGCGGCCTTGCCGGAGCCGCAGCGCGTCGCAGCGGTCGAGCAGCGGTTGGGGGAGGATCGCTCCGCACCGGCTATCCGGCGTCTCGCCGAGGGTTTGCTGGCGTCTAGCCAAGTCGGTGACCTGGACGCCCGGCTGGCGATGTTCGAGGAGAGCGTCGAGACCCTGCGTCAACGGCACGATCCCTTGCTCGATTTCGCCTTCGATCTGGGCCAAGATATGACGATTTCGGAAGAGCAGGAGCAACGTCGTCTGGGACTTGCCTCGCGATTGCGACCGCTTTGGAGGCGGACCTACGAAGCCTACCTGGGGCATCCCATCGATGCCGACGCCAATGGCACGTTGCGGGTCAGCCTGGGCCACGTGCGGCGCTATTATCCTCGGGACGCGGTATTTATGGAGCCCCTCACCCGGGTGGCGGGCATCGTTGAAAAAGATACCGGGGAAGAACCCTTCAAGGCCCCCGATGCATTGCTCGCAGCGGCCCCCGGGGCGCCGGAGAGCCGTTGGGCGTCGGAAGATCTAGGGGACGTGCCAGTGTGCTTCATGGCGACCGGCGATACCACCGGCGGTAGCTCGGGCAGCCCGGTGCTCAACGCCCGCGGCGAGCTGGTGGGTGTGAACTTCGATCGCGTCTGGGAAAACATCGCCAACGACTTCGGCTACAACCCCGACATCGCCCGCAATATCAGCGTCGATATGCGCTACGTTCTGTGGACCCTCGAAGTGCTGGAGCACCCACGCTCCCAGGCCCTGCTGCAGGAGCTCGGTCTGGCGGGTCTCCCGCTGGGAGCGAGCTCGGCAGATCGGGACGGCAACTAGCGAGCGAATTCCCATCCAAGTAATGATGCGGGGGCGGTAGCCCTTCGGCTGCGCGCGGCCTCCGCAAACTCGCCCCAACGCTGACCTGTCGAGCTCAACCCATTTGTATCAAGGTTTGATCCCGTTCCAATTTATCCGCTGGGGACCTGTGGTGGCGCCCACTACACGTACAACCGCCGGAACGCTTCGTTGGCTTCTGCGGTGCCGCAGATGAGCAACCGATCGTCCGGCTCGAAAACGAAGTCGTGGTCTAGCTTCGGCAGGAGTTGGCCGTCCCGTTCCACCGTCACCACCGAGCAACCGGTGCGTCGGCGGATGTCCACTTGGTGGGGATGCAAACCCGCCAGTTTAGGTGCCAGGAGTCGGTCGAGGTGGAGCTTGGGATCGATGCTGTAGGTTTCCCGGTGGAGCAGGCACTGGACCAGCATGCGACCTGCCACCTCGGCGATGGAGAGCGCGAAGTCGGCGCCGGCTCCATGGATGGGCTCCACGTTGTCGGCACCATTGACGCGCACGATGATCGGCACGTCGGGGGCGCGATGTTTGGCGATGACGGTGGCGAAGAGGGCGGCTTTGTCGTTGTCCAGGGCCAGGATGATGCCTTGTTTGGAGGCTGGGTCGACGACATCGACGATCCCTGGGTCGAGGATGTCGCCCACCACATCGACACCCTCTTTGGCCTGGCGATCGACGACGATCACCTGGTCGCCGGCTTGTCGCAGCGCCTGCGTCACCTCTTCACCGACCTCGCCGTAACCGACCACCAAGAATGGAAGATAGGTGGGAATTCTATGGCGTCCACCGGCCAGCTTGCTGAGCCGATCGAGATTGCCGCGATTGCCGATGGCGATGATGATGTCGCGGGCCTCCAGACGGTGAGACGGTGGCGGCTGGGGCAGCAAAGTGCCATGCACCCAAAGGCCGACGACGATGGCCCCGGTTTCTTGTCCGACCTGCGCCTCTTCCAAGGATTGGCCCACCAACGGGCTGTCGCTATCGAGTCGAATCTCCCGCACCTCGATCTGGGAGCCCAAGTGCATCGTGCCGTCGATCCTGGGGCTGATGCGATGGCTTGCCCTGGCCGCCAGGGCGTTGCCGAGCACCAGCCGAGGTGAGAAGACGATGTCGGCACCGGCCAGGCCCATGGCGGCGCGGTGAAACGGCTCTTCCACCAGGATCAGGATCTGGCCCTTGAAACCCTGTTGTCTGGCGATGACCGTCAGGGCGGCGTTCTCCTCGTCGTCACCGTTGAGGATGAGGGCTCGCGCCTTGAGCAGGCCGACGTCGTCGAGGGCTTCCTCGAAGAGCCGGCGCTGGACGACGGGCACTCGGTGCTCCATCAAACGGCGGATGACGGTGGCGTCGTTTTCGATCAGCAGCACCGTTTCTCCGGCCTGGATGAGCTCCTCCAGAACCGTTGCCACGGGTGGGCCATAGCGGTAGATCAACACGTGTTTGGACTGCTTGGGTGCCTTCTGCGGCAGGCGTTCCTCAAACCGGTCTTCGAGGTACGGCACCAGGACGATGGGTACCACCATGTAGGTCAAGACGACGCCGATGAATTGCAGGCTGGTGACAAAAATCACCATCAGCGGATGGTTCCACTCGGCGTCGGCACCATAGCCGGTGGTGGTGATGGTCTCCGAGGCGAACTCGATGGCGGTCCAAAAATCCCGCGGCTCGCCTTCTAGGCTCGCCATGCCCAGTCGATAGAGGGTTGCGGCCAGCAACACGGTGAACGGCAGCATGGCGATGAGCAACAGCAAACGGAGAGTTGAGCGACGCATGGCCCGATTCTATGGCCTGGCGTGTAGAATCCACAGTTATGGTTGAATCGGTGCGCCTCGACAAGTGGTTACAGGTGGCGCGGGTCTTCAAATCCCGCAGCCAAGCGACCCGGGCTTGCCAGCTGAATCGGGTCAAGGTCAATGGTCAAGGTTCCAAACCCCATCGCAATTTGGTGGTCGGTGATCGGGTGGAAGTGGAGATCGGTGATTGGCAGCGGGTGCTGGTGGTCAAAGAGCTGCACGATCGCCCCCTGCCGAAGGCCGAGGTGCCGCGCATTTTCGACGACGAAAGCCTGCCGCGGCCCCGGCTCAGCGAGTTGGAACGTCTGATGCGCCGCGCTCCCGTGGCGCGGGCCCCAGGCGCCGGTCGACCGTCCAAGAAGGAACGCCGCGAGATGGAGCGTCTGCGGGGCAAAGGCGGGCCCCTGGATATCGACTAGCGAAAAGGTGGATCTAGCTCTTGTCGTCGATGCTGTAGAGCCGGATCTTGCTGCGCAGGGTTTTGACGTCGATGCCCAGCAGGCGGGCGGCGGGGGCCTTGCGTCCTTCGGTGAACTCGAGGGTACGGCCGATGTGCTGACGCTCCATCTCCGACAGGGGAACGGGCTCGCCGCTAGCGTCGATCGGTGCCTCTTGGCTCGAACGCAGCGTCGAGGGAATGTCCTGGTGACGGATCTCGTCCCCCGGCGCCAGCAAGGTCAAACCTTCCAAGGTGTTGGCGAGCTCACGGACATTGCCTGGCCAAGCATAGGCCATGAGAACTTTCAGCGCTTCCGGCGACATCCGTTTTCGGGTCCGGCCCGGTAATTGGAAACGGGCCAGGAAATGGTCCACCAGGGGTGGGATGTCCTCCCGTCGCTCCGCCAACCTGGGGACATCCAAGCGAATGACATTGAGGCGGAAGAACAGATCCTCACGGAATTGACCATCGCGGACTTCGGCTTGCAGGTCTTTGTTGGAAGCGGCGATGATGCGAACGTCGACGCTGCGCGTCTTGGTGCCACCCACCCGTCTCAGCTCCCCGTCGTCGAGGATCTGTAGCAGCTTGGCCTGCATGGCGGAGGTCATGTCGCCGACTTCGTCCAGGAAGAGGGTGCCTTGGTGGGCCATTTCGAAGAGGCCTGGCTTGGCGGTGGTGGCGCCGGTGAAGCTGCCCTTTTCGTGGCCGAAGAGCTCGCTTTCCAGCAGTTGGTCTTGGAAGGCGGAGCAGTTGATGGCGACAAAACGCTTGTCGGCTCGAGGGCTGGCGGCGTGAATCTGGCGCGCCAAGATGGTCTTGCCGGTGCCGGTTTCCCCCTGAATCAGGATCGAAGCATTGCCCGCCGCTACCCGCTGCGCCAGCTGCATCAGCTGTACCATGCGCGGGCTGCGACCGAGGACGATATCGGAAGGTGTGGGTAGTGTAGCCGGCGCGCTGGCTGCGCTGACGGTGGCCGCCTGTTGTTTCTGCTGCTGCTTTCGGGCCTCCACCTCGAGGGCGATGTCACCCAAGTCTGAGGTGGTCAGGGGTTTGGTCAGAAACTGAAAGGGATAGCCACCGGTGTCCCGGCCGAAATCCGCCTCGAAATCCGCCAGATCGACCTCGGTACCGCTCACCGCCTGACCCAAGAGCACAAAGTCGGCCTCTTCTTTGCCATTTCGCCGACGCCGGGTCTCGATACGGCCGAGGCCCGGAACTTCGAAATCGAGCTCCCGATCACAGCTCTGTTGGCGGAACTGCTCGCTCGCCAGGCTGCCGCTGCGCACTGAGACCACCGTCGGTCCAGCATCTTCCAAGGGGCGTTCCAGCAGAATCTTGATCGGCCGATCATTGTCGACCAAGTGGACGCGGATGGATCGTTTGTGGGTCATAGCGTTTCCATGGGTGACGTCGAACCATCTGCTAGGAGGATGCTCGGCAAGAGTCGAAGCTCCGAATTCAGATGACAGGCCGAAGACGTGATCGCGGCCGAGGTCATTATAGAAGATACAGACCTCGGCCCGGGACCGCAGTGGACTTTGAGCATCAGCTAAGATACAAAAGCACTGTCATTTGTGTCGTCTGCGATGGGTTTTTCTACCGGAGCTTGGGTGGACGATTGTGATCAATGGGGTCGATTTTGGCCAATCTTCTGGTTAGCGACGATGAGCCTCAGGTTCTCGAATTTATCCGCCGAGTCCTCGAAGGGGCCGGTCATCGGGTGACCGCGACCTCCGACCCAGGGCAGGTGCAGATGTTGGCATGTCGGCCTGGAATCGAGGCCATCGTGCTCGATGTCAACATGCCCATCTCGGGATTCGAGGTGTTGCACCGCCTGCGCCAGAGCTCGGCGACGGCGGATTTGCCAATCCTCTTTCTCTCCGGTCTCGGCGGCAGCCGGGATCGGGTGCGCGGTTTGCAGCAGGGGGCCGACGACTACATGGTGAAGCCCTTCGAGCCGGATGAGCTGCTATTTCGGGTGGAGCGACTTCTCGATTCTCGGGAGCGGCTAGTGGCACCGACACCCGAGCCGATTCTGACGCCCGCCAACTCGGCGAGCCTGCCGCGGAGCTTCGATCGCTACGAGGTTCTGGACGTCATCGGCCAGGGCTCCATGGGTACGGTGTATCGGGGCCACGACCCGCGTCTCGAGCGGCCGGTGGCCCTCAAGACCATCCGTCTCGAAGCCTTGAGCAATGAGCGGCAGCGGGAGGAGATGCTCGATCGCTTACGCCATGAAGCGGTGACCATCGCCCGCTGCGCCCATCCTAACCTGATCACCGTCTATGACATGGGGGGATTGGAGTCCTCCGCCTTCATCGCCATGGAGCTGGTGGACGGCATGAGCCTGAGGGACGTCATCAAGGCCACCGGTCCGCTGTCGTCGGCGCAGGTGATCCCGTTGGCGGTGAGCATCGCCAAGGGCCTGGAAGCGGCGCACCAAAAGGACGTCATCCACCGCGATGTCAAACCGGGCAATGTGTTGTTGGGGTTCGATGGCGAGATCAAAGTGAGCGACTTCGGCCTCGCCTTTGTCATCTCGGCCATGGCCACGGACTCCACCGAGATCACCGGGACACCGGGTTTTGTGCCGCCCGAAGTCCTGCATCAGCAGCCGTTTTCGGCCGCCGGCGATGTCTTCGGCTTTGGCGCCACTCTCTACGAGAGCCTGACCGCCGTGCATCCCCTGGCCGGCACCACCTTGAGGGATACCATCCTCAACACCCTGCACGGCATCTGGCGGCCGATTCACCAGCGGCGCGAGGATGTGCCGATAGAGCTCGAAGCGCTGGTCAAGGTGATGCTCTCCACCGAGCCGCAGGCGCGACCGCCGATGACCGAGGTGGTGCAGACCCTGGAGAGCATGATGTTGCAGGGCGACTTGCGTTGGGATGCCGGCTTGTTGACCGAGGCGCAAGCCGCCGCTGCGAGCTGATTTCCCGAAAAGGAGGCTCCTACCAGACCTCGCAGGTCGTCTTGGGGTGCATGGGGGTACCTTCGGCGCATTGGAAGGCTTCAGCGAAGGCGGCGTTGTTGGTGATCGGACCCAGGACGCGGAAACGTGCCGGCGAGTGGGAGTCGGTGGTGACTTGCAGGCGTTCCTGCTCCGGGGTCGACAAAGAGCACCACACCTGGCCGAAGGAGACGAAGAAAAGCTGCTCGTCGGTGAGGCCCGGAACCGCCGCCGTGGCAGGCTCGTGTCGTCCCTTCCAGATTTGGTAGGCCTTGAAGGCCTGCTTGACGCCGCCGATGTCGGCGATGTTCTCGCCCAAGGTGAGCTTGCCGTTGACCCGAACCCCGGGCTCGACTTCATAGCTTGAATAGAGCTCCTCGACGCACGCCGCCTGCTCCTCGAATCGTTGGCTGGCGGTCTCCTCCCACCATAGGCGCAACTGGCCGTCGGGGGCGAATTTGCGACCTTGGTCGTCGAAGCCATGGCTCAGCTCGTGCCCCATGACGGCGCCGATGGCGCCGTAGCTCATGGCCGCCGGGAAATCGCGATGGAAAAATGGCGGCTGCAGGATGCCGGCGGGAAACGCGATCTCGTTCTGTAGCGGGTTGTAGTAGGCGTTGACCATTTGCGGGGTCATGCCCCATTCGTGGGGATCTACTTTTTCTCCCACTTTATTGGCGTTGCGATCGAACTCGAAGGCCATGGCGGCCAGGCTGTTGTGGAAGAAGTCCCCCGCTTTCAGCTGCATCTGCGAGTAGTCACGCCAGACATCCGGATAGCCGATCTTGTTGCCCACCGCCTTGGCCTTCTCGACGGCCCGCTGGCGGGTGATGTCGTCCATCCAGCTGAGTTGGGGCAAGTTGCTCTCGAAGGCGGTCTCGATGTCGTGGATCATTTCCAAGGCGACCTGCTTGCTATTGCCGGCGAAATTCTCGGCCACATAGAGCTGTCCGATGGCTTCCCCGAGGGCCCCTTGGGTGGCATTGACACAACGCTTCCAGCGGGGCTCCATCTCCCGTTGACCCTGCACCTTGCGGCCAAAGAAGTCGAAACGGGCATCGACGAAATCCGACGACAGCAGGTCGGCGGTGTCGTTGACCAAATGCCAGCGCAGGTAGTCCCGCAGCAGGGAAGGCTCGGTGTCGGCGACCAGGCTGTCGAAGGCGCTGAAGAACTCCGGCGTGGCGACGCTGATTTCCCTCATTTCGGGATGGCCGATAGCGGCGAAGTAGGCATCCCACGGCAAACCGGGGGTGAGCTTCTGCAGGCCGCTGCGGTCCAACTTGTTGTAGAGCTTCTCGATCACCCGCATCTCGTCCCGCGGCCGGGAGCTCTCGGCCAGCCGGGTTTCGAAGGCGACGATTTGCCGGGCCTTGGCCTGGGCCTCGGGGGCCGGGTCACCCAGCAATTGCAGCATCTGCGCGACGTAAGCTTCGTAGGCGGTGAGAAGCTCCTTCTTGGCCTCGTCGTCGGAGACGTAATAATCACGGTCCGGCATGCCGAGGCCACCTTGGAAGAAGAAGGCGATGTTCATTTCGGGGCGTTTGAAGTCGGGGAGCGCGGCCCCGGCGAACACGGCACCGACTTCGTGACGATGCAGCAGGCCGGTGACCCGCATCAGCGACTTTGAATCCTTCACCGTCTCGATCTCCGCCAGGAGCCCGGCTAGGGGTTTGCTGCCCGCCGCCTCGACGGCCTCTGTGTCCATACAGGAGGCATAAAATTTGCCGATGAGCAGTTGCTCGAGATCTTGGGCGGAGGTCGCTGCTTCCGCCTTGGCATCGCGAACCGTCGCCGCAGCCTCCTCCAGGAGATCACGCACGATGCCGCGATTGCGTTCCTGGATCACCGAGAAGCTTCTCGCCCAGCGGGTTTGATCTCCGGGCAGCTCCTCGCTGGCCAACCAACCGCCGCAGGCGTATTGATAGAAGTCTTGGCAGGGATCGGCCTGCTGGTCCATGGACGACAGCACGTCGTGAGCGATGCGCTCCTGGGTCATGCGTCCATCGGTGGGAGCGGTTTCGCCGGTCGAGTCCGCTGCCGACAGGGGAAGGCCGAAGGCGAGGCAGGCGACGAGGGCGACACAAAGGCATCTGAGCATAGTGGGTCTCCTGGCAAGGCCCCGAAGTTCGAGGCGCTGATGGGCGATGGCTAAGGAAGCGGCTTCGCCGAGGTGTGCAGGGCACGGTGCGAAGGCGAGCCCCGAGTATATTCGTTTCCCAGGAGCACATAGTTTCAACCCAGCCGGTCCATTCGAGAAGGTTGCGAGGAGTCGCCGTGTACCAGCTCGGGGTCGAGCTGCGGTCAGTCGAAGTGTTTGCCCGTCGCCCAAGCGTCGGCGAGCCCATCTTTCAGCCCGCGACAGATGAAAATGGGTCGCTGATTTTCGTAGGGCATGCAGCGGCCGCAGTCGATGACCCCGCCGAGCTCCACCTGGTCGAAGACCTGCAGCAGGTCTTGGCGATTGCCGCCGAGATATAGGACGATCCCAGGTGCTGGTGTGGTGGCGTCGAGGGGACCCCAGAAGTAGTAGTTGTTGTGTTGGCTCCAAGCCTTGGGGAGACCGTAGCGGCGCCCGAAGTGGTCGATCGCACCGGCCACGCCGTAGTTGTTGGCGACGATGGCGGTGTCGGCTTGCTCCGCCGGCTCGAGGGAGGCATAGACTTGCGCCACCGCTTCGACGATCTCCGGCCAGCCGTGCATGTCGGCAAAGAACTGCGGCAGCTCGGCGACCTCCTTACGCTCGCTGGTGGAAGGGGCGACGCCGAGGGCCCGGCTGTAGGCGATGTAGTCGTCCACCGGTAGCACCGGCAGCGCCAAGGGCAAGAGCATGGCGCCGCCGGCCAGCCAGGTGACGACCATGGCCGGCCGCCAGAATCGTCCTTGGACGATCCCCTCGAGCCACACGCCCCCCGCCGCCAACAACCAACCGTAGGCCGGAGCCAGATAGCTGGCCCGGCTGCTGCCGCTGAGCATCAGGATGGCGGCGACGGTGAGGTAGATCCAAGGCAGCAAGCGGAAACGCCGCATCTTCGGCGACCGCAAGAGGAAGAGGAGGCCGGGCAGCCAGACGACGATATTCAGCGGATGCATCGACAATATCTGCTCGGTCCAAAAGTCGAGCCAGCCGACGGAAACCATCTTTTGGCCGGTGGCATTGGCGATGAACTCCAGAGTAGGCCAGCCGTGGTTTTGTTGCCAGAGAAGGTGTGGCACGGTGCAGAGCAACGACAGGCCACCGCTCAGCCAGGGCCATGGGGTGGCCAGCCAACGTCGGGCCGGTGTCGCCAACAGACCCACCGCCAAACCCGCTCCCAACCACAGGACGCTGATCTTGTTGAGCAGGCCGAGGCCGAGGACGAAGCCCAGCAGCAGCCAGCGTCGACCTTGCCGCGGATCGTCGTAGGGGCGGGCGAGGATGCCCGTCAGCAACCAGGCCACCAGACACCAGATCAGCACATCGAAGATGTTCATCGAGTAGATGTGGCTCAAGGCGAGGTACATGGGGGCGATGAAGGCGCCGCACATGGCCACCAACTGAGCCCAACGACCGCCCCCGAGGCGCACCGTCAACAGGCCGACGAGAGCTACCACCCCTGCCCCCGCCAAGGCCGGCAGCAGGCGGACGACCAACAGGGAGTCCCCGCCGAGGAAACGCATCACCGCCAAAAGGGCGACGGAAAGTGGCGGATGGTCGACGTATCCCCAGTCCAGGTGGCGGCTACACGCCAGGTAGTAGAGCTCGTCGCGAAAGAAGCCATAACCCCGGTAGGTCAGCAGATGCAGCAACAGCTTGCTGCCCACCAAGACGACAAAGGTCGGCCAGTGGGGGCGCCACGGCGGATCGACGACGGAAGGGATAGACGATGGTGTTGGGCGGTTGGTCATGGTGTGCTCCTCGGCTCCGGTGGGTGAGGTGCTCAGTGTGCCGTCACCGCCCGGGGAACGCAATCAATCCCCGACGGGAGATGGATTTGATGTTTCTCGACGTCGATCCCCGTTTCGATACCTGGCGCAGCGATGCGAGGTTCCAGGAGCCGTGGCGGCGCATCCAAGACCGTCCGTCCGAGATGGCGCCGAGCTCCCGTGGACTCAACCGATAGCCCTGAACCCAATAGCTCCTGGGCCCATAGAAAAACGGAGACCGACTGGCGCCGATCTCCGTTTTCGGAAAGCTCAAATCCACCCCGAAGGGTGTGCTGGCTCAGTCGTCGAGGGCAGGGATGCGCAAGACCTGACCGGGATAGATGCGGTCGGGATCTTCCAGCATCGGCTTGTTGGCCTCGAAGATGACCGGATACTTGCCGGCCTTGCCGTAGTACTTCTTGGCGATGGCCGAAAGGGTATCGCCGCGCTCGACGGTGTGGAACTGGGCTTCCGGCTCCGAAGCTTCCACCTCGATGGCATCGTCGACGGCCGAAATGCCAGCGGTATTGCCCACCACCAGGAGGACCTTCTCCCGGGTTGCTTGGTCGGCGACCTTACCGGAGATGTGTACGGTTTCGCCGTCCACCTTGATTTTCAGATCTTCCACCTCGAAGCCGAGTTGGTTGATCTGTTGCTTGAGGCGGCCTTCCATCTTGGCGCGGCGCAGCTTCTCGCGCATGGCGGCCATTTGTTGGTCGTCAGGGGCCTGGGCCTTGGCTTGCTTTTCGATCTCTTTTTCGTCGTCGCGACCAAAAATCTTAGCGCCAGCAGACTTTACAAAACTTAGCAATCCCATGATGTTTTTCCTCCATAGCGGACTTGGGAAGTGGCTCGTCGAGCCCGATTCCCCGGTGTAAAAGCCTGTGACGACCGCGGTCGCTACCAGGCTCCGGCTTCATACTTCAACCTCCAGAGAGAGGCTATGGCGCAGGCTAGGTAGAGCGAGCGCCTCGATCAGCCCCTCTGAGAGGTAATTGCACCATTCTAACTAGCAAAGTACATACCAGGCGACCTGAATTGATTGATCTTCTGGTAAAGCTATTGTTCTAAAGCTTTCGGCCGAATCAGAACAGATCGCCGGGGACCACTTTTGTAACTTTGACAGGGAGAAATGCTCATTCAGGGTAGAATTTTCCAAAGGGAGTCTGGGGCGAACCCTGTCACGGTACAACCTTCTGCAAGTGCGCGATGCGTAGGCTGCCGTCGCGATTGCTCAGGCTTTCGACTTCCTCGAGGCCGAGGGGGCGGCAGCTGTCGAAGACCGGCCCCATCAAACCTTCGAGTCGGTCGCTGATCAACAGCCATCGGGCAGGTCGAGCATGGAAGGCCGCCACCAGATCGCCGCTGTTGGACCACGGCCGCACCTCGGGGGTCACCAGGCCGGTCAGGTCGCGGGCCGGCAGTCGGCTGTAGAAGGCGATGGTCCCCACCTCGACGAAGGCGAAGGCATCTTCCGGCGCAGCGTGGGCGGCCAGCCAATGACCGGCGTCGCGGTATAGCTGGTGACGGGGAAAACCGTCGAAGAGTTGGAAGCTCCGCCAGGTGCGCCAAGTGGCGTAGCCGGGAAAGGCCAGCAAAAGGGCAGCGAGACCGATCACCAAGAGCCGGGATAAGTCATTCCGAGGACCGGGCGTCGAAGGTTCAGGCGAGGCGTCGCGACGCCATAGGAAGCGCAAGGCTTCGCCAGCCGCCAGGGCATAGCCATAGAGCAAGCCGATGAGCAACGGCATGGCGTACCAGGTATAGAAAGGAATGCCCAGCAGAGGGTAGCTCACCGAAATCACCAGGCTGGAGATCGCCAGCAATCGCAGGATTTGGCTGTCCAACCACAACATTCTGAGCAATCCCACCAACCCGACAAGCCCTAAGACCGGTGTCCATGGGCCGGCGTAGGTTCCCTGCAGCCAGCCGTAACCACGGGTCCAGAAACGCCAGCCGCTGGCTTGCGGCAGCAACCACTGGCTCTGGGCCCGCTTGGCCGCCAAGGTCACCGGCAGCGGATGCCCGTAATAGAAGGCTGCGATGGCCAGCCCCGAGGCGATGACGAGGCCGGCGCTGAAGGCAAAGATCAGTGTCTGGCGACGACCTAGCGGCGACCCTCGCCGTCGCCAGAAGAGCATCATCACCAGACAGGCTACGATCAACCCCATGTCGGGGCGGCACCACACCGCCGCCGCCGCCAATAGGCCCGCCGCCACGGCGTGACGCTCCACCAGCCGTGCCGCCAGCAGCAGGAAGAGCAAGGAGGCGGGATACTCGAAACCGTTGTGGGGCCAGAGGAAGCTACAGCTCACCAGCAAGGTACCAGCTAGCCAGGCTTCCGGCTCCCGGCCCAAGCGCTGACCTTCGAGGCAACACAACCCCGCAGTGGCCACCAGGCAGGCGGCGAAAGCCCAGGTGCCGAGGACGGGCAAAGGCAAGCCGCTGAGTAGATGCCCCAGGGCCAACAGCAGACCCCAGCCCGGGGCGGTGGTGGCCAACACCCACTCCCCCGGATTGAATACAAAACCATGACCCGCCACCAGATTTTGGGCGTAGCGGTAGGTGATGAAGACATCGTCCACCGTCTGGCCGCTCACCTTGGCCGCCAATAGACCGGCCAGCCCTGCAAAAACAAGGACGGCGAGGAGGCAGCGTTGGTTTGGCTTGAGCATGGTGGTTTGCTGGGGCGTTCGGGGATTTGATGGTAGGCGACGGCGCTGCTGGGGGCAAGGGCCCCGTTGTCGTCGGCTCAGGAGACCGCCGTGGTGGCGGTCGGGGATTTCACCCCCGGCGTCGTCGAAGGCAGCGCCAGGTAGTACAATCCCGAGATGCCACTTCGGGTCATTCAACCGGCGCCCAAGATCCGCCCCTCCCGCAGCTCCCGTTGGCGGTGGATGTCGTTGTTGGTGGTCCATCTGTTGATCGCGGCCCATATCGCCCACTGGTTGTATACCGGACATTCGGTGGCGCCGGTGGAGCCGTCGGAAGCGGCGGCCCTGGCGCAGCGGGGCATCGTCAATACGGGTTTGCTCTTTTTTGCCGCCGCCATCCTGCTGACCGCCGTTTTCGGCCGCTTCTTCTGTGGTTGGGCCTGCCACCTCCTCGCCTTGCAAGATGCCAGCGCCTGGCTGTTGGGCAAGTTTGGACGACGTCCCAAACCCTTGCGCTCTCGGCTGCTGCGCTATGTGCCCTGGGTCATCGCCTTCTATGTCTTCATCTGGCCCATGGTCTACCGCCTGTGGCTCGAACGGGGTTTACCGCCGTTGCATTTGGAGCTCACGACTTCCGACTTTTGGGCCACCTTCCCCGGTTGGGTGATCGGTGGCCTGACGTTTTTGATCTGTGGCGGGGCGATCATTTACTTCCTCGGGGCCAAGGGATTCTGCACCTACGCCTGCCCCTATGGCGCCTTTTTTGCTGCCGCCGAGCGCCTTTCGCCGATGCGTATTCGGGTGACCGACGCCTGCCAGGGATGCGGACACTGCACCGCCGTTTGCACCTCCAACGTGCGGGTGCACGAAGAGGTGCGGGACTTTGGCATGGTGGTGGACGATGGCTGCATGAAATGCCTGGACTGCGTCAGCGTGTGCCCCAACGACGCGCTGTACTACGGCGCCGGTCCGCTGCCGGGCAAGGCGTCGCGGCAAGCGGCCCGCTGGCGGCGGCCGGATCTGACGTGGCAGGACGAGATCGTCCTCGGCCTGGCCTTCGTGCTGGCCTTCTTGACCTTGCGTGGCCTCTACGGCGTCGTTCCCCTGTTGATGGCCTTGGGGGCTTCCGGCATCTTGGCGTACTTTGCCCTCTTGGCTTACCAACTGGTGACCCGGCCCCATCTCAAGCTCAAAGGGCTGCGCCTCAAGCGTCAGGGACGGCTGTTGCCGGCCAGTCGCGGAATGATCGTCGCGCTGCTCGTCTTGGCCGGGTTGTGGGGCCACTCGGCGGTGGTGCGCTACCACGCCTTGATGGGCAATTCCGCGTACCTGGCGTCCCGAGACTTTGGCGGCCAGTTATTGGATGCCAGCGCTCCGCCGCCGGTATTGAGCAGCGCCCAGCACCAACGTTTCGAAAACGGTGCCAGGCACCTGCAGCGGGTCGCCGATCTCGGACTGATGGAGACGGTGGGAGCCGCTTCCCAGCATGCGTGGCTGCTCGCTTTGCTGGGCCGTTCGGAGGACATGGTGGCAGTGGCGGAGCAGGCCATCGAACGGCAAGAGTGGGACTTCGAGATGCAATTCTTGTTGGCCCGGCAAATGCTCATGGAACAACGGCGGGGTGAGGCGGCAGACAGGTTTCGGCAGGCCATCGCGGCGGAGCCTGGACGTCCGGAGGCCCATTTGGGCCTGGGTTGGACGTTGGCCGAGGACGGCAACGTGGCGGCCGCGGCGTCGGCATTCGAGCAGGGCCTGCTCGCGGCGCCGAGCTCCGCGGCCTTGGCCTACAACGCCGGGGTCGCCCGGGCTGCGGCGGGGGATAGTGGTCGCGCCATCCAGCTCTTCGAACGGGCCCTGGCATTGGGACCTGGCAATCTGGCGGCGCGGGAGAATCTGGCGGCGCTGTTGGCAGCTGAAGGGCATCTCGAAGACAGCGCCGCCCAATACCGCCAGATTCTCGAGCAGCGATCCGACCGGAGCACCTGGAATGCCTATGGCGATGTCCTGTTGGCCCTCGGCCAGGAGGAACAGGCCGCCGCGGCCTTCGAGCGTGCTGGTACAGAGAAATCCCCCGCCGCGAGGTAGTGATTCGAACGACCGTTTGGTGATACCCTTCGGCTTCCCTGACTACACGTAGATCTACCCCCACATGGACCGGGCCCATCGACACTCATCTAGAGAAGGAACATCCTATGAGCATGAAGACCCTACGACCTTGGATTCCAGCGGCCCTCGTCGCCCTGGCGTTCGTCACCGCATCGACCTTCCTGGTACACCGCTCGGTTTCCGCCGAAACGGCAGAACGCAGCGTCGATGCCGCCGCCAACCTGGGATCCATGGGCATCACCACCGGCCCCGACGTCACCATCATCCATATCAGCGGCATCCAGAATCACGGTGCCGACGGCTCGGTGCGCGGTTACTCCTTGGGCACCGACTCCTGCAATATCGGCAGCGTGCCGGTCAACTGGTGCGATGACAACAACTGTGTCAGCGATATCGGTGGTACCGAAAAGCATCCGGTGATCGGCCAAAACATGTATCGCCTGCGGGACGGGCGCTTCGAGCAGATCGGCATGAGCTGGCTGAAGCACGGTTTCCTCTCCACCAACAGTTTCGATTCCGATTGCCTTGGCAACAATGGCTCGGGTACTCCGACCACCTGTGTTTCGCCCCCCTTCGGCAGTGACCAATTGGGTGTCGGCTGCACCGACTTCTACAGCTCCGGCCTCAACGGCAACCGGCCCCTGGGTCGCCGCTCCGAAGTCAACCCGACGACGGGTCTTTTCCCCTTTCCCCCCACCGGCGGTGGCAGCGGAGGCAACTCCGGCCAACGCATCCAGGTCGATGAGTCAGATCTGACCGGCGCCGGCGATCGCTTCTGGGTTGAAGGGCACTACATCGCCGACAACGATGCCACGGGTAAGAACGGCCTCAACAACGCCTCCTACCGCGAGGTGACGGTCAATACGAGCAACTTCAATATCACCGAGTCCGGCCCCACGGTGCGCGAGCGGGCGGCCATTTACGCTTGGCAGGCGGCCGATGCCGGGGTCGAGATCGTCAATGCCGACCTCGAGGTGACGTCCATCCCGGAGCGTTTCCATGCGGCCCGCCGGGTGACCGCCCTGGGCGGTGGCATGTTCCGCCACGTCTACGCCGTCCACAACATGAATTCCGACCGCGCAGCCCGTAGCTTCACGGTCGATTTCCCCGCCGCCGCTACGATCACCAATGTCGGTTTCCACGATGTCGAGCACCATTCCGGTGAGCCCTTCGCCACCACCGACTGGACCCCGGCGGTCGACGGTGCCAACGGTACGGTCACCTGGTCGACGGATACCTTTGCCGTCGACCCCGACGCCAACGCTTTGCGCTGGGGCACCATGTTCACCTTCTGGTTCGACGCCGATCTCGAACCGAGTGGTGCGACTTACAGCCTCGGTCTGTTCAAGGACGGCTCGCCGAGCTCGATCGATGTTCCGTTTACCGATGTTGCCTCAACCCTGCTGTTCAACGACAGCTTCGAGGCCGGCAATACCGGCGAGTGGGACGATACAACTCCCTGATTGGATCCCCCGCCCCTCGGCCGTCGTTGACGGCGGGTAGCGGATAGAACAGCGCCGGTTGCTCATTTCATGGGTGATCGGCGTTTTTTGTGTCCGGCCGCGGAGCCGACGATCGGTCGTCGAAGAGGGTGTTGGTTTCGAAGAGGTCCTCGATCAACGGCAGCTTGTCGGTCGGCATCACTTGGCGCAAGTGAGCCAAGAGATCCTGGCTGGTAGCATAGGGCGGGCCGGAGAAGGCCGTTTCCGCCAGGAAAGCTCTCAAGCCCCGGTTGACCGTCTCTTCACCCACTTGATCCACCAAGGCATAGAAGGCCAGGCTGCCCCTGCTGTAGTGGATGTAGTCTTGATTGTCCACCAACGCCAGGGGCAGCTCAGCGCGCTGTGCCTTACCGCGGCCCTCTAAGTATCGGTCACGGTGAAAGCTCAGGAATTCCTGGAGCATCTCCGGTCCATGCAACTGCCGGAGGATCATCATGGCCGAATACTGGGCCAGGGATTCGCCGATGAACGTGGCCCCTTGCACGTCGGCGGGGACCACTTGGTGATTCCACCATTGGTGCGAAATCTCATGGGCTAAGACGGCGGTGAGCCAGTCGATCTCGGCACCTTCCAGATTGGCGTGGAAAACCCACGCCTCCGAGACGGCGATGGTTTGTGCCAGAGAGAAGGCGGTCTTGCCGTGGTAGCTCGGAATCTCGACGATGCGCAATCGGGGATGAGAGTAGGGACCGAAATGGGTCGACATATAGTCGAGGCTGGCCTTGGTCACCTCGAAAAAGCGATCGATGTTGACGCCGGACTCGGCATCGAAATAGATCTCGATATCGACATCGTTCCAGCGATCCCGCGCCACCTCGTAGGTGCCCGAGAGGAACGGCAGCAGGTTGGTGACGGAAGCGGATGTCTTGTAGTGAAAGTATTGTCGATCACCGACTTTCCAGTGCCGGAGGAGGTCTCCGGGGGCGATCGCCTGCTGCTCGCCGGTGGTGGAGAAGATGGTTTCCAGCTCGATCCAATCCGCTTGCAGGTAGTTGCGTCGACGCGCTGCGACGTTCTGCCTCGAGGCGGTGGTTTGAAGCGGTGGCAAACCCAGCTTCTGACGAGCCCTCGCCCCTTGCAGCTCATTGCCGCGGGCATAACCGAGAGTGGGCAAGACCTCTCGACCGGTGAAGAAGGTGCCGTTGGCCACTACGAGGTTATTTTGCGGCCCGTTGGCGAAGGGTCGATGGTCCACCCGGACCTCGAAAGCAAGCTCGAGGGTAGCTCCCGGAGCCAAGGGCTCGATCAACTCGACGACGAAGAAACCCAGCTCCGCGTCATCCACTAGGACCCGATGGGGGGGCAGGTCGAAGCTTGCCAAGGAGATTCCACCTTGGACCGGCAGCACACCCTCCACCCAGCGGGATGTGAGGGTGAACGGCAGCCTACGGAGCGGTTGGGTTTCCCCATTGACCAGGCGATAGCGTCCACCGATCTTCACCTGTCGCTGCTTTGGATAGAGATCGATCTCGGCAAATACCGACTCGACGCGGGGCAAAGGTAGGTCTCGGTACCGCCCATAGGAGAGCTCATAGGCGGCGCTACGCTGTTGCCTGTTGGCCTTGTCGAAATAGCCGTGGTCGAGGTGGGTATTCTTGAAAATCCACAGGCCGGTGCTCGTCATGCCCAGGAGGCCGACGGCGAGGGTCACAACCACCGGTTTGCTCAGCCGATCACGGGCCACGCCGAGGCGCTGCCGCCACGGCATCCGGGTGCCGCGGGGCCACAGCAGATAGGTCGCAGCGAGGAGGATCAGCGCCGCAAAACTCCAATAGATGTTGAACCACAGGTAGGGCTCCAGATGATGCCCGTAGCCGTTGATTCCGCTGTAGGTGATGATCGGAGCGTTGCCGTAAAGGTAGAGGTTGTCCTCAAAGCCGAGACGGGGCAAGGCGAAACGCGAGATGAGCACGCCGGCGGTCAGCAAGAGCCCAAGAAACTTTTGATGCGACAGCACTTGCAGGAAGAGGGCCAAGGGAATGATGAGCAGCAGCGGCAAAGCGATGACGGCGGCACCCCGAGCGTACAGGGCTGGTTCCAGGAGCAAGTAGCCTTTGCTGAGCTGGACGGCGAGGCTGGCGGTGATGGCGGCACAGAAAAAGATACCTGTCACCGCCATCAAGGCCAGCAGCTTGGCCCCGAGAAAAACCCAGTGGGGGACGGGCAGGGTGTCGTAAATACTGAATATTTTTGTGATGCGGGGGTTGAAGATCATCTCCCCGGCGTAGAAGATGAGGATCAGTACCAAGATCCAACGCATACCCAGTTGGATGGCCCGCAGCATGAATTCGGTGAGCGGATACGCCGCCATTCCCTCATGGCTACCGGCGATGAAGGCGATGGCGGTGATGATCATCAAACCGAAGGCGAGCAGGGTGAGAAACGGGGTGCTGGGCACGACCTCCGAGATCTCGATGCGGGTTTGGCGCAGCATCTGTCGGAGGTGAATTCCCGTCGTGAAGCTGCGACGTAGGCCCGAGGGCAGGGTTCTCGGTACCCTTGCCGGTTGCTGCGGGCGGGATTGCCTCGCCCCCGCCCAGCGACGAATCCGCCGCCACCGGGAAGTCTTTGCCTTGGCTAAGCTCTGTGAGGGAAGGGTCATCCGGAAGCGCCGGCAGCTGAGCGTCAGGAGACCTAGGGCGAAGGCCAGCCAGAGCAACCGATTGGCCAGCAGGACACCCGTCAGCTCCGGTAAGCGGGTACTCCGCTCGGCGATCGTCCAATGGCGGGACATGCTCTCCAAGGCGACGATTCCCGAGGGCTCCAACACTCCGCCTAGGGATTTGTTGTCGAGACTCTGGGCGAGGATTTCAATGGCGTCCTGCAGACCGATGAAGAACACGACTCCAAGGTAGGTCCAGGACAGGCGCCGGCTCCGAATGGCCAAAGAAAAGACGATAGAGCCCATGATCAATAGGTTGGGGACGATGATGACCAGCAAGCCAAAGGCATGGGCGGCGAGGGGAAACGGACCGAGCCGTGTCGCAGGTTGCCAGGGAGCAAAATGGGCAACCATGAGGCCGCCGACGGCGACCACCAGCAGCGCCAGCGAAACCGCCATCGCCCCCAAGAAGCGCCCGCCCAAGTAGTCGAGCTTGCTCAAGGGTTTGGTGAAGATCAGGATGTCGCTGCGGTATTCGAAGTCCCGCAGGGCGGCGTTGGAGATGAAAGCGGTGATCATGAAGAGGCTGAGCAAGCTGAGGACGGGCATCAGCTGAACGGTCAAGAGGGGGGCGTTGCGCAGGACTGTGGCCGGCGTCCCGCTGATACCAGCACCGACGTCCGAGGATGCCAAGGCGACGGCGAGGCCGAAAAAAACCCAAGCCGAGGCTACGAACCAGGGTTGTCGCGATTGGTATCGCAGCTCAAAGGAGAGAAGGTTCTTCCACATTGGGATGGGCCTCGGGCTGTTGGCAAAAGTCGATTCGAGAAGCGGAATCGGAGACGGAGAGACGTCAGAAATTTATCTGACTTTAGTCAACTAACGGTGTAGAGCGGCAATTTGTTTCATCGCTCCGGAGTCTTTTGGGCCACTGTTAAGATGTTCGGCGTCAGGGGCTGATCCAGGCCTCGGGCACTCGGCATCAGGGGGCGAGGACGCGATGGCACAGATCAGCTGGGACGATTTTCGGAAGGTGGAGCTCAGAGTGGGCACGATCGTCGAGGTGGAAGACTTTCCACAGGCTCGCAAACCTGCCTTCAAGCTCAAGGTGGACTTCGGATCCGAGGTGGGGATCAAGAAGTCCAGTGCTCAGATCACCGACCTCTACAGCAAGGAGGCGCTGCTCGGTAAGCGGGTCCTGGCGGTGGTGAACTTTCCGCCCAAGCAGATCGGTCCGCTCATGTCGGAGTGCTTGGTGACCGGTTTCCATCGGGCCGATGGAGCCGTGGTGCTGGCGATTCCCGACCCGGAGGTCCATGGGGATGGGGAAGCGGCCAGCGAGATCGAGAATGGAGCCCGGCTCGCCTAGGGATGCAGCTCCCGCCCCCATATCGCTTTCTTGGACGGGAGCTACGCTAAAAGGAAAAACTACCGCTACGACCCAATTGCTGCTCCAGATGGGCATTTTCGTGCCGCAAGGCGTGCACTTCCACCGCCGAAGCGATGGTGATGCCGAGCTCCTCCGCCTCCCAGGGGCTGATGGCGTAGGAGTAGACCAGGCCCCTGTCGATGGCTTGGATCACTTTGCCGACCTCGAGATAGGCGGTGACCAGAATACGCAGGGTCTCGCTGGATTCTTGGCGGGCCATTTCCAACATGGCTAGGCCGTCGACGCCCGGGCGTTGCACCGCCAAGAGGAGATGAATCTCGCGGGTGCGCAGGATGTTCAGAGCTTCCTGCAAGCTCGCCGTGGTGTAGATCATGTATTGATTCTTGAACGAGCTCTTGAAGTGCCGGAGGTTGGTCTCGACATCGCCGAAGTAGAGGATGGTCGGCCGTAGCACCGTCTGGGGTCCCAGGGAAGCGGGGATGGGAAAGGTCCCTGTCTTGACCTCCATTTCGTCCTGCAAGTCCCGGTTGAGCTGCCGCAGCTCGTAGCTGTGGAGGACTCGATTCATGGCGATGCGAAGCTCGTCGGGGGCCCACGGTTTGGTGACGTAGTGGTCGAGGCGACCCTCCTTGATGGCGTCGAGGATGACCCGCACGTCGCCATAGCCGGTGACGATCATGCTGGCGATATTCGGGTGCTGTCGCTGCGCTGCCTCGATGAGCTCCGTGCCATCCATTCCCGGCATGCGCTGATCGGTGATCAGCAGATGAATCGATTGATGGCTCATCAGCTCGAGGGCCTTGGGGCCTGAGGGGGCCGTCACCACAGCGTATTCATCCTCGAAATACCTTTGGAAGAGCTCGAGATTCATCGGCTCATCGTCGACGTAGAGAATCGGAGAACGTTTTTTCATGGCAGTACCGTCCGTGGCATCGTTGGGGGCCTCGATTTTATCAAGGTGCGATCCCAAACCAAGCGGGTCGCGATGGGTCTGCCTGCTTCGGATCGGGCGGCCGGGTCTCGAAGCGAGGCCGTCGGGGAATAGGCCTCGCGGGGAGGCGGAGCTTACCATCCGTTGAGAGGGATTCTCCAAGACCGAATCCCTGGCGCCCGTTGACTGGGCCCGTGGAATCGGTGGTGGGTTAGATCCCGGTCGGCACCTGACACGACGCGATACGGGCCCTGGCGATCATAGTTCTTCCAGCTCTTCAGAGGAGTCCCACTCGGGAGCGGTCAGGCGCCGCTTGCCGTCTTTGGAGCGCCGGGCGTGGGGAGAGCTCAGGGCGTAGCGGTCCCAGAGCTGGCAGGTGACCTGCTTGTGCATCTGGTCAAGCCCTTCGCAATAATTGGTGAAAATGCAGCGTCGAATGTCGTCACCGAATCCGAGGCGCATTTTGGCGTACCAATCGGGATCGGCGAGGCTTTGGCGAGCTGAGCCGATGACGTCCGCCTCGCCGCGCTGCAAGATGGCCTCGGCTTGGTCGAAGGTGGCGATGCCGCCACTGACCACCACCGGCGTGGCGAGGCCGGCGTCACGGATGCTGCGGGCGATATGGGCCACCGGCTCGACATTGCGGCCAAACGGGCCCTGGGCATCGGAAATGGCCGTCGGCATGCATTCGTAGCCGGAGCGACCGGTGTAGGGATACACCGCGGCCCCGATCTTGGGCTGCGCCGCATCTTCAAATTTGCCGCCCCGCGAAAGGGAGAGGAAGTCCATGCCGGCCCGAGCGAGCTCGACACCGTAGTAGGCGGCGTCTTCCACCGTGCTACCCCCCTCGATGATTTCCTCGCTGAGATACCGGCAGCCGACGACAAAATCTTTGCCCGCCTTCTGACGCACCCGTTGCAGGATCTCCAAGGCGAGACGCAGCCGGCCCTTGCGCGAGCCGCCGTAGCCGTCATCACGATTGTTGCGGGTCGACAGAAACGACGCCATGGTGTAAGCGTGAGCAAAGTGAAGCTCCACGCCATCGAAACCGGCGTCCCGGGCCCGCGCCGCCGCGTCGGCGAAGAGGTCCGGCAGGACCCGGGGAAGGTCGCGGATGTGCGGCAAGTCCATGTCGGTGACCCGTTCACGGTAGCCGTATTTCAAGGACTCCAGCTCCCGCCGCGTCAAGACCTCGGGATATAGGTCGGGGTCGAGCTCCTTGAACGCCTGGCGCACTTGCTCGTCATCCGCGAGCTCACGGTCGAGATGATTCTCAAGCCATTTTCGGTGCGCCTCGGTGAGGACCAGGTAGCGCGAAAAGTAGGTGTCGGGCTCCGGTCGCCGACGCACGGCGAGAAAGTCGATCAACTGGATGAACAGCCGACTTCGTCCTTCGCTAGTGCTGTGGATGGTGTTCGTGAGCTCGCGCAAGCCGCGCAGGAATCGCCCATGGCCAATGCGCAGCAAGGGGCCACTGGGGACATCGCGAATGCCGGTGGCCTCCACCACCAGGCCGCCGGGGAAACCTCTGGCGAAGCGCTCGTACCAATCGATGATTTCCGGTGTCACATAGCCGTCTTCCGTCGCCCGCCAAGGCACCATGGCAGGAACCCAAGTACGCTCTCGCAGCCTCAGATTGCCGAAGTCCAAGGGCGAGAACAGACGGGAGGCGGCAGCCTCCTGACGCGTCGGCCAGTTGGGCTCAGGCAATTGATGTCGGATGCGCTCCGGCGGTTTCCAGATCAAAGCACAACTTCCTGTGGGCTCAAATTATCCTCGATGAATCGAAGGAAGATGGGTCGCGGTTGCGGCGGCAAAGCCCGCATTCCCAGGGTAACGCATTCGGTAACCCTACGGAACAGCCATCCTAGGGGAAGATTGTTTCAATTCGTCTGACGAGTCGGTAGGTAGCTCGCTGGCACTGAAAAAACCCGCCGGGACAGCCCGGCGGGTTCGATTTCAGGCCTTTTCGGCTGCCAAAGGGACCGCTGCTCAGCGCTGATCGTCGTCCTTGGTCTCGGCTTCGGCTTGCCGTTGCAGGTCGCTGACCCGCAGCTTGTCGTTCAAAGTCGTCTTGCCGTCGACGGTGACATGGGGTTTCATCAGCGCGAAGGTCTTGTCGCCGATGCCGCGCACCAAGAGGAGGTCCTCCGCACGTTCGAACTTACCGTTCGCTTCCCGGTGGTCGAGAATGCGCTGGGCCAGCGCCGGGCCGACGCGGGGCAACAGGGTGAGCTGGCTCGCCTCGGCGGTGTTGACGTTGACCACCGGTGGCTCGGCGGCCACGGCGCCAAAGGCCCCTAAAGCGAAAGCAAAGACGAGGGCGATGCGGACGAGATGGTTGAGGTGTTGCATAGACTAAGCTCCTTGTCAGGTGATGGGGCTCGCGGTTTAGCGAGCCGATGGTTTTGAAAACTGGCGATCGCTGTCTTGTTGTGAGAGATCCCGTGACGGTCGCCGAGGCACGGTCTCCCTTCCCCTTGATGGCTGTTCGATCTCGCTCTCTTCAGACGCCGCACCTCCCTTCGTTAGGTGGTGATGTTGGCCCCGCGGGGCCGTTCGTTTGGACGTCAGAGGGCATTACAAGCCCCGTGCCACCCCGGTGGTTTCTTGTAAGTTATTGAAAAGGATATAGTTAATGAATTAGCGGGCGAATCGTGGAATTCTGGAGGTCAAAGGAATGTGCACCGGGCAGAGGCAATGCGCGGGGGCGCGGGTGTTGCCGGCCGTCAAAGGATTGTGCGCCGGGCACAAGGCTTTTCGCTGGTTCGTCTAGGAGACGCCGTGGGCACGAGTGGCTGAAGCCACTCGCTATGTTGTTTCGTCCCTGCGGGCCGGACTTGCCGCGTCCCTGTGGGGCGCCGGAAGGTTAGGCGGTGCGGGATCTGTGGGTGGGAATTCTTCCGTTTCCGGGCAGTCCTACGGTCCTCCGGAGGACAAGATTTGAAAGCGAGCGAATTCATTCGCTTGCGGCGTTGGGTCGCCGGAATCGCCGGCCTGGACGTGGACGCCGGCCTGGACGTGGACGCCGGCGTCCCCGCCCGGCCAGCACGCCTTGGATACGCCGTGGGCATGCCGTGGGCACGAGTGGCTGAAGCCACTCGCTATGTTGTTTCGTCCCTGCGGGACGCCGGAATTGCCGCGTCCCTGCGGGACGCCGGAAGGTTAGGCGGTGCGGGATCTGTGGGTGGGAATCCTTCCGTATCCGGGCAGTCCTCCGGTCCTCCGGAGGACAAGATTTCATAGCGAGCGAATTCATTCGCTTGCGGCGTTGGGTCGCCGGAATCGTTGGCCTGGACGTGGACGCCGGCCTGGACGTGGACGTCGGCCTGGGCGTGGACGTCGGCCTGGACGTGGACGCCGGCGTCCCCGCCCGGCCAGCACGCCTTGGGCACGCCGGCCGCACGCCGTGAGCACGAGTGGCTGAAGCCACTCGCTATGTTGTTTCGTCCCTGCGGGACGCCGGAATTACCGCGTCCCTGTGGGGCGCCGAGAGCGTTGGCGGTGCGGGATCTGTGGGTGGGAATTCTTCCGTTTCCGGACAGTCCTCCGGTCCTCCAGAGGACAAGATTTCATAGCGAGCGAATTCATTCGCTTGCGGCGTTGGGTCGCCGGAATCGTTGTCCTGGACGTGGGCGCCGGCCTGGACGTGGACGCCGGCCTGGACGTGGACGCCGGCCTGGACGTGGACGCCGGCCTGGACGTGGACGCCGGCCTGGACGTGGACGTCGGCCTGGACGTGGACATTGGCCTGGACGTAGACATTGGCCTGGACGTGGAGGTCGGCCTGGACGTGGACGGCCGTCTCGGCCCTAGTCCAGGGCCTGCGATGGAAGAGCGGCGGGCTGGCCTCTATTCCGAGAGGGCCCCGACCCCGGAAACCTTGCGCAAGGCCACGATCTCATCCGCTGCCGCCGGTCGCCAGATCTTGAGCTTTTTTTTGCGCTGCACGGCGTCGGGGGAAGCGCGCAGTGAGGTCACCAGCTTGCCCTTGGGGCTCCAAACATGGGCTCGACCCCGCGGACCCAGGACGACCAACGCCTTGGTGCGGTTGTCGAAGAGGATGCGATCGTCCCGGGCGGCGGCGAGGTCGCGGTGTGCCAGGCGGGTGGGACGATCGCCCTCCTGATGCCGTTGCTCGGCGTGTTGGGTGCGTTTCTCTCGGGAGCGCCGATTGTGTTGCAGACGCCGGGCGATGCCTTGCAGGACACCTTGGATGCGGCGCTCCATGTTTTGCGGCGTGGCGTTTTTTTTGCCCTGGGAGCGCTCGATGCTCTCCAGGGCTTCTTGGCTCCACTGTACGGCGGCGGCCCAGGGTAGCTCGTCGAGCCGGTCGTAGAGGGTTTCGATGGATTCGCCGTCGAAGCCCTTGAGCAGCAGGTTGAGCCCTAGGCGACGACGCCCCTGGTGTCGACCGGCGCCCTTGACGGAGGAGAGGATCTGAAAGGTCAGGGCGATGGAGCCCAGGCGTCGATCGGCCCGCGGTAGGCGATACCAACCGGCGGTGACTTGGCCGTGCATGCGGAAGTGGGTCTTGAGATCGCGGAAGGCGGGTAGCAATTGGGCGTGCAGCTCGTCGCCGGTGGCGATATCGGTCACCAGCTTGGGTGGCTTTTGGTAGAGGTTGTCGAGGGCTGGATTCTGACGTTCCAGGAGCCACTGAGCGAAATCGAGGAAGCGGGGCATGCCGCTGGGGCCATAGCCAGCGAAGACCTGGCGCTCGTCGGTGCTCAGGGCGTGCTCGCAGTCGGTGCTGGTACAGCGCAGGCAGTAGACGTGGCCCGGCTTGAGGATGGCGTTGTGGGCCAGGTGGGAGGCGATTTCTTCTTCGAGCTGTTGCTCCAGAGTCTCCACCTGGGACTCATCGACGGCCGCCCTCGCCAGGGGCACCACCAGACGCAGATCGAGGGACGGACGACGGTGGCGCACGAAGTAGCTCGTGGGGTGCCGACCCAAGCGATCTTCGATCACTTGGGCGAGGTCTTCGAGGATGCTGCGCAGGCGCCGATCGCGAGTCACGGAACGTCGATGGACCTCAGCTCGGCGATCATTTCTTTGACCACCTCGAAGCCGCCTTGCCAGAAGGCGGCGTCGGTGATGTCGATGCCGATCTCCCGCAGGATGGCTTCTGGGCGGGCCGAGCCACCGTACGAGAGCAAACGAAAGTAGCCGGGTTTGAAGGCGTCGCCCTCCTGTTGATAGCGCCGATACAGGGCCAAGACCAAGAGTTGACCGAAGCTGTAGGCATAGCAATAGAAAGGGGTGTTGAAGAAGTGGGGAATGCTGACCCATTCGTAGCGGAAGTCGTCGCCGATCAGCATGCTGTCGCCGAACTGCTCTTCGAGGGTTTGGGCATAGAGATCGAAGAGATCGTCGGAGGATTTGTTGGTGAGGATGGCCTTGTGGGCCGCCAGCTCGAAACGCACGAAATAAGCCTGGCGCATCACCGTGGCATAGACATCGTCCACCGCCGTGGCCAGGATCTCACGGCGGGTCACCGGGTTGGTCTCCTGGGCCAGAAGGCGATCGGTCATCAGCATCTCGGCGAAGACCGAGGCGGTTTCCGCCAGCGGCAAGGACGAGTGTTGGGTGAGCACCGAATGTTTGGAAGCCATCATGCTGTGGACGGCGTGACCGAGCTCGTGGGCCAGAGTGGAGACATCACGTACCCTGCCCGTGTAGTTGACCAGCACCCAGGGGGTATGGCGAGGCAGGATGGTGGCACAAAAAGCGCCGCCGCGTTTGCTCTTGCGGATCTCGGCGTCGACATGGCGTTCCCGGAAGACCTTCTCCGCCAAGTCCGCGAAGTGGGGGTCGAAGCTGTGGAAGGTCGACAGCACGTTGTCGACGGCGTCGCTGTAGTCGATGTTCTGACTCGAGGTGGCCAAGGGGGCGTAGAGGTCGTAGCGGGTCAGCGGAGAAATGCCCAACCACTCACCCTTGAGGCGAAAATAGTCATGGAAGATGGGTGCGTTCTCGTGCACTACGTCCAGCAGGGTCTCGATGGCGGCATCGGGGACGTCATTCCACAGGTTGCGCACCGAAATCGGCGACGGCATGCCCCGCAGTTGCACATATTCGTTATGCCAGTCCCGCACGCGGTTGGCGTAAATCTGGGCCAGCACCGGTGCCTCACGCTTGTAGACATCGAACAGCTCGTCATAGACGACGATGCGGGTTTGCGGGTCGGGAGAATAGAAGTGGCCGCGCATCTCCCCTTCGGTCAAGGTGCGGCGGCCTTCCGGCAGCTCCACCTCAAACTCCAAGCGGTTGGTGAGCATGGAGTAGAGGGTGATGACGGCGTCGATGCCGTTGGTATTTTTGGTATTTATCAGCTGCTCGGAACGCTCGTCCAGGGTATAGGGCTTGAAGCGCCGCAGCTCCTGCAAATAATGACGGTAGTCGGTCTCCGTTTGGGCGTCGGGCAGCAAACCCTCGGCCTGCTCCTCGTCGAGGCTTTGCCACCACAGCTCGAAAAATATGAAGCGGTTCTGCAATTGCGACAGCACCTGGCGCATGCGATTGCGGAAGGCGATGGCGTCGGCGGACTGGGTGTCGGAGGAGAACCAGAGATTGGAGTAGCCGGCCAAGACATCGATGGCAATGACCAAGGCCTCATATTGTTTGAGCACTCCCAGGAAGGCACCGGAGCCCATCTCCGGGGAGAGCTTTGCACGCTGCGCCTCGAAGCGGGTGACCTCCGCTTCGAGGGATTGCAAGCGTTGGCCTATGAGCTCTTCATTGGGATCCGGCAGTAGCTCCGAAATATCCCAAGGGGTGATGTCGTAGCGCTGTCGCGAGGAGGAAGAGGTGGCCGATGCATCGACCACTAGGGTCCCTGCAGGAGTTTTGTCCTCACTGGGGGAGCGATTTGAGCGGCTCATCGATGATTGCGTCCCGTAGAGATTCATGCGGCTGTCGGAGGGCAGCAGCCCTCGTCAGGGCGCTAGGTTTGTTATCTTACCGAATAATCGCCACCATATCGTCTTTTGGAATCTCCCTTGTCGACTTCGCAGGAATTGTCGGACCAGCAGACGAAAGGTTTGCGGATCGTAGGCGGTGCTTAGACGACCCTGAGTTGGTTCCCCTCCAGCAATGGCTCAAGGGGGCGGAGGCCCTGTTGGGCTCGGCCGGGGCTCCGAAACTCGCCGGACCTTTGGGGGGCATCTTAAACTGTTGCTGATCAATGGTTTAAGAATTTCCGGCGGAGTACCAGCTCAAACACGCTCGCCCCTTGCTCGCTCCAATGGGCCCCCGCCTGGCACCGATTTCGGTACAACTGGACGGACACTCGTCAGACGGGCAGGCGAGCTTCGAGGATGCCGCGCAGGGAGTTGATCAACAGGATGCGGTCCACCCGTTGGAGGCTGTCCAAGCCGATCTCAGCCTCTTGAACGCATCCACGGTCGATCAGCTGCTGCCGCAGGACCCCCGGCAATAGGCCGCAGGACAAGCGCGGCGTCAACCAGCGGTTGTCCAAACGCAGCACGACGTTGGTGCGCAGACCCTCGGTGATCTGCCGCTGCTCATTCCACAGCAGCACTTCGTCGGCCTGTGGATGGCGTTCTCGGGCTTGATCATAGACCCGGCGGTGGGTGGTCTTGTGAAACAGGAAGGGATCGCCCGAATCCACCGGCCGATCGTCGATCACCAGGCTCCAAGGGCGCCGCCGGGGCTTCGCTAGCCGACTGCTCTCCACCTCCACCGTGCCGTTTCTCTGCAGCAGCCAGCGGACGCGGCGCGAGGTATCGGCCGGCCAGTCTGGGATCGTCTCGAGCTGTCGGCGCAGGGTCGTTTCGTCGGCGACGAAGTCGAAGAAACGGGCACTGGCGAGGAGCCGCCGCAGGTGATCGGCAAAACGTCGATAGCCGTGGCGGGGTGACCAACTTAAGGTCTCGATGAGGGAGAAGTCCGGTAGGGCGGCTTGCAGTACCCGCGCCTTGGTACGGCATTCTTCGTATTCGCTCTCGGCGACGGAGTCCCAAACGATGCCACCACCGGTGCCGAAGTGGGTACGTTTCCGTTGGCGATCGAGCAGGGCGGTGCGGATGGCGACGCTGAAGCTGGCCCGTCTGGGGCGACCAGCCTCGGCCGGTGCCAGAAAGCCGAGGCTGCCGGTATAGATTTGCCGCGGCGCCACTTCGAGCTGGCGGATGATCGCCATGGTACGGGCCTTGGGGGCGCCGGTGATGCTGGCGCAGGGAAAGAGGGCGGCCATCAGCTGGGGTAAGTCGGCGTCGCTCTCGGCGACGATGGTGGAGGTCAACTGGTGGACGGTGGGATGACTCTCGACGGCGAAGAGGTCCGTCACCCGGACGCTGCCGGGCCGGGCGATCTTGCCCAGGTCATTGCGCATCATGTCGACGATCATCACGTTCTCGGCCCGGTCCTTGGGGGATTTGGCCAGGTCTTGGGCCCGCGCCAGATCCTCGGCGACGTATCGGCCACGGCCGGCGGTGCCCTTCATCGGCCGGGTGAGCAGGCGCTCGCCCTCGAGGCTGAAAAAGAGCTCCGGCGATACGGAGCAGACGACAAAGCGCCCGAGGTCGAGGTAGGCGCTGTGCTCGGCGTTGGGCTGCGAGCGGTGGAGGGACCAGAAGAGGTCGTGACCACTGCCGTCGAAGGGGGCTTCGAGGGGGAACGTATAGTTGACCTGGTAGGTGTCGCCGTCGGCGATGTGCCGGCGGATGGCGGCGATGGCTTCGCCGTATGCGGCACGGCCCAAGGCAGGTCGCCATTTGAGGGCGGGCAACGGGGGACCCTGGGGCAGGGGCGGATCGCCCAGGTGGACGGTGGGGGGGGCGCAACGGGCCCACCAGATGACGGGCATGGCAGCCGCTGGATGGGTCCCCAGGGCGTCGTCGAAGGCCGGAGCCGCTTCGTAGGTCATCAGACCTACCGCCCAATGACCGGCCCGCCACCAGTCGTCCACCTCCCGCAGCACTTGGAGCACCTCCTGAGGACGATGGCTGCTACGGACCGCCAGGGGTTTGTCGAAGGCCAACCACCGGGCCGCCGTCGCGGAGCCGCCGTGGCGCAACACGGCAAAGGGGGGCATGGTCAGGGGGGGGATGGGGAGGCGTTCTCGCCGTCGCCCAGGGTCAAAGTGGCGACCCCATGGCTGACCAACAGGGCGTCGAGGGCTGCGGTTTGTCGTTGCAGGGCGCCAAAGCGCTCCTCCTGCTCCGCCATGCGCTGTTGGTAGAGGTTCGTCACTTCCATCTGGGCGTCGGTGGGACGTTGGTCGCTGCGGCCGATGCCGTCGGCCAAGTACGTCAACTTCGAGTAGAGCAGGCGTTTCCAGCGCAGGGACTCTTGGGAGGCCCCACCGAGGCGCAAATCGAAGAAGACCCCTTCGAAAGCTTGCAACGCCTCGTCGAGCTCCGCCAGCGCCACCACCACCTCGTTGGGGGCCCCCGCGTCGACCAAGGGCCGCGCTGTCAGCTCCTCGATACGTTGCCGCGTCCACTCCACCTCGTTGATCATTTCCGCCGCTCGATGGATCATGGTCCGCAGGCTGTGCAAGACCTCCAGCTGCTGCGCCAGCTCGGCTTCTCGGCCGGCGTTTTGCGGATCGATGAGCACCTCCAAGGGCTGCCGTTGCACTTGACCGTCCACCTCGAGCTCCACCTGGTACGTCCCCGGCGCCGCCAGGAGAGAGAAACGGCCACCGTCGAGGAGCTTGCGCCACCCTTCATCCCCCAGGCGCACGTGGGGGTTTTCGGCGGCAGCGGTGCGCAGCTCTATTTCCGGGGTCGCATCGTAGCGTAGATCCCAGAACACCCGATGCAGCCCCGGCTCGCTGGGTAGCTCGTCGAGCTGGCGCACCAACTCTCCTTGGGGGTCGAGGATGCGCAGCTTGGGTCCGAGCTCGTCGTCATCTTCGCTGTCGTCTTCACCGGTGGGTGTCTTGGCGTCGGTCACCGTGTCGGAAACCTCGGCTCGGGGGGGCAAGACGTAGTGCAGGCTGGCACCGTACTCAGGGTTTTTCCCAGCCACTGGGTCTTCCGCCTGGCTGGCCGCCGCTTCGCGCAGACGGAAGCGGTAAGCGGGCCGTGGTGGTAGCAACTGCAGGGTCTCCCCCAGGCTGTGCTCGGCCGCGTGGCGCAGCGGTGTGAGATCGTCGAGAATCCAGAAGCCGCGGCCATAGGTGGCCACCACCAGGTCGTCGACGTGGTCGGGGATGACCAACCAATGCACCGGAGCCGGTGGCAGGCCCGCCCTTAGGCGTTGCCAATGGACACCGTCGTCGAAGGACAGCCAAACGCCGTTCTCGGTGCCCAAGTACAGCAAACCCGGGCGCTTGGGATCTTCCCGCAGGCAGTGGGCATAGGAGAAGGTGTCCTGGGGGAGATCGCCGCGCAGGGAACGCCAGGTCCGGCCGTAGTCCTCCGTCTTGTAGGCATAGGTGCCGGTGTCGTTCATCTGGTGCAGATCGACGGTCAGATAGGCCATCGCCGCGTCGTGCCGCGAGGGCTCGATGTTGCTCACCGTACCCAAGGGCGGCAAGCCGTCGCCGAGATTGGCGGTGACGTTCTGCCATTGGGCGCCGCCGTCGCGGCTGAGCTGCACTTGACCGTCATTGCTGCCGGTCCACAACAGACCCGGCTCGAGGGGGGATTCGGCGATGGCGAAAAGGGTGGGCACCAAGGTCGGGCCGGCGTCGTCCAAGGTGAGGCCGCCGGAGCGCTGCTGGAGCTGAGGATCGTTGGTGGTCAGGTCGGGGCTGATGACTTGCCAAGTCTGACCGCGGTTGGTGGTCTGGTGCAGAAACTGACTGCCGACATAGACGCGATGTGGGTCATGGGGCGAGATGGCCATGGGGTAGGTCCACTGGAAGCGATACTTCAAGTCGATGGCGGGCCAACTCTCCACCGCCTCCGGCCATACGCTGACGTTGCGCGCCAAGCCGCTGCGGTGGTCGTAGATTTCGAGAATACCGTCGTAACACCCGCTCCAGATGGTGTCGGGATCGCCGGGGGTCGGTAGGGTGAAACCCACCTCGCAGCCACCGACGGTTTGCCAAGCACCGATCGGGATGTCCTTCTCGCCGGTCAACGTATTGCTGGGGACGCGGAAGGTGGGGCCATCCTGGCGATTGCCATAGACGAAATAGGGCAGTTGATCGTCCACCGCCGCGTGGTACATCTGGGCGATGGGCAACTGTGGCCGCCACCAGCTCTCGCCACCGTTGGTGGAGATGGAGACGCCGCCATCGTGACCGACCATCATGCGGCGGCTATTTGTTGGGTCGATCCACATGTCGTGGTGATCCCAACCGGGTTGGCTCTCGGTGGAAAAATTTGTCAGGCCGCCGTCGAGGGAGGTGCGGTGCCGCACCGACATGAAGTACACCTGCTCGGCATCGCTGGGGGAGGCCAGGGCGCGGGAGTAATAGAGGGGGCGTTGCACCAGATTGTTGTCGGCGCTCACCATCTTCCATGCCTCGCCGCCGTCGTCGGAGCGCCAGAGCACCCCTTGATACGGGTCCGAGGGGGCGAAGTCACGATTCGAGCTGGTTTCGATCAAGGCGTAGACCCGGCGCGAGTCCGCCGCCGACATGGTGAGGCCGACCTTGCCCCAAGGGGGTTTGGGTAAACCGTCGCCGGTCAGCCGTTGCCAGTGATCGCCACCGTCCCGGCTGACCCACAGGCCGCTGTCGGGGCCGCCGCTCTGGCGATGCCAGGTGTTGAGCGACATCTCCCACAGACCGGCGAACAGGATGCGCGGGTTGTTGGGGTCCATCACCAGGTCCGAAGCGCCGGCCTGCGGTGAGACGAAGAGCACCTGTTGCCAAGTGTCACCGCCGTCGCGAGTGCGATAGATGCCGCGCTCCTGCTGCGGGCCGTAACAGTGGCCGAGGGCCGCCACGTAGACCGTCTCCGGGTCGGTGGGGTGCACGATCACACGACCGATGCGGCCGGTTTTTTCGAGCCCCATGTGTTGCCAGTTTTGGCCGCCGTCAGTGGATTTGTAGACGCCGTTGCCGATGGAGATATTGGCCCGGATGAAGGTTTCGCCGGTGCCAGCCCAGACGACGTTGGGATCGGATGGGGCCACCGCCAGGGCGCCGACGGAGGACACCGGCTGGTCGTCGAAAATGGCTTGCCAGTGGATGCCGCCGTCGCTGCTCTTGAAGATGCCACCGGAGGCGGCGCCGACGTAGTAGGTGTTGGCATCGTTCGGTACGCCGGTGACGGCGATGACCCGATTGCCCACCGGGCCGATGTGCCGAAAGGCCAGATTCTCGAATAGGTCTTGCCCCGCAGCCGGTGTTGCGGTTGTCGGTGTCGCGGTCGCCGATCCGGCGAGCGCCGGCATGGCGGCGAGGGTGAGGCCCGCCAGCATTCCGACGGTGCGCAGCAGACGAGAAGCGGCAATGGGGGTGAGCCGAGGTCGCATGAGCATCTCCAAAGTCGAGGTTGGGACGGGGATCATACGATACCAGGCGGCCTTTGGCCGGGGCTTTTGGCAAATCCCGTCAGCTGCTCACCAGCCAATCGAGGCTCTGCTGCCACAGGGTGTCGCGGAAGCGGCTGCGGAAGAATCCGAAATGACCCACCGCCGTGGCTCCGATATCGGCGGGGTGAAGGATCTCCACCCCGTGCTGGGCGTTGGGGTAGAGGGCGGGCATGGCCTCGATGGCCTTGCGGGGGCCGAAGACGGGGTCGTCACTGAAACCCAACCAGCGTACCGGGCAGCGCAGGCGATGGTAGTGGGGGCGATAGGGCTCCCCCCGGTCGTTGCAGATGTAGGAATCGCCACGGCACCAGCGCATCCAATCGTCACCGATGCCGGCCGGCAGGTCGCCCATGCCCAACCAACGCCCGGGGAAGTAGCCGCAGAGGGAGATCAGGCCAGGGGCGAGATGGAAGAGGACCTTATGCAACCAGCGTCTCGGAGCCGGCCAGTTCTTCCAGGAGCCCCATTGCACGCAGACCCCGAAGACGGCGTCAAAACGGTCGCAGGACGGAGACAGCCCGAGGATCTGGCCGCCCACGGAATGGGCGACGACGGTGTGGCGATGGTGCGGAAATCTCTCCGCCATCCAGGCGGTGACGGCCGGTAGGTCGTACTCTCCCCAATCGAGCATGCGGTCGTCGCAGCTGCGTAGGCTGCCGCGCAGGGAGTCACCGGTGCCGCGATAATCGAAGCTCAAGGCGGTGCAGCCGGCGGCGGCCAAGAAGCGACCATAGTTGGTGTAGATGCCCCGGGTCACGGCGGTGGCGGAGTGGATCTGGACGCACAGCCGCCGGTCCCTGTCCGGCGGTGGGCGAAACAACGTCGCCGCCAGGGTCTGCCCGTCACCGGTAATGATGTCCAGGTGCTCTTGAGCCCGCTGGTTGGAGTTTTGCCCGGGAAGGGATAGATTGAGCGCCGCCATGACGGATCAAACTCTATCTGAAGTCATCGACCCGGTGGTCGATGCGGCGGCGCAAGTCGGTCCGGGGTTGCGTCAGCGGGCGACGGCGGAACGTCGTCACTCGATCCTCGAAGCGGCGCTGCGATGTTTTGCCGAAGGTGGGGTGGAGGAGGTCTCGATCCATGCCCTGCGCCGTGCCTCGGGGGCGAGCACGGGAAGCATTTACCATCACTTCGGCAACAAGGACGGGGTGGTGGCGGCGCTCTACCGAGCCATTCTCGAAGACTACCAACAGGGGTTATTGCGGGCCCTGGCCGATGTCGAGACGGCGCGGGAATGGGTCCGGGGCATCGTGCTCTATCATGTACGGTGGGCGGCGGATCATCCTCTTCGAGCCCGCTATCTGCACGCGGTGCGTCGTTCCCCGGCCCTGGCTTCGATCAAAGACGAGCTGCGTCGCTCGACGCGGGAGCTGTTACGCCATCTCGGATTGGAGATCAATCGGCATGTGGAAGCGGGACATATCGCCCGTTTGCCGCGCCAGCTCTATCCGCCCCTGATCATCGGGCCCAGCCACGAGGTCATTCGGCATACGCTCTCCGGCCGTGGACGCCTGGATTTGGGTGCCGTGGCCGAGCAGCTGGCGGACGCGGCGTGGAAATCGTTGCAAGCGGAGGGACAACCTCGCAGCTAGTCCTATTATTTGTCAACGTCCGATTCGAGGCCCGCCCGGGCCCAAAGCGGGAGACATTGCGTGCCTCGAGCGGCTGATCCCGAAACCGACAGTCAGCCCGTCGCCAGCGGCGAACCCGTCGCCGTCGTTGAGCTATTGGACCACCTCGACAAAGAACGCAGCCTCGGTTTGCTCGGGGCCACCGGCATCGGTGTCGGCGCCATCGTCGGCGGCGGTGTCTTGGCTTTGGCCGGTACCGCGTTTGCCGTCACCGGGCCCAGTGCCATGCTGGCCTTCGCCTTGAATGGGGTCATCGCCCTGTTGACCGCCTTGACCTTCGCCGAGATGGCGACCTCGTTCCCCGAATCCGGTGGCACCTACACCTTCGCCAAGAAGGTCTTGCCGGTGGAGACCGCTTTCATGGTGGGCTGGGTGGTGTGGTTTGCCTCCATCGTGGCGGCGATGCTCTACGCCCTGGGTTTTGGCACCTTCGCGGCCATTTTCCTCGAGCAGGTGTGGCTCGCCCTGGGATCGGTGCCGCAGGAGTGGATGCGCAGCCACGGGATGGTGGTTGCATTGGCCGTCCTGGCCACCTTCTTCTATACCTTCGGGTTGCTGCGACGCAGCGGCGGCGGTGGTCAATGGGAGACCCTGGGCAAGGTGATCGTCTTCTTGGTGCTCATCATCGGCGGTGTCTGGGGCCTGCTACACACCCCTGCGGCCACCGTCGGCGAACGCCTGCGGCCCTTCTTCACGCGCGGCGGCATCGGCTTGTTGCAGGCCATGGGTTACACCTTCATCGCCCTGCAGGGTTTCGATCTCATCGCCGCCGTCAGTGGCGACATCAAGGAGCCAAGGCGCAATTTGCCCCGTGCCTTGCTCGGCTCCCTGGGGATCGGGCTGGCGATCTATCTGCCGCTGCTGTTCATCCTGGCGACGGTGGGGGTCGCCGATGGCAGCGACATCGCGTCGATGAGCCAGGCGGACCCCGAAGCGGTGGTGGTGCAAGCGGTGGAGAACTACCTCGGACGCCCGGGCCTGTGGCTCATCCTGGTGGCCGCCCTGTTGTCGATGCTATCGGCCCTGCAAGCCAATTTATTGGCCGCCTCCTATATCGCGCTGTCGATGGCTCGGGACCGCAACTTGCCCGGCCGCCTGCGACAGGTGGACCGGCGCACCGGAGCTCCCAAGGCGGCGGTCTTGACCACCACGGCGACGGCGCTGCTGACCCTGGTGCTGATACCCGACGTGGCTTCGGCGGGCACGGTGTCCAGCTTGATTTTCTTGCTTTCTTTTGCCCTGGCCCATTGGACCAGCATCTTGGCGCGACGCCGCGGCGGTGGGCTCGAAGGGGCCTTGCGCCTACCTTGGTTCCCGTTGATCCCGGTGCTGGGCGGCCTCGCTTGCCTGGCGTTGGCCGTCTTTCAGGGTTTTGCCGTACCCTCCGCCGGTCTTTTGGGGGCCGCTTGGTTGGCCCTCGGTGGCGCCCTCTACCTTTTGATTTTTTCGCATCGGGCCCGGGTGGCCGACGCCGCCGCCAAGGCCCTCGACCCACAGCTGATGCGCCTCAGGGGGCACAATCCGCTCGTCCTGGTGCCCATCGCCAATCCGGCCAGCGCCGAGTCGTTGGTCACCCTGGCCAGCGCCATGGCGCCGCCGCGCACCGGCCGAGTGGCCTTGCTCTACGTCGTCAAACCACCGCAAGAGGCGACGGATACGGACTTGCCGCAGCAGCTCGTCTACGCGCAGCAGGTCCTGGCCCAGGCTCTGACCACCGCCTTTGTCACCGACCTCAGGCCGGAGGCCCTGACAACCATCTCACCCCATCCCTGGCGTGAGATTTGCCGGGTGGCCCGCGACCATGATTGCGAGAGTCTGTTGCTCGGTGTCGGCAGCCTGGCGGAGGCTCGGCTGGACAGCGATATCGGCTGGTTGTTGAACGAGGTGCACTGTGACGTGGTGCTGTCGCGGATTCCTGCCGGTTGGCACCTCGAGCAAACCCGTCGCGTGCTGGTGCCGGTGGGGGGACGCCGCGATCAGAGCCGCTTGCGAGCCCGTCTTCTGGGTAGCCTGAGCCGCTCACTCCATCTCGAAGTGATCTATCTGGGTATCGTACCGAGCGGCGCGGCCGAAAGTGTCAGCAGCCATTTGGAGCAGGAGATCCGCGAGATGGCCGACGATGAAGCCGCCAATTTCTCGCGGGTGGAAGTGGTGCGCAGCGACGATGTCAGCGGTACCGTGGTGGAGCGGGCCGCGCAGGTGGATTTGGTCATCCTGGGCCTGCGACGGGCCGAGCGTGGCCGCACGGTGTTCGGGGAGATTCCCCGGCGGGTCACCGAGGAGACCCGCAGCGCGGTGCTGTTGATCGGGCGCAAGGGTTAGGGTAATGCGCCACAAATCCGGCGTCTCACTTTCGGCCCCTTTGGCGCTCAGTCTGTGTTGCATCTTCTCGGAATATTCCCGAGCTAACTGCCTCGGTGCGCCTTGACAGAACCCGAAATGACCTTTGAAATCAAGTGAAATCAAGACGCCGTTGAAATCAAGACGCCGTCTGTTGGGCGCACTTCACTAGCGCATCAAGCGGCGATAGCCCCAGACCACAAAAACGAAGAAAACGAGGGAGGCGGCGGCGTTGCCCAAGAAACCGTCGCCGCCGGCCAATGGGGAACGGCCGAAGGGCTGGGCTGTTTGTTGGGGATCGATGCTGTCCAGCAGATCGTGCACCGCTTCGATGGGGATGGCGAAATTGAGATTCTGACCGGCCGTCACTTGGCTGACCACGACGCCGATGGCCTCGCCCTGCAGATTGATCACCGGCGAGCCGCTGGAGCCGGGGGAAGCGGAGGCGGTGATTTGAAGCAGGGAGCTCTGGGGTAGCTCGTCCAAGACCGGGTCGCCGGGCAGACGGACGGCGGAGACGATGCCCTCCGACAAGCTGCTGGCCAAACCCCGTGGGCCACCGAGCACCAGGACCCGTTCGCCGACCTCCAGATCCAGCGATCGGGAGGCCAAGGGTAGGGCCCGCTGGCCGGCCCCATCCACTTGCAGAACGGCCAGATCGTTGCTCTCGTCCAGCGCCAGGATTCCCAGCACCGGCAAGCTGTCCCGGTTGTCCAGTTGGGCTTCGACGGCGGCAGCCCCGGCGATGACATGGTGGTTGGTGACTACCACGCCATCGCTGGTGATGAAGAATCCACTGCCGACGCCGACATCGTTGCCGAAGCGATCGAGCACCTTGAGCAGCACGACGGCGGGTTTGGCTTCGCGGGCCAGGTCTTTGACGTCCTGTGCTTTGACCTCTTGGGCATTGAAGTCCTGAGCCGTCATCTCTTGAGCCTCCGTTGGCCCAGGCGGGGCGACGAGGCTGGCGGCGAGGCCCCAAGCAAAAAACAGGCTCAACCAGGCAACCCACCGCCTTGGGCGGGGGGCACGCCTGCGCCTCGGCTCCCGGCTCTCACACGGCATGACTGGCGATGGGAACGGCGCCTCCATGCTCGAGGACGCGCAGCATTTGATGCAGACGCCGCCGGCTGGCGCCATAGGTCGGAGCGCCGATGGCATCTTTCTTGATCAATTGCCAGGCCGTATTGCCCCGCGCATCCTTGGCCTCCATGTGGGCCCCGAGCTCGATCAAGGTCTTGGTCGAATGGGCGAAAACCGGCCCCTCGACGCGGTCCAAGTAGACATCGGCGTCGGCGGCGTGCATCAAGGGCGTGCGACGACGTTGGCCACAGGGACGGTTGATGTCGACCCCAGCTTCCACCAAGCGCCGGATGATCTGATCCCGCTGTGGAGACAAGCTCTGGGTGGCATGGACCAACACCGTATGGCCGATGCGCGGTTGGTCGATCGCTTCGGCATCGGCGCCTTGATCCAGCAACCAAGAGACCAGCGCCACGTCGCCCCGTTTGGCGGCGATCATCAGCAAAGTTCGACCTTCCGGGTCCCGGGCTTCCAAACCGGCCTCGAAGCTCTTCACCTTCTTGCTCAGGGCAGCGCCCTTGTTCTTCTCCGCCAAGGCCGCCAAAGCCTCGGTCTGCTCCTCGAGGTCTTCCACCGGTGCCGCGGCCGCCGGTGGCTGGGTGTCTTGGTCTTTCGGCTCAGCCCGCTTGGCGGCTTGCGGAGCCGTGTCGTTGCTCTCCGGGGTCTCGACGTCCTGAGCCTCGGCCGCGCCGCTGTTCGACTCGCCGTCTTTCGCCGCTGTCCCATCCCGGTCGTCGGCGACCTTGGATTTGGCCTCCTCGGCCTCCTCGGCCTCCCCAGTGCCTTCGCCGACGGCCTCGACGGGTACCTCTACCGTCTCGGTGTCTAGCGTGTCGGCATCGAGGGTTTTGTCCTCGGCTCCGGTCGGTGGTTCGGCCACCGCCTCTTCGGCGTTGGTCTTGCCAGCAGCCTCGGCGGCAGCCGGAGCTCCTTTTCGGCTCGCCTTGGGGCTCTTGCTGGTGCCCGATTTGCCCTTGCCGTCTTCGCTCGGGTCGGCGGTCTTGGCCTCAGGGCGCTTACGTCGACGGCTCTGACGCAGCAGGGTCACGATGGTCTCGTGGCCCGCTTCCTTGGCCAAGGAGATGGCCGTCTGACCTTCGTCGTTGGTCTTGCGGGGACGGGCGCCGGCGGCCAGTAGCACTTCCACCAACAGCAGGTCGCCGGTGGCTGCGGCCGTCATCAGGGGGGTGAACCCGTCTTCGACGGCTCGGTTGACGTCGGCGCCGGCGGTGATCAAGATCTTGGCCACTTCGGCATGACCTTCGACGACGGCAGCTTCCAGGGGGGTCGTCACACCCCCGAGGTCGGGATTAGCCCCGGCATCGAGCAACGTACGGACGATTTCGCGTTGACCGGATTCGGCCGCATGGGCCAGGGCGGTCATTCCTGTGGACTCATCGATCATGCTGAGCTCGGTTTCTTTCTGACAAAGTTGCCAGACTTCACCCGCGTCGGCACGTTCGATCGCGTCGAAGAGTGTGGTCAAGGCCCCTCCTCGGCGGCTACGCCTCAAATATGTGAAATTTTCGCACCTCGCCGATTCCTCAGGAATCAGTGACGGGGGCGGACTTGGAAAACATTACGATTCTGACGACCATCCATCGAGGTAGCCCCGTCGGGGCTATCCGAAGAATTCAACGCTCGATGAGTGGAACGGGCATTTTTGAGCCAGCAGTGGGAATCTCACGCACCAACCGTGGCACGAGGAAACCTGGCAAACTCGCTAAAACATCCCGAAAAATTCGTTGGGCTCTGGATTCTTCGACTTCGAAGTGGGCGGCTCCCCGGACTTTATCCAGCAGGTGGAGATAATAAGGCATGACCCCTACTTCGAATAGGTTTTGACTTAGATTGACCAGAGCTTCCACCGAATCGTTGACGCCCCTCAGAAGTACGGCCTGATTGAGGAGCGTCACCCCGATGTTGCGCAGCTGTGCTGCGGCCTCAGCAACACTACCATCTATTTCGTTTCCGTGGTTGATATGAAGCACCACGACTTTCTGTAGGCGGCCCTTTCTGAGCCACGACAGCAGGCGATCGTCCACCCGCTCGGGCAGCACCACCGGCAAGCGGGTGTGCAGACGCAGCCGCCGCAGGTGAGGAATCGACGTCAGGGCGTCCGCCAGGGACGCCAGCTTGTCGTCGCTCGAGGACAGGGGGTCGCCGCCGCTGAGAATGACCTCTTCGATGCTGTTGTCGGCGGCGATGTAGTCGAGGGCCCGCTGCCAGGGGGATCCTCCGGTTGCCAGCCCGGGTCGATCGCCGTGGGGGCTGTGCTCGGTGTAGGGGAAATGACGGCGAAAGCAATAGCGGCAGTGGATGGCGCAGGCGCCGGTGGTGACCATCAAGACGCGACCGCGGTATTTGTGCAGCAGGCCCGGAACGGGCGAGGCGGGCCCTTCCGTCAAGGGATCGATGACAAAGCCGTCGCTGGGTTGCATCTCCTCCCCCGTGGGCAGCACTTGTCGCAGCAGAGGGTCCTGCGCATCGCCGGGCACCATGCGGTCGACAAAGGGCCGTGGCACGCGCAGCGGAAACTCGTCCAAGGCATCACCCCGCCGGGCGACGTGGCCATCGGCCAACTGGACCGCCTCGAGGTCGAGGGCTTCGAGGAGGTCGTCGAGTCGGCGGATCGAGCTCCTCATGCTCCGTTGCCAGGTTGCTGCCGGGGGTCGCCCGAGACCTTGGCTGAGGGCCCCACGGGGCGCTTCGAAGACTTGGCCAGACTTGGGGCTTGGCGGTGGGGTCGAGGTTCGGGATATCATGAGCCGACGTTACCCCCTTGCGGGGTCGACGACAAGACTTCAAACACCGTGATGCGCTGACCCTGGCTTCCCCGAGGAATGCCGATGAGCTCGGTGGTTGGGTCGGTACAATACGATTCACGCATCAGATAATGCCGCCAGCGAGGGGAGCTTGGCCGTCTCCGTCCAGGACGACATGCTGCCGAGCCTGCTCAGGGTCCCACGCTGCAACGCCGAGAGGAAAGCACAATGGCGACTTACAACACCAGTCAATTCAAGTCCGGGCTCAAAGTGATGCTCGACAACGATCCGTGTTCCATCATCGAGAATCAATTCGTCAAACCCGGCAAGGGCCAGGCCTTCAGCCGCGTCAAGCTGCGCAATCTGATCAACGGTCGGGTAATGGATAAGACTTTCAAGTCCGGGGAGACGATCGAAGCTGCCGATGTGCACGAGACCTCCATGCAGTACCTCTACAAGGACGTCGACGCCTGGCATTTCATGGTTCCGGACACCTACGAGCAGCACGCCGTCGGCGAGGAAGCGATGGGCGATGCCGTGAAGTGGATCAAAGAGGAAGAGTTCTGCGATATCACCCTGTGGAATGGCCAAGCGATCTCGGTGACGGTGCCGAACTTCGTCAACCTCAAGGTGACGGATACCGATCCCGGTCTCAAGGGCGACACCTCCGGCGGTGGTAGCAAGGCGGCCACCCTGGAAACCGGTGCGGTCATCCGAGTGCCCCTGTTCATCGGCATCGACGAAGTGATCCGGGTGGACACCCGCACCGGTGATTATCAGTCCCGCGCCAAGGAGTAATGACCACCGTCCGGCGCTCGACGGTCACCTGGCGCCCCAGCGCTGACCTCGAGACTCTGCGACAGCGATCGCGACTCTACGCCGAGATCCGCAGCTTCTTCGAGGCGCGAGGGGTCCTGGAGGTGGAGACGCCGTTGCTCGCCGCCGCTGCCGCCACCGACCTGCATTTGCACAGCTTGAGCTGTCGGGTCTCCCTGGCCTCGGGGCAGCGCCCGCTCTTCCTGCAGACATCGCCCGAATTTGCCATGAAGCGCCTGTTGGCGGCGGGCAGTGGCCCCATCTTCCAGATCTGTAAAGCCTTCCGCGACGCTGAGCAAGGGTCGCGCCACAACCCCGAGTTCACCATGCTGGAATGGTACCGGCCGGGTTTCGACCATCATCAGCTGATGGACGAGATGGACGCCTTGCTGGCGGCGGTCTTGGGGACGCCAGCGGCCAGGCGGCAAACTTACGGCCAGCTCTTCGCCCAGCACTTGAAGCTGGATCCCCACAGCGCAACGCCGCACGACTTGGCCCGGCGGGCCGCCGAGATCGAGCTGCGAGCCCAGGGCATGGAGACGGCGAGCCGCGACGACTGGCTGCATTTGCTGTGGAGCCACGCCGTCGAGCCGGCCTTGGGAAGCGGGGGACGCCCCACCTTCGTTTTCGATTTCCCCGCCTCCCAAGCGGCTTTGGCGAGACTGCGTCCCGCCGCTCCCGAGACCGGTCAAGCGGCCGTGGCGGAGCGCTTCGAGGTCTACCTGAACGGTGTCGAGCTGGCCAATGGATTCCACGAGCTGGCAGATGCCGAAGAGCAGCGCCGTCGGTTCATGGCGGATCTCGAAGCGCGTCGGGCGAGCGGTCGCCCGGCGGTGCCCCTGGACGAGCGCCTGCTCGCCGCCCTCGAAGCGGGTATCGGTGATTGTGCTGGGGTGGCGATGGGGCTGGATCGCCTGCTGATGCTGCGGCTCGGGGTCGACAACATCGCCGGCGTGCTGGCCTTCGCCGTCGACCGGGCCTGATCAGCCGCCGCCGCCCACCGCCAGCAGATCGGTGCCCTGGGCCGCCAACTCGTCGTGCAGGCGCCAACTGACGAAGCTGGTCCACATGCCGTCCACCACCAAACCGAGGCGCCGTTGTAGACGGCGCAGGGCGGCGTCGCTGGCGGGGCCCCAGGAGGCGCCGTCCTCAGGGCGGGGATCGAGCCCACAGCGGGCCAAGACCCGATGCCGTTGCTCGATGGTTTCGACGCCGGACCAAACATCGGGCACCTCGGGATCATCGTAGATGCGGCGTAGCACCTGGGCAAACGGAAAACCCGCCGGGTCCACTTTGTAGCCGGGGCAGAGATCATGGTGGCCATGGTGATGGCGTGGACGGATGGTCGGCCAGCGAGCGACGATGCGGCGGCCCACCTCCACCAACATATCCAGCTGCTCAGCGGGCCAAGGGGGTAGCCACATTTGTTGTTGACCGTCCGGCGAGTCGACCCGTCGCCAATCGTCCTGCCGGGGGACCTCTTGACGTGCATAGCCGATGTAGACCGCCTCGATACCAATCGTCGTGCGGCTGGCTTTCCAGGCCGGATCGAGGCGAGGCTGGCCATCGAAACGCAAGGTTTGGAGCTTGCCGGCGTGCCAGCTGCGGTTCTCGAAACCGACATAGCGGTGAATTCCCTCCCGCAGGTTGCGACCGACCGCGAGATGGGCCGAGGCGACGCCGCGGCGTTCGGCGTTGGGGCCGCCCAGCAACCGACTACAGTGCTCCAAGTCCCAGGTTGCCGTCCAATGCCAGGTCACCCCCCAAGGACGGCCTCCGGTCTCCGCCGGCCAGCCGAGGGTGACGGAATGTCCCCCTTCGAGGGGTATCAAATAGCGGTCGTCGATGGGCAGCTGCATGGCCCAAGGCTATCGCATCCAGGGCCGCGGCCGGTATGACGGAGCTCAGGCGTAGAGCAAACCGGCGACGGTCTCGGAGTCGTCGAGCATCAGCTCGTCCCACGCGGTTTCGAAGATCGTGTGGATGTTCGAGAAGAGGTCGAGAAAGGCGGGGTCGAAGTGCTGTGGCCGTGTTTTACCGTCGCCTTCGAGCAGGATGGTGCAGGCCGTGGCGTGGTCGTAGGCCGGTTTGTAGGGACGGACGCTGCGCAAGGCGTCATATTGGTCGCAGAGCATCACCAGGCGAGCCCTTGGCGGGATCGCGTCGCCCACCAGGCCGTAAGGGTAGCCGCTCCCGTCCCAGCGCTCGTGATGGCAGAGGGCGATCTCGCGGGCACATTGCAACAGGGGTGAGGCCGAATTTTCGAGGAGTTGGGCGCCGATGACGGTATGGGTCTTCATCATCTGCCATTCGTCGTCGTTCAGGGGACCCTCCTTGCCCAGGATCGAGTCGCTGATGCCTATCTTGCCGATGTCATGTAGGGCCGAGGCCTCCTGCACCAGGAGCGCTTCCTCCTCCGGCCAGGCCAGATAGCGGGCGGCTTCGCCACACAGTCGGGAGATACGCCGCAGGTGGACACCGGTCTCGCAGTCCCGGAACTTGGCGGCTTGCATCAGACGCCGGACGGTGTCGAGGTGCACCGATTCGAGCTCGCAGGAGCGCTGCGCCGTGGCCCGACGGGAAACTTCGAGGCGTTCCGCGTAGAGCGACAACTGACGCTGCACACGGGCCAGCTCGGTTTCCCGTTGGCTCAGCAAGCCCCGCGTCGTATCGAGGTCTCGGGCATATTGCAGGAGCTTTTCTTGCGCCTGATCCAACCGAGCCTCGAGGCTCAACCCGCGGTCCGCGTCGCCGTCGCGAGGGTTCGCCATGAGACTCAGGAGACTCACAGGATGCGCTCGATGGTCTGCAACAGCTGCAGCGGGCTGAAGGGTTTATTCAAGTGACAGCAGGCGCCATGGGAGACGGACTCGGCGATGTCGGCGTCCCGGTTACGGGAGGTCAGCATGACCACCGGGATATCGGCGGTGCGCGAATCCTGGCGCAGGCTGGCCATCACCTCGAGGCCGTCGAGGCCGGGCATCATCCAGTCCAGCAGGATCAAATCCGGCGTCTCTTTTTGTGCTATTTCGACGGCGGCAGCGCCGTCGACGGCTTCCAGAATTTCCAGACCCGGGTCCTCCAGGGTCAGGCGCACTAGAGTACGCAGATCCAGCTGATCGTCCACCAAGAGGATGGTCTTGCGCTGGCGAGCCTCCAGCCGGTTGCCATCCCGCGGCGATTCGAGGGGTATCGACAGGCCCGTCGGCCTGGGAATTTCAGTCTGTGAAGATTCATTCAATGTCATGGTGATATTCATCCCTAGTTCTCCTGAAACGGTCTCGCGTCTCGGCCCCGAAGCGATGTGATCTGATGTCTCGATGAGCCATGCGCGGCCGTCGACGAGGACAGGATCACAGACCAGGGTTACGCCTCATATTACGGACGGGATAGTTCCCGTCGCTGGTCTTCTGACTTTGGACGAGATCGGGCTAGAATGAAGGGACGTTGTGCTCGAGGCATCCGCCAATCGCCCACCGCGAGGGCCTCACTGAAGGCCTCGTTTGACATAACCCGAGGTACACGGATGAAACCACCTGAAGTCGTCACTTTGACGCCTGGGAAGCGAATTCTTTTCTTGACCAAGGATCCGACCCTGATCCGTCGCCAACTGCAGGGGGAGCTCGACCTGCGGTCTTCGGATGTCGATGTCTCGGACCTCCTCGACGACATCAATACGGACATCATGACGCCGGCCTGGGTGTGTTTTCGCCACCGTCCCGAAGACATCGCCCGCGACGCCTACGCCGGTCTGGTGGTGGACGGTGAGCGTATTTTCGCCACCGACGCGTTGATCGACGGCAACTTCGAGGTGGTGGTCTCCGGCTTGCGCAAGGGCACCGGTAGCTCGCGGGAAACGGCGGTGCAGGCCGAGAAGTGGAGCGGTATCCGGATCGCCATCGCCTCCTCCTTCGCCCCCATCCACGCCCGCAACAACATCAATCAAGGTGTGTTGATGGGGGATCACGACATTCTGCGCCGCCTGGAGCAAGGGGAGGGAGTACCGCTGGAGGATTTCTGCCGCGGCCACGACCCCATCACCCAGCTGATCATCCGTCAGGGGGGGCTCTTTCCCTTCGCCAAGGCACTGGCAAAGGGCGAGGTCGAGATGCCGACCCACGGCACTGCGGCACGACCCATGAACATGACCGAGAAGATCCTGGCGGCCCATCTTCTGGGGGAAGGGGAACCCTATGTGGCGCCGGGGGATCCGGTCTTGGTCTCCGTCGACGGGGGGTATAGCCACGACTTCACCTCGGCGCAAGTGCATTATTTCCTGACCCAGGAATATGGCGAGGGCTACCGCATCAAGAATCCCGAGCGCTTCGCCGCCTTCGAGGATCATCTGGTCTATGCCGACGAAGTCCCGCGCTTCGTCAAGTTCCTCGGCAACATCGACGTCATGCGCAACCTGCAGCGGGAGTTCCAAGAGCACTCCAAAGTCAACGACTTCCTGGTGGACGATGGAAAATCGCCGGGTATTTGTCACGAGGTGGCGCGGGAGTCGATGGTCAATCCCGGTGATTTCATCCAGGCGACGGACAGCCATACCTGCATGGGTGGTTGCAACAACGCCTTGGCCTGGGGGGTCGGCTCGACGGAATACGCCAACCTGATCTACAACGGGTTCACCTTCGTCGAGGTGCCCGAAGCGATCCGTTTCGAGCTCGTGGGGGAGCTCCGTCCCGAGGTGACGGCAAAGGACGTCATGCTCTACATTCTGCTGCACTTCGCCCGACCGCAGAAGACCCTCAACCGGGTGATGGAATTCACCGGCCCGGGGGTCAGCCGGCTGTCCATGGACGAGCGCGCCACCTTGGCCAACATGGCGACCGAATGCACCGCCCGCGGCGCCGTCGTCGAAGCCGACGGGGCCACCTTTGCCTGGTTGGCCAAGCACCGCCCGGGGTATGACGTCGAGGCCATGCGGCAGCGGGCCGTGGCGCCGGATGCCGATGCCGTCTACGCCGGTGGGGTGCACAGCATCGACCTGGCGACCATCGAGCCGATGGTGGCTGATCCCGGAGATCCGGATCGGGGCATCCCCTCCGATCCCACCAACGGCGAGCTGATCGCCAACCTCGGAAGAGTCGAGGTGGACATCGCCTACGGCGGCAGTTGCACCGCCGGCAAGGCCGACGATCTCACCTTTTACCACCGGGTGGTCAAAGAGGCGGTGGCGGCGGGTCTCAAGGTGCATCCTCGGGTTTCGTTCTTGATCCAATTCGGTTCCAAGACGGTGGAGGATTTTGCCCGTGACCAAGGCATGGTCGAGGCATTCGAGCAGGCCGGCGTGAAGCTCATCCAGCCCGGCTGTGGTGCCTGCATCGGTTGTGGCCCCGGCGTCTCCGAAACAGCGGAGCAAGTGACCGTTTCGGCCATCAACCGCAACTACAAAGGGCGTTCAGGACCGGGACGGCTGTATCTGGCGTCGCCCCTCAGCGTCGCGGCCTCAGCCTTCACCGGTTACATCACCGCCTACCGACCCGGAATGTTTCGCGGCATGTCTTGAGCACCTTCGCTGGCCTGAATTTGTATCCGGGCGCGGTGTCCGCGGTTGATCCACCTGGGCCACCTCGTTATGCTGCGCTCTCGAAAAGTCGGGTGACGCATCTATTCAATGGGTAACGGTCGATGGGAAACGGTCGAATCCGTGCTGAAAAGGCCTGCGACGGCGCATCAAGACGGACAGGTTGAATGAAAGACGAGGAAGTGAGCGAGGCGACCGTCGCCAGCCAGCTGGTAGAGCGGGTCCACCGGGGGGAATCGGGAGCGGAAGAGGAGCTTTTCTCCCGCTATGGCAATGGCGTTCTCTTCATGTTGCAGCGCGCCTGCGGTGATCCCGCCTTGGCGGAAGATCTGCATCAAGAGACTTTTCGCATCGTCTTGACCCGGCTGCGCAGCCGTGGCCTGGAGGAGCCGGGGGGGTTGTCGGGTTATCTGCGCGGCACCGCCCGCAATCTGCTGATCGCTGATCGCCGCAAGAAGGCCCGCCGCAAAACCGAGGCCGACCACGATACGGTGGTGGCCGCCGCCGACACCCGGCACGGACAGGCGCAGAAGGTTCTGCGCCGCGAGGAGGCGTCGATCGTCCACAAGTTGATCGCCGAGATGTCGGCGGAGCGGGACCGGCAACTGCTGTATCGGTTCTACATCGCCGAAGACGACAAGGATGAAATCTGTCTCGATCTCGGGCTCAGCAGTCTGCATTTCAATCGTGTGCTGTTTCGAGCCCGTCAGCGCTTCAAGGATTTGTGGACTCGCTTCGAGCGGCAACAGAAGCTTTTGCGCAGCTCCTGACATTTGGCTGGGATAGTCGTCCATGACGCGACAGCAGCAGAGGTAGGGAGGATTTTCTCTTGAATCACCAAGTCATCGAAGAACAACAGATCATCGACCGCTACCTCATGGGCAAGCTGCCCGAGGAGGAAGAGGCTCGTTTCGAAGAGCATTACCTCCATTGCCTAGACTGCCAAGAAGCCTTACGCCTCGGGCAGCACATGCAGCGGGGTTTCAAAGTTGCCGCGACGCAAGAGCTGGAGGCTGCCAAGACCCTACGCCAAGCCGCTTTTATGGCCTGGTTGTGGCGTCGTCAGGGGGCGCTAGGCGCCGTCCTGATGTTGGTCCTGATGGCCGTGCCGACCACCCTGATGTGGCGTCGGGCCAACGATTTGGAGCGGCGGCTCCAGTTGAGTGAGGCGAGCGTGGAGTCCATCGACGCACCCCGCCGCAACGCCTTGACGGAGGCTGGCGACGAGGTCGTCGTCGGGCCAGAGCAGGACGCTACGGAGGACGTCAGCGATTCCACCGCAGATCTCACAGCCCAACTGACCAGCCAACGGGCCGCCTACGAGCAGCGGCTGCAAGAGGCACAGCAACGCAACCGGGACCTCGACCAAGCCTTGAGCGCGGCCCGCCAGCCCTCCGGCAATACCCGGCTCATCTACCTGGGCACGGAACGCTCGGCCGTTTCGCAGGCGCCGTCCCATCGTTTGAGCCTGCCGGACGCTCCGACCTGGATCGTCCTGGCCTTGGAGGTCGATGCCGGAGGCTTCGAAAGCTTCCGCGGCGTCCTCTACGACGCCGACGACGAGGTCATCTGGCGGGGCGATTCCCTACAGCTCGACATCCAAGACACGGTCAATGTCAGCGTCCACTCGTCCTCCCTGAAGACGGGAGACTATCGCCTGGAGCTGGCCGGCGTAGCTGCCTCAGATGCCGAGGGTGGGGCGAGAGTCGAAGCCGTCGGGACGTTTGCCCTACGCGTCGACTGAGGGTCGAGGGTCTTAGGATCGCGCCAGAATAGATCCGCCTTCGGGGGCAACTGCATCACCTCTCGCGTTGCACTGGCTGCGACGTACCACCGGTACGCCTCCCCCGCGCGCTTGGCGAGAGGCGCGCCCTTGCCCCCTCGATGCGGGGAACGGGGAAGCTCAATCCGTTGCGCCGCCGCCGTCTTCTTCGGCGCCGAAGACGCCTTGTTCCGAGCTTCCGACAACCTGGCCCTCGGGGTTGACTTCTTCGGTTTGGGTGGTGCAATAGAGGGTCTTCAGACTTCGACCGACGGAGTCTGCGAGGGCGATCTTGAAGCTGATCTGATATTGCATCTGGGCACCGGGGGTGAGCTTGAAGGCAGGAGCGCTCATGTAGAGGTTGTTGAAGCGATATTCCAGTAAAAAGGTGGGCTCTCCCGGCAGGGACAACAACACCAGGAAAAAATCGTCGTTGACGTTTTTGATAGTGAAAAGGGAGCCTAGGTTCAAGAAACTGGGCGTCCGGTTGCTGGCATTGACTCGCCAGACTAGACCAGGGGCTGGAAGGTAATCAGTGGGAACTTCAGACATGCTATCTCCTCAAGTTGCTCAGGCCGTCAGGATGGCCCTTCGGAATGGATCGCAGGTCCATGGGCGGCCTACGTTGCTCAGGACGTTGTGGCGACCTCCCCAGGGAACGACCTGATCAGGGGCAGTCGACAGTAATTGGCTGTTTTAGTTGGCAAGATCATCTCATTCGTCTTGGGCAGATTCTTTAGCCGATGTGGAGTGCCAATCCCCCTGCACGACAAAAGCGGCCCAATAATACGGATGTCGCCATCGTCGTTGCTGTCGAATGGTCCGCTGGGCGGCGCGTAGGGCGGCGGCGGGGGTCTCGCCATCCCGCAACATATTGCGATAGAAGTGGCCCATCAGCTCTGCCGTAGCGCGGTCCTGCACCCGCCACAGGCTGGCCGCCACCCGTTGTGCTCCCGCCGACATGAAACCGCGTCCGAGGCCGATCAGACCTTCCCCGAGAATTTCTCGGCCGAGGGCCGTTTGGCAGCCGCTGAGCACGACCAGATCCGCATTGAGAGGCAAGCGGCTGATGTCGTGCAGGCGCAGGAGGCCTTCCAGCGGCTGGCCGCCTTGATCGATCTGCGACAGGGCAAGGCCAGAGAGGGCCGGATTGCGAGTGTCGACCCAGCCGTGGGTGGCGAAGTGGACGATCCGGTAGTCCCCCAGCTGGGGCGAAAAAACCGACTGACGATTGGCTTCGAAGTCGAGGGCGATCCACGATGATTCCGGCGAGGCGATGGTGGCGATGGCCTGCGCCTCCCGGCGGCTCGCCGGCAAACGCTCAAAGGGGATGGGAGGGGCCCCTCGGTCCGACCGCGAGGCCATCACCGCCGGCGCTTCGATAGCAACTCTGTCGCCTTGGGCGAGGGCCTGCCAGCGGGGGTCCTGAAGGTCGAAGACCGGGTCCGCCATGACCGCAACTTGCAGGGGTGGTGGCCTCCGCCGAGCGGCCGAACGGCGGAGGGCGGCCAACACCGAAGCCGACGGCAAGTACGAGATCTCGAAATCTTCCACCAAGGGCTTGCCGGGGCCCTGCGTTAGTCCTTCCTGCATTGTGTCGGGGGAGGGCAGCTGGAGGGCAGCAAAGGGCAGGAGATTCAAAGCGCCATCGGATACGATCACCAGGCGTTGGGGCTCGACGCCTGAGGAGGCAGAGCAGGGGGGCTCGACGAGGGGAGCCAGGAGCACCCGGGATAAGTCTCGAATCGCCGATTGGTCCTCTAGCCTGGAGCCACTGCTGGGGCTGCTCAGGGAAGCATAGACATGGCGTACATCGCGTTCCAGTCGGGCCCGCGGTGGTAGCTCGTAGGGACGAATGCAGCCCGGCTCGATGCGCCAGACGAAGCTGCGCCGGTCGCCGAGGGAGAATTCGAGCAGCACGGTGTTGTCGTCGAGCAGCCGTTGCACCTCGAGGCCGTTGAGGGCCTTGGGACGCTGCACTGCCAAGCGCCCTGGCTCGCTTCTTTGGAGCTGGGACTCCAAGCTTTCCAGCTCGCTGAGGGCGGTGCTGATCTCGATCTCCAGCCGCCGCGCCTCCTCGGCATCGTGGGGCCCCCGTAAGAGGAGGAGCTGGCGATCCGCTTTGGCGTCGAGTCGGCGTTGGACGGCCAGGTAGCGCCGTTGCAGGTGACCGTCCTCGGCAACCCTCGAGGCACCTCGCCAGTCGGTGTCTTTGCGCACCAAATCGAGCAGTGATCGGGCATGGGAGCGCTCGCTGAGCTCTAAGGCGCGCAAGGCGTGGCCATCTTCAGGGGCCAGGGCATGGAGATCCATCTCCAAGTCGATGCGTAGCTCGTAGGCTTGGCGCACCGAAGCCAGAAAGGTGGCGCGGAGATTCGGCGAAGCGACTCGGGTGCGCATGGCCTCGATGCGCAAGATGGCTTGGTCGGCCCGGATCACCGCGGCCCGGGGCTCTGCCCTGCGGCGGTGGAGCTCGGCCGCCATGACGTGGGCGGAGATCTCCCCTGCCCCAAAGCGCAGCGCCAAGCTGAGCTCCAAACCGCGCTCGATATCCCGATGAGCGGCTTCGAGGTCGTCCCGATCGAGCAGCAGTTGGGCCCGTTGCAAGTGAACCTGCGCCTCGGTGTCCCGAGCGCCGACCTGCTCCAGATGACGCAGGGCGGCGGCGAAGCTTTCCAGGGCGGAGGAGGCCTGGTCGGCGGCGATTTGACTCTCCGCCAGATTGAACCAGGCGGTGGCTTCGCCCCGTTGATCCCCCAATTGTTGATAGGCGAGCAATGCCTGGTGATGGTGGTCGAGGGCCGAGATGGTATCCCCCAACTGGCGCAGCACGATGCCGAGATGGCCCAGGGTGACGGCTTCACCTCGACGGTCCTGGGCTTGCCGCCGCAAGGGTAAGGCTTGCAGGAAGAATCCCTTGGCCCGCTCCAAATCGCCGAGGCTGAAATAGGCGAAGCCGATGTTGCTCAAGATCCTGGCTTGATGGCGCACCGTGCCGACACGACGCTCGATGGCCAGGGCGTCGAAGTAATAGCGCAGGGCATCGTCGTAATCGCCGACCTTGCGTCCTAGCACGGCGAGATGGTTGAGGGCTCGCGCCTCCCCCGGTTCGTCTTCGGCCAGACGCAGCAGCTCGAGGGCCCTGACGAAGTTCTGCTGCGCCAGGTCGGTCTCGGCAGACGCTTGGTAGACATTTCCCAGGTTGAGACGCAGCAACCCCTCGCTCTGCAGCAGGTTGTCTTGCCCTACGAGCAGCTCCAGGGCTTCTTCGTAGCAGGCGCCGGCCTTGGGGAGGATGCCCTCCGCATGGTAGGTCAGGCAGACATTGTTCAGGGTGCGCACGACGGCCGCCGATTCCCCCAACTGCCGCCGTTGTTCCAAGGCCACCTCGAAATGCTGGCGCGCTTCGGCTGCCTGTCCCAGGCTCCAAACAGCTAGACCGATGCCGTTGTGGCTGCGGGCCTGTCGTTGCACGTCGCCCAGCCGCTGCCAGATGGCCAGGGCGTGGCGATGATCCTCGGCCGATTGCTCGTGCTCGCCCACTAGGCGGGCCAGGGTGCCGAGGTAGTCGTACAGCTCGGCGAGCTCGAAACTGTCGCGCTCAGAGGGCTGCGCCGTCGCCGCGAGGAGGCTGGCGAAGGGTCGCAACCACTGCAGGGCCAGCCGCCGATCCTCCGTCGTGTCGCGGGCATTGAGCTGGTTGGCCCGCGACAGGGCCCGCGCCAGGGCCAGAGCGTGCTCCGCCAGTTCCTCGCCGACCCAACGATGGACGGCGACGGTGTAGGTGCCGGCGTTGCTGGAGGATTCGATCTGCAGGTGCCAAGAGGTCTTCTCGGTGGATTCGATGAGATGGCTGTCGGTGCCGAAATGATTCAAGGGGCTGTCGAAGGCGATGACTTCACCGTCCTCAGGGATCAGCTCGGCCTTCATATTGACGCCCTGCTGCTCGAGGGTTAGACGCCAGATGCCAGGACTGAGCTGCAAGCTGAAATGCTGGCGCTCGTTGGCGGCGATGGAGCGATGTATCCGTTGCTCTGGGTGCAGGGGCTCAACCCGAGGGGCCGGGGCGCTGGTTTGGGTGTCGGCTGCGGGCATTCCGGCCATCGACGGAAGGATCGAGAGGGCCCCAGCGATGAGCAAGATCGTGCTGCGGTGTGGCATCAGGTGGGGTCGGCTTTCGAATCGTCGATGTCGACGGCCGGCCATTGCCGACGCTGGATCTGCTGCTCGATGTGCCGCCGCCAGCGACTGCGTTCTCGCAGCAGGCGCCGGCTGCGCTCCCGCCGGCTGATATCGCGCAGCACCGCCAGCATGCACGGCCGACCCGCCATATCGAAGGGTTCGGCGGACAGCAGTAGGTGGCGCAGGTCTCCATCCTGCCGTATCAACTGCAGTTGGCGATTGCGCAATTTGCCCGACTGCAGCGCGTGGCTGAGGGTGGCCTGGGTATCTTCGCCCCGCCACAGCTGCAAGCGATTGACCTTGACTCCGATCAAATCCCGCCGCTGGTAACCGCTCAGCTCCTCGAAGTGATCATTGGTTTCCAAGATGTCGCCGTTGTCCAGGGCCGTGATGAGCAGGGCATTGGGGCTCGAACGGAAGAATTTGGCAAAGCGCTCGTCGGCGACCCTGAGCTCTTTGGCCGACGACTGACGCTGCATCGTCAAACGGACGCTGGCTTCACTCTTGCGCAGGGCGGTCTCCGCACGGGCACGCCGTAGCAGGAGCTCGTTGCTGCTCTGCCGGATGGTCCAGTGCTGACGCAGCGCGATTCCACCGAGCACGATCAAGCTCAAGGAAACGATGCCCTGGCGACTGCGCACGTGCTCCTCGGCCAACCATCCGAGTTGGTAGAGCAGCAAGTGCAGACAGGGCAGAACGAAGGCCCATAGCAGGATGAAGAAGCTGGCGCTGGCGCCATAGATCACCGGCTTCGGCGGTGAGCGGGGCGGTGGCGGTGCCGGCAGGGCGAGGAACCGGGCCTCCATCGTCACACCCCACAACAGATAGGAGATCGCCAGGAGGGGGGACAACCAAGGGTCGAGCAGTCGCTGTTCCCACCCGGCCAACTGCCAGCCGCCGAGGTGCGACGATACAAGCAGCAGGTGCAAGAGACAGCTGGGCAGCACCGCAAGGCCCATCAAGCCGTAGAGCTGTCGCCACCGCGGTGAGTCGGTGTCTCGCCGATGTCGCCAAAGACGAAGCAGAAGCACGCAGTAGAGCCCTGCGTGCAGGAGCAGGCTGGACAAGATCTCATGGCCGGCGAGGGTGCGACTGGGAACGAGCTCGAAGTAGGCAACGAACAGGATCAGAAAGCAGAGGATGGACCAGCGGCTCAGGGAATCCTGGCGCGCCACCAGGGAGGCCCGATCTTGTTGGTGGGGCGTCCCTTCGACGGCGTAGATAAGCACCACCGCCGGGCTGATCAGCAGCGCGGTGATCAAGCCGTCGACGAACCACCGGGGGGCGCCGGTGTGGAACAGGGGATTCACCAAGAGGGCTGCCAGGGCAACGACGAAGGCGAGGGATACTTCATGCCAAAAACGAATCTCACGGGGGCGTCGGAGTCGGTGGACACGATGCTCCGCAGTGACAATCAGCCATACCAGGATGGCGAAATGGAGGACCAAGGGGAGCCATTCGATGAGCGGGATGGCCGGCACGAGATACGCCACCGGCACCAGGCTGCCAAGGCACAAGACAGCGCCACAGGCAAAACGGGGGCGGCGCCAGAGGTGCCACGGCCAAGCCCTGCGGCGGGAAGTCGTCTTTTTGTGACCGGAGCTGACCATGGAATGCCAGGTGGGTCTCCTCACGTCGAGGTGGGTGTAGCTCAAGGATAACTCAGTTTGGGACCGGCAACTCAGCGAATGCCGCCCCGCGACAATGAAGTCCGATCCCGCCAAGCTCGCCCGGCGGACTTCGGCGTGGCCACAGGTCGCGGCGAGTATTTTCTGCTCAAGGCGCGGCAGCCTCCAACCAAGCGCTGGCCTGGGAGTTGCGATGGGGTTCCAGCAGTTGCAGGTGACAGCCCGTCGAGGTCGACAGGGCGGCATCCCGACGGGTCGCCAGGCGGAGACGGACGGGGCGCCCGGTCGGCAATCTAGAGGCCAGGCGCTGTACCAAGAGCCTGCCGATGCAGCCGAAGGTCAGACGCACGTTGATCTCGCCCATCAAGTGCCAAGCGATGCCGCCATCCGGCCGGTGATAGCGGAAACCGTCGATGCCGAACGGTCCTTGGTAACCGAGCGCCAGAAGCCTGGCGCCCACCTTCTGCACGGTCTCTTTGAAGAGCCTGGTTTGTGATGCCGGCCACGGATGGGTCGGCAGGTGCTCGGACCATCCAGCCGGCCACAGGTCGACTCCCAGGAAGCGACCCTTGCCGTCGACACATTGGCCATGCAGGCCCAGCAGCTCGACGCCGCCGCCGACGGTGACCACGGCGCCGGCGCCGAAATCGTCGAGCCGCTCCATCCACGGCTCGAGAAGAACGCTGGGCCAGCGTTTGAACAGCTTCTGCAGCGCCCGTGTGGTGGCCACCGACGGCCGGCGACCACGTCCCCACACCCGGTCGCGACCGGCGGCGGACAGCGGAGCCTTGACCACCCAGGGCGTGTCGTCGGAGGTCGCCAAGGTGAGCAAGCCCTGCTCCAGGCCGGCCATGTCGTCGACCAGCGCAGCACCGGGCAATGTGAGCCCCAAGTCCTTGGCCAGGCCCCAGGCGAAAGCTCGATGATGCGCCTTGGCGACGGTGGCCGGCGGTGCCTGGGGAAGTTGCCAGAGCCGGTCGGGCATCGGAAGGCCGGCAGTGCCGGAGGTGTCGTCCCACCGTCGGGCGGGCGCAGGATGCGCCACCCTGAGCCGATAGTCCGCGATGCGTTTGCTTTCGCCCCAGGCCAGCACCTCACCGGAGCCGACGGGGTTCTTGGGCAAAGGGCCGCTGAGCAATGGGGGACGTGGCAGGCCCGGCACCTGGCTCATCACCTGTGGATCGACCGGCTCCGGTACCCACAGGCGATCCCCCGGTCGAGCGCACACCCGCAGCAGGGTGGCGAAGGCGGCGATGGCGCGGCGGGCCGCCAAGGGAAGGGTGACGCCGCCGCCGCGGGGTTGCCAAGGGGGTGGCAGGGAGCGTGCCAGGTCCTGCTCCACGTCCAGATTTCCGACGATCAAACCGCCGGTCGGCGTCGTCGTGGAATCAGGCTTCGGCATCGAGGGTGGCGGCCTGCAAGCGGCGGATGAAGTCCTCCTCCAGGCCGGCGTCTCGGCGTCCCTGGGCATGGAAGACCTTGCCCTTCGCTTTGGCGGGGCGCAAGGGCCAATGCAAGTGCTCGTTGAAAGCTTGCCAAGGGGTGCGCCTGCCCTTCCAGGCTTGCAGCCACTTCCAGCCAAAGCGCACATGCTCGATTTCGTCGCGGTGCACCTGTTCGATGACCAAGGCGGTTTTGGCGTCGCCCGCTGCCCCCACCGCCGCCGCCAGCTCCAAGGTGTGGTCGAGATTGGCGTTTTCGAAGGTTAGCGACATGGCGCAGACGAAATGCAGTGGTGTCGTCAGTTGGGGCACCTTGTTCCAGAAATAGCCGCTCACCGGGTGATCGCCGAAATCGGCGCCGTGGGCCCTGAGACGGGCGATGTACATGCGCGTATGACGTTGCTCGTCGTCGAGGATATGTATCAGATCTTGCCGAAACTCCGCCGGCGCCCCGGGGAAGGCGAGCAGGGCCCAGGCATAGAGCTCGGCGGCCTGGAGCTCGTGGTTGGCCAGGGCGTGCAGGATGCGGGGGCGCTGGGCCGGGTCCGCCAGGCCGACGACGGCGGGCACCTTGACTTGCCGCGCCGGTCGGATGGTCAGACGCTCGGGCCGACCTGGAGCGTCGAGGCGCAGGGGCGGGCCGGGATCGACATCGCTCAACGGACCCGCGGCGGCTTGCAGCTTGGTCTGAAGGGAGTCGCTGGTCACGACATCGAGGGCAAAGGCGCGGGCTTCCATGGGCTGGCGTCGCGGCTCCAGGGGATGTTGGTGCGTTAGGATGCATCGAGCGTTCAACACGGCTTGCTCAACGAAGTCTCTATCTTGCCATGCTCTTGCCCAGCCAACGCATCTCCAGCCCGAGCCATCCCCTGTTGCCATTCCTGGGGCGACAAGGGTTCGTCGTGCTCGATGGTGGTTTAGCCACCGCCTTGGAAGCACGGGGACATCAACTCGATGATTCCCTGTGGTCGGCGCGGTTGTTACGGGATGACCCCGAAGCCATTGCCCAGGTGCACTTGGATTTCTTGCGGGCCGGTGCGGACGTGATCACCACCGCCAGCTATCAGGCGAGCTTCGAAGGGTTTGCCGCCGCGGGTCTGTCGGAGGCCGAATCCCAAACCTTGATGGTGCGTTCCGTCAGCTTGGCCCAGCAAGCGGTGGAGCGCTGGTGGACGGAAGCGCCAAGCTGCCGGCAGGATCGCCGCCGCCCCCTGGTGGCGGCCAGCGTCGGTCCCTATGGCGCCTTCCTGGCGGACGGCTCCGAATACCGCGGTGACTACGACATCGACGCTTCAAGGCTGATGGCCTTCCATGGCCGGCGTTTGGATCTCCTGGCCCACAGCGGTGCCGACCTCCTGGCCTGCGAGACCATCCCCTCCCGCCTCGAGGCACGGATCCTGACCCGCCTTCTGGCCCACCGCCGTCAGCGGGGCAAAACAACGCTGGCCTGGTTGTCCTTCTGCTGCCGTGACGACCGGCACCTGGCCGACGGTTCCTCTCTGGCCGAGGTGGTGGCCGAGGTGGCAGCGGAACCCTCGTGGCTCGCCATCGGCGTCAACTGCACGGCACCCAGGCACATCGGACCGCTGCTCGATGCCCTGCGTCTCAGCACCGACAAACCCGCCGTGGCCTACCCCAACGCCGGGGAATCTTGGGATGCCGAGACCAAGCGCTGGTTGCCGCCGTCGGCCAGCGGTAAATCTACAGAAGCAGCGTGGGGCCCGTGGGCCCTCGATTGGTGGCGCCGCGGCGCCCGCCTGGTGGGGGGCTGTTGTCGCGCCACGCCGCAGGACATCGGCAGCATGCGGCGTTACCTGTTGCGTCACTTGAAGGTGCAAACCCTCGACTCACCCGCGGCTTTAGACTAGCGGTCGTGCTTCAGGGTGTCGTCCGCTCAGCGCCGCCCGTTACCGTTCAACTCGGGACCAAAGAAGATGGCGTTGAGCATCAGCCTGTTGGTGCCGTACCAGTAGGCGCGGAAGTTGGGATCGTCGGCGATGCGGATGACAACCCCTTTGCCGTGGCGTTCGGCGATGACGGCGGGGGCTTGGCGCAGGCGCGCCAGGTTGTCGTCGGAGACAAAGCCGCTGAGCAGGGGCGATGACAGGTAGGCGGCGACGGTGGCGTAGGGATCGTTGGAGGGCCGCAGCAGCACTCGGTGGTTGCGGAAAACGGGCAACTGACGATCGCCGTAGCCGTAGGCCAAGGGGTGGGTGAGGTCGAGGTCGACGGCGAAGATGGTACCGCTGATCAGTTGCTCGGCGCGTCGTTTTTCGGCGTCGCCGTAGGGCAGGCGCTCGACGGGTTCTACGTCGCTGGCCCCGGTCTCGTCGGGCGATGCCGAGATCGGTGGGGGCTCGGCGCGGAGTGTGCCGGCCCGGCTTTCGATGTCGGGTTGGGAGCCGCGCTGTTTCTCGGAGTCTTCCGCCGTGGCTACCAGGACGTTGTCCTCGGCCCAGCTGGCGCCTCGCCGGATGGTGATCAGGGTGCCCCCTCGCTTCACCCAAGTGGCGATGGCGCGGCTATCCCGTTCGCTCAAGGTGTCGTAGTCGCCGTCGACCATGATCAACTGGTTGTAGCGTTTGAGGGCGGGCAGATCTTCGATCTCCAGCAGGGTCACCGGTAACTCGAAACGTTGGTCGAGCAAGTGCCAGATCTCCCCCGCCGCGTAGGTGTCGACGTGGCGGCCGACCACCAGGCCGATACGGGGTGCCTCGAGGACCCACATGCTGGGGCTTCCGAGATCGACGCCATGGCTCACTTGACCGCTCTTGATGGGATGGATCCGCACCCCGTCCTGGCGGGCGATACGGGCCAGCAGCTGGTGCAGCTTGCGCGGCTCCAGCGCCAGACGGGCGGTGGGGAGGACGATGGCGCCGGCTTCGAAGGTGAGGTCGCCGTCGGGGCCCTCGACGGTGAAGGATCGGGTGGCGACGTTGGGGTGCAGATTATTCCTCAGCAGCCGCCCGAGGGCCCGAGGGGCGTAGAAATCCCGCCAGGAGAAGGCGTAGGCATAGGGCAGCGTCGTGTCGTCGCCACCGATTGGCAGCTCCGGCTTGACGCTTGGGAAGCTCGGCTCCGAGCTCGTTTCGTCGATCATGCTCTGCACATCGAAGCCCGCGGGGACGGCGGCGTAGGGCATGTCGAAGGCCAAGGGTAGCGTCCAGGTGGAGACGTCGTAGAAGGTGTTGTCCGGGAAGTCGACCCGCTGCTCGAAGAGAGTGTGCAAGAGACGATACTGCGGTTGCTCGTTGGCCACCACCCAGGCTTTGCCGGCCTTGAAAGAGTAGGCCCCGAGGGTCATGTCGCGGGACAGGAGGTGGACCTCGATGCGGTGACGGCGCAACAGCTCGGCCATATGAAAAGTGCGGGCCGGATCCTCGGCATCGCCGAATACCCAACCGCGGTGCGCGTCTTGACCGGCCAGGTCGAGGCTCTGACGGTAGAAATCGCGACGATACTGCAGCAGCTCTTGCCGTTTGTTGACGGCGCCCCGCAGCGTCGACAGGGAGGTCCGCACTTGATTGCGGATGGCGAAAGCGAAGGTCAAGGGCCCGCGCTTGGTTTCCTGGACATGACCACGGGCGCTGGCTTGCTCGAAGAGGATGCCGATGGCACCCTGGATATCGGGATAGGTCGAGCCCTTGCCGTAGTAAAAGTCGTCGAAGCTCTCTTCGGCATAGTACAGGCTGCCGATGTCGTCCAAGGCTTGGGCATGGAAATCGGCGATGTCTTGGGTCAGCTCGACGTTGCGTTCCGGCGTCAGGGGGTTGCGGCGGCTGGGGATTCCCGGTTGAAAGAAGTAGGTGGATTGGGTGCCCATCTCGTGAAAGTCGGTGAGCACCGTCGGTTGGAATTGGTGGAAGCGGGCCAATCGGGCCTGGGTCTCGGGATGCTGACCCAACAGCCAATCGCGGTTGAGGTCGAACCAGTAGTGATTGGTGCGGCCATTGGGCCACGCTTCACGATGCTCCCGGTGTTGTGGATCGGCCACCAACACTCGGCCGCGGTGCATATTGACCCATTGGGCGAAGCGGGCCATGCCGTCGGGGTTGAGGCTGGGATCGAGGACGATCACCGCCTGATCGAGCCAGGACTCCACCTCTTCGCCGTAAGCCGCCGCCAAGTAGTAGGCCACCAGCAAGGAGGCATTGGAGCCGCTGGCTTCGTTGCCGTGCACGCTATACCCCAGATTGACGACAATGGGCAGCTGGCTGAGGTCGGTGGGTGGGTCGGAGGGCCGTCGCAGCGTCTGTTGCGCCGCCAGGATGTCGTCGAGGCGCTCCAGGTTCTGCGGCGATGAGATCACCAATTGCACCAGCTCCCGATGCTCGTGGCTATGGCCGATGACATCGAGCCGGACGCGGGGCGAGGTGGCCGCCAGGCGGCGCATGTAAGTGACCAGCTGATCGTGGCGCACGTGCCTTTCCCCAACCTGCCAACCCAGCACCTTCTCCGGCGTCGGTACCTTGACGTCGTAGGCCGTGCCGCTCGGCAAGTAGTCTTCGATACCTGGGGTCACGCTTTGGGCTTCGGCCCCCCCGGGCGACCAGGATATCCAAGCGAGGAGGCAAGCGACGGCGAACACACAACGGCGACGAGGACGGAGAAAAAAGGCGACCATGGGAGCTCCGGGTGTGGCCCTGGGTTATCCGAGGGCGGTGATCAAGGGGCGGGGGGACCAGCCGACGAGGACGAAGAGTAACATCAGCCAGCCGAGGAGTGTGCGGGCACGCCCCAGACCCGGATCGTCGTCCAGGGTCGGGGGATGGCGCAGACCGAAGAGGGCCAGCAAACCGAGGGGCACGAGCCAGTGCCAATAGGCGAAGACGACGGCGCCGCCGACGGCCGAAGCCAGCAAGATTATCGACACACCGTGGGCGCGACGACCGAGCAGCGCGTAGAGGATGTGGCCGCCGTCCAACTGGCCGACGGGGATCAGGTTGAGGGCGGTGATGTAGATACCGACCCAGGCTGCCATGGCCATGGGGTGGAGCACCAGGACGTGGTCCGGCGGTGGAGCCCCGAGCAGCCAGTGGCCGAGCATGTTGAATAGCAGGGGCTCGTCTCGGGGCCAGGGATCGGCGGCCAGCGGTGCCCAGCTGGAGCGCCCGACACCGACCAGGGCCAGCAGCAGGGCCGGCACTAGGCCGGCGATGGGGCCGCTGATCGCCATGTCGAAGAGGGCTCGACGGTGGGGTAGCCGGCGCCGCAGCTGGATCACCGCCCCCAGGGTGCCAAAGGGCTGCAGGGGAAAAGGAATGAAAAACGGCGGCGAAGCGCGCAGACCATACCGCCGGGCTTGCAGATAGTGCCCCGCCTCGTGGACGGCGAGCACAACGACGATCCACAGGCCATATTGCCAGCCCCCCACATACAAGGTACTGCCACAGGTGAGCCCCAGGAGGAGAGCTGCCAGGGCCCAGGGACGCCGATCCCGGCGTCGGCCCTTGCCGACCGCCGCCGTCTGCCGAGGATCGAACATGTCGCTCAGGGAGGGGCCGGCTGCTGCCGGGTTGTCACCGCCGGGAGTCATGTTTTACCGGTCCGTGGCGAGGCGTCGTTCACCGTCCGTCAGAGGGACCGTGAAGACGTACCTTTGGCGGCGGGTTTGGCTTCCGGCTCCGGGGTGAAGTCTTCCCCCGGATTGATGAAGCGGTTGGCCTCCAGCTTGTACTGCTTGTCATAGAGCTCCCGGTAGCGCCCGTTGAGGGCCAGCAGCTCGTCGTGGTTACCGCGTTCGACGATCTCCCCGTCTTCGATGACCAGGATTTGGTCGGCGCTGCGGATGGTCGACAGCCGATGGGCGATGACGAACGTAGTGCGACCCTGGCGCAGGGATTCGAGGCCTTCCTGAATCAGCGCCTCGCTTTCGCTGTCCAAGCTCGAGGTGGCTTCATCGAGGATCAGCAGGCTCGGGTCGGCGAGGATGGCGCGGGCGATGGCGATGCGCTGCCGTTGGCCGCCGGAGAGCTTGACCCCGCGCTCGCCAACCACCGTGTCGTAGCCGTCAGTGAAACCTTCGACGAAGGCATGGCAATTGGCCACCCGGCCCGCCGCCTCGATCTCCTGGCGGTCGGCGTCGGGTTTGGCGTAGGCGATGTTCTCGGCGATGGTGCCGTCGAAAAGAAAATTCTCCTGCAACACGATTCCCAGCTTGCTGCGGTAGTCGTAGAGGCGGATGCCGTCGATGTCCCGTCCGTCGATCAGGATACGGCCCGCTTGCGGACGATTGAAGGCCATCACCAAGCTGATCAAGGTGCTCTTGCCCGAGCCGCTGGAGCCCACCAAGGCGGTGGTGGTCCCGGCCGGGGCTTCGAAGGAGACACCCTTGAGCACCGGCTGATCCTCTTCGTACTCGAAAAAGACGTTCTCGAAGGCGATATCGCCGCGGATGTCGCCCAGGGCTCGGCGATCCCGGTCCTCTTGTTCCTCGGTGGTCATGGCACGCAGCTCGCGCATGCGGTCGAGGCCGGCGAAGGCTTCGCTGAGCTGGGTGCCGATGGAGGAAATCTGGATCATCGGCATGGCCACCAGGCCGGTGAAGAAGATGTAGCTGACAAAATCCCCCAAGGACATGGAGCCGTCGAGCACTGAGCGGCCACCGATGAGCATCATCAAGGCGCCGATGATGCCGAAGATCAAGGACGAGCCGGCGGACACGGCGGAAATGGCGGTGATCGACTGGCTGACGTTGTCCAGCAGGCGGCCGGTGCCTTCGGCGAAGACCTCATCTTCCCGTGCCTCGGCGGTATAAGCCTTGACGATGCGGGCGCCGCCCAAGGTCTCCCCCAGGCGCCCGCTGACCTCTGCATTGAGCACGCTGCGCTGTCGGAATAGGGGCCGGACCTTCTTGAAGGCCATGGCCATGAAAGCGCCGAAGAGCAGGAGCACGATCAAGGTGATCGAGGTCAGCTTCCAGTTGAGGTAAAAGAGGACGGTCAAGGCGATGGAGGCGGAGATCAGGCTGCCCACCAGCTGGACTAGACCGGTGCCCACCAGGTTGCGGATGCCTTCGGCGTCCGTCATGATGCGCGAAATCAGCTCGCCGCTTTTGGTGGAATCGAAGTAGCTCACCGGCAAGCGGATGACGTGGTGTTGTAGCCGCTGGCGAACCTCGGTGATGGCGTGCCAGGCGGCCACACCGAGGAGCTGTGAGAGGGCGAAGGAAGTGCCGGCTTGCACCAGGGTGGCGGCGGTGACGGCGCCGGCCAAGATCAGCAGCAAGTCGCCTCGTCCTTCGCCGATGACTTGGTCCACCAGTACTTTGGAGCTGGCGGGCAAGACCAGGCCGGCCAAGCGACTGATGGCGATCAGCACCAGGCCGATGCTCAGGCGCCCGCGGCGTTCCCAGATCAGTTGTTTGGCTTCCTGCCAAACGGTTTCCATGTCTGGACGCTTCTTTTTGGGCTCCGCCGCGGTGGAGGCCTGGGCTGCCGCCGCGCCGACGGTTGCAGGCGGGGCGGCGTTCGAAGTCGATGTGGATTGAGTCAAGGGATCTCGCAGATGTTTGTTGGCGGGGAGCATGAAGCTAGCGTATCCGGTTGAAGGCCACAAGTCTTGGTGAATTGCAGCGCCCGGCGGGCCGCGAATGGACGGGCCGCAAGCTTCGGAGCCACGGAGAACACTGGCCCATTCATAACCCCACCGATCGGCGATAAATTCCTGGCTCGGGTGGCGAGGCGAAATTGGCCCGGGGGGAAATCAGCCGCCAGCGGGACGAGGCTGTCACCAGGACGAGGCTGTCACGGCATGAGACTGTCGCGAGATGAGACCGCCGCAAGATGAGACCGCCGCATTATGAGGACCTAACAGATGCATGACGATAGCCCTTCAGTGCTCACTCTGGTGGCGCAAAACCTCTCCGTCGATCGCGTCGACGAGCGGGCCGCTGCCTTGCGGGCTCTGGGCGCCAAGATCACCGAACGCCGCTGGTTGGCCGAGACTCGGGCCTGTGATCTCTACTTTACTGCCCTGCCGTCGACCGCCGCCGCCTGGGGAGGGGCGGAGGCCGCCCCCTGGCAAGTGGAGGAGGGGGTGGATTGGCTGGTCCAGCCCCTGGCCGAGCGGCGGGTTGCACTGCTGGTGGCGGATTTGGAATCCACCGTCATCCACAACGAGATGCTCGACGAGCTGGCGTCCGCCATCGGCCGACGTCATGAGATGGAAACCATCACCGCCCTGGCGATGAACGACGAGATGGATTTCGAGACCGCTTTGCGGCGTCGGGTGGCTTGGTTGAAGGGCATGCCGCTGGAGGAGCTACAACGGGCCGCCCAGAGCATCGTCATCGATGCCGGGGCCGCGGCGCTGGTGGCCACCCTGCGGCACCTCGGTGTGCGTACCGTCTTGGCCTCCGGCGGCTTCACCTACTTCGCCGAGCCCATCGCCCAACGTCTGGGATTCGATGCCGTGTCCGCCAATGTCTTGGAGATCGCCGCGGGACGTTTGACCGGCCGCGTGGTACCCCCGATTCTCGATCGCCAGAGCAAAGTGCAAATCCTGGAGCAGCATTGCCGTGAGCTCGGCATCTCGCCGTCCCAAACCATGGCGGTCGGAGATGGTGCCAACGATTTGCCGATGTTGCTGAAGGCAGGTTTGGGGGTGGCCTTCCATGGCAAACCCAAGGTCGCGGCGTCGGCCCCGGCCAATATCCGTTATGGCCGCCTTGACACCCTGCTCTTCTTTCTCGGCGTGGCGGAGGAAGCCTGGCAAACGGGAATTGATCTGGGCGAGGTCGAGCAAGTCCGTTAGAGTTGAGGTATTGCACCGCGGGATTTCCCTGTGGGACGAGCGGAGAAACCTATGCGCCAAGCAAAATTCAGCGTCGGGCAGTTGGTTCGGCATCGGATGTTCGACTACCGGGGCGTCATCTTTGATGTCGACGCCGATTTCCAGGGCAGCGACGAGTGGTACACCAAGGTCGCCAAGTCCAATCCGCCCAAAGATCGCCCTTGGTATCATGTGCTGGTGGACGGTGCCGAGCACACAACCTATGTGGCCGAACGTCACCTGCGCTGCGACAGCAGCGAAGATGCCTTTGATCATCCCCTGCTGGAGCAACTCTTTCAGGGCCGCCAGGGGGATCATTTTGTACCCACCATGAGCGTCCACTGAGAGTGTCCAGGGTTCGCAGCCAGCGGGTCTCCACCGAGGAGGGCTTCGCGGTTTGAGCTAAATCCGGTGGTGGACGGTCGACGAAATATTCATCACAGCGTTGAGACGCGAACCATGAGACGGGGGTAGACGGAATGACGGAGAGAAATGACAAGTTGCCTGCGGTGAGGGTGCCCTCGACGGCGGCGCTCCTGGGTATCGGACGATGCGAGTCGAGGCCCATCCTGCTGTTTTTTGTCGGCCTACTCTTGGGGATGTCCATGACCCTGGCGGCACAAGGCCCCGGCTCTTCGGCCAGCGGTCAAGAGGACGCCAGCCAGCGACTCTTCACCGCTGAAGACCTGGTCACCATGGCTCGCCTGTCCGATCCCCAGGTTTCACCGGACGGCCAACGGATCGTCTACGTCCTACGCACCACGGACCTGGAGGCGGACCGCGGTCGCACCGACCTCTGGATGGTGCCAACGGCGGGGGGCGAGGCCAAACGTTTGACCGCCGCCCCCGAAAGCGATTGGAATCCCCGTTGGAGTGTCGATGGCCAAGCCATCTATTTCTTGTCCACCCGCTCCGGCTCGTCCCAGGTCTGGAAGCTGCCGCTGGGCGGCGGCGAAGCGGTGCCGGTCACCGACCTTCCCCTCGATGTGGGAAATTTGATCCTTTCGCCCACCGGCGGCCACATGGCCTTCTCCCTCGATGTCTTTGTGGACTGCGAGACCGTGGCTTGCACCAGCGAGCGCCTCGCGGCGACGGCGGAGTCCAGCCGCACCGGCCTGCTCTACGACCAACTCTTCGTGCGCCATTGGGATACGTGGAAAGACGGCCGCCGTTCTCACCTCTTCGTCTTGCCCCTCGACGGTGGAGGCGAGCCCATCGACGTCAGCCGCGGGCTGGATGGGGATGTGCCGTCGAAGCCCTTCGGCGGCAGCGAAGAATTCACCTTCACGCCGGACGGTAAAGGGCTTGTGTTCACCGCCCGTCTGGCAGGGGCGGGCGAGCCCTGGTCGACCAATTTCGACCTCCATCTGGCCCCCATCGACGGCTCGGCGGCGCCCCGCAGGCTGACCGATAACCCGGCTTGGGATACGCAGCCGGTGTTTTCCCCCGACGGCAAGACTTTGGCCTATCTGGCCATGCGTCGGCCGGGTTTCGAAGCCGACCGCTTGCGCATCGTACTGCGGCCTTGGAATGACGGCGAGCTCGGGCCGCCACGGATCTTGGCCGATCACTGGGACCGCTCAGCCGGCGGACTTGTTTTCGCCGCCGACGGCAAGACCCTCTACACCACCGCCAACGATCTCGGGGAAGTGCCCCTCTTCGCCATCTCGCTGGCCGACGGTAAGGTCGACAAGTTAGTGGGGGACGGCAAAGTTCGAAGCCCCGCCTTGGCCGGCCAAAGGCTGGTCTTCGGCCGGGATGACCTCGATTCGCCGGTTGACCTCTATTCCGTGGCCAGCGATGGCGGCGCGCTGCAACAGCTCACCGAGGTCAACGGCGAGCGCCTGAAGTCCCTCACCTTCGGTGATTACGAACAGTTTTCCTTTGCCGGTTGGAACGACGAGACGGTCTACGGTTATGCCATCAAGCCGGTGGGGTTTGTACCCGGCAAGCGTTACCCCTTGGCCTTCCTCATCCATGGTGGCCCCCAGGGATCGTTCAACAACAATTTTCATTATCGTTGGAACGCCCAGAGTTATGCCGCCGCCGGGTTCGCCGTCGTGATGATCGATTTCCACGGTTCCACCGGCTATGGTCAAGCCTTCACCGATTCGATCCGCGACGATTGGGGAGGCAAGCCCTTGGAGGATTTGCAGAAGGGATTGGCCGCCGCCGTGCAGCGTTATCCGTGGATCGACGACCGGCGGGCCTGTGCCCTCGGGGCCTCCTATGGCGGCTACATGATCAACTGGATCGCTGGCAACTGGCCCGATGGCTTCCGTTGCCTGGTCAACCACGATGGCCTCTTCGACAACCGCAGCATGTACTACAGCACGGAAGAGTTGTGGTTTCCCGAATGGGAATTCCGTGGTCAGCCTTCGGAGAACGCGACCGCGTTCGAGCGGCACAATCCGGTCAACCACGTCAGCGCCTGGAAAACCCCCATGTTGGTGGTCCACGGCGGCCGTGATTACCGCGTCGTGGAGACCCAGGGCCTGGCCACCTTCACCGCCTTGCAGCGGCGGGGTATTCCCAGTCAGCTGCTCTATTTCCCCGACGAAAACCATTGGGTATTGAAACCCAACAACAGCCTGCAATGGCACGAGACGGTCCTCGCTTGGTTGCACCGCTGGACACACGAGGTGGATGAAACCCAGTCCACGGCGCCCGAGTGACCTGCCAATGCCACCCCTCAAACCCCACAAACTATGCGTCCCAGGGCGCTGAAACGACACCGAGCGCCGACCGGCGCCAGACAGGAGCCTACCCATGTTAGCTAGCCAGAAAGTCATCGACGCCTTCAACGAACAAATCGGCAACGAGTTCGGGGCCGCCAATCAGTACTTGGCCATCGGCTCTTACTTCGCCAGTGAGAACCTGGAGAACTTGTCCCAGTTTTTCTTCCGCCAGGCGGACGAAGAGCGCGCCCACGGTATGAAGTTTCTCCGTTTCATCCTCGACGTTGGAGGTCGTGTGGCGATTCCGGAGATCGCTCCTCCGAATAGCCAATTCGATTCGGCTGTGGCGGCGGTCACAGCTTCCCTCGATTGGGAGAAAGAGGTCACCCAACAGATCTACGGCTTGGTGGATCTCTGCCAGAAGGAACGCAATCACATCGCCATCCGTTTTCTCGATTGGTTCGTCAACGAGCAGCTCGAAGAGGTCAGCTTGATGGACAACCTGCTCGGTGTCGTGGAGCGGGCCGGTGAAGACAATCTCCTCTACGTCGAGGATTACATCGACCGGCACGGCATCGAAGGGGCTGAGGTCGGCGCCGAAGGCTGAGGCCAGCCCATCGTGGATGGTTTCGAGGCCGTGTCTTCCGTTAGGGGGCACGGCTTTTGTGCTTCCGGGGGTGCATGAATTGATATCTGCAGATAGGTAATTTTTAATTGATATGCTTGGTGGGATATTCATCGGACCGATTTGTTGTGGGGACCTCGACCATGCGGATGTATTTTTCTTTCGAGCCCGCCATCGCCAGAGTGAGCGCCCGGGTGATTCCTAGTCTGATCCTGGCGATGAGCTTGGCCGCGGGGGCCGCGTCGCTGGCGGGGCAAACCCCGGACGCCCCCTCCCCGGCCACAACCACAACCCCTGTCACATCCGGGGAGGGGCGGGCCGCCAGCGGCCCATCCTTGCAAGGTCGCGTCACGACACCGGAGGGTGAGCCCTTGGCCGGAGTCCGCGTCCGTTTGCGGCCCTTGCCTTCCGCCTACGAACGGGATCTCTTGGCATGGCGTGGAAAATCGCCACCGGTGGTCCGCGAGGTGACCAGCCGGAGCGACGGAGGGTATCGGTTGCGGGCGCCGGACATCGGATTCTGGCAGTTGGAGCTCAGCCACCAGGGCTACGAGTCGCGTCTCAAAGAGATCGTTCCCTTGACCGAAGACATGGTGCTGGCAGACGCCGAGCTGCCGCCGGCCAAGGACGTCCTGGTGCGCCTCCTCGACGCCGCCGGGGAGCCCCTGCCGGGTGGCCGCCTACGGGCGACATTCGTGAGGTCGCAGGCGCGGCAGCGGTTGGGCATCTTGAGCGCCCAGGATTGGCGTCCGGCGCCCTGGCTTGGCCTCTCGCAGGCGGATGGCCGCGCCCGTTTGTCGTTGGCCGAGCCCGATAATTGGCAGCTCGAGGTTTCGGCGCCAGGTCATTTGCCCTTGCAACACTCCCTGACGGACGCCGATTCGACACTGCGTTTGCGCCGTGGCCAGGACCGGCGTCTACAGGTGGTAGACGCCGACGAGCAGGCCGTCGCGGCGGCTGCTCTGCGTCTCGACGGCCACCATTTGCCGCTGGGGTTGAGCGATGCGCAGGGCAGGCTCAGCGTCCACCTGTCGGCGGCGGCGCAGACGGTGACCGCCATCGATTCCGAAGGTCGCTGGCAGGAGATCAGTTTGCCCGCCCTGACCCAAGAGAAGGCGACGGCGGACGAGTCGACGGTGAATGCCAAGGACGCTCCACCGATCGTTCTGCAGCTGCCACCGGGGCAACATCTGGTGGGCCGGGTTCTCGAATCTCAAGATCGCCAACCCCTCGCCGAAGCCCTGGTCTGGGTGACCGATGACAAAAGCTTGGTCTGGACGCGCAGCGACGGGACGGGGAGCTATGCGCTGCCGAGCCCGCAGGCGGCTCCCTTCGGTATCTGGGCGGCGGCTCCGGGCTACTCCTCCGCCATCTCCATGCAAGGGGATGTGCCGAGTGCCGCCAAGCCGGGGCCAACCCTGGTGCTCGACCCGGCGGCCGGTTTCGAAGGTCGCGTGGTGACGGCGGACGGCACGCCAATTCCGGGCATCGACGGACGTCTCGAGCTCGGAGCCTCCAAAGGGGCCTTTGATTTCAAGTCGATGCTGGGGGTCCGCAAGAGTGGAGCCCGCAGCGATGCCCAAGGTCGGATCGTGTTCACCGGCTTGCCCACAGAGCGGGGGTTTACCCTGCATCTCGAAGGCGCCGGGTGGGCGCCCGTCGACTATCAGGTGGATCCGCTACGGGCCTTCGAGCGCCGAGCCGGAGGGCGCTGGCAAATGGTGCCGGGGCGTCGGGGGGTGGGACGTATCGTCGACGGTGAAGAGCGGCCGGTGGTCGGGGCGGAAGTGCAGCTGAAGTCCACCGCGACGGACCGTTCTCGGCGCTTCAGCCTGCTGTCGGTGCCGGATACCCACCTCACGGATGGGTCCGGAGCGTTTGCCGTTCCCGACCTGGCGGCGGGCCGCTACGACCTGGTGGCCACGGCGTCAGGATACAGCCGTGGCCAAGTCCGCGGCTTGGAGATTCCTGTCGGAGAAGGAGATATCGACCTCGGAATCGTCATTCTGGCGCCGGGGATCGATCTGCTGGGCAAGGTGGTGGATGTCGAAGGGCAGCCGATCGCCGAGGCGCAAGTCTTCGCTGCGCCATCCGGCGAGCGACGCAGTCCTATGCTCAAGGCCACGGCTGGCGACGAAGCGGACGCCCTGAGCGCCGCCGACGGTACGTTTGTCGTTCCCGACGGCACGGCGGGCGAACGTCGCAACATCTTGGTGACCAAGGAGGGATTTGTCTCGGCCCTGGCCCCCAACATTGAGCTCCCCCAAACCGAGCCCTTGAACATTGTCCTAAAACCCTCTTCGAAGATCGAAGGGCGGGTAGTGGACGCCGACGGGGTGCCGGTGGAGGGCGCAAAAGTGGCGGCGATCCCGGAAGACAAGACCGCGGCCCGCTATGGCATGGGTTACGGCGGCGGCGATGAGTCGACCGGCGTCGATGGCCGTTTCGAGCTGGCGGAGGTGACTCCGGGTGCAACCCTGATCCAGGTGACCCAACCCGGTTTCCAAGTGCTGAGGGTCGGTGGTTTCGAGGTGCCCGCCGATCAACCCCTGCGCGATGTCGAGCTGCGGTTGACGGTCGGGGCGCAGCTTACCGGCACCCTGACCGATGCTGAAGGGGAGCCGTTGAGCGGCGTCATGGTGATGGCCATCGGCCCCAATGGGCAGATGTCGGAGAGCGGGTTTGCGCAAACCGACGGCGAGGGACAGTACCTGCTCAGCAGCCTGCTCTTGGGGAGCCACACCATCACTACCATCGGAGAGGGGCTGAGCCGGTCGTCGAAGAACGTCCTCATCGAGCCGGGGGAGAACCGCCTGGATATACAGCTGGGGGCCACCGTCACGATCAGCGGGCGTGTCTTCGAAGCCTCCGGCAGGCCATTGCAGGGAGCCCAGGTGATGCTGCATCCACAGGATCAGAGGCAATTCTTCGGCGGCCAGAGTGGTGCCGATAGCCTGGCCGACGGCAGCTTTGAGATCGATCAAGTGCCGGCGGGGCGTTACCGCGTCCAGGCCCATAAGGAAGGCCATGGCTGGCACCGATTACCGGAGGTGCTGGAAGTGGGCGAAACCCCCGTCTCCGGTCTCGAGCTGAGGCTGGGAGGCGGGGGCCGCGTGGTGGGACGCATCCTGGGCCTTGGCTACGAGGAGATGAACCGGGTCCGCGTTGCGGCCTATGGCGACGGGGTGGAGGTGACGCAACCTGATTTCGAAGGCAAGTTCAGGGTCGACAACGTGCCGCCCGGTGAGATGACGCTGGTGGCCAGCCTGACCGGAACCTCACGCTCCGCCCGGCAGCGGGTGACCCTCGAGGAGGGGGTGCCCGAAGTCGCGGTCGATCTCGAGTTCGTGGCCGGTTTTCAGCTGACCGGTACGGTCTACAAAGGTGCGGAGCTCGAGGTCGGCATGGCGATGAATCTATCGGCGGTGGACGGTGGTTTCCACGCTTCGACCACCACCGGGAGCGACGGCACGTTCCTGTTCGAAGATCTGGTCGCCGGAAAGTACCGGCTGCATTTGGGGGACTGGCGGAGCCCATTCAAACAGATCAAAGAGTTGGAGATCGATGGCGACGACAACCTGAGGATTGACCTCGAAGTGGCGCGGCTCTCCGGGTGGGTGCTCGACAGCGACGGCCAGCCGCTGGCCGGTGTGCAGGTGACCGGTGAGCAGGAGGGGCTGCGACAAGTACAGGTCAGCGGCGACTCGTTGGGTCGCTTCAGCCTGGGTGAGATCAGTACGGGAGCCTGGGAGCTACGTTTCCGCCGCTCCGGTTACGGCCCCGAAAGTATCCGCGTGGAGCTCGGGGCGGGGGAGATCAAAGACGATGTCGAGGTACGTCTCGAGCCGGTCTCCGGCTTGACTCTGCAAGTGCAGTCCCCCGGCGGCCGTCCGGCGGCACAGATCCATGTGTCCTTCAGCCGGGGCCCAGGAGAACAGATCGGCGGCACCTTCCACGGGGACGACGGTGGACAGTTCATCGTCGACCTGGTGCCCGATGGGGTTTGGCAAATGGTCCTGGCGAGCGACGGCGCTGCCACCATCGAACGTACCCTGCGGGTGCCGAGCGAGGAGTTGGTGCGCATCGAGCTCTCCGAGGAAGCTCGGTTGAGCGTTCTGCTACCGGACCTTCAGGGTGAAACGGTGGAAACGACGCTACAGCTGGTCGGTCCCCAGGGTCCCTACCGTGGCGTCTATTGGCAAGGTATGCGGCGCGACACACCGAAGATGCGGGGTGGGCGTAGCGAGCTGGGCGGGCTGGTGCCGGGTCGTTGGACGGTGGTCGCCACCGCCGCCGACGGCCGCCTCTGGCAAGGGGAGGTGTTCCTGGCGGCCGGGCAGACGGGTACCTTGCAACTGGAGTGAGCCGGAAGGGGCTCGACGGACGTCGCTTGGCAGGTTGCGGCCCATCGGATGGGGGGGCAGCTACGGTAGCCCTCAGGCTCAGCCCAAGCTCGCTAGATCGTGGCCCCGGCGACGGCTGAGGTCAGCCGCCGTATCCCCCAGGTCACTCTCCGCCCGGCGGTCGGCACCGTGCTCGAGGAGCAGGTCGACGAGGTCTCCGCGACCGCGGCTCGCCGCTTGATGCAGGGGGGTGAAGCCTCCGGCTTGCACCGCATCGACGACGGCTCCGGACTCCAGTAGCCGGCGGCTGATCTCCAAGGCAACCCCTTCATCGCCATGGGCGACGGCGTGGTGTAGGGCGGTCGTGCGGTGTAGGTTGTCGCTCACTTGCCGGCTGTCGGCGCCGGCGGCCAGCAGCCGTTCCACCACCTCCCGCTGGCCGAAGAAGGCCGCCAAACCCAGGCAGGTGGAACCGTCGGCGGAGGTGACGGCGAGGTCGCATCGGGGGTCGACCAAGAGCTCATCGAGGCGCTGCAGATCGCCGACAGCGGCAGCCTCACAGAGGTCGAGGGTGGTCCCTGACCGCTCCCGGAGCAGGGTGACGATGTCGTCTTCTCCCTGCAGGGCGGCCAATAGGACGGCCGTCATGCCAGCCGCATCACGGCTCTGTGCCAGCTCCGGTTGCCTCTCCAAATAGCCGGCCACTTGCTTCGTGTCACCGTTGTGGATAGCGCTCAGAAACTGCTGGGTGGATACCTGCAGAGGCTGCTTGACGAAGTCGTTTGGGGTGACCTCATCATTCTGCTTTGTGGCCGCGTCTGAGGCCGGGGTTTGACCGAGGATGGGAAGAGGCATGGTGTAGGCTCCCGCGAGGGCGTCGTGTCGGTGAGGCGAAGGAATGGGTGTCGAGGCGACACCAGGGTAGCAACATAGCAGCCGCTGGCCTGTCCTTCAACTGCTCTGCGGGCCTCGAGTCCGGCCAGCGGAGACCAGCAGGCTGGCCTGGCCGGACGGGAGCTCTTTTGGGTGCCTCGGGTATCGTCGACACCTCGGAAGGCTTCGGGCGCCGGACGCTACCCCATGTGGGGTTTGCAATATTATTGGTTGACGGATTTTTTTGACTTCCATTGGTTGTGCCATCTCGGTGGCGTTAGGGTCGCGGCAGATGATCATCGCCCAAAATCGCGCCGCAAATCGACTCGTCAGCAAGGCGCGGAGAGGCGCGCATAGCGGGCCTACGTAAGCTTCTTCGCAACACAGCTGGCGGGTTGAGGGGCAAGCGAGATGGGATGATGATTGTTTTCCGAGGCCCTTATCGGGACCGTCCATCCAGGGTTAGATAACGACCGTTCTTGCGGTCTAGGCGCGGCAGCTCCAGGGAGACTGACTTCAAGCTTGTCAGGACATTGACCATCCCCAGATTCAAGACTTCAGGGGTGCCCTGTGAGCGTTGACGAACGGACCCAGCAGCGGATCCGAGAGCTTCAGCGAGGGCACCGACGCGAGGCGAATGCTCGCTGGCTTTTCGAACGCTACTTTCCTGCGCTGAGGAAAGTCTTTGCCCGTCGGGGTTGCCCGGAAGATCAGTGCTCTGACCTGGCGCAAGAGACCTTCGTCAAGGCCTTCGGCCGCCTGGCTTCGTTTCAACACGACGCCAGATTCGATACCTGGTTGTTCCGGATTGCAGGCAATGAGTGGAAGAACTATCTGAGAAGTCGAGGCACCCAGAAACGCCACGTTGAAATCGTCTCGCTGGCCGGAGATGAGGCGAATAGCGACCGCTTGCGAAATCCCGCGGAGCTGGATCCGGAAGCCAAGCTGTTGGCCGACGAGCGCCTTCGATTGCGTCGCCGAGCGCTGCATCGGGCGCTGCAAGGGCTGCCGCCGCAGATGCGCCGGTGCGCCGTCCTGCGTTTGCAACAGGGATTGAAGTACCGGGAAATCGCTTTGGTGCTGGGTATTTCGATGAACAGGGTACGTAGCCTTCTCTATGGGGCTCGCCGGAGATTGAGAGAAGAGGTCGTCAGACACTATCCAGAAATCGAGCTCTGAAAGGGGTCGCGTCGATGCGGACCAAAGGCCTTTTGCGCCGGGAGCTGGGTGCCGTGACGCTGGTGGGGGCCGCCGCACCACATCCGACCTTGCAGGATTTGCACAAATACCTTCTGCAAGAGCTCTCGCAGGGTGAGGTGGAGAAAACGGGGCGGAGCTGATCGTCCATCGCGCTTCAAATCCGCTTACAGGATGAGGATATCCGACGCGCTTGACTCATCGGCGCGGAGGTCCCGAAGAGACTGGAGACTCATCCGATGTTTCGTTTGTCATTTGATTTTTTGCTATCGAATCGCCATCGATTTCCTGTCCGCCCGCCAAATCTTGCCGCTCAGCGACCGGCTAAAACCTTCCAAGTATTGGCCGTCGTCTCGTTGGCCGCCTGGGCTTGTTGGGTACCGACCGGGCAAAGGCTGCGAGGGGCTCAGGCCCCGCCCCATCCGAATCATCCGGCAGCGGATAGCGCCCTGGGTGGGCTCTCCGCTGCGCCCAGTGCCGTTGTGGATCCGGCGGCCCAAGAGCAGGCCCAGCGCGCTGTGCAGTGGGGATGGAACGCCTTGGTGGCCTTGGATCTGAGCTCGGCCCGTGATCACTTTGAGAGCGCCCTGGAGCTTGATGCGTCCTCCCCTTGGCCCCATCTCGGGCTGATGACGGTCTACTTGGCGTTACAAGACCTCGAGTTGGCCCAGCCACACATCCAGCGGGCTGTGGACCTGGCCTCGACCCAGAGCCTGGACCACCGTCAGCGGCTGAGACTGGAGATCGGAACCCTGCAGACGTCCGCGGCCCTGGCTTGGAAAGAAGGTTCCCGCAGCCAGCACCATGAGCTTCTGGAGCTCGTTGAAGCGGCCATCGGACGCTACCCGGCAGACCCCGCCCTCTACGTCCTGAGGGGTCGGTTGAGCGCGACGCCCACCGATCTGGGTCGGCATACCGACGGCGGAGGGATCCCTTGGTATCGCAGGGCCCTGGAGCTGGAGCCGGACGACGCCGCGGCGCATCATTTTCTGGTGTACCCACTGCGGGCCCAGGGACGATGGCAGGCGGCGAGGGGCCATGCCGAGCGCTTTGCGACGTTGCACGACTCGCCGTCCGCCAACCGCTTCTTGGTGCAACTGCTTTTGGAACAAGGGGAACCCCTTCTCGCCTTGCAGCATCTCTTGCGGGCCCATGACCGACACCTCGGCGGTGCAGCCCACTATAAAAACGCCCTATCGAGGCCAGGCGATGGAGTCCCCGAGCCGTCCGGGGACAACGGGCGACCAGGAGCCTCCTGGGGTGAGGCGAGGCAGTGGGCCAAAGATCTGCGCTGGTTGGTGGCGGTCGAGGCGGCACTCGCGATGCCGCAAGCCGAGCCGCACGCCATCGAGCTCATGGCCTTGGATATCGACGGTCGGCTAGCCGGTCTCAACTGCCTGCCTCTGCTGCGCTTCCTGCAGAGCCAAGGTCGGCATCGGGAGCTCCTGCTGCAGTCCCGGCAGTGTGAGGCCAAAGATTCTTTCCTGGCGGCGGTCATCGGGTCCGCCTATCGCGGCCAGGCCCAGCTCGCTCTGGGTCGGCCGATGGCGGCGAAGCAGGCTCTGATTTCGGCCCGAGCGGCCCATCGGTGCCTGCTGGCGGATTTGCAGGCCGAGGCCGACGAACGACCTTACGCGCTGGCAGCCGAGGTCAGCGTCGATCTGTTGCAGGGCAAGTTGGAGCTCCTGGTGGGAGATCTGGAGGAAGGGGAGCGCCGCCTCATCGACTTGGTACAACGTCTGAGCCAAATGCAGGACCCCGAAACCTGGTTGAGGGCAAACCAAGCGCTCCAAGAAATCGGTACCTTGGCGGACCGTGCCGGTCGCTTCCAGCTGTCGATCGCCACCTCGCGGGCCCTGGGACGGATCATGCCGTCGGGTTTGGGGGGCCCGCAGCAGCATCTCGATGCGACGGCTCAGCCCTCGGCGCGGCCGTGGCGACCCCTGATCAGCTCCTGGGTGGTGTGGACCGACCACTGATTGTGGACGCGGTGGCAAGAGATCACGGGTGATGGCTGCAACCCTGAGTGGGGTGTTCCGTACCTATTGACCGGCTGGCCAGTTAAGTGCTAATTTATCGACCGGCCGGCCAGTTAAGGCCGTAGCTCGAAACTCGAGCCGTGCAGAACCGCCCCACAGGAGCACCCCATGACCACCCGTCGTCGACGAGACCCCGAAGCGACCCGAGCCGCCATTCTCGATGCGGCGGAAGATCTGTTTTTGGCCCATGGCCCCAGCGAAGTCCCCACCAGCCGCATCGCCAAGCTGGCAGGAGTGACCAAGAGCTTGATCCACCACCACTTCGGCTCCAAGGAAGAGCTGTGGAATGAGATCAAGCAGCGGCACTTCGAGCAGTACTTCAAGGTCCAGAAAGAAATGCTCAACAGCGACGAGGGGCCCCTCGAGCTGCTGCATCGCTCGATCATGGCCTATTTTCGCTTCTTGCAGCAGGACGAGCGCTCGGTGAGCTTCATGTCTTGGCGCTTTGTGGAAGGGGACGAACCCTGCCTGGCGGAGGAGAACGAGCTTTTTGAGGTGGGAATCCAGCGCATTCTGGAAGGGCAAGAGCAAGGTTTGATTCGCCGGGATCTCAATCCCCTGTCGATCATCAAAGCGTTTCTCGCCATGGTCCTGCAGTGGTTCCAAACCAAAAAACTGCTCTGCGACATGCTCGGTGAAGAGACCGATATCGAAGCCATGGAAGAGAAATACCTGCAAGACATCCTGACCATCTTCTTCGATGGGGTGCGTGAACGTTCGTCAACCGAAGCGGCTGCAAGCGAAGCGGCGCCTGCCGCCGGGGGAGCTGAAGCGTGAAGATCCAGACCCGATTGCTGCTCATAGCGCTGCCGGCCCTGGCCGCGGCGTTCCTGTTGTCCGCCGATAGCCAGGAGAATTTGCCCAAGGCGCCCGAGCCCCACAGCAAGCTCGTCGCCGTGGCCCAAGTGGAACCCGCCGTCGAGCACCGTCGTTTGCGCTTCTCCGGCGTCACCCGGGCGGTGCGTCGGGCTCGGCTGTCGTTCGCCCTGGCGGGCCGCATGCTGGAGAGGCCGGTGGGCGTGGGGGAGGTGGTGCAAGCCGGCCAGGTGGTGGCCCGCCTCGATCAACGCGAGCTGTCCAATGCCGTGGCCCGAGCCCAGGGGGCATTGGCTGAGCTGGCGGCCCGCCGAGGTCAGAGCCAGCGGGACCTGGAGCGTACCCAGCAACTGGCGGCCGGCAAGGCGGCGACGGCCGAGGAGGTGGAGCGCAGCCGGGCCGGTGTTGAGGCCCTGAACGCCGCCGAGGCGGCGGCACAGGCCCAATTGCGGGAAGCAAAACGGATGCTTGAAGAGACGGTCCTGCGGGTCCCCTTCGCCGGGACGATCACCGAAGTCATGCTCGAACCGGGGGAAATGGCGGTGGTCGGGCGGCCGGTGATGTCCCTCAGCGGCGACAGCGAGATCGAGCTGTCCGTCGAGGTACCGGAGTCGGTGATGCCTTACATCCAAGCCGGTGACGAAGTGCGGGTCGACTTCCCGGTGATCGATCGCCAGGCTTTGGGTACCCTACGATCGGTGGCGCGGACGGCGGTCGGGGCCGGACATCTGTTCCCGGTGATCATCGACTTGCCGCCGACCCCTGGTCTGGCGGCGGGCAGCACCGCCGAGCTGATCCTCGAGTTGGCGACGGACGGCGCCATGGCGGTGCCGGTGGAAGCGGTGGTCAATCCCGGCGGGCATCGGTCGGCGGTTTTCCGTGTGGTCGAGGACGGCCAGGGACGGCGGGTCGAGAAGCTCTTCGTCGAAGTGGGTACGCTGCTCGGCGATCGGGTCACGGTGCGGGGTTCCTTGGAGGCCGGTGATCAGGTGGTGGTCGGTGGTCAGCGTGGCTTGCTCGACGGTGAGTCGGTGGAGATCCAGCGATGAACCTGTCGTTCCTGCTCGAGCGTCGACGTCTGGTGGTGGCGACGGCCCTGTTGTTGGCCCTGGCCGGGATGGCATCGTGGCTCACCATGCCGCGGGAAGAGGATCCGCGATTCCCGCGGCGCAATGGCCTGGTGGTGACAGCGTTTCCCGGCGCCGACGCCGAAACGGTGGAGCGTTTGGTGGTCGAGCCGCTGGAGGAGCATCTGGCGGAGGTGGAAGAAATCGAAGACATCGCCTCCATCTCACGGGCCGGCGTCGCCATCGTCAATGTGGAGCTGCTCGACGAGGTCTATGACACGGAGGCGGCCTGGGATGAAGTCCGGGACGCCATTGAAGAGGCCCAGGGCGATTTCCCCGGCGGCGTCTTGGCGCCTCGGCTGAATGACGATCTGGTGTCCCAGGAGGCGGTGGTGTTGGCCATCACCGGCTCCTCCGATCCACTGGAGCTGGTGGCCAAAGCCAAGTGGTTGAAGCGTCACCTGCTGGCCCTCGACGAGGTCAAGCAAGTCAAGTTGGTGGCCGATCCCGGCGAGCAGATCACCGTCGAGTACGACAGTGCCATGGCCCGTCGACTCGGCGTCGATCCGGCGTCGTTGGGTTTTCAGCTCTCCCAACGCAGCTCGATTCTTGCCGGTGGATTGGTGCATTTGGGGGCCAAGACGGCCAATCTACGGCCCTTGACGGAGTTTTCGAGCCTCGAAGAGATTCGGCGCACCCCGATCACGCTACCCAGTGGCGCCTCGGTGCCGCTGAGTGAGCTGGCCCGGGTTCGGCAAGGGCCGGAGGAACCCGCCCGCGAATGGATGCGATGGAACGGTGAGCCGGCGGTGGGGTTGGGCGTCATCCCCAAGGACGCCATCGATCGGGTCAAATTTGGGCAGTCAGTACGTCAGCGCATTGATGCACTACGACCCGAGATGGCCGCCTTGGAGATTTCGGAGGTGACTTTTCAACCGGACATGGTGGAAGCGCGGCTGGAGGAGCTGACGGGTTCCTTGAAGCTGGGCATTCTCATCGTCGCCGGCCTTCTTTTTATCACCATGGGTTTCCGTCTCGGATTGCTGGTGGCAGCCGTCCTGCCGCTGGTGACCTTCGGCTCCATCGCACTCTTTGCCGCCGGCGGCGGTATCCTGCACCAAATTTCCATAGCCGCCTTGGTCATCGCCTTGGGGATGTTGGTCGACAACGCCATCGTCGTGGTGGAAAACATTCAATGGCGTCTCGACCAAGGCCACCCGGTCCGGCAGGCGGCGGCGGATGCTGTACGCTCCTTGGCCTTGCCCTTGGGCACCGCCACCGGAACGACCTTGGCAGCCTTTGTGCCGATGCTGCTGGCCAAGGGTGGCACGGCGGACTTCACGCGTTCGATTCCGATCCTCATCATGCTCACTTTGGCGGTGAGCTACCTCTTTGCCATCACCGTGACGCCGGTGCTCTCGGAGCTGGTCCTGCGGCGTCGTACGGCATCGGAAGGGGCGGCTTCGCATCGTCTGGCGGAGGGGGTGGCCCGGTTTGCCGTCCGGCGGGCCCCATGGATGCTGGCCATGGCGGTGCTGCTCCTGGGCGTCACCCTGGTGGCGGCGGGTTTTGTCGATCAGAATTTCTTTCCGGCCGCCGACCGCAGCGTTTTGATGGTCGATTTGCAAATGCCCGAGGGGACCCATCTGGAGCGCACCGACGAAGTGGCCCGCCGCTTGGAAGCGGAGTTGCAGGGGAATCCGTCGGTGCGTTCCGTCGGCACCTTCGTCGGCCGGGCGGCACCCCACTTCTACTACAACCTGTTGCCCAAGCCGGACAGCCCACACCGAGCCCAGTTGATGGTCGAGACAACGGATCTCGCGGCGGTGACGAAGGTGGGGGATAGTCTGCGACAGCTAGCCCATCGGGAGTTGCCGGATGTCGAGGTGGTGACCCGGCACCTGGAGCAAGGACCGCCCGTCGAGGCACCGATCGAAGTGCGCGTCATGGGGCAGGATCTCGAGCAGCTGGAAGCGGTGGCCGACATCATCCTGGGCCAGCTGCGGGCCATTCCAGGGGCCCGCGACGTGCGCCATGACCTCGGCCTAGGGGTGCCCAATCTGGTCTTCGAGATCGATGATGCCGCCGCCTCCCGTTACGGCGTGTCGCGGACCGACGTGGCGGCGGTGCTGGCCGGTAGGACCATGGGTACGACCATCGGCCAATATCGCATGGGCGAAGATCCGGTGCCCATCATGGTGCGCTCCAGCGAAGGTGAGGACATGCCGGTGGAAGATTTGGTCAACCTCGATGTGGCGACGCCGGGCGGTGAGCCGGTGCCCCTATCGCAACTGGCCAGCTTGCGGGTGGAGTGGCGTCCGGCGGCCATCCAGCACTATCAGCGCCAGCGCATGGTCAAGGTCATGGCCCAGGTCGACAAGGGCGAGACGGCGCATCAGATCTTCTCGCTGCTCGAGCCCCAATTGCAGGCCCTCGATCTACCACCGGGCATCCGCCTGGAGACGGGGGGTGAATTGGAAGAATCGGGGGCGGCCAACGAGGCGATGCTGCGCACCATGCCCTTGGGTATCTTGCTGCTGTTGTTCTTCCTTCTCGTCGAGTTCAATTCTTTCCGCCGGGTCGGCATCATCATGGTGACCGTCCCCTTGGCGGCCATCGGAGTGGTGCCGGGGTTGTTGTTGAGTGGACAGCCCTTCGGCTTCATGTCGATGCTGGGGGTGGTCTCGCTGGTGGGCATCGTGGTCAACAATGCCATCGTCCTGCTGGATGTGGTGGAGACCCTGCGTCAGGGGGGCGCTTCGATGGACGATGCCTTGGTGGAGGCCATCAAGCAACGGACCCGTCCCATTCTGCTGACCATGATGACGACGGTGGCCGGTTTGTCGCCCCTGGCCTTCTCCAAGACCACCCTCTGGCCACCCTTGGCTTGGGCGATGATCTCAGGTCTGTTGGCTTCCACGGTGCTGACCCTGTTGGTGGTGCCGGCCCTCTACAAGCTCCTCTTCAGGCGGCCCAGCAAACCGCTGCTCGGCGGCTTGATGGGCCGTAGGGCCACCGCGGCGCTGCTGTTGTGCTCCTTGGGCTTGACAACGGACGTTCTGGCCCAAGAGGTGCCGGCGGTCGTTGTCGAGGCCGAAGTGTTGAGCTTGAGCCTGGAGGACGTCCTGCAGCGGGCCGCCCAGCGGCCGCGCAACCTGGCGCAGGACTGGCGCGCCAACGCCCAGGAGGCGCGTGCCCAAGCCGAGCACAGGGCCGCCTGGTGGCCGACCCTCGGCGTGGCGGTGGATGTAGTGCGGCGGGACCGTGACTACGAGCTGACCACGCCGGTCGGTGCGCTCACCTTAGGGGAGCGCACCAGTGAGGCCCTGGCCGTTGAGATCCAGCAACCTCTGTTCGATCCCGTAGGGGCCCTCTACGGAGTCCCCGCCGCCCGCTCGGCGGCCCGGGCTGGTCGTTTTCAGGCCGAGCGGGGGCGCCAAGAGTCGGCCTTGGAGGCGGCGTCGATCTACCTCGATATTCTGGGCCTGGAGGCACGGCTGGAAGCCACCCGCGGCTTCGTCGATAGCTTGTCCGCCCGCCTGACGGAAAGCCAAGAACGTGTTGCTGCCGGCCGCGATCTCGAAGCGGATTCTTTGAAAGTGCGCCTCGATCTGGAGTCGGCGAGGCTCGATGTCCGGAGGCTCGAAGCCAGGCGCCGGGTCGCCCGGTTGGACTTGGGACGCTCCATCGGTCATTCGGGTCCGGTGGCGCCGCAAGGCCTCCTCGAGCTCGACCGTGCCATCGATCCCGAGGTGTCGGAGCTCGTCGCCATGGCCCGCCGACGTCCCGATGTGCAGGCCCTCGAAGAGCAGCTCCTGGGCCTGGATTTTCAAGCTCGGGCGGTGCGGGCGGAGCGCTTGCCGAGGTTGGTGGCGAAAGCCACTTGGCAATCTTCGTCGGGCGACCCCTTCCGTCCCGAAGAGCTCTTGGAGGGTGCCCTGGCGGTCTCCTGGCGTCCCTTTGCCGGTGGCACCCGGGCCCCCAGGGCGGCCGCTTTCGAAGCCGACCGGCAGGCCTTGAAGGCCGAGCTCGATGAGCTGCTGCACGGCATCGCCTTGCAGGTCGACCTCGCTTTGGAGGACTTGGCGGTGGCCCGCTCCGCCGTCGAGGTGAGGCGTCGGGGCTTCGAGTTGGCCAGCGAGACCTTGCGGGTCGAGCGTCAACGCCATGCTGCCGGCCGCTCGACGACCAACGATCTCTTGGATGCCGAGGCCGCCCTGTTGCAACGGCAGACAGAAAGCGCCTTGGCGGACCTGGACGTCATGGCCATCTGGCAGCGCCTGGATGCGGTGGTCGGTGGGCGGGTCGAGGCGCCCTAGTCCGTCCGTCCGCAGGTGCCTGGCACCGTTTCTGCAGGTGCGTGGCACCTCAATTCGTGCCGCTTTCTTGTGCCTTCCCGCTGCCCTTCCCGCAGGTGCCTGGCACTACTTTTCCGCCTCTCAGCAGGTGCCTGGCACCTAGTGGAGGTCCACTTGATGGGCAGCGGATCGAGAGTTTTTGGGATTCATCAGCGTATTTCCCTACCCGTTTACGTCGTTATTTCTGGAATCGCGCCGGCCGGCCGGCCATTCCATGCCCCGCCTCATGGAGACGCGGGGACGACGACTCGAGGGGGTTTCATGCTGCGAAAGATTCGACCATCCGCAAAGACCGCACCGCTACCGTGGCGACAGCAGGAGAGTCTTCTACGCCGCGCCGAGCGACATATCCGCCGTGGGCAGTTACAGCGCGCCATCGACGACTATCGGGCGATGGTGGCGGACGATCCCGAGGACTTGGCGAGCCTCAACAGAATCGGCGATCTCTTGGTGCGCACGGCTGAGATCGACAAGGCGATCGGCATTTTTTTGCAGGTTGCTCGGCGGTACCACGACGACGGATTCTTCGCCAAGGCGACGGCTATCTATCGCAAGGTATTGCGCTGCGATCCACAACAACAGGAGGCTCGGCGCATGCTGACCGAGCTTTACGGTCGACGTCGGCTACCGGTCCCACTATTTGCTCCGATCGATTGACCAGCGGCCCTGATTCTCGGCCTAGGAGACTTTGTCGTCCGGTGGCAGGGCCGAGGACACCGGCGGCAGGGTTGCGGAGGCTATCGACGTGGCGTCGTGGGCCCCTATCTCACCGCTGACTCGGTGCGAAATCACCGCTTCGACATGGCAGATGTCCCCCAGGGATTCCTTGACCTTGGCGAGACCCGATGGTGTGGCCTTGATTTGCAGGCGGTTGTCCTGCAACGTCTCAGGGGCCGGTTCGACCCCTTCGATATGTTCCAGGGCCGTCGCCCAGTCGTCCGCCACGTGGTCACGGTGTTGCCGTTTGACGGCGACGAGATAGGTATCCATGGCAGCTCCTGTCAGCGTAGGGAGGGCACGCCGAGGCCCTGGTAGATTTTCTGCATGTCGATGTCGCGACTGGCTTGGCGGAGGACGGCGCGTGCCGTGTCGGTGCGGGTTTGATCCCGCGGCAAGGTCTTGTAGAAAGGATGCTGAGCGAGCAGCACCGCCAGCAGGCCGCAGATGGCCGGGCTGGCCATGGAGGTGCCACCCATGGAAGCGTAGGGTGCCTCGAGGCCATGCCGGGCGGGCACCGTAGAGACGATACCGACGCCGGGGCCGGCACAATCGACCTCGTCACCAAAACAGCTGAAATTGGCCAGGAAGAGCCCGGCGGCGCCAAACTTTGCCGCTTCAGTGGGCAGACGGATCGACGGGATCGAGCCGGGGGGGCCCCAACCGAGGTGACCCAGGGCGGAGACGGCGACGGTCTCTGAAAAAGCAGCGGGGAAGGCAACGGGGCCGGCGCTATTGGCAGCCGCACAAACGCACAGCGTACCCCGTTCGGCGGCGTCCAGAATTGCGTCGTGCTCGATTTGGGAGCTGGTCGAGGCCCCCAGGCTGAGGTTGATCAAGTCGGCCTTGCCTTCGCGGCTCAGATGATCGATGGCGTTGGCAATATCGCCTTGGTTGGCCCCGTTGCCCTGCGGGAATACCCGAGCCGATAGCAGATCGACGCCGGGGGCGATGCCGGCAAATTGGCTGTCCTCCTTAGGCCGCGCCGCGATGATGCCGCAGACGTGGCTGCCATGGGCCGCCACATCGGCTCCTGCCGCCTTCTCCATCTTACCGTTGACAAAGGCGCCGGCGGAGGTCACGTGGTCGAGGCACGGGTGCGGACCGACACCGGTATCGCAGACCCCGACGATGATGCCGGCGCCGCGGTCGACCTCGAAGGGAACCGCCGCCAAGACCTCATGCCACCACTCGCAGGGGCCCTGGGGCAGCGGGGGGCAGTCGATATCGGAGCCATCGACGACGCCGCGCACCAACATGGGCCAGAAATCTCCCGCCGGCGAGGCGATGATGGCGGCGGGTGTCCAGAAAGGACTGAAGGAAAACTCCGCTCGGCCCCGGTCGTCGCTATGGGCCGACTGTTCGTTCTGAGCGCCACCGACACCCCGCAGGAACAGCTTGACCTCGGCCCCCGCCAAGGGTTGTCCTTCGCCCAGGACGTTGACCTTCAGGGAGGTGCCGCTTCCCATCGGCATGCGATCTGCCGAAGAGGCCTCCAGGCCGGCGAATTCGGCTGGATAGGCCGGGGAGTGCCAATGCAAAATCTCCTGCTCGACCATGACATCTTCTGGCAAGATTTCTTTCTTGGCCTGCATCTCTCGGTGATCGGCTTCAAAGAGGACGATGCGTCGTGCTGTCTTACGGCGTGGGTTGTGGTCGTGGACGACATCGATGCCCCCACCCATCAAGTGAAGTGACGCCGCAAGCGCCTCACGGGAAGCCATTTTTTCTTCCCTTTGGAACTTTCCGGCTCGGCGATTGGCCATTACATAACGCGGCATGGAACCCCCGCTGATTGGATATCAGATTCTCGGACCATAAGATCCGAACCATTCTAGCGGTAACCTCCCGCGCCTCACAAGGCGGCCGCCGATGCCCCGGCACGACCCTTCGGCCCGGGGAAGTCGGAAACGATGGGTACCAGGCAAGGCGCAAGCTACAGGGGATTTGACTCTAGTATGGGTTATACTCAACAAGTCGACAGTTATCAGCCTGCCTGCTTGCCTGGCCATTGGGCCGGTGAATGCCAGAAATTTCCGAAAATCAGACGACTGGAGAGTGCCCAAAATCGCTGACGCGGTATTGGTCTGAGTAGACTGTTTTGATGAACGCAACGCGACCACCATGGGTGTTCCTGCCCAAACCTCGACGTGCCGACGGGTATGCGAGTGGCGCCCAGGTGAGCGGTTGGCTGCGTCGTTGTGGAGTCGGAGCTTGGCTGTTCTTCGCCCTGTGGCCGATCGGGGTGGCGGCTGCGGAGACAGCGGAGCCGGTGCTTCCCGAGACAGCGGTCGTCTCGGCGTACCTGATGAACTTTCTGCACTTCATCGAGTGGCCTCGACAGGCGCCCGCTTCCTCGGAGGACCCTTACACAATCTGTGTTTTGGGCCCTGAGGACTTGCTCGACACCCTGAAGACCATGGCGGAAGGGCAGGTCCGTAGTGGCAGAAAGGTGCAGGCCGTAGGTGTCAAGAGCTTGGACGAGATGGTGGCCTGCCATGTGGTCTACATCGATACGGCGTCCTGGGCCGGGGTCAAGAATGATTTCACTGGTAAGGACTTCGATGGCCAGCTAACGGTGGGGCGCGGGCGTGACTTTCTCGACGCCGGTGGCGGTATCAGTTTGGTGGTTGTGGACCAACGGCTGCGATTCGACGTCAACCGGGATGCGCTCGAAGGCTGCGGTTTGAAAATCGATTCGCGTCTTCTGGACGCGGCCAACAATGTTCGCCAGGCGCGGCGCCGAGGGAAACAGCGATGATCGGGCTGCGGGATCTGCCCATCCAGCGCAAAATGATTGTCGTCATTTTGGTGGCCAGTGGAGTCGCTTTGGCGGCCACGGCTGTCGCGGTTTTGCTCTTCGAGGTGGGGTCCTACCGTCCGCGCAAGGCCCAAGAAGCCCGCACCCAGGCTGAGTTGTTCAGCGTCAATCTCCAGGCATCCTTGATCTTCGATGAGGCGGAAGACACCGCAGAAGAGCTGAGTAAGCTGGCCAGCAATGAGGAGATCGAGCTGGCCTGTGTCTACGACGAGGGGCAGAACCTTTTTGCCGCCTATCGTCGGGACGGTGCGGACCGGGGCCCGATCGCTGCGGCTGGCGGAGTGACGGCGCTGCAGGCCACCGAGTCCGATCAGGTCTTGCCTTGCCCGGAGGGGTTGCCAAAGCAAGCGGGTCGTTTCAGCAACAAGCGATTCGAGCTGCTGCAGGAAGTTGCCCGCGACGGTCGCCTGCTCGGGTATTTCTATCTTCGCTACCAATTGCCACCCCTCACCGCTCGCTTGCCCCAGTACAGTGTGATGTTCGGCGCCGTGCTCTTTGCCCTGTTGATGGTCTCTATCTTGCTGTCGCAAGTGTTGGGTCGGATCATCTCGGGGCCCCTTTTGGCATTGGCCGATGCGGCACGGACCGTGACCGAGAAAAAGGACTACCGGGTTCGAGTCGAGCCGACGGGACAGGATGAGATTGGCCAGCTGACCGGAGCATTCAATCGCATGTTGTCGACCATCGAGCAGCGGGATGCGGACCTGCGACGGGCCAACGAAGAGCAGCGGAAATTACAGCAGCAGCTTCTGCAAGCTCAAAAAATGGAAAGCATTGGTCGTCTAGCGGGGGGGGTCGCCCATGACTTCAACAACCTTTTGACGGTGGTGGTCGGCTGCACGGACCTGGCGTTGCGGCGATTGACCGAGGAGCATGCCGCCTATCCCTTGCTCGACAACATTCGCCAAGCCACCAGCCAGGCCACGGGCCTGACGCAGCGCCTCCTGGCCTTCGCCCGGCGGCAGGTCATCGAGGCGCGCTTGATCTGCCTCAACGATCTGTTGTCCGAGACCGAGAAGATGCTTCGTACTCTGATCGGTGGCGATGTCATCTTGGTGGCAGCGCCCGGCGCCGATCTCTGGGTGGTGAAAGCTGACGCCAATCAGCTCATGCAAGTGCTGGTCAATCTGACGGTCAATGGACGGGACGCCATGCCCGACGGTGGACGTCTGACCATTGCAACCAGCAACGTCGTGCTCGACGCCGAGCGGGCAAGTCTGGAGGGGGCATTGAAACCGGGGGAGTATGTGTTGCTGACGGTCACCGATACGGGCACGGGCATTCCCGAGGAGGTGCAACCCCACCTCTTCGAGCCCTTTTTCACCACCAAGGAGCAGGGCAAGGGCACGGGTCTTGGGCTTGCCATGTGCTACGGCATCGTCAAACAGAGCGGTGGTTTGATCACCTTCTCGACTTTCCCGGAGCGTGGCACTCAGTTTCGTGTCTACTTGCCGCGGGCCATCGGCGAAGTCGAGCCCGCCGCGGTGCCCGAAGGACTTTCTCTGAAGGCCCCGGGTCGAGAGACCCTTTTGGTGGTCGAAGACAACGAGCTGGTTCGGGGCACGACGGTCAGCCTGTTGCGGGGCCATGGCTACGAAGTGCTCGAATGCGCCAGCGGTGCGGATGCTCTGCGCCGAGTTGAAGAGCATGACGGTCACATCCACCTCTTGGTGACCGATGTCGTGATGCCGGGCATGGGGGGCATGGAAGTCGCCGACCGGATCAGGAGCCTACGACCGGACATCGGTGTGCTGTTCGTTTCGGGCTATACCGCCGACGAGATCATCCATCGGGAGACCTTCGAAGACGGCGTTGCGTTTTTGCAGAAGCCATATACCGCGGACATTCTGATTCGACGGGTACGTCAGGTGCTGGAGGTCGCAGAGCGGGGCTGAGTCGCCTCTGAAAGTGAGGAGGCGGGGACGAGGGTTGAAACGCTCAGCAGCCGCGGGAGTAGAACCAGGCCGCCGGCTCGCCGTCGGTGCCGTAGGCGGGGATCCAACCCGTTATCGCGACTTCGGGTAGGGCGGCGCCGTCGCAAGGGCTGGACTGAAGGATCTCGAGGCGCCACCAGAGGCTGGTTCCGCCAAGGCGTACGCTTTCCAAGATGTTGATCGGGATGGCGATACGGGACTCGTCCGGTTGGCCCTGGACCGGTTGGCGCATCGGTAGGCCGGCCCCCGCCTCCGGCCACAGGAAGCCATCCCAATGGGCGTTTAGATAGGCCAGTCGGTTGACCAGAAGATCGTCGATCGGCAAGTACCTACCGCCGCTCGTCGGCGGCAACCAACCCCAGGGGCCGCCGTTGTCAAGGCGCAGCTTGTACCAACCGTCGATGACGGCATAGACGCTGGCGCTGGGCACCTCATAATCGCTTTCGCGGGACACCAGATCGACCATCGCATCCACCGTGGTGAACGCCTCGGTGGTCGTCCCGGGGCCTCGATGCAACTGAACCGAGCCACCGTCGGCGAAGGCGGGAATATCGAGCAGGCCCACGAGTTGCTGTCCTTCGAGGTCGTCGAGCCGCGGCTCCTTGGCGACGATGCGTTGCAAGATGTCGAGCCCCGCCAGGGCATTGAGTTGGGAGATGACGAAGCGGGGTGGGACGTCCTCAAAGCCCCGCGGCTCACCTTCCTTGGGCTGGTGGATGCGGCTGCCGTTGCAGCTCGACAACCATGCCACCTCGGCGTTGGTATCGTGCTCGGCGAAGACGACATAGACCGCCCCCGGCTCGGCGGCCACGGCGCAGGCTGCCGAGGAGAGGTAGCTGACGTAGGGCAGGCTCGTCTCGGCGTTTTTCATCGTCGCCAGCGGCGATTCAAAGTGGAAAATTCGGCGGTCGCCCCGCACCGTCGTCGAATCCAGCCTGGCGACCATAACCTCGTCGGCGGCCTGGAAGTATTCCCCCAAGCTGCGCTGGGCACAGCGGCAGGCGTCGGCCGGTTGAATGGTCGAGAAGAGGCCCAATAGGGAGCCCAAGATCAACGGCAGACTCGGTCCTCGATGGCAGCGACGCACCATGTGATCACCCTTCCACCAACATGGCCGCCGGCAGGGGAGGCGCCGGGCCGATGGCAAGTTCCCCGGCCACAGTCATGGCCGGCATTCGACGACGAACTATTCTCTCACCATCTCCGGCTGTGCTTCAGCGGCCGAGGGATCAGCCACTTGCCAGCTGCCACCAAGGGCTTCGTAGAGGGCGACGAAGGCGGATCCCGTCTCGGTGGCACCGACCGCCAGGGCGTCTTCGGTGGCTAACCGTCGAGCTTCGGCGTCGAGGACGGTGAGGAAGCTGTCGAGGCCATGCTCATAGCGGATCCGGGCCAGCTTGGCGGCTTCGTCGGCGGCTTGCTCGGCACGTCGAAGGTGGGCCTGGGTTTGACGGGACCGCTGCAAGCGGACGAGGGCGTTCTCGGTTTCCTCGAGGGCAATCAGCACAGCTTTTTCGTAATCCCCGAGGGCGGCCTCGGCCCCCGCTTCGTTGGCGCGGATGCGTTGCCGTACCCGTCCGAGATCGAAGGCTGCCCAACTCAGGAAAGGGCCAAAGGTCGTCGTTCGGGCCCGTTGGTCACCGAGATCGTCGAGGGAGGTGGCGAGATAACCAAAAGAGCCGCTCAACGACAGGCGGGGGAAGAGATCGGCGGTGGCGACGCCGATGCGGGCGGTGGCCGCCGCCAGGCGTCGCTCGGCGGCGGCGATATCGGGGCGCCGACGCAGCAAGCCGGCGGCGTCGCCGACGACGATGCGGTCAGGCACCGGCGGCAGGGCAGCATCGGCCTCTAGCAGGGGTCGTAGCTCTGCGGGGGCCTCACCCACCAACACCGCCAAGCGATGCACGGCCTGGGCAACAAAGAGCTCGAAACGCGGCAGCGTGGAGCGGGTGGTTTCCAGTTGGGCCCGCGCCTGGGACAGCTCCAGCTCGGTGCCTCGGCCGGCCTCCAACAGAGCCTGAACCAACTCGAGGCTTTCTTCCTGGTTGGTGACATTGGAACGGGCTACCCGGAGGCGCCGCTGGGCGCCCCGTAACTCCATGTAAGTGCGGCCCACCTCGCCGGCCACCGCCACCATGACGGCACGTTGGTCCGCCAGGCGAGCTTCGTATTCGGCGCCGCCGGCCTCGATTTGACGGCGCACCCGTCCGAAGAGGTCGATCTCCCAACTGGCGTCGAGGGCGGCGGAGTAGTAGGTCGAGCTACGATCGATACCCGGCGGCAGGTTGGCGCCGCTGCTCTCCCTCTCCTCGATGGCCGCTTCGGCCGTGGCGCTGGGATAGCGGTCCCAGCGGTCGATGCCGAGCAGGGCTCGAGCTTGTTTGAGATTGGCCTCGGCGATTCTCAAATCGAGGTTGGCGTGATGGGCTCTGGCCACCAGATCGCTGAGGATGGGGTCCCCCAACTGGAGCCACCACCGGGCCTCCGGCTCTCCAGGATGTAGATCGACGGACGCTCCGTAGGGGCCTTCTCTGGCATCCAGGCGATCGAAGGTTTCGGGCACCTCGGGGACCACCGGGGTGTAGTCGGGGCCGACGACGCAGGCGGTGGTGCACACCAGCAGTGCGATACCGACGAACCTCCGCAAGCAAGTCAGCTCAAATCGGTTCATCGGGTGGCCTCCTGCTCCGGCCGGTCACCGGGCTCCGCTGGGTCAATGGTTTGCGGCGTTGGGGTTGGCGGTTCGTCTCTGGCGCCCCCCAGGAAGCGACGGATGACGACATAAAACACTGGCGTGAAGAACAGACCGGTGAAGGTGACGCCGATCATGCCGGAGAAGACGGCGGTGCCCAGATTGCGGCGCATTTCGGAGCCCGCCCCCGAGGCGATGACCAAGGGCACCACGCCGAGGATGAAGGCGAAGGAGGTCATGAGGATGGGACGTAGGCGCAGCCGCGCCGCGTCGGTGGCGGCGGCAAAGCGGTCCATGCCTTGGTCCTCCTTCTGCTGGGCGAACTCGACGATCAAAATGGAGTTTTTACAAGCCAAACCGATGAGCACTAGAAAACCCACCTGCGTCAACGTGTTGTTGTCCATACCGGCGATCCAGACGCCGAGCAAAGCAAAAACGATGCACAAGGGCACGATGGAGATCACCGCCACGGGCAAGGACCAGCTTTCGTAAAGGGCGGTCAGCATGAGGAAAACGAAGAGCACCGACAGCGGAAAAATCCACAGTCCGGCGGCCCCCGATTCCTTCTCTTGGTAGGCGATCTCAGTCCATTCGAAATTGAAACCGGCGGGCAGCACCTCGTCCGCCAGGGCGGCCATGGTCTCGATGGCTTCTCCGGAGCTGAATCCGGGGGAAGCCGCACCGCGGAGCTCGGCGGAAGGATAGAGGTTGTGGCGCACAACGCGGTCTGGACCGGTGGCGCGTCGCAACGACACAATCGAGCTCAGGGGAACCATCTCATCGCCCCGGCTGCGGGTATAGAGCTTGCTCAAATCCTCACTTCGCAAGCGGTGGGCGGCATCGGCCTGGGCCGTCACCCGGTAGGTCCGACCGAAACGATTGAAATCGTTGACGTAGGCTGATCCCAGTTGAATTTGTAGGGTCTCGAAGACACTTTGCAGCGGTACGTCGAGCTGCTCTGCTTTGGTGCGATCGATCTCCAAGGCCAGCTGGGGTTGCGATGCGTCGAAGGTGGTGAAGGCCCGGCTGATCTTGGGGTGCTGATTGGCAGCCATGGCCAAGGCCCAGGTGGCATCCTGCAAAGCAAGGAGATCCTGGCCGCCGCGGTTCTGCACCATCATGGTGAAGCCACCGCCGCGGCCGAGCCCCTGCACCGGCGGCGGATCGATGACGAAGAACTGGGCGCCGCGGATCTGCGACAAGGTGGTTTGTAGCTGGCCCACCAGGAGGGACGAGGTGCGATCCGGTCCCCGTTCCTCAAAAGGGTCCAGCAAGACAAACATGGCAGCGGCGTTGGAGGCGGCGGCGAAGGTGGCACCGGAAAAGCCGGCGATGGCCACCACGTTGGCGATGCCCGGCTGCTGCCGCATCAGGGCCTCCGCTTCCAGGGTGACGGCATCGGTGCGTTGCAGCGAGGCTCCGGCGGGCAAACTGACGGCGACGATCAAGTAGCCTTGGTCCTGCTGCGGAATAAAGCCTCCGGGCACCGTGCGAAAGAGCCAGGCGCCACCGGCCAACAACAGGACGAAGATGGCGGTGATCAACCAGGGAAGGCGGACCAGGCGACGCAGGCTGGCGGCGTAGTAGCGGTTGGTGCGGTCAAAAACACGGTTGAAGCCGCGGAAAACGGGGCCCAACACGCCGTACCACAGGCTACCGAAGCGCGAGCGGGGTTGGTCTTTGGCCACCAGCAGGATGGCCCCCAAGGCAGGGGAGAGGGTCAGGGAGTTGAAGGCCGAAATCAAGGTGGCGACGGCGATGGTGAGGCCGAACTGACGGAAGAACTGGCCGGAGATTCCACCCAGGAAGGCGGCGGGCACAAAGACCGCCGCCAGCACCAAGGCCATCGAGATGAGGGCGGCCCCCACCTCGTCCATGGTGACGCGGGAGGCCTCCTTGGGGTCCATGCCGAGCTCGAGGTTGCGCTCGATGTTCTCCACTACCACGATGGCGTCATCGACCACGATGCCGATGGCCAGCACCAAGGCGAAGAGGGAAAGGTTGTTGAGCGAGAATCCCACTGATCCCATGACGGCAAAGGTGCCGATCAGCGAGACCGGGATGGCGACGATGGGGATCAAGGCGGCCCGCCAGGATTGCAGGAAGAGGATGATCACCAGGATCACCAAACCGACGGCTTCGAAGATGGTGGTGTAGACGGCGGCCACCGACTCCTCGACAAAGACCGTCGGATCGTAGGCGATGGCATATTCGAGGCCGGGCGGAAAGTCCTTGGACAGCTCGGCGACGGTGGCCCGGAGCTCGGCGGCGGTTTCGAGGGCGTTGCTGCCCGGGCGCTGAAAGATGGCGATGCCCGCCGCCTGCCTACCGTTCAAATAGCTGTTGCGCACGTAATCCTGAGCCCCGAGCTCGACTCTGGCCACATCGCTGACCCGGGTCAACCGGCCCTCGGACCCGGACTTGACGATCACCTGCTCGAACTGCTCGGCGGTTTGGAAGCGGCCGCCGGTGCTGATCTTGAGCTGATAGGCGCTGTCGTAGGGCATCGGCGGCTCACCGAGGCTACCGGCGGAGACTTGGACATTCTGTTCCCGCAGCGCGGCGACCACGTCCCCCGCCGTCAAGGAACGGGCTGCCAGTTGCTCGGGATCGAGCCAGATGCGCATGCCGTACTCGCGGGCTCCGAAGACCTGGAGATCACCCACGCCTTCGACACGGCGCAGAATGTCGGTGACCCGGAGCAGCGCATAATTGCTGATATACAGCTCATCGAAGGTTTGATCGGGGGACAACAGATGGATCACCATCATGATGTCCGGCGAGCTTTTCGCTACGTTGATGCCGAGGCGTCGAACCTCTTCGGGCAACCGTGGCACGGCCGAGGTCACTCGGTTCTGCACCAGGATCTGGGCGGTGTCGAGGTCGGTTCCGAGCTCGAAGGCCACCGACAGAACCATGGCACCGTCGGCGGTGGAGGAGGAGGTCATGTAGAGCATGCCTTCGACACCGTTGATCGATTGCTCGAGGGGCGCTGCCACCGTGTCGGCCACGGTCTCGGCGGTGGCGCCCGCATAGAAGGCGCTCACCTGCACGATGGGCGGTGAGATCTCGGGATATTGGGTGACCGGCAGCTGAAGGTAGGCCAGCACACCCACCAAGATGGTGAGGATCGACAGCACCGCCGCAAAGCGGGGCCGGTCGATGAAGAAGTGACCAAGTCTCATGCCGCGGGCCCCGCGTTGTCCGCCGTAGTTGGGGAGGTGCCAGGCACCTGTGGATCAGTTGTGGAGGTGCCAGTTGTGGAGGTGCCAGGCACCTGTGGATCTGGCACCTGTGGATCTGTGTTTGAGGTGCCTGCGTTTGAGGTGCCAGGCACCTGTGGAGTTGCCGGTTCCGAGCCCGTCGACGAGGTGCCCGTCGGCGAGGTGCCAGGCACCTGCAGCTCGGGGGTCACGAGGCTACCGGGACGAGCCCGCTGGGTGCCTTCCACCACCACCCGCTCGCCCGCCGCCAGGCCGTTGCGAATTACCGTCATGCCGTCCACCGTCGATCCCGTCTCGACGCGACGACGTTGTACGACGTTGTCGGTATCCACCAGCATCAGGATTTCCCAGGTTTGATCGAGGATGATGGCGGCCTCCGGCACCAGCAAGACCTGTGACGCCGGGCCGGCGGGCAGCCGTAGGCGTGCGAACAGCCCCGGCAGCAATAGACCGTCCGGATTGTCGAAGAGGGCTCGCACCAGCAGCGTGCCGGTGGCGGCGTCGAGCTGGTTGTCGATGAAGTCGAGATAGCCAATATGCGGGAAACCTTCGTCGCCTTCGACGGCCATTTCCACCGTGACCTTGTCCTCGCCAGCCGCCCGTTGACGACGCAGATAGTCGAGGGCCGAGTGTTCGTCGGGGGTGAAGTAGACATAGATCGGATCGAGGGAAACGATGCTGGTAAGCACCGTCGAAGTACCCGATCCACCGGTGACCAAGTTACCCGCCGTTACCTCGGCGCGACCGACACGACCTGAAATGGGAGCCGTTACTTGTGTGAATTCCAAGTCGAGGCGGATGGTAGCCATCTCGGCTTCGGCGGCGGCAACCTCAGCCTCGACCGTCTGGACTTGCCGTTGACGTCGCTCCACTTCCTCTTGCGACACCGCCCGCGAGCCGATCAAGGCCTCGACGCGGCCCAGCTCTCCCTTGGCCAGCTCAAGCTGTACACGGGCCTGCTCGACCTCGGCTTCGGCCGCCGCCAGATCAGCTTTGAAGGTGCGGTGATCGAGGCTGACGAGGCGTTGCCCTTGGGTCACCAGGGAGCCTTCGGTAAAGTGAATACGGTCGACAAACCCAGTCACCCGAGGGCGCACCTGGGCGGTCTCTACCGCCGCCAGACGGCCGCTGTGCTCGTTCCATTCGGTGATCGTCCGTTGCACCGGCAGCGCGACGGTGACCAGCGGTGGCTCGGCGGCGCCCTGGGAAACCTCCCCTTGGCCACAGGCGGTCAGGCTGATCGCCAGCGCCAAGCCGGCGGCGAAGCCGCAGCCCATGGTGCCCGTTGCCCGAGCTCGAAGCCGTGGTAAAAAGCTCATTCTGTGTTCTCCTCTCCCAACCAACTGTGCAGCACGGCTGAGTGTTCGATCACCAAGCGGGCGGCGGCATCGCCGTCACCGCGGGCGATGGCCTCGATCAAATCTCGATGTAGACGTTCCGGTGGCTCCAGATCCGGTTCCAGGCGATCGACGGCGCCGAGCACCGCTTCGATGGAGCCTCGCACGGATTCTGCAATGTTCTGATAAAGCTCCAAGAGTAGGGGGTTGTGGCCTGCCTTGACGATGTCCAGGTGGTGGTCGAAGATTGCCTGGACTACCACCTCGGCCGGTTCCCTTCGATCCCAGATGTCCTTCAAACGGCCGAAGCCACGACGCAAGGTCTCGATGTCGGTGTCCGTTCGGCGGCTGGCCGCCAAGCGGGCCGCTTCTGTCTCCAGGCACTGGCGTACCTCCAGCACTTCCAAGGGATCGCAGTCGGCGAGCCGGCGGGACATGGTCCCGCCGAGGACGCTGGTGGAACGTACGTAAGTGCCGTCACCTGGTCGGGCCTCCAGCAGTCCCACATGGGTCAAGGCTCGCACCGCCTCGCGCACCGTGTTGCGGCTCACCCCGAGTTGGCGTACCAACTCGGGCTCGGCGGGGATCTTGGTGCCCTCGCACCACTCGCCGGTCACCACCATACGTTCCAGCTCGCGAGTAGTTTTGGTGGCCAAGGTTGAGCGTTGGACATTGCGCAGCGTCATCATCGGATCACACTACCATCCAAAGGTAGGATGTTTCAATGGGATCCGCTTGGCCTGCTTTGCGCCGCTCAGCAGGACGTAGTTTGGGTGGCATCGCCATCAGGTGGGGCGATGACTAGGGGTTCATGGCGCCGTCCGGTGGGACGGCGTAGAATGCAACCCATGACCGACCGCGTCGCTGGCATCCTGCTGCATCCCACCTCTCTGCCTGGACCTTGGGGTGCTGGGGACTTTGGGCCCTCGGCGGAGGTCTTTCTGGATTGGGCCGCCAGAGCTGGGTTCGGCCTTTGGCAAGTGCTACCCCTCCATCCTTCGGCGGCCGGCAATTCTCCCTACTCCTGCCTGTCCGCCTTTGCCCTCGATCCCAGCCTGATCGCGCTGGAACGTCTGGTGACCGATGGTTTGCTCGACGAAGGCGATTTGCCGTCCACCGGCGACAATACGGATGCTTGCGATTTTGCGGCAGTCCGGGCCCTCAAAGCCCCCCTGCTGGAAGAGGCTTGGCGCCGCCACCGCGAGAATCCCCAGACTTCGTTGGTGGCAGAGATACAGGCCTTCGATGAATCCCCGTCCCGGCGTCTTTGGTTGGAGGATTGGTCTCTGTTTGCCGCCTTGAAGGGGCATCATGGAGGGGCGCCTTGGTGGTCCTGGAAGGCGTCTTTGCGGGATCGTCGGGACGAAGAGCTGGAGGCGGCACGTACGGCCTTAGCCGAGGACATCGGCCGTCACCGTTTTCTTCAATTTCTTGCCTTCAAACACTGGCGGGCCTTGCGTCAAGCGGCCCGGGATCGAGGCATAGAGATCCTCGGCGACGTGCCCATCTACGTGGCCCACGACAGCGCCGAAGTCTGGTCTCAACCGCATCTCTTCGAGCTCGACGCCGTCGGCCGGCCGCTGGCGGTGGCCGGTGTGCCGCCGGATTACTTTGCCGAAGATGGACAGCTGTGGGGCAATCCCCTCTTCCGGTGGTCGGTCATGGCGGAGGACGGCTACAACTGGTGGGTGGAGCGGCTGCGGGCCAACTTGGAGCTGGCCGATTGGGTGCGTCTCGACCATTTTCGAGCCTTCGCCGACTATTGGCGGATTCCCGGCGGGGCCCAATCGGCACGGGACGGCGAGTGGGTCGACGGTCCAGGCAAGGCACTTTTCGACGCATTCGCCGCCGAGCTAGGCACTCCGCTGCCTTTGATCGCGGAAGATCTGGGGGATCTGAGCGAGGCAGCCCGAGGCCTGCGTCGCGAGGTGGAGCTACCTTGTATGCGGGTGCTGCACTTCGCTTTTGAGGATGCACAAAGCGAGCACGCGACGTTTCGCCTTCCGCCGGAGACCTTGCTCTACACCGGAACGCACGACAACGATACGACGGTGGGTTGGTTCGATGGCCTGGATGACGCGGTGAAGGAGAAGGTTCTGGCGTTTGTCGGGGCCGAATCCGCCTCGCGGATCCACCGCCATCTCATCCGACTGGCCATGACCTCTGTCGCTCGCTGGGCCGTCGTACCGATGCAGGATGTCCTCGGACTGGGAAGCGCAGCGCGTATGAATACCCCCGGTGTCGCAGAGGGCAACTGGCGTTGGCGCTTGCAGAGCTTGCCCAGCCTCGAGGATGCCGACTGGTTGCGTCGTCTGGTGGAGGTCTCGGGCCGTTTGGCCCAACCTGAGTAGGGTATTGGTCCCGTGCTCGCGGCTCAGCGACTCGCCCTCGGGGGTGTCTGGCAGGTGAGTTGACCGCCTCGGCTTCTGCCTTGGGGATAGACCCTGACCCAGCCAGGCTGACCGTCGACCTGCGGATCGCTGACCGCGACTTCGACCACATTGCCAGGCTGGCTTAGGTGCCAGGCACCTGTAGCTCGGTAGTTTGGTTCCTGCTGTAGATCGGCTGGCTGGCTGTAGATCGGCTGGCTGGCTTGGCTTCGGTGCCAGGCACCTGTAGCAGCCGGGCACCTGCAGCGTCGGTGCCGGGCACCTGCAGCGTCAGCAACGTCATTGCAGCCGGAAACTTACCGTCAGGTTGTAGTACACCATGACCGGCCTGCCATTTTGCCTGGCCGGGTCGAATCGCCAGCGGGACATTGCGGCGACCGTCGACTCGGTGAGCCCCAAGGGCAAACCTTGGAGCACCTTGATATTGGTGACTTCACCGTCGCAGTTGATAATCGCTTGCACGATGACGGTTCCCTGGACTCTTGCCAGTCGTGCTTCCTCGGTGTAGTGGGGCTGTGGTGTAAAGAGCTTCTCCGGCCTCGTAACATCACCTCCCACTTGCAATGGACCGCGGCATGGTTCGCTGGGTGACGAGCCGTCACAGCCAACGACAATGGCGCATTGCAAAATCAAGCCGATAGCAAAGAGGGTACGACGAGCTACCGTGAAGGAGTACGGGAATAACTTTTTCTTGAGCTTAGACATGAAATGGTCTCACAATTTATCGAATACAGGTCGCCGGACGACCCAAGATCCGGCAATGAGCGAAGGCCAAACGAACAGTCTGGTGCCGCTATCTATTACGGACATAGAACGTTGGGGTTGCGAACCCACGGCTTTCTCGCTGCTAGTTCGAACCTCACCCCTAGGCCCTTGACTGGTTTGCTGGGCGCCGTGACTCTACCCCCGCGGGTTTTGACTGCCCGATCGAGGATCATCAGTATCCCTACGGCCGGCGCCATGTCGCCTCGCCGTGTGGCCCTTGCGTCGAGTATCTCGGAATGGCAAGGAATTGCGTTCTTACCTGGTCAGCTCAACCCGTTGCCAATCTCCCACCGACAGCTCACGGACGGCGAATTGGTAGATCACCACCTCTTTGCCCTGCAGGCGATCCCGGCCGGCGGCCTGCTCATCGGCCAGGCGCCGCCGCACTTTGGTGGCGCTACCGTCTTGGATGGCCAAGCGGTCAACGCCGGCGTGGAGGTGGTAAGACAGTTGCTCGGCCAGACCGGCACCGCTTCCCCAGCCCAGGTTGGGATCCGAATAAACGTTGGTGAAACTGTCGCCTAGGAGCAACAACGGCGATCGGCGATCGGCTTTCCACAGGCGATCGTCGCTGTCACCAACGGTTTGGATCTTCACCGACTCGATGGCCAGCAATTGCCAGGCCTCCGTCGCTGGCATGCCCAGCAGGTGGTGTAGATCGCCACGTCCCTTGATCGTGATGCTGTGGCGATTCCAAGGCGCGGAGAGCGATGTGTTTTGATTTTGGTCTTGAGATCGGTGCCAGGCACCTGTTGGGGAAGGCGTGGGAGCCGTTGTGTCTTGGCCTGTGTTTTGGTCTTGAAATCGGTGCCAGGCACCTGTTGTGGAGGACAATCTGGGGCCGACGAGCGCCGCTAAATACCGGGCCACGGCATCGACTGCGGCAGGATTCCAGTGGGAATCGGTGCGCAGGAAGGCGTCCTGATTGCGCCGAAGCTCCCGCAGGACCGCAAACGCATCGACGACTTCAATTCCGGCGGCTTGCAGCCGCTCGACGAACCGATCGTAGGACGGATTCTGCAAGTCTGGACCCAGGGGTGTCCGCGGATTCAGCGCTTCCGGGTGGACCATGGCCTTACTGGGCACCGGTAGCAGGAGCAGTTGGATTCCCCGTTGTTGTATTTGTTGGTGGAAGTCGAGGAGGACCGGTAGGGGATTGGGCTGGGGTGGTGCCTGCCAACTCGGAGCCTGGCGCCGACGTTGGGTGAGCACCTCGGTATCGAGGAAACCGTTGCCGATCAAGTAGTCGAACCCTGGGCGATAGATCAGCCAACCGTCACGCCCCAGGTAGGTTTGCTCATTGCCGACGCCGCCCCAACGGCTGAGAACATATTGCACCCACGGTTGGCTCCAGCCCTGGACCGGCGAGTCGCTCTCCAACCGTTCCTCGAAACTGTCGATGGCCGCTTGCAGCCGTCGATTCAAGGCCCAGGGGCCCGATTGCCTCGATGCCTCGACGGAAGGCCATTGCCACAAGTCCCCGTGCCCTGCCACCGTTTGGCGGGTCACCGGAACGGCGAGCAGCATGAGCAGACTGGCCACTATCAGGGTGCCGCCGACGAGGCGCTGTCGATCCTTCGCCATGGCTCGCCCCTCCTTTAGAAGATGAAGTAGATGAATGGGTTATAGCCCTGTGTTTCCATGGCCAGGAGGGCGACCGCCAGGGCCAAGAAAGCGGCGCCGGCTTTTCGCAAACCGAGCTCTTCCGTCCAGGACCACGTCGTGTGACCGAAGCCAACGATCGACGCCGCCAAACACAGACAGAGCACATAGTAGGGCCGGAAGATCAGCCCGCCGAGCAGGGAGGCCGGCGGCCCCGCTGCCCCGATACCGAGCATGGAACCCAGGTAGCGACCGGCGTGCCCCAGGGAGTCGGCCCGGAAGAGCACCCACGAGAGCACCACAGCGAGGAAGGTCGTCGTCCAGCGGACAAGGCCCCAGCCCCCCGTCGCAGGCATGTCTATCCCTCGGCGCTCCCGCCGCCAACGCTCGATCGCCAGCAGGACTCCGTGCACCGCCCCCCAAGCGACGAAGGTCCAAGCGGCACCGTGCCACAGGCCACCGAGCAGCATGACGATCATCAGGTTGAGGTAGGTGCGGCCGCGACCCTTACGATTGCCACCCAAGGGTATGTAGAGGTAGTCCTTCAGCCAACGGGACAGCGACATATGCCAGCGACGCCAGAAGTCGGTGATCGATCGGGCGCGGTACGGGGCATCGAAGTTCTGGGGCAGCACAAAGCCAAACATCAGCCCCAGGCCGATGGCCATGTCCGAGTATCCGCTGAAATCGAAGTAGATCTGAAAGGTGTAAGCCAAGGCGCCCCACCAAGCGTCGAGACTTTCGACGGAGGCGGCGCCGAAGGTCAAGTCCGCCACCTTGCCGCAGGGGTTGGCGATCAACACCTTCTTTGCCATGCCGAGGCTGAAGCAAGCAAAGCCTTGGGCCATCTTCTGCAAGGTGTGGCTGCGTTGCTTCAGTTGCTCGGCGATCTCCGAGAAGCGCACGATCGGGCCGGCCACCAGCTGCGGAAACATCGACACATAGCAAGCGAAGTCGATGGGATTGCGCAGGGCGGCGCACCGTCCGCGGTATACATCGAGGGTGTAGCTCATGGACTGGAAGGTGTAGAAGCTGATGCCCAAGGGCAAGGTGACGCGCAACACCGCGTCGCCCGTCGTTACCGGGATGCCTCCCCAGGCCAGCAGGGCGTGGTAGCTGTCCGCCGCCAGATTGAAATACTTGAAGAAGCCCAGCAGCGACAGGTTGCTGACCAACGAAACACCCAGGGCCAGTTTTTGGCGCCGGCTGCGTACCGTGCTCGGGTCGAGGCGGGCGGGATCGCCGTCAGTGAAGGGGCGAGCCTCTGCCACCACCAAGCCGCAAAGGTAGTCGACGGTGGTGGAAAAGAGCATCAGTAGCATGAAAGCGGGATTGGCCCAACCGTAAAACAAATAGCTGAGCAGGGTCAGGCCCAAATGTCGACCACGCCGGGGTAAGGCGTAGTAGACGAGCAAGGACAGGGGCAGGAAATAGAAGCAAAAGAGGTGCGAGCTGAAGACCACGGCGCAGCTTCAGGGACGTATGCGGTCGCTGAAGAAAAGGCGGCCGTCGGCGGTGGTTGGCAAATTCTGGGACAAATACAGACTCTCGAGCTGGGGTTGATCGAGGAAGGGTTGCAAATCCAGACTCACCGATTGGCCGACGGGTAGCCGACTGATCGCCGTTTTTTCGCCATCCAGCCATACCCGATGGACCACCCGCACGTTGGAGCGGTTGAAGTCCCCTTGCAGTACCTCATCAACGCGGTACTCGAAAACCGCCAGGGCTTCCCGGTAGGGGCTGATGTCCTCGAGGGTGGGCAGGCTCGCCTTGGCCAGTAGGGTGCCCCGCAAGCGCAGTGGCGGCAATACGTCGACGCCGATGGGTGGCAGACGCGAGCGCCGCAGATTCTCCGCCACCTCCTCCTCGGAGAGCTCCCGCTGCCATGCCGCCACGCCCCAAATGCGTCCATGCCAGGGATTGCGTTCTGGCCATTGACGTCCGAAGGACAGGGTGCGGCGCTTCCAAGGGAAAAAGCCCCCCATCAGCTCGCTGGACTCGACGGTTTTTTGGCCGTCGAGCCAGCCGCGGAGATGTCCTGGGGTATAGGTCACCACCAGGTGTTGAGCCTGTCCCGGCACCACTGCGCCGAGGTCGAGGGGGGGCGGTGCGCTGCGACTGGAGGATGAGGTGCGCCAACGCACGATCCAGCGTCCGCTTTCTTGGCTGAGGGAGGCATTGAGCTTGTTGCCGTCGCCGAAGGCGAAGACATCGCCGTCGCCCGCTGTCCCGTTCGTAGCTGCTTCAATCGTTGCAGCTTCGACCGTCATTTCGAGGCTCAGCTCATTGCTTTGACGGGCGCCGTGGTAAAGGCGGTCCATGGTGCCCAAGTCAGCTATGAAGGCGCCACCGCGGGTGACCATGGCGAAGTGACGATCCAACCAAGCGGGTCCCACCGGCTCCAGCAGGGTAGCGTGCTCGCCCCCCTGCACGGGATCTTGGACCAGATTACGACGGTCGCCAGCCTGCCACAGGAAGATCAAACCTCGTCGGTCGGCGGGCCAGCGGGAGGTGACGATGGGGACGGCGGTGTCCGCCATGGAGTTGGGCCGCTGGGCGCGGTCGGTGATACCCCGCAGGCGCAGCGTGTCCTCTCGGCCCAGAGGTTCTGCCAAGCGCAGGCGCCAACTACTGTCGCCTTCGGGGTTGGCCTCGACGATGGCGATGCCGCTGTCGAGGCGGACGTCGTCCTTCGTCAACTCCACCGGTTCGTCGAAATGTAACCACAGGGCCAGGCCGTTGTCCCTGACGTTCGTTTGTCGCAAGGTAGGTGGCTCAGGGGCCGCCACTTGCACCGTGCCGTGCAGCTCTTCGCCGTTGCGCCGTGCCACCACCGCATAGCGCCCGGCCTGCGCATACGTGTGCGTGGATTCCCCCGAGACATCGCTGCCGTCGCCGAAATCCCATCGCCAGCCCTCGCCCTGCGCCGTCATCTCGAGCCGCAGCGGCGCCTCACCGCTGTGGCGCCCGAGCACTTGCGGACGCGCCCAGACTGCGGGAAAGCGATCGGTGGCGGCATGGGAGCTGACGCGGCGGGGATTGTTGACCACCTGCATGCGCTGTGGGTCGATTTCCGCCAGGAAGATCTCGTAGTCGGCCCGGGTGTGATCGTGGGTGCCGTCGGAGGCCCCCCACACCAGGAAGGCATTGTCGGCGGAGAGCATTGGGAAGTAGAGGTAGTCCCAGTCCGCCGGTAATCGGTGATCGCCTTTGCGCAGCAGATCGTGCGTCAGGCCGCTGTCCATGTCGAGGGCGCGGATGGGGCCGCCCGCCCCCGCCAGCCAAAAGCCGTAGCGTCCATCTTGGGTGAAGTAAGCCTGGCAACCGCCGCGGGACGGTTCAGGACGGACGGCTTGCTGGCTAGCGTCGTAGGGCGAGAAACGGGGCGTTCCCTCCACCGCAAAACGCAAGTTGGGATCGAGTAACCAACCCCGTCCCGGCGGCCCTTCTCGCACCAAGAGTCGCGTCGACCCGGTCTCCAAGTCGATCTCCTGGGTACGGCCTTCACCGTCGATGTAGAGCAAGAGGCGATCGTCTCGCCACACCGCGGCCCGGTGCTCGAAGTACGTGCGGGCCTCCGTCGCCAGAATCTGCGCCTCGCCCTGTCCGTCTCCGCCATCGAGCTCGAGTAGACGCAGCTCGCCGCTGGCCCCCGCCATCGGATACCGCTCGGCCCCCTTGGGCAAGCTCAGATATGCCAAACGTTGACCATCCGGTGAGATGTGGGCACAGCAATGCTGGCGTGGCCCGTCCTGAAAGGTCAGCTGCTGGGCCGTCGAGCCGTCGAAGGAACGTTGCCAAAGTCGCCAAGCACTGCTGCGGTTGGACTCCCAGACGACAAATCCTTCGCCCAACGACGGCGGATCGGTGAGGTCGAGCAGCAGTGGAACCTCGGCCCCGGAAGTGCGGTTGTCCGTGGATCCCAGGCCAGATGACAGTCCGTCTTGCGCCGCTGCTGCTCCTTCGTCCAAGGTTCCTCCGGCCAAGGGGCCACCACCCTCACCGCAGGCCAGCAGCAGGAGCAGCAGCGCCGGGCTGCACAGGAGGAGACATATCGAACGATGTTGTCGAACAGCACGGTGGCCCGCGGCCCTAGAGCACATGATGATCCCTCGACGGACGGCGTTATGGAACCCGAAAGAGATCCTCTGTCCGGTGGCAGGATACAACGTAGGAATGGCCTAAATCCACGTCCTGTCAGGCGGCTTCGCGCCTCGACGGAGCTCTTTGATGTTGCCTGTGATCCAGCTCAGCGTTCTGTTGCGCCTAGGACAACTGAGCTCGATCCGCATCCTGCGGAGTTGAGCGCATCTATTGATAGCGACATCGATAGCCCCCGAGACCCAGGAGCCTAGTACATGTTTTCCAACTACCGGTGGGTAGTCGACAACATTTACTTAGATGTCGAGTAACTTTGGGAGTCACCATGAATAGCAAAAGCCTATTTCCCGTTGTCCTGCTTTGTGTTGGTTTGCTTATTTTGGTTCTAGGCCCGATGAGTCAGAGCGCCTTGGCCTTCGAGCCATCGCTCTGTACGGATTGCCAATCGAGCACCGCCTTTGGGCTTGGACCACATCAAGTGTCGGCCTTGCCCAATGCCAACGCCGTGCTGGCCATCAAGGGTATCCCCGATGTCCCAAACAATCGCTCACAACGCATTGTCTTCGAGCTGGTCCCGGGTGCCAACCTGATGAATCCATCTTCCACCGGCCATTTGGCGGTGATAGGGCGCGGTCGTAATACGATCCAAGGGGATCTCTATCACTATGTGGGTACGGGCATCATTATCGGTGACGTGGGGCCCTGCCATGGCGTCGGCATCGAGAACTTTCATTTGGCGGACGGCAGTCAGGGCTGGAGCCCAGTCATCAAATGCAAGAACGTCAACTTTCAGAATGCCCTCTATCGTATGACCCTCGATATCAGCCTTTGGGACCTGAGCTGGAGCTTGGAGAAGCTGACCTTCGAATACAACGGCGGCGAGCCGATGGAGGTTTGGGTGCCGGTTGCGTCCGATCGCTGTCGCGGGGGTGGGTACCTGCCGGAAATGAGCTCCACGATGTGTAATGAAATCGCCACCGTGGCTGGTGAAGGCTTCAACAACAGAAACTTTTCCGAGGTCGGGATCGCCGACATCGGGTTGAAGGGTTGGACGATCTACGATTTGCGGATCAGCCAGTGGTAAGGGCTGCGGCCGCTGGTTGAGCGGAGTCCGTCGGCAGGATGCTCTCGCCGACGGACTCGACTGCTGGAAGTGAGAGGTGAAGCCACTTTGGACGCGATGGCTGCGTCGCCCGTAGCTCCACATATGGGACAACTTCACAAGTCGGCAGTCGTAGCTTTGCTCGTTTCGATCGCTAGCCTGAGCGAGGCTGATGAAACAGTGCGACCTGAGGAGACCCGATCCGAGGCGAACCTAACCTTCCCCGCCGACGGTCGACATCTCTTGATGGAGGCCAGCGAGATCACCGGTTGGCGTAGCGTCGACAGGCCCACGAGGGGACAGGGCGCTCGGCTGGAAAAAGCGACCTACCGTGCCTGGCGTCTTTACGGTGATGGGCGTCTAGAGATGGAGTCCCCCGAAGGCAAAGATGGTGTTTACGAGATCGGACCAGCCGCTGTCGAGCAACTGCTGAGGACCCTCGATCAAGTGCTCGATCTCCCCGCCGCTCAAACAACGGATCCCAATCCCGAGCACGGTGCCTTCGTGGCGGTGCATCTGTCCCACTACGCCACGGCCGATTGGCAAGTCGCCATCCACTATCTCGATGCGATGGTCACCGAGGGTCTAGACCTGATCTTCGAAGAGCTCGCCGCCATCGCTTTGTGGGGCACTCTGCAAGATCCGAGGCCGACCTGGGTCAGCGGCAATCCCGAGCCCATCATCTGTAGGCCAGAATACCGAACCAGCCAAGGGCTGTATGGACCCACCACCGAATGGTGTGCCTTTCTGTTGACCCAAAGCATCACCTGGCAATCTGAGGGCCACGATGTAGAAGCCGTTGAGCGGTCCCGTGAAGAAGTGCGAGAGCGGCTGAGAAAACGTCTGGAGGCCTTGCCGCGGGGGCTGTGCTGCGGAGCGAGAGTGCCCTGAGACCCTCCCGGAAACCACGGGCGCTTAGTGCATCATCGCCACGCGACCACACCCCTGCGGAAATTGGTGCCTGCCGAAATTGGTGCCAGGCACCTGTTGGAGAGTGCCCTCCGTGATGCTGCCACGCACCTGTTGGAGAGGTTGGAACTTGGTGCCAGGCACCTGTTGGAGGCTGGTGAAGCTGCGGAACTTGGTGCCAGGCACCTGTTGGAGGTGAAAAGCTGCGGAAATTGGTGCCAGGCACCTGTTGGAGAGTGCCCTCCGTGATGGTGCCAGGCACCTGTTGGAGAGGTTGGAACTTGGTGCCTGGAATTTGGTGCCAGGCACCTGTTGGAGGCCTTGCGAAAAGTCGTTCCTTGCGAAAGTAACCCGGCAGCGACGGGACTTGGGCGACGAAAACGCCATCCGCATCTAGCTCAATCAACACTCTGTATTTCATGGGCCTGTTCCCTTGACCTACATCATCAGAGTACCAGGGGCTTTGGGCGTGTCTGGAAGCTCGATGAGCTTGCCTCGACCGTGCCATGTGTGGGGTATGTCCTGCATCAATAAGGCGTTATCGAAGATGACGGTTCCCGGCGGAAAGTGCTCAGGGTCTTCGAAGAAGCTGGAGCGCACCATGCCGACCTTTAGCGGTGAGGTGGACCAACAATCCGTTCGCAGCTCCAAACCATCGAAACATCCGGGTCGTGACATGGGCGAATAGCCAAGGGATCCATCCTCGAAGAAGGCGGAAGCCGCCTCTAGAGAAGGGAAGATGGAAGCGCTCGGGAGGCCGTCCGCCGGTTGGGCCTCGATCTCCATCTGCGTTGTGCCATCCATCGAGCGCACGGTAACGGCGATCTCGTTCTCGGACTCGCGGACGGTGAAAGTCGCACGGTGATGGATGCCGGGGAACAGGCGTCCTCCGAGCAACGCATTGAGGGCGGAGGAGGTATCCCGCCGCGGAATGTAAACACCGCTGGCCGCACCCCGTGGTGTGTCCCACTCGACGGCGATACGGTGGGCGGCGTTCTCAGAGCGGATGCCAAAAGGCAGGGGCAGGATCTTGGGTCGGACGCCGGCCAAGCGGATCAGACAAATGCCCGCCATGCCCCAATCACCCACCAACTTGGGCCTGAAGGCCGTCGGCAGAAGACCTTGCAACGCCTTTGGCTCAACCCGGAAGTTGGCCAGGATGCGCCGTTCGATCACACCTTGTATGACGGGGATTCGCATATTCGATTGCGCCTTTCAGCGCCCTTGCGCTTCTCCTGGAGCCTTTGAATTACCTATCCGCAACTCCATAACGGCCAGTGTAAGACCGGGGCTTCAGCGGGTCAAATGAGGACGCATCTCCCCGACTCTTCACTCAGACGTGATTTCATGAATAGCTATGAGCTCAGCGCGGTGGTGTCGCCGGTGACAAGGTGGGGGAGCTCGTCAACGTGACCAGATGGGGACGTTGGCGGCGTTGGCTTCCAGGCTCTGTCGTTCAGACGCTTTCAGGAGCGGGCAAGCGTCGTCGCCGTAGAGATCCCGCAGGCGGTCGAGAGATCGGGCGATGAGATTGGTAAGGGGGCCAGGGTCGTCGCCGAAGAGCAGTTGTCCATTGTGCAGCAGACGCATTGGGCTCAGCAAACGCACCTCGAGAGGGTCGCTTGCTCGGCAAGCGTACACCGTCGCGGTGCCAGCGTTCACCGAGGCGGTGCCAGGCACCTATTGGAGAGGTTGTTGGGGAGGATCGAAAATGGTGCCAGGCACCTATTGGAGAGGTTGTCATATGGGGTACCGCAGCTCGGGGTGGCGTCGCCGAAGCCGCCACTCCCAGGAGCGCGCTACGGCGCCGTGGTCGGAGAATCGCTCTTGGGTATCGGCACGGCAACTTCGCCGCTCGACACCAGTTTGAATTTCCAGCCGGCGCCCTCGGTGCCTTCCAGATTCAGATGACCGGCCAGGAAGTACAGCCGCGCGGTATCGTCTCCTGTGCCGGTACAGAAGCGATCCTGCAGGTAATACGGCGGAATGGCTTGGTAGAAGAGCGTCGCCTCGACGCTCTCTGGGCGACCACGAAGCTCCGCCAGCTCGACCTCGTACCACAGCGAGTCGCCACCGCCCGTCAGGTAATCCGGATCGCCGTCGACACCGTGAGCCTCGGTATCGCGCGCCAGATCGTCGCCCGCGCCGAGCTCGTGGGAAATCTTCGATCGCGTCGCATAGTCAAGGAAGCCATCGGGCAAGATGCGGTTGTCTTTGACGTGGCCACAAATCGACAGAAAGCTAGTCGTCAGGTGCCCGCCAGGCACCGGATTCGAACCACACCGGGGATCGCGCACATCGGCCGGTGCCGTCACCAGCTCCTGGTAGATCTGCGCCTGATCTTGACGTGTGATCTTCTGATGATGGGGCTGATAGACCAGTTGATCGGGATGGCGCAAGCCCGAGCAATCGCCTTTCCACCACAGCTCGCCGGGTAGCGGCTCGTCATCTTCATCCACCAACAGGCCGGCTTCGCTACTGCGCCCCGAGGCCCACAGCACGCCACCGGCAGCGTCTCTGACCTGGAACTCGATGAAGGCGCGACGGAAGCCGACACCCGAAGGGAATTTATGCCCCACTTTGCTATCCACGTGCACTCTGGTGCGCAGCTTGCCACCTTCGAGTGAAATCTCGCTAACGCTGAGCTCGGCGGTCTCTGCGCTCGCCTGATCGAGCATCTTTTGCTCGGTGAGCAGTAGCGGGTCGACACCGGCGGATACCATCATCGGATCTTGGGTGCGAATGCCGATGACGTCGGGGAATTGCTGGGCCATCTTGATGAAGAAAATGTTGAGACCCACGAGCGTGTGCCGCGCGAAGCCCTCGCGGATCTCGAGATCGATGTCCGCGGGTAGCAGATTGTGCTCGGCCTCGGGAAAGTTCGTATGCTCCTGGATCGACGCGATCTTGCTGCGAAATGGCTCGCCCGCGGCATTCTGGCTCGCCATATGACAGCCCTGGCACGACTCGGCGAGCGTGCCGGCGCCTCCAGCGAGCTCGGTGCCGTCGGCGGTCTCGCCGGTGCGGTAGGCGCTGAACGCCCACTCAGGGTAAGTGGTCTGCTCGTAGGTATAGGAGAGGACGTCGCCGTCGCGCATGACCGGCAGGTGCACCGTGTGACACGAGCCACAGACCTCTGAGCTTTGAATGCTCTTGTCGAATTCCGGCAAGATGCCCATGGCGTGGTCCATGGGTTTCTGCTTGGGATCTTCGAACGGACCGATCAAGCGATCGGGGGCGCCGACGAGGAAGCTGCCGGTGAACGTCTTGGCAAAGCCTGTGTTCTTGGGGTTGAGAAAGTCTTGGCGCTCTTTGACGCAGGCGTTCTCGGGCCGTGAAATGGCCGGATCCTCCGGCCCTTTGCCCACCAACATGCGATGGCAAGAGGTGCAGGAGATACCATCGCGCGCCAGGGCGCCGTAGGGTGCCAGATGGACGTCCGGATTGTCCGATGGCCACGGCACCGCGTTGGCATACTCGCGCAAGAACGGCGAGCAGTCGTCCTGACCGCCCTGATCGCCGCGATAGCCACTCTCGTCGACAGCTTGTTGATCTACATGATATTGCCGCTGACCGAGCACGCCGTGGCAGCCTAGGCAAATGTCTTGGACCTTGGCGGAGGCCTCGGGGTGGAAGGTCTCTGTTTCACTCGCCAATTGGGCATAGAAAATCGGATCGCGGCCACCGAGTCCCATGGGCGAAGTCCTCCAGGTGGCGTAGGGCGAGAGATTGCGCAACAGAGTGGGATCGGCGCGGTCGATCTCGGTCATGTTGTATTGCAGGCCGGTGCTACCGGCGTTGTGGCAACCGAGACATTGGTCCGACGTCACGAATTCGTCGCGCGCTGTCGGTCCGCCGGCTTCGACCCATTTATTGTCGTAGGACTCCGACGGCATCATGGGCACGGTTTCCCAGGTCGGTGCCTTGATCTCAGCCGGCACTTCGGCGGTGAAGGCCGGGTTGTAGCCGAAGCGCGGTTGGCCGAGACGCGGCGCGTCATCGGTCGGCAAGGCTACGAGGCGATGGTGGCTGGGCACGGTGCGCGCGTCGAAGAAGTCTTGGCTCAAGAAGACCAGCGGATCCCCCGGCTCGCCTTCGATGTTCTTCAAGCTGGCGAAGGTCAGATTGTCTTCGGCCGAGGCATGACAATTCATGCAATATTGACCGAAACCCATGTACGGTAGGCGATTCTCCGGCCCGGCCGGCCAGTCCGGATCCCAACCGCTCCAGCCGAACCATCCCCAGAACCAGCCATCGTGGGAAGCTTCCAGATCGCGCACCATGACCGCGGCGCCGCTGGTCGGCAAGAGCTTTAGAGGATCGACGCTGGAGCACTCCCCCGCCGGATGCGGAAACATCTCCTTGATCATCATGGTGCCGTCGGGAATCAATGCCGGCTCGGCGGGCGCTTCACCGTCGACCGGGCGATTGGTGCGCAACCATTCGATCATCTCCGAGGAGTACCAAATCACCACCGGCGCGTGGGTGCCGTAATAGCGGCCCACCCACTCGCCGTTCTCGAGACTGGCGATGTAGGGACCGGTGTCACGCACGTATTTATCGCGTTTCCAGCCAGCCTCGGCATTGCGATGGCAGAAATTGCGCAGGAAATCACCCAACTTGGCCTGATATTCGTCGAGCGGCAAGGCGCTCGGCTCTCGCACCACAGACTCGAGGTCCGCACATAGCGCGGGATCGGTGGTTACCAGCGGCTGTGAGCGCTCGGCCGAGCATTCCAACCCTTCCTGCTGAGCCTCGACCGTCTGCAGAGGGGCGAGAAAAGCCAGGACGGCGACGAAGACAAGTGCGCGTGGCGCCAGCTCGTGCGGCCGCGAGTCAGACGGGCACGACGAGGATCCGGAGAGCATTTGCAATAGCATGGTCTTCCTCAGATGAGCCGGCGTACCAACGAGGATCTCGGTGCAGGTTGCAGCTTCCCAAGCTGACACGCGAGATCATCGATCTTCCCGACGCCAAAAAAGCGGACGATGAATCCGATGAACGATACCGATCAGGTGGATACCAGCAGATGAGATCAAATCCGTGGTCTCAACGTCAAGCAAACGACACTTCCATTGCATCCGATAGCGACAGCAATCTCAGCGAAAGAAGCCGATGACCAAAGCTTCCGATTCTAAAAAGCGCGATAGTCCCAAGCCCCCTGCCGACGACAGCGACCTGCGCGCGCTATTCATCAACTGCACTGGAGCGCTGCTCGGAATGAAATTCGCGCTTCAATGCGCCACAGCGATGCGGCCACACCCTGCGGTGACGTTCTTGCCCACTTGCAGGATCTCTGCCGCTTTCAAGATCGGCAAGAAGCGTCCGGCTCCCCGGCCATAGACCAGCCGTCCCATTTTGCCCCCCAAGAGAAGCTCCGAGCGGGAGCGCGCCGAATAGTCCTTTTGCTCCACCCAGCGAGTTCGTGAGCGCACGATGGGGACGTCGGCGGCGTCGGCTTCCAGGCTCTGCCGTTCAGACGCCTGCAGGAGCGGGCAAGCGTCGTCGCCGTAGAGATCCCGCAGGCGGTCCAGAGCTCGGGCGATGAGAATGGTAAGGGGGACAGGGTCGTCGCCGAAGAGCAGTTGACCATTGTGCAGCAGACGCATTGGGCTCAGCAAACGCACCTCGAGAGGGTCGCTTGCTCGGCAAGCGTTCACCGTCGCGGTGCCAGCGTTCACCGAGGCGGTGCCAGGGACCTGTTGGAGAGTGCCCTCCGCGATGGTGCCAGGCACCTGTTGGGGAGGTTGGTATTTGGTGCCAGGCACCTGTTTGGGAACGCTGGGCTGCGCCAGGCTCGTCGACGGCAAAAGCAGACGACTGGGCTCGACGATGGCCGGCAGTTGACGCAGATCATCGCCGCAGAGCCATCGCAGGGTTGGTCCCACCTGCGCGACTTCTTCGATTCTCCAACGCCGACGCCGTTTGCCTACCCCGACGTCCAGTGCACGGGCCAGACCACCGAGCATCCAAGGAAAGAGCTGCCAGCTGTCGCCGTAGAGGGTGACGTCCACCTGCTGGTAACCCTTGCTGCGTCCCGTCGGTAGGAGATAGAGGGCAAAGGGTGGACGACGGCTGGTGCTGGCGGCGAAGAGCACGCCGTAAGGGCACTGCCGCTTTTGGGCGCAGCCTTGGGCTGTCTGACAGCGGGGCGTACCGAAGGGACAGAAGAGGTCGATCAAAGCCTTGCCGAGGACCCGCCGTAGCTGGGTGGCCGGCAAGGGACATCGATTGGGCTCGCTGTCCCGGGTGTCGAGGATGGGTCGGCCTTGGGTTGACCGAGGTCGTGACGGCGCGCCGGTCAGCAGCGGGCGGACGGTGAGGCGGAGCCGCAGGTAAGGAAGGGATGGATGGGTCATCGTTCTCTGGCCTCGGTTTTTGCCCAGCGCAGCAGGCGCTTTGCCAAGGGGCAATCATTCAGCGGGTTGCCGACTTGCAAATCTATAGCACGTGTATCCATAGCAAAGACCTCCTCCGGTAGCTTTGTGAAGCCGTAGCAGGGCCTCTGTACTGCTATAGACCCGGTTGCGACTAAAAAGGATGATGATTGCTAGCCGGGACCTTCCTTAAGACAGCCCAAGCGTTCGCTGGACTCTCGATTGTCAGTAGCCTCCCGGTTGACATTTTCACATCTTGCAAAGGGTCAGCAATCCCAAGCTGTGCATCAGAGCCGCAGCCAGAGCGGCGGCGGTGCGGACATGGTTCCACAGGGTCCAGCGGTTGAGATAGTGCTGCCATAGCTCCTCGGCGCCTGGAGCGTCGACGCCAACGGCGGCCAGTTGGTCATTCAAGGGAACATTGCCTAGTCCGGTTACCAGGAAGGTGCCCAGCAAGTAGAGCAGTGCTGCCGCCAGAAAGTAAGTTGCCGTTGGGCGTCCCCAGTGGAGGTAAGCGATGCCGAGCATCGCAATGGACAACAGAGCGGTCCCGAGGAAGGCACCAAGAAAAGACGGGTTGAGCACCACGACGTTGATCGACTGCATGGCCGCCATGGCTTCGGCGACGGGACGCCTGGCCAGGGCCTGCATGACGAAGCTGGAAAAGGCGAAGAAGATGCCGCCCACCAGGGCGGCACCGAGCAACGTCGTGATGCTGAGGATGGCGATGAGCGGGTCCATGCCACCCCCAGCGTCGCCGGTCATGCCGCCTCTTTCCATTGCCCCGCGGCGACGGTGCGGCGGGCATAGTCGGCGAAGTCTTTGGGCTCACGACCCAGGGCACGGCGGACGCCGTCCCCCAGGTGGGCGTTGCGGCCGTCGAGGACGGTGGTGAAAAGATAGTCCATGAGCCAGACGATGTCGGGTGGCAGGCCGGCTGATTCGGCCCCGGCGATGAACGCTTCGGTGGGAATTTGTATGTAGTCGATGTCCCGTCCGCTGGCCTCGGCGATGTCCCGCACCGCTTGCGCGAAGGTGAGCAGGCGAGATCCGGTGACTTCGTAGATCTGTCCGGCATGGCCGTCCTCGACGAGGGCCGCCACGGCGACATCGGCGATGTCATCGGCATCGATGAAAGGCTCTTCGACGCCGCCTGCCGGCAAGGCCACATGGCCATTCAGGACCATGTCGACAAAAGGTCCCTCGGAGAAGTTCTGGCTGAACCAACTGGCCCGTACCACGGTCCACTGCAGCTCAGGCCGTTGGATCAACCGCTCGCATCGCTGGGCCTCCTCTTCGCCGCGACCGGAGAGCAGGACGATACGCCGCACACCCTGCTGGATGGCCTTGTCGACGAAGGCGCTGAGCGTCGCCGTCGCCCCGGGGACTGCCAAGTCCGGGGAGTAGCAGAGGTAGGCGGTCTCGACACCGTGGAGAGCGGCGTCCCAAGTGCTGGCATCGTTCCAGTCAAAAGATATCGCCGCTTGGCGCGAGGCCCGTCGTACCAGATGCCCTTGGGCTTCGAGACGTTGCACGATGCGCCGTCCGGTTTTGCCGGTGGCGCCGGTGATGAGAATAGGGGACTGTTGCATGGGATATCTCCTCGGCGGGTAGTTTGGGACTCGGCTGGCGGGGGCACTCCCCGGTGACAAATCCAGCCTATGAAAGAGGAGGCAGACAGTCTATGGCACAACGTCTCGGTTGATATGCCGATCGTCCATGATTGTGGACGATACCCCCCGAACGTGGCAGGATGGCTGCGATGTCACCGACCACCCCACGCGCCACACCACAGCTCCCCACCTCGATGGATCCCCTCGGCGAGACCCTTCATCTCCTGCGTCTCACCGGTACCCTGTATTGCCGCTCGGAGCTGACCGCCCCTTGGGGAATCGATCTGCCGGCCTTCGAAGGGTGCATGATGTTCCACATCGTCACCGGCGGCCGCTGTTGGCTGGAGGTGGAGGGGGCCGAGCCATGTCTGCTACAGCGGGGCAGCCTGGCCCTCGTCCCCCACGGTGCCGGGCACCTGATACGCAGCGAGCTCGACGTCGAGCCGGAGCCCTTGTTCGATATTCCAGTTCAGAAGGTCAGCGAACGTTATGAAGTCATGCGGCATGGCGGCGGCGGCGAGCCTACCCATTTGACCTGTGGCGTGGTGCAATTCGACCACGTGGCGGCGGAGCAGTTGATCGCTCAGCTACCCAAGGTGTTGCAGATCGATACTTGGGACGACGAGGGCAGCTGGTTGCACAGCACCTTGCGGTTCATCGCCCACGAAGCGAGGGAGCTGCGTCCGGGGGGCGAGACGGTGATCACCCGCTTGGCGGATATCTTAGTTATCCAGATGATTCGCTCGTGGATCGATTCGTCACCCCGAGCCGATCATGGGTGGCTTGCCGCCCTGCGGGACGCCCAGGTGGGCCGTGCCCTCAATCTGATGCATCGCCAACCCGCCCAGCCATGGACGGTGGCGTCCCTGGCCCAGGAGGTGGGCATGTCGCGCTCGGCATTTTCGGCCCGCTTCAGCCAGCTGGTGGGCCAGCCGGTGATGCACTACCTCACCCAATGGCGCATGCGCTTGGCCCGCATCCAGCTGCGGGAGACCACCGAGCCCCTCTCAGCGCTCGCCAGCGGCGTGGGTTACCAAAGCGAAGCCGCCTTCTGCCGGACGTTCAAGAGGTTTTTTGGCCTGTCGCCGGGCAAGGTGCGTCGATTGTCCTCGGTGGAAGGGATTTCCTCTTAGGCCTTGCGGCCAGTGGAAGCCAGCCGCGACCGAAGATGCGCTCAGAATCTGTTCTGATTGAGCCCCTCGCAGGTGTCGCACATGCGGGCCGCATGGTAGTCGGTGGCTGGACCACCCCTGCGGCGTAAACGGTAGAGAATACCCCGAGTATTGTTCTGGCTACAGCGGTCGCAGAAAATATTGCCGCAGCGGCGGCAGTGGTGCTTACCCGAGGTGAACAGTCCGCTGGCGAAGGCTCGACGACAGCCATAGCAAGTGTTTCTCGTCGAGTCGGCGGCCCACGCCGCACCCAGCGGTGGTTTCATCAGGGCGCTCTTGATGACGTTGACGTGGTTGTCGTGCAGGGCATCCAGGTAGATGTAGGTGTTCAAGTAGTCGGGGAGATGAGCTTCGGCCAGCGCCTGGCCGCCGATATAGAGCCGGACATTGGGCTCGGTTTGGGCAAAGCCCAGCCGTCCGTTGCACCGCACGGCGATACCCCAATGCTGCCAGTGGTACCAATTGTCCCGCGGTACCGTCATGTAGAGCCGATACGCCGTCTGCCGGGTGGAGGGTCGCAGTCCGTTGACCCGCGCCGCGACGGCCATCATTTGTCGCATGAACTCGCGACGTGCTTCGTCTGTATTGTCTATGCAGGCGTCGCTCCAGGCCTCTTTCAGCGGATCGATGGCGTTGGCCACTGCCATGTCGTCGGTGGGGATGGCGGTAACGTCCATCTCGGTGCGGAATTCCACTTCCCCTCTGCGGCCGATATCGAGAATCGTTCGCCGCGGATTGTTGTTGCTGTAGAGAGTCGGGGCGCTGTCAGCCGCATCTACCGGCCGGTTTGTGCCCCGCAGTGCCCAGGCCCAGCAAGCGGCCGACAAGACCATCGGGTGTTGGGCATGGACGTTGGCGAACGTCATACGGTTGCTGACTAGGGCTGCCTGCTCCACCTGCGTCAAGAGCGCCATGGACTATCTCCTTTGGTTTTGCCCGTTGACTCCGATGGAGGGGTGTTGGGCAAGGTCGGCCCGGGTGGCCAGACCGTCTTCTACTTCTACTGCCCGTCCCCCTTTGTCTATCCCATGCAAAGGCCCCCTTTGGTCGCCGGTTCGGATTGACGACCGGTCCCTTAGGTGCCAGGCACCTGTTGTTGGTCGTTACCTGTTGGTCGGTTGGTCGGCGCAGAGGCATAGTGAATGCTAATCAGGCGTACCACTGATTCCTTGGGACCACCGACGGGTTGATCCAGACCCTAGTGATTGGCCAGCTCACTGGAATTCACTCCAGCAGTCGAATTCCAAGACCACCACCTCCTCGACGTATCCACCACCGTGGACATAGGAAGCGAGAAGACGGTGGAGATCGTTGCAGAGAGTTGTATTGGAGGCATATGTCCCTGCACCGTAATTCGGATCCATAATCAGTCGGCCAAAGGAGCCCAGCTGGACTGCTATTGCATGTCCGGCGGTTTGACTTTGGGCGCTTTCCTTGAACCAGAAAGAGATGATGAACTGCCGATCTTCGGTTATTCCCAAGAGATCCAAGATCACATGACTGGACGGTACGGTTGCGGAATTATTCCCGCCATAATTTCTCTTCTGGAGGAAATTCATGGCCGGAAAGGCGTCAGTGACGGCCCAGTCCATATGCTCCTTAGAGGGGTCCAAGACCAGCGCTTTTTGAATTTCTGCTGCCTTTGGGCTGTCCAACAGGGTGGCTAGCGCGGGACAAGGGGCTCCTCCGCTGAGCCAAACTGCAGAGAGTCCGAAGCAGAGCCCAAGGCTACCTGTCCCGTAGTAGGGGATCAGACCTCCTGAAAATAGAGCGCCCTGCCCCATCCAGGTTTCTTTCTTGGTCGCCAGGGGGAAGGTAAACGGCATGGTGATCTCGCTGAAGTCAGTCAAACTTAGAGTTGGCTCTGAGCTACCCCTGTTAGCTGTCGAGAAAGCTTCTGATATCTCACACGTCATGGGGTGGGTGCCCCTTGAGTGTGAGATGCGACGGGTCCCCGCCGTTGTCGACAGCGTGCCGATGTGCTGCTTTCGTCGCTCTTCGGGGTTTCCTGGCAGGGTGACACCTCATCTCGAGGGACGACACTCCGTGTCTGGCTGCTTCTTCGAGGCAAAAAATCAAGGCGATTTACAAAAAGTTTCCCATCGTCCAGCGGAATCAGATTAAAGTATTCCCAACCTCAAAAAGAGGCAACTCGAGCAAGGGACAGCAGTATGAAACGAAGGCCTAGAAACCTTCCGCTATGCAGGTGGACCTAGCTCAAGGCCAAACCTGCATCCGCGGGTTGCGGGTGCATGAGCACTTGGATGAGCAAACAACAGAAGGAGCTAGAGAATGAAAGCCGCAGTCTTGACGATTCTGATCCTCTGCATGCCCTTTGCCCTGATGGCCGGAACATTTGACGCCGCCGACCTTGCCGAGAACCCAGCCGAAATATCTCTCCAAGACGCCGCCGAGAGCTGTGAGAATCTGACCGGCGACAATTCTGTGCAACAGATCCCCTCGAGTGCCGGCATCGCACCGGGCTCTTGTTCTGCGTCCGCCGTCTGCTGGGATGGCTCCACCATCACTTGCTGGTCGTTGAGCGCCTTCGGCGGTTGCAGCAGCGGCAACCACGACTGCTCGGTGCCCAGAGATGGTTGGGTGCGCTGCGGCTCGACCTTCAAGTCCTGCCCCGGTGGCTGTCCCACCGGCAGCGGCGAATGCACTCAGGGGGCCAGTTGCATCTCTGGTATCGATTGTGGTGCCGATGGCCAATGTGCCGGTGGCACTTGCCAATGTGACTGATTGCAGTTTTTTGGCGAACGGCTGCCCACGCGAGAAGGGCTTGGGCAGGCCGCGCCCACGAAGCGTAGGAGATACGCCCGGGGGGAGAGACGGTGGTTGTGGACACCCGCTTGGCGGACATCCTAGTTATTCTGATGATCTATTTGAGCGCCGATGCATCCACGTCCGTTGCATTTTTCCCGCTGCCACAAGGACAAACCATTCCTTGCTCGCCAGCCTCGCGAACGCGGCCCCTCAAGGCTTTCGAGAGGTCACCGCATTGCCGAAAATGTGCACCAAGCAGCTGGCCAGGAAGTGCCTTAGGGACTATCGAGCAGCCGTCGCTTCATCCACTGAAGCAGGCATTGCAGACTCGAACCCGGCCCCCCGAGGTAGCCAAAGCGGCGCCGGTGGACGACGCGGGGCGCTCGACCACTTGCCGATGGCCTGAACACCGACTGCAAACCACTTTGCCGCACTTTCGACAGTGATGGCGCCGGGTGAAAAAACTAAACTCTTGTGCACACTGAGGACAGTGGGTTACCTCGCCGTCCCGCTGCCATCGAGGATTCACTGGAACGGTTTGGACGACCTCCTCGATCATTGGCGGCATTGGCAGCGCAGCAAAGCGATTGAGGTTGGGCATCGGCACCGTCTCGGTGTGGTCAGGGATCTCTTCAATTGCAGCATGCTCGATGCGGTAGCCAATGCCCCTATGATAAGTCCATCGCAGTTTGAATTGATCCCTTGCTTGGTCGCTCTTGACGAATCGGGTGAGCGGGTTCATCCAAAACTTTCTACCCACATTCTGTTCGTCGAAGGTTCGCATGTGGGCCGGCACGCCAATTCCACTGCGCAGCATCGTTTGGTGAGTCCATTCGTTGTACACCCAAATCGGCTTGGCGTAGATGACGAGGGTAGGCGTTTGTCCATAGCGTTTCAAAGCAAAGATCAGCTCATGGATCGCCGTGTCGGCTTCTGTCTCCTCATCGAGAATCTGACGAGGCGCATCATGATGATCCATGAAGCGGCACATCACGATGTTGATCCGGCCGATGACATAGTCTTCCGCCCCGCGCAGCCTGCTCAGGTAGGCGTGTATCGCATCGGGCGTCTTACTAGAGTACGTGCCATGGTGACCGTTGATGTAGACACCGACACGGGGCTCTCTTATCAGATCGACACCGCCTTCTTCGGGCGAAATCTTGAACTTGCTGGAGCTTGAGCTGCTTTTCTTGAGAAGGGTCACGACATTGACTCGGCGCCCCTTGCCGCGGCTCTTGGCAGCTAGCGCCTTTGTGGAAGCAACGATTTCGATGTTGTTGGCTCGAGTGGTTTCGATCGAGAAAATAATGACATTGTCGAATTTCATAATGGGTTCTCGAGATCAAGGCGCGCCTTGGCTCTGGGCTGTCGCGAGCGAGCGTGGTATCTCAGCCGATTGCTGAGAACGTGACCCGAGCTGGCGCACCGACGAGCGAATCAATTTCATGTTGCTCGACGAGATCACCGCCGAAGGCTTGCAATGCACCCTTCGGTGGGCGCCACAAGCACCGACCTGAGATGGGCTGTTAGCCGTTGAAGAGCGGGCACAGTCATCGACCTGAGACGTTTGTCGTGGCGGTGACAGGAGGTAGTTACACCCGAAGGAGGAACAGCGTCTTTGCGAATCATCGTCCATTCCATCATCTGGTCCATCGACACTGAGATCCTTGCCGACGGCAACGCTGCCAATGCCGTTGCCAAGATGTCCCTCTTTGATCGCCTCGGACTGCTCGGCAAGGTCGCCGCGGAGGCCTATGCCATCGGCACGAAGAAATGGCGGTCCGGTCCCGATAAAGATCGGCTGCAACTCATGTACGTGTTGTTCACCGCCCCTGAATATCTCTTCGCCTACTCGGATCGCCAGCACTTGATTTCCGAGGAGGATAAACAGGGCCTAGTGCGGAGCCTTCAAGTCTTGAGCGGAGAATTTCCGCTGATGATCATGGTGCCCGGTTCCATCGCCTGGAAAAAGCCCATGTTACGCAGCGACAGGTCTTCACGCTTCGACAAGTTTGCTCGCCGGATGGAGATCGACACCCGGGCGCAGATGCACCAAGCGCCGGATTTCGTCCATCGGTCAATCAACAAGATGCCCGCGGGTCCGCAGAAGTTGAAAGAATTTGAAGAACGTGAGGAGGCTGTGAGTCATCGCCAGCGCGTCGTTCAAGCGTTGACCAAGAGAGCTCTGACGCAGGTCCAAAAGAATATCGAGGAGGATCCAGATCGGTGCCAGTTGGCCCGCAATACCGCCTATGCTTTCCATGGTGGACGGGAAATCGGGCGGTACCACAAACGAGCCAATTTCCATGAAGTGTTCAAGGACGAAAGTGACGAAGGGTTTGTCGTCTTCATGCCCGGCGGTGACGGCGGTAACCACAATGATCGGTTCCAGGTCGGCGATCTTCGTTTTGGAATGGAGATTTGTGCCGATCACGACATCGGCTATCTCGGCGCTTCCCCTGGCCCAGCACCCCATATACAGGTTCTACTCTCCGCCAAAGTCCAATTCGAGCCGACGCACCTGGCGGTGCAACCGGCAGGCTATCTCGTTCACGCCTGCTCCGATCATGCGCTCAGCAGTGTCTACGGCAACGGTATCGGCGAGAGTCTTGCTGTTAGACAAGTCGATGGCGAGACCCTCAATAGCCATTTCTTGGGTAGATTGCACTATCACCGCCTGGCCATCGAAACCCATCCAGGATCAACGGAGGACCTGTCCGTCGATCTCTGAGGCGGTCACTGTGCGGCGAGTCTGCAGCGTTCCTGAAGCTCATTTCCGAGAAGCGAAGAAGTCTCTCAGACCTTGAGCTTCGGCCTTAGCTTCGTCCACTGTCTCTGGGCCCAACCGGGGTTGGATGCCTTTCTCGAGAAGAATTTCCCGCATCTGATCCCAGCTGACGCCCGCCAACTCGGCGGCTCGGCCCAGTGAGATTTCTTCGCTTTGGTAGCGATGTACAGCGAGGCGGATCTTGACATCTGGTCGGGCGCGGAGGAGGTGGCGCAGAGCGTCGTGGATCACCTCGGCCTCGCTGGCATAGATCCTGGCGCGGACGAGATCACGAGCCGCTAAGGGGCGTCGATCACCCATCGCTCCTTGGTATGAATGTTTTTCTGCCATGGGTCTTTCCTCAGGGTCAATCCCCGCGGGCACGGGGAAACCATGGTCTGAATGAATCTGAGAAGGCACTGAAGAGGTCAATGCCCGGGGGCGCGGAGGGACCACTTCAAAAGACGATACCACCGATGCGGAACAGGTCAATCCCCGCGGGCACGGGGACACCGCGGTGGCGGCGCATGTCCGATGATGACCAGGGGACAAGCTCCCAGGGTGGCGTCGCTACGCTCCTGACCCTGGTCTCATAGTGAGTACCCTTTTCAGGGTCAAAGAAAGAGAAAAAATCTCTGTGGTCCTGGAGGGGCCGGTGTTCGTAGCCGGGTCCGCCCGACCCGGGAGCGCAGCGCTCCGGAGGGGTGCACCAGGCGGGGTCGAGGCGCGCTCTGGCCTTGGTTGGCGTCGCTCCTCAGATGTATCGCTTTCCAGGACGGCGTCGATCTCTAGTGGCCGACCCCGCGGGCACGGGGACACGATCCAGAGCCAAAGCAGATGTCGCCGGAGGACAGGTCAATCCCCGCGGGCACGGGGACACCTCGTCTTGCGACTTTCTCTGATCTTCCGGGTGCGGTCAATCCCCGCGGGCACGGGGACACCTCGACGCCAGGACTTCAGGTCCGATTCGAGCCGGGTCAATCCCCGCGGGCACGGGGACACCCCTTCAAAGGTCGAGCACGCCACGGCGGCTCGCGGTCAATCCCCGCGGGCACGGGGACACCTGGTCCATCACAACGCGGGCACTGATGCGACCAGGTCAATCCCCGCGGGCACGGGGACACCCGCCGAATAGCCGGTCAGGGCTTCGACGCCTCGGGTCAATCCCCGCGGGCACGGGGACACCAAGCGCGGCGACAGCCCCTTGGCCCGTACCAAGGGTCAATCCCCGCGGGCACGGGGACACCTCTGTCTACGGCTGCTCGCCCTTGGTCCGCGACGGTCAATCCCCGCGGGCACGGGGACACCGCGCTGTGCGCCCCGCGATGAAGAACCAACCGGGGTCAATCCCCGCGGGCACGGGGACACCGGCGGACACTGCCGCCGGCTTATGATCCCAGAGGGTCAATCCCCGCGGGCACGGGGACACCCGCGCCCGCCGCAGTCTTCACACTCTTCTTCGGGGTCAATCCCCGCGGGCACGGGGACACCTGTGCCTCGTCCGACATCGACTCAAACCGCGCGGGTCAATCCCCGCGGGCACGGGGACACCGTCGTCCGGAGGTCCTGGACAGTCGAATGCGGGGGTCAATCCCCGCGGGCACGGGGACACCGCGGCGGAGGCCTCCAAGCTGGACGCCTTGAGGGGTCAATCCCCGCGGGCACGGGGACACCCGCCGAGCGACTCGCCTCGCCGTATGTGCAAAGGGTCAATCCCCGCGGGCACGGGGACACCTCTACCGGAAGAGGCGGGAGCGCCGGCCCTCAGGGTCAATCCCCGCGGGCACGGGGACACCCAGGAATGCTGGGAGGCGGCGGCGTCGGAGTGCGGTCAATCCCCGCGGGCACGGGGATACCGCGTCGATAATGTCGCCAAACGCCGGCGCGGCGGGTCAATCCCCGCGGGCACGGGGACACCTCATGATGGTCTCCTGGGCGGCGCGGCGCCCGGGGTCAATCCCCGCGGGCACGGGGACACCCGTTGCGCAATTTCGCAACCTGACCTTTTATGCGGTCAATCCCCGCGGGCACGGGGACACCTTGAAGGCGCCGGGCATGAAGCGCTCGACAAACGGTCAATCCCCGCGGGCACGGGGACACCGGAAAGAGGCAGAAGCTTGGGGAGGTGCTCGGCGGTCAATCCCCGCGGGCACGGGGACACCGGAAAGAGGCAGAAGCTTGGGGAGGTGCTCGGCGGTCAATCCCCGCGGGCACGGGGACACCCTCTTTGATTGCTGGGCTAACTAGCACCTTCGGGGTCGATCCCCGCGGGCACGGGGACACCCGCGAGACCTTCGAAGGCAACGCCGCTGATGCGGGTCAATCCCCGCGGGCACGGGGACACCGCTACCGTGGCGTACGACGTCTTGAAGGCCACGGGTCAATCCCCGCGGGCACGGGGACACCTGTAGCTGCTGCTGCAATCCGCCAAACTGACGGGGTCAATCCCCGCGGGCACGG
>JAJCXR010000039.1 GCA_029263315.1 Acidobacteriota bacterium | reverse complement strand
TTGACGCCGTTCTCAGTTCCTTCGTTCCAGCAGCTGCCGCAGTCGGGATTGTCGATCACTCTTGCCACCTGTTCGGTGATGGCGTTTCCCAGGGCGGCCCAGCGGGTTGCGAATTCGATCAGGTCGGCGGGGTCGGTGTCGCACATGGTCAAACCTCCTGTTTTCAGTGTTTTGGGCGGTGCTTCCCGCCCGGCATAGATACTAGTAAGTGGTTCCACGACGGATGGTCAACCAGCAGACGGCGGATTCCTCGCAAAACGTCGGCGGAATGTTCGCTCTTAAATTAACGGGTGGGGCAACAAATTGCCCTTCCCGATCCGATTAGTTCTCATCTGAGTGGCACTGAAGCGCTGGTTCGGAGACCCGAATAGAGCATCATTAGCTCTCACCGCGAGAGTGGCTTGCGCGATCCCGTTTCCTCATCCGGGAATCAAGTACAATGATTCGGCTGGCTCTAGAATCAGAAATTGGGAGGTTGTAGATGAGGTCGAACTCGAAAAGCTCTTCTTCATGGCTTGGGGGGCTGTGGACCGGAATTGGCACTGGTAGGGGTGTTGCCCTTCTAAGTCTGCTAATTGCTGTTCCCGGAATGCTGGTCGCTATCGGGCAGCTGACTTCAGAGCAGAATTCCTCCGAACCAACTCCGGAACTATCAAACCCGAGGCAAGAGGCTCCAAAAGCACAAGACTTCGCTGTCTTGGATGCCATTCCGGTGGAACCCCGACAGCGGACATCAGAGATCCCTCCTCATGAAGTGAGCGGGCCAGATACGTCGCAGGAAAAGAAGCGAGAATACGAACAACCGGAACGTATGGAGCGCTCGTCCAGCAGGTCCATCCCGGACAGTCCTCCACCACCTGCTACCTCTGCAGCACGTCAAGTACGCACGTCATCATCATCTGAGCCATTGCCGATAGATCGCCGAGAACGAAGAGATCAGACGGCAAACGCTGCAAGCGGTGTGAGCTTTTCGATTGCATCCGATAGTCCAAGCAGTCGGACCGATCAAATTGCAGCAGATGCTGTTCAAGCAGGACTTGAACAGGAAGCGGCGCATCTTAGGATTCTCCGACACGCTTTCGATCCTGAGTTTTCAGGGTCAGATCGATTTGTCAAAGCCAAAGGCGGCGACGTTCAGGTGCTGGCTGAGTCCGGGTTCTTCACGAAAGCAAGCGTCCTCATTGTCGGTACGATTGCGTCTAGCTGTGCTGCTAATCCCGTCAAGACTGAGATGAGATCCTGCGATGTGACGTTGAACGGAATCCGCGCTGCCGAAAGTGGAAGCCAGAGCCACCAGCTTCGAATTCGTTCTTCCGGTGCAGGGTTTGACGATGAGCAGGCTATTGAAACTGCAAGTAGAAAGTTGATTCAAGCGAATAGTAAGGAGTGGTTTGATGTCGATGATGCTCACTAGTTTTTTGCCTCGGGACAGTTCTAGGCCGGCGGTGCTTCTTGTCTCCACAATCCTGTCGATAGTTATCCTGTCTGTTCCGGCTGTCGCTCAGGAGGACGCCGCCAGCTATGACGCGGAGCTGTCACGGGTTGGCACGGAGATAGCAAGTTGCCTGGAAACAGGCTCAACACTTCGGATCGGCACGATGGACTTTACAGATTTGCAAGGCCAGGCCAATGAACTTGGGCGTTGGATCGCGGAAGAGCTGTCAACGGAACTGGTAGTGCTTTCCCGGCAGCATGGATTTGAGGTAATCGACCGAGGGCACCTCAGTACAATTCTCGAAGAGCACAAGCTCTCCTCAAGCGGTCTGGTCAGCGCCGAGACGACGAAGCAACTTGGAGAGTTTGCAGGGCTCGACATCATCATCACCGGCAACGTTCTGACGCTTGAGAAACGAATCCGAATGACCGTGAAAGCACTATCGACGGAGACGGCATCGATTACGTGTGCCTCACGGGGAGATCTGCCCCGGACCATGGCGATTGATGAGATGCTGGCGATCGCCGTTGGAGAGTCTGTGGGGCCCAGGCGGACTACCAACGTCACTTCTCAACCCACCGAATCGCCCACTCCAGCCCCCTCCTACAAGGGGCAAGATATTGCCGTCAAAATCATCTCCATCACGAAGGATCGTACGGGCAAGAAACTGCAACTTTCGTTGGAGATAACCTCGACGAGGGAAAAACCTCTCTACCTCGCGCTCGATGGCGATTCTGAAGCTGTCCTAATTGACAACGTCGGGGCAGAATGGCGTCTAGTTCGCTTCGGAGGGATACGTCAATTCCCCAAGGGAGAGAGTAGACATCCATATAGAGTAGATGACTTCATCTCCCAATTTCTGCCAAAGGTACCACATACTATCAATCTCATTTTTCAGTCTGATGGATCGGCTGGCACAAAGTTCTCTCTTGGAGCTTCACTCCTGTCATATCGTTCATCGGGCTTGTCGGGGGCCATAAACAACATACCCTTTGGAATCTCGGAAATAGAATTACGGTGACGCCGATGAGGTATCGAGTGGATGACATCCTGGGGGATAGGGACGAACGGGCGGGACGTGATTCGCCTGCTCCCAGGCTCTAGGACGGCCCTCTGACGAGCTTCCATCGGCGGCGGGCAGCTGGGTTATGGCGTGGCGAAGAAAATCCCCGGGGACCGGCCTGGAAGGGCTTGCCACAGGGATAGGAGAGACGGAGCGAGCGGGGATCAGTCGTCGGAATTCTGAGGCCGGTGGCCCTGCGCCTTGAGATTTTTGAGCCACTGAACCAGGAAGGCGTTCAGCTCCTTGCGCAGGCCGGGACGGTAGCGTCCAGGGGCCGGATACACGACCCGGTAGATCGGTGGGATGGATTGCTGGTAGGTCGTTGCGTCAGCACGTCCCCAGTTCGAGCCGGTGGACGGCGTCATGACTCGATCGGCCGTCGAGCCGGGATGGAACAGGCGGATCGTCATCTCGGGATCCTGGCAGAGGTCCCCATTTTGCTCAAAGTAGTGGCACATCGACAGGACCGTAGCGCCCGTCTGTTCGCAGGACAGGAGGACTTCGCAGGTGAGGTCCATGAAGCCTTCGGTCTTGAGCCGGATCACGTCCTCGGGTTGCAGTTGAACCAGGGGCCGTCGTAGCAGAGCCTGGATGCGGGCATAGTTGAGCTCGTAGCGGTTGCGTCGTGACATTCGAATCTCCTTCGTGGGTTGTGGGCTCTGAAAAAAGGAAAGCCCCTCCCGGCCGGTCGAGCACTGGAGGGGCGGTGGACGATTTAGCGGACATCAAGCCGCGGTCTTGATCTTGCGGGGAGCAGCTTTCTTGGCGGGTGCCGGGGTCGCATCGGCGGCGGGTTCGGTCGCCTCAACGGCCGTCAACCGGAAGCCGACGATGCCGTTGCCGAAGGTTTCGGCGGTGTAGGTGTGAGCCTTGTCGACGGTCAAGCCATGGTGTTGGAAGAACCGCTTGCCGCTCACCAGTCGGGACGGCCCCTTCGGCTGGGTGCGGAGCCGGTAGGCGCCTGCGGTGTCTTCGGTGGCGGTCCGAATGCCGACGGTGCCGGTCTTGCCGTCGTAGGCCAGTTGCACATGGGTCACCGCGTCGCCCAACATGTCGACGGCGGCACGGGTGATGACCATCAGGCCGCCCCGGCGGACGGTGATCTGAGGGCGGGTGCTGCTCTCACTGAGGGTTCCTTGGAAGAATTCAAAGTTCGGGGTGGTTGCGGTGGTGTTGTCCATGGGGTGCTCCTTTGACGCGGTTTCGAGGGCGGTTTGTCCGTCCCCGTGTTTGATGAATGGAAGCCATCAAGGAACGCCCAGGGTGGTCAACCACCCCAACGCGGTTATGCCGAGTTCGGCATAACTGCTGTAATGCCGAGTCCCGGATTATGCCGAGCCCTCGGTTTGCGAATCCCGCAAGATATTGGTAGAACGGGGGATCGCGGCCTCCGCTGGCAGTTCGACTCGGCATAATCAGAGGCTCTCGAGGAACGCCAGTAGATCGTCGTCGGGGCGATAGCGCCCAGGTGGTACCTCCAAGGGTGCCGTTTTGGCGAGGGCCTCCTCCTTCAACTTCAGGTCAGCGTGGAGGTAAACTTGAGTAGTCTCCACCGATTCGTGACCAAGCCAGAGCGCGATGACAGTGCTATCCACCCCATGGTGGAGTAGATCCATGGCGGTGGTGTGGCGGAGGACATGGGGCGAGATGCGCTTGGAGGCCAAGGACGGGCACTGCTTACTGGCCACGGCGACATGTTTGGCGAGCAGGTACTCGACGCCATCCCGGCTCAGTGGTCCGCCCCGAGCATTGGGGAAGAGGGGGTCGGCGGGATGAGCCCCACGCTCTCGGAGCCAGTCGCGGAGGGTGTCGGCGACCGACTT
>JAJCXR010000038.1 GCA_029263315.1 Acidobacteriota bacterium | reverse complement strand
TTCTATCCCACGGCCGCTCAAGCTCAGCTGGAGCTCTCCGCCGACACCGTTGTGGCGCACCGTGATCCGGGCTTCGCTGGGGCCGGGGGCTTGCGGCAGGAAGCGAATCCCCACCGTGCACTCTTCCCTCGGCGGCAAGGTCTCGGCCCCGGCGCAGGTGCCCGGCACCAACTGGAAGGCCGTCGCTTGCGGGCCCCAGCCGTTGACGCTGTATTCGCGCAGTACCTCATCGCCTTGGCCGTGTAGTTTGAACACCCTTTCGCCGGTGGTGGTGTCGAAGGTGACCAGCCGTCGGTCGCCGGGGCCGTAGAGGTAGCGGTAATCGGCTTCTGCGCCGGGTAGCCTGGAAATGAAGCGGGTTTGCATGCCTTGGGCGTCGTACTCCATTTCGAATCTCGGCAAGCCGCCTGAGTACGGGCCGACCTCGAGCATCTGGCCGGAAGCGTCGTGCACGATGTCGTTGTTGCCTTCGAGACGGTTGGTGGCCGGGTCGATGGGAACGAGCCGTCCTTGGAGTAGCGCACCGGCTGGCTCTCTGTGCCGACATCGCGACCAGTCAACGCGTGCAAGGTGTGGCTGCCGCCGTCGGGGGCGACGCACATCCAGCGGGTGGTCAAGTCTGGCTCATCGGCACCGCGGTTGGGCCAGCGCTGCTTTTGGAAGGCTTCCATCTCCTCGGGAGGTGCCGGGGCGTAGAGACGGCCAAAATGCATCTCCCAGCCGAAGCCGGCATTGTGATTGGCGCTGGCCATGGCGAAGGTGAGGGGTTTCAGCGGGCTCGGGCAACCGGACGGCGGGCAGCCTATCTGCACATGGTCCCAGATATTGGAGTTGTAGACCAACTGAAATTGGTAGCTGATGCGTGGCCCGACGCTGTAGGCCTGGCCCAGCGGCACGCGCAACGTCAAGTTGCCGGAGCTGGTATCAACGAAGTCGATGTCGGAGGCGGCGTGGTAGACCTTTTCGGGATGGATGCCGCGGGGCGAGGCGACGGGCGTGTAGACGGGGTCGGTCATCTTGCTGCCACCGGCGGGGCCGCCGGGTGCCGGGTCCAGGCGGGGCCGCCAACGGCCAGGCTCGGTGCCGGGTTCGTCGTCATTCAAGGCGAAGCTCGGATCGACGATGAACGACCGTTCCTTGGGCAATGAGCGATGGCCCTCGACGTCGGCGACACTGACTTGCAGGCTCACCTCTCCCTCCGGCAACGCGTCGCCGAGCAGGCAGACGGCGCCCTCCTCGGTGAGGCTGCACTGACCGCCGAGCTGGCGGCCAAGGCTGTCGATCTGCACCGACGCCGCATCGACGGCCAAGGTGTGCTCAAACGCCAGGGCGATGGCCGGGCGCGTCGTGTCGACGATCTCGCCTTCGTGGGGAAAGCGAATCGTCAGCTGTGGCGTCGGGTCGGCTTCTTCCGTCTCGATGAGCGCCAAGGCTTCGATGTCGGCCTGTGGACCAAAGTCGTGGCGTTCGAGGACGGTGCCGTTGGTGTCAACACGAGAGATCCAGCGTCCGTCACTGAGCCAGACGGTGCCGTCGCGGCGGGGTTGCAGATGTTGGTAGGTGCGGTCTTGAGAAGGCGGTTCTAGCTCCACCGTCGTTTCGGTCAGTGTGCCGCCGAGGAAACGATGCAAGCGAGACTCGCCGAGCGCCCACAGGTTGCCCGTGGCGTCCACCGCGAGGCGGCGCAATGGGCCGTCGAGGGTGTGACGTTGTTGTATCTCGCCGTCCCGATCGAGACGCCACAGCTCATCTCGACCTTCAACTTTCACAGTCAGCCAAGCACGGCTCGTCGGCCCGTGGACAGCGAGCTGCGACGGTGCCGCGCCGTCGGGCAAGCCGAGGGTTCGAATCAAGCTACCGTCGATGGCGTCCCGCAACTCGACGCCGTTTGCCGTCATCAACCACAGACGCGAGGCGCTGTTGTCGAGGTCCATTGCCAGCGCCGGCCCCTCGAGCTCGAGCTGCTGCAACGCCTGTCCATAGGCGCCGAAGGCTTCGAGGCGCCGTCCACGGGCGATCCAGACGGAGCCGTCCAGGAGCACGGCTCGGGCCAGGACGGTGTCCTCGGCCGACGGATCGTCCAGGGCCCACTGGGCGTCGACGGTGCCGTCGAGGGTGATGGCGATGACGCTTTCGTTCGTGACGACGAACAGGCGTTCATGCTCAGGGTCGGCGGCCAGGGCCTGGATCGTCTGCTCGGAATCCAGGCTGAGGGCGGCGGGTGCGTCCGTCGTGTGCTGCCAGAGGCGGGGTCCGTCGGCGATCCAAAGATGGGAGGTTCCGGCTGGGGTCGCAGGGACGGCGATGGCAAGGCTGGGCAACATCAGCCCCGCCAACAGGCCGAGAACAGCTAGGGAACGTAGGCGCATAGAGACCTCGATATCGGGATGAGGGTCCGCGGTGTCGTCAGGCAATGGGTATCTGGAGCTTCGACGGAGCGTAGGATAGAGCTTTCTACCTGTCAAGCCCAAGGAGTACTGGTGGAATGTCGCAGACGTCGGTAGGTTAATCCGTCTTAGTCCGGCGTTTGGTTGCCACCTTCGTCGTGCTTAGCCGCCTCCCCCCCGGACAAAACCAGGACCTACCGGTAACAAGCCGGTAACATGGGCCACGTATTGTCTCCCTCGTTCGGGCGCAACGCACCGACGCCAATCAACCTCGAAGGAGACTTAAGTATGAAAGATCGACACACCATGAAGCGCTTGCCCATCCTGTTGGCCCTGCTGCTGAGCTTTGGCCTCATCCTTGCGGCGGCCCAGCCCATCACTGCGCAGCCCACCGCCGAGCTGTCCACCACCGAACTGTTGGAAAAGGCCATCTACACGGAAGAAACGGTGGGCGATCTGCCGGCCGCCATCGACATCTACACCCACATTGTCGAGGCGGACGAAGCCAACCGCGGCCATGTGGCGCAGGCGCAATTCCGCTTGGGGATGTGCCATGCAAAACGGGGGGACGACGCAGCCGCTAGGGCAGCCTGGGACCGGCTGATCGCAGACTTTCCGGAGCAGGAGGCCCTGGTGAGCCAGGCGCAGGCACAGCTGGCGTCGGTGCAACCGGAGGTTGATCTAGCCCCCGTCCCTTGGACGGATGGGGAATTCCTGACCTACGAGATGAGCTTGCCGACGGGCAAAGTGCTGGGCTCCCTCTTCCTGATGGCGCAGTCCACGACGGTGGACGGTATCGAGGCATGGCAGCTTCAAATCCGGCGCTTTGGCTTCAACCAGGCGGACAACTACGGCGTCAGCCGTACCCTGGTGGAGGCGGCGACACAGCGTCCGCTCCGCAGCAGCATTCGCCACGGTATCCTCGGACACGCCGATGCCGTCTACGGGCCCGACGGGGTGACCCTCACCGCCGACGGCGGCGACACCTTCCTCGATTTCGAGTATCCGGTCTATGACAACGATCAGTCCATGCACCACACCCGCATGCTGCCGTTGGAGGTGGGCTACGAAGCGCAGCTCCATTACCTACCGATCTGGACCGGCAAGGCCATCGAGGTGGGTTTGAAAGTCAAGGGCACGGAACAGTGCCGCGTGCCGGCGGGCGACTTCGAATGCTTCAAGGTGGCCCTCGACATCGGGCAAACCCTGTGGATCTCCACCGGCCCGGAGCGTTACCCGGTCAAGGTCCAGGCGGAGGGGGTCACCATCAAGCTGGCCAGCATCGGTCGGACCGAGCCGGGCGCTCCGGTATCCTTCGCCCTGCAGGACTTCGGACTCTCCGGCACCCTGCCCACCGATTGGCTCTCCCATACCTATCGCCCCAGGACTGACAAGGCGATGGTTCGCTTCCTCGATCCCGCAGCGGCGGCGATCAGCGCCATCGAAGTGGACCGCTGCCCCCCTGGCCGTTGCCCCACCCTCGAAGAGACGGCCCAGCGGGAGCTGGCGGGGGCCAAACGGCGCTTCCAGGACTTCGAGCTACGCCAGGAAAGCTGGACGGAACGGACCATCGACGGACGCGACGCCATCAGTTTTGTCGGCACCTACCAGAAGAACGACGCGTCGTGGGTGCAGTACCGTATCTACACGGTGACGGACGATCTACGCCTCGAGCTCATCTTCCGTACACCGGCGGAGCGTTTCGAGGAGCAGCGTGCCACTTTCGACGCCATCACCGAGAGCTTGCGGGCCAAGTCGAGCCCTCTACAGTAGAGCCCGGTGATGCTTCGCCGCCTACAACGGCCGACAGACCACGATGCCATGTCGTGGTCTGTTCTCGTGCTTCTGCTGGTCGTGGTGCTGGTCCCCACCGTCGGTGTCCTGTGGTTTATGACCCAGGCCATGGGCAATGAACGGCTGGCGGTGCGCCAAAAACTGAACGACGTCTACCAGTCTCAGCTCCTCGCCCTGCAAGGGGATGTGGAGCGCTTTTGGCAGAGCAAGTCCAGCCAGCTCGATGTGCAGAACGATGAGACGACCGCGCCTCGCCTGTTCGCCGATCGGGTCCGGGCTGGTTTGGCGGACAGCGTCATTGTCTTCGACCTCGACGGGCACCTGGCTTACCCGACAGCCGCAGCCAGCAGCGAGCTCGATGGGTCGCCGCCGACGATCCGTTGGCGGCGGGCCGAGCGCCTGGAGCACGCGGGCCAAAGTGCTAAAGCGGCTGAGAGCTATGGCGTCATCGCCGCCGAGGCGACGGACCCGAACCTGGCGGGCCGGGCGCTGCAAGCGCAGGCTCGATGCCTGGTCCAGGCGGACCGCAAACCGGAGGCCCTGGCGATTTTGGTCGATCGGCTCGCCCGTCCCGAGGTTGAGGATGCGGTCGACGGCCGAGGTCGCCACATCGTGCCCAATGCCCAGTTGCGGGCCTTGCAACTGATCGCCGACGGCTCCGACGCAACGTTCCAGACGGTCTTCGCCGCCTTGGGTCGACGCCTCAGCGACTATGACGGCCCCACCTTGCCGTCGGCCCAGCGTCTTTTCTTGATGCGCCAGCTGGGCTCAGAAATCGGTGACGCCGTCACCCATCCAATGCCCCGGCTGAGCTTTGACACCCTTGCCGCCGAGCGTTTGGCGGCGGGCTACCTCGAGGCCGCCCCTCCCCCGGCCATGGGGTCGACGCTACAGCCGAGCGGCCTGGCGGAAATCTGGCACCTGGCCTCCAGGGACGGCAGGGTGGTAGCCCTCTTCGAGCAAGGGCGGCTGCTCGAGGAGCTCCGGGTGTTGATCGCAGGTCAAGGCTTGCCGCAAAACACCACCGTCGATATTTATCCGCCCGGAGCCGCGCCCGACGAGCCCTTCGCCGTCACCGTGCCAGCCGGTGGCTATCTGCAAGGCTGGCGGTTGGTCCTGCACCCCGAGGATCAGACCCTGCTCGCCACCGCCGCCCGGCAACGGATTTCCGCCTACCTGCTGACCGGTGTCCTGGTGGTCGGGCTGCTCGTCTTTCTCGTCTCCTTGGTGGCCCGCACCGTCGGACGGCAGCTCAAGCTGACGCAGCTCAAGAATGACCTGCTGTCCACCGTCTCCCACGAGCTCAAGACCCCTTTGGCTTCGATGCGCCTGTTGGTCGATACGCTGCTCGAATCCGGTATCGATGACTCGGTGAGGGTGCACGAGTACTTGCAGCTGATCGCGCAAGAAAACACCCGGCTCTCACGCTTGGTGGACAACTTCCTCACCTTCTCTCGCATGGATCAGCGGCGTCAGAGCTTCGACCGACAGACCTTGGTTCCGGCGACGGTGATCGAAGACGTCGTCGCAGCCGTCGACGAGCGTTTTTGCGGCGCCGACTGCCAACTGGAGGTGGACGTCGCAGCGGACTTGCCGGCCATCGTCGTCGACCGGGATGCGATGGTGATGGTGCTGCTCAATCTGCTCGACAATGCGTTCAAATACACCGAGGACAACAAGCAGATCCTGCTAAGGGCCCGGCTCGACGACGGCCGGGTCTGCTTGGCGGTGCAGGACAACGGCATTGGCATGTCGCCCTGGCAGGCGGCCCGCATCTTCGACCGCTTCTATCAGGCGGATGACAGCCTGTCCCGGGTGGGTGGTGGCTGCGGCCTGGGGTTGAGCATCGTCAAGCTCATCGTCGACGCCCACGGCGGCTCGGTGACCGTCGACAGCCGATTGGGCGAGGGAAGCACGTTCACGGTACGTTTGCCGGCCGCAGCGGCAGGAATCGACGAGCCACGGGAGGAATCAGCATGAACAGCACGAACAATCAGCAGATCTTGATCATCGAAGACGATCCGGCGCTGCTGCGCGGCTTGAAGGACAACTTCGCCCTGCGGGACTACCGCGTGCTGACGGCTGTCGACGGTGGGTCGGGCTTGGAGCTGGCCCTCGCCCGAAAGCCGGACCTCGTGGTGCTCGACATCATGCTGCCCAAGCTGAACGGCTTCGAGATATGCCGACGGATTCGCCTTGCCGAGCTGGACATGCCGATCATCATGCTCACCGCCAAGGGACAGGAAGAAGACATCGTGCGCGGTCTCAACCTCGGGGCCGACGACTACATGACCAAACCCTTCAGCATCCTCGAGCTCCTGGCCCGTTGCAGAGCCTTTCTGCGGCGGCGCCACGTCACGCCGCCGCCGGAGGTCTACAGCTTCGGCGACTGCAAGCTCGATCTACGCTCGCACCGGCTGTTCCGCAGCGGTGAGGAGGTGGCCCTGTCGCCCAAGGAGTTCCGCCTGTTGGAGGTTTTTGTGCGCCAGGCCGGGCGCGCCTTGACCCGCGACGAGATCCTGCGTTCCGTCTGGGGCAACGACATTCTGGTCACCACCCGCAGCGTCGACCGCTGCATCACCACCTTGAGAAGCAAGATCGAGCCCAATCCCCGTCGGCCCACCCTGATTCGCACCATCCGCGATGTCGGCTACCGCTTCGAGCTGGCGGAGGTCGACGACGGCTCTTCATCCTGTTTGGAGAACTGAACACGAAACATCAGAGCGTAGAGCACCGGTACCACCAACAGGGTCAACATGGTGGCGAAGGCCAGACCGAAGATGATGGTCACCGCCATGGGACGGAACATCGCCGTTCCGCTGAGCCACAGGGGCATCATGCCCAGCACGGTGGTGGCGGTGGTCAGCAGGATGGGCCGGAGGCGCTGCTGGCAAGCATCGACGATGGCGGCGGCCGCCCCCTTACCCAGCTCTTCGATCTCGATCTTGATGCGATCGATCAAGACGATGGCGTTGTTGATGATGATGCCCGATAAGGAAATGACTCCCAGCAGGGTGAAAAAGCCGAAGGATGAACGCGCCACCAGCAAGCCGAAGGTAATGCCGATCAAACCTAAGGGGATGGTGGCCAGGATGATCGCCGGACGACGCAGGGAGTTGAACTGGGCCACCAAGAGCAGCACGATGAGCATGCCGGCGATGGGCAGCTTGGCGACGATGGAGGCGTTGGCTTCATTGGACATCTCCGCTTCGCCCCCTTCCTCGTAGCCGTGCTCCGCCGGCCAGGGAAGCTGGGCCAGCCACGGCGACAAGCTGGCGTTGATCTCGGCGGCGGTGACCCCCGGTTGCAAGCTCACTTTCAAGGTCATGGTGCGCTCGCGGTCGCGCCGCTCGACGATGCCCGGCTCAAAGGCCAGCCGCACGTCCGCCACCTGCTTCAAGGGCACCGTCTCGCCGGTGGACTGGGAGTAGATGCTCAAACCATCCAGCTTGCCTATATCCTGACGGTCGGCGGCGACGGACCTCAAGGTCACCGGAATGAGTTTGTCGCCCTCGCGGTATTGGGTCATCTCGATGCCGCTGAGGCTGGTCTTCAAGGAAAAGGCCACATCTTCGCTGCTCACCCCGGCGGCCCTGGCGCGCTCTTGATCCACCTCGACCATCAGCTTCTTGGTGCGCAATCCCCAGGTGTTCTTGACCGCGGTCACCTCCGGTTGCTGATAGAGGAAATCTGAAATCTGGCCCGACATCTCATATAGGGTGTCGATGTCCGGCCCGAAGACACGGATCTGGATCGGATAACCCACCGACGGTCCGTTTTCCAAGCGGGAGATCTGACTCTGCATGTCCGGATGCTGGCGCCGGATATAGGACCGCAAATCGCTCATCACCTCATCCACCACCTGGCCGTCCACCGTCCTGGCGATGAGGAAGGTATTGGCGGCGTTGCTGCTCGGCGGATCCAACGACAGGGTGAAACGCGGTCCACCATCACCGATGAAGGTCAACCAGTTGAGCAGCAATGGCTCCCCCTGCTCCGGCCGGTAGAAGGTTTGCTGCAAGTAGCGATCGATGTCGGCCATGACCTCCTGGCTGGCCTCGATGGAGGTGCCTAGGGGCATCTCCAGCTTGGCGGTGAACACCGGATCCTCAGAAGGCGCGATAAAGACTTGCGGCACCCGGCCCAGACCCACCAAGGCCAAAATAAAAACCCCGACGACGCCGAGCAGAAACAGCAGGCGATGGCGCAGGGCCCACAGCAGAGACCCTCGGTAGAGGCGATACCAACGTCCTTCGAAGGTTTCTTCGACGCTATTGCCTTTCGGCTCGACCTTCAAAGTCACGGTGGTGAGCATGGGAATGAAGGTCATGGCCAGCAGCCAGGAAATGAGCAGGGTCAGGGTGACGACGTAGAAAATGTCGGCGGTGTACTCCCCCACGGCCGACTCCGCCAAGGCGATGGGCATGAAGGCGGCGGCGGTGGTCAGGGAGGAGATGAGCAGCGGCATCAACAGCTCACCACCGGACTTGGCGGCCGCTTCGACGGCACCCATCCCGGCCTCCCGCTTGACCAACACCGACTCGACAATGACGATGGCGTTGTCGACCAGCAGGCCGAGGGCAATGATCAAAGCCGCCAAGGACACCTGATTGATCGTGATGCCGAAGACCTGCATGGCGTAGAAGGTGATGATCATGGCCCCGGGAATGAGGGTCGCCACCACCAGGCCGGTACGCAATCCCAAGAAAACAATCATCACCAGGACGACGATGCCGATGGCCTGCAACAGATTGCCGACGAAGTCGTCGATGCTGGCCTGTACCAGCTCCGCTTGAAACCACACCTTGTGCAGCGCGATGCCGAGGGGATAGGAAGCCTCGATCTGCGGTACCAGATGGTCTAGGATCTCCCCCAGGTAGGTGATGTCGCCGCCCTGCCGCATGGAGATGGCCAGCACCAGGTTGCGTTCGCCGTTGACCCGGGCAACGCTGCTCGGCGGATCTTGATAGGCGCGATAGACATCGGCGATGTCACCCAAATAGACGACGCCACCGCTGGGTAGCTGAATGACCGTGCGCCGCAGCTCTTCCATCGATTCAAAGTTGCCGGTGGGCTCGAGGACGATGCGCTCCCGGCCGCTGACGATGTCGCCGCCGCCGGAAACGATGTTGACAGTCCCCAGGATAGCGGTCAGCTGTTGCGGCGACAGCCCGAGCTCGGCAAGGCGACCGTTGTCGTACTCGACGAAGACCTCTTCGTCCTGTTGGCCGTGGATGGAGACCTTGGCGATTTCCGGCACCTTGAGCAGGCGGTCCCGGATCTCCTTTGCCACTTCCTCCAGCTCGGCATAGCTGTAGCCATCGCCGGTCAGGGAATAGACGCTGCCGAAGACATCGCCGAACTCGTCATTGACCGTCGGTCCGCGGATGCCCGCCGGCAAATCTTCCTCGATATCCGCCACCTTGCGGCGCAGATCGTCGAAGATGGGGCGCATCTCCTTATAGCTTTCGAGGAAGTTGACCTTGACGATCGAAATGCCGCTGCGGGACTCGCTGGAGATGAAATCCACTTCCGGCATCTCTTGGGCTTTGCTTTCGATCTTTTCGCTGACCAGCTGCTCGACCCGCTCAGGGCTGGCCCCGGGAAAGCGCGTCGTGATGACCACCGTACGGACGATGAAACCCGGATCCTGCGCCTTGGGCAGCTTCAAGAAGGCCAGGGCGCCAGCCGCCAGCATGAGCCCGGCGAGCACCAGGGTAATGCGGTTCTTGTCGATGGCGAGCTGGGTCAGGTTCAAAGCCGTCTCCTCACTGACCGGCCGCTGCGTTGTCGTCGACGCCGCTGTCGGCCACCACCAGGCCGTCGCGCATGACCGAGGTGCCGGCGGTGATCACCCGGTCGCCGGGCCGCAAGCCGGCCAATACCTCGACACCCTGCTCGGTGAGCTCGCCCAAGGTCACTCGTCGGCGCCGCACCGTGCCCTGCCCGCTGGCGTCGGCGGCGTCGAGCACATAAACAAAGCTCCCCTCGCCGTCTTTAACCAAGGAGGACAGGGGCACCAAGAATCGCTCTTCCGCCAGGCGCCCGGCAACGTGCTCGTCCAGGTTGCGGGGCTCGGCGAACTGCAACCGAACCTCCGCCGCCAGCCCGGAGCGCATCCGTGGATGGGTGCCTTCGATGGTTACGGTGACCGGAAAAGCGCTGCCGCTGGAGCTCACCCCCACCTCGCTCACTTTGGCCGCCAGCTCAACACCTGGGATGGCGTCGAATATCACCGTCGCCGGCATGTCGCGCCGCACCCCACCGATCAGGCTCTCCGGCACCGACATCTCGACCTTCAGCTCATCGCCGCAATTGACCGTAGCGATGGTATTGCCAACCCCGACATTCTCGTTGACCTCCACCCCGACGGTGGCGACGGTACAGTCCGTCGCCGCCCTCAGCATGGTGTAGGAAACGTTCAAGCGGGCCAGCTCCAGCTGCTTGGCGGCGGCGTCGACCTGCGCTTGGGCCGATTCGGCATTGGCTCGGGCGGTATCGAGATCGTTGCGGGTGGCGTTGTTGTCGGCGTAGAGCCCCTTGATCCGATTGTAGGCGGCGCGGGCATTGCGCTCCGCCGCCTGGGCTTGCACCAGGCTGGCTTCGGCCCGCTGCGCTTCGAGGGTATAGAGGGAGGCGTCGAGACGGCCCACCAAGTCGCCACGTTTGAGGGTGTCCCCCACTTCGATGGGCAGCTCCTGCAGGGTGCCCGAAACTTTGAAGCTCAGCCGCGACTCGAGGCTCGAGCGCGAGATGCCCGTAAAGGTCCGTGAGTTTCCGGCCGTGGTCGGTTGCACGGTCAGGGTGCGCACCGATCGCAGCGGGGTTTCGGGCCGCTCGACGGCGGGGCCTCCACAACCCATCGCCGCCAACCCAGCCGCCAAGAACAGGCAGGTCGAAACGGCGTGGAGCCTCATCCTGACGCGCACTCCGGTGGTCATCGTTCGTCCTCCTCGCTGGCCAAGAATCGTTGCAGCTCGAGGAGCGCCAATTGCCGCTCCTGGTCGCTCAGGAAAAAATCGAAGACACCTGTGGCGCGCTGCGCATTCATCAAATCGATGAGGAAATCGAACACCGAGTTGGCCGCCGATTCCTCCGATTGCAGGGCGGCGCTCTGGGCGTCCAGGAGATCGAGAATGCTGACCACTCCCTGGGAATAGGAGCTGGTGATCAGCTCGAGGTTCTTGGCCGCCGCCTCGGCCGCCTGTTGCGCCAGGGCGATGTTGTTGTAGGAAGCATTGGCCAAGTGCATGTTGCTCCGGATGCCCTGCTCGATGCGCTCGCGCAGGGCGGTGATCTGTACTTCCAGCTGCCGAATCTGCACCTCGAGCTGCTCTCCGTCGAGACGGCGGGATCCCCCCGTAAACAAGGGCAACGAGGCCACCACCGCCAACGATGCATCGCTTTCCCCTTGTTGCGAGATCCCCGAGATCCGCTGCTCCTCGAGGACGTAACTGAGCTGCCCTTGTAGGGACACGGTGGGTGAGAAGAACTGCCGCTCGAGGGACAGCCGTTGCCGTTTCAAAGCGGCGACGGAGGCCTTCAGAGAGGCCAGCTCCGGAGATCTCTCCAGCCCCCGTTGGATCTGCAGCTCGGTCAACCGGCGGAAACTCTTGGGATTGTCGATGGTTTCCCGCAACCCGCCCTCCGACATCAGCAGGTAGGGATCGTCGAGACTCGGCATGACGACGATGAAAGGCTCCGTCAAGGGCCGATGCAACAGACGATTGAGAGCCTCCCGGGCCACCGTGCGTTGGGTGTAGGCGTCGATGGATGTTTGTCGGGCAGTGGCCAGCTCCCGCTGCCAACGGTAGACATCGGCCCGACTCGAGGAGCCGACGCGCACCCGGTCGCGGGCCAGCTCCAGGTTGGCGCGGATACGCTCCAGATTGTCCCTCTGGACGCGCACTTGGGTATCGGCCCGCAGGATGTCGAGGAAGGTCACCGTTGCCGCCTGCAAGGTATCGAGGCGAAAGCGCTCGAGCTCGGCCTCGCGACCCGCCTGCAGATGCTGCTGGATGTCGCGATCCGCCAGAATCGGCTCCGACCAAACCACTTGGCTCAAGGTCAGGGCGGCGTCGGTGGAGCGCTTGGCGATGGCCCCTGCGGCCACCGAAGGGCTGCCGCCGTCGAGCTCAGTCCAGCTCAGATCGGCGCTGATCTGGGGCAACAGACGCGTCCGCGCCAAGCGGACTTCGAGGGCCCCCGCATCGGTCGCCAACTGTTGCGCCAACAGCTCTTGATTGATGCGCACCGCCTCTTCGGCCACCTGCGCGATATCCCAACCCAACCCCCCGGCCCCGGGATCGTCATCCACCAGAACCGCCTCCACCAACACATCGTAGGTGGGCCACACGTCGAGGATCTGGGCCGTTTGAAGATTCACATAGAGACGGCGTTTGCTGCGAAAGTCCACCGGCTGGCGGGCCGCTTCCTCACCCAACATCACCGCTTGCATGTTGAGGGCCGTGCGGCGAGCCAGCCGTTGCCAGTCGGCGTCGGAGGTGGCACTGGCCAGCAGGCCACGACGCACGAAGCTGTCCCCCGCTAGGCTGAAGCTCGGCAGCCGACGCTTTGCCAGGCCCTCCACCAATCGGTCGATGGCAGCTTCCGAGAGACGCTCCAGGCCGCCGACCATGATCGCCTCCACGTGGCTCGGGATGAGGGATAGCAAATCCCCCTCTGGATCCTCGTAGGCGATGGGCACGATTTCCACATCGAGACGCGAGCCCACCGCCAACGTCGAACGGACGACATCTGCGGAAACCTTCAGAATGAAGGCATCGACCAGCAAGCCGACTCGACGAAAGGGTACGACCTCATGGAATGCAGCCAGGTGATCGAAGAAGTCCATTTCGTCAGCTAGATAGCTGAGATGGGTGATGCCACTCCCCTGGCCTTGCCGCGGCAGGGCCAAGAGCGCCGCATCGAAGACCAAAGGCAAGAACGTGGGCTTGGCGAAGCTCGTCTCCTGGGCCACCAACTGGTTGGCCGTCAAGCCGGTGACCAGCACCATGTCCACCTCGGGATCATCGTAGGCCCGTTGCAGGGCCCTCCGGGTCGTCTCCAGCTGCCATTGGCCGGAAAACACCTTGAAGCGCACCTCGATCTCACCCTCGGTGAGGGCCAGCAACTCTTCTCTGAAAAGTGGCTCGAGGGAAGCTTGGCGGGCCGCGATGCCGTCGTCGAGAATGGCCACCACGACTTCTGGATGGGACGGGGACGGAGGGGCGGCGATCAGGGGCCCCGCCGTCGACAGCACGACGATGGTGAGCCACAGCTGCCACTGGCGCATGCGATCTCCCTGAGCCCGAAGGCGAATCCGAGGATGGGCAAGACGAGAACTATGGGGCATGCTAACACGCCCCATGGGGATCGAGCCCGGACCGCCGATCGAGCGCCATGCTCGGTCAGCAAGGCAACGCTCAGTCGGGAGAGCCGAAGGACCTCTGGAACAGCGCCTCGATGGCCGCCGCGCCCGCCGCTGTCAGGGTACGGGTGCCGGTGGCGGAAAAGGTGCGCTCGGGAATGACCGGCTCGGAGGGCTCCCAGCTCTGGCCGTTCCAATCGAACCACGCTTCTTTTTCCTGATCGAAGACGCTGAGGTGGCGATTGAAGAACTTGGCCAGCTCAACGCCCCAGCCGGTACCACCCTTGACCGTGTCGTCCGGCTGGATCCAACCGACGGCGAAGAGGTGATCGCCACGTTTGACCAGGTGGAACATCGATTGGATGACCCGCCGAATGCCCTTGCCGCGTGCAAAGCGGCGGCCGAGCTTGGCGAAGACAATCTCCATGCTGACGTCACCCTGGGCCAGCGCGGCGTCGTCCAAGACTTCGACGTTTTTGCTACGCTCCATGCGATGTCCCTCGTAGGACAGCGTCAGCTCGTGAAGGCCCCAGCGCTCCGCGTTGCGGCCAAACTCGGCCTCGGTGCCCTTGTGACCGCCACTGATCAGTTTGGCCTTGAAACGCTCTGTCATCTGCTTGCTCCTGGTTGTCGATGGTGACCCACCGCAATGCAATCGTCAATGGTTCCGGGGAGGCGATTATAGGGTGTAAGGTGGACATGGTACAGCAACCCACCTCCAGTAACCCAACAGACGACAATCTTCTAGGACCCGACTCGATGCCGATCAACCCAAGCCGCGAGACCCAAAGTCCATGCCCGGTCGCCACCACGCTTCGCGTCGTGGCTTGCGGTGCGTTCCTGATCTTCCTCTCCGCCTGCGGCTCGCTACAGTGGGTAGGCATGCATTGGATCTTCGAGCCGACCCCCTTCGACCCCCAACGGGTGCTGGTGGACATCCCCTACGTCGAGGACGATCCCCACCCCACCAAACACCGCTTCGATCTCTATTTGCCGAAGGGCCAGGGCTGGCCGACGCTAGTCTTTGTGCACGGTGGCGGCTGGACGGAAGGGGACAAGAGCTTGCGGGCCGGTGGCTTCGAGATCTACGGCAACATCGGCGCCTACTATGCCTCCCGCGGTATCGGCGTGGCGGTCATCAACTACCGATTGCAGCCGGAATTCACTTGGCGTCAGCAGGTTCGTGACGTCTCGCGGGCGGTGGTGCGCATTCGCCGTGCGGTGCGCCAGCACGGTGGCGATCCCCAAGGTATGTTCCTCTCCGGTCACTCCGCCGGCGGGCAGTTGGCCGCCTTCGCCGCCGTCGCCGACTGGCCCTGGGTGGAGTTGGGGGACGAGCTGCCGCTGTGCGGTGTGGTCGCCGTCTCGGGGGCCGGTTACGACCTGGCGGATGAAGAAACCTATCGTTTGGGAGCCGAGAAGGACATCTACCGGGCCCGCTTCGACCTGGCCGACGACGCGGCACGAGATGGCGGCCAGAAGGACAAGGTCCAGGAAAAAGGCGGTTCGGAGGATTGGCAGGAGGAAGCCTCCGTCGTGCACCATCTCGACGCCGACGACCCGCCCTTCCTGGTGTTCTACGCCGCCGACGAGTATCCCAGCCTGCGGCACCAAGCCAAGGTGCTGCACAAGAGCCTGCAAGAGGCGGGAGTCGCCAGCCGGTTGGCGGTGGTTCCCAAGCAAGGGCATCGCCGGATCGTCCTCACCTTGAGCCAAGGCGACCACCAAATGACCTCGCAGGTCGAGCAATTCATCGCCGAGCGACATCGCCAATGCCATGGGGCTGCGGCGGCGGGCGAGGAGGCAAGGCGTTAGATTGGGCTAGAATCAGAGGAACCACGAGAGACAGAATTCAAAGCTTCACAGAGTGCCTGAAAGCTGCCGGACCGATTGCGCTCACCGTAGATGAGAGGGCCGAGGGTCCTCGCTAGCTCAACCTTGCGAAGCCCACCGATAAAGTATCCCGCCCGTTGGAAGATACGTTCCAATGCTTCCCAGGTCCCTCCCTCGATGGCATCGGGATCTCGGTAGCGGGCCTTTTGCGGAATCGAAGACGGAACTTTCGGATAGGCGAAACGTACGGCTTCCCAGTCACCGAAATACCAAGATTCGAGCTCCTCCACTGCGATCCGGTTGATTACCTGGAAAGGCCCCGTGCCTGCTGTCGTCTTGGTGACCAACCCTGCTCGCAGGGCAGCTTCGTCCAACTCGTCTTTGAGCGCCACACAATCGTCTTGATCACGGTCGACAACAACAAGAATCCGGCAGTTGGATGGAAGCCACTTGGAGTATCCCCGCAAGCGTAACGGAAGATTTTTCAGGAGATCGTTTTTGCCCTGAAAGGGATACACTTGAAACGAAATATCGCCCCAGAAACGGGGAATGAGCGCCCGGAAAAAAGCTTCCGCCGAAGGTTCCTCGACCATCACTTCGAGATGGATACCCGTCAAAACACCAATCCCCGCTGCGGGGACCCGCCATTGACCAGTGGGTCCCCAAGGCCAAATCGGCCTTCGAGCCAAAGTTGCCCCATACTCGCACCCGCTTCCACGAACTCTCGGATGCCTTGGATCTCAGACGCTCGAACGGCTCTCGTGAATCCAGTCTCATCGCGATACAACACACGCACTTCGTCCGGCGTCATGCTGTTCAGCAGGAATGGAGAGTGGGTCGTCACCATGAGCTGAGAGCTCTGAGTCGCAGCTCTACACTCTTCTGCCAGCTCCGGTAGCAACCTTGGATGCAGGAAATTCTCGGGCTCTTCGATACCGATGAATCGGGGCGGCTTGGGGTCGTAGAGCATGACCAAGTAGGCCAACATTTTCAGCGTTCCATCGGAGGCGAAGCGAGACAACACCGGTTGCTCGAAGGGTAGGTCCTTGAGCCTCAACAGCAGGCGACCGTCCGGCATCGGCTCGGCAAGAACTTTCTCCAGTCTGGGCACCCGTTCTGACAGTTTTTTGAAGACCAAGGCCAAGCGTTCAGGATGCTGCTCTTCGAGATACTGAATGACATTGGCGAGATTGTCACCGGTCTTGGATAGACGTTCTTGGGGCCCAGCATCCGGCTGACTGCGTGTCGCGTCGACTGAAAGGTAGGAGACATACCAATCGGTAATGAATTCCCTCAGGGCCGCAACCCGAGGATGCTCGGCAAACTGTCCAAGCGTGTTGACGGCGATGAGATCTGGAGAGCGCAAAGGTATCTCGATGCGTTCGTCATCCTCATCGGGCATCTCGCCGCTCACCGCCTGCCCTGCACCGTTGCGGTAGTCCAAGAATCTGAAGGGGGCACCGTAGCGGCCCCGCTTCCACCGCAGCCACTCCTCTTCGACAATGGGTCCTTGCGACGTCTCGTTGATCGCCAAGTGATAGGTGATCAAAGGCAAGGAGCGTTTCTCTCGATACTTGATCTGGAAGACGACCGGTCCGTCTTGGCCTCGGGTCCGCAGCTCCCTCGCTCGTCCGCGCCGATCCCAAGCATGACGCAGCCCGAAGTTGAAGCACTCGGAAAGGAAACTGAAGGCGTCGAAAATAGTCGATTTGCCACTACCATTGGGGCCGAGAAGCACCGTCAGACCGGTTAGGCCCTTGAGCTCTACGGATCGCAGGGCCCTATAGTTTTCCACCTTTAGATACTCGATGCGGGCTGGGCTCGAAGTCGCCATCGTCAGAATTCCTCCCCTCTGGAATCTTCTGTCCCAGCTTCGGACGTCCCGACGTTGGGGGTCAACGAACCCTCGAAAATGGATCGCAGCTCCTGCGGGATCGCCACCGGTTTGCGACTATCGAGATTGATCAAGACGGTGGTGATGTGGGCCTCGAAGCAGCGCGCCCCATCCCGTTTGCGACGGATGAGGTAGCGGAAGCTGACCGAGGTCCTGCCAACCCGTTCCACCACCAGCTCGACCACCGCCACGTCACCATATTCCAGAGGCGCTGTGAACTCACTTTCAAGGGCGACGGTGGGGAACCCCAGGCGACGCCCGGTGATCAGCTCGGGATAGGAAATGGGTGCCGCAGTATCGAAGAAGTCCTCGAAGGCCGCGTGGCAGAGATGGAAGAATTGCGGGTAGTACACGATGCCGGCGCCGTCGACATCGTCGAAGCGAATCTTTTGGATGGAAGTGAAGGACATTGGAAGATTGTAATGCAAGTCGCCCCGGCGACCGGCCGGAGATCCCAGCATGGTCGGGGCTCGGAGGTCCTGCCGACCCGTGGTAGCCTCGGCCCGCTGCACGGCCCTCGACAAGGGGTCCGGGGCGTGCTGCCGATCCGACCCTCCCAACTCCACAGGACGAGCCGAGATGACAGACGTTCCCTTCCGCGGCCAGCTGACCGAAGAGCAATACATGAGCATGGCACAGCTCATTTGGCCGAAGATGCTCAAGGCGACCCCATTTCTGGTATTTGTCGGCGTCGGTATTCTGCTGTGGCGACTCTGGCCCCTGAGCTTCGATCAGCCGTTCAGGATCCTACAAGTGCTCATCGTTGTGGCCATTGGCGTCGCCGTCGCCATGGCGCCCAAGATCGGAGCCCGCAAGGCTTGGCGCTCGGACCCGATTCTGCAAGTAGAGATCCACGGCAGCCTGAGCGACGAAGGGCTGCGCTGGCAACAGGAGGAGCGTGGCATCCGCTTGCCGTGGTCCAGCATTGTCGGCTACCGGGCGACCGACGACTTCCTGTTGCTCTATCGCACGCCGCGACAATTCCTTTGGCTCATGCGCTCCTTCTTTGCCAGCCAGGAGGATTGGCAGCGGGCCCTGGCGCTGGCGTCCCAACATAGCAAACCCCACTGACCACAGATGGCACACCCCACCGAAGCACAACGGACGCCACGCAGCCACCTCCATCCTGGTCACCATGGATGTTGCTGGTATACTGGTTTGTATGCGTAATGTGTTCGTGCAATGGGTGCGGGCCAAGTCTACCCGCCCGGTGCCCTCGGCGCAGCGGCAAACCTCTAGTGGCCCGGTCTCCCGAAAATGTCCCGGTGGCAGTGCGGCTCGATATCAAGCCCTTCTTTGCCTGCTCGCTTGGACGCTTCCGTCCTTGGTCGCTGCCGCCGCGACGCCTCCCGACTTGGCGGTTCACAACTCCCGCTTCGTCTACTCCTCTGAAGAGAAGACGGGCGGCTTCAACCTGGCCGCTTATCTGGCTGCCGAAGCCCCCTGGCTTCAACCGTACCGAGAGCTGATCACCCATTGGAGCGCCTACTCCACCGTCAGCCCCCGCATCACCCTGGCCTTGATCGAAACGCAGACCGGCCTGGTGAGCACGGAGACGCCGAGCTCCGGGGACCTGCGACGTCCCTTCGGCAACCTATCGAGCAACAATACTTTCGACGGCCAGACCGACGATGTCTTGCGTCGTCTGGCCCGCAGCTTCTATGCAAACTCCGGCACCTCGGATCTGTTACGCCAGCCGACGGCGGCCAGCCAAGCCCTGCGCTCCTTGCTCGGTACCGAGGCCCAGCTGGTGGAATTCCACCGCAGCTTTCAGCGCATCTTCCCCAGCTTGGCGCCCTTGGCCCAGGGACGCAGTAATCTGACCGACCCCAAAACTACCTCCCCCCCCGCCTCCTTGTTGCAGTTGCCGTTCCCGACCGGCGATGCCTGGTTTTTCAACGGCGCCCATACCCAATTCGGTCAAGATCCGGGGCCAAAATCGTCCATCGACTTCTCCCGTGACTGGACCTCCTGGGGCGCCAATACCAGCGGTAACTGGGTGGTGGCGGCCACCTCCGGCACCGTGGTGGTACATTCGCGGTGTTTTGTCGAGATCATCGCCACAGGTGGCTGGTCGACGTCCTACTACCAACTGGACAATGTGGTGGTCAACGACGGCGCTTTTGTGCGCCAGGACCAGCGTTTGGGCAACTACGCGAGCTCGCAACGGCAAGCCCTTTGCCGCGGTGATGCCTCGGGGCCCCACGTTCACTTCTCGCTACTGCGCAAGGGCGAGCTGGTATCGATTCATGACGCCCTGCTCAGCGCCTACCGGGTCGATGTGGGGCGCAGCTCCTACGACCAAGACTGCCAACACTTCTGGCTGGAGCGCGGCGGCGTTCGTCACTGCGCCGGCGTACCGTTGACTAACCAGAGCTCTAATGTGCCTCCACCGACGGCCCCTGCCGGGCTCGAAATCTCGGCCGTCTCCCACGACGAGGTGACGCTGCAATGGCAGGACCTATCCAACAATGAGTCGGCTTTCGAGATCGAGCGACGCAGCACCGGGGACTTCGAGCGCCTTGCTACGGTGGGCGCCAACCTGACGCAATTCCGCAGCCTGGGCCTCGATTCTGCGACCTCCTATGAGTACCGAGTACGGGCCGTCAACGTCTCGGGGGGTTCCGCCTACAGCAACATCGCCATGACCATGACCAGCGGTGAGCGGCCGCCCTACGGCTTGACCGCCCTCACCCTGTCGGCGGAGGCCATCGAGCTGCGTTGGGTCGACAACGCCATCCTCGAAGAGCGCTACGAGATAGAAGGACGCAGCAACGCAGCTGAGTTTGCCGTGCTGCGAACCGTGTCGGCGGATAGCGAATCGGTGGTCATCGACGGTCTGACCCCCCAGACCAGCTACACCTTCAGGGTCCGAGCCAGCGGCAGCCGAGGCGCCTCCACCTACACCGACGAGGTCACCGCCACCACCTTCGCCGAAGATCCCGGACCCTGCCTCAGCGATGACACCACCCTATGTCTCAATCAAGGGCGCTTCCGCGTCGAGGTGGACTGGCTGGGTTTCGACGGAGTGCACGGCGATGCAACGCGGGTCAGCCAGGGTACCGACGATTCCGGCCTCTTCTGGTTCTTCCGAGACCAGAACTGGGAAATGCTGGTCAAAGTGCTGGACGGCTGTGGCGTCAACCAAAGATTCTGGGTCTTCGCCGCCGCCACCACCAACGTCGAATACACCCTGCGGGTGACCGATACGTCCTCCGGCATCGTCAAGACCTACTTCAACCCCCTCGGCGTCTCGGCGCCGGCGATCACCGATAGCGCCGCCTTCGCCACCTGCGGCGCAGACCCGGGGGTTGGCGCCGACCCCGCCGAGCTCAGCGCCCTCACCTCGGCCGGCGGGCTGGAGGCAACGGCGGCTTCGGCTCGGTTGGCCGGCAACTTCACCAAACCCATGAGCCTCAAGACCGGTGACACCACCCCTTGCGTCGAAGGTTCCGAACGGCTTTGCTTGAATGGTGGCCGTTTTGAGATTTCCGTCTCGTGGGAAGATTTCAACGGCAGCAGCGGGGCCGGTCGCACGGCCCCGCTGCGGTCCGACGATTCCGGTCTCTTCTGGTTCTTCGATGGCGACAACTGGGAGATGCTGGCCAAGATCGTCGACGGCTGTAGCGTCAATAGCCACTACTGGTTTTTTGCCGCGTCGACGACCAACCTCGGATTCCGGCTTTCAGTGCGCGATACCCACACCGGCACCGTACGACAATATGACAACGCCGTCGGTCGCGCGGCTGAGGCCATTACCGACATCGAAGCCCTGGCCGTGTGCCCCTGACGGTGTAGGCCTGACGGTGCGTCCTTGACGGTGTCCCCATGACGGTGTCCCCATAACCGGCCCCATCCGCTGATCCGAAGGCTAGTCCCGCCTCGGCCACCTTTTTCAGGAGATTCCCTTGTCACTGAAGACGTCGTTCATCCACCTCGTCGTCGCCCTGGCCTTGCCGGCGGCGATGTTGGCTCAAATGCAGCCACCGGTCGACCGGGAGCTGCCGCCGATCAGTGGTTTCGCCATCGTGCCGTTCGACTTCGGACCACCGGGGGCCCGCTCCCTGGGCATGGGCGGAACCTTCATCGCCTTGGCCGATGACGCCACGGCGTCGGAAGCCAACCCCGCCGGCCTGACCAAGCTCAGCCGTCCCGAATTCTCGCTGCACGGACGCTATTCCAGCCCCCAGATGACGACCCTAGACCTCAACGCCGTCACCTCTTTGGATGCGCTGAATCGCTTTCGTACCTTCGAGCCGCCCCTGCGTCCCAGGCAAACCATCGGCAACGCCTTTGCCACCGACACCCAAATCCGTTTCGAGGATGAGGTGTCCGAGGTGAGCTTCGCCAGCTATGTCCGACCCTTCAAGGGCTACACCTTCTCCTTCTTCTACCAACGGTCGGTGGACCTCTCCGACGTCAATACGTTCCAGGCCTTCGACGATTCCCTGCTCGACCTCTACCAGACCCGTCAAGAGATCGACCTCCAACTGGATACGGTGGGTGTCTCGGGAGCCTTCGAAGCGGGCGATCACCTGTCGGTGGGGTTCTCCGTCAGGCTCAGCCAACTGAGCTTGGATTCCCTGTTGGATTCGAGGGTTGACTACCAGGCGGACTTTGAGCTCGAACAACTGGCACCGGGCGCCAGCCTGGAGGATGTCGAAGCCCTCGGCATCGCCGACCAACAAGTCTTGCGAGAATTGTTCGACGATCAAGATTGGGATGTGACGTTCAACGTCGGCGTCCTGGTCAATCCCAAAGGACGCTTCACCGTCGGGCTGGTCTACAAGGACGGAGGGCAATTCGATGTCGAGGGCTTCAGTGAGTCTTTTGGCTGCATCGACCTCAACCCCTCCCCCGACTTCCGCTGCCGGCCGGCCAACCAGCTGCGCACCAACCAGCGCCTCAAGGTGCCAGATTTCTTAGGGCTTGGTTTGGCCTGGCGCATCACCGACAAATTGCGGCTCGCCGTCGATGCCAACGCCATTACCTACTCGGATCTTTCCATCGCCCCGGCCGCCAATCCCAATGCCGGTCCTGGGGTCGGTGATCAATTCGAGCCCATCGACGACATCGTGGCGCTGCACGCAGGTCTCGAATACGCCACCTTCCTGCGCTCCGGTCGCACCCCCCTCACCCTACGCCTGGGTGCCTATGAGGATCCCGACCACGACGGCATCCGGACCATCGATTCCGACGCCACCGTCTACACGGCGGGCCTCGGTACCGTGGTCATGGAAAGCTTTCAGATCGACATCGCCGGCCAGCACTCGGACCGGGGCGAGGCCGGACTGCTGTCGATGGTCTACCGGTTCTGAGCACCCTCTAAAAAGAAGGCTTGGAAGGCGGGCGAAAAGAAGGTCCTGTCGGGAACCAGCTCGGGACGCAGCCGCAGGCAGCGATCCCTGGCCGAGGTCGCAGCGCGCCATTGCTCCGCGTCTCGTCCATCGCTGCGTCGGTAGAGCACAAAGTGTGCCGCGGCGGCGAAGAGATGCCCTTGTACTTGCCAACTCTCCTCCTCCAGGGGCCCCATGCCGAGCACCCGCAGACAGCCCAGGGCATCACCCTGCACCAAGGCTTGGCCCGCCGCCAGCAATTGCAGAGCCCCGTGCGATGCCCTGAGACGAGCCTTCAACGCCTCACCTTCGTCACCTGCTTCAACGCCGTTGCCGGCGACGGCCGACAGGGCTTGTAGGCGGTCGGATTGCAATTGCAAGAGGCGCCCCGTCAGACCGGAGTCCCGCAGCCATTGCAGGAGCTCGGCGCTGCTCTTCAAGAGGCTGGCCAAGGCTGCATCGGCGGTTGAAACCGTAAGTGAATCCACCGAAGGGCCCATGCCTGGACTGGTCGACGCCGGTGGCGGCGGCGCGCCGGCCGACGGCGGCTCGACTTGCGCCTCTTGGGCCGCTGGCGCAATCTCCGTCACCGGCTCGGCGAGCAGCTGGTCATAGCGTCCCACCAGGGCCACCAGCTCAGCGCCGATCGCAGCGGCCTCGGCGCGGAGAGATTCCAATTGAATCGGCTCGGTGGCCACCCCGAGACGGCGACGCAGTCCGTCCAAACGTTGCTGCAAGTCTTGGGCCAGGCCGGGATCCGGCAGACGGTTCCGACGTTCGACGAGCCCCGGGTCGGCCAGTCGACCGAGCAGCTGACGTTCGAAGCGCTCGGCTGCCGCCAGCGCCTCTCTAGCCTGCGTGCTGGTCAGCGCTTGCTCTTGGCTGGCCCGGGCTACGGCCTCTTCCAACCAAACCTCGAGGCGCTTCAGCTGCTCCTCTACCACCTGGCCGGCGAGCCGCACCGCCGCCAGATCCTCCGCCGCCAAGCTGGCCTGCAAACGTTGCCGAGCCGTCGCCAGGGCGTCCTCCGTCGCCCGCCGCTGGCGAAGAGCATCCGGGGACCCATCGAGCCGCAGCATCAGGGACTCGAGGTCGGACAAACGGCCACCAATCTGCGCCGCCGTCTTCGGCAGGAGCACCCGTCGACAGGATGTCCTGCCCTTCAACAGATCCTGATGCAGGCGTCGGAAGGAGACCACCACCGCTTGGGACTCGGACACATCCCAGGCCTCGAGGGCCGCTTCGCAGGCATCTGGACCCTGCTGAAAGAGAGCCCAGCCGAGGTAGAAGTGGGGCAAATAGGGACGGGAAAAGGCCCCTGAAATGAAAATCCTGCGATCCGACTCTTGTCCGTTGGCGGCCACCGCCTGGCGGAAATGTCCTTCCGCTTCGCGCCAGCGCTCGAGGTCGACGGCCTCGATGCCTTCCTTGAAGGATTCTTCGGCGTCGGCCCAGACCGTGGGCACGGCAAGTCCGAGCCAGAGCAAGCCGATGCCGAGGTAAAGTCCGACGCGGAATAGGCTGACGGGGAATAGGCTGACGAGACGCCTCAAGAACCCGCCCCCTCGAGATCATCGCTGAGCCCCTGCCGCTGGAAGTAAGCTTCGAGGGTCTCTTCCATCATCTGTTCGTCGATCTCGACGCTGCCGGCCATCGGCACCTGCACCGACACTCGACGGGGCTGCGGCACCGCGGGATGGCTGAGCAGGAGGGAGTAGCTACCCTCGGCGAGCACCAGCTCGACGGGGGTGTAGGCGGCCTCGGCCATGGGGATGGCACGCCCTTCGGCATCGGTGATAGATAGGATCTCAGCCCATGGAGCTGCCTCGACCCGCAGCCGCCCAACCCGCTGTGCCGCCGGTGGCGACGCTGCCAGGGTGGAGGTCGAAACATCCCGCGCTGGGCGACGCTCGAGCCGCGGCAGGGCAACGGCCAAAAGAGTCGCCAAGACAGCGGCGGCGGCGACCCAGGCCCAGGGCCGTCCCTGGCTTCGGGGCTGCACCGACGTCGCCTCGGCTCGGGTGGCCAGGGTGGCTCGGACGGCGTCGGGTTTGGCCGCGTCGGCCGGAAGGTCTGCGACAACCGTCGGACCGGAGGCCAGCGGCGCCACCGTCCCACGGGGTGAGGCCACGGTGACCGCAGCCGAGTCCGCCGCCGACATGGCAACCCGGCAACGCTGCCAGAGATCGTCGAAGCCGGTCACCGGCGTCCGGTGATACGACGCCAGGAGCTTCCTCAGCTGCAACGCTGAATCCGGCCGTTGGTCCGGATTCTTGGAGAGCAGCGCCGACACCAGCAGCCGAATCTCGGTGGGAACCCGAGACTGTGGATCGGAGTCATCGAAGCTTAGCGGCGGACGCAAGAGGTGGGCTGCCATCAGCTCTTCGAAGCTGCCACCGACGATGGGACAGACACCGGTCAGCATTTCGTAGAGGACGACGCCGAAGGAGTACAGATCGCTGCTCGTCGAAGGGCCGCCGGTGGGCTGTCGAAACACCTCGGGGCTGGCGTAGCGCACCTTGCCGACGAACATGTTGCTGGCGGTCAAATCGAGGGTTTCCGTCGGCCCCTTGGCCAAGCCGAGATCGATCAGCTTGACCCACGGCGAGCCGTCTTCACGCCGACTCAGCATCAAGTTGTCGGGGGCGATATCGCGATGCACAAAGCCCTGAGAATGGAGGTAGTCGAGGGCATCTAGACTCTGCAACGCCAGCTCTAGAACCAAGGCCAAGGGAAGTTGCTGCCGCTGGGCGAGGAGCTCCTTGAAGGTCAAGCCATCGATCAGCTCCATCACCAAATAGGCGCCGTCTTCCGCCGCGACAAAATCATAGATCTGAGCGATGTTGGGATGTCGCAGCGCCGTCGCTGCCCTGGCTTCCCGCTCGAATCGCCGATGGGCCTTCAGATTTGCGGCGTGCACGGCGTGCACGACCTTGACCACCCTGAGCTCACCCAACAGGCGGTGGCGGACCTTGTAGACCGCTCCCATGCCCCCTTCGCCCAGCTTGTGGAGGATCTCGTATTTCTCTTCGACACTGCGGATCGGGAATCCCATGGCTACCTTCCGACTTCCGGCAGATCCTCCGGATAACGCAAAGGACGGGCTTCCAAGAAACCCGCCCTTTTCCAAGCCGATGGCGAGATGCCTCAGCCCACGATCAGTGCCTCAGATCGAGGCCGTCTCCGACTCGCGCCCAATTCAAGGCAGCGCGTTGGACCACGCCGTTGTATCGCCGGCTTCGAAGCCATCGTCAAAGAGGTCGGCCACGGTTCCGATCTCAGCCAGGTCCGGACGATAAAACTCCAAGGAACAACGCATGCGGCGCATTTGCTCGGTGGTGAAGGCCTCCATGCACAGGTCATCGGTGTATTCCATGTAGTTCTCGATCGGCACCCGCTCGCCGCTGCAAGAGGTGGCGCCGTTGGGGCACCCGAAATGGCTCGTCTGATCGGGCTCCGTGTCGCAGATCAGGTCGCCGGTGGAATAGCATTGGGCCGGATTCCCACAGCCGCCACTGAAGACGTGCTCAAGACCAAAATAGTGACCGAGCTCATGGGTTCCGGTGCGACCTTGATCGTACGGAGGGCCAAACGGACCATTGCGACCGAAGGTATCCCACAGGATAACCACACGATCCTGGGGCGTGCCCACCAGGCTGCCACCGCCATCGGCCGGCAGAAAGGGCACATACCCCAGATTGCCACTGGCTTGGTTGGTGTAGAAGTTGAGGTAGTTGTTGGGATCCCACGCCAGGCTGTTCCAATAGGCGCCGCCGTCGTTGAACCAGGTGGTATTGCAGTCGCGGGTGATGCCCGTGGTGGGGTCGCCCTGCGGGTCGACGGTGGCCAGGTAGAACTCCATCTGAGCGTCGGTGCCATTGGCGCCGTTGGTACCCGCCAAGGCCAAGAAATCTTCGTTCAGGATGTCGATCTGCGATTGCACCAAGGCATCGGAAATGACGCCCTGGGTGCAGGAGGTGTCCATCAAGATATGAACCACCACCGGAATCCGGTAGAGCACGGTGGGATCGTAGTCGCTGGTGGGATTGGTCGAGCCGGCCGAGCAGTCAGCACCGCCGCCACCTTCCGGTAGGGCGTCGAAGTCAGGGAACTGATAGAGCGCTTGACGGATCTCCGGGGTCGGCGTGCCGCAGCGATTGCCCGACGCCTTGAAGTAATCGGAGCGGGCGTAGTCGCCCCAGGACGCAAAATTCAGGCCGTCGACGGCGACTTCCTTGCTCGCTTCGGCTGCGTCGCCGTGGTCTGCGGCGAAGCCCGGCATCGCCAGCAGCAGCAAAGCGCTAACCAGCATCAACCACTTGGTGCGTGTACACATGATGAAACCTCCATGGTCTTTTGTTGTTGTCGACCGGGCCCCGCGGCGCCGGACGAAACCTTCGCCACCGCGAAGGCTTGAGCTGCCTGTTGGCACAGGATTTACCATATCGGGCTATTGAAGTCCATTGGCGGGGGACGCGAAAATTACTTTATCGCTACTCTGCCGTCGACGGGTCCGCCCCCTCCGAAGCTTCCGAGATCGTCTCCGTGGGCTGGTCCGAGCCTCTCTTAGGAAGCAAGAAATAGAGACGCCCGGGCTGCTTCATTGCTCCGGCCCGCTGCGCCGCGATGTCGCCACGGCCCCAGAAAAAATCTGCCCGATCGGCCCCGCGGATCGCCCCTCCGGTATCCTGCATGAGAACAAAACGTTCCAAGGGGGCGGTACCGATGGTCGTCCCGTCTTCAGCCAATCCCGGAACCTCAGTGACCAAGAAGGCCAGGGCTGCGGGGGGAAACAGCCGTTGATCAACGGCCAGGCTACGCTTTGGCGTCACCGGGAAGCCGAGGTTGCCCACCGGCGCCCCTTCGAGGCGCCGGAAGAATACCAGCGAGGGGTTGTATTCGAGGATGCGGTCCACCTCTTCGGGATGTTCGCTCAAATAGGTTCGCAGGGCTTGCAACGACATCTTCTCCTGCGCGATCAGCCCTTCGTCGATGAGCAAGCGACCGATGCTGCGATAGGGTCGTCCATTGGTGGCTGCATAGCCGATGCGCTGCTCTCGACCGTCCGGATAGCGCAGGGTTCCGCTCCCCTGTACCTCCAGGAAAAAGAGATCGACCTGCTCTGCCGCCCAGGCCAGAATCGGCGCCGGTAGCGAAGCCCCCCGCCGCACCTGTCGACGGTCCAGGTATGGGACCAGACGGCGACCTTCGAGGCGCCCGCTCAACCGCTCTCCCTTGAAGCGCTCTGAAAAACTTCCCAAATCGATGTCGATCAGGTCCCTCGGTCGACCATAAATCGGCACCTCGTAACCCGGCTCGAGCGCCCGACTGGCCTCGATCATGGGCTCGAAATAGCCGGTGATCAACATGTTGCCTCGCCGATCGATGCTCTGCTCGACGCTCTGATCGCCGACGCTCTCGAAGACATCGAAGCTGGCGGCCACCTGGCGAGCCAGCTCTTGGGGCGACGGCTCGGCCGCCAAGAGCTCGGCAAAAAGATCCAGACCCTGCAACATCTCCGCCGCCGTCACTTGCCGCGGACCGAAGACGAAGACACGGTCCGCCGGGCGACCCCGCAACCAGCGTCGACTCTGCCCCAAGGCTGCCCCCAAGGTCGTACGATCTGCCGTGTCCAGGAAACTGGGAAACGCCACCCTGGGCACGGCGCGCAGGGCATCCTGCGGCGTGGTCACCGGCGGTGGCGGGGTCGGTGGAGGGGCGGGGGGTGCCGCCTCCACCACAGGGGGCGGAGGCGGCGGCGAGCGGCGACATGCCGGCATCAGGGACACCAGGCTGAGCAGCCAGAGGGTGGCGGCAAGACGGCGCGCAAGGTGTCGTCGACCGGGCGATACGACCCGGATCTCGTCGAGCGGTTCCATGACGGCAGACTATCAGCCCATGGGGATCGTCGGACGCCGATCCGATCTCAGGGGTGCAGCGTCAGGGTGCCGGTTTCCTCCCCATCTTCGCCTTCGGTGCGGTGGGTGCCGGTAAAGGTACCCGACTCGACGGTTCCTTCGAAGACAAAGGGCTGCGGCCGCTCGCCGTCGCTCATCACCTCGCCCCGCAGCTCCCCATGGGACAGGCTGCCGGTGGCGGTGCCACTGTAGACGTGGTCGACGTCACGGAAGTTGAAGTAGAACGACACATTCCACTGGTTGTCGTCGGTGGCCACGAATTCCGCCTTGATCGGCCCGGGGCCATCCTGGCGATTCCACAGGTACTCACCGGTCATGGTCTTCACAGCCATGCCATCACTGGCCCAGAGGGCCGAGGTGAGCAAAACCAAGGTCAGGACGAGGGCGCAACGGGCTACATTTTTCATTGATTCTCCGACGGGATGAAGCGTTGGGATTGCCTGGCCACGGACCAGGACGGCATCGGCAATGCTAGCTCAAAGACTCCCAATCCGACCTTGGAGCTCCCCTGCAGGGACGAAGTCACCGCAGGGCGTGACCAGTCGTCCGCGGCGGGTGTTCCAAGGCGCAGGATGGCCCTCGACATAGAGCCCAGAGGTAAGAGCACACTCGGAGTACAATATCCCATGGCTGCTCCTCGTCCTCTGCCCAACACCAGCTCCGAAAGCTCGCCCGGCTCGTCTACCGGGCCGCCGAGGTTTGCCCTCGACGGTCTGACGGTGGTCTATCGACCACCCGGCGAGGCGCCTCAGACGGTCCTCCGGGACGCCGGACTGAGCCTCTGGGCCGGTGAGGCGGTGGGGCTCAGCGGCGCCTCCGGTAGCGGCAAGACGAGCCTGCTGCGGGCTCTCCTCGGCTTGCTGCCGCCGGAGGCCACGGTCCTCGCCGGGCGGGTCGTCCTGCGGCCCGGGTCGAGCCAGGGTGCGGCGCTCGAAAGGGATCCCTGGGTGGCAGACCTGAGCGCCCCGCAGCAAGTGGCGCCGTGGCGCGGGGCCCTCATCAGCATGATCGCCCAGGAGCCGGAACGGGCCTTGCATCCGTTGCTGAGCGCCGGTGATCAGGTGATCGAGGTACTGCGGGCCCACCGTCGGTGGCCCCAGGGCTACCTCAGGCGCCGAGCCCATGCCCTGCTGCGGGAGGTCGGCCTGGAGGATGGAGAGTTGGCCGACGCCTTCCCCCACCAACTGAGCGGCGGCCAACGGCAACGCCTGGTCATCGCCCAAGCCATCGCCTGCCGCCCGTCGGTGCTCTTGGCCGACGAACCCACCGCCGCCCTCGACCCATTGGCCAGCCGACATCTCGTCTCCCTGCTGCAGGATCTCCGCCGACGCCACACCATGGCCCTGCTGTGGATCAGCCACGACGACGCCCTGTTGCGCCGCGCCACCGACCGTCAGCTGACCCTGCGGGGGGGGCAGATCTCGGCGCCCTCCGAGGACCCCACGGGGAGGGGTCTACGATGAGCAGAACCCTTGCCCCGGCCGCCGCGAGGGCGTCGGATGCGGTGCTCGAAACAAAGCACCTCGGCGTCGTCTACCACCGCGGCTCCTCCTTGGCCCGGCGCCAGCGAGTGGAGGCCCTGGCGGGCATCGACTGCCGCCTGCACGGTCACGAGATCCTCGGCATCGTCGGCCCTTCGGGCAGCGGCAAATCGACCCTCGGACGCTGCCTGGCCATGCACCAGGAACCGACCCGAGGTGGCGTGCTGTTGGCCGGGGTCGATGTTTGGCGATTGGGGGGCGCCGAGCGACGTCGGTTACGTCCTGGGGTGCAATTGGTGGCCCAGAATCCGAGCGCCGCCCTCGACCCGCGCTTTGACGTCGCCGCTGTGCTCTGCGAGCCCCTGCGCTACAGCCGCCGCCTGCCGAAAACCGCCTGGCCCGCCCAGGTCGACGAGCTGTTGCGCCAGGTCGACCTCGACCCCGCCATGGCCGGGCGGCCGTGTCAGCAGCTGAGCGGCGGCCAGAAGCAGCGTTTGATCATCGCCCGCGCCCTGGCGGCGGAACCGCGGGTGATGGTCTTCGACGAGGCCCTGGCGGCGGTGGACGCGGCCCAACGGCAACAACTTCTGCATCTCCTGGCCACCCTGCGGCGACGCCACGGGTTGAGCTATGTCTGGATCTCCCATGATCTGGCGACAGTGGCCCGATGGGCGGATCGTATCCTGGTGATCGACGGCGGCCGTCTGGTGGAAGAGGCGCCGGCCGATCGCCTGCTGGTGACGCCGCAGCACGCCACCACCCGGGCCCTGGTGGAGGCCATTTGAGTGCTCGGCTCGATGCGACGTCAAGCTGTCAGGGGCCAGCAACGCAGCGCCCTATGGCCGATGCTCGGTCAACGGTTGGTGCACGGCTTGCTGCTGCTGTTGCTGCTCTCCTTGCTCTCCTTCGGCCTGGCGGAGCTGGCCCCCGGCGACATCATCTCGCAGCTCGAGCTCGATCCCAGCATCTCAAGTCAGACCATCGACCACTTACGGGATCGCTATGCCTTGGATCGATCCTGGCTGCAGCGCTATGGCTCTTGGTGGCGCTCCCTGCTGGCCGGTGACCTCGGTTACTCTCTGGCCTACCACTTGCCGGTGCGTCAGCTCGTTTTGCCGAGGTTGTGGAATACCCTCGTTCTTACCCTCAGCGCCACCCTGGTCGCCTGGGGTCTGGCCCTGCTGCTGGGCGGCCTGGCCGCCTGGTATCGGGGCGGTTGGATCGACCGGTTGGTGCTGACCGGTAACGGCGTCCTGCTGGCGACGCCGGACCTGCTGCTGGCGATCCTGGCCCTTTGGCTTGCGGCCCGCAGCGGCTGGTTTCCCCTCGCCGATCTGGCATCCCTCGATGCCGCATCGTGGCCACTCTGGCAACGCCTGTCGGACCGCCTGTGGCACTTGATCCTGCCCGCCTGCACCTTGGCCCTGGGCATCCTACCCACTCTCTTGGCCCATGTCCGCCGGGCCCTGGTGGACGCTTCCAGCGCCCCATTTGTCGAGGCCGCCCGAGGTCACGGGGTGGGAGAGTGGAGAATCTTTCGGCGCTATGTGCTGCGCAGCGCCGCCAATCCGCTGGTGAATTTGCTGGGCTTCTCCTGCGCTACCTTGATGTCCGGCTCGTTGATCGTCGAATGGATCCTCGGTTGGCCCGGGCTCGGCCCGCTGCTCCTCGATGCCGTGCTCGCCAGAGATACCCACCTGGTGATCGCCGGCGCCTTGCTGGCGGCCTGTTTCCTGGTGTTCGGCAATCTGTTGGCGGACCTTCTCCTATGGCATCTCGACCCCAGGCTGCGCCACCCCTTGCCGCTGGCGGCAGAGCGGCGGGTGCGATGACCCACGCGGGACATCCCTCGGCCGCGGAATCGATCACCAAGGCACCTCGGGACCACCGCCTGTGGTGGGCGGCCGGCTGCCTCCTGAGCCTCTACGGCCTAGTGCTCCTGGCACCCTTTTTGGCCCCCTATGGTGCCGAGGAGCAGGACCGCACATTGCCCTACGCGCCGCCCATGGCGTTGCATTTTCACCATCCGGACCACGGCTGGCAGCTGCGGCCGATGATCTATCCGCTGCGTCCCGTGGCGGGCACCTACGATCAATACGAGGAGGATCGCCGGAGACCGCTGGAGCTCAGTTTCTGGATCCGGCGGGAGGACGGCCGAAGGCGTCTGCTCGGTACCAGCTCGCAGGGTGACAGCTCGCGGGGTGACAGCTCGCCGTCCCGAGTGCATCTCTTGGGCACCGATGGGTTTGGCCGCGACATTTTCTCCCGCCTGCTTTTCGCCGGCCGCACCTCCCTGCTCACCGGTTTGCTGGCAGCCCTGCTGAGCCTCTCCCTGGGCACCCTGGTGGGGGCCCTCGCCGGATACGTCGGTGGCTGGGTGGACGCCCTGCTGATGCGCGGCTGCGAGCTGCTGACCGCCTTGCCTTGGCTGTATTTGCTCTTGGCGGTGCGGGCCTTTCTGCCCCTCGATGTCGACCCCGAATTCGCCTTGGCGGGCACCCTGGCTTTGATCGCTTGCCTCGGCTGGGCGGCCCCGGCTCGTCTCATCCGCGGGGCCGTGGCCAGTCTGCGACAGCGGGACTTCGTGCGCGCCGCGGCGGGTTTCGGCGCCTCCCATGCCGCCCTCCTGGGGCGCCACATCCTGCCCCATGCCAGCGGCTTGATCGTCATCCAACTGTGGCTCGCCGTTCCTCGCTACATCCTGGCGGAAGTCACCCTCTCGTTCCTCGGCCTGGGGCTGGTCGAACCCTACGGCAGCCTCGGTACGCTGCTGGCCGATGGTCTCCGCCAGCAGGCATTCTTGGCCCATCCTTGGTTACTCTCCCCCGCCGTGGCACTGATCCTGGTTGTCCTGAGCTATCATCAAATGGCCAGCGTCCACGAGCAGCGAGCCCGTCCCATCGCCCATTGATCCCGATCGACCCTGGATCCTGATCGGCCATGGATCCCGATCGACCCTAACCACAGCGCAGCTACCACAGCGCAGCTACCACAGGGCAGCCAAATAGCCACACCGCAGCTAAAGGGAAGCGACAAGTATTCAGCATGACAGTTTTCAACCTGAGAGCCCCCTCCCTCATTCCACCTTGTCTCGCCCTCACCGCCGTGCTGGCGGTCTGGTGCTCGCCCACTCCGCTGCTGGCTGACGAGCCGCCCCTCGTCCTCGCCGATGCGCATGCTTCGCAACCGCAACCCACCTCCGAGACGCCCTTGGTGGTCGACAGCCGTGGGCGAGCGGGTGGACGCCTGGTGGTTCCCCTGGCGGCGGAACCCCGGACCCTCAATCCCCTGCTGGCGACCGATCGTCCGTCCTACACCGTCGTTCGGAGACTGCACGCCAGCTTGGTGCGGATCGACGGGCTCAGCCATCGCACCGTACCGGCGTTGGCAGTCTCCTGGCAGGTCCTCGACGGAGGTCGTCGCCTGCGGCTGCACTTGCGGCGGGGGGTGCGATTTTCCGACGGCGAGCCCTTCGACGCCGACGACGTCCTCTTCACCTTCCAGGTCTATCTGGATCCGGCGGTGGCCTCCCCCAACCGTGATCTGCTGATCGTCGCCGACCAACCCGTCGCCATCGAGAAGATCGACTCCCACCTGGTGGATCTGGTATTCGCCGCCCCCTACGCCGTCGGCGAGCGGCTGCTCGACGGGCTCGCCATCCTGCCCCAACACCGCCTACGGCAGGCCTATGCGGATGGCACCCTGGGTCAACACTGGGGGCTCGACAGCGCCGCCGAGGAGGTCGTGGGTTTGGGGCCCTTTCGCTTCGCCGGCTACTTTCCCGGAGAGCGGCTCGAGCTCGAACGCAATCCCCACTACTGGAAGACCGACCTCGAGGCGCAGCCCCTGCCCTACTTGGACCGCCTGACGTTTCTCTTGGTGGCCAATCCGGAGACCCGGCTGCTGCGCTTCGAGCGCGGCGAGCTGCATCTCCTGGAGGGATTGAGCAGCGAGAGCTTTCAACGCCTCGAAGGCTCTCGCCAGAGGTCCAGCTTGGACCTGCGAGACCTCGGGCCTGGCCTGTCTTACAGCTTTCTCTTCTTCAACCTCAATCCCCTGCCCCAGGGCCCCGAGACCGGGGAAAACCTGGCGGCCATCGCCGCCAAGCAACCTTGGTTCGAAAACCGACTCTTTCGTCAGGCGGTGTCGGCGGCCATCGACCGCGACAGCATCATCCGGCTGGTTTATCGCGGTAAGGCCACCGCCATCGGCTCCCACGTCACCTCGGGCAACAAGCTGTGGATCAACGAACGGCTACCGATTCCCCAACGTTCCGTCGGCAACGCCCGTCAGCTATTGCGCCGGGCGGGCTTCAGCTGGCGAGCCGACGGCACCCTGCAGGACGACAAACAACAAGCCGTGCGCTTCACCCTGGTGACCAGCTCGAGCAACCAGCAGCGTCTGGACATGGCGACCATCGTGCAGCGGGATCTGGCGGAGATCGGCATCGACCTGCGGGTCGTTCCCCTGGAGTTTCGCGCCCTCATCGAACGCCTCACCCACAGCTTCGAATACGAGGCCAGCCTGCTGGCCCTGGGCGGTGGCGACATCGACCCCAACGGCTCCCTCAATGTGTGGCAGAGCAGTGGCGGCAATCACCTGTGGCATCTCGGCCAAAAACAGCCGGCCACCCCTTGGGAAGCGGAGATCGATGCCCTGCTGCGCGAGCAGCTGGTCACCGTCGACATGGCGCGGCGCAAGGTGCTCTACGATCGGCTACAGACCATCGTCGCCGAACAATTGCCTTTCATCTTCCTGGTGAGCCCCAACACCCTGGTGGGAGCCCGTCGAGAGGTCGGCAATTTTGCTCCCTCCATTCTCGGGCATCCCACCCTGTGGAACGTCGACCGGCTGTACCTGCGAGTCAAAGACTGAGGCATCCATTTGCCGTTTCGCCTGCACGGCACTATCTTTTGCCGTTTCGTCATAGTCTTCGTCATGGTCAGGGTGTTTCATAGTCACGGGGTTTCATTCGATGCCGGATCGCAAAACGCCGAACGTCAGCTGGACAGACGAAAGGCTCGTCGGCCTGTGCCTACAGGGCGACGAGGGGGCTTGGCGTGTCCTGGTGGACAAGTACAAGAACCTCGTGTACTCCTTGATCCTCAAGTATCGACCCGGTTCAGAAGAAGCGACGGATCTGTTCCAAGGGGTCTGGCTCGACGCCTTTAACGACCTGGCGAAGCTCAAGAAGCGCGGCTCCTTCAAGTCATGGCTCATCTCCCTGAGCAACCATAAGTGTTACCACTGGCGCCAGCAGCAACGCCGCAAGGGTCAGCACGAAATTGCCATGGACGAGCCGGAAACCCTGGAGGAGCACACCGCCATCTCGCCGGACTTCGTTTCCGAGCTGGAGAGGCAACAATGGGTGCGCGAGGCCCTGCGACAGTTGTCGCCGCGTTGCCAAGAGCTGCTCCACTTGCTGTTCTTCGCCAAACCCCCGAAGCCCTATCAGGAAGTGGCAGAGCATCTGGGCCTCGCCGTCGGCTCGATCGGTTTCATCCGGGGCCGTTGCCTCAAAAAGCTGGAAACGCTGTTCGAGCAACTCGACCTATGACCCCCCATGGACCATGACCCATCCCATGGCGCCGTCGATGCAGCCTGGCTGGCCGAGCTCGGTCAGTTGGCGGACGACGATGCCAGGAAGCGCTTCTTCGCCGGCCAATCCGAACGCCTGAGCGCCGAGGTCATCCTCCGGGTTTGCGCCGAGGTGGTGCGTTCCGTGTCCGTCGACCTGGCCCGCTCGGATCGCCTGGGGGCCACTTGCCTGTGGATGGCGGCACAACTGGACGATCCATTGTCCAAGGGCCTCGCCTTGCGGGCCCGCGCCAATGCCCTGCATTCGATCGGAGACAGCGAAGCCGCCCAGCAGCAGTACGAAGCCGCCGTCCGGGTTTTCCAACAACTCGACAATGCCCTGGAAGGTGCCATCACCCGCAGCAGCGCCCTGCTCAACCTGGCGTACCTGGGACGCTACGAGGACGTCCGGCGGTGGCAGAAATCTGCCCACCAGACCTTCCTCAGCCGTGGGGATCGCTTGCGGCTCGCCAACTTGGCCAACAATTTTGCCAATACCCATTATCGGCAAGATCATTGGGACATAGCCCTGACCAATTACCTTGAAGCTTTTAATGAATTCCTCGATCTCGGACGGTCGGAGAATGCCGCCATCTGCCTGCGCAACATCGCGGTCTGTTACATCAGCTTGCACCAATTCGACGAAGCACTGCGGGTCTATGCCCATGCCCGTGCCACTTGCCTTTCCCTCGGCCTGCCACGCATCGCCCTGCAAGTCGACTACAACATCGCCTATCTCTACTACTTGCGGGGGGAGTACACCCGCGCCATCCAGCTTTTCCAAGAGGCTCGCCGCCGCAGCTCAGCGGAGGGCGACGACTACCACCGGTCCCTCTGCGACCTGGACCAATCGGAAATCTATCTCGAGCTCAACCTGGTGGACGAAGCCGCCAATCTAGCGCGCTCCGCCGAGGACGGTTTCCGTCAGCTCAAGATGCCCTACGAACGGGGCAAGGCGCTCACCTTTCACGCCATCGCTGAGAGCCGTCTTGGCCAGGCCGCCCCTGCCCTCGAGCTGCTGGCCAGCGCCCGAAGTATTTTTCGTCAGGAGAAGAACGAGCTGTGGCTGGCCCTGCTCGACTTCTATGAGGCGGTGGTGCTGCATCGCCAAGGACGCAGCGACGAGGCAATCCGCAAGGTCAGGCTGGCTCAACGGGCCTTTGTCGTTTCCGGTCTGCAATCCCGCGTCGTCATGTGTGAGCTACTTTTCGCCAAGCTGCTATTCGCCAAGCAGAAGATAAACGCGGCCCGCCGCGCCTGCCATGCTGCCCTCGAACACCTGCGGGGTCTTTCCTCCCCCTCCCTAGAGCACCAGGCCTACAACCTCCTCGGCCAGATCGAAGAAGGGGACGCCAACCGTTGCGCCGCCCTCGAAGCCTATAGCCAGTCCCATCGCCGCTTGGAGCGCCTGCGCAGCCAACTCCACGGCGAGGATCTCAAGATCGCTTTTCTCAAGGACAAACAGGGGGTTTATGAGAGCCTGGTGTGGCTGACCTTGCAGGAGCCCCCTAGCCCGGAGCGGGACACCATCGCCTTCGATTACATCGAAAAGGCCAAGTCCAGGGGTTTGGCGGAGCTGCTGTCGTTCCAAGCGCACGTTTTGCCCGCCAAGACGACGGGTCGGGCCGACCTGGTGGCCAAGGTTCGACGCCTGCGGGAGGAGCTCAACTGGCTCTATCGTCAGATCGATCAACGGCCATTGGAAACCCCCGCCCAACGTGGCGAGCCATCGCAACAGATCCGAGCTGACATCCTGCACAAGGAGACCGCCCTATTGCGTTCGCTGAGGGAGATGCAGACGGCCGACTTGGAGTACAGCTCGTTGCAATCCGGGGGCGTTGTCGACCCACAGATGGCCTTGGCCTCGGTCCCGGCAGACACCACCCTGTTGGAGTATTTCATCGCTCGTGACCAGATCTTTGTCGTCCTCGGCCATCGTCGCCAGCTACACATCCAGCCGCTGGCCAAGTTGTCGACGGTTCGGAAGCTACAGCGTCACCTGCAGTTCCAGCTGCAAAGGGCCCAACCCGGTGGAGCGAGCCGGCGGCCCCCGGCAAAGCTATGCCTACGGGCGACGCAGAAATATTTGCAGCTACTCTACGGTCAGCTCATCGCTCCCCTGCGTCATCGACTCCAGGGAGATCGCCTGCTCATCGTCCCCCATGGCCTGTTGCACCACATTCCGTTCCATGCCTTGATGGACGGTGACAGCCCGCTGATCGACCATTTCACCATCTCCTACTCCCCGAGCACCGGCGTCTTCCACCTCTGCGCCAGCAAGGTCAACCACTGGCAGGAGACATCCTTGGTCTTGGCGGTGGACGACGAACGGGCCCCCCACATCCTGCAAGAGGCAAAAACCGTGGCCAAGGCCCTCCCCCAAGCCACTCTGCTGCACGGTCGGGCCGCCACCGAAGACGCCCTCAAGGAACTGGGTGCCGATTGTCGGTTCATCCACCTGGCGACCCACGGCTTCTTTCGTCGGGACAACCCCATGTTTTCGGCCATCCAGCTGGGTACCAGTCGACTGAGCTTGTTCGACCTCTATGAGCTGCGTCTGCAGGCGGAGATGGTGGTGCTCAGCGGCTGCGGCACCGGGCTCAACGCCGTCCTCGGAACCGAGGAGCTGGTGGGCCTCACCCGTGGTCTGCTCTATGCCGGAGCCCGCTCCGCCCTGGTCACCCTGTGGGACGTCCACGATGCCAGCGCCGCCGCCTTCATGGGCCGTTTCTACCACCACTTGAGCGGTGGCGAGCAACGCTCAGAGGCCCTGCGCCAGACCATGCGGGAGCAACGCCTCGAGCGTCCCCACCCCTACCACTGGGCCCCGTTCATCCTGGTCGGCGACCCCGCCAACTCAAAACCCAATGATCTGTCGACCACGGTTACCTAGGGCCCATCCAGCTCTACCGAGACGGGTCCCAGCGGGAAGCCCTTCGGGCGAGCACGGACGGAGTGCTGTCTGAGCCGCAGGGCCATGGGAACGGGATCAAACTTTGATATAAATGGGTTTAGATCGACACGTCAGCCTAGCAGCCTGTGGCAAAAGTCAGACCGCGTTGAGAGCGGCCCTTTTCCGCCAGAACTGTGTTCCAGAATCTCTGAAGATCACCAATATTCATGCAATTCTGCGTCTTGTTCTGACGAAAAAACTCTCGCTCTCATTCGCGGAGCACTTTCACCACAGGATGCTAGGGGCGAGTTTGCGCAGGCCGCGCACAGCCGAAGGGCTCCCGCCCCGCATCGTTTTCTCGGTGGACACGAACTAGGACCCCCGAATGCCCTTCAAATCCCAGCTGAATTACAAAAAAATGAGCTCTTGCCTGCTTTTCTTACCGACCGGTATATTTTTTCCCACCGCCGTACACCCTAATGGTGCAAGAGGCGAAATAACGGCCATCCGTTGTTTCAGACCCTAGGAGCCCAACGATGAAAGAGCCCGACTTGACTCAGTGGTGTGATTTTGTTCGCGATGTGGCGGATGAAGAGGAGGCCGCCCGGATGCGGGCAGCTCTGGGCAGCGGCTCGCCGCAGGCTCACCGCGCTGTCGATATGCTCCGCCGTGTGGCGGAGGTCATCGAGATGGATCAGCACCAAGCCGTTCCAGAACATGCCGCCCACCTCGCCAAGGCCATCGGTAGCCTGCAAAGGCCCGCGCCGCCACGTCAGGAGAGCGGCCTTTCCAAGATACTGCGCTATCTGCCCTTCGAGGTCACCTTCGATAGCCGACAAGAGCTGGCGACGGCGGGAACACGTAGCCTACAAGCCACGGACCGGCAGCTTTCCATCGAGGCGTCAGGATTTATCATCGATTTGCGCATCGAGAACGACAACGATGGCACGGCGGTGGTCGGCCATGTGCTCAGGGAAGAATCCGCGGAGCGCGATCTGGCCCCCGTGGCTTCCCTTCCGGTCGTGGCGTTGCAAGGAGGTCGCATTGTGCAGACCCTGTCCACAGGGGAGCTCGGCGAGTTTCAAATGGAAGAGCTCGGCACCGAGCCCCTGAAGCTCTGCATTTTGATCGATGATCAATCCTGCATCGAATTCCCTGTCACCTCATAGGCATCTCGACCCCGAGATGATGCCCGCCCGAAATAAAGAAGTAGGGCGGGCATCGCCTTGTTTGAGAGCATCTTCGAGGACTCGATAATTGACCCATCCAATCACCTGCAAGTCATGGCAATACATGCCCATGGGACCGTATAAAGCCGTTTCAAAAGTGAGACTTCACCTGTCCAAATTTGAGAATTGACGACATGGATTGCCATCTCATCCAACGCAAAAATCACTCCATAACCAAGAGTTTCACTGAAGAATGGCCCTCGCCAAGGCTCGGCAGTGAAACAGTAGAGGTGATTTGGCAGGCACGGATCTTGCTGATAGAAAAACCATTGTTTTGGTCATCTTTTTCGTAATGTCACCTGTACTATCCTAGGTGAATACCGAAGGCGGAGAGGACACATCTTGCGTCCTAAAAGGAGCTCAGTCCCATGTTAAAAATGCTGTGCAGCCGACGAAATCTAACAACTACCATTTTTCTCATGGGAGTAGGTTTTCTGGTCTCCATACCCACCGCCGCGACGCCGCCACCCGGGCATTTCGACCACAGCAACTCCCACAACAATCAACTCCTTCTGCGGGCCAATGCCGGTAGCTTGCAGGCTCTGCAAGGCCGCTACGAGCTGACACTCTTACAGCAGCGTGACGATGACTTGGTCCTGGTTGCCGCTGCCCAGGGAGTCGACATGGAGACCCTCGGTCTCACCATGGATCAGGACGCAGACATCGAGTCCGTCGAGCCCGTTGCGTTGGCCTCCCTACCGCGGCGCGACGCCGTCGAGCCGGCCCTCAGCTCCCCCGGCCTGCAACGGAATCTCCAAAGATCCGGGGCGATGACCCGTCGTTGTCTCAACAGTACCGCTCTGGAGCACATGTGGGCTGGCTTCACCGATCAGTGGGCGCTCGATGTCACCCGATTGCACACAGCTCAAGTGGCCAGCCCTGCGTGCGGTGCCGGCGTCACCGTGGCGATCATCGACACCGGCGTCGATCCGCTCCACCCGGTTCTGGTCGACGCCTTGGTCCCCGGTTTCGATTTCCTGTCCGGCCAAGCAGGTAGCGCCTCGGAATGGGACGCCTTGCCCCCCGAAGCCAGGGGGCCGACGGAAGAAGCGCTGCGTGCCTCAGCAACCCAATCGGTGCAACAAATTCTAGAAGGGAACGGCGATATCGTCGTCCTCGACTCAGCACTGGGGGTAATTCTCGATCCGACGATGACCAGCTCGTTGGAAGGTGAAACCCTCGACTCCTACTTCGGCCATGGCACCATGGTGGCGGGGCTGCTTCGCCTCGCCGCCCCCGCCGCCGACATCATGCCGCTGCGCGTCTTCGATGGCTCCGGCTCCGGCCATCTCTACGATATCGTCGACGCCATCTACTACGCCGTCGATCACGGTGCCGACATCATCAACATGAGCTTCAGCATGGACCAGTCCTCGAAGGAGCTGAAACGGGCCCTGAAGTACGCCCGCGACAACGGGGTCGTCGCCGTGGCCGCGGCGGGTAACAACGGCGATCAGAGCTTGGTCTTTCCGGCCGCCGATGGTCGCGTCGTCGGGGTAGCCTCCACCACCGAGACCGACGAGCTCAGCGATTTTTCGAGCTTTGGCGCTTCGCTGGTCAAACTAGCCGCGCCAGGCGACGGAGTCATTTCCGCCTTTCCCGGCGACCATTATGCAGCCGGCTGGGGCACCTCCTTCGCCACTCCTCTGGTGGCTGGCACGGTCGCTCTCCTGCTACCCCTCTACGACTCGGAGGCACCCATACAGAGAGTCCAAGAGCTGCTTCGCGACCTCCTGCTGAGCAGCGATTCTTTGGAGTTGGGAAACCTCATCGGCCGCGGGCGGTTGGATTCGCTGGCGGCGCTCTGCCAAGCCGTCGATGGAACTTGCCAGTGATCTCTGACCCATGCTCGGCACACTTCAAGAAAAGAGCGGTAGACACCAACTTTTTTCTTCCGCCCTATATTTTTCTCGGTCCGCCGTCACCCCATAGAGGGGAAGCGGAATAAAAGCGCACGGACCCACCCGAGGTGGGCTCCTACGCCGGGATCCCCGAAGCTGCCCCCCTGACACGGGTGGTCACCCTCGGCGAGGATGAATCGTAGCCTAGGAGCCGATCCCAAGATTCAGCTTTCCGTAGGTCCTAACACGGGGTTCTCAACGAGCCCCGTCTTTTTTTGTCTTGAAATGGACCTGTCGAGGCCAGACGCTCTTCAACCAAAGGCCGCAGGTCGAGGCAGGCCGCAGGTCAACGCAGGGCCGCCGGCACCGCAAAGCCCATCTTCTCTTTGATCTCCACCAATTTGGGCTCGGCCACGGCACGGGCTTGCTCGGCGCCGATGGCCAGCAAACGATCCAACTCCGCGGGATCATCCATCAACTGCCGATAGCGCTCGCGGATGGGGCGGATCTCTTCGATCACCACCTCGGCCACCGCCTTTTTGAGATCCCCATAACCGCGCGCCGAGGCGAAGTCTGCCAGAGTCGCCTCTTGACTCTTGCCGGTCATCAGCTGATAGATGGTCAGCAGATTGTTGACCCCTGCCTTTTCGGGATCATCGCTGAAGCAAATGTCGCGGCCGGAATCGGTGACGGCGCGTTTGAGGGCCCGCAAGATGTCGGCGTCGTCATCGTCGAGCAAAACGGCATGTCCCTTGGCGGTCGACGAGCTCTTGCTCATCTTCGCCGTCGGGTCGTCGAGGGCCATGATGCGGGCCCCAACTTTGGCGATCTTCGGCTGCGGCACCACGAAGGTCTCGCCATAGGTGTGGTTGAAGGTCTGGGCAACGTCTCGGGCCAGCTCGATGTGCTGTTTCTGGTCCTCACCCACGGGCACCTCGTCGGCATCGTAAAGCAGGATATCCGCCGCCTGGAGCACCGGATAGGTCAACAGCGCGGTCTTGATGCTCTTCTGCTTTTGCGACTTGTCCTTGTACTGGGTCATGCGTTCCAACCAGCCCAGGGGGGTGACACAGCTCAGCAACCACGATGCCTCCGCATGGGCCCGTACATGGCTCTGGACAAACAGGTGGGTGCGGTCGGGATCGATGCCACTGGCCAACAGCATGGCCGTCAGCTCTCGACTCTGACGCTTCAGCTGCTCGGGGTCCTGATACACCGTGATGGCGTGCAGATCGACGACACAAATGAAGCTCTCGGTAGCTCCCTGGCCGTGGACCCAACGCCGGATGGCGCCCAGGTAATTGCCGAGATGCAACCGTCCGGACGGCTGAATACCGGAAAAGACCCTGACCCCAGAACGGTCCTTGATGGGCGAGGCGTCGGGCGAAGATGGGGCACTGGACGATGGGGCGTTCGGCGTCATGACAGATCTCTTTGCAGCATGGGGCACAGTAAAGATTGAAGATGAAGATTCGAGATGCAGGCCGAAGATGGCTCGAAGCTCGGCGGGTGGCGGAAAAATATCACACCAAACGGCGCCAGCGTTTGGCCTTGAGCTCGAAACGGGGCAAGCTTCCCGAATCGACAACGGTGACCGGGATGCGCAGCTGGAAGGCCCCGCGGAAGGCCGCTTCGAGCCGTCGCGACAGGTCGGCCGGCAGCTCACCGTTCGCCCCCGCTTCAGCGGCCTCCACCTCGACGGTGATCTCGGTCAGAGCGCCGCTGCAATGGAGGCTCACCCGATACTCGGCCACACCTCCCAAGCGGCGCACCACCTCATCGACGGCGCTGGGGTAAAGATTGACCCCACGTACCACCACCATATCGTCCACCCGCGCCAGGATGCCCCCTTCCAGGGCCCGGTCGACGAAACCTAGCTCCTGCGGTGGCCGTCGGCTAATCCGCACCAAATCTCCGGTGCGATAGCGCAACAGAGGCGAACCCCAGCGGTCGAGGGTGGTGAGCAAAAGCTCCCCTTCCTGACCGTCGTCCAGCGGTTCCAGGGTACGCGGATCGACGACCTCTGCGAAGTAAGACGCCTCGACGATGTGCAGTAGATCGGCATGGTTGGGATTGGCATAGCTCACCGGCCCCACTTCGGTCATGCCGTGCTGATCGCAGACCTGGGCTCCGCCCCAGCGCTTGGAAATCCGTTGACGCACCGCCGGCACACTGCCCCCCGGCTCGCCGGCCACAATGAGGGTCTGCACCCCCGCCTCCGTCAAGTCGATGTCCATGCGAGCCGCCACCTCCGCCAAGCGGATGGCATAGGTCGGGGTACAACAAATGGCCGTCGCGCCGTTGGCCAGCAACAGCTCGAGGCGTCCCTGGCTGGTCAGCCCACCGCCGGCCAAGGTCAAACAGCCCACCTGGGTGGCGGCATCGAAGGCCGTCCAGAAACCCAAGAAGGGACCGAAGGAAAAGGGAAAGAAGATGCGGTCCCCGGGCCCGATGCCGGCCACCTCGAAGACCTTCCGCCAGACGTTCAGCTGGGCTTGCCAGCTCTCCGCCGTATCGAGCCAGCGCATCGGCTCGCCGGTCGTGCCGCTGGTTTGGTGCATGCGCACGTAGCGCTGCAACGGGTAGGTGAGAAGACTGCCGTAGGGCGGGTGCAGTTGCTGATCCCGCACCAGCTCGGACTTTTCGATGGCCGGTAAACGACGGCTGAAGTCGTCGAGGTTTTTCAGGCCCGAGCCCAGGCCATGGCGTCGTAGTCTGTCCTGCCAGAAAGCGTTCTTTTGCAACAGCTCGTCCACCAAGCCTTTCAGCCGTTGCTCTTGATGGACCCGCAGCGACGCCCGATCGACGGGATAAGGGGGCCGCTGCATCAGCTCTCGGACCACCGAGATCCAGGCGTCCGAGGCTCGATGCGCAAAACGTCAACCACCATGATCTCGCAGGTTTTCCTCTGCCGAGGCCGGCAGGTCGTCGACCGGCGGTAGAATCTCCACCACTTCTGCAAAGGCATCGCCGTCGGGGCTCGACAGGACGTTCTGTCGGCCGTAGAGCCTGGCGGGGCGATCCATGGCCAGGGCAGATTCGATCGCCGCATCGGAAGCCACATGGAAGAACAGACGCGGCCGGCTGACGTAGGCGATTTCAAATTCCTTGAGAATCGACCCCAAGGGTTGTTGCGCCTCCAAGACCCGCTGTCGTGCCACCTCCCCGAAGGCTGGGAGATGGATACGAATAGCCCCCAGCTCCACCGCTTTACTCGATTCCCTGCCGATCAAGACGACGCGCCTGAAGAGGCTGTCTCCACGCCGCTGGCTAGCCAGCAAACGCAATCGAAGCGGCTCGCCATGGAACAGCTCGAGGGTCGAGGTCATGTCCTTGCCGTGGACCAACAGGGAGCGGTAAGGCTCCGGCATGGTCTGTTGTCCAGTTTCCAGCCGGGCCACCGGCCGCGGCTCGCCCTGACGAAAGAATTCACTGAGCGGATAGAGCAGATCGAGCATCGATGGTGGGGGGGATTCCATATCCTTGGAACCGTGAACGGGTTCGGTCAAGGGCGGCCAATCGTCGTGACGTGGTGAGGAGAGCATCATGGGAATCTCTACGACTACAAGTCGCCAGAGTTCCACATCACCGACAGCACAACAAGGCGATCTGCGAAGCTTTACAGGCCCTTTACCCCGTCTCGGTCAGTGCCGTCATGGCTTGTGAGCCTGTTATGTCGAAGGTGGTCATCGATGGTCCTCGGGCCGCTCCTCGGACGTTTCAACCGACGGTGAAATTCTTCCAGCTGGCACGGGTAATGCGCCCGTTCTGCTGATAGAGATGCTGCACCCATTCGGCATCTTCCGAGCTCAAGCTTTCGCCGATCTTGGCCGCCGCTTCGACATGCTCGGTGCGATGCAAACCCACCAGCACACAGCTCGAGGTGGTGTCCGCCAGCAGCGCTCCGACCAGGCCGTGAAGCACCGGCTCCGGATGCTCAGCAAAGCGATTCTCCAGCTCACGACGGCAGGCCCGTAGGCGAGAGATCAAGCCGTAGTCCCGAAAGTCTGGCAACGACGAGCGATGGTCGCCGTGGCCAAAGGTCACCGGTCCTTCGAAGACCCCCAACAAGAGGGCGTGTTTGAGGGGAGAGAAGAAGACGGTACCGACATCGTTGGCTTCGACCCAAGCCTTCAAGCCACTGGACTGGAAGGCGTCGTCGACCACGTTGCGGTAGCACTGGACGACATCCGGATCGACCCTCTCGCTGTAGCGTAGGATCGACTCGCACTTCCAATCGGAGAGCCCGATGAAACGGATCTTCCCTTGCTCGCGGAAGGTGCGCAGAAGGTCGACCGCTTCGTCGAGGTATTCCCCGTTGGGACCGAAATCGCAGTGATGGAAGTAGAAGAGATCGAGGTGATCGGTCCGCAGATTGCGCAACGAGGCTTCGAGCTGTCGACGGATTTGCTCTGGGTGGTAGTAGTGGGCATGGGGCCCAGGATCCCAGCCCACTTTGGAGGCCAGGAAGATGTCGTCCCGGGGCACCTGACCCCACACTTCGCCGATCAACGTTTCGGCACGACCATCACCGTAGACATCCGCCGTATCCCAGTGGGTGATGCCTTGCTCATAGGCCAAGACCAGGCTGCGCTGGGCCTCCGGCTCATCGACCCCATACCAGCCCACGGGGCGCCCGCTGACATTGTTCGGGCCACCCAAGGCCCAAGTACCCAGACTGACGGTGGGCACCTCGACATCCGTACGACCCAGGCGAACTGTTTTCATGAATGCTTCAATGCCTTTCCAACGGACCAACGTCGGAACCTCCGCCCAATTCAAATGACACCGGCTTGGCGAGAGCTCGGAAGGACCGATGGTGATCGATCGGCCAATATCTGCGCTCCACCAAACCTGGTTTCTCAGTCGGGCGTCTACTCATTACCCGGACGCTTCCAGCCTCTTGCAAGTGGCGTCCCCAAGGTTCCGTCTGGGGATTGAAATCAACTCGCAGAGCTTAACATGATCGACCGCTTCCGCCACATCCTCGGTTTTGATTGTCCCTGACCAGCATGCCGGGCGGAGAGGTCTCCGTGCCAACACTTCACTGACCTTTCACGCCACCACCCTTGACGGCGGAGGGTCAGATGTTCGAAGATCAACGCCATGGAATACTGTGCAGCCACGCCTATCGTCCGAGCCCAGGAGATTACCTAGCCCAGTGGGGTGAGGTGCAGCGGCTGCCGTCCTCGGCACGGGTCACGGCCTCGCCTCGGCGGCGAGGCCGTTTCTGTTTGACGGCGAGGCCGCGGATCCAACTGCGCGGCTGCTCACAATTTGGCGTTTCGCAACGCCGCGTCCCCCACCACCCGGCGGACCCGTCCGACCGGGTGCCAAGCCACGGCGCAAACGGTTTAGAGAGAACATCATGAGCCAAGAGACCCAACATCCCGAGACCCAGCCTTCCGAGACCCCGGCCGACGACGCAGCCGAAGCCGCCCAAAAGGCCGCCAAAGCGCGTAAGAAGACCTACAAGAAGAGCCTCAACCTGCCACGGACCTCGTTCCCCATGCGGGCCAATCTGGCCCAGAACGAGCCCATGTCGCGGCGCCGTTGGGAGACGGCTCGCATCTTCGAGCGCTTTCTGGAGGAGGCCAAGGATCGGCCGCCGTTTGTTTTTCACGACGGCCCCCCCTACGCCAACGGTTCCATCCACGTCGGTCATTTGCTCAACAAGGTGCTCAAGGACATCGTCGTGCGCAGCCGCAACATGGCGGGCCAGTTCTGCCACTACGTGCCCGGCTGGGACTGCCATGGTTTGCCCATCGAACACAAGGTGATGACCGAATTGGTGGCCTCCGGCAAGATGCAAAAGCTCGCCGACCTGGAGGAAGACACCCGCCGCATGGCCATCCGCCGGGAATGCAGCCGTTACGCCGAAAAATTCAAGGGTGTTCAGGCGGAGCAGATGAAGCGTCTGCTGACGCAAGCGGACTACGACAACCCCTACATGACGATGAATCCGGGTTATGAGCAGGCGACGCTGGACGTCTTCGCCGGCTTGCTCGACCAGGGTTTGGTCTACCGAGCCCTCAAGCCGGTGCATTGGTCGATCGCCAATCGCACCGCCCTGGCGGAGGCGGAGCTGGAGTATCAGGATCGTTCTGACCCCTCGATCTATGTCGATTTCGAGGTCGAGGACAGTGCCGCTTTGGGTCGCGCCTTCGGTACCTCCTTCGAGGGCAGCGGTCATCTGATGATCTGGACGACGACGCCTTGGACCCTACCGGCTAATCTGCTGATCGCCGTGCACGAGGATTTCGAGTACCTGCTCTTGGAGCTCGGTGAGGGCTCGACGCTGCGTCGCACGGTGCTGGCCAAGGAATTGGTGGAGACGGTGCTACGGCATGAGAACGTGACCGCATGGCAAGTGCTGGGTAGCTGCCGCGGCAAGGATCTGCTCGGCCTCACCTACCGCCATCCGATGGCGCAGCGCAGCGGTCGTGTCGTCGCCGCCGACTACGTCACCCTGGAGGACGGCACCGGCCTCGTCCACACCGCCCCCGGCCATGGCCAGGAGGACTACCAGACGGGTCTCAAGGAGGGCACCGAGATCTATTGTCCGGTGCAGGCCGACGGCACCTACGACACGACAGTGCCGGAATGGCTCCAGGGCATGCTGATCTGGGACGCCAACCCCCGCATCGTAGAGCGCTTGAAGTCGTCGGGGCATCTCTTCCACAGCCACGACTTCGACCACTCCTACCCCCATGACTGGCGATCCAAGACGCCGGTCATCTTCCGCAGCACCGAGCAATGGTTCGTCGCCGTCGACCAGGGTACCCGCCGTGAACAGCGCTCCTTGCGTCAACTGGCGTTGGAAGCCAACGACTCAAAGATCCGCTTTGTGCCCGATTGGGGCCGCAACCGCATGCGCGGCATGCTCGAGGCACGGCCCGATTGGTGCCTGTCGCGGCAACGGTCCTGGGGTTTGCCCATCCCCGCCTTTCGCCTGCCCAACGGCGACACCCTGCTCACCGCGGCGACCGTGCGTGCGGTCGGTGAGGTCTTCGGCAAAGAAGGCAGCGATGCCTGGTTCAGCGGTGAGCCGGCCCACCTGTTGGCGTCCTACGACCTCAGCGCCGACCCGGATGCCCCCGACGATCTCGACCTCGACAGCTTGCAAAAAATGTACGACATCTTCGATGTCTGGTTCGAGTCCGGATCGTCCTGGAATTCCGTCATGCGGCGACGCGACTTGGGATATCCGGTGGATCTCTACCTGGAAGGCTCCGACCAACATCGGGGCTGGTTCCAGCTGTCGCTGCTGCCGGCTTTGGGGGTCACCGGCGAGCCCCCCTTCAAGACCGTGCTGACCCACGGCTTCATGGTCGACAAAAACGGTCGCAAGATGAGCAAATCCCTGGGCAACGCCCTGCAAGTGGACGATCTCTTGGCGGTGCACGGGGCCGATGTCTGCCGCTGGTGGGTGAGCTCCCTGGCCTTCGAGAACGACATCAAGGTGGATCCGTCTTTCTTCGATCTCGCCGGGGACTCTTACCGCAAGGTACGCAACACCCTTCGTTTCCTGCTCAGCAATCTCGACGACTTCGAGGCCTCCCAGGCCGTACCGTTGGCCGAGCTCGACCCCAGGTCCCTCGACGCTTGGGTATTGCAGCAAGCCGCCGAGCTGCGGACCGACGTCATGCACGCCTACGCCTCGTACCAATTCCGTCAAGCCCACCTAAGGCTCTTCGATTTTTGCAACGAAACCCTGTCGGCGGTCTACCTGGACGCCGTCAAGGACCGTCTCTACTGCGATCGCCCCGACGCGACGCGACGCCGGGCCACGCAGTCGGTGCTCTGGCGTCTCACCGAGATGCTCAGCGCCCTGCTCGCCCCCATCCTGCCCCACACCGCCGACGAGGCCTATCGTTCGTTGCTCGCCGACCAAGACGCCTGCGTCCACCTGACGACCTTTCCCGAGATCGAAGTGACCGCCGACGCCCACTGGCCGCAGGTCATGGCAGTGCGAGAGCAGGTCGACAAGGCGCTCGAAGCGGCCAAGGCGGACGGTTTGGAGAATCCCCTCGACGCCGCCCTGGTGATCGGCGACGGAGAATCTCTCCTACAACCCTTTCTCGCCGATCTGGCGGATCTCTTCGGTGTCTCGCGGGTCCACCTGGAAGCGTCGACAGAGGGCCATGGGGTGAAGGTCCAGGACCTGCGGGATGCACCCCGCTGCGAGCGTTCTTGGCGCCGTGACGGCACCGTTGCACAGCGCAGCGACGGTGGATGGTTGAGCGACAGGGATGCGGATGCGGTCGGCTTGAGTTAGAGTCCACACATGTTCCGCCCATTCGAATCCTTTTTTCTGGAGCTCGGGCGCACCACCCAGATTTTCGTCCGGGTGCTGCTCTGGACCTTCCGGCCGCCCTATGACCCGCGCCAGTGGCTCACCCAGATGGTCCGCGTCGGCATCCAGTCGATTCCCGTCGTCCTGTTGACGGCGGTCTTCACCGGCGGTGTCATGGCGCTCCAGATTTTCACCGTGCTGGCCCGCTTCGGGGCCGAGAATTACGTCGGCTCGATCGTCGGCCTTGCCATGGTCCGGGAGCTGGCGGCGGTGCTCGGCGCCCTGATGATCGCCGGACGCTGCGGTGCCGCCATGGGCGCCGAGCTGGGGGCCATGCGGGTCACCCAGCAGATCGACGCCCTCGAAGTCCTGGCCACCGACCCGGTGCACTACCTCATCGTGCCCAGGGTCTGGGCCACCACCTTGGCCCTGCCATTACTCATCGCTTTGGCGGATGCCGTAGGAATTTTCGGCGGCTACGTCGTCTCGGTGATCGTCATGGGCGCCAACCCGGCCACCTACCTGGACATCACCTTCCGCTACATGGACGCCAACGACGTCATGTCGGGTTTGATCAAAGCCGCCGTCTTCGGCCTGCTCATCGCCACCATCGGCTGTAGCAAAGGCTTCCACGCCAAGGGCGGAGCCGAAGGGGTCGGCCGCGCCACCACCGCCGCCGTGGTCACCGGCTCTATCGCCGTCTTGGTGGTCAACTTCTTCCTCACCAAGCTGATGTTCTGAGATCCGGCATGACGCAACCAACCTTCAAGATTCGCCTGCAGGGGATCCACAAGAGCTTCGGCCCCAAGCATGTGCTCACCGGGCTCGACCTCGACATCGCCGAAGGCGAGTCGTTGGTCATCCTCGGTGGCTCCGGCTCCGGCAAGAGCGTCTTGCTCAAGCACATCATCGGCCTGTTGCAGCCCGACGAAGGCACGGTCGAGGTCGACGGCGTCGATCTCTCCACCCTGGGCCAACGGCAGCTCATCGAGTTTCGACGCCGCTTCGGCATGTCGTTCCAAGAAGGCGCCCTCTTCGACTCGATGACCGTCTGGCAGAACATCGCCTTCCCCTTGCAGCGGGCACGGCCACGCATCGCCACGGCGGATATCTCGGCCCGGGTCGAGCAATGCCTCGAGTCCGTAGGCCTCCAAGGGGTCGACGACAAGGTGCCCGCCGAGCTCTCCGGCGGCATGCGACGGCGGGTGGGATTTGCCCGCGCCATCGCCCTGCAACCCCAGATCCTCCTCTTCGACGAACCGACAACGGGTCTCGATCCGGTGATGACGGCGGTCATCGACGAAGTCATCAACAACCTGCGCCGCCGCCTCGGCTCCACCACCATTACCATCACCCATGATCTGACCAGCGCTTTCCGCATCGCCGATCGCATCGCCATGCTGCATCGCGGCCAGATCCTGGCGGTGGCGCCGCCCGATGAGTTTCGCGCCAGCGACGACCCACGCCTACAACAGTTTCTCGAGGGTCGAGCCGAAGGCCCCCTGACCGACGATCCACCACCTCAAACCACCCAAGTCCCTGACCCCTGAGCGCCACGAAGGATCCACCATGTCTCAAGCCATCAAAGTCGGAATCTTCGTCTCCATATGCCTCGCCGTCCTGGCGGTGCTGATTTTCAAGGTCGAAGATCTAGATATCTTCGGTGATCAAGGCCAACGGGTCGAAGTGCTCTTCGATTCCGTCGCCGGACTCAACGACAAGGCACCGGTGCGGGTGGCCGGAGTGCGCGTCGGCACCGTCGAGGCCATCGGCCTCGAGGGCCGCCGGGCCCGCGTCACCCTGCTGCTGGAGACCGACCTCGAGCTTCCCAGCGGCTCGTCGGCCCGCATCGCCAACGCCGGAATCCTAGGCGACAAATACATCGAGCTGGAGCCGGGACCGGCGGGGGCCCCACCCATCGCGGAGGGGCAGATGCTGGAGGGCGTCACGCCCGTCACCTTCGACCAAGCCCTCGAACGCTTCGATGCCCTGGGTCAGTCGCTGCAACAGATCACCGGCGATGTCTCCGCCCAGGGGGACCTCGGCACCACCATCCGCCGGTTGTTGGACAATCTCGAAGCCACCAGTGCCGATATCCGATCGCTGGTGGCCACCAACCGTGATCAGGTGGGCGCCACGGTCGACAACTTCGAGCGCTTCAGCGACAACCTGGCCCGCGAGCTGCCCCGCCTCACCGATCAACTGGCGGACCTGCTCGGCCGGGTGGATTCAGTGGTGGCGGAGAACCGCGAAGATTTTCAGGGCAGCCTGGAGAATATCCGACGGGTCAGCGGCGAGCTCGAAACCACCGTCGACAATCTCAACAAGATCTCCAGCCAGATCGAAAGCGGCGAGGGAACTCTCGGCAAGCTGATCTTCGACGACCAGGCCCACGACTCCCTGGTGGGTACTCTGGGTGCCGTTGAAAAGGGCATTGGCGATCTGGGCGAAACCTTGGGTCGGGTGCAGAAGATCGAAATGGACCTGGCCTTGGAAGCCATCACCTTGCCCGACGCCGGTCTCGACGATGACGGCGAAGGCGGTGCCGCCTTCCGCCTACGTCTGGCCAACCATCCCAAACGCTTTTACAGCCTGGGCCTGGTCAATACCCCCCAAGGCAAGATCAGCGAGGAAACCCGCACCATCACCACCACCCTGCCGGACGGCAGCGTCGAGGTGACCACCATCCGTGAGGAAAAACGGGAGGACGAATTCACCCTCACCGCCCAACTCGGATACAGCCTCGGCAACTTCGACTTGCGGGGTGGCCTCATCGAGTCCAGCGGCGGGGCCGGTGTCGACTGGCATCTCTTCGACCGCCGCCTACGCTTCTCCATCGAAGCCTTCGACTTCTCACGTACCGATGACCTCGATCCCCACCTGCGCTTCACCACCCGCTTCAAGCTCAGCGACAACATCTACCTGCTGGGGGGCTATGACGATCCCCTGGCCGACGAGTACGAATCCCTTTTCTTGGGGGCCGGGGTCACCTGGCGGGACGAAGACTTGAAGTATCTGTTGGGGTCGGTGCGCTTCTAGGGGTGGAGGAAGATGCTCATCGCCTGGCTCGTGTTTATCCAGTTTTACCAGAATCGGAGCCAGCGGGAAGCCCTTCGAGCGAGCACGGACGCAGTGCTGTCTGAGCCGCAGGGACATGGGGGCGGGTATAAACTTTGATATCAATGAATTTAGATCGACACGTCAGCGTTGGGGCGAGTTTGCGGAGGCCGCGCACAGCCGAAGGGCTCCCGCCCCTCAACGCTTTCTCGGATAGGAACTAGCTCGCAAACCATGCGGATTGCGGCGCCTTGACAACGATTCGCGCCCCTACTTGCCCCCAGCTGTTGCTCGACAAGGGCGTCGATGTCATGCACTCAATCTACCGCCCCTTTGCCGTCCTCGTCGGGCGTCACACCGAGGACCGGCTCGATCGGCAGGTCGGCCGTGCTCGGCGCCTCCGGGCCGCGCAGTCGTAGCGCCATCGCCTGCGCTTGGCGACTGAAGTCGATCGACTCGCCGAGGATCCGCATGGCTTCTTGATCGGCGTGGAACCCACGCGAGTTCTCGCTGCTGATGTAGTCCAGACGCCACATGGCCTTGCGCTGCAGCGCAAAGATCGGCTTCAGCTGCTCGTCCATGAGACCTGACGCTTTCGCTTCGAGGATCGCGTCGAGCATGTCGGTCATCGCTACGGCTGCCCGGTCCATCAGGGCGAGAGTCCTTGACTGAATGGTCTCGACCCTGTCGGCCAGCTCCTGCTCACTCACGTTGTGGCACTGCTGGCATGCGTTGTTGATGTTCTCGAGCGGGCTCTGGACGTTGTGGCTGCTCACCTTCATCGCGCCGTCTCGCTGGTAGGGCATGTGGCAATCCGAGCAGCCGACGCCGCTGCGGGCATGCACGCCCTGGCTCCACAGCTCAAACTCGGGATGCTGCACCTTGTGGACCAGGGCTCCTGTCTCACCGTGCTTGTAATCGTAGAACTCGGAGCCGTCGGGGAATACCTTCTCGTCCCAGTGAGCCTCCAGCTGCTCCATCTTGAGACCCTTCGACCACGGAAACTCCAAGGTATCTTTGTTAGCGCAGTAGTACTCGACATGGCACTGCCCGCAGACGTACGACCGCATCTCCTGACGCGTCGCCTGCACATTTGGCTCGTAAGGCGCGCTGCGGTCTCCACGGCGCCACGCTTCGATGCTCGGCAGGTGCGGCGTCGGCTCGTCGCTTGCGGCGAGGGCCGCAATCCCCAGCACAAAACCCGGTCGCGTGACGCGAATCGCCATCGTCTTCGGGTCGTGGCAGTCGATGCATGAAACGGGATGCGCCTCGCCGCCAGCGAGGGCAGGGTGATCTTCTGGCACTGGCTCGCCCCTGAGCTCACCGGTGAAGCCGCCGATCGGCGCCTGGGGCACCACCGGCTCGTTCTCGCCGGGCGTGCCGTCGGGGGCCGCCATCACCAAGGCCAGCACCTCATCGTACGGCAGGCGGCTGACTTCCTGAAAGCCACGGATCACCGCCTCCATGTTGAAGTCCGCTGCCAGCGCCTGGTCGTCGGTCGGCTGACCCATCGCTTGCAGACCAGCCTTGCGGTACATCACCGAGCCGGAGGCGTGACAGTGCAGGCAAGCGCCCGCCTGCGGCTTCTTGGTGACTCGTTCGGTGACGCCCTGGTCGTAGAGCATGTAGGCATGACCGCGGGCCTCTCGGTAGTCGATGCTGAACGCATAGCCGGCGTACAGACGTTTCAGCCACGGATACTGATCGAGCTTGCTCTGCGGCATGGCGCTGGCGCCACCATAGAATTTGTCGCCGGCGGTCGCCTTCCAGCCATCGAACTGGTGCGGCCAGTTTCGCCCCCAAGGTTCCGGGTCGGTACTGATCTCCGTGACCTCCGCCAGCCGTACAAACGGCTGCCGCGCCTCCTGCTTGCGACCGAAAATCGTCACCAGCACCCAGGTCACCAACAGCGTACCCACCACCGCCGCGGAGAAGACCAGAAGTAGTAGCTTGATCCGTCCTCGCTCTGGGGCGGAGCCCCCATGTCCGGTGTCGTGTCCCTGGCTCATCATAGCGCTCACCTCGTGGTACGGAGTCGTACCAAAGTCAATCTCTTTGGCCATAGCCTGAATCGCGCGCAGCGTGCCCAACGTCGCCGTGGCAGTGCACACACATCAACATGTCGCCGCCCTTTGTCACCGGCAGCATGTGGTGCACGTAGTCCGAATGACAGCCTAGGCACGCCCCTTGGGTCACACGGCGATTGCGGTCCTTGATCTGGATCGGTTCGTGAAAGTCGTTTGTCGTGAAGGCCAACGAGTGGAAGAAGCCATTGTCCGCTTTGGTGACCCATTTGCCGACAAAATTGTGCGGCAGGTGACAGTCGTTGCAGGTCGCCACGGCTTTGTGGCTCGACTTCGTCCACGAGTCGAGCTGGGGCTGCATGACATGGCAATTGGCGCATGACTGGGGATCGTTGGTCAGATATGCGGCACCGTCACCGTAGCCAAAAGTGAAAGCTCCAAGGCCCCCCAAGACACCACCCGCTCCAGCACAGATCAGGGCGAGTAGGGTGACGGACCCCCTGGCCCTCAATGCGCCGATCATGACAGCTCAGGGATCCCGAATTCGGCGACGGACCGGCAGGCGATGCATCTGATTTTCAAGCCCTGGATGGCGAAAAGACGGGCTAGGCCCATGAGCTCCTCCTCGAACCGGATCGTTGCCTGAGTGATGGTCGATGGGAGAATTTATCAGAGACGGGGTGGACCCGGCAGAGCAACTTAAAGGCTCGCCGGTGTGGGGGAATCTTCCCGGCTCGGGTATTCCAGGGCACCGCCGGATCGCCCCGCATCTTCCCCTGGCCTGCCGCAACTCTCTCCCTTTGTCAGATCCAAAAAAAAACCAAAAAAAGTCGAAGGGGGTGAAGGGTTCATGCCCGCCTTCTCGCGTACCGTTATGCAAGCATTTCTATTTCTCGCTGGAGATCTCGTGATTTCCGTGTCGAGATTCCCCCTAGGGGCGACCATCGGGAGGGTCAAGGAGCTACGCCCCTGGGGATCGCCTGGAGACCGTCGTCTGAAGAACGTTGACTTACTGAGGAGAGCCTGAATGAAATCATCGAGGAAGATGTGGACGTCCCTCGTCCTGGCCTTTGCCCTTTGCCTGATCGGAGCGGTGAATGTCGCCGCCAATGCCCCTAACGAGCCGGATGACAAGCCGGTGGCGGAAATCGATATCCGTGACGGTGTCATCGCCTGGCATCCGCTGATCGACAGCGCCATGGCGCTGTCCGTTTCCGGCCCCAGCGGGCAGCTTTACCGTGAATTCAAACGCAATGAGACCCCCTTCATCAAGATCTATGAAGAGGAGCTCGGCGAGCTCATGGACGGCAGCTATTCTTGGGAGCTCACCGCCATGCCTCCGCGGGAAGAGACCAGCCCCGGCACCTTGCCCAGTGGCCGTAAATGGGAGCCGGATCCGCGCGAAGTGCCACCGGAGCAACGCCAGTCGGGCTACATTACCGTCTGTGAAGGCTCCTTCGCCGACCCCTACAAGCAAGAGGACAACGCGCAAGCCCACAGCGTTGCTGATCCCGCCAAAGACTTCGTCATCAACGATGACCTGATCGTCGACGGTAGCGCCTGCATTGGCTTCGACTGCGTCAACGGCGAGTCCTTTAGTTTCGACACCATTCGCTTGAAAGAAAACAACCTGCGCATCAAGTTCGACGACACCTCGGTGGCCGCCAGCTTTCCGCGCAACGATTGGCAGCTGACCGCCAACGATTCCGCCAACGGCGGCGCCAGCAAGTTCTCCATCGACGACGTCTCCGGTAGCCGGACCCCTTTCACCGTCGAAGCCAACGCCCGCTCCCACTCGCTTTATGTCGATGACGGCGGCCGCATCGGTATCCGCACCTCGACCCCCTCCACCGAGATCCATGTCATCGACGGCGACACCCCCACTCTGCGCTTGCAGCAGGACGGTTCCAGCGGCTTCGAGCCGCAGACCTGGGACGTGGCCGGCAACGAGACCAATTTCTTCATCCGCGACGTGACCAACGGCTCCGCCTTGCCGTTCCGTATTCGTCCCGGCGCGCCCACCAGCTCGATTTTCATCGATGTGGACGGCGACGTCGGTATCGGTACCGCATCGCCGAGCAATTCGCTGCACGTCCGCCGCAGCGACGCAACTTCCAAGGTTCTGATCGAGGAAGCCACCACGACGGCCGGCACCTATACCTTGCTGGAGCTTGAAACAACGGGCGGCACTGGCATCAACTTGCGCCCCCGCTTCACCATGACCCATGGTGGCAACAGCGCCGCCTGGAACTTCGACGTCTTGAATGACGGCAATTTCGCCTTCATTCGCAACGGCGGCTCGGTCTTCACCTTCGAAGCCGGTGGTGATCTGCGCATCGATGGCGATTTCATCGCCAATGGCACGACCCTCAATGTGCCGGACTATGTCTTCGCCGACGACTACTCGCTGATGCCCCTCGATGAGGTCAAGGCTTTCATCGATCGGGAAAGCCATCTGCCGGAAGTCCCCTCGGCCGAAGAAGTGCAGACGGGTGGTCTGAAGATCACCGAGATGCAGCTCAAGTTGCTGCAAAAGGTGGAAGAGCTGACCCTCTACACCCTCGACCAGCACGAGACCATCCAGAGCCATCAGGACACCATCCGCACGCAGCAGGAGATGATCCAAGAGCTGATGAGCCGCCTCGACAATCTCGAAGCCAATCAACGGTAAGCTCAGGAACGAAATGCAACTTCCTCTCATCATGAGATGAAGCTGGAGAGGCAGATTTGGTGCGTGCCGAATCTGCCTTTTTTGTTGCTTGAGGTCTGTCGTCACCTACAACTTGCCGCCCTCAACCCTACGTTGCTCTCGACTCTGCTAGCGATTCCCAGGAGCCTGCAATGCATTCCATGACCCCATCACTCCGCTCTCCCGCCCTCCGTGTCGCCCTCTGTGTGGTCCTCGGCTCGGCCCTCGGGGCCACGACCCCAAGCCGCGCCTTGGAGCCGGAGATCACCGACGGCCGCATCGTCTGGCAGCTTGCCGAAGCGGCAGCCGCGACGCTGAGCGTCATCGGTCCCGACGGCCACCGGGACCTCACCTTCGCTGCCGGCGAAACCCCGACCATGGGCCTCGTCGAGGCGGACGGTAATCTGCTGCAAGAAGGCAGCTACACCTGGCAGTTGGTCACCCAGCCGGAGGTTGATGCAGCGACTCGCCAAGCCATGGACCAGGCCCGGCGGCAGGGCAAAGGCTTGATCGGCGAAGCGCCGCGGGGGATTCTCGCCAGCGGCACTTTCAGCGTCTCCGGCGGGGCGTTTGTACAGCCACGGCAGGAAGAAGAGGAACCCGCTCCGGCGGTCTGGGATGCGACCAAGGACCAGGTCATCTTCGACGATCTCATCGTCGACGGCAGCCTGTGTGTGGGCCTGGAGTGCCTCAACGGCGAGAGCTTCGGTACCGATACCCTGCGTCTCAAGGAAACGACCCTGCGTCTCAAATTCCAGGACACCAGTATCGCCCCGTACCCCACCACCGACTGGCAGCTGACCGCCAATACCAGCGTCTCCGGCGGTGCCAGCTATTTCGCCATCGACGACATCGATGCGGGTACCCAACCCTTCACGGTGCGCGCCGGGGCCCCCAATAACTCTCTCTACGTCAATGGCAACGGGAATCTCGGGCTCGGCACCGCGGCTCCCCTGCACGAGATCCATGTGCTCGACGGCGACACCGCCACCCTGCGCCTGCACCAGGACGGCTCCCTGGGTTTCGCTCAACAGATTTGGGATGTGGGGGGCAACGAGGCCAACTTCTTCATTCGTGACGGCAGCGCCGGTGAAATCTACCCGTTCCGTATTCGGCCCGGGGCACCCACCAGCTCCATCGACATTCAAGACTCCGGCAAGGTGGGCATCAATACCTCGACGCCGACCGCGACGCTACACGTGCGCCGCACCGACGGCAGCGCCAAGATGCGGGTTGAGGAGGCCATCTCGACAGCCGGTACCTACACCCTGTTGGAGCTGGCGACGGTCGGCGGCGCCGGATTGAACCTGCGTCCCCGCTTTGCCATGAGCCATGGCGGCCTCGGCGCCACTTGGAATTTCGACATTCTGAACAACGGCAGCTTTGCGTTCATCCGCAGCGGCGGCGCCGTCTTCACCTACGGTAGCAACGGCAACCTGAGCATCGAAGGGCAGTTCATCTCCAACGGCACGACCCTCAATGTGCCCGACTACGTCTTCGCCGACGACTACTCGTTGATGCCCCTGGACGAGCTGCGCAGCTTCGTGCAGCGGCGAGGTCACTTGCCCGATGTACCCTCCGCCGGAGAAGTCCAAGCGGCGGGGTTGAACCTCACCGAAATGCAGCTGACGCTGCTGCGCAAGGTCGAAGAGCTCACCCTCTACACCCTCGACCAGGACGACACCATCGACAGCCAGCAGGACGTCATCCGTGGTCAGCAAGCTGCCATCGAGTCCCAACATCAGGTCATCGAAGAGCTACGCTCGCGGCTCGATGCCCTGGAGGCGGCTCAACGCTGAGCTCAGGTGATGGCGGCACCCCAGAAATTGAAACAGGCGGGCCGCCAGCCGGGGATGTACATGGTCTCGACACCCTGGGGGCGAAAGCCCCCTTGGCGCAGCAGCTGCGGAATATCCCGGTTGAGATGACAGCCGCCGGCCAGGCGTCCCCACAGGGGATCGATCCGATCTTGCCAGCGTCGGACTTCCGCGTCCGGCGCTTTGCCATGCTCACAGAACAGCAGCTGTCCCCCCGGAACGAGCACCCGTGCCATCTGCCGCAGGGCGACCTCGGGGTCGGGAATGGTGCACAGGGTATAGGTCATTACAATCGTATCGACGCTGTGATCCTCCAGGGGGATCTCAGCGCCGGGAAGCCCGAGGATCTCCACCTCGAAGGCCAGGCCGACCATCGCCCGACGGGCCATTTTTGTCATCTCCGGCGCCGGATCCAAACCCCACAGCCGGTCGACACGGGCGGCGTCATAGAATGGAAGATTCAGCCCCGAGCCGACACCGATCTCCAGGACCCGACCCTTGGCCAGCGGCACCACCTTGGCCCGCTGCCGCATGGCGGGCTTGGAGCTGCAGGCCAGGTGGATGAGCTTGGGCAGGACAAATCGCGAGTAAAGTCCCATCTCAACCCTGCTTGCGCATGACCCAAGTGGTCATACAGCGGAGACCTTGCACATGGGTGGTCTTGATGGGGTCCAAGAGCTGCCCGCCGAGCCGCTGTCCGGCCTCCAAAAGCTCCTGGGTATCCACCAAATAGCGCTCGTGCCCCCCCGGCTCGCGGTACCGACCGTCGCCCAAGGGCTCGACCTGATCCTCCAGAGTGATGCGTGATCCCAAGCGGGCAACGAACAACCCGCCCGGCGCCAGCAAGCGCCACAGACCGTCCACTTGGGCCCGAAAATGGGCCTCGCCTTGGGAAAAATGTAACACCGCATTGCACAGCACCACGTCGGCACAGGCATCGTCGAAGGAAGATGATTCGATGCCCTCGGCCCGGAAATTCTCCGACGGCAGGGACGGGGCCAGCTGACTCGCCAGACGGCGTACCGCGTCGATGGCCTGGACATCGCGATCGAGCCCCATGACCTGGTAACCCCGACGCAGCAGGTAGACGAGGTTGCGGCCACCGCCGCAGCCGGCATCGAGGATTCGCATGCCCGGCGCAATGCGCTGGCGCAGGATCTGGTCGAAGACATAGATGTCGATGAGGCCGAAGAGGTCTTGCGGTGTTGGTTCCTCGTGATGGGACATCAGCGCCCCACGGCAGCGGTAGCGATCGCCCGCTTCGAGGTCGGCGGCCACCACGCCAAACGGATCAGTACCCCGACGATGCCCCCCATGAGCAGGGCGCACAACAGCATGCGGGGCTCCGGCTCCACCGCTTCGAGGGCCAGCCTGAAGGGATCTCGGTGAAGGCGCGGACGATGCCCCAGCCCATTACCGAGGAAAACCGTCAGCCGTCCCAGGGCGGAGAGGGTCAACAATCTGGCCAGCCAAGTCTGCCAGGCCTCTCCCCAACGCTGCGCCCGCTCCCCGGCCAAACCCAACAGGCGAAAACCGAAGGCAAAGACGCCATCGCCCCAGGCGATCAGAGCGCCGAAGAGCAGGATGGCCATTTGCCCGATCCAAGCGTGCACCAGCTCGCCGCGTAGCTCGGGCCGCACCATCTCCGGTGTCGCCAAGGTCACCAAAATCACCAGGCTACCCAAACCGGCATACCAGGATCCCGCCCGGCGATATCGGCGACGGCGTGGCTCAACTTCAGAAGGGGGCTTGTCGTGGTTGTCCATGGCCTGAAGTCTAACGCGAAATGCACTTCCGGACCGACGGTGGGCTTTACGCCGTGGTCCGGCTCACGGTAAATCGAGGTAGCCGTCCCGACTGCGCACCTCGACGTCGGTGCGACGCAATCGCACTTGCACCCGGTGCCAGCTGCCATCACCGCGGCGCGCTGACGGGTAGTAGCCAAGGACGTACTGCTGCCGCAGCTCGGTGAGGATCTCACCAAAAGCGAGGCCGATCTCCTGCAGCGATCCCAGGGTGAGGATGCGCCCTCCGCTCTCCGCCACGGTGCGTCGCAAGAGCTCATATTCCTGGCGGTAGGAGGCGGTGTTTCGCCAGGCGGTGGTCAACGCCGGCAGCTCGTCATCGGCCACCGCCTGGCCCCCGCGATAGGGTAAACGCAACCAGTAGATCAGCGCCTGGCTGCGACGCGCCGAGGGCAAGACATTCGCCATCGACAGCACGCTGTGGGAATCGACCCCGTCGGAAAGCAGGATGACCACCCGCCGACCTTGCCGGGCCTCGAGCTGTTGCAGTGACAGGTAGAGGTGATCGTTGAGCGAGGTACCGCCCTGCGCTTCCACCTGTCCGAGGCCAGCGGTGAGCACCTCGGCGAAGGTGGTGAAGGGCGAAGCGAGCAGGATGCGATCCGAGAAGACCAACAGCTTGCCCTCGTCGAGGCGTTGCATGCCGCCGAAGAACGCTTGCGCGCCGCGCAGGGCGGACTGCAATTTATCGCCGGACATGCTGCGGCTCGCATCCACCAGCACGGCGGCGGTAAAGGGAATGTCGCCGCGGGCAAAGGTGACAATCTCCTGCCGCTGACGATCATCGATGATGGCAAAATCCTCCATCGTCAGATCGAGCACCCGCTGCCCTCCTTGGCTGGCCGTCACATACAGCTGCTGTAGCTGCACGGCCAGCTCTTCGTCGACCCGCAAGCCGGGCGTCGTCAAACCGCCCCGGCCGCGGTCGCCGGAGACCCCGTGGGCGATGACCTCGAAGCGATGCTCGGAAACATCATCCCCCAGATCCGTCCGCCATTCCCAAGGCGGCGCTTCGAGCTGTCCGACGACGATGCCGTCGACATAGAAAACGACGCGCTCGATGGGCTCGTCGGCCACCACCACCGCTTCGATCTCCACCTCGCCGAAGGCCGGCTCGAAGGGGTCCGGACGATCCAAGGAAACGCTGATCGGTTGGCGTTCGTCGGCCCCGAGGGCGACGGTGGTGCCGACCAGCAGCACAACGACAAGGGTCCACAGCAGTGGGCCCAGCGCAGGATGAGGGTGAGGCAAGCAGCGGGGCAAACGACGGGGCAAACGGTGAGCTGGCACGGCGATCTCCGAGGGATGATGCTCGCAACTCCCGGCGGCCACGGGGCTCATGACGTCCCCTGCGGCTCGCCGCCGTTCTGCAGGTGATGGAGCAGGTCCGGCAGGGACTCCAACTGGCGCCGCCGCAAGCTGCGCCGAACGACGGCGACTTGATCGACGGGCCATTGGCCATAAATGAAGCGAGGCGTATCCTGGAACCTCTGGGCCACCCAATCGATCGAAGCCACCCATCGCCGAGCTTCCGAGGGCCGCCCCTGGGCATCGAGCAGCGAGGCCATCTGGATGATCAAGCGGGCGGCCTCGGGAAGGCGTGCGAGCCCTTGCTTCAGAACCACCAAGGCCTCGTCGCTGCGTCCGGCGGCGGCCAGCAGGGTCGCCAACTCCTGATATGCCACCACCGTCACCCAGTCGTTCGCCGGCCGCTCGATCAACTGCTGAAAGAGCTCCTCCGCCTGCTCTTCCTTCTTGCCCAAACGCCGCAGATTGATGGCCAGTCGCAGCTTGGCCGCATCGTCGAAGGCCACGCCGTCGGCGGCTGGGGTGTCCTGCAGACGACGCAGGTAATCGACCGTGCGCTGATACTCCCCCAAGGCCTCCATGATGGCAGCCTGTAGGTAGAGGGCGGAGGGCAGTCGCGGGTCGTCTTCCAAAGCCTTCGCCAAGGCATTGCGCGCCGCCAAGGTCGAACCCAGCTCGAGGAGAAAGCCGGCTTGGCTGGTGAAGATCTCAGCCCGCAGCCGTTTCACCGCAGCCGTTTTCTGACGTTCGCCATAGAGCTCGAGGAGACGGGCCGTCACTTTGCGGGAATGGGTGGCGAGCAGCAACCGACCCAGACTCCGGTAGTGGCGGTAGGCCTCTTCGTGCAACACCACCAGGGGCTCTAGCAGACTCGCCTGACGGGCCGCCAAATAATTGGCCACCGACAGCTCGGCGGTCATCACCCGAGCTTGCAGCTTGGGGGATCCGTCCCCCATGGCGGTGTCTTCCATCGCCACCAACGCCCCCAGGGCTCCCTCGCCGTTCTCGGGCGATGCCAGAAGCTGCAAGACCTGCAAATACTGCCGCGACAATCCTTGCTTTCCAAACGCCTGCTCCTGCGGTCTCGGCCCGGAGATCGAGCCGACGGTGCGTCCGTCCTCCGCAGCGGCCGCCGTGGACGCGGCCGCCGTGGACGCGGCCGCGGTGGAAGTCGCCGCCCCAATCCGCACCCCAAGCCTATCGGCCGGCGCGCCATCACCCGGCGTTCCCTCGACCCCTTCCAGAATCAACACATACTGTCCCGCCGGTAGCCCCGTGGGCTCCAGGACGACCTCCGCCAGGGTCGACCCAGCGGCCCGACCGGCCACCGGGCGCGGCGTCGCCGTCAGGCGCCGCAGGGTGTCACCGCTCTGCGATTGGATGAGAATCTGCAGCGCTTCGGATATCGCCGGCCCAGGCGTCGCCGACGGGCGTAGAAACAGTCGATCCACGAGGCTCAAATCCGGCCACTCTTGGGGAATCCAAGGCCGTCCTGCAATCTCCACCACCCCGGGAGCCAGCTCCGTCCCTTGGCCCGAAACCAACAGACCGTGGGCCGGTTGCAAGAGCAGCACTTGCGGCGCTGCCATGGTGTCGGCCGCCGGCACGGTGATCGTCTTCACCCGCATGCCCAGGCGCCCCGTCTGCCGCAACAGGACCAGCAGTCGCAGGGAGTATGCCCCCGGTGACAGGGGAAGATGGGTGGAGACGTGCACCGCTTCCCCGGCCGCCAAGGCGACGCCGTGCATCTCCTTCGAGAGATGAAAGGCGCGACTCGAGTATTGCGCCACGCCGTCGTTGTAGTCGAGGGCATAGGCGTAGATCTCCACCAGTAAATCCTCGTCCTCGGGCCATCCGGCCAGCAGGTGGGATGCCGCCAGGGTGCACCACAGATCGACTCCGGAGGCCGGCGAACCCTGCTCCGCTGGCCGCAGCCCGGCGACCAGCGCCACCGGCACCTCGCCACCCTCCTGTCCGCTGAGGATCAAGGCTGCCGAGCGGGTTTCGAGGCCCCCGGTGTCGGTGCTCGCTATCCGCCCGACAAAACCTTCGGCAACCGTCGACGCCGCCGCATCTTGCGCCGCTGCCGCCACCCCGGATAGCGGCCAGCCCGAGATCGACATCGACATCGCCATGGACATCAAGGCCAACACCCACGCCGAGACGGTCCGGAGGGCGCCCACAGATCGGCGTTCCATCAGCGCTCAGCGATGTCCAAGGCGGTGGCCGGCGGCAGATTCAGCTGCAACCTCGCGGTCGCCGTACGGGCGGCATGCTCGTCGTGCACCACCACCACCACGGATTGCTCGCCGGCCCGCATTTGCAGCTGCAAGCCGCAGACGGCGCTGCGTCCCAGGGCGGTCAACAGCTCCTTGTTGGGAATGCGAATCGGGCACTGATGATGCAAGACCCGCGAGGTACGCCCGCCGGCGTCACGGGCCGCCACGTAGAGAGACACCGCCGCTTGATGCTCCGGGCCGTCCGGCACCAGCACCAAGCGCCCCAAGGAGATGCCCAACCGCAACGGGACGATGAGCAGACCCTTGTCTCCGGGCGTCGGATCCAGGGCCTCCAAGGTGATGCCGATGGGATCCTCGACGCTGTCGAGGACCAGCGCCGCCAGGGCTTGCTGCGCCATGCTTTCGTCCACCGAGCGTGGTTTCAGACTACGCCGTGAGCGCACCTCCAAGTCGGCGTGCTCGGGCCGTCGCAGGCGCACCTTGACTTCGTTGACTTGCCGTGTCCCCGGCGGCAGGACAAAACCCAGGGAATAGAATTCGTTGAAATCGTCCATGACGCTGCGCAGCACCGCCGAGACATCGGAGGCGCTGCGGCTGGCGCGCCCCCCGGTACCGTCCGCCAGCACCTGCTGTGACTCGCGACGGCCGCGCTCCAACAAGCTGGCGGCACGGGGCGACCAAATGTTGGTCGTCGCCCCCGCTCCACCCCGTTCCAGGGCCGCCGACGGAGAGGCGTTGAGACCATAGAAGGTGAGACCACCGCTGTTGGCCAAACGCACCACTTCAAGGAATTCGGAGGTCGCATCGTAGCGCGCCACGTCCAGGTCCCCGGCCAGATTGCCGGCCAAAGAGGTAACGCTCGACAACCGCTCACTGTAGAGATCGAAGAGGGCTTCGCCGGGACGCAGGGCCAGCCGATCGCCGACGTAAAGCAGCGAGGTGCGTCGCGGCACGCCGAGGGAAAGGTCGATCAACTGGCGCAGGACATCGAGGGATTGCACGACGTGGTCATAGCGCAGTTGCGCCTGCTGCCGCAGCTGTGGCAATAACGCCGCCGCTTGGTTGGTCGCCTGGTCGATACCCACCGAGCGATCCTCCTCCGGATCCCCCTTGATGGCCATGAATCCCGCCGCGACATCGACGTTGATCGCTTCCAAGTCGCGCACCATGAGCCGCTCTTCGACATCGAAACGGTTGCCGCCCGGGGCGATATCCTGCAGTTGCTCGAGGGCGAAGAAGATCTCATGGGGCACGGAGGTCAGCCCCTGGGTCACCCGCAGCGCCGTTTCGAGGCCGGAGCCGCCATTGCTGGCCACCAGAGCATCGACGTCCTCGTCCCAGGCTTCGAGAAGAAACTCGCGCAAGTGCTCGAACGCCCGGGCCCGTCCACTGACCGTCAGGTTGGCGTTGTCGACATAGATCACCAGGAGGCGCCGTTGCAGGGGCTCGATATCGTCCGGGGTGTCTTCCCGGTCGCCGGGCGACGCCATCCCGTCGAGCTTCAAGCCCCCACCGCTGACGGCGTAAAAGTTGCTGATTTCCGCCTCTTGGCCATCCACCTCGAGGGAAAAGTCCTCCGCCCGGAGATCGGAGACGGGCTGCCCGTCCCCGCGGCGCACGAACACTTCCAGATTGACCACCTCGACCGACGTGCTGTCGCGAAAGACCTTGGGCCATGGTGACGGCGGATTGTCGCCGTGGACCGAGCCTGAGCCCAGGCAGCAGGCGAGCAGGGTCAAGACTCCGACAGCCAGCAATTTAGCCGATGGCATACGCTCCTCGCAGTCTGCGAACGGCACCGCTCGAGCGATGTCGTGTAGTTTTCGGAATTCTGGCCGGTGACGATACTACCCGAGCTCCTGTGCACAGGGATACGCAACAGGGACGAGAGGGTTGGACTCCGGGATGAAACCGTCCATGAGCTTATCAGCGTGCGGGCTATAATGAGCCACCGTGAGGCTCGAGCCGGTGTGGGCTCGGCATCACACGAGACCCGAGACCGCGATCTTTCCCCTTTGGAGCCCCCATGTCACCTTGCCCCGAGAGAGCTTCTAGATCTGCACGGCCCGTGCCCCCTGGCCTCCGCCCCGGCATTTTCTGTAGCCTCTGCTGCCTCCTGCTTGTTCTCCTGACCTTTCCGTGCCTCGCCCAGGACGACGCCGAAACCCTGTTGAAAGCCAACTTCATCGACCGTGTCGACATCAATGTCGTCAACGTCGATGTCTTCGTCACCGACAAGCAAGGCCAGCGCGTCGAGGGTTTGACCAAGGACGATTTCGAGCTCCTGGTGGACAAACGTCCGGTGGCCATCTCCAATTTCTATGCCGTCGACCCAGCGACCCGGGTGGCCCGTGAGCAGGTCGATCTTCTGGCGGCCCGGGCCGAGCCCAGCCTCACCCTGGAGACCCTCGACCAGTCCTCGCTTCCCGAAGAGCAACAGCTCCATATGGTGCTCTACATCGACAATTTCAACATCCACCCGCGCAACCGTAATCGGCTGATGCGCTATGTGCGCCACATGATCAGCGAGCGTCTGGCGCCGGACGATCGGACCATGGTGGTCACCTACGACCGCGGCCTGCAGGTGCAACAGGAGTTCACCACCGACGCCAAGAGAGTCCTCGAAACGCTGCGCGATGTGGAAGAGATGATCGGCCACGCCGACGACGGCGCAGATGCCCGTCGCAACCTGCTGAACGACATCTACGACGGCAAAAAACGCTGGGAGGTCAACGGCTGGGTCAATCAATACGTCGAGACCGCCTATCGCGAGGTCCAGGACGGCACCCGCGCCCTCAAGAGCTTCGTCGAGAGCCTTGCTGGCTTGCCCGGTCGCAAAGCCATCCTCTACGTCAGCGACGGCATCGCCATGCGGGCCGGTGAAGACATCTTCTACGCCATGGAAGAAACCTACGGCGACATCAACATCTCGTCGAGCATCGCCCGCTATGACCTCAGCCGCGACTTCGCCGAGATCACCCGCCAGGCCAATGCTCACCGCATCACCTTCTACACCATCGAAGCGGCCGGCTTGCGGGCCTATACCTTCAACGATGTGGAGAACGCCACCTCCCGCGGTGGCGCCCAGATCGACCAGATCTACTTCTCCAGCCTCAAGGATCCTCTCTACATGTTGGCCGGTGAAACCGGTGGCCAGGCGATCATCGGCACCAATAACTTCCAACCCATGTTGGACCGTCTGGCGGACGATTTCTCGACCTACTATTCCCTCGGCTTCCAGCTCGGCGGCGTCTTCGGGCGCTACCACAACATCGAAGTGCGGGTGAAGGATCGTAAGGGTCTGAATATCCGTCACCGCGAAGGCTTCCGCGACAAGGCCCCGTCCCGGCAGGTGGGGGACGCCACCCTGGCGGCCCTCTACTATGGCTATCAGCGCAATGATCTAGGGCTGGAAATCGATGTCGGTGCCGGGGAGCGGCAGTCGGTGTCGGGCCTCTACGAAGTCCCCGTCGTGGTCCGCATTCCCATGGGCAAGCTGGCCTTCCTGCCCCAAGAGGAGCACCACAGCGCCCGTTTGCGCCTTTACTTGGCGGTCAAGGACGAAGACGGCTCCATGTCACCAATTCAGGAAATCTCCGTCCCCATCGACATCTCGAAGGCCAACTTCGCCCTCGCCCAGGAACATTTCTACCAATTCCAACACCGTCTCCTGACCCGCGACGGCCGCCTGCTCTTGGCCATCGGCATGCGGGACGAAATCGGCGCCGCCACCTCGGTGGTGAGCCGCGGATTTTCGGTGGGCGGTTGAGACGCGGCACCCCCGGCCTCCAGCCATTTCTGTTCTTCTAGGCGGCGCCGTCGCCCGAGCCACCTACTCGAAATCCACCAAGGCTTGTAGTTTCTCCGCCGCCAAGCCCTCCTCGATGGCCCGGCGGGCCGCCGTGATGCCGGCGGCCAAGTCGTCGGCCAAGCCGCCGACGTAAACCGCGGCCCCGGCGTTGAGCACGGTGATGTCGGCCAAGGGGCCGGGATCGCCGGCCAGCACCCGACGCAAGGTGGCGGCATTGTCCTCCGGCGTGCCCCCCGCCAGATCCATGGGATGGGACAGGGGGATGTCGTAGTCCCGCGGGTCGACGTCGTAGGTGGTGATGACCCCCTCCCGCAGCTCGGCCACATGGCTCAGACCGGTGGTGGTGAGCTCGTCGAGACCGTCGAGTCCCTGGACCACCATGGCGTGCTGAGCACCGAGCTGCTGCAGGACGCCCGCCAAGATCTCCACCAGATGGGGAGCGTAGACCCCCAGCACTTGGCGCCGGGCGCCGGCCGGGTTGGTCAACGGTCCGAGCACATTGAAGATGGTGCGGACGCCGAGCTCCTGGCGCACCGGCATCACTTCTTTCATCGCCGGGTGCAGCTTGGGTGCGAAGAGGAAGGCAATTCCAATTTCCGCTAAGGCCCGGCCAGCGACGGCCGGTGGCTGTTCGATGGCGACGCCGAGGGCGGCGAGCACGTCGGCGCTGCCGGAACGGCTGGAGATGGAGCGATTGCCGTGTTTGGCGATGGGCACCCCGGCCGCCGCCGCCACCAAGGCGGCCGCCGTCGAAATGTTGAAGGTCCCCTTGCCGTCACCGCCGGTGCCGCAGGTGTCCACCGTGCCATGGACATGGTGGGGGATCTTGACCACCCTGCGACGCATGGCGGCGGCGGCACCGGCGATTTCGTCCACCACCTCACCTTTCATCGCCAGGGCCACCAGCAGGGCGGCTATCATTGTCTGGCTGAGCTCGCCGTCCATCAGGGTGCCGAATAGATCCTCGGTTCGTTGACGGCTCAGATCTTCGCCTGACAACAGGCGGCTCAAGGCTTCATGGGCAGGATTCATCTCAGGCTCCTCGAGGGGCAGCGACGGGGTCGAGCAACTCGACGCCGCAGCGCTGAAGAAAGTTTCGCAACAGGACACGACCCTCAGGCGTCAGGATCGACTCGGGATGGAATTGCACCCCCCAGTAGGGGTGCCCGCGGTGGCGCATGGCCATGATGGTGCCGTCTTCACTCCAGGCGATCGGCTGCAGGATATCCGGCACCGTCTCCTGGCGCACCGACAGACTGTGGTAGCGGGTCGCTTGGAAGGGATTGCTCAACCCTTCCAAGAGCGGGTCAGCGTCGTAGCGGATTTGTGAGGTCTTGCCGTGCATGAGCTGCGGCGCCCGCTCGACGACGGCGCCGTGGGCCACCGCCAAACATTGATGGCCTAGGCAGACTCCGAGCATCGGCACCGAAGGTTGGCGTTGCCACAGCTCGATGCATACCCCCGCCCCTTCGGGCCGTCCGGGTCCCGGCGACAGGACGATACCTTGGGGACGGCGGGCCAGCAGCTCATCGACCGTCGCGGCATCGTTGCGCACCACCTCCACATCGGCACCGGCCTCGCGCAGCAGCTGCACCAGGTTGTAGGTGAAGGAATCGTAGTTGTCGATCAACAGGATCACCTGCTCTCCTCCAATTGACGGGCCAGCTCGACGGCGGCCAGCAGGCCCGCCGCCTTGTTCTCGGTTTCCTGCTCCTCCGCCCGTGGGTCCGAATCGGCAACGATGCCGGCTCCGGCGGTGACGGAGGTCTCGCCGTCCTTGACCACCAAGGTGCGAATGGTGATGCAGCCGTCGAAGTCGCCAGAGAACGAGAAGTAGCCGACGGCTCCGCCGTAGGGCCCTCGGGCCTCCGGTTCCAACTCGTCGATGATCTCCATGGCGCGGATCTTCGGCGCCCCCGACAGGGTGCCGGCGGGAAAGCAGGCCAGCAGGGCGTCGAGGCTGTCGTGACCGGCATCGAGGTCCGCCACCACACTGGACACCAAATGCATGACGTGGCTGTAGCGTTCCACTTCCATGAAGCTGGCCACCCGCACGCTGCCAGGGGCCGCCACCTTGCCGAGGTCGTTGCGCCCGAGGTCCACCAACATGACGTGCTCGGCCCGCTCCTTGGTGTCGGCCAGCAAGTCCTCCGCCAAACGCCGATCCCCCTCCTCGTCGACGCCGCGGGGACGGGTGCCGGCGATCGGTCGGGTGGCCACCTGGCGGCCGGTCTTGCGCACCAACATCTCCGGCGAGGCCCCCACCAAGGTGGCGTCCGGCAGCTCCAGCAGCACCATGTAGGGACTGGGGTTGACCATGCGCAGGGCCCGGTAGAGGGCCAAGGGGGGCGGCGATTGACGCACCTTCCAGCGCCGGGCCAACACCACCTGAAAGATGTCACCGGCCATGATGTACCCCTTGGCCCGGTCGACGGCACGGCGGAAGTCGGGCCCGGAGATGCTGGCTTCCCCCCAGCCGGAACGGTCGTCGCGATCGGAGCGCCGACCGGGCGATGGCATGGCGACGGCGCCACCGCCCCCGTCGGCGGTCAGCAGACGGGACAGCTGGGCCAGGGAACGCTCGGCTTGCACCGTATCGGTCTCACCTTCGATTTCGTTGGCGATGGCCAGCACCCGCTGTTGGGCGTGGTCGAAGACCACCAAGGTATCGAAACGGGCAAAGACCGCCAAGGGTAGCTCGAAGGGGTCCGGTTTGCGGTCCGGCAAATGCTCGATCAAACGCACCATGTCGTAGCCGAAAAACCCGACATAGCCACCGGTCATGGGAATCGGGCTGGGCTCACTGCGGATGCTCGACAAGATCCGCCGCAGGGTTTCGATGGGTGGGCCTTCGAGCCGCACCTTGGCCCCGCCGGCAGGCTGCGACTCCACCCGATCTTCATAGACCCGATAGAGCTCCCGCGGCTGCGCCCCGAGGAAGCTGAAACGCGACACTTGCTCACCGCCGCTGACGCTTTCCAGCATGAAGCGGGTCTTCGACAACCTCTCCAGTCGACGGTAGACGGTCAGCGGGGTCAGACTGTCGGCGAGGAATTCCCGCACGTGCAAGGTGGCGCGGCGGGGCTTCGGCAAATCGTGCGTCGATCGGCTCATCGGGCGTCCCCCCGGTGGCGGGAGATCAGCTCACTGGCCACCTCCTGGGGCGCCACTCCGCAGGCGCTCCACAGGACCAGCAGGTGGTAGAGCAAATCCGCCGATTCCGACACCAGCTCACGGCGGTCTTGGGGATCGCCGGTGAGGGCGGCGATGACCGTTTCCACCCCCTCTTCCCCCACCTTCTGGGCGATGCGCGGCAGTCCCTTGGCGTGCAGACGGGCCGTATAGCTGGACTCCGGGTCCGCCCGCCGACGCTGCTCCAGGACCTCCGCCAACCAACCCAGCTCCAAGGTGCTGGCGTTGGGCTCGAAACACGTCCGGCTGCCGGTGTGACAGGCGGGCCCCGTGGGGCGCACCCGTAACAGCAACGTATCGGCGTCGCAGTCGGCCAGAATCTGCACCACCTCGAGCTGGTTGCCGGAGGTTTCGCCCTTACGCCACAAACGTTGCCGTGAGCGGCTCCAAAAATGGGCGACGCCGGTGTCGATGGTTTTCTGCACCGCTTGCCGATCGGCCCAGGCGACCATCAGGACGGCGCCGCTGGCGACGTCCTGGGCCACCACCGTCACCAGGCCGCGGTCGTCGTATTTGAGCGTAGCCGGGTCTATCGCGGGCCTTCCCGCGGCCAGCTCCGGATTGATCCCCGTGGTTGTCATCGTATCTTCCCTTTCTCAGCCTCGGTCGTCACGCCGTCATCACGGCGCATGGGAAAGCCTTGGTCGGCCAAGAAATCCTTCACTTGCCCCACGGTATATGTTCCCCGATGAAAAATGGACGCCGCCAACACCGCCGAAGCGCCGGCCCGCAATGCTTCCGCCAAATGCTCGGCAGTGCCTGCCCCGCCGGAGGCGATGACCGGCACCCCCACCTGATCACTGGCCAGGCGCAGGAGCTGGAGATCGTAACCCGCCTGGGTGCCGTCGCTGTCGATGCTGGTGAGCAAAATCTCACCGGCCCCGCGCTCGACCCCTTGGCGCATCCACTCCAGGGCATCGAGCCCCCGGGCCTGGCGCCCGCCATGGGTCACCACCTCCCACCAGGCGCTGCCGCCGGGGCTCGCCGCCGGCCGGCGTTGGGCGTCCACCGAGAGGACGACACATTGGCTACCGAAGCGGCGGGCCAGCCCGTCGAGCAGATCCGGTCGCTCCAGGGCGGCGGTGTTGATGGCCACCTTGTCAGCCCCGGCCATGAGTAACCGGGCGGCGTCCTCCACCTTGCGCACACCGCCGCCGACGGTCAACGGGATGAACACCTGCTCGGCGGTGCGGCGCACCCAATCGTAGTCGGTTTCGCGCCCCTCCGGGGCCGCCGTGATGTCGAGAAACACCAATTCGTCGGCCCCTTGGGCGTCATAACGGGCCGCCGTCTCGGCGGGATCCCCTTGATCCTCGAGATCCTTGAAGCGCACCCCCTTGACGACCCGACCGGCGGAGACGTCGAGACAGGGGATGATGCGACAGGTCAAGCTGCCCGATGCCGTCTTCATGACGTCACCGCCGCCGCGGCCATGGCTTCTTCTAGGCTGAAGACGCCATCATAGAGCGCCTTGCCGACGATCGCCCCGGCGATCTCCGGGTAGCTGGCGGCGGTGGAGAGATCGTCGAGACGGTGCACCCCCCCGGACATCAACACCGGTAACCCCGCTGCCGCCGCCACCCGGCGGCAGAGCTCCAGGTTGGGGCCGCTCAGGGTGCCGTCGCGGTCGACATCGGTGACCAGGATGGCCGGACAGGGCAGCTCGCCGAGGCGCCGGGCGACCAGGCCGACATTCAAATCCGACTCCTCCGTCCAGCCGGCGATGCGCAGCTTGCCGCCGGCGGTTTCGAGGGCCGGCACCAGACGCCCCGAATGACGCCGAGCCAGCCCGGCGAAACCGTCGAAGTCCCGCACCACCATGGAGCCCAGCACCACCCGCTGGCATGCCGCGTCGTCCAAGGCCCAGGCCACCGACGCGGCGTCCCGCAGGCCGCCTCCCAGCTCGATGGCCGGTCCGACGGCGGTGAGCTCGGCGATCAGCCCGCGCTGCGGCGCCTCGCCGAAGGCGGCGTCCAAATCCACCACGTGCACCAGAGTGATGCCGGCGGCGGCGAAATCCGCCAACACTTGCCGCGGATCGAGACCGTAGGTGGTGCGCTGGCCGTCGTCGCCGTGGCGCAACCGCACCACCTGGCCGCGGCGCAGATCAATGGCAGGAATCAATTGCATCGGGCCATCTCCAAATAATTGCGCAACAGTTGCAGGCCATGGCGGCCGCTCTTTTCGGGGTGGAACTGCGTCCCCAGCACCCGTCCGCGGCCGGCGATGGCGTCGAAGGGTTGGCCATAGGTGGCCTTGGCCAGGGAGACTTCAGCGGTGAGGTCAAGGGGGGCGAAGCTGTGCACAAAATAGACGAAGCTGCCCCGGGGGATATGCCGAAGCAAGGGGTGATCGGCCTCGTCATGCAGGGCATTCCAACCCATGTGCGGCAGGATGATGTTGGAGGGCAAACGACGGACGATGCCGGGCAGCAGGCCGAGACCATCGCTGTCGCCGAACTCCTCGCCCCCCTCGAAGAGAATCTGGTAGCCGACGCAAATGCCCAACAACCAGGCCCCGTCATCGATGGCCTGCCGCAGGGCCTCTTCCATGGCCCCTCGCAGGTTGTCCCGCGGCGGCCGGAAGGCGCCGACGCCGGGCAACAGCAAGCAACGGTGGCGGCGTACCACGTCGGGGTCGGTGGTGATCTCGGTCTCGGCGCCGAGGAAGCGCAGGGCCCGTTCCAGGTTACCCAGGTTGCCGACCCCGGCATTGATGACGGTGGCCGTCGGCACCGCTTGGCCGTCGCCGACGATGCCGCGGGAGGCGGCATCGCCCTCGATGACTGGGCGGCCCGTGAGGCTCGCGCTGTTCATCATGTCGGAGCAGCTCATGAAGAAAGTGTCCCCTTGGTGCTCGGCACCGCGTCGGATCCCCGGCGTCGGCTGACCGCTTGACGCAGGGCCAGAGCCACCGCCTTGAAGGCGGCCTCGGCGGCGTGGTGCGCATTACGCGCCGCCAACACCTCCAAGTGCAGGGTGAAGCGGCCGCGGTCGGCCAGGGCTTGGAAGAAATCGACGATCAGCTGCAACGGGAAATCCGCCGTCACAAATACCTGCTCGAGCTCCGGCGGCAGCCGGTAGACGAAGTAGCCGCGGCCGGAGATGTCCACCACCGCCCGGGCCAAGGCTTCGTCCAACGGCGCGTAGGCATGGGCGAAACGCACGATGCCGCGGCGTTCGCCCAGGGCCTCCACCAGGGCTTCGCCGAGCACGATGCCCACGTCTTCGACCGTGTGGTGGTGGTCGACGTGGGTATCCCCCGTCGCCTCCACCTCCAACCCCAAACCGCCGTGGGTGGCCAGGGCATCGAGCATGTGGCCAAAAAAGCCGCTGGGCACGTCGATACGGCGTTCGTCGCCGTCCAGGTCGAGGGCGAGGCGGATGGATGTCTCACCGGTGGTTCGTTCTATGGTGGCGCGTCTCATCGTTTCGAGCTCCCGTTATCGATAGGTAGATTCATCGACTCATCTCCAACTCAGCGATCACCGCCGCCAGCTCCCGGCGCACCTCGCGCAGGGCGACGCCGCTGCCCACCGATACCCGCATGCAGGCGTCGAGGCCGGGATAGCCGCTGACGTCCCGCACCCGGATGCCCCGCCGCTCCAAACCGCGGCGCAGGTCGTCGACGCCGCCCGCCCGTTCCGCCGGCCAGCGGGCCAGCAGGAAATTGGCCTCGGAGTCGAAGACCTCGAAACCGAGCTCTGCGAGCATCGCCTGCCATTGGGGTCGACGGCCCAACAATACCCGAGTGCGGCGCTCCGCAGCGGCGCTCTCCGCCAATACCACCTCACCGGCCACCGCCGTCGTCCAGCCGACGTTGTAGGGCAGCTTGACCTTGATCAGCTCGTTGACCAACTCCGGGTCGGCCAGCAAATAGCCAAGCCGCAGACCGGCCAAGGACCACGCCTTGGAGAAGGTGCGGAAGAGGATCAAGTGGCGATGGCGACGCAGCAGGGGACGGTAATCGTAGCGACAGAATTCGCCGTAGGCGTTGTCGAGCAACAAGGGGCCCGCCATCCGCTCCAACAAGCGCTCCACCCGCTGGGGTGTGACGGCGTCGCCGGTGGGATTGTTGGGCGTGCAGAGGATCACCGGACGGCTCGGATGGCGCTCGATCTCGGCCTCCAGCTCGTCCATCGGCAAACGCAGGTCGGGCCGCGGCGGCAACAGCTTGGGGACCGCCGCCGCCCGCAGGGCAAACATGCGATAGAGGCCGAAGCTGGGGGTGGTCCCCAGCACCTCGCCGCCGGGTCGGGCCAGGGCCTCGAGGGCGGTGCCCAACAACTCGTTGGAGCCGTTGCCCACCAGCACACCCTGCATTGGCCAGTCGTGGCGTTCGCCGATGGCTTGGCGCAGGGCATCGGAATGGAAATCCGGATAGTTGGCCCAGGACCGCTCGAGCAGGCGGTCGGCGATGCGACGCTTGAGGCGTGGCGGCAGATCGAAGGGCACCTCGTTTTGATCCAGCTTGTGACGACACGACGACAGATCCAGGTGATAGGCCTTGAGCTGTCGGATCTCCGGCCGCACCAGCTGCTTGGGATCGATGCTCATCGGGTGCCCCCTTGGCGACGTCGGGCCGCCGCGGCGTGGGCCGGCAGGCCCTCCACATCGGCCAACAGGGCCGCCGAAGGCGCCACCCGGCGGCTGGCCTGATCAGAATAGCGGACGATATGGCTGCGACGGATGAAGTCCTCCACCCCGAGGGCCGAGGTAAAACGGGCCGTGCCGTTGGTGGGCAGCACATGGCTGGGCCCGGCGAGGTAATCACCGAAGACCACCGGTGTGGCGAGGCCCACAAAGGTGGCCCCGGCGTTGCGCACCCGTTCCGCCAGGGCTTCGGCGGTACCCAGCAGTTGCAAGTGCTCCGGCGCCACGGCATCGATCCAGCGCAGGGCTTCCTCCGCGTCGTCCACCAAGACCACGCCACCCAGGGCCGACAGGGACTGCCGCGCCGTTTCGGCGGTGGCCAAGGTGGCCAGCTGGGCTTCGACCTGCGTCGCCACACGACGGGCCAGCTGGATGTTGTCGGTGATCAGCAGGCACATGGCCAGGGGATCGTGCTCGGCTTGGGCCAGCAGATCCGCCGCCACCGTGGCGGCATCCAAGGGCGCCGCCGGCACCGAACCGAGGGCGGCGATGACCACTTCGCTGGGTCCCGCCAAGCCATCGATGGCGACATCGCCGTTGACCAGCTTCTTGCCGGCGGTGACCCAGGCATTGCCCGGCCCGACGATCTTGTCGACCCGACGAATGCTCTCGGTGCCGTAGGCCAACGCGGCAATGGCGTGGGCACCGCCCATGCCGTAGATCTCCGTCACCCCCAGGCGTTCCAGGGTGAGACGCAGGGCAGCGTTGCGGCGCCAGGCCAGCGGCGGTGTGGCGACGACGATCTCCTCGACCCCGGCCATGCGGGCTGGGATCACCGTCATCACCGCCGTCGACGGATAGGCGGCGCGGCCGCCGGGCACATAAATGCCCACCCGTTGGAGGGGCTGTCGCTGCTCGATCCATTCGATGCCATCCTGGCTCCGGCGGAAGCCGTCGTGGCATTGCAAACGATGGTAGCGCTGCACATGGTCGATGGCCACCTCGAGAGCTTCCTCGAAGCCTGCGGGAATCACTTCGTCGTCGGCCACCGCCGTCGATAGGCGCAGGCCGTCTAGGTTCACCCCGTCGACCCCGTCATAGCGGCCCACGGCGTCGAGCAAGGCGGTGTCGCCCCCTTGGCGGATGCCGTCGATGATGCCTTGCACCGTGGCCAGGCGTTGGCCATGCATCATGCCCTCACCGCGCCGTCGCAGCCGCTCCAGATAGGCGCCCGCGAGGGGCGACGCCGCTTCGTAGATGTCGAGACAGCTCGGCTCGCCCATCAGACCACCACCCCTGCCGCCTCGAAACGCTCGAGCCAGCCGTTGATTTTGCTGCGATGCAGTTGGTACGAGGCGCGATTGAAAACCAGGCAAGGCGCCACCTCACGCACCACCTCCAACTCCACCAGGCCATTGTCCTTCAGGGTTTGGCCCGTCTGCACGATGTCCACCGCCACGTCCGCCAAGTCGAGCAGGGGCGCCAGCTCGACGGAGCCCGAAAGCTTCATCACCTCCGCCCCCCAGGGACGGTTGGCCAGAATGCGCCGGGCCGTCTGCGGATATTTCGAGGCCAGGCGGGCTTGCTCCCCTGGCTTCGGCATGGCACCTTGGTAACCGATGATCGAAAGACGGCAGTGGCCGTCCTTGAAGCGCACCGGCACTAGCAGGTCACCGTCCACCTCTTCCAGGACATCGCTGCCCACCACCCCGCAGTCGGCGATGCCGTATTGCACATAGAGGGGCAGATCCCAATCCTTGAGCATCAAGACCTCGAGATCGTCCTCGGGAAAGCTCATGCGCAGGCGCCTGTCCGTCGTCTCCAGGCCATCGAGGCCAAAACCGGCGGCGCGGAAGGCGGCGAGGGCGATTTTCAGGTTGCGTCCTTTGGGTAGGGCGAGGATCATCGGGCCACCTCCCCGTCGTCGGGACGGCTGCTCAAGGGGTCGAGATTGAGGGAAAAGCCGCAGGCGTTGACCTCCGCACCCAGGTTGCGGAAGAGACGGTCGTAGCGCCCGCCGCCGCCCACCGGCTCGGCGGCTTTGCCGGCGAAGGCGCGAAAGACGACACCGTCGTAGTAGCTGCGCTTGCCGGCCACGAAGTCGAGCTGCGGGGCCATCGGCTGGTCGGCGAACTCCGCCAGATCAACCCTCACCTCGATTCTCGGAAAGTCTTGGTTGAGCGCCTCACACCAAGCCTGAAGACGCTGCAAGCGGGCCGCCAAGGCGGGCTCGAAGATCGACAGATCCTCGGGCACACCGTCCACCAGGATCTGACGCAGGGCGAGATCATCCCCCGCCACCCGGCGTTCGCGACGCATCACCGCCTCGACGACGGCCGAGGGCGACATTCCCGAGCCGGCGGCACGCTTGAGGATCAACTGATCGAGGGCCCCGGCGACCCCCACCACCACCATCAGCCGTTGGCGTTCCCCGGCGGTCAACAGATCGAGAAACTGCCGCAGGGCCGTTTGCTCCAAAACCTCCCCGGCCTCCTCCCCCGGCGCCTCCAACATCTCCGCCCCCAATTGGTAGAGCTCGCGCTGGCGACCGGCCTGTTCTTCTTGGTAGCGCACCACGTCGCCGCAGTAGAAGAAGCGCAGCGGCAACTCCATGGACGACAGCCGCGGCGCCACCAAGCGGGCCAACATGGCGGTGAAATCCGAGCGTACGGCCAACACCTCGCCGTCGCGGTCGACGAAGTGGTAGAGCTCGCGCCGATTCATCCGACCGAGCATCTCTTCGTAGGGGTCGAGATAGTCGATGATCGGCAAGATCACCTCGGAGAAGCCCCCGAGGCGGGCATCGTCGTTGCGCTCCAAGCGGGCGATCAGGCGCCGCTCGATCTGCCGACGGGCGGCGGCGCTGTGCTGAAACAACGCCGCCACACCGGTGGGCAGGGCCGATGACGACACCCTCATGACGGCCAGCGCCAGGGGCTCGGCGAAGTTTTGGCAACCTCCGAAGCGACGGTCGCCGCCACACCATCGGCCGTCGATGGGGGTAAATATCGCAGGCACCTTGCCAGCAAGGGGCTGTCGATCAAATCAAGGGGGGTGTGTCTTGGGTGAGTCTGTCGCATGTTGATCTCTTCCGTGAATATTCGGGAGAGATCGGTGGCTACGACGCCTGTATAGATCCGTCCCGGGTTAGAAAACCGAGACGATTCCTGCGTCCCGGCTCAGATGCCGTGATGATGCAGGCCATGCCACCAACCACAGGACGTGGTCCCCGAGTGCGAGGAGGTGGGTTGCGTCGCTGGGACGTTGGCTTGCAGAATCATCATGTTGGGACGAACCTTTGGGCGTCGAGGCAAATCGACGGGCGGATTACACCAGCCGGGGCGCAGCGTGTCAAGGGGCAGAGATGCATCCATGGGCCTCTCCCCACGCAGAGTTTTACTGAACACACATGATAGACACAACATATGGCACACCGAATCACTCTGCTCTTCGATTCAGAGACCCGCCAAGCCGCCAAAAAGCTGGCACTTCACTATGACTGTTCTACCTCAGAGGCGGTCCGCCGGGCGGTCATGAGTCATCATGACCACGTCTTTGGGGTATCAGGCGAGACGTGTCGTCATCGGAGACAAAGCCTCGATAGGCTCATCGAGCTCTTTGACGGTCACGATGCGGACGAGGAAATTCGGCGGCTCAAGGAACAGGACGAGGGCTTTTAGTGAGAATCCATATCGACACGGATTACTTGGTCTATGCCCTCTCAATGGCTGGTCGCGAATGGCATCATCCCTTGTCCGAAAATCTTGCCACCAAAGCTGCCGAGTGCTTCCGGCGCCTTGGCTCACCCCGTCGTCGTACGGCCGATATCGCCACCGGGGTCACAGCGTCGGCCTTCGATGCTCGTCTGCTGACCAGGATCGGTCGCAACTTCGCGGGCATCCCGGGTCTGGAAATCGAAGAATCCGGGGCCTACCATGCGACATCATGTATCTGTCGCCACGGCAGCACTTTGCCTTGGCGTCTGTTTTGTCCCTCTTCGCCACCAAAGATCACCCTCGGCTGATAGGTCAAGTGGGATTTATGCGCCTCTACATACTCACCGAGCCGCTTCAGACCCGAGAAAAAATCCCTCGCAATGGTGGCAGACGACTTGACCTCTACCGCCGTTAGGCGATCTCCCGCTTGCACCAAGAGATCCACTTCGAGACCCCTAGCATCGCGGAAATGGAACATGCGTTGTGGTAAGCCGCGATGTAGACGGGATTTCGTGATCTCGGAGGCAACCCAACTCTCGAACAGGGCGCCGCGTAGGGGATGGTGTCGCAATTGACTGGGCTCGGAAATGCCCAACAGATAGCAGGCCAGCCCAGAATCGAGAAGGTGAAGCTTCGAAGCCTTGATCACCTGCTTTCGCTGGCTGGCATGCCAGGCTGGCAACCGTTGGCAAATGAAGCTTGTCTCGAGCACTGACAGCCAAGCTCGCACTGTGGGATGTGTGATTCCCGCGTCGCCGCCCAATGACGTCAAGTTGACCTCGCTGGCCGTCCGGCCGGCGATGAGGCGCAGAAAGGTGGTGAAGGCCTCCAAATCTGTCACTCTGAGGACTTGTCGCACATCCCGTTGCACATAAGTCGTAGCATAATCCGCCAGCCACCGTCCGGGATCGAGGGAACGATCGTAGATGCGCGGATAGGCACCGGTCCACAGCACCGTCCAAAGATCGTCCAGCGGCCGACCGAAGTGAGTCAGCTCGTCAAGGCTAGGCGGCAAGAGGTTGAGAATCCCGATGCGGCCGGCCAAGCTCTGGGAAAGCTTCGCGCTCAAGCCGAAATGCTGCGAACCGGTCAGAATGAAGCGCCCGGGCTGGGGCCTCTCATCCACCTCCTGCTGCAGGTAGCTGAACAGATCAGGCGTCCGCTGGACTTCGTCGAAGATAGCGCCGTCAGCGTGCTCCTGGAGAAATCCTCGCGGATCCTCCAGCGCATAGCTGCGGATATCCAAAGGCTCCAGTGAGACGTAGGGTAGCTCCGGGAAAGTGGCCCGGCAAAGGGTGGTCTTACCCGATTGCCGAGGTCCGGTAACCGCCACCACCGGCATCGAGCTGGCCAAGTCCAACAACGGTTTCTGTAAGTTTCGGGGAATTACCATGCATAGATTGTAAATCGGATTTTCAATCCATGCATAGAAGAGCCTCTAAAATAGGTCCCGGAGTCGGAGCTCCTACCCCGCCTGCTCCGCCAACATCTTGCCCACCGCCTCGGCCAGGGTCGCACGTTTGACGGTGACCTGCGCCGGTCGAGCGCTGGTCCACTCCTCGCGATCGGTGATTTCCTTCGACATCTCTTGGCCCAGGGCTAGATCCTTCAAGGTCACCTCCTGGCGCTCGAACTCGTCGCTGCCGGCGATGATGGCGATGGGGGCTTGCCGCTTGTCGGCATATTTCATTTGGGCCCGGAAGCCGCTGGTGCCGAGGTAGAGCTCGGCGGCAATGCCGGCCCGCCGCAGCTCACCGACCATGGTTTGGTAATCGGTGAGGTGGTCGCGGTCCATGACGGTGACGACGACGGGTTTGTGCTGGAGGCTCTGGCCGATCTTGCCGAGCTCCTTGAGGGCGGCCAACAGGCGATCGACGCCGATGCTGGCGCCGGTGGCGGGTACCTCGGTGCCGGTGAAACGTTTCACCAAGTCATCGTAGCGGCCGCCGCCGGCCACCGAGCCGAAGGGACGCACCTCGCCTTCGTCCTCGACTTCGAAAGTGAGCTCCGCTTCGAAGACCGGCCCGGTGTAGTAGGCCAAGCCACGCACCACGCTGGGATCGAAGAGAACACGATCGGAGCCCAGGTCCATGGCCTGTAGCAGGTCGTCGATCTGGCGCATCTCCGTGACCCCTTCGGCCCCCACGGCGCTGTTGCCCACCAGCTCTTGCAGACGTTGGCAGACGGCCTGCCGATCGCCGTCGCTGGTTTCGACATAGGCCATCACGATGTCGATCTGATCGGGGCTCAGCTTGGCGCCGGCGGTGAAATCGCCGGACTCGTCCTTGCGGCCGTCGGCCAGCAGCTGGCGCACGCCCTGGGCGCCGAGTCGGTCCAGCTTGTCGATGGCCCGGAGGACGGTCAAGCGGGTCAGCTGGCCGCTATTGAAGTCGTCCTGTGGCAGCTCGAGGGCGTCGAGCACACCGTTGAGCACTTTGCGGTTGTTGACCCGAACGACATAGTTGCCGCGCCCGATGCCCAGGGCTTCGAAGCACTCGGCGAGGACGGCACAGACCTCGGCATCGGCCGCCACCGACGAGGTGCCGACGGTATCGAAATCACATTGGTAGAACTCGCGAAAGCGACCCGGCCCCGGCTTCTCCTGACGGTACACCGGCCCCATCTGATAGCGCCGAAAAGGGGTCGGCAACCCCTGGTGGTACTGGGCATAGACCCGCGACAGGGGCGCCGTCAAATCGTAGCGCAGGGCGATCCACTGCTCGTCGTCGTCGCGCAGGGAGAAGACCCCCCCCGCCGGGGTGTCGCTCTCCGGCAGAAACTTGCCGAGCACGTCGACATACTCCAGTGCCGGGGTCTCCAGGGGATCGAAGCCGAAGCGCTGGTACACATCTTGGATGGCACCCATCATCTGCCGCCGGGCCAGGACGGCCTCGGCGAAGTGATCCTGCATACCCCTGGGAATTCTAGGTTTCGTGCGAAAGCTCTTCTTTTTCTTGGCCATGGTATCCCTATCGTTCCTCCGCCGGGCATCGGGGGTGGCCCGGCTGTGATGTGCTGCCCCGCTGGGGACAAAAAATCCAAGCTACCGCTAAAAATGTCTCAAAAAACTGTTTCAACTCCCGTCATTATCGCGCAGCAGGCGCGTCGCCAAGCTCGGATCGAGGGTCACGCCGGTATGCATGCGAAACTGGCCGTAGGCTTGATGCAGCAAGACGCTGCGCCCATCGACGACGCGGCATTTTCGCTCGGCGGCGCGCAGCTGTAGGGGCGTGGCCTGGCGATCGTAGACCATCTCCACCACCGCCGTGTCGGGGCGCAACCGTCTGACATCGAAGGGCAGCGGGTCGTCGCTGTGATGGCCCAACGAAGTGGCCTGGACAACGATGTCGTAGTCGGCGGCGTCGAAATCCTGCAACGGCAGAAAGTCTAAGTGCATCTCTTCGGCGGCTTTCTCGCCGCTCGCCACGGTGCGGTTGACCAAGGTGACCGCCGCCCCCGCCAAGTCGAGGCCACAGGCGGCGGCGCGCCCGGCGCCACCACAACCGACGACGGCGGCGCGGCGACCGGCGAGGGTCACCTGCAAAGCTTGCAGGGCCCCGACGACCCCTTCGGGATCGGTGGACTCCGCTTCCCAAACCCCTTCGTGCAGCACCAATGTATTGGCGGCGGCGATGCGCTCGGCCCGCGGGCTGCTCGCCCCGGCCACCGCCAAGGCGGCCTCTTTGTACGGGGAGGTGACGGTCAAACCGCGCAGGGGCAAACCAAAGGAAGCCAAGGCGTCGACCTCGAGGACATCGAGCCAGAAGTCGCCGAAGGACTCGACATGGAAGGGCACGTAGACCCCCGGAAATCCCAGGGCCCGGTAGGCGCCGTTGTGCAAGCGGGGCGACAGGGAGTGGCTGACCGGGCAACCGACAATGCCGTACAGACCGGTGGCGGGCGGTAGGTCGGGAAAACCGTAGTCCCGTCGCAGCTGCTCGATGGTCAGCTGCCCCGGGGCGGCCGGCACCTCGCCCCAAGCGGCATATACCAGGGGCGAGCCGAGACGCGGCGCCACGATGCGCGTCCAGGTGCCGATGGCGCCCATGCCGAAGGCGATGACATCGTCCCGCCGCAGGTCGTCGAGCAGCGCCAGGGGACGCAGGGCATCGCCTTCTTCGCGGGTTTTGGAAATCAGCTTGTAGTAGCGGGCGGGGGTCGCCGCCATGCGTTCGAAACGCCCCTTGAGGGCGGTCAGATTGTTGGCGATGCCGTGCCAGGAGACCAGTCGTTGGGCTTTCGGCACCGCTTCCAACTGGTCATCGGCGAGATCCCGCTCCGCTTCCAGGTCCACCAGATCGAAACCCTTGGCGGCCGCCTCGCCGAGGCGCCGACGTCGACTGTTTTTGCCACCCTCGAAGGCACCACCCTCGGCCCGGCTGCGCAGGGTATAGAGAAGCGCGCCGGAGAAATGCTGGCGCAGCCACTGCGGATCCAAATCTCCCACCAAGTCGGCGCGCACCTCCAGAACATCCGCCAGGGCCGACAGACGACGCAGGTCGTCGCCCTCGGGGTCCGGCGCTACGGTCATGCTGGCGACCAACGTTGTACGTTTCAAAACGGTCCTCATCCCATCCAAGCTCGTCTCGGCCTGAGCCCATTGCCCAGCCACCGGGGCTCAACGGTGGGGTGGGGTGTCGGCAAGGTTGTGTGTCGGCCGTAGGCTATCCCCCAGGGCCCCGGGCTGTCGACGTCAAGCCGGCACTTTGTTGGAGAATTCGTTAGAGTTGACCTATGAAGTACTGGTACACCTTCCTGGACGGCTACCGTGGTTATGCCAATTACCTGTGGCACGAAGTGACCCATCCCCATTGGCGCAACTACGTCTACTGGCTGCTGGCGGTGTCGCTCTTTTTCTTCGCCCTCGAGTTATTGCGTCCTTGGCGCCGGGATCAGCCCCGCCTGCGCAAAGACTTCTGGCTCGACGCCTTCTACATGTTCTTCAACTTCTTCCTGTTCTCGCTGCTCATCTACAACGCCGCCTCGGACGTCGTAGTCTCCGCCTTCAACGACCTGCTGGCATCCTTCGGGGTGCGCAATCTGGTGGCCTTGGAAATCGGCTCTTGGCCCGTTTGGGCCCAGCTCTTCACCTTGTTTTTGGTGCGCGACTTCGTGCAGTGGAACGTGCACCGGCTGCTCCACCGGGTGCCCGCCCTGTGGGAATTCCACAAGGTCCACCACTCCGTGGAGCAAATGGGCTTCGCCGCCCACCTGCGCTATCACTGGATGGAGAATGTGGTCTACCGCAGTCTCGAATACCTACCCTTGGCGACGATCGGCTTTGGCATCGACGATTTTTTCATCGTCCATCTCTTCACCCTCACCGTCGGCCACTTCAACCACTCCAACTTCAAGCTCGAGCTGGGGCCTTTGAAATACCTCTTCAACAACCCGCAAATGCACATCTGGCACCATGCCAAGCACCTGCCGCCGGAACATCCCCATGGCGCCAATTTCGGCTTGACCTTGAGCCTCTGGGACTACCTCTTCGGCAGCGCTTGGATGCCGAAGGACGGCCGCGATGTGGAGCTCGGCTTCCCGGGTGTCGAGTCGTTCCCGCACGGTTTTGTCGGTCAGAACCTGCACGGCTTGGTGCGGGAGACTGCGCCCCAGGACGACGGCGGCGACAGCCCCTGAGGCGGCGACCTCCAAGAAGGCGATGCCGGGCGGCAGCCCCTCGGCTGTGCGAAACGGCCTACTCGACCCGCGTCGCTTTTTCGATGCGCACCACTTTCTCCGGTACGTTGGCGTGCATGCCCTGGCGGGAGGTCTTGACACCGGCGATGGCATCGACGACCTCCATGCCTTCGACCACCTTGCCGAAGACGGTGTAACCCCAGCCACCCCGGGACACATAATTGGCGTGGTTGAGCTGATTGTTGTCCACCAGATTGATGTAGAACTGCGCCGTGGCGCTGTGCGGATCGCCGGTGCGGGCCATGGCGATGGTGCCGCGGGCGTTGGGCAGCCCGTTGTCGGCCTCGTTGCGGATCGGCGCCCGGGTTTCCTTCTTCTTCAGATCGGCGGTCACCCCACCGCCTTGGATCATGAAGCCTGCGATGACGCGATGAAACACGGTGCCGCCGTAGAAACCTTCGTCGACATACTGCAAGAAGTTCTGACTCGACAGGGGCGCCGAGTTAGAGTCCAACTCGACGACAAATGTCCCCATGGACGTTTCGATGGCGACCCGCGGCAGCTCGGTCGCCGTCGATTCCGTCGCCGTCGCGGCGGCCTCCGCAGCGGACGAGTCGACATCCTGGGCCACCAGGGCCCACGGCGAGACGAGACAACAGGTCAACGCAGCGATCACAGTAATTCTCATATGACAAACCTCCATCGGTGAATTTCGAGGGCTCTGTCGGGAATCCGCCGCGGCGGTAGGAGAGCGATGGCGGCGCAGAGCCGGGGTGGTTGGCGGGGTACGGGTCTCCCCCTGAGACGGCACCGCCAACGGCTTTTGGCAGTCTAGCACCCCAAACCTGGTAAGCCACCCCTCAGAATCTCAGCCAACTCGGGGGCGCCTTGAAAGGACGCTTGACGGGCCCGTCCCAAGGGGGTCACCCCCTGCTGATCCGGGCGCCGAGGATCCGCCCCGGCGGCCAGCAGACGCCGTGCCAAGGTGGGTCGATCGGCCCGCCGGTGGGCATGGATCAAATAACCGAGGGGGGTATTGCCGGTCGCGTCCTCGGCGTCGACCTCACAGCCGTGCCGCAAGAGCACCTCGACGGTGTCCCCGTAGCCGGCGCGAACCGCCAAATGCAAGGCGGAGCAGCCGTCGAGCCGGGCCGCGGAATCGGCCCCGAAGTCGAGCAAGGCGGCGACCAAGGCCGCGTCTTCACCGCTCCCCACCTGATGGCTGCAATAACGCAACCAGGCGCCCGGCGGTTGATTGACATCGACCTGACGCTGCCGCAGGCGCTCGGCCAAGGCCGGTTGTAGGACCCAGCGTCCCGGTCCGAGGGTCGACACATCGGCCCCCAAATCGACCAGGTGGGCTGCCATGGCGACGGCGTCCGGGTCACCCTCCGCCAAGCTGCGCACCCAATGCACCGCCTGGGGCCCCAGGTGCCCCCCACGCTCCAGCAGGTGGCGTGCCAACCCGTAGTGCCCGCCGCGCATGGCGTAATACACCGGAGGGATCATCTGGTGATCGGAGGCGGGATCGGGGCCGTTCAACCACTCCGGATGCTTTTGTAGCAGCGCCGCCACCCGTGTTTCGTCTCCCAGGAAGGCCGCCGAGTAGATATCGACCACGGCCCCCCACCGCAGGAGATGGTCCGCCACCTCCCCATGCCCGTGGAGCCGAGCGATGCACCATGGGGTCAAGTAGACGCCGTCTTGCCAGGTGGGTATGTTGCCGTCGACCCCAAGCTGCAATAGATGGCGGACCGTGGTGAGCTGCCCTTTCTTGGCGGCGGTGAATAGCAGACGCTCAAAATCGGCGCTGTGATTGCGCAGCAGGTCGGGATCCTCTTCCAGGCAATCGTTCAACGCCTCGATCAAATCGTCGCCGGCGCGGCGCAACTGTCGCGGTAAACCGCGGGCCGCCGGGCGCACCAAAGACCGCGCCATGGGTCCCAAGACTTGCAGGGTCTCCCGCACCACCGCTTCGGGCAGACCTTGGCGACGCATGGCGTCGGTGAAATGCCGCAGCCAGCGGCCGGCGGCCTTGGCGGTGATGGGAAAGATGTAGTGGAAGAGGCGCGTGCCCTGGGTCGAAACATGGCGCGAATACAGGGGCTCACCGCCCATCCATTCCTCAAAGAACATTTTTTGCCGTCGACGGTCGAGCCGCTCCCGGGGGCGAAAAATGCTGAACAGCTCGGGGTCGGTCTCGATGCTGTCGTAATGGGTATCGATGATCTGTGCCACCCCTTGACGGCCACCCACCCGTTGGAAAAGGTTGGGCCGGGGCCAGATCGTCGACACGGAGGCAGCCAGGCCACCCCGGTGCAGATGATCTATCGGCGACTCCTGATCCACCGGCGGCCTGTCGTTATAAGCTATGTCCATGAGCCCCTCCGAAGATCCATCGCCCATTCTTCACGCGCCAACAGCCGTCGATACGAGCTGCGATTTCGAAACCGCCCCCCTCACCCGCCCTGAATACCTGAACGTCATGGTGCACTTCTACCGCGCCGAAGTGGCCCGGTCCACCAGTTGGCGCGAGCGTCTCGACGCCACCACCAACTGGGCGGTGCTGACCTCCGCCGGTATGCTGTCGTTCACCTTCGCCAGCACCGGCCATTCCCATGTCCTGCTGCTGCTATCTAATCTCATCATCGTCGCCTTCCTGCTGATCGAAGCCCGACGTTATCGCTATTTTGAGGTCTACCGGGCGCGGGTTCGGATGCTGGAAGAGAATTTCCTCCTGCCCATCATCACCCGCCAACTCGACTCCCCGATGACCTCGTGGAACGAGCAAGTGGCCCGCGACCTGGACCGCCCCAAGTACAAGACCGCCTTCTATCGGGCGGTGGGATTCCGCTTGCGACGCAACTACGCCTTCATCTTCATAATCCTCCTGGGGGGCTGGTTGGTCAAGCTCGCCATGCACCCGACCTACGCCAAGTCGCTCGTCGAGATCTATTACCGGACGGCCGTCGGCAGCATCCCACCGAGCATCGTGGTCGGCGGGGGTCTCCTGTTTTATGGTTGCATGCTCACCGCCCTATGGTTCGGCCGCGGCATCCATGGCGACTCGCCCACCGACGAAATGACCGGCATCGAGAACGAGCTGGAGAGCTGGAAGCTTTAGAAGCTCAACCCACCAACGGGGCGAGGCGGGCCAAGACCTCCACCAAGGGCGGCGCCTCCCCCAGGGACGGCGCCAGGGGATCCTGGGACCAATCGGCGAGGCGGGCGGGGGCCGTGACGATGGTGAAGTCCTGCGGCTCCAGCCCGGGTTTCACCTCCGGCCAGTGCAAGGGCATCGACACCGGTGCCCCTTGCCGCGGCCGAGCGCTGAACGGTGCCACCAGCAGCTTGCCATGACCGTTTTGCAGAAAATCGATGTAGACCAAACCTTCACGGCCGGCCGGCAGACGCGCAATGGACGAGATCTCCGGCAGCCGACCCGCCACCACCCGGGCCACCAACTCTCCCAAGATGCGCGCTTGCTGGTGGGTGCACTGGCCCGCCAAGGGTAGCAAGACATGCAGCCCGGTGGCACCGCTGGTCTTGACGGTGCAAGGCATGGCGATGTCCTGGCACAGGCGATGAATTTCTTGCGCCACTTCGATGACGTGGGCGAAGGGCGCCGTCTTGGCGTCCAGATCGAGGCTGCACCAATCCGGTTGTTGCTGGGAGGCCAGGCGGCTCGATTGGATATGCAGCGGAATCGTTCCCAAGTTGATCAGGTAGGTGAGGGTCTCGACATCGTCACAAACGAAGTAGAGGGTTTCGTCCCCGGTCTCGCCGGACCACACCCGAGCGGTGCGAATCCAGGACGGGGCGAAGTCGGGCACGTTCTTCTGAAAGAACGATTTGCCATCGATGCCGTCGGGGTAGCGATCGAGCACCACCGGTCGATCTTCGAGGTAGGGCAAGAGATAGTCGGCGACGGCCCGGTAGTAGCTCACCAAATCGCCTTTGGAGTAGCCTTCCGCGGGCCAGAAGACTTTGTCCAGGTTGCTCAGCTGGACCTCTCGGGGCTCCTCGTCCCAGGCGCCGCTGGACCCCGGTGAGCTGTCAGGGCTGCTGCCGGGCGGGCCAGCCGAGGGCTCGTCCATTTCCGCCTCCGGCAAGGGTAGATCGTCCCGTACGCAATCCTCCGCCTCCTTGTCGTCCCGCAGCCCGACAAAAACCGGATGTCGCAGGTGACCCAGCGGCGTCAATTCGCGGAAACGCACTTGCACCACCAGCTCGGGCTCCACCCAAACATCCCGCTTGGGTTCCGGCTGACGCTCACCGAGCATCGCCGGTGGATGGTCGCGGCGCAGGGCATCCAAACGCTGCCGCAGGCTGCTCAGCTGTGCCTCGTCGAAACCGCTGCCGACCCGCCCGACATAAAACAGCTGTCCGTCTTGCCAGGCCGCCAAATGCAATCCGCGGAAGCCGTTGCGGCCACCTTCCGGGGTCTGAAAGCCCACCACCACGAAGTCGCCGTGCCTTTCCACCCGGATCTTCAACCAATGGGCCGACCGGCCGCCGACATAGGGCGCCGTGGCCTTCTTGGCCACCATGCCTTCGAGGCCCAGCTGCCGGACGCCAGCAAAGACATCCACACCGCGCTCGGAGATGTGCTCGACGCAGCGCAACGGCCCCTTCTCCGGCACTAAGGTGCGCAGCAGCTGCTTGCGCTCGAGCAACGGCAGAGAACGTAGATCGAAATCCTCAAAGGCCAGGAAGTCGAAGATGAAATAGGTCGCCGGAAGGGCCACGGCGGCATGCTCGGCGTCTAACGGTCGACGCAGGGCCCCGCGTCGTTGCAGCAGGGAGAAGCTCGGACGGCCCTCATCGTCGAGCACCGCCACTTCGCCGTCGAGCACCAAGCTCCCCCCCGGCAAGGCCACCAAAGCCCTGGCCAGATCGGGAAAGGTGGTCGACACCTCCTTGCCGCGACGGTAGTAAAAACGGGCCCCGCGGCGATCGTTGCTGGCCCCCCCCAGGCCGCGTCTGGCGGCCAGCAGGCGGTAGCCGTCATACTTGATCTCGAAGAGCCAGCCCGGGCGGTTGAAGGGCCGCCGTCGCGACTCACACAACATCAATTGCAGCCCCGGTGGCTCCACCGGACGCTTGGGGACCTGCAATCTGTTGAGCTGCTGTCGCAGGCCATCGATACGGCTGTGCCCCTGCGCCAGCTGGTCGACGGAAAGGCCCGAAAAGACCGACCCTTCCCCGAGCTCGGAGGCGTCCTCCCCGGTGCCGTAGGCATCGGGTTTCTTGATCAGCAGCCATTCCTTTGGTTTCTGGGTGCGTACCAGGGTCCACAGACCGCGCAGCTTGTATCCATGGAGCTCGAACAGAAGCTTGCCGTCGGCCAAACCCTGGGCGTGGTCGATATGGGCATCACAGCGCCCGCGGTCCCAGACGATCATCGCCCCGGCGCCGTAGTTGCCAGGCGGTATGACACCTTCGAAGTCGGCGTATTCCAGCGGATGATCTTCGGTGACAACGGCAAATCGTTTCTCGGCGGGATCCAAGGACGGTCCCTTGGGCACCGCCCACGACTTGAGAACACCCCCCACCTGGAGACGCAGGTCGTAGTGCAGGTTGCGAGCCGCATGCTTTTGGACGACAAACAGCCCCGGCCCTCGCCCCGAAGGCATCTGCTGCGAGTCACCGAAGGGCTCCGGAGTGCTGCCGGCGAGCCGTTTGCGGCGGTACGTTTCGAGGTCGGGGGCAGCGACCTCGGAGGGTCTAGGGGGTTGGTTCTTCATGGTCGCGACTTTTCTAGTAGAATCGCCCTATTATGGCACTACGACCCCTTGCTTCAGGCACCGTATCGTTCGGTCTCGTGGCGATTCCAGTCAAGCTCTACACCACCACTGAGAGCGCCAAGACGGTCAGCTTCAACAATGTGCACAAGGAATGCGGCACGCGGGTCAAATACCGCTATTACTGCCCGACGGATGATCGTCTGGTCGAACGTAACGAGCTCACCAAAGGTTACGAATTCGCCAAAGGCAAGTTTGTGCTGCTCGAGCCCGCCGAGCTCAAGGCGATTCACCCGGAGCCCACCAACGCCATCGAGATCAAGGAATTTGTGCCCCTCGAAGAGGTCGATCCCATCTACTTCGAGAAGTCCTACTTTCTGGGTCCCGACAAGGGCGGCGCCAAGCCTTACCAATTGCTGTCCAACGCCATGCGCCAAACCAAGCGGGCCGCCGTCGCCCGCTACCAGGCCCGCGGTAAAAACCATTTGGTGGTGCTGCGCCCCTTCGACGATGGGCTGATCATGCAACAACTGCACTATGCCGACGAGCTGAGGTCCTTCGCCGACGTACCCATCGACCGGGCGGAGGTCAGCGAGGCAGAGCTCGGATTGGCCCTACAGCTCATCGACCAAATCGCCAGCGATACCTTCCGTCCCGAAAACTACCAAGACGAGGTGCGGCAGCAGACTTGGGATTTGATCGAACGCAAGATCCAAGGCGAAGACATCGTCGCCGCGCCGCAGGAGGAGCCCAAGGCCCAAATCATCGATCTGATGGAAGCCCTCAAGGCCAGCCTGGGGACCGACGAAGGACGCAAACCCGCCAAACCATCGCGCAGCGACGACGACCGCGCCGCCGCCAGCGGATGAGCCGCACCCAGGTGTTCCAACAAGCTCCGGTATCCTACTGATCCCAGCCCTTTGAAGATCATGAGCCCAGCTGCCAACTCCATGCCGCGCCGTGCCTTGGCGGCCTCGTCCGCCCCAGGACGGCGCAGCTACTCGACGCACGAGGTGGCGCGGCTCGTCGAGCTGCCTGCCCGCAGATTGCGTCAGTTGGCACGACAGGGATTGGTCGCCGGACGCCCCCGGAGCCTGGGTCCCTTTCGCTACTCGTTTCACGACCTCGTCTTGCTGCGCAACCTGCGCCCCCTGGATGCCGCCCTACCCAAAGGCAAAACAGTGCGTCTGCTGTGTGATCTCAAACAGCGCCTGGCCGCCGAGCGCCCGCTCCATACCTTGCGCTTTGCCGCATGGGGCAAACGCCTGGTGGTGCATGAGCCACAACGCACTTGGGACGCCGAAACCGGCCAGGTATTGATCGACTTCCAACCCACGCCGCCGCAGGGGCAGGCCGCGCCGGTGGTACGACCCAGCTTTTGTCCAGCGACGGACACCGACACCGGGGCGACCGATGCCACGGCGGAGGACTTCTTCGAGCTCGGCTGCCAGCTCGAAGAAGAGCAGCCCGAAGCAGCCCACGAGGCCTATCTGCAAGCTCTCGAAAGGGAGCCGGAGCACGCCGACTGCCACCTCAACCTCGGCCGCCTACTCCATGAGTCCGGCTCCCTAGAAGCGGCGGTGAGCCACTATCGTAAGGCCTTCGAGCTACGGCCGGAAGACGCCATCGCCGGCTTCAACCTAGGGGTCGCGTACCATGACTCGGGGCGCCTGCAGGAAGCCGCCGAGAGTTACCAAGAGGCCCTGGCGGTGGACGACAGCTGCGCCGACGCCCACTTCAACCTGTCCCTGGTGCACCGCCAGCTCGGTGACGAGGTGACCGCCCTGCGCCATCTCAAAGCCTATCGCTGGTTGACCGAAGGCCGCTGATCCTACTGCTCGACGGGGACGATTGCGCTGCCGGCCGTCGATGCGGACCAGCCCGTCGTATCGCCGGACTCGAAGCCGTCGACAAAAAGATCCAGCAAACAACCTTGCTGACGGAGTTGTTGCAGTTTTAGCGGGCTGGCAAATTCCTCGAACAGGTAAACCTCGTCGAGCATCGCAGGGCCCTCTTCGGAGCCTCCGAGCACCAGCTGCCCACCCGTCAAATCGAGGGCTTGATCTACCTGGAACGTCTGGGATGCCCCATCGACCCACAGGGTAGCTTCGAACAGCGAGGCAGCCAAGGGTTTGTGGGATGTCGCCACGTGATGCAGCTCCCCGTCGCGCAAGTCCCCCAGTTGATCCGCCACCACCACCACATTCCCAACCTGTAGTTGGAGCACGCCGTCCTCGAGACTGAGCCGCATTCTCGGAGAGAAGGTGCCGGGCCTCTCGAGCAGAACCTGTGAGCCGTCGGCATCCGCCGCCCGCAGCCAAGCAGCGAAGGCCATGTCGCCGACCAGCAACTCGACAATGCTGCTCGGCACGGTCACGGCCGCCGCCGCGGACGACAAGTCAAAACCCCGATCGCAACGCCCCTGGGTATAGCCGGCCTCGGCGGTGAGCACACCATGCAAGCCCAGCGAGCCACCGTCGAGGGCATTGCCGTCGGCGGCCCAATAACCCAGGGGTCGTCCATAGAGCCCGGCCAACCGCGAAACGCTGAGGGCCACGTCGGCAAAGAAGATCTCGTCCAACAAACCTTCCAAGGGCTGCGCTGCCCCGAAGGACGTGCTGCCGACGGTGGCGGGGGTCAAGAGGGCGAAAGCCCCCAGGGCACCGGCGTCATGGTGGGAATCCAAGGCGCCGTCGATGAAGATATCGAGCCCACCCTCGGCGAAGCGGTAGACCACAAAGTGGTAGAGGCCGTCTTCGACATCTTGGTTGGCGACAAAGTCTTCCACCAGGTTGCCGTCCCCCAAACGCAAGGCCGGTCGGCCATCCCGCAGATGGGCAAAGAAACCCTTCTCCGCTTGGCCCATGGGAATCCGCTTGTCGAGGATGGCCCGCACCTCGGCGGAAGAGGGCTCCACCTTCAACCAAAAGCCCAGGGTGAACGTCTCCCCCAAGCTGAGACCGGCACCGGAAGCAGCTCGCAAGATAGGATCGCCGTCCAAGCGGAACGCTTGCCCTTGGTTGCCGTCCCCGTCGAAGACATCGCCTGCCCCCACCTGCGTCAGATCGTAGGGACCGATGGAGTCTTCCAGAACGCCGTCGGCCGTCCACCAACTGACACCATCCTCGAAGCCGTAGCGCACGGTGACTTGAAAGTCGTCGTTGGGAACGGTGGCCGAGTTGAAACGGGAGGTGCTGTTGTCATCGTCGGTACCATTCCACGAGACCACCCGCCAACCATCCCGGGCCGGGGCGGCGATCAACGACACCTCACTGCCGCTGGCGAAGGAGCCCGCAACACAGGGGGCCGACGGAGAGGCCTCGGTATCGGCGACGGGGTCCGATCCCTTGCCTTGGTGATCGGTCGTCAACTCCAGGCAGCGAACCACTTGGGTCGTCTGCGTAGCGCTGTTGTTGGAAAGGTCTGGATCGACCCCGAGGGTGGTGACCGTGCCGCTGACCTGAAGCGTTTCGTTTTCGTTGGGCAGGGGATCGACGATGATGCTCACTGCCACCACTTGCCCCTGTCGGCTGAAGCCGTTGGTGCAGGTTACCAGCTCACCGGAGGCTTGACAGTCGTGGGAAAGCGACTGGCTGAGAATGTACCCCGCATCGACAATGGTCTGGGGCAACGTCACCTCGAATTCCGTGCCATCCACGGCACAGGGGGTGAGGTTTTCGAGCACCACTTGATAGATCAGACCGATGCCGTCCGTCGGGTCTTCGGATTCCCTAAAGAAGATCGCCATGTCCTGCAAGGTGGGCTCAGCCACAGCGTCGAAACGACGGCCTGCCACATTGTAGGATCCATGGGCCGCACCGAAGGGATAGAAGTCGCCCCAGACCACCGCAAACTCGTCATCGTTGGGGGAGGTGGCGACGGCGGCCTCGAAATTGCAACCGATACAGCCGAATTCGTCGTTGTTGGAGCTGACTTGAAAGACCGGCCCCAAGGTTCCCGCGGCGTCGACGGTGCGGGCGGAGACCCGCGCCACCTGAGAGTAGAGGTAGTCATAGTAGGAGCGAAAATCGTTCCACGCGACGACAAACTCACCGTTGAGGCGCGTGGACACCGTCGGAACCCTTGAATCGATGTAATCACCTAGGGCCTGAATCACCATTTCGCCACCCATCGGGGCACCGTTGGAGTCGAGCCGTCGAGCGGCCACTTCCAGGTCGGTGAAGGCGCCGTCTCGATGATTCCACACCACCAGAAAATCGCCCGCCGCCTCGGCCACGTCCGGCCGGGAATTCAAGCCAGTGTTGGTGTTGATCGGAAATTCCGCCCCGAGGGGAGTGCCGGCCGAATCGAAGCGACGACCCCGCACCGCATCGCCGCTAGAACCGGGATAGGGCCCTTGCCAAACCACCAAGAAATCGCCGGCCGACGTGGTCGTCACCCTGGGAGCCACCTGATCTCCGGTCGTATAGGAGTTGAGTACCATTTGGGGCCCAAGAAATGTACCGTCGGCGGCCCCCAGGCGTCCTACGATTTCGCCATCGCCATCCAGCTCGGGATCGCTGGACCAGACGAAAAAGGACCCACCGGCGTGGGTGCTGAGATCCACCTGGCCATGGAAACCCGTCGTGTAGCTATTGATTTGGAAGGGATCGCCGAGAAACGTACCGTCGCTACCCAGACGTCGCCCCACGATGCTCGTCGTATCGTCGGTGAGCTGTCGACGATCCCAGACCAACACGAAGTCACCGGCGGCATCCCTGGCGATTTCGGCGCCGCGTTCATTACTGCCGTCGTCATCCCGAGCAAGAAATGTGGGCCCCAAGAAATTTCCTGCCGAGTCGAAACGCCGAATTCTGATCTTGGACGGCAGGTTGTCGCCACTCGAGAAGGTATCGCTCTCATAGACCACCACAAGACCGCCGTCCAGGCCATAGGCGACGGACGGCCGATCCTTCATCTCGGGATTGTCCTCGGCGATGGGGAATTCGCAGCCCGCCGGAGACGGTTGAGCTGCGGCTGGGACGGCAGCTAGGCAGAAAAACATAGTTAGGAGGGACGTGGCTGCGAAGATGGGGGCCGTAGCCGAAGCCTTGACCCAGGAACAATTTGAAGAGCTGAGAACGCGCATGGAAACCTCCCGGATGCATTGACTTGAAGATCGTGGTCTCCCTCGGGCCCCTTGAAGACAGCACAGATCGTGGCCTTCAAACCACCACGGTTCCATCGTGGGGCGTGGGCTGTCGAGAAACCTCAAGATAAAAACGAGACCAAGGGCGCACCGCGATAATATGACGCCATCGCATTTTTTTCAACGCTCCATGTCGCTATGCACTGGCCGGAGCAGGTTACGGGGTTGAGGCCTTTCAGCCCCCAAAAGAGGAAAAGCTCGCCGAAGCGACTCGACGAGCTCTAGAGGATTTGAAACCGAGAGGGTCCGGCTCAGCCATGGAACGGGGCAGACCGCCAATGGGGAATCGTAGATCTTGCTTCAACGTGTCGTTCCACGTCAGTACCGGACCCTCTACTAGGAAGAGCGCAGTTCGCTCCGATAACAGCCCACCCCGCAGCGAAAAAACCCAATATTCCGTCCACCTCCGACTACGATAGGTCCACGGGCACCCCTCCACGCCATCTCTTCGACGCCCTTCCCCGACTCGATCGGTTAGGATCGAGCAAACGGTGGATGTGCCAATCAAGTTGCCGGCTGAGAAGGCCGAGGAGAGGAGCAGAGCAAATGCCAGATTCCCAGCAGAGCCGGTGGTCGAGGTACCTGAACCATGCCGAGACCAAACTTCGCAAACGACTTCGCATCGGTCATTCCCTCAAGGAGCTCGAGCCTGAGCTGGCGGAAAAGGAGCTCTTCTTCAAGGCTCCTCCCCTGACCCCGGATCTCTTGAAGGCCATCAAGTTGATCTCGCCTCAGTTCCTGCTGCGCTCCAACGAAGTCTCGAGGCGCTTCTGGGAGCTCAACCAGAACGGCCTCTCCTGGGGCGAATTCATGGCCCTGGAGCCCTATCTGCGGCAGCTCGGCACACCGTCCGCAGTGCTCGACATCGGCCCGGGCCTCGGACGCTCGACCATCTTCCTGAAGAAGGCCAACAACTGGCAGGACGTGCCCTTTCATTTATATGAGAGCACGGGCGACTCCACCAAGTACACCAAGGCCGGGCCGCGATTCGACGATTCCTTCTGTGGCAACTTGAGCGCCCTGGAGTCGTTGCTGATCTTCAACGAGATCGAGAATTATCAGATCTTCGACGCCGCCGACCTGGATTCTAAATTGGCCGGTCTGCCGGGGCCCTACGACTTCATCTATTCGTTCTTCGCCGTTGGGTTCCATTGGTCGATCTATCACTTCCTGGACGAAATCCTCGAGCTGATGAGCGATCGGGCGATCGGAGCTTTCACTCTGCACGACCGTTTCACCGACTACGATGGTTTGAGCCACCTACCCCACCGGGTCGTCGAGTTTCGTCGTAGTTGGCCACGGGATCGGGTGTCGAAGATGCTGATTCTCGCCAAAACGGAAGCAGCCCTCGGGGGCGAGGGCTGCAAGTGACCGCTTAGAGCTGGTGTCCATCCCAGAAAACGATGCGGGACGGGAGCCCTTCGGCTGTGCGCGGCCTCCACAAACTCGCCCCAACGCTGAGGTATCCAGCTCGTTGACGTCGCGAATCGACAACCCATGTCGACCACCCGCTCGGCAGGTGGTCGACATAGGGCCGCCCTGTCCTCAGGCCGGGACGACGCTGTCTTCGTTCACCCGCACCCGGGTACCGTCGAATCGCGTCAGCTCGAAGGCCGCGGCGTCTTCCACCACCGTCCGCAGGTGATCCTGGAGCAGCGCCAATCCCATCGTTTCCCCCAACGCCAGGCCGTCGTCACCGTCGGCCCGCCAATGCACCCCGGCGATGTTGCGGCCCAGGGCGATGTTGCTGGCCAGCTTGTTGAGCTCGCCCCCAAGGGTCAAGGCAGGTCCTTCGTAGTGGCGTAGCTCCACACCGTTGGACCGCGGCACCACCGGGTCCTCGAACACGTACTCCTCTTGGAAGAACGCCTTGAGGACGGTCACGCAAGCACCGGCGATGGTCGCATGCCCCGCCGGGTACGACGGATGGGTGGGCGAGCCTTCGGGGAAAGCCTGGGGAAGCAAGTAGGAACCGTGCTGCTGTTGCACCACATCGAGCACCGGCGAGCCGAGAAGCTCCGGATGGATCGGATAGGTGGCGGCTCCGGTCAGCGTATTGTGGACGGCTCCGCCAAAGGCCTCCGGACGCAGCTTGCGGTGAACCAGCCACTTGTGGAACCAGGCGGCGCGCAAGCTGCTCAAAGCCGCTCGGGCCACCAAATCTAGGATAGCAACACCACCGAAGGTGATGAAGCCCCCCTCACGCACTGCCACCGAGTAGGGATTGGGATCCAGGGCGTCGAGCGACAAACAGATGAGTGCCGCGTTGAGGTAGGCCTGGTAGGAATAGTCCCCGTGCACGTACTCGGCCAGATCCCGGGGCCGGAGAATATAGGCGGCCCCGTCCCGCAAGCTGTTGGAAAGGGTGGGGGGCTGTCCATTCTGGATACCCAGCCAGTTGTTGTAGTTGATCATGAAGTCGGTGCCGCGCTCCGGGAAGCGGGCCATCTGCGAGATGACCCCGGTGCCGTAGGGAACGTCACGGAAGAGAAACTGCGAGATGTACGGCCCCGTTGTATCGCCGACCGTCAAGCCACGGAAGAGAGTGCTCGGGGTGACTTGACCAGTGCTCGCCCGTGGTCCGGAGAAGTCGGAAAAGAGCGACATATCCTCGGCCGCGGTGACGGTCAGCGGATCGCTGTCCCAGCGATCGAAACGCACATCGCGGGTCGCCGCCATCCAATACACCTCACCTGCCTCGGCGCCTTGGCGGGCGCTGTCGAAAGCATGCACGGCAGGCATATCGGCCTTGTGGGAATCGAGCCCGCTGAGCGGAAAGGCATAGGCCGCACGGGGATTGGCCAGCCTGCCGGGGCCGCCGTTGGGGATGGCGTCGAAATCGACCACTTGGCCACTGTCCAAAGCGGCTAGGAAGGCATCGTAGGCGGCGGCATCGACCTCCCCCAAGTCATTGTGCGGCAGGGTCTTCGAAAAGTTGCCCAGGCGGTTGGCGTAACGTGCTTCGTCGCCGTTGCAGGCCAGGACAGGAGCCGGCTTGGCACCCTGGAAGTCGGCGGCGTCGATGCGCCGCATGCGTACCTCGGCCTCGCGTCCCACCCCGGTCAGGGGCCCCACCTCAGCCGCTCGGGCGCTTTTCGGTAGCACCAGGGTGCCGCCACCCAACAGGCTGGCGCCGGTCAGACCACCCAGGGTTCGCAACACACCTCGGCGCGACACCTCCAGCTTGGGCTGCGTCTCCGACGCCGATACTGCGCCGACCTCCGCGGGCAATGTATCCTCGGGGGTTTTCTTCATCGTCATACAAGTCTCCTAGTCCTCAAGACAAATTCAAAATGTGGGTCAGAGCAACCACTGACACCATTTCAAGCACAGGTTCACAGGTAGATATCCAACGGCATGGCTGCCGGGGTCGAGCGCTGGCTGCGAGCTCCCCTGGAGCACCCCCACCTCGACGCCTTGCCGCCCGCCGAACGGGCCGAGCATCTACTCTGCGCCGACCTCAAAATATCATCCGAGGCAGTTTTCAAGGCCACCCATACGGTTGGTTTTTACCTCATCTTGAAGTCTTGATCAGACACTGAGACGATCGATCTCAAGCAAAGTTGACGGCTCGGTTGGCGGGATGCCATGGCCACATCCAATCGCCGTGCCGCGCCGTAGTTTGGTCAAAGCTTCTATGTTCGCCACCCACCCTGCGGAGACCACCATGCGACCACCCCTTGGACACCAACTCCTCACCTTGGCCGCCTGCGCCGTCGTCCTGCAGGGTTGTTTTGTCCTCAAGCTGCGGCCCCTCGGCACCTCTGAGGCGGTCCAGCGGCAGGATCTACCCCAGATCTCCCGCCATCAGGGAGACAAGATCCATGCCTTCTTGGGACCCGATCGCATTCCGGCCATCGATCAACCGGAGTGGGCGACGGCGGACGAAGCCACCTTCATGGCCGGTGACGAAGCGGTGGTTGGAGTCCTCATCGACGGCCAGGCCAAGGCGTATTCCCTATGGCACTTGGACCGGCACGAAATCGTCAATGACTGGTTTGGTGAGGTACCCGTCGCCGTCACCTGGTGACCGCTGGCCCACACGGGCGTCGTGTACGTCCGACCGGCGCTCGACAGCGCTCAACCCACCACCTTTGGCGTCTCCGGCAAGCTGTGGCGCAGCGCCCTGGTGATGTACGACCGCCAGACCCTCTCCCTGTGGAGCCAAATCGACGGCAAATCCATGGCCGGGCCGTCTGCGGGGGCCACCTTGACCGAGCTCCCGTCCCAGCTGACCACATGGTCCGACTGGCGGCGGCTGCATCCGGAAACCCTGGTGCTGGTCAAGCCGCCCCTGGAAGCCTCGCCTTACCAGGCGTATCACGAGCGGGATTTTGTCGGGTTACCATGGTTCGAGAACCGTGATCGTCGCCTGCCGGAAAAGACCCTGGTGCTGGGCCTCGAGCGGCGCGACGCGGCGGTCGCCATCCCCATCGCAGCCTTGGACGAAGCGACTCTGCTGCCCTTCGAGCTGGCCGGGGAAGCACTGCTGGCCATTGCCCCGGCGTCCAGCCGCACGCGCCTGGTGGTCGTCCGTCCCCGCTTCAACGACCAAGCCTTGGAATTTGTTTGGTGGCATGCCTCCGACGGACCGACGGCGGAGTCTGATCTGCGGGACCTTGCCACCGGCAGCCGCTGGGACTGGCAGCGCGGCAAAGCGGTGGCTGGCCCGCTGACCGGAATGCGCTTGGAGCCGGTGGCCGCCAGCCCGATCTACTGGGGTATTTGGTCCCGTTTCTATCCCAAGACCGAGATTTGCTCGAAGCCAAACCGGGCCAGCGAGCCCGGCGGTGCCCCTGATTGAGCCGTCGTCCGACGATGTCCTTCAGAGCTCGTGAACCTCATCGAGCACGTAGATGTTGGTTCGAGGTGAGTCGATCAGCCGCCGCCTGAGGTCCTCGTCGGCCAAGGCCATTTGCAGCGTTTGACGATCGGGGAAGACAACCGAAAACAAGTCTTTCAGCGGTTTGTAGGCCAGCAGATAGGTTTCGAAGACCCCTTCTTCGAACCGCGCATGGGGCCGCAGTTTGAGGCGTCGGATCACTTCACGGTCCGCCACGATGCGCCACTCGTTCTCCACCAGATAGGTCAATGGCGGTCCGTAATTGCGCACCCCTTCCGGCTTCGGCTTGCGGGTCTTGGGAGCACCGGGCGGAGGGGTTGGTTCTGCCGGGGCCAGAGGATCCGGCGGCGGCCGTTTCCGACGCTGCGAGATGGGCTTGAGGAAGGACATCAAATAGCCCAGCTTCTGGATCAACGCCGGATCGGTCCCGGCCGCTTGCAGATGTTCCTGTAGCTCGTAGAAGTACTTGAAGTAGAGGTTGCGACGGGTCTTGTGGCTGACGTAATTGACCGGCCCGCCGAAATTGTCGACGACAAATCTCTTGGGGAATCCCAAGCCCAGCTTGCCGTAATTTTGGGCATGGTAAGCGCACTCCGACAGACGGTTGTCGGTAAAACACACCATCGGTTGAATTTGCTTGGGGCTGTGCCCAGCATGGTCAGCGTCGAGCTCTTGCGAGGAACGGGTCAGCCACAGGCCATGGTCGAGGGAATCCCTTAGGCACTCGAGGTAGGCCAAACGGCGCTGCCCTTTGGAAAGATCCTTATCACTTTCCAAATGGCAACCGATCCAATGGAAGAGCTGCCGTCGGTGGACGGAGTTGCCGATCATCGCGGCGCGTCGCCTCATACCTTGCCTCCTCTTCATCATCTAGCCACGGGGCCGCTGGAAGTCGGAGTCTAGCAGCCCCTTCGACTGGCCTGCTGTCAGAGCCCTAGCTAGTCCCCGTCCCGTTTTACCGAAATTGGTGCTAGCGGGAGGCCCTTCGGGCGCGCACGGACGGAGTGCTGTCTGAGCCGTGGGGCAAAGGGATCGGGATCAAACCTTGATACCAAGGGATTTAGATCGACCTAGGAGCGTTGGGGCGAGTTTGGGGATGGACACTAGGTAGGTAATGGACGGATGGGGTGGGCTGATGCAGTAGGATCGGCGCTTCGTCAACCACCCGCGGAGATCGACCATGCCAGCCATCCATCGCAGCCCACGAGCGGTTTTGCTCTTGCCCATCGTCTGCCTTGTCGCCTGTTCCCAGGAGTGCGAGCTGCCACCCGAAGACTCGACCACCGTCGCCGCAGCCTCGGCCCCCGCAGACGCCGCCAGCCAGCTCGAGGACGGCTGGAACGTCTTCAAGCCGGGGGGTGAGACGACTTGCTCCGACGGCAGCCCCTACCATTTCTATGTTCGCCCGGGGGACGCCAGCCGTTGGGTCTTTTTCTTGCAGGGCGGCGGCGCCTGCTGGAATGCCGCCACCTGCGATGCCGATGGGGACCCGAGCTATCGCGTCAACTTGGCGACCTTCGACCCGGCCAGCCGTCATGGCATCTTTGCCTTCGACCATCCCGAGAACCCCTTCGCCGACTACACCGTGGTCCTGGCCCCCTATTGCACCGGCGACGTGCACTTGGGAGACCGGGTGGTCACCTATGAAGCTCCGGCCTACGAAGGTCACGAAGCCCACCCGCTGACGGTTCGGTTCCAGGGATTGGCCAACGTGCAGGCGGTGCTCGATTGGACCACGGCGCAGCTGACGGCGCCGCAATTCATCCTGGTCACCGGTAGCAGCGCCGGGTCTATTCCGTCCCCCTACTACGCCATGCGCCTGGCAGAGCTGCACCCCGAGGCCAGAATCGTGCAATTGGGCGACGGCTCCGGCGGCTATCGGGGTTTTGGCGCCGTGCCACCCCACGAACAGTGGGGCACCCTACCCGCCCTGTCGGACATCCCTGAATTCGCCAGCATGGAGTCACAGGATCTCGACTTCGAAGCCCTCTTCGCGGTGGCCGCGGCGCATCAACCCAACATCACCTTCGCCCAATACGACACCGCCGAAGACGATGTGCAGAAGAAATTCCTCGGCCTGGCAGAGGTCGAGGCGGACTCTCTCCTGGAGCTGCTGCAAGCCAACCAGGCAGACATCCGCGCCGAGGTGCCCGGGTTCCGTTCCTTCATCGCCGGTGGTGAGCTCCACACCATCCTGTTGCGGCCGGATTTCTACACCTACCACGTCGATGGTGTGCGGATGCGCGACTGGGTGGCTGACCTGGCGGCGGGCAAGCCGGTGGACGATGTACATTGCACCGACTGTCGCCAAGCGGAGATCGTGGCCCCCGCTGAAAACTGACACGCGGCGGGGCAATGGCAGAGTGATGAGGACAGCGTGACGAGGACAGCGTGGCGAAGGCAGCGGCCAGCGCGATCTTGCCCCTCGGGCAACGAAGCTTTGCCCGAGGTGGCGTCGCTGCGCTCCTGACCCCGGGCTCATAGGGAGTATTCCTTCGGGATCAGAGGGCACAAAAAAAGCGGACACCGGCCTCAGCCGATGTCCGCTTTTTTCTATCTTCTTCGGCCGCTCGACCGATCAGCCGAGCGCCTGCCCCGAATCAGCGTTGGACCGAGCCACGACGGCCTGGCCCCCTGCTGGTCCTCGGACCACCACCATCGGCCCGGTTGGGACGCGGGGTATTGGGCCTGGCTTGGCTGGACCGGTTGTCCTGAGCTGAGCTGCGGTTGCCGTCCCGCGAGGGCCGGGCATTCGCTGAGGTGGCCGGACGGGATTCCCCGGGACGGCCACCATCGCTGCGGCGGCGGCGAGTGCGGCTGGCCGCACCCTCGGCATGGGTGCTGCCGCCGGCTTCGTCACGCCGCCGGCCTTGGCCGGCGCCACGACTTCTCGAGGGACCATTGCCACCGCCCTTGGCAGCGTTTTTGGCCCTGGACCTGGCCCGCTCGTCGGCCTTGCGGGCGCGGATGGCGGCGATGCGATCGGCGATCGGGATCTCCAGCTTCTCCGTCGGCTTGGCGTTGAAGTCGAAGCCTTCGAGGGTACGCACCGGGATGCGTTTGCCCACCGCACGCTCGATGGCCCGCAAGTCGTTGGTCTCCTGCGGCGACACGAAGGTGAAAGCCTCACCGGTGGCTTGTGCCCGCGCCGTACGACCGACCCGGTGAATGTAGTCCTCCGGCATATTCGGAACATCGAAGTTGACGACATGGGACAACGCCTCGACATCGATGCCTCGGGCTGCGATGTCGGTGGCGACCAGCACTTGGACCTGGTGATTCTTGAAGGCCGCCAGGGCCTTGGTACGTTGGGCCTGGCTGCGGTTGCCGTGGATGCGTTCGGCGGCGACGCCCTTTTTCACCAGAAACTTGGTGAGCCGATCTGCCCGATGCTTGGTGCGGGTAAAGACCAGCATGCTGCCGATATCCAACTGCTCCAGCAGGGCATGGAGCAGAGCCGATTTGAGGTCTTGTCGCACCTTGAAGATGGCCTGGGTGACACCCGTGGCCGGCGCCGACTTGCGCTCGATGTTGATCTTCTTCGGGTTGTCCATCAACTTACGGGACAGATCGACGATGGGTGCCGGCATGGTGGCCGAGAAGAGATGGGTCTGCGACACCTTTGGAATGTGCCGCAGGACGCGCCGGATATCCGGCAAGAAACCCATGTCCAACATGCGATCCGCCTCGTCGAGCACCAAAACCTCGAGACCTCTCAAGGTGGCGTAGTCATACTGGAAGTGGTCGAGCAGACGCCCGGGACAGGCCACGATGATATCCACCCCACGGCGGAAGGCTTGCTCCTGGGGCTTCATGCCGACGCCACCGTAAACCGCCGCCGCCTTGAGGCGGGTATGGCGGGCCAGACCTTGGAAGCTTTCGACGATCTGCGCCGCCAGCTCACGGGTCGGGGTGAGCACCAAGGCCCGGGTTGTACCAGGGCTCTGGGTGCGCAAACGCTCGATGATGGGAATCAGGAAGGCCGCGGTCTTGCCGCTGCCGGTCATCGCACAGGCGAGGAGATTGCGGCCCTCGAGGGCCGGCGGGATCGAGTCCCGTTGAATAGGGGTAGGTTGATCGAAACCCAGGTCGTCGACGGCACGTCGAATGCTGGGGTGAAGATCGGAAAAAGAAAAGGCCATAGAAAACACACTATCTTTCTGAGGACACAGATAGACCTAGCCAGGCTTCGTGGAGATGCAGTGCAACCGTCAGATTCCGCGTGGAGATCTGGGATGTGTGCGTCAGGCGGCCGCCGGATGGGCAGGCTCAGCTCTCGGCGCGATCACGATCCAATCGGGTGTTGAAGGTTCCAGAAGCTCGGTATCGAAGTCAGGTCACTCGATGATCCGGCTGGAAAAAAGGAGGGGTAACGGAGGACTAGCCGGTGAGGCCGCCGCTCGAGCCTAGGTGGGCTCGGTCAGGTGACGGCCGGTCGACATACTCTAAAAAGCAAGTCCCTGCCGCTGAGCGCATAGTTTCATAGTCTGAGTCTTTTGCCAAGGACTCTTCCTTGTCGCCCTGCTTCAGAGGGCGCAAAGCAGCGGCGCAGCAACGGCATTTCTAGAATTCTCTTGCTTCTACTAAGTTTTTAGTACTAAGTTTATGGAACCAAGCCGTCCGACCCCGGGTCAAAGCTTCCAACGACGCGCCGTTCCGATGACGGAAAACGAGGAGATCCGCCGTGAAGGCCAAGAAAAAAACTCTGACAGAAGCCGAGCTGGAGATCATGAAGGTGATCTGGAGCCTCGACGAAGCCACCGTCCGACAGGTCTACGAAGCCCTCCTGCCCCGTCAGGGCACCGCCTACACCACGGTGTCGACCATGATGGGCATCCTCGAAACCAAGGGCTATCTGGCCAAGGAACCCCAGGGCCGGGCCTATCTTTATCGTCCCACCAAACCTCAGAGCCTCGTCGTCGGCGGCTTAGTGGACGACTTCTTGAGCCGCGTTTTCAATGGCTCCACCCGGCCCCTACTGCTCAGCCTGGTGCAACGCCAGAAGGTGTCCCCCGAAGAATGGCACGAGATTCAACGGATGATCGAGGATGACGAGGAGACGGCACCATGAGCTCCGCTTGGCCTTTGATATCGTCGGCGGATCTGCTGACCTTGGCGTTGCAAACCGCCCTCCTGCTGTTGGTGGGATTGTCGCTGCCCGATGTCCTGCGCCTGCGCGATGCCGCCTGGCGAGCTCGCTTTTGGTGGGCCTTGATGCTGTTGTGCCTCATGCTGCCCCTGGGGCGCTCGATCGAGGCGCCGCAGCTCACCTTCGGAGCGGAGATCGTCGTCCAGGCTGGAGCCCTCCTCGGCGCTTCCGAGACCCCCCGAACCGATGGCCCCTTGTCGCTCACTCCGCTGTTGACTCTCTGGCTGTGCGGTGTCGGGGCCCGACTCACCTGGCTGGCTTTGGGGACCCTTACCTTGCGACGTTGGCGCCGCCAAGCCTCGCCCCTGCCGGTGGATCCGGCGATCGAAACAGCGCGTCGACAATTGGTCCGGTGGGCCGAGACCCCGGCGATGGCTTCGACACCATTCCTCAGCTCGCCGCACGTGCCGTCGCCGGTCACCTTCGGGCTTTGGCAGCCGGTGGTGATGGTGCCTGACGATTTCCACCAACAGGACGCTGAGCTACGACAGGCGGTGGCTCTGCACGAGCTGGTACACGTCGAGCGCCGGGACGCCTGGCGGCAACTGGGGGAGGAGTTGTTACGCGCCCTGCTCTGGTTTCATCCCGCGTTCTGGTGCCTGCTTCCCCGCATCCGCCTCTGCCGCGAGCAACTCGTCGACCAAAGGGTCGTCGAGCACATGCATCGTCGTCCCTACCTCGAAGCCGTTTGTCACTACGCCGCTGGGACGGCAGCCTGGCCACCGGCCCCGGCCCTGTCCTGGTCTCAACCCAGCCATCTGCGTCAGCGGGTGGCCACAATCCTGCAGGAGATTCCCATGTCTAGATCTCAAAAAGCGTCCGCCCTCGCCGTGCTCACCGGTTTGGTGGCCCTCACCGCAGTCCTGGCGGTCAGCCTCTTCCCGTGGTCCCCCGTCTATGCCGACAAGGAGAGGATCTATAAGGTGGAAGGGGATGTCCGCGCTCCGGTGCGCATCTACGGCCCGGCACCGTCCTATCCCGAGGGCATCGACAAAGAAGAACGCCAGCAGGGCACGGTGGTGATCCAGGCGACCATCGATCGGCAAGGGAAGGTCAGCGATCAGCTGGTCACAAAATCCCTCGACAAGGCCTATGACCAGGCAGCCATGGAGGCGATCAGCCAATGGCGCTTCGAGCCGGCCACCCTGGACGGTCAAGCGGTCCCCGTGTTCTACAACCTGACCGTCAACTTTCGCCTGGAGTAGGCATCCCATCGGGACCTTGGCGACCCTGTGCAGGGGCAAGGCGTGGGTCGCCTGCCCCCGACTTGAGAGCGCGCCTTCGAAACCGATGTCGGACGCTCAGCACCGTCCCTAGCGGATCAGCGCGGTCAGTGGGCCACGGTGAGGGTCGCCAAGTAGTCCTCCGGCGCGATGGGGCTGGTCGAGACCGGAGTGGGCTCGAGCTCTTGCAGACGGATGACGTGGGCCCCGACCACCGATTCACGGGGTTCTTTGGTGGTGTGCAGCTGCAGCTCAATGCGCTCTCCCGCGGCGGTGAGGACCCACAGATCGACCGCCGCGTCCCCTTCCCAGATGCACTGCACGTCCCGCGGACAGCGGGAGTCCGACGAAACACCGATGAAACCGATTTCCAGAGAATCCTCCCCGAGGATGACCCGTTCACCGACCGCCAAGCGGAAAGGATGGTCCATCGAAACAGCCAGCGGTGCATCATTGGAGGCGGCGCTTTTCTCCGAGCCGGCCTTCGAATCGAACGCTCCGGCGGCGCAAGCCATCAGCAAGGTGGGAACGATGCAAAGCATGAGAATTCGACGCATGGTGTTCTCCTGTGGAACGGGTTGAGACGGGTTTCAAGGGTTTACAGCAAGGATAGGTCGGCCACCTATCCCCGGACGCTGCGGTCCCCTGGGCTCCTACAATAACAGGTCGTCGGCCCCCTCGCTGCAACGGAACGGTTGGGTCGAGCCACAGCCCGTGTGAACCACGCTTCCCCCCCGACGCCGCATCGGCCAATGCTCAACCTCATTCGGATCCTCGCCGGCGGCTTCGTGGTAGGTTTCTCTCAGACCTCCCAACGGATGACTCGAGACACCTGAAAGACCCCGTGGCCATGACATCTCCCCATCGCCTGCTCATCAGCGACGATACCGCCGATCGTATGGCGGCTCTGGGGACGTGGTTGCAGCAACGGTCGGGGTCGGCCCACCAGGAAGTGTTGGTGGTCGCACCGCGCCGCGGCGCCGCCGATGACTTGCTGCGCCGCGCCTGCCCGGCGGCTGGGCTTTTTGGCGTGCACCGCACCACCCTGCAACAGTTGGCGGCTGAGCTGGCGGCCGAGCGCCTCGCCAGCCGCGGCCTGGCACCGGTCAGCGGCCTGGGAAGCGAAGCCCTGGCGGCCCGTTGCCTGGCCCGCTGCCGCCAGGCGGCCCAACTGCGCTACTTTCTGCCGGTGGCCGAGGCGCCGGGATTGCCAAAGGCCCTCCGCCGCACCTTGGCGGAGCTCCGCCTGGGGCAAATCGACGCCGACGCCCTCGCCGCCTCCGGTGCTCCGGGGGAGGACTTGGCACACCTGCTGGCCGCCTACGAAGAGGAGCTGGAGCGCTGGCACTTGGCCGATGACGCCAGCCTGCTGCAGCTCGCTACGCGGCGCGCCGAGGACGGCGATCATCGGGTCTCAACCTTGTCCATGGTTTGGCTCGACATCTCCCCCCGCTATGGCTTGGAACAGCGCTTCCTGGCGGCCTTGGCCGGCACTTCGCCGGCCATCGTCGCCGGCCTGCCGGGGGGCGATGGCCCGGGACAGGAGGCCCTAGCGGCCATCCTGCAAGCTGAGCCGGAGCCTTTGGCCGGCGAAGGTGACCGCATGCTCGATCGGCTGCGACGGCGCATCTTTCGTCCCGGCCTGGAGCATCTCGATCCGCCGGCTGACGACGCTTACAGGCAGGACGATCACGGCAGCGACGATCAAAGAAGCGACGATCACGGCAGCGACGATCAAAGAAGAAATGAACAGAGCGTGGTGCTGTTCTCCGCCCCCGGCGAAGGCCGAGAGTGCGTCGAGATCGCCCGCCACATTCACCGTCTGGCGTCGGCGGGCATCGCCTTCGATCAGATGGCGATCCTGCTGCGGGATCCGCACAGCTATCTGCCGTTGGTGGAAGAAGCCTTGCGCCGGGCCGACATTCCCGGATACTTCACCCGCGGTACCACCCGTCCGCACAGCGCCGGACGCGCTTTTCTCGCCTTGCTGACCTGCGCCGCCGAGAACCTCTCCGCCTCCCGCTTCAGCGAGTACCTTTCCCTCGGCCAAGTCCCCGCCGACGGCGATCGCAGCGCCTCCGAGCCGCAGGTGGAGATCCCCTGGGTGCTGCAGGACGGCGACCAGATGGTGTTCAAGTCGATGCTGCCCTGGGAGGAGGTCAAAGCGCTGCAGGAGGTCGACGGGGATGGGCACCGGGCGGCGACCGAGGAGCAGGACGACGAAGCGAGCCCGGTCATCGCCGGCACCCTACAAACCCCCAGGCACTGGGAGCATCTGCTGGTCAACGCCGCGGTGCTCGGTGGCAGCGAGCGCTGGCGTCGACGCTTGGACGGTTACCGAAATGAGCTCAGGCTACAGCTCGAAGGGCTCGACACCGAGGACGCCACACGACGGCAAAAGCTGCGGCGCCGCATCGAGCGTCTGGGGCACCTCGAAAGCTTCGCTCTGCCGATCATCGACCGCCTGGCCGCCCTCCCCACCTCGGCCAGTTGGGGCGACTGGCTCGAAACCCTCGAAGCGCTGGCCCAGCGAACCCTGCGACAGCCGGAGAAGGTGCTGGCCTTGCTGGCGGAGCTGCGCCCCATGGAGCACGTGGGGCCGGTGGGGCTCGATGAGGTGCGGCAGGTCCTGGAGGAACGACTGACCCTGCTGCGCGCCGAGCCACCGAGTCGCCGCTACGCACGGATTTTTGTCGCCACCATCGACGAGGCTCGGGGACGCAGCTTCGAGGTGGTGTTCTTGCCCGGTTTGGCGGAGGGCATCTTTCCCCGACGGACCAGCGAGGACCCCCTACTGCTCGATGTCTATCGTCAAGCCCTGAACAGCCAGCTGATGACCCAACGGCAGCGCATCGATGAAGAACGTCTGCTGCTGCGCATTGCCGCCGGCGCCGCACGGCGGCAGCTGTTGGTGTCGTATCCCAACCTCGATACCCTGCAGGGCCGCTCGCGGGTACCCTCGTTCTACGCCCTCGATCTCCTGCGGGCCGCCGAAGGTACCCTGCCGGACGTGCGCCACCTCGAAGAACGGGCCAGCTCCAATACCGCCTCTATCCTCGGCTGGCCCGCCCCCCAGGACGCCGACCTGGCGATCGACGAGGCGGAGTTCGATCTGGCGGTGATCGAGCCCCTGCTCCGGCTGCCGGCGGAGGAAGCGAGGGCCCGTGGGCGCTATCTCCTGGAGAGCAATCGCCACCTCACCCGCTCCCTCAGGCGGCGCTACCGTCGCTGGAAGGGGCGCCTCAATTCGGCCGACGGCATCGCCCAGGCCGACAGCGCAACCCTCGAAGCCCTGGCCCCACATCGCTTGCGTCAGCGCAGCTACTCCCCCACCGCCCTGCAACACTTCGCCGCCTGCCCCTATCGTTTTCTGTTGTCGGCGGTGCACGGCCTGAGGCCGCGGGACGCCGTGCAGTGGCTCGAGCAGCTGGACCCCTTGACCCGCGGCAGCCTCTTCCACCAAGTCCAATTCGAGCTCTTCAACGTGCTGCAAGAACACCAGCTCCTACCGATGGGCGCCGACAACCTACCGCAGCTCCTGGCGCTGGCGGACCGCAGCCTCGACGATGTCGCGGAACGCTATCGCGAGAAGCTGGCACCGGCCATCCCACAGGTATGGCAGAGCCAGATCGAAAGCCTGCGCAGCGATCTACGGGGCTGGATCCACAGCGTCGTCCGGGCCGACGAGGCCTGGCGTCCGGCCCATTTCGAAATGGCCTTTGGTCTACCGGACCGGGCCGCAGGCCATCCCGAGGCGGTGGTCCTCGACGGCAAGAGGCTGCGCGGCTCCATCGATCTGGTGGAGATCAACAGGGCCGGCGACCGCCTGCGCATCACCGACCACAAAACCGGCGCCGCTCCCCGTGGTGGTCAGTTGGTGATCGGTGGCGGTGAGGTGCTGCAACCCTTGCTCTACGCCCTGGCGGCGGAAGCCCAACTCGAGCTGCCGGTGGAGAGCGGCCGACTCTTCTATTGCACCCGCAAGGGGCAGTACGAGGTGCGGGAGGTGCCCTTGAGCGACCAGAACCGGCAATTCATCTCGCTGGTGCTCGAGGTCATCGACAAATCCCTCAGCGACGGCCTGCTGGTGGCGGCACCGCGCCAAGACGCCTGCAAGCACTGCGACTACCGCAGCGTCTGCGGCCCCATGGAGGAGCTGCGCATGCGGCGCAAGCGGCCTCACCAGGACCCGCGCCTGCGGGCCCTTTACACCGTGCGAAAGAGCCCCTGAGATGGCCGACCCCACCACCGACCCGACCACCGACAAGATCACCGCCGAGGACGCCGCCGCCCGGCGGCGCATCGAGACCAGCCTCGACGAAAGCCTGCTGGTGGAGGCCGCCGCCGGCACCGGCAAGACGACCGTCTTGGTCAAACGCCTGGTGGCCCTGCTGGCCAGCGGCAAGGCGACGGTGGACCGCATCGTCGCCGTCACCTTCACCCGCAAGGCGGCCGGTGAGCTCAAGCTACGGTTACGCCAAGAGCTCGACCGGGCACGCGAGCAGACCGTCGACGCGACCCGGCGCAGCCACCTGGAGGCTTCGGTGGCGCGCCTCGAAGAGGCTCAGATCGGCACCATCCATTCCTTCTGTGCCGAGGTGCTGCGGGAGCGACCGGTGGAGGCGGCCATCGACCCGGCCTTCCGCGAGATCGACGAGCAGGCCGCCGCGGCGCTTTACGATCGAGCCTTCCAAGGCTGGATCGAGGCCAGTTTGGAAGCTCCGTCCAGCGCCTTTCACCGGATCTCCAGCCGTCTGGCGCTACAACCTTCCTTCGACGGCTCCTCCCCCCTGCGACGCCTGCGGGAAGCGGCCCGCAGTTTGGTGGATTGGCGGGATTTCCCCACCCCCTGGCGGCGTCAGGAGTGGACCCGCAACGAACGTATCGACGCCTTCGTCCAGAGGCTCGAGGAGCTTGCCGAGCGCTTCCACCAATGCCGTAACCGCCACGACTACTTGCGCAAGGCCCTCGAGCCAGTGGCCGAGCTGGCCACTTGGATTCGGCGCTCGGAGACGGTGGCGGCCCGGGATCACGACGAGCTCGAAGCCCGGCTCATCGATGTCGAGAAAAAGCTACGCAGGAATCTCAACTGGACCGGCCGTGGCCAGTGGTTCGCCCCCGAGCTGCGACGGCAGCAGGTGATCGAGGAGCGCCAAACCCTGCTCGACGAGCTGGAGGATTTTCGTCGCCATGCCGACGCCGACTTGGCGGCCAGGCTGCGGGACGAGCTGGCCGTCACGGTCACCGCCTACGATGCCCTCAAGCGGCGCAATGGCAGCCTCGACTTCCTCGACCTCCTGCTGTGCACCCGCGATCTGGTGCAAGGCAACGGTGAGGTGCGGGCCTACCTGCAACAGCGCTATAGCCATCTCTTCGTCGATGAGTTTCAAGATACGGACCCCCTGCAGGCGGAGATCCTGCTCCTCCTGGCGGCCGATGACCCCGCCGAGGACGATTGGCGAGAGGCCCGTCCGGTGGCCGGGAAGCTCTTCCTGGTGGGCGACCCCAAACAGTCCATCTACCGCTTCCGTCGGGCCGATGTGCTGCTCTATCAGCAGATCAAGCAACGCCTCTGTTCCCCCCGCGGTGGCGTCACACTCCTCCACTTGAGCCGTAGCTTCCGGGCCGTGCGTCCCCTGCAAGAGGCGATCAATGCCGCCTTTGCAGCGCACATGGAGGGGGATTTGCATGTTGGCCAGCCGCAGTACATCCCTATGGTCCCCGACCGCCAGGGGAATGCAGAGCAGCCCCAGATCGTCGCCCTGCCGGCCCCCGCCCCCTTCGGTTGGTCGCGGGTCACCAAGACGCAGATCGAAGCCTGCCTGCCCGAAACTGTGGCCGCCTTCCTGCACTGGGTCTTGGAGGACAGCGGCTGGACCATTGAAGATCCGGCGCGGCCGGGACGCCGTCTGCCCATCCGGCCAAAGCACATCGCCCTGTTGTTTCGTCGTTTCCTCTCCTGGAACCAAGACATCAGCGGCGGCTATGTGCGCAGCCTCGAAGCCCGTGGCATCCCCCACCTGCTGGTGGGCGGCCGTTCCTTCCACCAGCGGGAAGAGGTCGAGACTCTGCGCGCCGCCCTCACCGCCATCGAATGGCCCGATGACGAGCTCTCCGTTTTCGCCACCCTGAAGGGGGACCTCTTCGCCATCCCCGACGATCTGCTGCTGCGCTTTCGTCACGAAAGTGGCTCCCTGCACCCCTTCCGACCCCGCGGCGACGAGCTCTCCCTCGATCTCTTGCCCATCGTCGAGGCCCTCGACTTCCTCGCCATGCTGCACCGTCAACGCCATTCCCGTCCCATCGTCGACACGGTGCAACGGCTGCTGGAGCACACCCGGGCCCAGGCAGGTTTTGCCCTGCGACCGGCGGGCAACCAAGTGCTGGCCAACGTGCAGCATGTCTGTGACCTGGCGCGCAGCTTCGAGATGCGCGGCGGTCTTTCGTTTCGCGGCTTCGTCGAGGAGTTGCAGGAGCATTCCGAGCATCTGGGGACCAACCAAGCGCCGGTGCTGGAGGAAGGCGCCGACGGCGTGCGGGTGATGACCGCCCACGCCGCCAAGGGGCTCGAGTTCCCGGTGGTCGTCCTGGCCGACATCAGCGCCAATCTACATCGTCGCGACGCCAGCTCCTTCGTCGATACCAGGCAACGGCTGGCGGCCCACCGCCTGCTGGGTTGTGCCCCCTGGGAGCTGATCGAGCACGGTGACCTGGAAGTGGAGCGGGACCGCGCCGAAGGCATCCGCCTGGCCTACGTCGCCGCCACCCGAGCCCGCGACTTGCTGATCGTCCCCACCGTCGGCACCGGCCCTTGGGACGGGGGATGGGTCAGCCCCCTCAACGACGCCCTCTACCCCGATCGCCAAAGCTACGCCAAGGCACAGGCGGCCCCCGGCTGTCCGCCCTTCGGTACGACCACAGTCTTGAAATGGCCGGAACGCATGGACGGTCCGCCACCGGTGGCCATCCGTCCAGGGCTGCATCGGCCGCTCTTGGGTGAGCACGGCGTCGTATGGTGGGATCCGGCGCTGCTACAACTTGGTATCGAAGGTAATTTCGGCTTGCGCCGGGAGCAGATTCTCAGCCCGGACGCCGAGGGCTCGGCCGCCGCCGACCGGGGTCTGCGTCACTACGAGACCTGGCAACGGCGCCGTCAGGGAGCGATCGAGCGGGGCAAGAAACCCCAGTTGGACATCTTGACCCCCAGCGAAGCACGGCAGGACCCACCGGGGGAAGCTGCGGCCATCGAATGGCAAAAGGTCGACGGGCCTCGATCGCGTCCAAGCGGGGCCCGTTTCGGAACCCTGGTGCACACCGTGCTGCGGGATGCGGAGCTGGCCATCGACGATTCGGCTGCTGACACCCAGAGCGCCAGTGCCCAAACCATCGCCGACTTGGCTGCCTTGCACGGTCGCTTGCTGGACGCCACGGCGGACGAAATCACCGCCGCCGAAGACTGCGTGCGCCGCACCCTGGCCCATCCCCTGCTGCAACAGGCCGCCGCCGCCGAGCGCTGCCACCGGGAAGCGCCCATCCTGCTTCCCCTGACGCCTGAAATAGACGCTAGCTCGGCGATTGGTCATGCCCCGGGAGATGGCGCCGCGGAGCCCCGTCCGGCCGAGGGCACCCTCCTCGAAGGAACCCTCGATCTCCTCTTCTACGACGGCACCTCATGGGTGGTGGTGGACTTCAAAACCGATGTCGAGCTCAGCCAAGAGTCCCGCGATCGCTACCAGCAACAACTGGCCTGGTACCTCTATGCCGTCCATCAGCTCTTTGCTCAACCGGTGCGGGGAGTCTTGCTGCAAATCTGATCCGCTTACAACTTTGGAGGTAGGAAGGTAGGCCCTCTGAGATCAGACCGCGATTGAATCGGATCAATCCACAAGCGAGACCCAAAGCCCGTCCGCATCGACGCAGTACAGGCTTAGATCTGAATAGTCTTTCAGCTCCTGGTCTGAGGATCGAAATCAGAATACGGAGAGAATGATCGCTAAGAAGTGGCCAAGGAAAGAATCATCTGATGGAGGACGACTTGGCGGGTCTGTGACGGGCGGATCAGGGTCCTTGTTGTGATCTGGCAAGTCTTTCTCTGACTCCGAATCTTGAGAGAGAGCAGCACCAAAGTCTTCTATTCCATCTTGGCTTGGGGAGCCATTCGAGAATTCCTCCGCCGTTCCAGGAATGAGTTGAGCTTGGATGCTTCCACCCGAAGCAATGCAAGCAATCGCCAATACGAATATTAGAAAGAGGCACTTATTGAGTTTGGTCATCATAAAATCTCTTGCAGTAGTTGCTAGCCTCGGCGCCCGATAACTCTTGACATGCTCTGGCTAACGTTGGATTTCGTTCGATTGGATACCGCTCCAGGTAGACTCTACCAACTACATCTAGGCGGTCTTCAATCAAGGCCCATGGAGTGCCTGGTGTCACCTTGGCAGCAAGGGCTTCTGAAAGCGCCCGGTTGTAATGGACCCAATCTTCCACATCATTCTTCTCAATCCAGTTTAGAAGCTCCGAATAATAACTGTCACCTCCATCTGCTTTCTGCCTGACGTCCAGAATTCGACTAACACACTTCTCAAGTGCGTTAGTCGCGTTACGAGCTCTTTCGGCGATCTCATCGTTTTCTGATGCAACTTGCCCCGCCAGCACATGTAACATTCCAGCATAGCCATACTTGACAATCTGAAAATTCTCTTCAAGATTGGCGTCCGAGATTCCCAGCAATTGGCCAGCCACCTTTGGCGCCGCTCCTCTAATCTCATTGATGACAACGCTCTCAAGCTCTCGGTCTTCCTCTAGCCCTTCATATTTGCATTTCAAGAGCAGTGACTCAGTCCTCAAGCTCTTTACAACTTCTGTTGCGTCCGGAGGTACTAACTCGTCCGAGAGATTCCATTTGGCAACCAAGCCTCCCGCCACTGCAGCGAGAACCAAGAATAGGCCATTCAGGACAATGGTACGCATTTTGTTGTCGTCTTGTATGTCGGCCAAATGTTACCTCTGATCTCTCCGCTCAGATCTTGCTACGACCACGTGTACCTCTGCAGTTGCCTTGGCCCCCAAACAAAGGAGGCCCTTGTTAGGTTCCTGCAGGTGCCCACCCAGAAATTCTGAGGATCTACTGTATAACGCGAGCTTCATCGGCAAAACAGATCACTCGGCCTAGTGCGCTTGCTTGATCTTCGTCCAACAACGTTGTGCTGGGTGTTAGTAGCTACTCAGCTCCCCCAACCCGGAACCCCACCTGGATCTTGGTCTGGTACTCCACCACCTCGCCGTCCTCGATGCGACCCCGTTGCTCGACAACCTCGAACCAGCTGAGGAAACGTACCGTCTTGGCAGCCTCGGCCAAGGCGCTCTGCAGAGCGTCCTCGAAGGATTCGGAGGACACACCCACCAAGGCGATCATCTTGTAAGTCTTGTTCATGGCAACCACTCCCTAGTTTGTCGAACGATCCGTCGAAGGTTTTCCATATGGTATCAGGCCCCCATCAGGCGGTCTTGCCCGCTCCGATGCGGAAAGCTGCGCCGACGCCCACCAGCCAGATGATGATGCCCTTCCATCCCAAGTAGAGACGTAAGTGGCCGAGGAAGAAACCAAAGGTCAGGGTCTCGTTCTGCCAAGCCAGATCCTCGAGGTCGGTGTCGCTGAGCTCTGAATCGTCGTAGGGATCATCGTAGTCGGCATAGTCTTCGTCCGTCATCAGCACCAAGGTGCGCAAAAGCTCCTTCTCGTTGTTCGATAGGGCGGCAAAGTCTTCGGCGGTCATGCCGGCCAGGATGGCGACTTCTTCGTCGTTGTAATCACCGTCCCGTGCGACGGTCTCCGCCTGCTGGTAGATCGCTTCCTCCTCGGCTTCGTAGTACTTGGCGATCTGGAACTCACCCATCAGCAGTGCCAAGGCGGTGATCGAAGCGGCGATGAGGGCGCTGTCGGTGCCGCCCCGGCCGGTGCCCGCCACCACGCCGACGCCAACGCCAATGCCGATGATCCACGACACCAACCCCAGTTGCCAGCCGGTAGCGACGGTCAATCCGTACCAAAGCGACGCAGCCGCTGTGCCGGCAAAAATACCGAAGAGCAAACCCCGCAGCGGTACCCCGTGCGGCTCCCCGTGGGCCGAGGCCAGATCATCGGAGCCCCCCGCTGGCGCTTCCTCACCTTGGTAGACCTCTCCCTGGTAGACATCTCCCTGGTAGACATCTCCTTGGTAGACATCTCCTTGGTAGACATCGCTCGGCGGATCATCGCTCGGCGGATCATCGGCCGACCCCGGGCCCTGGCCCATCGGCGGCGGCGGGGCACCGCCCACTCCGCCAGCCGACAGCTCTGCCACCTCGGGCCGCGGACCGGCCGACGCCGGCTCCACCTCTTCTTTGAGGGGAATGATCTCGTCGTCGCCAAACCATGGCGGCGGAGCTCCTGCATCCTGCAATTGTCCTACCGGCGGCCCGAGATAGGGTGCCGATGGGGTCGCGGAGGCGGGCCCTGGAGAGGTCAAAGGCGCAGTGGTGACCGGCGGCGAAGGAGGTGTGGCGGCGGGCGGTGGAGGTATGGCAAGCGCTGGTGCGGCAGGCGCTGGTGCGACGGAAGACGTAGGTGGCGGCGGCACGACGGAAGACGTAGGTGGCGGCGGCGCGACGGAAGACGTAGGCGGCGGCGGCGCGGCACGGGAACCCGGCGGCGCCCCCACCGTCGGAATGCTGCCGGTGCTGCGCTGTGCCGCTCGGCGGTCCAGAAATTGGGCGCAGGAAGCACAGAAGTTACGCCCCTTCCGTTCTTCGACGCAGGCGCCGCACAGGGGTTGATCACAGCGCGTACAAATGGCTTCCGCGGCGAGGTCTGGATGATGGATACATTGCATGGCGATTTCTCCTATGCCTAAAGGTCACACCTTGAATAGACCTGGATCCCGCGGCATAGGGGTTAGCGTCAGAGAATTTGGCGCCAAATCGCAGTCGTCAGCTCAACCAAATCTGCATCACATAATGCGGTCCGAGCCCCGGCAAATCAAAGCTGTCCCCGACCCGTTGAAAGCCATGGTGACGGTAGAAGCCCCAGACATCGACCCGCCCATTGCACCACAGGCGTCGACCTCCGAAGGACTCGACCTGTTTCAAACAAGCTCGCAACAAAGCACCTCCATAACCCTCGCCGCGGGCTGCGGGATCGGTCGCCATGCCCCGCAGACGCCAGTCTTCATGCGGTGCCAGGGTTTCGGTGGCTTCCGGTTGCGGCTCTTGAAAGAGGGAGGCGATTCCCACCAGGGTACGATTGCGAAAGGCGCCGAAATGGGCGCTGGTGGGGGCCTCATCGAGGGGATAGATACAGGCCGACTTATCTTGATCGGGACGCAGCACCCGGTGTCGCAGACCACGGGTCGCGGCGGCCGGAATGAGCTCGACAGATTCCGCCAGATGCTCTCCCATGGTCAGGGCCCCTCTCCGCCGGAGCCCGCCGGCCGGCTCGACATCGAGGGAATCGCCCATCCTCCGAGCTGCAAGCGCTGGATGCTCGGAGGAGCCAGCTCCTCGACCGACGGCAACCGGCCATCGGCATCGAAGCGATCCCATTGACTGTTGCCGACATAGATGAAGTCGTCGCCGACGACGGTGCCCAAGGTCGGCTCGCTCCAGGGCGGGAGATGCATCGCCAGGATCTTGCTGGCTACGATTCGCCGGCTTCTCAGATCCGGCCGTAGACGGAGGATACGTTGGGGTTGTACGCCGTTTTGAATGGCAACGAGATCGTTCCCAAAAATGTTGAGGCCGTCGATGCCGAGCAGAGCGACCCCAGGCGGCTCGGCAAAATGGAACCACTCACCGGTGGCCAGCTCACAGGCCAACAAACCGTAGCTGTAGTCGGCGACGAAGAGGTGGCCACCGTCGGCCGACAGGGCCAGGCCTTGGGGTGAGCGCAAGGAATCCGGCGGCGAGATCAGCTCGAGGCCGACCGGCGTTTGCCGGGGGCTCGCCGGATCGGCGTCCCCTATAGTCTGCTGCGGCGAGGCCGACGGCGGCGCGGGGGCCGGTAGGCGACGGCGCCAAACCTCGCCTTCATCACCCGAGCTGGTGACTGTTCGCCAGATCCTGCCGATGCCTTCGGCGCCGTCCGAGACATAGACGGTGCCGTCCGGGGCGACGGTCAAGTCCGCTAAACGATGGCCCGGCTGGCGGCTCTCGAAACGCCACTGCTCAACTCCCGAATCGAGATCAAAAGCCACCAACGCCGTGTTGCCGTCGTCCTCCGGCCGGTAGCCCTGCATATTGGGCATGGCGCTGGAGGCCGCCCAAAGAAGGCGCTGCCGACTGTCGACGGCCAGGCCCGAGACGGCCCATAAATCCTTTTCGGCAAAGGTATCGACGCGACCGTCGGCATGGCGTCGCAGGATCTTGCGGCGATGTACGCTGCTGACGAAATAGTCTCCGCTTTGCGGGTCGAAGACCACCGCCTCAGGGATCAAATCGGGCTCCGCCAAGGCGAAGACTTGCTCGCTGTGTCCCAAGGACTCAGTCGCCAGAGCCTCGAGCTCCTCGAGCAGGTCGGCGAACGCCGCCGACTGGCGCAAGGCGTCGAAACCGTCCTCGCCCTCCACCGGCAAGGCGTAGCCCTGGCTCGTCATCTGCCGAAGCCGCTCCAAGGCAGCGTCCAGATGCCCCAAGGCGGTCTCGCTGAGGGCCAGCCCATAGGCGATCTGGGGATGATTGGGCCATTGCTCAAAGGCCGCCGAAAGGGCCGCATGGGCCTTCCCATAGTCCTGTTGACGGAGGTGGCCAAAACCCACCATCGCCTGCTGTCGAGCGGCCCGGGGATCAAAAACCGAAGCCGACGCCGTGGCGGTTGTCGGTGGGGCCTCGGCGACGGCGACCGGGGTCAGGGCCGGTGCGCCCCACAGACCCAAGATCAACATCAGCGGCCCAAGGGCTCTGCCCATGACGGCGTCGGGGGGATTCTTCAGCCCGGGGGGTTGGGTATCAATGCTCATTGGAGGATCTTATAGGGCGGCTTCTCAGGTGACGAGCGATCCACCACCGGAAAGCAGCAACACCGCCCCGAGAATGCCTCGCTCCTCCCCCAAACCGGCCGCCACCAACTCCTCCGCCGGGAAACGTCGGCGGCTTTCGGTGGCCTCGGGGCTCGCCTGTCGGCGACGCAGACCCTGTCGCACACGGGGCAGAAAACCGTCCACTCGCTGGGCGATCGCGCCGCCGACGACGATGCGCTGCTCGCCCCAGCCCTCATCGAGCAACAGGCTCAAGGCGGCCGCCACATGCTCGGCGGCCGCCCAAAAGAGGCCACGGCTCCAGGCATCACCTGCCGCCGCTGCCGCCCCCAGGTGACGGGCGGTCAGGCGCCCCAGGCGTTCCTCCAGAGAACCGCTGAGGAGCTCGGGATGACGCAACACCGAGGTACGACGCCCCAGGCCGTCTTGGCCGAGGGACTGGGCCCAACGCCGTAGCTGACGACGGGCCCGCCGGGCCAGATGGGCACCCCCGGCAAGCTCCTCCAAGCAGCGATCGGGCGACTCCGGCGACGGAAAGAGTCGCAATCCCGGCTCGAGGTTGACGCACCTTTGGCCGTCGTAACGGGCCCCGCCGACGCCGGTGCTCACCGTCACGTAGAGCAGACGCCGGACACCGCGTCCGGCGCCGAAGTGGGCTTCGCCGAGCACCGCCACGACGGTATCGTTGTCCGCCGCCACCGGCAGATCGAGATGCCAGCGACGCCGACAAGCGGCGGCGAAGAGGGCGGCGGGCCGACTGCCCACCAACAACGGCAAGTTGGGGCAAGTGCGCAAAGCACCGCTGGCCCCGTCGAAGTCGCCGGGAAATCCCAAGGCGGCGCCGCTCACTTCTTGAATGGGTAGCTTCGATGTGTCGCAAAGGGTCTGGAGCAAGTCCAACAGGCGCTCGGTCAGCGCTTCCGCCGACTCGTCGACCGAAGAAGCCAGACGCTGCCGCGCCACTATGCGTCCCGTCCCGTCCACCAAACCGGCGGCGATCTTGGTGCCTCCGACATCTACCCCCAGGCGATGGCCGGGAGCAGCCTCTTCGACGTTGTTCGACACCCCGTCAGCCTCGAAAGAGGATCAGGAGTCGAGCAGAAAGCCGGCGATGGTGGCGGTCATGAACGAGGCCATGGCGCCGCCGAGCATGGCCCGGACTCCGATCTTCGACAATTTGGAACGCAGGCTCGGCACCAGGGCACCCAGGCCGCCGATCTGGATACCGATGGACGAGAAGTTGGCGAAACCGCACAGGGCATAGGTGGCGATGATCACAGAACGGGGTTGCAAGGAACCTTCCTTGATGTATTCCGAGAGCACGCCGTAGGAGACGAACTCGTTGACCGTCAATTTGATGCCGAGCAGGTTGCCCACCGCCGCGGAATCCACCCAGGGCACCCCCATGACGAAGGCCAGCGGCGCCAGCAGAGTTCCGAAAAGGGTTTTCATGCTGCCCGGAAAGTAGCCATCATATTCCGTGCTGCCTGGGATCTGCTGGCGACTCAGCCAGCCACCGTCGATGATCCGGTCACCAAAACCCAAGACCATGTCGAGGAAGGCGATGAGGGCGATGAAGGCGATGAGCATGGCGCCCACATTGAGGGCCAGCTTGAGGCCGTCGGTGGTGCCGTTGGCCGCCGCTTCCACCACGTTGTCGGCGGTGTCGATCTTCGGCATCTCGACATCCCCCGCCGTTTCCGAGACCTCGGTCTCCGGATAGAGGAGCTTGGCCACCACCAGGGCGGCCGGCGCCGACATCACACTGGCCGCCAAAAGATGACCGGCGTCGACGCCCATCTGGATATAACCCGCTAACACACTGCCGGCGATGGTGGCGAAACCGCCCACCATGATGGCGTGCAGCTCCGAAGTGGTCATGCGCTCCAAAAACGGTTTGACGAGAAACGGCGCCTCGGTTTGCCCTACGAACACGTTGGCCGAGCAGGACATGGTCTCCGAGCCGCTGGTTTGCAGGGTCCAATGCATGAAACGGGCCATGGCGGCGATCACCACCTGGACGATTCCCAAGTAGTACATCACCGCCATGAAGGCGGAAAAGAAGATGATGGTGGGCAATACCGTGAAAGCGAACTGAAAGCCGAATCCCGGCCAGGTGGAGCTGTCGGGGAAGAAATGCGAGGTATCGGCCAGATTTCCGAAAAGGAACCTGGAACCCTCGATCGACAGGGCGAGGAAGGCGGCCACCTTGTCCGACAGAGCCGAAAACAACTGCTGGCCGTCGATCCCCAATCCCCAAACGTGGCCCAAGCCCAGCACCATCAGCGCCGCAAACGTCCAGCGGCTGAGCGATCCCAAGTCGAGCTTCAGGGTCACCAGCAGGACCAGACCGACCAAGGCCAACAGGTAGCCGGTGAGCCCGGTGGCGGCGAGGAAGTAGGTGGCCGCCACCCCAGCCCCCCCCGCCAACAGGGCGCCCGGAGCCAGCTGAAGGAGCGACCATTGCTCACCCAACTGACGCTGCCCGATGTACAACAGGACAAGAAAGGCCAACAGGGACATGCCGATGAACGACGCTGTCCCATGGCGCAGGATGATCACCGCAAAGGTGAGCTGCAACCCCACCCCCCAGGCCGTCGTTCGGAAATTGACCGCATGTCGATGCTTGGAGAAGGCGTAAGCCAAACCCAAGATCACCAACAAGCCCACCAAGCTCAACGCTCTATCTGCCATATTCCGAGCTCCTACCGGAGAGTTCCGTCGTTTCGGTTACAAGCTTTTGGGGTTTCTTGCCCTGTGGGCTACTTGCTGGCGCCTTCGGTCAGATAGCTATAGAAATCGCTATCGGTCGAAAAGATGAGCGATGTTTCCTCATCGATCGTCTTGCTGTAGGACTCCATGGTTTGCAGGAAGGCGTAGAAATCCCGCGAGTCCGAGCTCTGGTCGTAGGCCGAAGCATAGATCTCAGAGGCCTGGGCATCGGCGTCGCCGATGATCTCCTGCGCCTTGCGGTAGGCCTCAGAACGGATGCTCTTGAGCTCCCGCTCTTTGTCACCCCGGATGCGCGATGCCTCGCCCTCGCCCTCGGAACGGAAACGGTCGGCGATGCGCTGACGTTCCGCCGTCATGCGGTTGAAGACGCTGCTCTCGACTTCCTTGATGTAGTTGATGCGCTTGAACTGAACGTCCAACAGCTCGATACCCCAACCCTGCTCTAGGATGCGCTTCTGGGCGCTGCGCAGGATTTCCTGACGGATGGACTCGCGTCCCACCTCGATGGGTTGCAGATCGGACCCGGCCTCCTCCAGGGTTTGTGATAAATCCCTTACCGCGTCACGGTCGGTGGAGCGGATGAGCTCCGCCTGGGCGTTGCGGGCCACCGCGTCGCGGGTTTCGCCGTTCAGGATGCCGTCGAGTCTCGATTGGGCCGTCAGCTCGTCCTTGAGGCTTTCGAGGAAGACCTTGGGATCGCTGATCCGCCAGCGGGCGTAGGTATCCACCAGGATATTGCGCTTCTCCTTGGTGGGGATCTCGGTGACACTGCCATCCCATTCGAGGATGCGCTTCTGGAAACGTCGGATCTTGTCGATGAACGGACGCCGAAACTTGAGCCCCGGCTCGGTGATCGGCTCGCCGATGGGTTTGCCGAAACGGGTGATCATGACTTGCTCACCCTCGGGCACGATGTAGACCGACTGCAGCAACAGCAGGGTCCCTAGGAAAATGAAGAATACGATGACGATACGACCCATCATTGGCCTCCCTGGCGCGGGGAGCCCTGGGCTCCGTCGAGATTTAGCAAAGGCAGGACACTGCGGATTTCATCGTCGATGACCACTTTGCGGCCCACCTTGGGCAACACTTCACGCATGGTTTCCAGATAGATGCGCCGTCGGGTCACTTCCGGTGCTTTTCGGTACTCAGCGTAGATGGAATTGAAACGCGACGCCTCACCCCGGGCCCGGTTGATACGGTCCAGGCGGTAGCCTTCCGCCGCTAGAATCTGTTGTTGCGCTTCGCCCTTTGCCCTGGGGACCACCTTGTTGTATTCCGATTGCGCTTCGCTGATCAGCTGGGACCTCTCCTGCTCCGCCTCGTTGACTTGATTGAAAGCCGGCCGCACCGGCTCCGGAGGCGTCACATCCTGCAGCACCACCTCATCGATGTTGATGCCGATGTCGTAGAGCTCGCAAAGCGTCTGCAGCTTTTCCTGGGCGACGGCCTTGACCTCGGAGCGACCGACGGTCAGCACTTCGTTGACCGTGCGGTCACCGATCACTTCCCGCATCACCGCCTCACTCATGTCACGCAGGGTGTCTTCGCTATTGCGCACCTTGAAGAGAAACGCCACCGGATCGCTGATCCGGTACTGGACGACCCATTGCACCACCACGGCGTTGAGATCGCCGGTGAGCATGTTGGCCTCTTCGGTGCTCTCTTCTTTGATGCGGGAGACTTGAAAACGGCTGGTGGGCGCCTTGGAGCGGGCGCTGCGAAAGCCGAACTCGGCGGTACGTTGCCGCCGTACGTCGACCGTCCGCACTTGGTCGATGCCAAACGGCAGCTTGAAGTGGAGCCCCGGCGGCGAGGTGTCGATATGCGCTCCGAAGCGCAAGACGACACCCACTTCGTCAGGCTCGACTTGGTACCACGTGGTGGCCAAGGCCAGCAATACGACGATGCCGACCAACGCCAACTTGATGACATTGGGGGAAATATTGGGTGGCTCGAAACGGGGAAGATTGACTTGGTTGCCAAAAGGTTCTTGGGACACCGTTATGGACCCCTTTCACGGAAGCTTGAACATTGGGAACTGAAGACCAGACTACCGAAGCCCTGGCACCTAGACAAGACGGAGCGGGCCTTGATCCACATCAGAGCTGGCGGCGACGAGCCCTGCGCTGTCGAGCAAGGTTGCGCCCCGTCCATCCGCCTGTGCAGACCGTAGGCCACCTGTCCCTAGCCGCTGGTCGCCGCGGCGGCGCCCTCTCTGGATCAATGCCTATCCTCCTTGCGAAACGAGCCGGGCTCGGGCGTCGAATGGTTGCGGGATGCAAACTCCGAAGCCCTTCTCAACTTGAGTAGAGTAGAAGTACTTGTAAGTTATCACATGGCCCCGACGGCATCGTCTTGCGGCTCGCCCGCCTGGCCCTTCGGGCGCCGCCGGATCAACCTGCAGGCCGACAGCGGACCGGATCAAGGTGTGCACCAGGACATTCTCGGGGCCCCGGTTTGGCCACCGGCCGATGGACCATCTCGAAGAGCTCGCGGCCGCCGAGAGGGGGCAGGCAGCCAGATGGCGGTCCTCCGAGGGCTCACCGCCGCCAGTCCATCCCCCATCGAACCGTCGCCAGGAGCTCGTCCGCACGTTCCGGCTTGCCCCCCCGGATGAATTCGTTGCGGCTATACTCCACCGTCAAGTCGATCAAACTCTCGATGACACCGAGACGCAAGCCGAAGTCGATCTTTTCCCAGTCCCAACGCACGCTGGGGGCAGGAAACATGCCGCTGGGATCCTCGAAATCCGGCTTCAGCTCGGAATAGCGAACGGCAGGCGCCAGGTAGGGCAAGACGGCCCGCCCGCCAACCGCACCGAGATAGGGCAGCGCAAAAGCGTAGGACGCCTCGAGCTCATAGCCTTTGCGGGTCATGCCCGCCAGGTCCTGGTCGACGTACTGGCCAAAGAAGGTGGCATCGCCCCAATAGAGCCATAGATTGGCCCCGAGCTCCCGCTTGCCGACGTCGCTGATGTTCAGGGGTGTGGCGTTGCCCGGCCCGCGCAGCAAATCGAGATCACCACCGTAGAGGGTGCCTTCCAAGTCCACCGTCTGGGCCAAGTCGCGGTCATAGCCCCAGAGCAGGATATCGAGGCCAAAGGCACCCGACACATCGCCAAAGCGGGCCCCGACGCCGATGCCGATTTCCGGCTCATCAAAATCGATATCCTCGATCTCGGCGTCGTAGAAGATGGGGAAACCGGTGCCAAACTCCGGACTCGGATCGACACCGCCAAAACCACCGCTGCTGGCGATGCCGTGGTCCCCCGCCAGGGCGTTGGGATCACGGTAGAAGAGGGGATTGCCCTGGGTGAAGGACGCCTTGGCGTAGAGCACTGAGCCGAGGTCGAAGCCGAGCTCGAGACCCGCATCCTCGAAACGGTTGAAGGCGGTCGACACTAGACCATAACTTTCCAGATGACGGTCGTCCTGGCGTTCGAATTTACCGAACTTGCCGAGCTTGACGTACATCCCCCAGGCATCCGCGGGCACCGCCGGCTCCACCTCGTCGCCCCAGCGAATCCACAGCTCGTCGATGTCGGCCTCACGGTCACCGGAGGTTGGATTGCGGTCGTGCAAATCGATCAAATCCGCCTTCACCTTGGCGGCAAACCGCTCGCCCCAATCGGCCGTCAGCCACAGGGTGACGATGGAGATTTCGCCATGCTCGCCGGGATCCGGGGTCTCCATCAAAGCGAAGCGAGCCCCATTGGGCAAAGCCCCCGGCGGGAATTCGAACGGCCCGGGGAAGCTGACGGCATCGCTGTCGCGCCAATGCCCCTTGACCTCGAAGCCAAAGCTGAGACCCTTATCGGTTTCGCTTTCACCATTTGCGGTGGTGTGTTGTTGCGCCGGCCTGGCCATCCCTGGGCCGGCCAATCCCAGCGCCAGGGCCAGGCCGATGAACGTGCTCCACCAGCGGTGGCACTGTAGACGTAGGACCCTCAGCTCTTGATCTCGTTGCATCGGCCAATTCCTCTGTGGTGGGGAGAGGCGGGTGGCTCCGCGTCCCACCCACCAGGTGTCATCCGGAGCCTTGCCATTTCACTCTCGCCGATTTTTTGTATCCCCCGCCTTACCTCTAAGCATGGGACCTTCGGGGCTATTTGCTGAGGAGCTTCTGCAAAGCAACCTCGGGCTCGTTGAGCTCCTGCACCGAAAAGCGTGCCGCCTCCTTGCCTCCCACATAAACGATGCCCGTCGGCACCCCATGGATCTTGTCCTTCTCGGCCGCTGGATCAGAGGTTATGTCCCGGGGCAGCCCGTAGTACTCGAAACGGATCTTCGAAGCTCCCAGGTCGTCATCGATCCGCAGCATCCTGGGCACCAGACGGCCACAGGTGGGGCACCAGGTGCCGAAATAGACCAAGACTCGGACATCTTCGTCAACGCCGCGCAGGGCGGCCATGGCCCGGGCATTGGGGCTGTACTCACTGGCCAGCTTGGAGTAGGTGGGTTTGTACTGCTTCAAGGCATCCTTGGCCTGGAATCCGAGAAGATCCGGCCGCGGCTTGAGGACCGCCGACTTGCCCTTGAGGTCGAAGTGGACTTCCGTGCCTTCGATGGTGAAGCTTCCCAGGCTCTCGAGGGCCGCGTCGGCCCGCAGATCGACACTGCCGTCGGCCTGCTTCATCACCTTCATCAAGTGCACCGTCTCGACGGATCCGGTACGGGTCCCCACCAACACCGGTGAAGACAGCATCGATCCCATGATCAGGAAAGCCCCGGCCCGATCTGAAAAGTAGAGGTCGGCGTTGGCGACCTCACCGTCCAACTCCAGTATAAGGTCACCGTTGGGCTCAAAACCCTTGAAGACTTCGTCGGCGGGCACGCCTTGTGCCATGACGGAAAACGCCATGGGGACGCCGACGATCACCGCCACCAGGAAAAGACCGAGAAAAGGACGCCGACGGACTCGTGGGCGGCGCGGGAATGCATGGACATATTGAGACTTCATGCTCTACCTCATGGCAAGGCGTTAGTTTCGGCCGCTGGATCGGTCGAGCCGGAGCCCGACAGCACATCCAACGGGGGTAATCCAGAGTACGTCGTAGTCACTCGCCCATGGCGAGCAACGAAGGAGCGTGGCAACCGACGGTAGAAGGGCCGTATCAAAGCAGCCGGTGCTTCGCGTATCTCGAAGGCTGGCCCCCGACCGAAACGAAAACCGAACAGCTCCTCTTCGCTGGCGCTGGTCAAGACCCAGAGCTTTGGACCCCGCCCCGCCCAGTGGTAATCGTTCAGGCGGGCCACGGATTCGCCAAAGGCTTCATCTCCCAGGTCAGCCAGGATCACCAGGTGCTCCCCGTCGGCAAGCTCGGGAAGGATACCACCGAGGCAGATTCGTGAGCCATCTTCCGCCGTGCCGACACAATGGTCGAGAAGCTCGACCCCTGGGCTGAGGCGGGTGGCCAGATCATCGAGGGGCAAACTGGGAGCCTTCCAGGCCAACACCATGACCGCCAGGGTCAGCACCGTCACCAGCCCCCAACGCCAGCGGGCCAGCGGTCGCCAAGGGATCGGCGCCAGGAAGGCCAGCAACAGGGCGGGCACCATCAAAGCGGCGTCTTGCCAGAAGGCCTCGGCCGGGGTCCGCTCTACCAGGTTGCCGAAACAACCGCAGCCCTCCGCCGGTGGCGCGATGCCCTGCGTGTGCTGCCAGTAGGTACGGCCGGTGAGGAAGAGAAAGAAGGCCACCAAGGCAGCGTTGCTCCACAGCAACCAGCGATAGCGGAGCCCGAGGATCAGGGCGCTTCCAAGCAGCACTTCGATTCCCAAAGCCAACAGGGCGACGACGGTGGCAGGTACCAGGAAGTCCAATCCCTCGGCTTCCACTTGCCGCACAAAGGCTTGGGGATCGAGGGCCTTGGCCCAGGCGGCGAGGCACAGAATGGCCCCCAGGAAGGCACCTCCGAGATAGGCCAGGGCGCGCCGCCACAGGGGATACGGGGTAGTAGAAGGCGGGGGGTAACTCATCATCGCATGGTAGCCGTGGGTCGCTCCCGGCGCAACCGCGGGGCAGGCATCTAGGGCTCTTCCCAGGACCGTTTTACGACCCCCTTACAGTTGCCGGTGCCGGTTGTCGTCGGCCGGAATCCGTAGGCTCAACGCCGACGGCGCACAAAAGTCCCGACCAAGCGATCGTGCAAGGCCAGTTTGTTTTCACCCAAGGCCAGCAAGAAACCGATGCCGAGGAGCAGAATGCTCACCAGGTAGGCCGCCATACGACTGAGGGCCCGCAGAAAGCCGATGCCTGGTTTGCCTTCCTTGGTGCAGATGTAGATTCCCACCAAGCGCTTGCCGGGGGTTTGCCCCCAAACACTCCAGCCCACCAAGACCACCAGCATGTTGAATGCCGAGACCGCCGCCGGGACCATCCATTGGTCGGGGAAGAGGATCGCCGCCGAAGCGCTGAGCCCAAACATCCAAACGCCGTCCAAAATGACCGCCAGGGCGCGAATCCAGAAACCGGCCCGCGGTGGCTCGGCGCCACCGGTGTGCTGATAGGGATTGTACTGGGCCGCCGCCAGAGGCACTTCCTCCGTCACTTCGGACTGTCTCGCCACCACACTCTGGTGCGCCCGCTCGAAGGACTCCGGTACTGCGACCCCCGGCCCCAGGGTGGTATCGAATCCATCCAACGAGGGCAGCAGCTCGTTGCTGTCCGAATCTGCCGCACCGGACGGCAATCCCAGGTTCCTGATATCGGTCATGCCAGCACCGGTGGCCGAGAGGTCTGGAAACTCGAGGGGAGGTGAGCTGACCCCGGCTTTGGCGGCGGGAGCCACCGCCGGAGGGCTCGTCGACGGCGGCATCGCCGGCATGGCGTCGTCCAGCCGGGTGGCACCGATCGGCACCGCCGGCACCTCTGGGGGCTCCAGCGCGTCCGGCACCGAGGTCGCGGCCGCCTGGGGAGCCGGCGGCTCGAAGGACGGCGGCTCGAAGGACGGCGCCTCGAAGGACGGCGCCTCGACAGACGGTGCCTCCTCAAAGGTCGGCGGCTCGAAAGACGGCGCCTCGACAGATGGTGCCGCCTCAAAGGTCGGTGGCGCGTCAAAGGAAGGTGGTGCGTCAAAGGTCGGTGGCGCATCGAAGGACGATGGCGCGTCAAAGGACGGTGGCGCATCGAAGGACGCCGCCCCGGACGAGGGTGGGTCCGCAGAAGGCGGCGCCTGGGAGGTTTCCGCCGCGAATTCCGGCGATGGTTTATAGCCGCCCAAGCTCTCATCCATCAGACCGCCAAAGGAAAGCACCCCTCCGTCCTGCGACGCTTCCCCCGCAGGGCTCGGGTTGGACAAGGGAGCCGCCGGTTCGAACGACGGCGGGGAGTCGAAGGAAGGTGCTGCATCGAAGGACGGGGAGTCGTCGAAGGACGGCGGTGGCTCAGGCGCTGCCGGAGGATCGAACGAGGACGCCGCTTCGAAGGAGGGCAAGGCGTCAAACGAAGGCGGCGCCTCGAAGGAAGGAACTGCCGGCTCTGGCATCGCGGCAGCCTCCGAGGCGGGCCCGGCATCCAATGAAGGCGGCGCTTCAAAGGGCGGAGTCGCCTCAAACGACGGCGCCGTCGCTTTCACCTCTGCCGCCCCGGTGGTCGGGATGGCAAACGACTCGGGCATGGCCGGCGGCCCGCTCGGCAGGGCATCGTCGAGTAGGGGTGCGGCCAACGAAGGTAACTCCGTCGGCCGCGCATCCACCGCGACGACGGGTCGATCGCCTTCGAGCACCGCCGGAGGGGGCGGTGGAACCGGTGCTGGCGGCTCGACCGCCGGGCTCGGCGGAGCCGGTGCCAATTGGGAGGGATCGAAGCGCTGGGTCGCCATGTCTTGGGAGGCGGGCCACTTGAAACTGTTCTCGGCCTCTGCCACCAATCGCGACGTATCGAGGCGGGTCGTCGCCATGCCGGTACCTGCCGGAGCTGCGGCGGCCTGGGCCTCAGCCGCAGTCGTTGGAGCCTGGTCTTTGCCATCGCCGGCAGCAGATCCGAAGCCAAGCTGCGACGGATCGAGGCGGGTGGTCGCCATACCGACGTCCGCCGGCTTCTCGGGGCCGCCACTGCCGACGGGACTGCCTTCGGCTGGTCGGCTGTCGGCAGGTCGGTTGTCAGCAGGTCGGCTGTCGGCAGCTTGGCTGTCGGCAGCTTGGCTGTCAGCAGGTCGGCTGTCGGCAGTTTGGCTGACGGGGGCGACACCCTCGAGCTGCGACGGATCGAGACGGGTGGTCGCCATACCGGCACCGTCGGCCAGCTCGCTCATCTGGGCGACATCGAGGCGGGTGGTCACCTGCCCGCCGGCACCCGCCGCAGGCGAGGCTCCCAATTGCGAAGGGTCGAGCCGCGTCGTCACGTTGCCGGGGTCTGCCGGAGGAGGCGGCAACGGCGGCTCGGCGGCGGCCCAAGGTCCCGAGGGGGCTGTCGGAGCCTGCGGCGGCGTCATCTCAGCCTCCTGCACCATGGCCTCCTGCGCCAAGCGAACCGACGCCGCCTGCAAAAACGATGTCGCTTCACCCATTGGCGGTGCAACCTCTGGAGCTTGGGCAGCGATGATGATCTGCAGCACCGCATCTCCGAGCTCCAAGGTGCCGGAACGGGTCACAATACGAGAACCTTCAACCCGTTCGCCGTCGAGGAAAGTGCCGTTGCTGGAACCGAGCTCCTGCAGCACGACCTGACCATCGCCGGCGGTGAGGTATACATGCTTTCGGCTGACGCTGGGGTCAGGAACCGAAATATCGCATTTGCGGCTCCGACCCACCGTCATCTGGCGGTTCTCCAGGGCATGCTGCTGCCCCGCATGTTCGATGATGTAATTCCAACCGTCAGCCACGTCTCACCTCCAAGGAGGGATTCCGGAAGTCAGGATGTCGGGATGGGCCGAGAAATCGGAAAGCGATGCTCGACCCTGCGAAAAAAGAGCCTTCATGGTGATTGAACCGGTATTTTACCACGACCCCGCGTTCAGGTCGTCACCAAGCCGCCGTCCTTGTCGTCGAGCGCTGTTCGAGGCTCCGGCGAGACCCCTCGAGCTTTCCCGACGGCGGCGGGCTCCACGCCTCTCTGCCAGCGGCGCAACAACTCCAACTGCGCCAACATCGCGGTCAGGGCATTCTCCACCTTGAGAATCCACGGTCCCAGGAGAACCGGCTGAAAGCCGAGCCCCGTGAAGCTCTCCACTTCGCGATCGATCCAGCCCCCCTCCGGGCCGATGGCCACTTGCACTCGCCGAGCAGCGTTACATTTCTGGACGGCTTGCTCGATTGGCCAGGCGGCCTCCGGATGGGCCAGCAGGCTCAAGGTCTGAGGTGATCTGCGCCCCTTGAGATCGTCCAGAAACGCTGCCAGACGGGGCCTCACGTGCACCTCCGGCAGACGATTCACCATGCCCTGCTCAGCCCCGAGCCAGAGGTGCTTGCGGATCGACTCCGGTGACAACGAGGGGGACGAAAAGAAGCTTTTCTCGACCCGCCAAGAGCGCACCAGATCGAGCCGCTGGGCTCCCATGGTGGCGACGCTCTGCAGGACGCGATGCAGGGCCTGGGGCCTGGGCAGGGCGAGGATGACTTCGAGCTGCACCTCGGCCTCGGGCGGGGTCTGGAGATCGAAGCCGTCCGCCAAGACGAGCCGGACGCCGCTCTCGTCGACGCTGAGCACACGCCCGTGGCCGCGGCCGCCGTCGATCACCCCCAAGCGCAACCGCTGGCCCGGCTCCACCTTGAGAATACGGCGCAAATGCTCGGCCCGACGATCGGTCAAGCAGACTTGTCCGGCAGCGTCTACCTCGTCCGCCGTCACCAAGAGCAAATTCATGGTCGCTGGCTGTAGAGGTCGATGACGGCCTCCAGCGCGTGCTCGCAGACAGCGCAGAAGGGCACCGGATTGCGCGAGAACATAATGCAGTCCATCTGAGGACGATACATGCCGAGGGGGGCGTAGTTGCTGCCTTCGAAAGCTCCCACGACGTTGGCGTTGGCATGCTGTCCCAGCAGCTCGACCTCGAAGGCCTGCTGCTGGCGGAAGAGGTCTGACATGACCGATTCCGGCAGTCCTTGGCTACGGATCTCCCGCCGACGCTCTTGGATCTCGTAGCTGTGCTCTTCAAAAGCCTGTTTCGGCCACGGCGTCGGCAGCGGCGCTTGCGGCGTCGCCAAGTGGCGCCATTTCAGGGCCTCGGGGTCCTGCAACAGGGTGGCGTTGGCCTCCCAAGGCTCCACTTGCTCTTGCGGCATCTCGTAAGCCACCGAGGAGGTGTAGTACTCATCTGCCAAGGCGGCGAAATGGTGGCCAAACTCGTGCAGAAAGAGGTACTCCGCCCAATCGTTGGCCGCCGCCACGGTGCTGTAGAGGCCGAAGATGCCTCCACCGCCGTAGGTCTCGGCATTGACCAAGATCTCCACCACATCATAGGGCGCCCAGGAGGCGGCCTGGCGCCAAGCCCGATTGTCGAAGGTCAAGACATAGCGCTCGGAGCCGAAGGCGTCGTAGGTCACCCCCAGGGGTGTTCGCCGGTGGATACCGGTGGACGGCCTCGAGACGCCGGACGCTGCCGCCGTGGGGGCCAAGGCCCAGACGTTGAAGTCATCACGGCGCTGGCGAAAGGGCTCGACGGCGAACAGGGCTTCGGTCAGACGGCGGGCTTGCTCGAGAAACAGGCCATGCTCGTCGGCGGTGTAGCCGTCGCCGAGCAACAGGAGATCCACCTTGGTGGCCGGGTCGCCCCGGTGCTGGATGGCCGTCACCGGTACCCTCGGTGGCAGGGACGTATCAACGAACATGCCGTCCGGATCGACCTCCTGTCGCCAGATTTCTTGGAATCGGTTGGCGGCGTCACGCTTCTCGATGACCACCATCACCGGCGCCCCAGGGTGCGGAAAACGCAGCGATTCATGGAAGGTTCGGTGCATCCGCCGCGCCTCGCCTGTGGTTTCCCATTCACCGTAGATGGAGGCATATCCCCGGGAGTAGAGGACCCCGTCGTCCGCCGGACGGCGAATCGAGAAGCGGTACTTGCCCAGTTGGCTATCGTCGACGGCACGTTGCGGGTTGCCGGGCCATGGCAGGGGCTCCACCACCAAGCGATCGAGGCTGAAGATCTCAGTTTTTACGTTACCGGTGTGGAAGAGATCGAGGCGCAGGGTGGCGGCCGCGGCCGGAGCCTCCTGGGGCTGTGTCTCCTCGGCCGCCGATGGCGTCAAGCCGGCGGTCAGGCCGAGCCCCAACCAGCAGAGGCAAAGCAAGCCGAGGGCGGGGCGGGGGGCTAAACGTGGCGGCGATGATGGGACGGCCGAAGGCAGGGTTTGACTCACGTCGGTTCTCCTGAGAGCGGTTGAATCCATGGCTCCGATCCTACCGCGATAGCCTGCTAAGCTCAGGATTGTCCGAAGATCGCCTCGGCCATCCGTCGACGGCGCCACGGCCTTGGGGCCGGACCCACAAAAATCTAGGAATTTCATCCAGGAATTTCATCATCATGCAATACCCGCCTTGGCAAGGAAGAAGAGTCCTGCTCACCGGTCATACCGGCTTCAAGGGCAGCTGGCTCGCCCTCTGGTTGCGACAGATGGGGGCAGAGGTGATCGGCTACGCCCTGCCGCCGGTCGGTGAGCCCAATCTTTACCAGCTGACCGGCCTGGACTCCGACCTGACCTCGGTGCTGGCTGATGTTCGCCACCTCGACGATCTCTGCCGCACCTTCGCCGAGCACCAACCCGAGGTGGTCTTCCACCTGGCGGCCCAAGCCTTGGTGCTGCCCAGCTACGAATCGCCGGTGGAGACTTACGCCACCAACGTCATGGGCAGTGTGCATGTGTTGGAGGCGGCGCGCCGTCATCCCGGCGTACGCGCCATGGTCATGGTGACCAGCGACAAATGCTATGAGAATCGCGAATGGATCTGGCCTTACCGCGAAAACGAGCCCATGGGGGGTCACGACCCCTACTCCAATAGCAAAGGGTGCGCCGAATTGGTCACCGCCGCCTATCGTGCGTCCTACTTCAGCTCCGACGACAGCCCGGCGGTGGCCAGCGCCCGGGCCGGCAACGTCATCGGCGGCGGAGATTGGGCGGTGGACCGCCTGTTGCCCGACATCATCCGCGCCGTCCTGGCGGGCGAGCCGGTCCACATCCGCTCCCCCGCCGCCATCAGGCCCTGGCAGCACGTCCTCGAACCGTTGGCGGGCTACCTCCGCCTGGCCGAGCACCTGCTGCTGCACGGCCACGACTACGCCGAAGGATGGAATTTTGGACCCGCCGACAACGACACCCGTTCCGTCGGCTGGATCGTCGAACACCTGGCGGAGCTTTTCGGGCCCGAGATGTCTTGGAGCCAAGATCGTGGTCCCCACCCCCACGAGGCCCACACCTTGAAGCTCGACTCTTCGAAGGCCAGGACACGCCTCGACTGGCGTCCCCGCCTCGACCTGCAGGAGACCCTTCGCTGGGTGGTCGAGTGGTATCAGGCCCACCGGCGGGGCGACGACATGCGCCGCCTCTGCGAAGCGCAGATCACGCGCTATCAGGAGTTGGAACCGGCAGGCAAGTGACCGGAGTCACTCGCTGGGAGAGGCGGCTGGGGCCTTGCCAAAGGCCAGGAAGAGCATCTCCGTCACCAGACACCGACGCCCCAGCTCATTCTCTTTGCTGGCGTCCCGCAGGTGGATGTTGCCTTGGATGCGCATCAACACACCCCCCAGGCGACGACGGGCGCTGACGATGCGGGTGCGCAGCTGGATTTCACTGCCGGCGGGGACCGGCGCCAGGAAACGCACCTTGTCGATGCCGTAGTTGATCATGCGCTCCAGGTCGACAAACTCGACCACCTCGAAGAACAGCTTGGGCAACAGGGACAGCACCAGGAAGCCGTGGGCGATGGTGCCACCAAACTCCGTCTCCTTGGCCCGCTCTTCGTCGATATGAATCCATTGTCGATCTTCCGTCGCCTCGGCAAACTGCCCGATGCGCTGTTGATCGATACGGAACCAACTGCTACCGCCCAGATCGAGATCTTCGCTGGCCTCGATGTCGGCCAAGGTCATCTGCTTCATGGATGCGCTCTCCATCGGGGGCCTTGCCAACGCTTTCCGCTGTCAAGTCGCACCCAGGGTCATGGTGTGGAAAAGGGCCTTCCGGCATTTGGCCCGAGTGATGATGGGCCTATTGTATCGACGCCGGTCGATGGGAGCCAGTCGAAGCGTCGGCGGCCCTCGATAGCTAGCTAAATTTGGCGACCGGGAACTCCCCAGCGTCCAGCCGGGTCTCAATAGATGAACCGACCAGACGGGCGCGCCGCTTCTGGAAAACCTGAACCGACCTCTCCCCGAGAGGCAACCGAGCCAACCGGATGAACCAGGAGTTTCCGATGAGCACCCCTATGCGCCCCAATGCCACCACTCCCCCAGCCGACAGCCAGCCGACATCGAGGCAGGTGACGACGGTGGATCTCTACGCCGAATTCGCCCGTCAGGTCAACCAGGACAGCCGCGGTTTGCGCCTTTCGCTGGCCGTCGCGGCGGTGATCCACGGCATCCTGTTGCTGATCACCTTCCCCGCTCTCTACTCCAACGAGCTGCAACCGGCCGAACAACCCAAAGACCTCATGCGCCTGGCCCCAACACCGCGCTTTCGCCAGCAACCGCCGCCGCCCAAAGAGGCGCCGAAGCCGAGGGCGCGACGGGTACCCATTCCCGACCCGACGCCCGACGCCCCGGAGCCCTTGGTGGTCGAGACGCCGGTCGTCGAGCTCGACATGCCGCCCATCGACGGCTTGGCGTTGGCCATCCCGGAGAAGCCGCCGCAGCCCGAGCCCCCGGGGCCGATCAATTTGCATGGCGGTGTCGTCCGCCCCAAGAGGCTGCACTATGTCGAGCCGCAATACACCGAGATGGCTCGCACGGTGAGACGCCAGGGCGTGGTGATCCTGCAGACGGTAATCGATACCGAGGGCCGTGTGCGGGACATCAAGGTGCTCAAAGACCTGGGCTTCGGTCTGACCGATTCAGCCGTCGACGCGGTAAGCCAGTGGACCTTCGAGCCCGCTTTGCTGAACGGCAAACCGGTGATGGTCTATTTCAACTTGACGGTCAGCTTCCATTTGCAATGACCTCCCTTCTAAGGAGCCACCAGGCGCCCTCAAATGGTAATCGAGCCCAAAGAGCGCACCCACGGCGTAACAAACTGGGCCCTTGCCGCGTATGCACTGACAGGAGGTTCTCGAACCATGTTGAAATTTGTTGTTTGGTGCATCTTGTTCATACTCTGTTGGCCGCTAGCCCTGGTGGCCTTGATCGCTTATCCCTTCGTCTGGCTGATCCTGCTGCCTTTCCGGCTCCTCGGTATCGCCGTCGACGCGGTCTTCGAGCTGCTGAAGGCGATTCTCCTGCTGCCGGCGCGGCTTCTCGGGGGAGGGCCCAAAACCGCCTCCGCTTGACCCGAGTCACGGCTCGCCAAGGCACAATCCGGTGATCGGAGTGGCGGTGCAACTTGACTTCCGAGGTGGGGAGCATTAAAACATTCATGCTCCATGAAGATTTCTCTTCTCACCTCGCTGCGCAAAGGACCCGATCACCGGCGGTGATCCGGGCATTGAGCCATGTCGCCTTTTCGATTGCTCGTTGGCTATGCGACCGATGTCGGTCAAATGCGCAAGCGCAATGAAGACAGCTTTGCCGTCTTCACTCCCCCCGATGGCGTCCCGCAGACCGCTGACCTGAGCGCCAACCCCATCGCCGGTCTGCTCCTGGTGGCAGACGGCATGGGCGGCGAGCGGGCCGGGGACCGGGCCAGCCAGATGGCGGCCGAAGGGCTGCATCAAGTGTTTGTTTCCGGTCTGTTCAAGACCTGGGACGAATACCGCCAACGTCTGTGGGCACCGGCGGTGCTCTATCGGGCCATCCGCGAGATCAGCCAGGCCATCCTCGACCTCGGGGACGCCGACCCGGCAATTCGCGGCCTTGGCAGCACCGTCGTGGCCACCTTGATGAGCGGCGATCAAATGACCATCGCCCACGTCGGCGACAGCCGCTGCTATCGGGCCAGGGGTCGTGATCTGGAGCAGCTCACCGTCGATCACACTTGGGTGGAACGGCAAGTGGAGGTTGGGTTGTTGAGCCGCGAGCAGGCTCGACACCACCCTCACCGCAACGTGCTCACCCGCTCCTTGGGGGACACGACGCCGCCGATCAGCGACCTGCGCACCGAGACCATCCAGCCCGGCGATACCTTCATTCTGTGCTCCGATGGCATGAGCGGCGCCTTGACCGAAGGCGAGATCCTCGGCTTGATCCGGCAGCACCAGGGCGCCCAACAGCTGGCCGAGGCGCTGGTGCGCCTGGCCAACGTCAAAGATGGCTCCGACAACATCACCGTCGTTGTCGGTCGCTGCGAAGACCTGTCAGCTCCGTCCTGAGCGCCAACCCCGATTTCCGACCTCGGCGTCGTCCACATCGCCGTCCACATCGCTGTTCCTAGGGGCAAGGCGTGTTTCCTCTTCTCCCGGTACCGGCACCCGCTGACCGGTGGCCAAGGCAGCGCGATACGCCGCCAAAAAGGCGTTGTCGATCGGACGCCATCGCCCCTCCGCCTGCTGGCGCGCCCGTTCCTGAGTTTCGACGGCGAGCTGGAAATTACCCTCTTCGTAGGCAAACCAGGCGATCACTTGCTGCAAGGCAAGGCGCTCATCGGTGATCCAGCGATCGAGCCTCAAAGTACGGTCCAAGTGCTCCCTGGCTTGCCGCGGGTAACCGGTACGCAGCATGACCCAGCTGAGCCTCAGGCAAGCGGCCGCCTCATAGGCCGGAGCTTGCAGCTCCGCCGCCAGGTCGCGCACCGCAAACAGGTGATCCTCGGCCTCATCGAAACGTCGCTCTTCGAGGGCCAGCTCCGCCAGATTGCGCAACAGCAGGAGCCGCCGTTGCCCGTCCGCCGGCCGCCGATAGGAAGCCAGGGCATCTTGCCAGTACTGACTGGCCCGGTCGTTGTCCCCCAGGCGCCGGGCCACCTCCCCCAGGCTCGAGACGGAACGGGCCTCCAACCATGGATCCGACTGCTCCTGGGCCAATCGCAAGGCTTGCTCCAAGGCCCCTTGGGCAGCCTCGAGCTCGCCCCGGGAAAGCTCCAGGCTGCCCAGCTCGAGGAGGAGGGAGGCCTGGGCCAGGACGTTGCCGACCAGCCGTTCTTCGATCAACAACTTGTCGAAAAGCTCCTTGGCCTCGTCCGGCCGATCCTGCAACAGCGCCAAGAGGGCCATCTCCCGTGCCACTTGCAGATGCTCGTCCCGGGCCTCCTGCGGCAAGACCGCGCGGGCTTGGGACAATAGCTCCTGGGCCGCCGGACCACGTCCAGACAAGGCTTCGAGCCGGGCCAAGACTTGCAAGACGGCGGATTCGATGCGCCGTTCGCCGCGAACCCGTGCTTGCTCCAAGAGGCGCTGCGCCAGTTGGGTGCAACCGCCACAATCGTCGGCCGCTAGACGGGTTTGCAGCAAGCCCAGGCCAGCCGCCAGGAACGACGGCTCTTGCTCTTGCAGCAGCAGGAAGATCTCCTCGGCTCGCTGCAAGCGTCCCGCCCGCTGCGCGGTCAACGCTAAACCATAGAGCTGATCGAGAAAGACGTTCGGGGAATAGACCGCTTCCAACCGTACCGGTTCGCCCTCACTGGACAACCCCCGAGCCAAAGACACCACCAAACGATCTGCCAGCTCGATGGCATCGTCCCCTTGCAGCTCGGCGTCGGCCAGCACCTCACCTTGGGCCGACAACAGACGCATTTCCAGTCGCAGCAAGGGCTCTCGGTCGCCCGACAGCGGACGCAGATCGCCCCGCCGAGCCCCGAGACGCCGCACCACGCCGTCGAAGATCACTTCCGCCCCCATGCCGACGGCCAGAGATCGCACCTGCGAGCGCAGGGCCTCCTGCTCACCGTCCAAGCCGCGCACCTTGACCTCGTGGGCCAGCCGCTGGGGTGGGATCAGGGCCACACCCGGCGTCCTGGACAACGACTGGGCGACCATCTCCGACCACCCCTCCGACATCCAGTCATAGGCTTCGCTGCCGGTTTCGTTGACCAGGGGCAAGAGGGCCAGACGTCCGTCCAGCTTCAGCTCCACCCCTTCGTCTGGCTTCAGCAGCGACCCGAGGGATAGGACGGCGGCCAGAACCGCCAACGCAGCGAGACCGAGCAGGGTTTGCCGAAGCCAACCCCAGCGCCCCTTCGGGTCCGCCACCGGCGGGCCTGCGGCGGGCCCCTCGGCGGCCGGATCAAGCGGCGGAGCGGCCTCGTCCGGCCTCGGCGTCGGGTCGTCCCACAGGGAACGACGGCCCGCGGTTACCTCCTCTGGCTCACGCTCATGCGCCATGCTCGAAATCCCCCATCCATCGTCATGGTTGTGGTGTCGTCGGGGCCACGGCGCCCCATGCCATGCTCCGTGGCACCATCTCCCCCTACCCCTCGGCAAGGCATCCTAGCAGCAGCGAAGCGTTGATCGGCGATCGGCTATATCTTCCTCCACGGCGACGCAACCATCCCCCAATTCCAGCTCGGGATTGGGCAGGAAGAGCTTGACAAGCGATGCTTTGGGCCTGCATTCTTCCGAGAATCAAGCTCAGCTGGGTACTTGCGAGCGATGAAGCCGACAAGCTCCAGACCCCACTCCACCGAAATACCCTCAACGCCGACTGCGAGCCGCCAGATGTCCCTGCCCGACTTCGCCTATTTGATCAAGGCGGCCAAGGAAAGCGTCCAGCGGGGCGACCTCGAGGAAGCCGACGTGATGCTCGACGAGGCGCGCAAGCAGGTCTCCGATCAACCTCAGCGTCAGGCGGCGACCCAGGCTCTAGAGCGGGAAATCAGCCAACGGCGTAACGGACGGGAGGAGGGCATCCTGCAACGCCTTCTCGAGGTGCAGGAGTGTTTCGGCAGCGGCAATTTGATGCGCGCCGACCGCCTCCTCTTCGAAGCGACCGAGGACTTCGGCCAGGATCAGCGTTTCGACATCCTCCGTCAGCATTTGAAAGCGCTCCACTTGGAGGACCTGGAAACCAAGATCGAAGGCCTGATGGAAGAGTCCATCCGGCTCTCCACCGAGCGCCGCGACATCGAGGCCATGGAGCTCATTCACAAGGCGCAGGCCATGGCGCCGCCCAACCATCAAGCCCTGCAGCAACGCCTAAAGAGCACCGCCGAAAGGCTTCAGCAGCTGACCTCGGCCCATCGCCGAGAACGCCTCGATGGGGCCCGGAAGGAGGTCGATCAGCACCTCGCCGCCTTCGATTTGCCGGCGGCGCGGGCCAGCGCCGCCGCCGAGGCGGACTTGGTCTCGCCGGAAGCGGTGACCGCCCTGCGCCGTCACCTGAAGTGGTCCATCTCGCAGCAAGTCCACGCCACGGTGCAAGCAGCGACCCGAGCCTACGAGACATCACAGTTTGGTATCGCCCTGACCCACCTGCGTCAGGCGCTGGCGATCAAACCCAACGATGACTGGCTACAGGCCAGGCTGGAGGAGACGGCGGCCGAGCAGCGGGCGCAGGAAAAAGACCTGCAACAGGATGCCATCTGGCTGGGCACCTTGGCCTCTATCCAAGAGGCGATCGCCGAGCATCGGTTCACCAACGGCCGAAGCGAGCTGGAACGGGCTGAAGCCCGCTGGGGGCAAGGGGCGAGCCTCGACGACCTGAGACAACGGCTCGATAGCGCCTGCCAAGAAGAGCTCAGAACCGTCTTAAAGGCGGCCCGCCAGTGTCACCTGGACGGCGATTCGAAAGCTGCCCAGCATCACCTCGCCGCAGCATCGCGCCTCGCCCCCGGCGACCCGAGCATCCGCAACTTGGCGGAAGCCTTTGAACGGCCCCAGCCCACCTCGGAAACCACCGACCCCAGGCCGGAGGTGAATGCGCTGCTGAACGAGCTCAAAGAGCTCTGTGAGCGGACGGAATATCTCGAAGCCTGGCGTCGGGTGCAATCCGCCATCGAGACCTTCGGCGAGATCGAGCCCTTGGTGACCCTACAGCGACGGGTCGCCCAAGAGCTGGTCGATGGCATCTGAGGGCACGATCGTCGATAGCAAGACGACTATCCCTGGACCGGTCGGCTGGATAGGACTAGAATCGACCGTTCAGCTATACAACCCGAAAACACCTCTGAGAATGATGCTTTAGAAGATGTCGACCTCTCTAGCAAATTTTGAATATCACCGTGCCGGAATCGGCCTACTTCCTTCCCCGGGGCAAGGGCAGGAGGGCTCGGCCCTTTATGTCGAGCTGCCATCGAGCAACAAACCTCTGCGTTCCTGCACCTGCGACGAAAGCCGGCAAAAGACCTGTAGCCATTTGCGGGCCCTGAAGCGAGGTGTCACGCTCTTCAAACAGCTCAGCGAAGGCCGCACTTGGGATCAGGTGTTTCGTCAGACCCTGTGGCGGGACTTGGCTCGCCTGTGTTTCGACGGGGCCCCCTTGGCCTGTGCCGATATCCGGGTCGCCAGCTTGCAGAGCGAGAACGGTACGGTCATCCGCATCACCAATCCGCAGGGCCAGGAAGTGGCGCGCTACCACGACCAGAGCCCGGCCCGTATTCGATTCCTCGAACGCTGCGGCAAAACCCCCGACAGCGACGAATTCATCGACCGCGCGGCGCTGCTCGATCGCCTCTACCTGTTTCAGATCACGCCGGAAGAAAAACAGGTCAACGAGCACGGAGTACGGACCAGCCGCCAGAGTTGGGAGGAGAGTTTCTGGTACCGACTCGCCTACCACTGCGTCAGGGAATTCACGGACGACGAAGACGGCCGAGGATCGTTCTATCCGGCCGTTGACCTGACCACCGGCGATGTCGTCCTGACTTTCCGTTTTGGTCCCGAAGAGCCGGGGCCGGACGATTACAATCCCAATCTGAAAGGCAACAACCCGCCGGTGGTGAAGATCGTTCTGCCCCGCGGTCAAGTGGCCAAGGTGCTCGAATTCTTGAAGGAGCGATTCCCCGAGCATGAGCACTTGGCCATCTCCCCCTTGCCGCTGCAGTCGATCTATCGGGTAACCCAAGACACCGAGCTCGATATCGAAGAGGCGCGGCCGATCATTCGCAAGATGCAAATGAAGGGGCTGCCCCGCTACTTCCGCAGCCCCGATTTCAAGAAAATGCGCCACGGCGACCTGGTCTACCTGCGCGAGCTCGGAGTCTTGGCCGAGCTCGAAGCCTCGGGCCAGGAGCGCAAGTTCAGGGCGCCGCTGCTGATGCGGCTGCAACGGGGAAACATAGGTAGCTTCGAGGAGGAGCATCCGGCCACCGACACCAGCGGCGGCGAAAAGGTCTTGGCGGAGCCCCTGCGCGGTCTGCAGATCTGGAAGGAGTACGACTTCGTCGAAATCTCCACCGAGGCCCTCGAACGCAGCTGGTTCTACCTCTCCGTAAAATACGGTTTCGGCGACCAGGCGATTTCCCTCGAGGACATCATCAAGGCCCGGCGCCAAGGCCTTCCCTATCTGGAGACACCCCGCGGCTGGATCGACCTCAACTCTCAGCTCTTCGACAATCTCGAGCGTCTGGTGGAGCAGCACAAGACCCGCGAGCGCTCAGCCTCACGCAAGGGGTTGAAACTCTCGGCCAGCGAGTTACTGCGCTTCCAAGCGGTGGCCGAGAAGCCGGTCAAGGTGTCGGGCCGCAGCCAGCGGGCCGAGGTGGTGCGTCAGTTGTTGGAGCTCAAGCCCAATGATGGCTTGCAGCCCCTGGAAGGACTCACCTCCGTGCTGCGTCCTTACCAGGAAATCGGCGTCAACTGGCTGCAATTCCTGTACGAGAACCGTCTCGCCGGGCTGCTCTGCGATGACATGGGTTTGGGCAAAACCCACCAGGGCATGGCTTTGATGGTCGCCCTGCGCGAGCACCATGGGGTCGACGGCAAATTTCTCGTCGTCTGCCCGACCAGCGTCATCAGTCACTGGCGCAACAAGATCCGGGATTTCGCCCCCGGTCTCACCGGTTTCGTCTACCACGGACCTGAGCGCGATTTCGCCGAGGCGGTGCGGGTCGCCGACGTCATCATCACCTCGTACGGCATCCTGCGCAACGACCAGATGGAGCTCGGCGAGATCACCTTCGCCTTGGCGATTTTAGATGAGATCCAGCACATCAAGAACCGCGACACCTTGGGTTACGAGGCGGCCCGCACCCTGGACGCGGAGGTCAAAATCGGGCTGACCGGCACACCCATCGAGAATACCCTCGACGACCTCAAGGCTCTTTTCGACCTCCTGTTGCCGGGTTATTTGGGCAGCGACCAGCACTTCAGCGATCGCTACACTCGGGTCAGCCAGGAAGACCCGGCCTTCTCGCCCCGCCTCGACGAGCTGCGACGCCTGATTTCCCCCTTCGTGCTGCGCCGCCTCAAGGAATCGGTGCTCGACGAGCTGCCGGAAAAGATCGAGGACACCCGCACCTGCGACCTCAGCGAGGATCAGCTCAACCTCTATCGCCAGAGCATCAATACTCGGGGCGCCGAGCTGGTGAATCGGATCAAACACTCCGACGAGCCGCTGCCCTACATCCACATCTTCGCCCTGCTCAACTACCTGAAGCAGATCTGCGACCATCCCGCCTTGGCCCTCAAGGACCCGGACAACGCCTCGCGCTACCGCTCCGGCAAGTGGGACCTGTTCAGCGAGATCCTGGGCGAATGCCTCGATGCCGGGCTCAAGGTGGTGGTCTTTACCCAGTATCTCGGCATGATCGAGCTCATGCAGCGCCACTTGAAGCGCCTCAAGGTCGATCACGTCAAGCTGACCGGCGCCAGCACCGACCGCGGCGAAATCATCGATCGCTTCAATCTCGATCCCAGCTGCCGCGTCTTCCTCGGCAGTCTCAAGGCCGGCGGTACCGGCATCGATCTGGTGGGCGGCTCGGTGGTCATCCACTACGACCGTTGGTGGAACGCGGCGCGTGAGGATCAGGCCACCGATCGGGTGCACCGCATCGGTCAGAAGCGGGCCGTCCAAGTCTTCAAGCTGGTCACCGAAGGTACCTTGGAAGAAAAGATCGCGGCCATCATCGACCGTAAGCGGGAGCTCATGGAAAGCGTCGTGCAAGAGGATGATCCCCACCTGGCCAAGATCTTCTCGCGGGAAGAGCTGCTCGGCCTGCTCCAACAGATCTGATCGGGCGACCGTGCGCCTCGCCATCCTTTCGGATATCCACGGTAACGTCCCTGCCCTGGAGGCGGTGCATCGGGATCTCCTCGCCCAGGGGGTCGACGAGGTCTTGGTGGCCGGCGATCTGGTGGGCCGTGGTCCCGAAGGCGGGGCCGTCGTCGACTATGTGCGGCAACAGGGTTGGCCGGCGCTCAAGGGCAACCACGAAGACTACCTTCTGTCGTTTCGTCGACGTCAGGTGCCACAGGAATGGTGGACGTTGGATGAGTGGGCCGCCGCCCGGTGGCTCGCCGGGCAGCTCGATGACCAAGACGAAGCCTTCATCGACGCCCTCCCCTTTTCCCTCGAGCGCCCCGGGCTCGAGGTGGTGCACGGCACACCGGCGTCGAATCGTCAGGGAATCGGCCCGTGGACCGACGACGCAACCCTGCGGCGTCACGTCGCCGGCCTCGACGCTTCAACCCTGGTCTGTGCCCACACCCACCGGCCCTTGATCAAGATCGTCGATGGCACCCAGATCGTCAATGTGGGGTCGGTTGGCCTGCCCTTCAATCGCGATTGGCGCGCCCAATACGGCCTCTTTACGCGCCGCGCCGACACCTGGCACGTGGAGCTGCGTCGAGTGAGCTACGATCGCGATCGCTTTCTGGCCATCTACCACAGCAGCGGATTCCTGGAGGCCGGCGGCATCACCGCCCGCCTCTTGAGAATGGAGGTAGAGCACGCCACACCGATTTTGGTGCCCTTCCTGAGCTGGACCGAGGCCGGTGGGATCGCCAAGGACGTCGACGCTTTAGACGAATTTCTGCGGGTTTTTGAGCCCGGCCAGTCCTTGCGTTTGTTCATGCGAGGTCTGGCCAAGGCTCCCTGATCCCACCCCCCCTGAGAAATGCTGAGCCCGTCTCCCTAAGAATTGCACAGACGTGACACAGCGGTGACCGACACCCCTACGTCGTCTCTCGGCATCGAGATATATTCTCAACAGCCCAATCCGTTGGGCCAAGAGTCGGGCGACTCCATCGTTGATCAAAACGCCGTTTTGTCGATGCCGTCGCCGCGCAGCGTCTCAGAAGACGATACCGCTTCCGCCCTCCTCGGGCCGTGAAGCAATCTCATCAGCACAACCGTCGCGCCGGGGTCTCTTCCCTTGATCGCTGCGGCATAGGGAGCAAATACCGATGGATCTAGATACGGTGGACCCAGAAACGGTGGACCCCAATACGGTGGAAAAGGCCGCAGGCAATACCATGGTGCAATGGAACAAACGCCTGGCACCTTTCAAGAAAGCGGACCCTCGCAAGGCGACGTTCCAGTTGCTCACCACGCTCATTCCTTTTATCGGCATGTGGTATCTGATGCTGCGCAGCTTGGAGGTCTCCTACTGGTTGACGCTCCTCCTGGCCATCCCGACAGCGGGATTGTCGATCCGCCTGTTCATCTTCCAGCACGATTGCGGCCACTGTAGCTTTTTTCCCTCGCAGCGGGTCAATAACTTCATCGGTTCCGTGCTCGGGGTGATCACCTTCACCCCGTACCACTACTGGCGCCGCACCCATGCCGTCCACCACGCGACGGCCGGTAACCTGGATCGACGAGAGCTCGGCGATGTCGACACCTTGACCGTCAACGAGTATCTGGCTCGGGGTTTCTGGCAAAGGCTCAAGTATCGTCTCTACCGCAGCCCCATCGTGCTCTTCATCCTCGGCCCGGCCCACATCTTCGTGGTCAAACATCGCTTTCCTTGGGATACACCCATTTCCTGGAAGAAGGAATGGATGAGCGTCTGGATGTGCAACCTGGTCTACCTGGGCGCCATCATTCTCAGCTACTTCACCATCGGTATCGATGCTTTGCTCATGGTGCAGCTGCCGATCACCCTCATCGCCGGCTCCATCGGGGTCTGGTTGTTCTACGTCCAGCACCAGTTCGAAGACACCTATTGGGAGAATCAGCCGCAGTGGGACTTCGCCGCCGCCGGCCTGGAAGGCAGCTCTTTCTATGATCTCCCCCCCGTCCTCCACTGGTTCACCGGCAACATCGGCTACCACCATCTGCACCATCTTTCGAGCCGCATCCCCAACTACCGGCTTCGCGACTGCGTCGAGCACTTTCCCGAATTGCAGGGAAACCGCATCACCTTGCGCCAAAGCTTGGGCTGCATCAACCTGCGGTTGTGGGACGAAGATAGCCGCCGTCTAGTGGGTTTCAGTCACCTGCGGCACCGTCAAGAGGTCCCCGCACCGGTGGTCCGCGCGTCACCACAAACAACTAATTCTGCTTAGTCACATTCAGCGAGCTTGCTCGCTGCAAGAAGCTTCCCCCCTGCTAAAGGGGGAGGCCTGAATGCTTATCTGACTAAGTGGAACCAAGGGTCCGCAAAGAAATAAGCTCCCCGCATCGAGGGGGCAAGGGCGCAGCTCTACCCCGCCTACAGCCCCTTCTAGAACCCCCTTGAAAAGAGGTCATCCGGCCGGCGCCTTGCCGGTCCGGGCGACCTCTTTTTGCACATCCTGAGCATCCCAGCCCTGCCTCAGCTACAATAGCCTCTTGAGGGTGGGTTCCCTGCGAGGTCGGATCGAAGCGATCCCCCCCTCTCCTTCGTCCTCGGCAGTCAGCCGACTCGGGAAGAAACACGGCAGCCAGCCACGGCTGGATGTATTTCCCTTGGTCGTGCATGCTGGCCACGCCGTGGGGAATAGACTTACGAACGCGCCGGGAAGATCCTATCCGAGGGTCTCCCGCAGCAGGAAGCTGCCTTATGAGTTGGGGAGCCCAAGAACTCTTTGCCGTCCTCCTTGTCGGCGTTGGCTTGATGCACCTTTATGCCTACTATTCCATCAGGACCCAGCAACGGCTCCTGAGTCAAGGTCGGATCGATCAAGAGACCCGCAACCGCCTGGCTGCGGAGCTGCTCGACGGCCATAGTCGCGAGCAGCGTCGCATGTCCAGTGAGTTACATGACGGCGTCGGTCAGAACCTGGCCGGCATCGCCCTGTTGGTGGAGAGCTTTGCCCCACAGCTCCAAAACAGTTCCGCGGACGCCGCAACCAAGCTCAAAAGTCTCTTGGATCTGCTCGAAAGCACTCGGCGGCTGGCCGAGGAACGGGTCATCGACCCCAGGACGGGCCCTGAGCTCGAGTTGGACAATGGCCTGGCCAGGGCCCTCCAAGGGCTGGCGAAAAACCTGGAAGACCTATTCGGCGTACAGGGTAGTGTCTCTGGAACGCTGCCACGCCTAGAACGAAAGACGGCCGGTCATCTCTATCGCTTGGCCGAAGAGGCGGCCTACAACGCCGTCCGCCACGCAGGGCCACAGCAGGTGCGCTTCGCGCTGTCCCATGAGTCAAACGAGGCCTGTTTACAAATAGAAGACGATGGCCAAGGCATTCGCGGGCAGCCCGATCCGAAGGGACGCGGCCAGCACTTGATGTCACTGCGCGCCAGGAAGATTGGGGGCACCTTGGAAACAGTCCCCCTGGACGCCGGGGGCACCCGCGTCACCTGCCGCTGGTCGCTGGATTATAAGGACTCCCGATGAATGCACTCCCGCCTCGTTTCGAAGGTAGTTACAAAGTCTTGATCGTCGACGACCACCCCATCGTCTGCCAAGGGCTGCAAGCGATCATCGACTCGCAAGAGGATCTCTCGGTGTGCGGCGTCGCCGAGGACGTGGCCGGCGCCCTCGAGGTGATTCATCACGAGAACCCCGACATCGCCATCGTCGACCTCAACCTCAAGGGCGGCGACGGTCTCGAGCTGATCAAAGCCAATCAGTCCCAAGGACGGGATCTACCCATACTTGTGCTCTCGATGCACGCTGAGGGCCTCTTCGCGGAACGTGCCCTGAGGGCCGGGGCCAAGGGCTATTTGATGAAGCAGGAAGCCAGCGACAAGGTGATCAATGCGCTGCGCTGCATCCTACGGGGCGAGCTCTTCGTCAGCGAGACGCTGCGAATCCGCCTCGAGGACGGCGCCAAGGACCACCCGAAGAATGATCCGGTGGCCGGCCTGAGCGATCGGGAGCTTCAGGTCTTCCGTCTCATCGGACTCGGCCAAGGCACCCGTAAGATCGCTGAGAGCCTGCATTTGAGCATCAAAACCATCGAGTCACACCGCCGCAACATCAAACAGAAACTGGGCATTCGGTCGGCCCCGGAGCTCATTCGACACGCGGTTAGGTTCAACGAGCAGAACTGAATTCTATTTTTAGGAAGATTCAGGGTTTCCCTCATAGGCAAACTTCTCTCCACCCCGTATTCTTCTCTTGTCAGCGGCGGAAAGGAACCGGCCCGGAGTGAGTTGGGTGTGTGGGGCCGGGAATTTCCAAAGCATGGCCAGGCTCTCAAAGAAGCTGGGTTGATACAAATCCGGCCAACGTATTGACCCGCGAAAGGTTTCTGCGGAGCCTTCCCGAGAAGAGCCCTCGAAATAGACTAGCGACTACGGCAGACGACCTCATCTGACGCCAAATCGCCTCGAGCTTGATCGGCGGGAACGATTTATTTCGGACCCGTGCACAACTCGAACCTCTCCTCAATATTTCACTCGTCTCGGGGACGCCGGCCTTCACAGGCCGGCGTTTTTGTTTGTATTCTTGTTTAAAACTGCCATGCTGAGACCCGCCATGGAAGGCCCGGAACGACATATCGCGTTGGACCTGCTCGCCGATGCCGTGCAGGAGGGACGTCGACAGACGCGACTGCAAGTGCGTGGCACCTGCATGCACCCCTTGGTACAGGATCGCGACTGGGTGCACATCCGCCCTTTGCAAGGTCTACCCCGCCGGGGCCAACTGGTGCTGGCCCGGGATGCGCAGGATCAACTGGTCTGCCATCGCATCATCGCCACCACCGGCCAGCGCTTTCGCCTGGCCGGTGACCGCTCCTTCGCCGTCGAAGAGCATGCGCTGGACTCGATCTACGGAGAAGTCATCGCCGTCGAGCACCGGGAAAACCACTTGCAGCTCCATCCGCAAACCCTGCCGGGTCGCTGGATCGACACCTTGCTGGCAGCTTGCCATGGGGTGACCGAACGGCACCGGCATCGCCTGTGGGGCCGCCTTCTCGAATCCCTACGCTGGCGACTGATCGTCTGCCGGCACCGCTGGCTCTGGTGGCTCGCCTGAGACATCCGCCTCCGGCTGCCAACGCCAGCGCTTCAAGTCGACCCGACCGCGGGCATCGAACGAGATCCCTTCCTCTTCCAAGAGATGACGTTGGTAACCCTGCCAACCGTCCTCCGAACGGGCGCTGACCTCACCCTTGGCATTGATCACCCGCTGCCAAGGGATGTCTTCGCCCCGGGGCAAGGCATGCAGGGCATATCCCACCTGCCGGGCGTGATTGGGAAACCCGGCCAGGGCCGCGATCTGGCCATAGGTGGCGACACGGCCGCGGGGGATCTGGCGGACGACGTGCCAAATCCGTCGATAGGTTTGATGACTCATGCTGCCCCCTTCGACCGGGCCGTGCTCGCCCGATGCCCATCTAGTTGTACCAAAATCGGTGCCAGCGGGAGGTCCTTGGCGGGCCCCCCTTCGAGCCAGCACGGACGGGGAGTGCTGTCTGAGCCGCAGGGCCATGGAAACGGGATGAACATTGATATCAATGGATTTGGAGCGATGCGTCAGCGTTGGGGCGAGTTTGCGCAGGCGGCGCGCAGCCGCAGGGCTCCCGCCCCCGCATCGCTCTATCGGCTGGACACTAACCGGCAGACGGTCCGAAGATGCACCGACGACCGCGCTGGGGCCCGACTATACGCCAACCGGTCCAGCGCAATCAGATCCTTGATTCATGACATACTTCGCCGCCGACGGCCGGTGATCGAAAACCGAGCCTGCAGCACGAGGTTCAAATGACACTTTTTGTTCTTTCCGTATCGCTCGTCCTAGTGGTTTCTGCCCTGTGCTCGTTGACCGAGGCGGCACTTTATTCGGTGCGTCGGGCCTATGTGCTCCGCTTGGCGGCCTCCGGCTCGAAGGCCGGCAAGGTGCTGCTGGATTTCAAGAAGAACATGGAGCGGCCGATCACCGCCATCTTGATTATCAATACCACCGCCAATACGGCGGGCGCCGCCGTCGCAGGGGCGCAAGCCGCCAAGCTGTTCGGCGATCAGGCCCCCTTGGGTATTCCGGCGGTGGTCATCTTCTCGACCTTCTTCACCTTGGCGGTGCTCCTCTTCTCCGAGATCCTGCCCAAAGTGGCTGGGGTCAGCTACGGCACCACCATCGCCCGCTTCATCAGCCTCCCGCTCGCCGCCGTCATCCGCAGCATGCGGCCCCTGGTGTGGATTATCCAACGTGCCTCGCGCTTGGTGCAGCGGCGCTCGCCGGTACCGCAGGCCCCCGAGGAAGAGGTGCATCAGCTGGCTCAGCTGAGCGCCGAAGAGGGCAGCATCTTGCCGATGGAGGCGATGCTGGTGCGTAATGTCTTGCGGCTCAACGATATCCGAGCCCGCGACATCATGACCCCCCGCACCGTGGTCTACAGCCTGCCGGGCGAAACGCCGGTGCGGGAGATCAGAGAGCAGATCATGACGGTGCCATACACCCGCATTCCGATCTGGGAAAATGACAGCGAGAACTGGACCGGTATCGCTCTCAAGCAGGACATCCTCGCCTGCCTGGCGAGGGACGAATTCGAGACCCCCCTGAGCCACCTCAAAAAGCCCCTCGGCTTCGTCCCCGAAGGCGCCCTCGGACACCGCTTGCTGCACACCTTCATCCAAGGTCGCCGTCACTTGGTGGCGGTGGTCGACGAATACGGTGGCATCCTGGGCGTCGTATCACTGGAAGACGTTATGGAATCGGTGCTCGGTGCTGAGATCGTCGACGAGACGGATCTCTTTGCAGATATGCAGCAAGTCGCCCGTCGTCGCGGTGCCCAACGCCTCAAGGGCGGGCTGGGTCGCGACGAAGGGTAAGCTAGCGATAGAATCGACGCTCGCCGTCTCCCAACGCCATCTCGTCCCCCTGCCTTCGACGGCACAGAACCGGCGGGCGCCCTTGGTAGCTGCCCGCTTAGCGCACGGAAGCCGAGCCCAACGTGGAAAACCAAAACTTCCGCCTGCTGGTGGTCGACGATAACGAGGCCAACCTCGACATGCTGTCGCGACGCCTCGGGCGGCGCGGCTTCCAAGTGCTGACCGCCGAGGGCGGTGCCGCGGCGCTGGCCATCCTCGAAAGCCAGAACGTCGACTTGGTGCTTCTCGACATCATGATGCCCGATATCGACGGCCTCGAAGTATTGCGCCGGACGCGCCAGCGTTACTCCCCCCTGGAATTGCCGATCATCATGGCCACCGCCAAGGCGGGCAGCGACGACATCGTCCAAACCGCGGCCTTGGGGGCCAACGACCACGTGGTCAAACCCCTCGACTTCAAGATCGTCGTGGCCAAGGTTCAAGCCTTGCTGCGCACCAAAACCCAGGCCCTCGAGGCCCGGAGCAACGGCAACACTGGAACGGCGTCGGCGGATAGCGGTCGCCTCGAGGTGGGTGGCATCTTGGCCGGACGCTATCGTTTGGATCGGTTGATCGGCGCGGGCACCTTCGGCGTCGTCTACCGGGCCCATCACCTCGACCTGGCCTACAACGTCGCCATCAAAGTGCTGCATCCCAGTGTCACCGGCAACGAAGAGACACGCCGCCGCTTCCACCTCGAAGGGGTAGCAGCCTGCCGAGTGCAACACCCCAACGCCGTGCGGGTCACCGACTTCGGCGTCACCGCCGATGGCGTCGCCTTCCTGGTGATGGAGCTCCTGGAGGGCTTCTCACTGATCCAAGAGCTTCGACAATGGAAGCGCCTGACCCCTCGCCGCTGCCTCGAAGTTCTGCGTCCGGTCTGTGAGGTGCTCGCCCAGGCTCACCGCAGCGGCTTGGTGCATCGCGACATCAAACCGGAGAACATCTTCCTGCATCAGTCGGCCCAGGGGGAAGTCGTCAAGCTGCTCGATTTCGGCATCGCCAAGTTGGTGGGGGAGAACGCTGTCACTCAGAATTTGACGGCGGAGGGGTGGGTTCTCGGAACGCCCGCCTACATGGCCCCCGAGCGCCTGTCCAACGAAGGCTACGACGGTCGGGCCGATGTCTACAGCCTCGGCGTCATGCTTTTTGAGATGCTCACCGGCAGCCGCCCGTTCAACGCCGTCAACAACGATCCGATGGCCATGATCATGCGACATGTCCGGGAACCGCCGCCGAGCCTGCGGAGTGTCTATCCGGGGGCGCCCACCGCCCTCGAGCCGCTGATCCGTCGCTGCCTCGCCAAAGAGCCGCCGGACAGGCCCACCGTCGAAATGCTGTTGCGCCAGCTCAGCGAGGTGGTCGGGAACCTTGAAACGAGCCCACAAGCTGCCGGGTACAGGTCCCTGGAGACCAGGCCACCGGACGATCCGCCGGACGACGGCGGAGACACTTCCGGGCGTCCGACCACCACCGCCTTGCCGGAGGTCTTGGTGGTCGGTCTGGACGGCTACGAGACCATCGACGGAGAAGCGCCCACCCTGGAGGTGGCCAGCGAAGGCGTGGCTTTTGTCAAGACTGCAGCAGCACCACCACCGGGGACGCCAATGGCGACGGCGGAACCCACCCCTATTCCGGCCGTCGAGACCCGCGACGGGTCTAGGGATGGTTTGTTCCGTCGCTGGCTACGTCGCCTCCGGGGCTCGCCGTGAGCATTCGAAGCCGCCTGGCGCTAGCCTTTCTCGCCATCCTGTCCCTTTTTGCCCTCAATATCGTCGTTTACTACAACGGTATCGGTCAACGGACCGCCAGCTTCGAAGATCTCAACCAGGCCGTGCAACGCCAGTTTCTGGTGGTGGACCTGCAACGACAGGTGGCTTCCTTGACCGATGTCGTGCGCAACCTCCACCTATTGGCCCAGGCCGATTTGGAAAGCGCCTTCCTCGAAACGGCCCAGGTCGAGGAAAAGCTCCGCGAGCTCCAAGGCCTATCCCAGATGGCACGCCGCCTGGCCTCCATGGCGAACCAGCCCACCGCCATGGGCTCCGACGTCGACCCCCGAAACCCCGCCGCCGACGCCGAAACCGTCCGCCGCCTCAGCCAAGGTTTCAGCACCCTGGAAGATGTCTGGGGAGGCTTCTTCCAGTGCCTGACCAGCAAGATCGAAGAGGAATCCGAGGAGACGGCTACGGAGACGGACAGGGACACGGCTCCGGCGCCCCTCGAGGCAATAGAGAATACCGAGGCAACGGAGGCGTCGGCCGCCGCCGGTTGTTCTGAGCCACAACTGGCGCTGGCGCAGGAGATCACGGGTCTCTTGGATCGGCTGCAAGTCTCCCAACGTCAACAGGTGGAAGTGGCGCGCTCCCGCTTCTCCGCCATGGCTGAAGTCACCAATCGACGTATCCTCAGTATCTTCGCCGTCTCCGCCCTCGTCGCCTTTGTCGTCGCCCTGGTCTTTTCGGCTCAGCTGAGCCGCGGCCTCACCGCCTTGAAGTCAGGCGCCCGGCGCATCGGCCAGGGGGATCTTCAGCACCGCATCCCAAGCCGCGGTGGCGACGAGCTGGCCGAGTTGGCCCGCACCTTCAATGACATGTCCGTCAATCTCTTGACGGCCCGCTCCAAGGTGGAAGAAGCGAGGGCCGCCGCCGAGGATGCCAACCGCGCCAAGAGCACGTTTCTGGCCAATATGAGTCACGAGCTGCGCACCCCGATGAACGCCATCATCGGTTACAGCGAGATGCTCATCGAAGAAGCCGAAGACCTGCAGCAGGAGGATTTCATCCCCGATCTGCAACGTATCTTGACCGCCAGCAATCATCTCCTGGCGCTGATCAATGACGTGCTCGACTTGTCGAAGATCGAGGCCGGCAAGATGACTCTGTTCCTCGAAGACATCGCCATCACCTCGCTGGTCGACGACGTCAGCGCCACCATCCGCCCGCTGGTGGCCAAGCAAGAGAACCGCCTCGAGCTGGCCCTCGCCCCCAACCTCGGAATCCTGCGGGCCGATGAGACCAAGCTCCGCCAAACCCTCTTCAACCTGTTGTCGAACGCCTGCAAATTCACCACCGCCGGTACCATCCGCCTGCAAGCGGAACGCTATGCCACCGCCGACGGCGACCGTCTCCGTTTTCGCGTCACCGATACCGGTATCGGCATGAGCGACGAGCAAATGCAGCGCATCTTCGATGAGTTCACGCAGGCGGACTCGTCCACCACCCGACAATTCGGCGGCACTGGTTTGGGGCTCTCCATCAGCAAACGCTTCTGCGAATTGATGGCCGGGCAGCTGACCGTCGACAGTCGCCTCGGCGCCGGCACCACGTTCACCATCGACTTGCCAGCCGTGGTGCCCGACCCCGAGGCCATGATCGACGGCCCAACAACGCTCCCCGTACCGCCGCCGCCCAACACCTCGATCATCCCAGCTTCCGGCCAGACCTCCGGAGGCGAGGGTGGCGGCACCCCCGGAGAAGGCGTCCCAGAAGGCGGTGTCTCAGCCGGCCCAGGGGCGATGTCACCTGCGGCATCCGATCCGGAGGCCCATGCCTGGCAACTACGGCGCCAAGAGCTATTTGAAACCCTGCATCAGCTCACCGGCGATCGACGCGGTCCCGGACACGTGCTGATAGTCGACGACAACGACGAGGACCGGCAGCGCCTGAGGGGGCTATGTCAGGCCAGGGGATGGTCGGTGAGCGAGGCGGCCAATGGCCTAGTGGCCTTGGCGATGCTACCCGACGATCCACCGGATGCAATCTTGCTCGACTTGAGCATGCCGCAGATGGACGGATTTGAGTTCCTGCGCCAGATACGCGGCAGCCCAGAGCTGGCGACACTGCCGGTGGTCGTGCTGACCGAAATCCCTTTGCAGACCGAGGAAGCACAACGGTTGGAGGGTTTAGCAGAAGCCGTGCTCGACAAGATGGCCTTTGATCTGCGGACCCTGCGGACCGCCGCCCTCCACTAGCCACCCCCGCCGACCAAGGCGTCCTTGAGCTTCTCCAAGGCTTGCTCTTTCTTGACCAGCTCGCTTTCGGTCGTCTCCAGCTGCCGCTTCAGGGACGTCACCTCGCGGCGCAGCCGCTGATTCTCGCTGCGCAGCTGCCCCTCCTTCTCCCCCGCCGCGCCGGCCAGCTCGCCGGTCATCGCCTCGCAGGCTTCCACCTGCTCGGCCAGGGAGCTCTGAAGCTCGGTCACTTGCGCCTCGAAGCCGCGGCGCTGACGGCGCCAGTGGTCGAGCATCGTGATCTGGCGCCGTTGTGGATGGCGAGGAAATGACACCAGGAGCTCGTCGAGCAGAGCCTCGGCCACCGGTGTCAACTCTCCGGCGGCTGCGACCTCGAGCATCAACACCGCATGCAGGGCTTCGGCGCGACGTTGATCGGCCGGTTGCGTCGCCGACAGGAGGCTTTCGTAGAGTTGTCGCGCCTCCGCCTCCTCGCCGCCCTCCAATGCCTTACCGGCTTGCCGTTCGAGCTTGTTCAGTTGACGATCACTGAGCTCCTCCGCAGCCAAGCCAGCTGTGGCGCCCACCATCGCGGCGATGCAAGCGCCCATCAGCCAAACCCTGATCGTCCGCCATGCTGTTCCCATCTTCGAGCCTCCAAGTCCCGGATCATGACCTCGCCGGCTCCGTCGCCGTCGTCAAAACGCAACCCTGGGAAGCCGCATTCTACTGACATCACCCGCCAACAGAAGAAAATCCGATGACTTTGAAGGGATTGGGTCTCAAATCTCGCTTAATAAGTAGAGGCAGACCGAAGCTCTCGAGCATGCCACATCACGGAGGGTGACCCTCCTCACCCGGGTTCCCGTCGATGCACCAGGCGTTCGGGCGTCGGTCTCCAACGGTCGCCCCTTGGGCGATCTGTTCTGTCCTTCACCCAGTGCCCGGCTTGGCTCTCCCCGCCTGCCGGGCAACTTTTTTGTCGGCCGTCGCTGCCATGGCGTGGCGGGTCTGATAAAACGCTGTCATGGGTGTCCCCCCGACCAACCAAATTTCTTTGGAGCAACCCCCAGCCGGTCGACCTTCAGCCGGCCGAGGATCTCGGCGGCTCGACGTCGCCCTGACCATAGCCTGGTCCTGGCTGGTGGTGTCGACCATCCTCTCCTGGACCTTGCACCCCCTGCGCTCCGCCGTGGAAAACCCCGGGCCGATGCCGCACCTGGTGGCCCTGCATGGAATTCACTGGATCGGCCTGCTGCTCTTTGCAGCGCTCTGCCGTTGGCGCTCCGCCGCCGTGCCCGGCGTGGGCATGGCTTGGCTGCTGGTCGGCCTCGGTTATGTGCTCGCCCACCGACACTTCGGTCCCAATGAGCTGGCGGGCATCCTGCTCTTTTTTATTCCCTGGGCCTTGGCCACCGCCCTGGCCGATTCAAAGGTCGGCGACGCCACCCCCGGACCCGACCCGCCCGTCGCCGCCCCCTTCGACCCCCGGGCCGGTCGGATGGTCGCCCTGGCGGCGGCCCTGCTCTTTCTCGGCATGCTCTACCACAGCAGCTCGCGCAGCGGCCTCGGAGCTTGCGCCATGGTCTTGGTACCCATGCTGTGGTGGCTCGGTCGACGGGGCCGTCGGACCGTTCGAATCGGCATTGGAGGAGCTTTCCTGTGGCTTGTGGCCGGGGGCTGGAGCACCTTCTTGGAGTTCTTCGTCTTCGACGACAAGGGGCAACGGCTGACCGCCTATACGTTTCTCACCGGCAGACCCCATATTTGGTTACGGCACGCCCAGGCGGTGGCCGACATGCCGTTCACCGGTGTCGGCCTCGGGGCCTCGGAGAAGGTGGTGGGCGAGCTCTACCCGCTATCCCGCTTCGAGCCCATGGTCCACGTCGAGGACGCCCACAACTTCTTCCTGCACGTCGCCAGCGAGCTCGGGCTCCTCTCGTTGCTGGCCCTGTGGACGCTGCTCGCCGTCGCCGCCTGTCGCCTCATCGAGGCGTGGCGACAGGCGCCGGAGGGTCGACAACGGGCCCGGGTTCTGGGACTAGCGGCGGGGCTGACCGCCTATTTGATCTACGGCAGCGTCGATGTGGTGGCCTTTGGCCAGATCGGCAGCCTGCCCTTCTGGTGTCTGCTCGGCCTGGCCTGCCAGCCCACCGCCATGGAAGCGTCGCGGCCCGTCAGGCCCACGTCGCCGCGGCCCCGCCGACGGAAAACGTCGCAAGTCATCGCCCGTTGCCTGGCGGCTCTGGCGGCCCTGGCGGCCCTGGGGGTAGGGTTGCGTCACCGCATCGACTTCAATCTGGCCGTCCTCGAAACCGCCAACGTGCTGCTGGTCGCACCTGAGCGCCACGACCGGGTCAGCCGTCACCTGGCCAAACACACCGATCGTCGTTGCCACAGCCACTACTTCATCGCCCGCTTGGCCGACCGTCGAGGCGACATCCAACGGCGGGACGACGCGTTCCGTGCCCTGTTCCGTTGTAGCGACGATTTCGACGATCTTGTCGCCTTTCTCGTGCCGGACAATCCCCAGCTGGCCGAGCAGGCCACACGTCGGCATCCTCACAGTGCCGCCGCCCACCTGTGGAGGGCACGGCAACTGGTCGCCACAGATCCCGACCAACGCCTGCGGGCGGAGGCCCACTACCGCAGCGCCCTCGATCTGGGGCCCAACGACGGCCGGGCCTGGATCGAGCTGGGTAACCTGCTCTACCACCACGACCGTCAGTCGGCCCTCCAGGCCTACGGCGAAGCCTGCCGTCGTGGCGACTACTATGGCCAGGGCTGCTAGTTGGCCGGCGCGACGGCCAGGGAGCTCGGCGATCTGGAGTCCGCCATCGACTACTATCGCAGCTCCCGTATGCCCGGCTCCCAGGCCTTCGCCCAAGGGTTAGAAGTGCAACTCATGCGCCAGCAGGGCAAGGCGCCGACTCAGGTCCCCTGAAGCGGCTCTCCAGGCGGCCGGATCAAGACCAAATCTGGATGTAGCTGCCCCAACCATTGCACCGTGAAGGCTCGATAGGTGACCGCGATCGGTAACAGGATCACCGTCCCCACATACGGGATGGCGAGCAGCACAAAGCCGATGCAGCAAGTCATGAATCCGACCAAGACGACGCCGAGCATCACCGCGATGGCGAGCCCTAGAACAAACAGCGCACAAAGAATGAACGAGCCGCCATGACGGGAGAACAACGGTAGGAAGTACTTCCACGCCTCCATGGTGGTCAGCTCGAAGCGATACATGATCGGCACGACGAAGGCATCGAGGAAGAAGGCGATGGCGATCGAGATCACGATGTAGAGCAATAGGACCATGACCCAGAGGGCGATGAGGACTCCCAAGACGGCGCCCTCTGGGCGTCCGAAGGCGCCAAATCCTGTCAGAAACAGCAGGATGGCGCCCCACCCAATCACCAGACCCACCGACAGCTGGACCAATCCCAGCAAGAGACGAAACCAAAACAGCGAATCGCCGAGACGCCGAAATCGCTTCCACGGCTCCGTGATCTCATGCCGCCGACGGACGACGTTGTCGAGAAAAATGAACTTGCCCCGGGAGCTGATCCAAGTCACTAAGACGATCAAGACGACAAAAAAAACAAACCCACCGACGATCAAAGACAGCAACCACGAGTGGTTGAGCACATACTCCCAGCCATCCCGCAGAGATTCCGCAAAGGCATCGCCCTCGAAACGATTGCGCCGCAGGTCGCTGTCGAAATTGCCGACGGAACCGCCGGAGCCACTGCCGGCCAAGTTCGCCAACCAGGCCGAAAAGCCCAAGACCAGCCAAGTGGTGAGGTCGAACGGACGAAACAGCATGCGGACCATGTGGTCCCAGGCGCGCTGTAGGGGTTGGGTGTAGGAAATGTACATGGGGTCGATCCTTCCGTGTCGCGTAGCTCGGTCGGCGGCCGGCCGATAAGCCGAAAAATGGAAACTGGGCCGGCGGCCTGGCCGGCAGGGGGTACGGCTATTTGAAACCTACGGCCTCGACCGCTCAAACATTCAATGCAGCTCAAGCGGCATTCGAACCCATCCCCTGAAAGGAGCCCAGAGCGGCAACTTGCCCTTGGCTTGAAACCCGACGCCCTGTGGCGCGTTTAGGTAACTGAGACCACAACCCAGGCAGCCCGTTCCTCTTGCGCCGGGTTGACGGTAGACACCACGGCGCCGAGCCGAGGGACCCCAACATGGAAAGAAGGGCTAAACGAGCATGATCAGTGATTGGATGAGCAAATTTCGGCAAGCGCTCCGCGGCCTGCTTCGCACTCCCGGATTCACCGCCTTGACGGTGGGTACCCTGGGGCTTGCCATCGGTGCCGTGGCCAGCATCTTCAGCGTCGTCGACACGGTGCTGCTCGACCCCCTGCCCTTCGAGGACAATGACCGTCTGGTCTTCCTCGCGGGGGCCGCTCCGGGTACGGACTTGCCCGAGGAGTTTCCCTTGGCGGCGGAGTTTCTCGTTCAGTACCGGGAAGATTCCCAGCTACTCTCGGACATCTCGACCTACAACTCCTTCACCAATACGATTCGCCTCGGAGACCGGGTCGAGAGGGTGCGGATGTCGATGCCCACCACCTCCTTGTTCAGCACCTTGGGAGCCCGACCGGCCCTCGGTCGTCTGCCGACGTCGGAGGACGAGGACAATGTGGTGGTGATCAGCCACAGATTGTGGACCACCTGGTTTGGCGCCGACTCCAAGGTTCTCGGCAGCCAGCTGTACGTCTCGGGCAGGGACCGCACCATCATCGGCGTCATGGGTTCCGAATTCTGGTTTCCCAGCGACGACACGCTGCTCTGGGTGCCCAATGTCATCGCAGCCACCGATATCCGGCCCGGCCGTTTCGGCCAACCCTTCGTCGCCCGCTTGGCCCCGGGCGCCTCCGTCGAGGCCCTGGCTACGGAGCTGCGGATGCTCGCCCAACGGCTGCCCGAACGCTTCGGCGGTAGCAACAACTACGCCCGGGTCATCGAGCAGTTTCAGCCCGTCGTGCGTCCCCTCGAGGAGCAGCTTCTCGGTATCGTTTCGGGACCCCTGTGGATTCTATTGGCGGCCATGGGGTTGGTCTTGCTCATCGCCTGCGCCAACGTCGCCAACCTCTTCATGGTTCGTGCGGAACGCCGCCAGCCGGACTTGGCGGTGCGGCGGGCCTTCGGTGCCGGACGCCGCCAGTTGGTATTCTCCCAGCTGACTGAGGCGGCCATCGTCGCGGCTTTGGCCGGTGGGCTGGCGGTGACCATCGCCTGGGCTGGCGTACCCTTGCTGCTGCGGGCCGCCCCGGCCAATCTTCCCCGCCTGGGCGAGGTCTCCCTCAGCGGCACGACCTTGCTGTTCACCTTTGGGCTCTGCGTCCTCTCGACGCTGCTTTGCGGTTTAGCTCCGGCCCTGCGCTTCTCCGCCCCGCAGCTGTCTCAGCTACGGGAGGGGGGCCGCGGTTCCATCCGCCGACGTCACTGGGGGCGCAACGCCCTGGTGGCGGCGCAAACCGCTCTCGCCTTGGTGCTGTTGATCAGCTCGGCCCTGTTGTTGCGCAGCTTCGACAAGCTACGCAACGTCGATCCCGGCTATTCGACACAGGACATCTTCACCTTTCAGATCGCCCCCGAAGGCGAGCACCTCAACGACGCCCCGTCCTTCGCCCGATTTCACACCGACTTCATGCAGCGCCTGAGCACCCTACCCGGTGTCGAATCGGTGGGAATCGTCGAGAACGTGCCGCTGAACGAAGGGGTCGCCAGTCAACGATTCCACACCGAGGAGACCGCCGGCCAAGAGGACGCCGGGGCGCTGCTGAGCTTTACTTGGTCGGCCGGCGACTACTTCCAGAGCATGGACATCGAAGTCTTACGCGGCCGCACCTTCACCGCCGAGGACCACACCTCACAGCTCGGCAACATTTTGGTCAGCCACTCGGCGGCGGACCAAATCTGGCCCGGGCAAGAGGCCATCGGGCAGCGACTACAGATGGCGGATCAAGAAACCTGGGAGACCGTGGTCGGCGTCGTCGACGATGTCATGCAGTACAGCTTCCGCCAAGCGCCGGAGCCGATGGTCTATTTCCCGTTGGTGGGGCAAGATCCCGACAACCGACGCACGTTGTCGTCCCCAGCTTACGTCGTCAAGTCGCCAAGGGCCGGGGTCATCGCCTCCGACATCCGCGCTCTGGTACGGCAAGTGGCCCCCAACGCCCCCATGTATCGCATGTACACCATGCAAGGCTTGGCCGCCGATTCCATGGTGGAGCTCACCTTCACCTCCCTGACTCTGGGCATCGCATCGATGTTGGCCTTGATCCTCGGGGTCATCGGCCTCTACGGCGTGCTCTCCTACTCCGTCGCCGAGCGCCGTCGCGAGATCGGCCTGCGCATGGCCTTGGGGGCTGAAGCCAAGGGAGTGCAACGCATGATCGTCGGTCAAGGGGCCCGCGTCCTGGCCTTCGGCATCGCCCTGGGTCTGGTCATCGCTTGGCTGGCCACCCAAGCTTTGGACACCCTGCTCTTCGATGTCCGAGCGTTCGATCCGGGCATCTATCTCGGCGTTTCCTTGGTCATGGTCCTGGTGGGCCTGGCGGCGAGCTTCTTGCCCGCACGGCGGGCCTCCACCGTCGATCCCATGGAGTCCCTGCGGGCCGATTGATGCCCCCCGAAGGCGGTACGAAGCGCCACTGCCCTCCGTCGTCCCGGAGACGGTGTAACGGGCACCGATCACTCACCCGGATCGGCCACTGCCACACCGCTGAGGGCGAGGAAGGTCTCCACCGACGCCAAACCCAGCCACGGGTCCTCAGCCGGTGTCAGGAAGAGCTCGGCGTAGACCCTGGCGTTGAAAGGTCCCATGTCGAGCTGCGGCTGGCGGGTGTCCGTCAACCAAGTGTGAAGGACGGCGTGCAGCTCGTATTCATTGCGCATCGCATCGATGCCGATGGCCAGCTGGATGGTGGTCAAGGCTTCCTCGGTCACCGCCCCGTCGAAGCTGTCGAGTTGCCGACGCAGCAGCCCGAGGCTGGTTTCTGAAAGGCGCAGATTTCGCCAATGGTGCTCGGCCAGGATCTCCCACAACGGGCGGTTGGGGTCGACATTGGCGGAACCCAGGGACATGGCCTCGACGAGGGGCGACTCGACGATGGCCTTGCTCAACGCCCTTTCCCCCGCCAAGCGGGCCGTCAACACGGTCAGCTCAGGGGTCATGCCTTCGCTCGGCGCAACGGCATCGCCCCCCTCCTGGGCGAGCCTGAGCACATCGAGCTCGAGCCTTACCGGTGACACCTCGGCCGCCAGTCGAGCCAACATCTGACCATGGGCCTCAGCCCGCTCCTCGATAAAGTTGTCGTCGTCCAAGGGAGATAGTCGGTCCGCCAGGGCAGCGGCCGCCCACAGCCGACCGCGGAAAAAACCCGGGCCATACAAACCCGGTAGGCCGTCCACCGGGCGTCCCCGACGATCGAGCACGTAGTGGATGCTGTTGCCGGTGAGGGTGCCCTCGAGGCGTCGACCCTCGCCAAAGTCGAGGTGGAAAGTCGGCACCGGACGCTCCGACGACCAATGGAGGACAAAACGCTGCCGCAGGAAGTCGGAGATCATCGGATCCGCATAGAGGATGCTGCGAAAGAATCGACTGTTGGCGCAGGACAGCTCCTCGTCGAGGCGTCCCAGCAGCCGCAACGACAGGATGGGTCGTTGGCTGCGTTGCGCTTCCTGCACCGCAAGATCGAGATCCTGGAACCAGAAGAGCCGGCTCTCGACACAATCCAGCTGCCCGCACACCGTGTCGAGGGCCCGCCGCCAGCTCCCCTCCGCCTCGCCGTCGGCGGTGGGCCTGGCCGCCAGCATGTGTTCCACCGCCGGGGCCCCGAGGCGACGCAATGCTGCCATGGCCTGTTGCGCCGTCGCGGCGTCCCCCGCCAAGGCTTGCCGCACCCAACGGTCTGCCCGGGAATTTCCATCGATAATGTCCCCGCGAACGACGCCGGGAAAGACGCCAGAAGAGACGCTGAGAAGAGTGGTCAGCATGATGAAAACGGCGAGCTTGAATCTCTCTGGGATCATTTCATTCCTCCTGATGAATGCCATGGTTATCGTGGCATGCTCAGGCTAGCAAGGGGACATCCGGCCCAGCGTAACCGTTGTGCAACATCGCCGACCCTCGATTGCTTCGCCACGGAGCTGCCACTAGACTGCTGGTGAGGAAGTGAGAGTCCGACCATGCTGACCACCGTACTGACCATCGAAGACGACGTGGCAATTCGCCGCGGAGTGACCGACGCCCTGAAGATGTCGGGTTATGGAGTGCTCGAAGCGGCGGACGGAGTCAGCGGTCAGCGCTTGGCCTTGGGCGAGCCCGTCGACTTGATTCTGCTCGATCTCTCGCTCCCCCTGAGAGACGGTTTAAAGGTGTTGGACGCCGTTCGACGGGCCAAACCGGGGTTGCCGATCATCCTGATCACCGCCCGCGGTAGCGAAGACGATCGGGTGCTTGGCCTGCGACTGGGGGCCGACGATTACTTGGTCAAGCCTTTCAGCTTCCGCGAGCTGATGGCCCGTGTCGAAGCGGTGCTGCGCCGCTCGCCTGAGCGCTCCGACGGGGCGCTTTGTCTGGCCCTACCCGGCGGCGTGGTGGATCTGGCGGCCGAGGACGTGCGGCACGACGACGGTGAGCGGCAGGCCTTGACCGGCCTCGAGGCCAGGCTGCTGCGCTATCTCGCCACCTTCCCCGATCGCCTGGTCACCCGTGACGAGTTGCTGGTTCACGTCTGGCAACTCGATCCTAATCAAGTGCAGACCCGCTCCATCGACATCGCCTTCAGCCGATTGCGGCGCAAGCTGCGGGACGATACCCGGCCACCCCGGGTCCTGATCACGGTGCGGGGCCGCGGCTATCGATTGGAGGCCTGCCCATGCGCCACCTCCGACTGATCGTCGCCGGCATCGTGGCAGCGTCCGTCCTGGTCGGTGCCCTGCTGTGGATTCTGCAGCTGACCCTGCGCTTGGAGAAAGAGGAGCAGCAGGCCCGGCGCGTCGCCCAACGGGAAGAAAGGGCGCGCCTCGCCCTGTGGCGCATGGACTCCGCCCTGGCGACCTTTTTGGCCCGCGAAAACGCCCTACCCGTCGATCCAACGACGGCTTTCCCGTCGGCAGGTCCGCCCTTCCGCCTGCAGCGTTTCGAAATGACCACCTCGTCGTCACGGCCGGATCTGGACCTGCCGGAGCTGGACGATCTTCTCGACTTGCTGCAACAGCCGGCTCTGCAATCCGAGGGGGGAAAGCGCTCCGAGTCCCAGCCACCGCAACAATCTCAGCCACCGCCACAGTCCCTGCCACCGCGACAGTCACAGTCACAGCCACCGTCACAGTCACAGCCACCGTCACAGCCACTGACCGAAGCTCCGTCCAGCAACGCCGCGGCTCTCGGCATCGTGCTGCAGCAGCAAGCACTGATGAACCGCTTCGAATTCTCCCAAAGGCAGCAAGTCGCACAGCAGCAAGTCGAACCACAGCAAGTCGAACCACAGCTGCCGGATGATCTCGACGTCAGGCCGCCGGACGAAGGGATAGAGGCAGCGGCGGAGACAGAACCACCGGCCCGCAGCACCGACCTCGGAGATCGTGTGCTGCGGTCCCTGCAGCCCCTGTGGCTGGACGGTCGTCTGCTGCTGGTGCGCCGGGTGGAGCGCCGAGGCTCCGAAGCGCTGCAAGGTTTGATCTTGGACACCCCGTCGAGCCGTGCCTGGCTGCTCGACCAGGCCCGGGACCTGCTGCCCAATAGCGATCTGGTGCCCGTCTTGCCCGAGCAACCCGCCGATCCAGGCCGACAGCTGGCCCTCCTGCCCTGGCGCCTGGTGGTGGACGACAACGCGATGCCTGCTGGGGCCACCAGGTCCACCCATCGCATGAGCCTCGCCCTGGCCCTGTCGGCCATCGGCGCCGTGCTGTTTGGCGTCGCCGCCACGGTGGTCGCCGGTTTGCGCTTGTCCCAACGCCGCAGCGACTTCGCCTCGGCGGTCATCCACGAGCTGCGCACCCCCCTGACCACCTTCCGCTTTTACACCGACATGCTGGCGGAGGGCAAGGTGCCCGCCGCCGCGCAACCCCGCTACTTGCAGACGCTGCGCCAAGAGGCGGACCGCCTTGGCCATTTGGTGGAAAACGTCCTCGCCTACGCCCGCCTGGAACGTACGAAGACACCGCCACCGCCGCCGCTGAAACTCGTGCCGTGGCTACCAGAGGTCATAGAACGTCTGCAGCAGCGCAGCCAGGACAAAGGTCTCAACATCATCATGGCCATCGATGCCTGCCTTGCCGAGGTGCATGTGACCGCCGATCCGGTGGCTGTCGAGCGCATCCTCCACAACCTGTGTGACAACTCCTGCAAGTACGCGGCGGACAGCCGGTCCTTGGATCTCAGCGTCACGGTGCAGGGCCGTCAAGTGGCCATTGATTGGCGGGACTACGGCCCGGGCATTCCCCGCAACGCCTGGTCGCGGCTGTTTCGTCCTTTCCGTCGCAGCGCCGATCCGGGCCAGGAAACCCTCGGCGGTATCGGCCTCGGCCTGGCCTTGTCGCGCCAGCTGGCCCGGCGCTGGGGCGGCGACTTGCGCCCCATCGAGCCTGCGAACGGCGGCGGCATTTGCCTAAGGCTGCTCCTGCCCATCGTCGACCCGGTGTAAAGACGATCCAGCTCCCCTCCCGTTTTGCCGAAATCGGTGCCAGCGGGAGGCGGCGGCTGACAGACGCAGGCACGGCAGAGCGCGCCTCAGGTCAGGACGGTCCGTTCACTCTCCAGCCGTTCCGAAGGGGCATCGTCCGGCTGGTAGATGATGGTGTAGTCGGCGATGTAGATGCGGTCCCCCGGCGCCAGCTGCGCGGGGTCCTCCAAAATCGATGCATTGAGTCGCATGCCGTTGGGGCTCAAGTTGGCGATTTCGAACGCTTCGTCACCGAGACACCGGATGACGGCATGGCGGCGCGAAACGCGATCCCGAGGCAGCTGTACTTGGCAGTCCGAGCCACGACCGAGGAAAACTTCTCCGGCATCGAGACGGATCTTGAGAAACAGATCGAAGTCGACGTAAAAATCGAGGCGTGGCATGGCGGCTCCTACGTAGGGCTGAGGGTTGGACCGTCGTGGCGGACGGCCGGCGGTTACGACTCAGGTTCCGGGGCCGGATCCTGGGGCAGGCCATCCTGGGGCAGGCCATCCTGGGGAAGGCCGTCCTGGGGAAGGCCGTCCTGGGGCAGGCCGTCCTGGGAGATCTGCGCGGCGGTTTCCAAGGCGACGGCCTCCCCATCGCGGCCCACTAGACGCAACATTTTTGCATAGTCCAACCGGGAATCCCGAACCTCGGGGTGATCGGCTGGCAAGACCATTCGACGGACGCGCAAGGCCTCTTGGTAGTGCTTTTCCGCTTCGGATGGACGGCCGACGTCCCGCAAGACGTTGGCCAGGCCCCAATGGGCCCAGGCAGTCCACGGATGCTCAGGGCCCGGCTTGAGATTCCATAGGCGCAAGGCGTTGCGCAAATACTCTTCCGCCTCTTCGAAGCGTCCTTGGGACCCGACCAGGACCCCGAGCTCGGCCATACAGTTGGCCACCAGAGGATGCTCGCTACCCAAAGCCTTTGCTAGATCATCCCGCGCCCGGGTCAACGCCCGCTCAGCCAGCTCAAGCTCTCCCAACTGCCGATAGATGATCGACAGGTTGGTCCTCGCCATGGCCACCGGGGCCTGGTGAGGGCCAAGCACCTTTTCTTGAATCCGCAAGGCCTGCTCGAAGTAAAGCCGGGCCTTGTCAAATTGCTGCACTTCGCCGTAGCAGGACCCCAAGTTGTTGAGGGCGTAGGAAAGCTTAGGGTCGAGGGCGGACAGCTTGAGGCGCCGAATTTCCAGCGAACGTTCGAGCTGCGGAATGGCCTCCTTGCAACGCCCTTGGTCCTTGAGGGCGTTGCCCCAGGTTTCCAAGGCGTCCGCGACGGCAGGGGCATCGGGCCCATGATGCGATTCGGCGATGCTTAAGGCCCGTTGGATATGGGGATCTGCTTCCCGATGGCGAGCCGACAGATACAGAATCACCGCCAGCTCCCTCGAAGTCTCCCCAACCTTCGAATGGCCCTCCCCCAAAGTCTGCTGGCGCAGCGCCAAAGCCTCGCGGGCCGCCGTCTCCGCTGCCTCGTAGTTACCCAAGCTGCGTTCGATGACCGCCAAACGATATTGGCTCTCGGCCACATCGAGGGGATCCGCCGTCGGCGTCTCCTGACGCAGCCGGAGGGCCGCCTCGACCAAATCCTTGGCCTCTTGGTGCACTTGCAGTTGGTTGTAGATCGTGCCGATGGTGTGCATCAGGCGGGCCTGTCGCAGGGGTTGATCGGCCAGCTGCTCTTCGACCCGCTCGGCACCGCGCTCGAGCAGCTGTCGGGCACTGATCGACTCGCCACCGGCCTCCTTGGGATCCGATACCTCGAAGAGGTCGATCAGAAAGTGGGTGACATCCTCCGCATCGAGCAAAGCGCGGCGACTGACGTCCGCTTCTCGGTTGGCCCGTGCAGCCTCCTGCTGTGCCCGGCGGGCATTGAGGGCCGTGCCGATGGAGCCTCCGATCAGTGCCAACAAGGCGAGACTGGCGGCGATCACCATCCCGCGATTGCGGCGCACCAGCTTGCCCAGACGATAGCGGCGGCTGGGGGGGCAAGCGAGCACTGCCTCATCGTCCAGGTAACGCCTTACATCGTCGGCCAATGCGCTCGCTGATCCGTAGCGACGGTCCCGCTCCTGGGCCGTCGCCATGCCGATGATCCAATCGAGGTCCCCTTGCAGAGTCTGCTGCAATTGTCTGCGGTTCTGCCGTCGCTGCTCGGCAATCGACCGCTGATCGACCAACGGCAAGGTGCGATAGCGTTGGCTTGGCCGTGGTGTCTCCTGTCGTTTGATGCGTTGAAAAACCTGGGCCAAACCAAGCCCCTTGAGCTCGAAGGGCTTTTGCCCCACCAACAGCTCGAAGAGTAGGATTCCGAGGGCATAGACATCGGCACGGGTGTCGACATCGGTTCCGTCGAGGGCCTCGGGGCTCATATAGGACGGCGTACCGATGGCGCCGACGGTCTGTAGAGTCATTTCCGTCAAGGGCCGATCCAGGGCCTTGGCGATACCAAAATCGATCACCTTGGGGACGGCTCGGCCGTCCACCTCCGCCACCAGCACATTGCCGGGTTTGAGGTCTCGATGCAGGATTCCCTTGCGGTGAGCATGCTCGACACCGCGACAGATCTCGATGAAGATTTTCAGCCGCTGCTCGAAGTCGAGGGCGCGACGATCACAGTAGGTGGTCAAGGGCTCGCCGGCCACATGCTCCATGACGAAGTAGGGGAAACCATCATCGGTGGTGCCCGCCTCGAAAATCTGAGCGATGGCCGGATGGCTGAGCCGAGCCATGGCCTGGCGCTCGGCGGCGAAACGATGCAGGGCGGCGGGCCCCGTCAGGCTGGCATGGATCAGCTTGATGGCCACCAGCCGCTCGACCGGGGTGTGTTGTTCCGCCAGGTAAACAGCCCCCATACCCCCTTGGCCGAGGATGGAATGGATGCGATAGGGACCGATGGTGCTGGGCATGCCGGTTCCACCGTCGGCGTCACCGCCTGCACCCCCGCCGCTGACCCGGGTGGGATCGTCGGGGTTGACGATGCCGCGAGCGGGTTTGCTGCCTGCAGCCCCAGACGGCGACCCAGAAGAAGCCAGCGGCGGTGCGGACGACCCGAGGATGGTCGACGCATCGGCATCGATCTGGGGCCTGGGAAGCGAGCTCGAAATGTGTTTTCCGGCGGCCGGAGATTCCGGCAGCTCCGACTTGGGCTTATCTTGACTCATGCCCGCATAGTTTACTGCCAACGGGCAGATCTCTCCGTCATTCTTCTGCGCCGCCGGTCCTCGCCGCGCCTCCCCCGCCGCGGTTTGTGGCCATTCGCCCTGTTGGTAGAAGACGGCAGGTGAGCAAGCTCAAGGAACGGCGGCATCCCACTGGCCGTCGTCGCCGCTCTCGAAGCCGTCGGCAAAGAGAGGTGGCGGCCCCTCCACCGTCCACTGGATGGTGAAGAGCTGGGGCAACTCGAAGGCCGATCCGATAGGTGCTCCGTCGGCATCGACATCCTGGCCGCTGACCACGACGGAACCTACGTTTCCGGCCCAATCCACCGCTTGGATCAAGTAGTAGGAGGTGCGGTCGACGGTCAATGGGGCGCCGAAGAGGTCGCCCCCCATGGGTTCCAAGGGAAGGGTGATCCAGGCACCATTCCCGGCACTGTCCACATCTCCTGTATAGGTGATGAACACCCGGAAGACACCCTCCCCTTCATCGGTGACAGGCACATTGAAGGTCACCTCGGCGCCCTCGAGGGTGTGGAAGCAATCGTCTCCCGGCAGGTCGTCGGAGCAATCGGCGGTGTAGGCGCCGATGGTGGGTGGTGCCCAGTCGGTGGAATTGGAGTAGTAGTTGGTGAAATCGCGGGTGCGATATAGCCACTGGCTGAAAATCTCCCGCCGCTGCATCAACTCATCCTCGCGCACACCGCGGCGAATGGAGGTTCCCATGGGGGCATTGAGGGTGTCGAAGCGGATCGGCCCACCAGCCCCATTCTCGAAGAAGCCGTTGGAGGTCGGCGAGTCGATGTTGACGAAGGGCGTCGGCGAATCGATGTTGACGAAGGGTGTTGGCGCCGGTCCTTCGCTCTCGTCCACTTCGCTCTCCGGGTTGCCCACCACCGGATCGAAGCACGGGTGCACCGTTCCGAAAACATCGGTACAGCGGCTGGCGTCCAGGGGATTGATCTCCGCCGGCTGCAAGACCTCGCCGCCACGGATCAGAATACCGTGCAGCTCGGTGCCGAAGAGGCGAGAATCAAAGGAGATCATCGGCTGGATGGGGCGCCCGGCTTCATTGGACGCCAAACGGTTGAGGGTGAAGAAGGTCCCCACCGGCGTCTCGTCGGGGTCGCCGGTGCAGAGAAGCGACTCGCCCTCCAAATCGGTGCACCAGTCGAATTGCTCGTAGGCTTCCTGCCAGTCGGCGGTCTGCGGGTTGCCGTCGGTGTCCTGCCCCGCTTCGAAGGCCTGGAACGAGAAATCGAGCACTTGTAGGTTGGCACCTCCCAAATGGCCGGAAGACCTGTCGACGAGGCGGGGCGGGCTCTTACTCAGCAGCCCACCGGAGGGCAGGCGCCATTGCTGCCAATCGGGATCCCCCAGCCAAGGACGCCCCGGTACCCGTGGACCGGCGGCGCGGATGGCATCGCGTTCGGCCCGGGGACCGGCCAGCAGAGCCCAAGAGCTCTGCCCGGCGGCCTCGCTATCCGCCGCCAGCTCGACCCGCACCTCGTAGTTGGGGAAACCGAAGAGCATGGCCTCGTGGATCACCTTGTGGTCGAAGGCGTCGAGGCGGTCCTGGCGCAGAAAATACTCCTGTTTGGCCAGCCGCAGGGCCTCCCCCACCGTCACTTGGCCCGCCCGGAGGATTTCGTCGGAGATCAACAACAGAAGTTGCTCTCCGAGGCCAACCCCCTCCGACAGGGCCCAGCCGTAGCCGCCATTGCCGATGAAAACGGGAAAGGAGCTCTCGGCCATGACCTCCGGCAGGTCGAGCAGGAAGGCGGCCGCCGTCTCGTCGCTGGCGCCACCGTCCGCTTGCACCGGCAAGGCACTGTGGCAGCCGACGCCGACCACCACGGCACCGCGATTGCTGAGCCCCGAGGCCACCATTTCCAAGGTGGTGAGGACCCCAGCCTCGCCGATCTGAGCGGCTCCTTCGGCGCGATGGTCGGCATGGCCGACGACAAAACTGAGGTCCGAAGCCAAGGCCGGCGGATTGCCGAACAAGGGCGCCAGCAGGTCGTCGTCGTCCCACAGCGAGACGCTTTGGCTGAGGCGATCGACGGTGGTGACGTCGAGGTCCAATTCTTCCACCAGACGGCCTTGGATGGCGTCGCCACCGTCGGTGAGAAAGTCGTAACCGCTGGTCAAGGCGCGGTCGACGATCGTCACCCCATCTTGGGCAATGAACACATCGATCAGACCACGGATTTGCTCCGGGGTCTCCACCAGGCGTCCCAAGGCGATGTCCGGCAGGAACCAAGTGAAGGAGCTGCCCGGCACCGCGGTGGCGAAGGATGCACCGTAAGGGGCATCGGCCAGGTAGTGATCACGGCACATGGCGCCCATCACCGGGCTCTCCGTCTCGTCGCAGAAGGCGGCAGCCGAGCTGGCATCGTCCAACAGGCCAAAGGACTGCAACTCGCCGATGTAGTTGGACTCCGGATAGCGCGGTAGATCCTCCGCTTGACGCCACATGGGGATCAGGGGATCGCCACCCACCAAAACTAGATACTCCAGATTGGTGAAGCTCTGGGCGACCTGCTCGAAGAGATAGAGACGGATGGCCTCGGCCAGGACATTGGCCTGGACGATGTTGTCGTCCAAATCGGCGCTGGAGCCGGCATCCCACTGGGTGCCGTCCCAAGTGTCGTAAAGGGGCGCCAAGCTGGGAACGTTGGCCAGGTCGAGGACTTGGCCATCGACCTTGACCTGCGCCGCATAGTTGGCCAAGGCAGCCCCCAGCGTGTCCTTTTCGGCGCCACCGTAAATGGCCTCGATGCGACCGCTGTGCCAGACCACCAGAGTGCGAATGGCGTCGGAGTTGGCCTGCACCAGATAGAAGGGTGCATCGGAGCCGTCGCTGGCGGTGTTGGGGCCACCGGGCTCCGGACGTTGGTCGCGGGCCGTCACTTGCAACCGGGCAGCCGTCGAGGTGATCTCCGGTAGGGTCCAGGTGCAGGCCCGGGAGTCGCCGTCCAAGGGCTCTTCGCAGAGAATCTCGTGGGGCCCGGTGGCCGCCTCGTCATCGAACCAAGCGACATCGAAACCGGCCAGGCCGATGTTGTCCTCCGCCGACCATGTGATGAGCCGCGTCGAGCCGGCGGGCCATGCCTCGCCACCGTTGGGCGTCAGAACCTGGACGCTGGGGGGTTGACCGTCGACCACCTCGAGACCGACCACCGCCTGCTGTCGATTGCCATTGCGATCGCTGACCGTCAATTCCACATCGTGCAATCCGGGCTGGTCGAGGCCGTAGGTGGCCAGATCGTTTTCGTCGATCTCGAAGCTCGGCCGATCGCCCTCGTCGTTGTCCGGGGTGCCGTCGGCGTTGAGATCCCAGGCGAAGTGGGGACGATCCCACAGCTCGTGGTTGGCCACCCGATGCTGGGCGACGCTACCGTCACTGGCCACCAAACTGCCGCTGGCCAGGCGTCCGTCCCCCGCCGGCTCACCGATGCCGATATCATCGATCAACCAGCCGATGCGCCCATTGAGGGTACCCTGGCGCTCGAAGGCGAATCGAACGCGAGCCTCCGAGCTGGTTCCTACATAAGGGGACAGGGCGATGGAGAGCCCGCGCCAAGAACCGCCGCGGTCGTCCAACGGCACCGCCGCTGGGGGACCGCCGCCGACCGCCGCCGTATGGTGGGTGAGGTCGATGGCTACCGTCGTCCAACTGGCGCCATCGTCGGCGGAGACTTCGATGCGGGCCACGTCCTGTTCGCCGGGATTGCCGACCGCATCGGTCTCCAATAGGTAGCGCAGCTCCAACAGGGTGGCATCGGTGATAACAAAGCTGTTGTTGGAGGTCAGTCGGTAGGTCCCGGTAGCGCCGCTATAGCTGCAGGTCCCCGGGACGCCGAAACGCCAGGCGCTCAAAGGCGATGCATAGTCCCCCTGGCTGGCGCAGCTGCCAGCCACGGAAACATGCCAGCCTGAGCTGTCACCGAAGGAGGTTGGACCTTCGGCGGTCCATTGCGCCTCCCCTTCGACGTCGTCGAAGTAGGCGGTGGTCAGGGTGTGATCAAAGCGGATGGTTTCGGCGTCCCCCCCCAACAGCACCATGGTGCCGGGAAGCCCATCGACCTCGATTTTGGGGCTAGCGGTGGGAAGGGTGTCGGTGTAGTAGACACCCAAGTTGCTCGAAATGCGCGGTTGCCCACCCCACAGAAACATCTCTTCGCCGGTCCAGACGGCCCGATGCTGCTGCACCGCTGCCGGGCTGAAGCTGCCTTCCGGTGTGGTGGTCCAAGTACCGCTCGCCAGGTCGAAGCGGGCGCCGCTGGCGGTGGGGATCTCCGGCGGCAGGGCCGCTTCCAGATTGACGTTGACTCGGTCACTGCCCCCCCAAACGATCATCTCGACACCGTTCCATACGGCGCTGTGGCGACAGCGGGGTGTCCCCTCAGCCGGTAGCAGGGCGGAGGAAGAAGCGTCGGGATCGATCATCAGGCCATCGGCCAGGCAGGCATTGCTGTCCTCGTAGGTGGCGGTACCGCCCCAGACCACCATGCGGTCGCCGGCCCAGACGGCGCTGTGGGCCCAGCGCTCGCCACCCGAGGGCGGCGAGAAGGGAGCAGACCACAGGTCGCTTAGCGGATCGTATACCGCCGCTTGATTGCTCACCTGGCAAGCTGGGCAACCGCTCAGACCACCGAAGACGAGCATCTCCTGGCCCGTCCACACGGCGCTGTGATCACCCCGCGGGCTCGGTGGCGTGCCGCCGGTTGCCTGCCAGGTATCGCCGACAGGCTCATAACGACCGCCGCTGGCGAAGCTGCCGGCGACGCTGGGCTCGGCGTTGTCGTGGCCGCCCCAGACGATCATCTCGCCACCCGTCCACACCGCCGTGTGACGACCGCGGGGGCTCGGTGGTGTGCCGCCGGTGGCCTGCCAAGTATCGGTCACCGGATCGTAGCGACCGCCGCTGTCCAGAGGGTTGCCGGTGCTGTCGAAACCACCCCAGACGATCATCTCCGAGCCGCTCCAGACGGTGCTGTGATCGAAGCGAGCAGCGGCGACCCCGAGGCGCGATAGGCTCGACCAAACATCGAGGGCCGGGTCATAACGGGCCCCCCGTTCGACCGCTTCGATGTCGAAACCGCCCCAAATCAACAACTCGGCACCGGTCCACACCATGCTCGACCGTTCCGCCGCCGCCAAGGGCGGCAAGGGCATGCTTCGCCAACTGCCGCCGTCGATGTTGGCGCTCCAGCTCGGGGAATAACGACCGCCGTCCGAGACCAGATCGAAAATCCGGCTGCTGCCGGCGTTCGGGTCGGGGTTTTGCCCGCCACCCCAGATCAGCATCTCGGAACCGGTCCAGAAGCCGAAGTGCCCGAAACGTCCCGATGGCGAGGTGGGAGGGTTGGGAACGATCCTCGACCACAAGGACGTCTGGGCGTCGTAGATCAGGCCTCGGTTGCGCACCGTTTCCATGCCCGGCATGCCCTCTTGCCCACCCCAGAGGATCAGTCGACGGCCTGTCCAAACGAGACTTTCATAGCGCAAGTCTGTGCTGCCCGGGGGAGGTGACGGCTCGCTCCACACACCGAAACGGTACTGCGCCAAGAGCCGGCCGCTGGCCGGTTGCGCCACCCAGAGGCTTTCGCCGGTCCACACTGCTTGCGGGGCCTCGAAGGGGGGCGCCATCGGCCCGCCGGACGGTGGTTGCGGTAGACCGATATCCCAGTCGTCGGTGCTCGGGTTGTAGCTCGAGAAGGTGCTACCGTCGCTTTGGGGATCGAGCCACTGGCTGCCGTCGAAACCTCCGATCAAGTGCAAGATGTCGCCGGTCCACACCGCCGCCGCCCGACCGCGTGCCGTGGGGGGCGTGCCACCCATGGCGGTCCAGCCGCCGAAGGCAGGATCGTAGCGGGCCCCGGTGTCGAGGGGCTGGTAGTCCGGCACGATGGGGGGCGGCATCAAGCCTCCGGCATCGGGTACCAGACCTCCCCAAACCACCATCTCGTTGCCCGTCCACACCGCCACATGCTCCATTCGCGGGCTCGGGGCACCGTCCGTGGGGGTGGCGGTCCACCGATCTTCCACCGGATCGTAAACACCGCCATTGTCGAGCACGGTGTAGTAAGGAGGTGACCCTGTTTCGTCCCAAGTCTCACCCCCCCAAACGATCATCGCGCTGCCGGTCCACACCGCCGAGTGAAAAGCCCGCGGCTCCGGCGTCGTATCGTCGAGCCGCAGCTGAGACCATTGGTCGGTCACCGGGTCGTAGGAGAATCCGGCGTTAGTCCACAGGCCGCTGGCCGGTCCACCCGGAACGCGACCACCCCAGACCAGGAGCTCGGAGCCGGTCCAGATGGCCGATTGACCTTGTTTTGCGTCCGGTGCCTCCGGCAGCTCGCGGCTCCAGGAGTCCGGTTCGTCGGTGCCGCTGCCGATGATGTCCGGCAGTCGAAGGTCACCGACGGCGTTCGATAGCGTCACCCCATCCACCGACTGGGCCGCCAGCCAAGCCTCGAAGCTCGCAGCTCCGGGATCCTCAGACCTAGTCTGTTGTCGATACAGATTCCTCAAGCGACGATCTATCAACTGCGGCCGCGCCAAGGCCTCGGCGATGCGCCGCGGGTCGCCGTCCAAGGCGGCGAAAAAACGCCGCAGCTGTTCGGGACGGCGAGTCGTCCGCGCCATACGGTCGAGCTCCCGCTGCAGCTCGAGATCGGAGATCTGGACATCGTGATGCAAGTCGAGCACCTGCATGCGGCGCAGATGCCGGTCGGCCTGGTCTTCGAAAACCCCAGCCGGGTAACGCTGAGCAAAGTGCTCGACTGGCGCGCCGTCGGCATGGCGATCGGCGTCCCGCAGCGCCTCGATGGCGGCAAAATCCGTGGCCAGTTGGAGACGGGTCAGCTCGTCGGCGCTGAGGGGGCGCGGCAGAAGCAGGGCGGCGACTAGGCTAGCGAAACAGGCAACAATGGCTTGATGTGGCGGTCGCAAAGGGGACATCTGAGGCTCCAATCTCAGGCCGAGTTTGGGGTCCTCGAATCTAGCACGACGATCCCGTGGCCTGGGCTGCGACCCAGTCTCCTGGTGTGATAGAGCAGTTGAATCGGCAATATGGCCGAGACAAGCGTACGGACCGCCGGCCCAGCCGCTCACCTCGACCTTCCGGTCTGCCTTTGCTCAGGTCACCATTCCGGAAATACGGTGACCTATCGAGAGCCCCGAGGCGCCGCGTCCGCAAGGCTTGCGAGTGAGGCATAGTGGGGCTCTGTTGCAGCGAGCGTAACGCCGCGGACGCGGATGCATCGGCGCTCGAATACCGGCGTATTTTTGAAAAGGTGTACTTAGCGGAGACGCAGCTTGTACACCACGTTGTCCACATCGCCGGTGACGTAGACGTCCCCCCGGGCACCCACCGCCACGCCGTTGAATAGCCAGGTTGGCGGCACCAAGGGGGGCGCTGAGGCCCCCAAACCCAGCCCGTCGGCGAGGGTGGTGACGGTGCCGTTCGTCGGATCGAGACGGGAGACCCGGCCCGCCGCGGCTTCGACCACCAGCAATTCGCCGTCGGGCAGCAAGGCGAGGCCCTCCGGCCCCGCCAAACCTGAGGCCACCACCAAGGGAGGATTCATAACGTGCCCCGCCACCACCACCTGGAGCACTGTTCCCAGGGCGGCGTCGGTCACCCACAGATCGTCCTCACCGGCCGCCAGGCCAGCGGGCACCGCCAAACCCGAGGCCAGGACGGTGCGGTTGGCCGGTGACGGATCGTCGCCGTCGGCCCGCACCACCGAGCCGGTGGCCAGCTCGGCGACCACCAAATCCCCCTGGAAACGGATGGCGTTGAGGGGCACGGCAAAGTCGGAAACGCTTTGTAGCACTTGGTCGTTAAGGGGGTCGTAGACCTGCACCGAATTGACGATCCAAGAGCTGACGATCAATCGCTCACCGTCGGCGGCGACGGTGCCCGGGGCCGCCAAGGCAGAGATCCCCGGAATCGACGGCTCGAAGCGGATCTCTCGGCCCGAGACGCCGCTCAAACCCCGCAGGCTGAAGAAGTCCGCTACCCAGACTTCATCGTTGCCACCCTGATGCCCACCAGCATGACCACCCTGTCCGGGCCGCTGGCGCGGCAACACCGCGACACCCCCTGGAGTCGTGAAACCACCCCGGCTGATGGTCCGCACCTGGCCGTTCTGCCGCACACGTCGCACCGACCCCTGCAACAAACTGGTGGTATAGAGATTGTCGTGGCGGTCGAAGGCAAGGTTGTCGACACCGTCCGACAGCTCGGCGAAGACCTCCCGTGCGCCGCTCGCCAGATCGATACGGACGACTTGGTCGGCGGCCGTATCGTTGACGTAGAGCCGGCCTAGGCTGTCGAAATCCACCGCCACCGGCATCACAAAACCACTGGCCACCGGCGTCATGGTACCGGCATCGACATCGATACGTACCACCGAGCCGGTGGTGGTCTGCGGACTGTAGAGAAAGCCATCGGGACCAAACTCGAAGCCATTCAGGCCTCCGGTGGGGGGCGCAATCACCAACGTCGGCGGCAACACACCCTGCGGATCGACCTCATACAACCCGTCGCCAAACGCCGCCAAACCCACAAAAAGACGCCCCTGGTCATTGAAGGCGATGGGATTGGGCCCCGGAGGCAACTCCGCCACAATCGACACCGAGCCGTCCGGCGCCAGACGCCCCACTTGACCGGCGAAGAGGGCCGTCCAGTACAACGAGCCATCGGGTCCAAAAACACAGTCGTCCGGCGTTTCGACCCCGATGTCGGTCCCAAACCGCTCGAGGATGCGGCCGCTGCGTCGATCCATGACAACGATTTCGCGGCCCACCACGCTGGTGACATAGAGATTACCGTCGGGACCGACCGCTATACCATTGGAACCTTGGATCGGTGCCCCACGGGACAGAACCCGCACCGGCGGATTGGCCAGGGCAGCGGCCGCAACCAGGCCACCGAGGAGGAGGAGGAGGATCGGTAGACGAAGGTTTTTCATCGCATCTCCTTAAAAGAATTTCTTACCGCCAGCTACAGAGTCACTTTTTCCCAGGCGCCGTCCGCAAGATCTCCACATGCTTCGGGAAGGTGTGGATCAAACCCACCGTCGCCATGGCATAACCCGGCCCTTCATTGTCAAAGACCTGCAACGGCAACAGCCGCACAAGAAATCCCGGTTCTTGCTCGATCTGCGTCGCGTCGACGGCTCGCCAAGCCTCACCGTCGTGGATCTCGGCCCAGGCATGGCCGTAGGTTGCCGGTTGGACATCGTCTTGTGGGTCGGATCCTGATGGCACCGCCAAGGCCAGGCCTACCACGACGCGGGCTGGATAACCGAAGGAGCGGGCCAAGGCCGTCAGCAGGACGGCGTGCTCGGTGCAATCGCCTTCGCCTTCCCGAGCGGTGCGGGAGGCAAAGTCCCAGTTACGGGCCATGGTCTTGTCGACAATGCTGTCGTAGGTGAGCTGGGAGATGGCGTCGATGCTGGGACGGCCCATCTGACCGGAAGCCTGTTGTTGATCCAATAGCCTGTCGCCCAGGGCGACCACCGCCGGATCATGGAAATCGACGACAAAACTAGATTTGAGGTATTTGGCTTCAGCCTCACCACCGACCACGACATCTTCGTGCACCCAGAGCCAGACCCTTTGCGAGGTGGCCAGAGTGGCAGGGCCGTCAATCCCTTGGCCCACAGCGGACCCAACCACCTCGACGGCATCGAGGGAGACTGGCAAATTTTTCACGGTGGCCGCCGCATCGTGCACGCTGAGGGCCACGGGCCAGGGACTACCGTCGAGGCTGGGTAGACCTTGAGGCGTGGCGGTGGAGAGCACGTGCAGGTAAAGGCCCTGGGGTTGCGCCGGGGCGCCGAAGATCCCGGCCAGCAATGCGCTCACCAAGAAAGCTCGCCAGCTCATGGCTCGGGGGTCCCGCCATCGTCGGTGGCCGGGGTATCGGCGGTGGAGGCATCGGATGCCTCATCCGTCGAGGGCACCTCCGGCAACTCAGAGGTCACCTGGCGGGCTGCCATGGCCTCGGCAAATGCCGGCAGGGTCCGCGGATACCAAATATCACCCTCGGCATGCAGCCGCTCGAGGGTCGTACGGACGGCGCCCATCTCGATGCCCATAGTCAACACCGAAAGACCGTCGTCGACCACCGCCTCGACCTCCAGAGGGCCTAGGGTCAACTTGACCCGATGCTGGAGCGTGTCGGCGTCGGCGGGCCGAGGAGCCAGGTAGGTGATGGTCCCCTCCATCAGCTGGACCGGATCGATGGCGGGCGCCCAGGTCAGGCTGGTCAGGACCGCCGAGGGCTCGGCCGTCCGCAAGAATTCCGCAAAGTCCAGTCGCTCACCAAAACTGGATCTCAGCTCCCCCTCCCCCAGGGTGGCTTGCAACGCCTTGCCTTGGAAATTGCCGTTCACCACCCAGCCGACCCCATCCTCATGATCGAGGGTGAGCTCGGTGAGCAACTCGCCATTCTCCATGCCAAATTCAAGCTCGGTGATCACTGCGCCGTCGAGGGTCGAATAGCTGAGACTCACCGAATCTTCCGTCATCAAGGTGCTTTGATCCAAAGGCACGAGCATCGAAGTGGTCTCCCGGACTTCGATGTCACCATCCCCGTCGATGCGGTGCGAGGTGTAGGAAATGCCTACCTTGTGCTCGCCGACTTTGATCTGCGACACCTCTTCGTAATAGGGCAGCGACGCCGGCGCCTCGCCAAACTCGATGGTCTCCGTCAAGGCACGGAAGAGACCAAAAAAAAGATCGTCATAGCCCATCACCGTCGTTTGGCAGTAGAGACCGTGCCCCTGCTTGACCGCCACCCATTGCTTCACTTGACCCACCACGGAATCCTCGGGGTTCTCGGCCTGGGTCGAATACAACCAAGCCAAACCCAAATACGGCACCGGCCCCAAATTGCCGAGCTCGACTTCGTAGACCTCTTTGATACTGAGGGTGCCGTAGGTCTTCTCGACGAGCTCGAAGGTGCTGTCCGACAACAAAGCCAGAAAGGAGGCCATGTCAATGGCCTCCTCATAGACATAGCACTCGCCCAAGACCCCTTGCTCAGCGCCGAAGGACAGGGTCATAAGATAGCCCCCATCAAATGGAGTCAGCGGCTGCACTTGCTCGGCGGGGATGGAGGCCTTGAAGTACATATCCTCAGCTGCCACCTGGCGGAGCTCTAAGGGCTCCGCTGAACGGGCCAGCATCTTCTCGAACCACTGCGGATCACCGTCGTTGGGCTCAAATTTGGGCACCTCCGGCTCGACTGGCTCCCTCGGCGCTATCACCTCCGGCGGCTCTGTCATCTCCTCGGGGACCGCCGACGGCTCGGGGACCGCCGACGGCTCGGGGACCACCGAAGGCTCAGGCATCACCGCCTCCTCCGCAGCCTCAGGAAGGTTGGCAGGAGCTGGTTTTGCGGGCTGTGCCCGGGTGTCGATGGCCGCCCCCAGGAGGATGGAGACAAACCACGCGGCAAAACACGGCAACAGCGACGCGCCCTTGCTCAGGGCCAACGATCGGCGTGGTTGGGACGAAGCGGGTCGGATTGGCATGGAGCAGCCCTCCAATGATTGCAATGGCATCAGATCAGACCGGGTCATCGAGGTTACGCCCCAGGGGCGTGACCTATTCTAAGCTGGCTCGACTCCATGACCGGCCTGCTGCTTCAACGAGCTTCTACTCCCCGGCCTTCTGCTGCAACGAAGCCTTGGCTTGCCGAAGGATATGGCGAAAATTCATCAGACTCGCCAGGCCCGCCGAGGCGAGCACCAGGGCGGCCGGAACCAGCAGCGATGGGCTCTGGTCAAGGAAAGCGAAGGCCAACAAAGGGACGCCGAGGGTCCACAGGCCAAAGATGGTGGCGTGTACGCCGCGTTGGGGAAAACCGTGGGGCGACGCCGGTGGCACCTCGAAGCCGCCGTCCGCCAGGGCCAACAACCAAGCGTAGAGTGGGAAGAGTCGTACCGCCATGCCAAAGATCATCTGGGCGGCGCAGCCCAGGAGTCCCAAAATGGCGTAGATTGGAATCCAGGCCAAGCGGTCCACTTCATTCCAAGAAGCGAATAAGAAGCTCAACCCCAGGCCCAGGGTCAGCAGCAAGTAGAGCATGGCTTGGGCAGCGTGCAGCAGACTGAAATCGAGACCTTGCAAGCCGCGGGCCCTCGGTTTGCGGTGGCGCAGCATCCAGATCACCGACGTCGCAAAGGTGACCACGGCCCCCACCACCAGCAGGCTGGAGAGCTTCAGCCATGGTCGATCCAGCAGCAGGGAGAGGAAGACCCCGAGGCTGCCGACCTGGAGCAGCAGGGCGCTGAGCAACGGTGCCGGCCCCTTGGGCATGGCGGCGGGAATCCACATCGGCAATAGGCGGTAGGCGACACCAAAGATCATCATCAACACCCAGCCGAGGGCGGCCAGGTGGAAGTGGGCATAGACGTTGCTCAAGGGGGCCCCCAGCCAACCCCATCCCAACTTGGCGAAGGCCATGGTCACGCCGAGCAGGGCGACGACGAAAAAATTGAGGAACCCAAACCCCAAGTGCAGCTTTACCCCCAGGGCCACCTTGGCTCGCCGCAGGGCCGTCAGGGTGCGCCAGCCCACAACACACAGGGCAAAGATCACACCGCAGGCGGACCACAACATGCCGCCGTAGCTGACGATCCAGAAATGGGCCAGCATGCCCCCGAGGCCGCAGATGTAAGCCACCATGGCCACCTTGTCGAGGCGTCCCTCGGGCAGGCGGCGACGCAAGGCCATGGGGCCGATCATGTACAGAGCGCCAAAGATGGACGAGCTGATCCAGCCCAGGGTCACCAAGTGCACCGGCACCATCATCCAAGGGTGATAGAAGAATCCCATGGCCGATTGGGGGAATATCGCCAGGCAGAGAAAGGCGGCGATCAACGCCAGGTGACTGAAGTTGAAGTAGTAGATCGGCAAGCGGCTGGGGCCGCGCCCCTCGGATGGGGAAGTGGAGTGGGCCATCGAAAGGAATTGTTTCAGATACGCGGTGAGGCGAGGGAGGATTTTGGACGCAAAGAGGCCCCTTGGTCGCTCGAAGGGCCTCCCGCTGGGACCGATTTCGGTAATTCGGGATAGGAACTAGCTAGCCTCAATTGACGCACTGGCCGAGGGGCACATTGAAGTGATGTCCCGTCTTGTCGATAATCGTCCAGCTCATCCGTCATAGGAGCACAGACTCACCCCAAGGGTCCCGTCGACGACGGGACATCGATCCGGCGACACATCGCCAACCAGGAGGACGCAACCATGAGCACCTATATGTTTCTTCTTTACAATGGCCCCACCGACTTCGAAGGTTTTGGTCCCGAGGATATGCAGGGCGTCATCGAACGCTACAAGGCTTGGGGCGACAGCCTGCAAGCCGCCGGCAGCTTTGTCGCCAGCGACAAGTTGGTGGACGATGAAGGTCGGGTCCTGCACAGCCGCGACGGCGACTTGCGGGTCATCGATGGCCCCTTCAGTGAGACCAAGGAAGTGATCGGCGGCTACTTCTCCGTCACCGCCGAGAGCTACGACGAGGCCGTCGAAATCGCCAAGGGCTGCCCCCACGTGGACTTCGGAACCTTGGAAATCCGTCGCGTCGACGCCATGCATTGATGGCCGAGGTGTTGCCCCCCGAAGAGACCGCCGAAGAGAGTATCAGCCAGTTGGTGGACCATCTCTTCCGTCGCGAGTCGGGCCGCATGGTGGCGGTCCTGACCCGCTCCTTCGGCCCGGCCCATCTGGCCTTGGCGGAGGAAGTGGTGCAGGATGCCCTGCTGCAAGCCTTGCGCCGTTGGCCGTTCCACGGCGTGCCGAAGCAACCGACGGCATGGCTCTACAGGGTGGCCCGCAACCTGGCCCTCGATCAGCTGCGTCGGCATACGACCTTCCGCGACAAGGAAGACGACCTACGGCGACGGCTGGAAACCGCCGCCGCGGCGGCCGGTCACACCCTGCCGCCACAAGCCCGGTTGCCCGGTGAAATCACCGACGATCAGCTGCGCTTGATCTTCCTCTGCTGCCATCCCGATCTGCCGCGGGACGGTCGCGTCGCCTTGACCCTCAAAGCCGTTCTCGGCTTGAGCGTGCGCGAGATCTCCCGCGCCCTGCTCAGCCGGGAGAGTACCGTCGCCCAACGTATCGTGCGCGCCCAGCGCCGCATCCGCGAAGGGCGATTCGCCTTCGAGGTTCCCTGCGCCGAGGCCTTGCCCGAACGCTTCGAAAGTGTCTTGGAGGTGCTCTACTTGACCTTCAACGAAGGCTACGGCGCCCACGAGGGGGACGCCCTGGTGCGGGCCGACCTGTGCCACGAGGCCCTGCGCTTGACCGTCTGTTTGGCCGCTTGCCCCGCCACCGACCTGCCCGCCGTGCACGCCTTGGCGGCGTTGATGGAGTTTCAGACCTCGCGCCTACCGGCCCGCCTCGACGGCCAAGGCGACTTGGTGCGCCTGGCGGATCAAGATCGAGCCCTGTGGGACCGCCAACGCATCCATCGCGCCTTCCTGCATCTCGAGCGGTCGGCCAGGGGTGATCAGCAAACCAGTTTCCACCTGCAGGCGGCCATCGCCGCCCACCACGCCGCCGCGCCGTCCGCCTCCTGCACCGACTGGTCCGCCATTCTGCAACTCTACGATCAACTGCTGGCACACCAGCCATCGCCCATTGTCGCCCTCAACCGGGCCGTCGCCTTGGCCCGCTTGCAGGGACCGCAAGCCGGTCTCGAGGCCATCGCCACGATGGCGGTCGACGGCACCATGGTCGGCTACCATTTGTTGGGCGCCACCCGTGGCGAGTTGCTCCTCCAACTGGGCCGACGACGGGACGCAGCCGATGCCTTTCGCCAGGCCCTGGAGTGTCGATGCAGCGCCCCCGAGCGACGGTTCCTCGAACGGCGGCTCGCGGCGATCAACAGCCACCCATCCTGAGGCCCCTACCCTTCGATCGGCAATCCTCTGCCTTGGACCCGAATCCCACCCTGCCGCGGGATCTCCACATGCAGCACGCTGGGGCGTCTCATATCTTCTCCTTGGTAGAGCGTCAGGCGGGTCGGCGGCGTCACCAGCCCCAGCTCTCGCAGATAGCCGCCGAACGCTGCCGCCGCGGCCCCCGTCGCCGGGTCCTCCACCACCCCACCCACCGGGAAAGGATTGCGCACCTGGAAGGTGGTGTCGTCCTGCCGCCACACCAGCTGTAGGGTGATCAAGTCGTGGCGACGCATCAGGTCTGCCAGGTCGTCGAAGGCATAATCCAGGTGCGCCAAGTCCCGACGATGTCTCAAGGCCAACACCAAATGGGACGACCCGGCGAAGGCGATACGCGGCGGCAGGTTTGGGTCCAGCAGATCCTGCGACCAACCGAGGCAGCGCAACGCTCCTCGCAATAGGTCAGTCGGCGCTTCGCGGCTTGAGGGGGCCACCGAGGTCAAGGTGGCGGCCATGGCGCCGGAGGCATCGGGGCCAACGTCCACCGGCACCTCCCCGACGGGCGTTTGCAGGCGATAGCGTCCCGCTCCGAAGCGCTCTCCGAGCACCACACCGCTGGCGATGGTCGCATGGCCGCAGAAGGGCACTTCCATCTTCGGGCTGAAATAGCGCACTAGCCAGCGGTCGCCATCCAAGCGTTGCAAAAAAGCGGTTTCCGAATAGCCGATCTCCGCCGCCAATCGCTGCATAGCGTTGTCGGTCGGCAGCGCACCGCCGATCCAGACGCCGGCCGGATTGCCACCGCCCGGCTGCTCGGCGAAGGCCGCCATACGGGTCAATGTCGAATCGTTCATTGCATCTCCCAAGGTCTTTGAGGAACCGAGGCTTTGGGCGTCCAGGTCTTTGGGCGTCCAGGCTTTCAGCGACCCTGACGCACAGTGATGACACGTTATTGCCGATTTGTACGCTGGGTAGGTTGTGGGCCAGGTCCACAAGCCCGACAACCCTTCGCCAAACCTCTTCCATCGCCAGGAAGGGTCTCAAGGGTCAACAACTACCTAGCTTTCGGCATGCGGTATGCCTTACCACCGAGGATCCAGAATGCTCTCCAATCGAACCCACCGGCCCACCAGCATCGTTTCCATGCTCAGGCTCGTCGCCGTGTCCCTGAGTCTTGTACTGTGCTCCAACGTCCTGGCCGACGCCGTCATTCCCCAGGGGTCTGAAATGCAGGTCAACACCTACACCACCGGCAATCAGGGGCTTCCCCAAGTGGCCAGCGACGCCCAAGGCAATACCGTGGTGGTTTGGGAAGGCTCCAACGATCAGGACGGCTCCTCGTGGGGCATCTTCGGCCAACGGTTCGGCATCGACGGCCAGCCTGAGGGGGCCGAATTCCAAGTCAACTCCTACACCCTCGACCTGCAGGTGGACCCCCAGGTGGACCGGAGCCCCCAGGGGGACTTCGTCGTCGTCTGGATGAGCTACATGCAAACCGGAGGTGATGTCTTCGACATCTTCGCCCAACGCTATGACGCCTCCGGCACGGCCCTCGGCGGTGAGCTGCAAGTCAATACCTTCACCACCGGCTACCAGGGCAATCCCGATGTCGCCCTCGACGATGCCGGCAACTTCTTGGTGGTCTGGGAGAGCGAGACTCAAGACGGCAGCCTCAAGGGGGTCTACGGCCAGCGCTTTGACAATAGTGGCGCTCCGGCCGGCGATGAGTTTCTCGTCAACACCACGTTCGCCTCCGATCAGAACGACCCCGTCGCAGTGGCTACGGACGGCAACTTCTTGGTGGCCTGGGAGGACGAAGGCTTTGACGGCAGCAGCGAAACGGTCGTAATGCAAGCCTTTGATGGCGCCGGCACCCCCTTGGGCGGCGAGGTACAGGTCAATACCTTCACCACCGGCGACCAAGAGGATCCCTCCATCGCCGTCGGCGCCGACGGCTCCTTCGCCATCGCCTGGGAGAGCGACGGCCAAGACGGTAGCGACGAAGGCATCTTTGCCCAACTCTTCGACGCCTCCCGCCAGCCGCTGGGTGACGAAGTGCAAGTGAACCTACACACCCCCTTCAATCAGGAGAATCCAGCCATCGCCGCCGACGGCCAAGGCGGCTTCTATGTCGTCTGGCAATCGGAGCAGCAGGCCGATGTCGACAGCTTCGACGATATCTACGGACGACGGCTCGACGGCCAAGGCAACGCCCTCGGCACGGAGCTGCTGATCAACGGCGAGATCGTCGACGACCAGGACCATCCGGCGATCGGTAGCGGCAACGGCCAATTCCTCGTCGCCTGGCGCAGCTTCGGCGGGCACGACGGCTCAGCGGCGGGAGCCTTCGGGCAACGGCTCGCCCTCTCCCTCTTCGCCGATGGCTTCGAGAGCGGTTCTACTGAAGGCTGGTCAGGATCGACACCGTAGCCCCGCCGCCCGGAGCACCCTCCCGATCGCAGAGGCTCAGGTCGCGACGGTCGCCGCTCGCCACCTCACAGGATCTTGGCGTACCTGGCCAACATCGCTTCCTGCGTCTCCGCCGGCTCGTCGGAACCGATCTGATCCTTGAGCATCTGCCCCATGGTCGGCAGGGTTTGGCGCGCCACTTGGGCCTCGCCGTCCCATAGCCGGGAGCGCATCAAGGCCTTGGCACAGTGCAGGTAGGCTTCCTCCACCGCCACCTCGACGACCAGACGGGGAGGCCTGGAGCCGTCGGTGCACCGGGCGATGATCTCGGTCTCGTCGCGCAGGCGGGCCCGGCCGTTGACCCGCAAGGTTTCGTCGACGCCGGGGATCAGGAACAACAATCCCACGCCGCCGGTGGCGACGATATTGGTCAGGCTGTCCAACCGATGATTGCCCGTCGCATCGGGTAGCCACAGGGTCGTTGCGTCCACCCAGCGGACAAAACCGGGGGCGCCACCCCGGGGCGACGCATCACAACGTCCTTCGGCGTCGCTGGTGGCGACGACACAGAAAGGGGACAGCTCGATGAAACGACGGCAATGGCCGTCGAGGGCGTCGAGCTGCTTCTTGACCGACCGCTCTCCCGGGTTAGGATAGAGATCTCGCAGTTGCTCGCGGGTCCGAATCACTGATCACTCCTCGACGGCACAATGGCTGGCGGTCTAAACTGCTCGACCTGAAAGCCGTAGGATCTTGCTGAGACTGCTCTTTCTAAGACTGCTCTTTCTGAGACTGCCACTGACACTGCTAATATCCGCTGCAGCTTGCTGAGCTCCACAGTTGGGCAAGCTCGAGAGCTGGGTGCCGAGCAGGGATCTCGCTGATCGGCGATACTCGTCCACCCGATAACGCCACGCCGGGCCCGTCCCGTCGAACGCGACCAATGATGACATGACGGAGAGCGCAATGACGCAACGTATCTTGCCATGGACTTTGATTCTTTTTGGCCTCCTGCTGACGGCTTGCGATGGCAATTCCACCGAACCGAGCCCTGACGCCTACTTCCAGAAGGGCACCGTCGCCTATCAGGACCGCGATTGGCAAGCGTTGACGTTGACCGAAACGGAAACGGTGCGGATCGAAGTCACTGAAATCACCTCCTTGACGAGCCAGCCGGTAACCACCCTCGGTTTCTCCATCGGCAGAGTGCTCGACGCAGAGTGCACCACCACCTACCGCGTCGCTTCCGCGGTCGGATCCAAGTTCTCTTTCCGCTTGCCAGAAGATGTCTATTGTTTTCAAATGTTCGATGCGGGCACCATCCCCGTCGACGGCAGCGTCGAGTACACCCTGCTCATCGAGCCCTGAAACAGCCCACAAGCCCGCCTCGCAGCACGGCGGTCGGCCCGTCTTGCCAGAATCCACTGTCTCGAGGTCTTTGCTTCCTTACAGGCCTTCCAAGCAGGTCTTCGAGGCGCTACAGGTCTTCGAGGCGTTGCAGGCCTTCCAAACGTTGCACTTCTTTCAAACGTTGCAGGTCTTCCAAACGTTGCAGGGCCTCGTCGCGGCCGAGCTCGATGGGTACCACCGGCCGGCCATGGCGATCGATGACTCCCCACGCCCCACCGATGATGGCGCGATGCTCGTCACCGTCCGCCGGCGCCTCTCGGCAACCCTGGCACACCACGGCATGGTCGCCTTCGAAGGGCCAAGCCCCATCGAACGCCGTATCGATGGCCGGCTGCAAGGATCGATCGAAGTACTTGATCTTGCCTTGGTGGCGACCGCGCACCAACCCGCTGGACCACATATCGGCGCCGTTGTCGTAGGCCAGAACCCCTAGGCTGGCCCCGTCGTGGCGCACATAGAACCAGCGTCCGTCGATGAAAAACGTCGCCAGGCCGTCGTCGTAGTCCGCGACGGCCAAGTGCTCGGCGGCGACGCTGGGTAGCCCTGCGCCATCCAGGGTGGCGCAGCCGTCGTGGGAGACAAAATCCCCTGCCGTCTCCCCAGTCTCGGCCTCATACCAACACGGCAAGGGCTCTTGGCTGGGCTCAGCCTGGCGGCACGAGGAGAGGGCTGGGCCGCAGCACAGCAACAGGACGGCGATCGCAGCACGGCGCATACTGGGCCCTCAGCCGACGATGACGGAACCGGAATCCGCCGCTTCGACGGCTTGAGGATTCTTACCCGGGACGGGCTTCTTGCCTGGGGCCGGCTTCTTGACCGAGTGCCTTAGGCTGCCGAAGATGCGATTGAGAATGTTGGTACGTGGCAGGAAACCGATCACCGGTGGACGTCGATAGCCGATCTCTTGATTGAGCTGCATCAACCCTTCGTGCTCGGGATCGACCTTCAATCCTTCGAGCACTGCCTCGACGGCTTCCTGTCGATAGCGCTCCGCTAACAGGCAGGTCCGCGCCAGATTGAAGTAGTTGTCCGGTTGGAACCACTCGATCTTGGTGGCGTGACGGCAGAGCTTGCGCCCTCGGTCGACATCCTTCTGCCGATGGGCGATGCCATAACCCAGGAAGGAATAGCAAAGCCCCGGCAACTGCTTGGCCTGCTTCCCCTGTACCAACCAGGCGAGGTCCACTAGGCCAGTCTCCCAATCACCATCGCGGCAGGCCTGGACGCCGCGCTCACACACGCTGTTCAAGTGCTCCTGTTGAGCCTTGCGATCGATGCTGACGTCTACCCCGGTCATCGGACCATCCTCTCGAGCATCTGAGATTCACTATGGGTCGCTGGATGATGAGTCGCTAGATGATTCTAGCGGAACTGGCAACTCAACTTCACAACATCTTGAAGAAATGCACAACCTTTAGGCTTGACTAGCGTACCTACTGTATATATTGTACATGAACAGTCAGCACGACCTGACCGCAAAACATCAGCTGACCAACAAGCTAGTCATAGACAACACCACAAACCCATTGGGCACACCATGATCCTCAATCTCACCGAACATTCCCGCGAACCCATGCATCGCCAGATGTCCCGACAGCTGCGCAGCCGGATTCTCGGAGGCTCCGTAAGCGTCGGCGCCGAGGTTCAACCTCGGAGCCTTGCCCGCCAACATCGCATGTCGGTGGTCAGCGTGCGGCGGGCCCTGGACCACCTGGCGGCCGATGGCCTCCTCGAGACGCAACCGGAAGGGCATTTCCTGGTCGCCGAAGTGAAGGCGTCTCAGCGCCGCGAGTTGGCCCATGATCGGCTGATGGAAAGCCTCGACGACGGCGAGATTTCCGCCAAGGAGCTGACCTTGGCCCGGGATATTCAATGTCGTCTGCTTCCGCCACCCCGCCTCGATGCGGATGGTTGGACGGTGGTGGCCCGCAACGAGCCGGCCCGCTTCGTGGCCGGCGACTTCTACGACATTCTCCGGCACGGTGACGGCACCGTCGATCTGGTGGTCGCCGATGTCGCCGGCAAAGGTATCGGCCCGAGCCTGATCATGGCCTCCTTCAAAGCCATCTTGCCGTTCCTGACGACGGCACGGCCCGTCGTCGAGGTGCTCCAGGAGCTCAATCGACGGCTCTGCCATGAGCTCGGTCGACGGGAGTTCATCGCCCTGGCCTTGGCCCGTTTCACCCCCAAGAGCGGTCGCTTGGAGATCGCCAACGCCGGTCTGCCGGATCCCTACGTGCTGCGTTGTAATGCGGCGGGCGCCCGCCAGCCGGAGGCCGTCGTCGTGCCCGGCGAGCGCCTGCCCTTGGGCCTGCGCTCGCGGGTCGGCTACAGCTCCGTCAGCCTTACCTTGCAGCCCGGCGACCGCTTCCTCCTGCTCACCGACGGCCTGCCGGAAGCGACCCGCGACGATGGCGAGCCCTTCGGCTATGACCGCTTGGAGGAGCATCTCGGCAAAAGCTGGAGCACCCCGCCGCATCGCGATGCCGAGGCCTGGCTCGACGCCATGCTCGACGCATTGCGCAACCAAACAGCCATCTTGATCGACGACGATTGGACCACCATGGTTTTGGAACGGAGGCGCTGAACATGCTGCTGCAACTGACCGATGTCTCCGACGAGCCCTTGCACCAACAGATTTCCCGCCAAGTGCGGGCCAAGATCCTGGCCGGTGAGTTGGTGGAAGGGGACAGCCTGCCGTCCATCCGCGGACTGGCGCGCAACAGCCGGGTCAGCGTCATCACCGTACAACGGGCCTACGAGGATCTGGACCGCGAAGGGCTGATCCAAGCACGTCGCGGTAAGGGCTTCTTCGTGCGCTCGTTGAGCCAGAGCAACCGGACCCACCTGGCCGGCCAACGCTTTCGCGATGCCGTCGAGCCGCTGGTCGAAGAGGGCCGCGCCGAAGGACTGGACGACCCTCAAATGAGTCAAATTTTTCATCAGATCGTCGACGCCGACGGAGGTAAGGAACGATGAGCCCGCAACCCCCCATTCTCTCCCTGAGCGGTGTCACCAAGCAGTACGGTGATTTCCAGCTCGGCCCTCTGGATCTGACCCTCGAGCCCGGGCAGGTCCTGGCCTTCGTCGGCCCCAACGGAGCCGGCAAATCGACCACTCTCCACGCCATCATGCACTTGCTCCGCCGGGACGGCGGCGAGATTCAAATCTGCGGCGTGGCCAACGACCCCAAAGATCCCTCGTGGAAACAGCAGGTCGGATTTGTCGGCGAGGCGCAGGGATTCTTTCGCCGCTGGTCGGTGCGCCGAAACCTGGACTTCGTCGGCCGCTTCTATGAGCGCTGGGATGCCAGCCGGGCAGAGGCCTTAGCACGGCGTTTCGATCTCGCCCTCGATAAACCCGTCGGGGCACTGTCCCGAGGCAATCGGGCCAAGCTGGCGATGGTGGCCGCCCTTGCCCACAACCCACGTTTGTTGCTGCTCGACGAACCGACCCAAGGTCTCGACCCGGTGGTCCGGGCCGAGGTCCTGGACGCCCTGTGGGAAACCATGGAGGACGGCCAGCACGCCATCCTCTATTCCACCCATGTGCTCTCCGACATCGCTCGCCTGGCCGACGAAATCGCTTTCCTACGCCACGGTCGATTGGTCGCCCGCAGCGCCAAGGATGATCTCACCGAGGCCTGGAGGCGGATTTCCTTTCGCCTCGAGCGCCACGACACCCACCTCGATGGTCTCGATGCGGCCCGCGGCCTGCGCCGCCAAGGCACGGAGCACCAGGTGGTGAGCAGTGACCACGAGGTGACCAGCCGCCACTTGCGAGAGCTCGGTGCCAGCGCCATCCAGATGTCGCGCATGACTATCGACGAAATCACCGTCGAGATACTGAAAGAGGATCACCGTGTGGCGTCTAACCGTGTGGCGTCTAACCGCGTGGCGTCAATATGAGCCCCGTCTGCACTTCCAGTGTCCACCATCCTCTTGCGGCTCTGCGACCGACAGGTCCAACTGCGTCGTCGTCACTTCACCCCTAAGCCTTTGGAGTCTTCCATGCGTCATCTGATCACCGCCCCCTTCGCCTATCGTGGGCGTCCGGCCCTGGCCTTCGCTCTGCTCGCCTTGGTGGCGTGCACCGTGCTCAGCCTGCTGGCCGACAGTCCCCGCGCTGCCCTCAGGATTTGGCGTCTCTACGTGCTGGCCATCGGCCTCGGCACCTCCATCTATCTGTTCAGCATCGACCACTTCGAGCGTCGAGACCTGCTGTGGAACACCCTACCGTTGAACAACCGCAGCATCGGTATAGGACGTCTGACCATGCCCCTGATCGTCCAGCTCACAGCCACCCTGTTGGCCGCCGTGGGCATGTCGATCCTCTACCTTCTGGCGCCCCTGACCTCCCCCTCTCTAGATGCCTCCTTGCTGACTATCCTGGGGTCCCAGGCGATCAATCTGGTGCTCATCGGCTGCATCTATTTCAACGAAGAGCTCAGCATACGCTTGAGTCGGCGGCGGTGGGCAGCCCTCGCCCTGAACATCGGCTTGGCCCCCGCCTTCGCCCTCATCCTGGTCGGCACGGACCTCATCAAACCCTACGACTCCTGGAACAGCATTTTGTTCTGCCACCTTGCCGCCGTCCTCGCCGCCGGCCTCAGCTTGTACCTGTTCAGCCGACGTGGCAACCATATGGTGGGTATCAACGCTTGGACTGGCTTACCCGAAAACTGGAGCAATTCCGCTTCTTGAACCTGCCAGACACCTGAGTCGGCTGAGCACCTATGTCGGCTGCCGGCGCCAACGACGGTGCATCCACACCCACTGCTCGGGACGGCGACGGATTTGCGCCTCGATGGTGGCGGTCATCAGGGCGGTGGCTTCCGTGGTGTCGGAGGGCAGCTGCAAAGGCGGGTGAAAAGTCAGGCGATGGGTGCCGTCGTCCAGCCTCTCGACAAAGGTGGGCACGGCGACGGCACCCAGTCGAAGGGCCAGGTTGGCGGCCGCCAGGGGGGTGAAGGCCGGCCGGCCGAAAAACGGCACCCAGACACCGTCGGTGGCGATATCTTGATCGATCAACATGGCGAGGGCTCCACCGCGCCGCAGGGTCTGCAACAACAACCGACTGGACGAGGTACCACCCCTGGCGATGGTGATCGACCCCAAATGCTGCCGCAGGGCGACGATCAGCCGGTCGAGGTGGGCATCGTCATTCTGCCGCGCCATGGCGGCCAAACCGAGACCGTGGGATTGGTTGGCGGTGGAGATCAGCTCCCAATTACCGCAGTGCCCGGTGAGCACCAGGATGGGTCGGCCTTGCCGCCGCAGGTCCTCGATGACCTCGAACCCCTCGACACGCACGTGCCGCTCCGCTTCGCCGGCGGGACGACGCCAGAGGTGCAACAGCTCGCCGAGACTGCGTCCGAGATGACAAAAACAACCGCGGCCGCAGGCCAGGCGCCAAGCGCTGCTGGCCTCCGGGAAAGCGAGCTCCAGGTGCTCCAAGATGCGACGCCGGTCGCGGCCCGCCAAATGCCAGGCCAGGCGACCGAGGGCAGCCCCGGCGGCCTGGGCCTGGGACCAGCTGAGGGTGCCGAAAACCACCCGGCCAAGACGCGCCGAGCCGGCCAGCAGGGGCGAACGCCAACGTCTGAGCGCCCGACGCTTCGAGACCTGGCGCTTCGAGACCTGACGTCTCGAGACCGGGCGTCCAGCCCGGCCCTTCGGCTGCGACGATTGACTCACGACAGCGAAGGTCCTACCTTGACGCTCACTGCTCCAGGGAATACTGGGAGAGGAGCCTCTCCCAATCACCCCGTGCCTTGAGAATGGTCTCGATCATGCGACGGGCGGCGCCATGGCCGCCGTCCACATCGACGACATGTTGCACCAGGGTGCGCACCTCTTCGGCGGCGTCCCGTGGAGCGAAAGACAAGGCGCAGCGGCCGAGCACCGGCAGGTCGGGCAGATCGTCGCCCATGAAGGCCACTTGACCGGGCACCGCATCGTATTTGCTGAGAAAGCTCTCGAAGTCCTGGATCTTGTCCTTGGAGCCGAGGATCACTGCTTCGATATCGAGCTCGGCGGCCCGCTTCTCCAGAGCTCGGGAACGGCGTCCAGAAAGCAGACCCAAGCGCAGCCCGGCCCGTTGCGCCATGCGGAACCCCAAACCATCGCGGACGCTGAAACGCTTCAGCTCCTCGCCCCGTTTGCTGTAGAGAAGCGAGCCATCGGTCAAGACACCGTCGACATCGAAAAGCAACCATACGAGGCCACGGGCCCGGCGAACAAATGTCTCGTCGAACAAGATCAGCTCCTGGAAGGTCGGAAAGGCGACATCCTGCTCAAAAGAGCTCGATACGCCAGAGGTCGTGAAGGTGCAAGAGGCCCTCGAGCGTCTTCTCCCGGTCACAAACGAACAACGACGTAATGCGCTTCTCTTCCATCTGCTGTAGGGCCACCGAAGCCAAGACATCGGCGCTGATGGTCTGGGGAGAGCTGTGCATCCGTTGTTGCACCGGATCCTCCAGTGGATCGTCCACCCGGTCGAGCAGCCGCCTCAGATCGCCGTCCGTCAAACAACCCAGGAGACGCATGTCCGCGTCGCAGACGGCGGTGACCCCGAGGCCCTTGCGGGAGATCTCGGAAATGGCTTGGCGCACGGTGGCGTCTTCCCGCACCCACGGCAAATCGTCTCCGCGATGCATTAACTGGCCAACCTTGCGCAGCTTCTTGCCCAGCTGTCCGCCCGGATGAAATTGGGCGAAGTCCTCGTGGGTGAAACCGCGGGACTCCAACAGCGCCATGGCCAGAGCGTCCCCCAAGGCCAGGGTGACGGTGGTCGAGGCGGTGGGCGCCAGGTTCAGCGGGCAGGCTTCTTGATCGATGGCCACCGGCAAGTGGACGTCCGCATGGCGGGCCAGGGGCGACCCTTCTTTGCCGGTGATGGCGATGAGCGGCGTCGCCAACCGCTTGACCATCTCCACCAACCGCATCAGCTCCTCGGTGGTTCCGGAGTAGGAAGCAGCCAGCACCACGTCACCCTCGGTGATCATCCCCAAATCGCCGTGCACCGCCTCTGCCGGATGCAGGAAGAGGGCCGGCGTGCCGGTGGACGACATGGTGGCCGCCACTTTCTTCATGATCAAGCCACTCTTGCCCATGCCGGTGCAAATCACCCGGCCACGGCATTGCTGCAGCAGCTCCACCGCCCGATCGAAGCGCTCGTCCAGCTGCGCCAACAGGCCGTGCACGGCTTGCGCCTCGATGTCGATGACCCACTTGGCGACCTCGCGGGGCGACCGACCCTTGCCGATGGGGCCGCTGCTCATGACGCAACTCCGCTCTCGCCCGACATCCCCTCGGCGGCCATGGCGCGCTGCAGGTTGAGCAAGCTGAGCAACAGTGCCTCCGCCCGCCGCGGCGGCAGCTGCGTGGTGGCATCGGATAGGGCCTCCGTCGGACGTGGATGGACCTCGAGAAATACGCCGTCGGCCCCCGCCGCCACCGCCGCCCGGGCCAAGGGTTCGGCATACTGCCGCGCCCCGCCGGTGATCTCACCGCCGCCCGGCAGCTGCAAGGAATGGGTGATGTCGAAAATCACCGGAATGCCCGCCGCGTGCAGCATGGCGAAGCTGCGCATGTCGACCACCAAATTGTTATAGCCGAAGGAGTAGCCCCGCTCGGTGACGCAGACCCGGTCGTTGCCGGATCGGCGCACCTTGTCGACGGCCCGCGCCATATCGTCGGGGGCGATGAATTGCCCCTTCTTGATGTTGACACATCGACCGGTGGCGGCCGCTGCGATCAACAGATCCGTCTGGCGGCATAGGAAGGCGGGAATCTGCAAGACGTCACACACCTCCGCCGCGGCTGCGCACTGCGACGGCTCATGCACATCGGTGAGCACCGGCAGTCCCGTCGCCGTCTTGACCTGTTGCAAGATCTGCAAGCCGGTCTCCATGCCGAGGCCCCGGAAACTGTCCAGGGAGGAGCGGTTGGCCTTGTCGAAGGAGGCCTTGAAAATGAGCTGTAGGCCGTGCCGCTGGGCCATCGCCGCCAACAGCTCGGCGATCTCCAAAGTGAGTCCGGCGTCCTCGATGACACAGGGTCCGGCGATGACGGGCAGGGTGCCACGCCGCCCCAGCTCGATACCCGGAGCCAGCGGAATGATCGTCGGGCGGGGCTGGTGGGCGACGACGATATCCGAGCCGTCGCCGCTCCGACCATCGCCGCTCAAGCCACCACCTCCGGAATGGGGATGGAGGCCCGTTCCTCCGCCCTCTCCGGTTGTGATTGGCGGCGATCCTGCTCCGCCAAGGCGGCCTCGATAAACGATACAAACAGCGGATGCGGATCGGTGGGGCGGCTCTTGTACTCGGGATGGAACTGGCTACCCAAGAACCACGGATGATCCGACAACTCCACCATCTCGATGAACTTGCCGTCGGGGCTGGTGCCCACCACTTTCAAACCGTGCTCCTCGAGCACCGGCAGGTACTTCTGGTTGACCTCGTAGCGATGGCGATGGCGCTCGGCGATCTCCGGCTGACCGTAGATCTGCCGTGCCTTGCTGCCTTCCTTGAGTCGGCAGGGATAGCTGCCCAACCGCATGGTGCCACCGAGGGCATCGACACCGAGCAGGTCACGCAGCTTGTAGATCACCGGATCGGGGGTGTCCTCGATAAACTCCGTCGACGCCGCTTGGCTGATTCCGCAGACGTGACGGGCGAATTCCACCACCATCAATTGCATGCCCCAACAAATGCCGAAACAAGGCACCTTGCGTTCCCGAGCGTAGTGGATGGCTCGGATCTTGCCTTCGCTGCCCCGCTTGCCGAAACCGATCGGCACCACGATACCGTCGACCTCGAGGAGGCTGGGGGGCCAGTTGCCGCCTTCGATGTCCTCGGCGCTGATGTATACCAGCTCCACCTTGGCTTCATTGGCGATGCCGCCGTGAATCAAGGCCTCGTTGAGACTCTTGTAAGCATCCGCCAGGGATACATACTTGCCGACGATGCCGATGCGGACGTGGCGTTTGGGATTCTTGACCCGATTCACCAAATCCATCCAGCGGTCCATCGTGTCGTTGGCGACGCTACGCGGCAGATGGAGGAGATCGAGCAGCTTTTCGTCGAGCCCCTCCCGGCACAGCTGCACGGGAACCTCGTAAATGGTGTCGACATCGCGGGCCGCCACCACCTGATCGGCATCGACGTTGCAAAACAGGGCGATCTTGGCCCGCAGCTCGTCAGGCAGCGGGCGATCGACCCGGCAGAGCAAGATGTCCGGCGAGATGCCGATGGCTCGCATGTCGCGCACCGAGTGCTGGGTGGGTTTTGTCTTGAGCTCCTCGGCGGCGGCGATGTAGGGCACCAAGGTGAGATGGATATCGACGGCGTTGAAGCGCCCCAGCTCATGGCGAAACTGGCGAATGGCCTCGAGAAAAGGCAGCGACTCGATGTCGCCGACGGTGCCGCCGATCTCGACGATCACCACATCGTGCCCCTTGGCCAGAAGGCGCATGCGCTCTTTGATCTCATCGGTGATGTGTGGGATCACCTGCACCGTGTTGCCGAGGTAGTCGCCCCGTCGCTCCTTGTTGATCACCGACTCGTAGATCTTGCCGGTGGTGAGGTTGTGCAGCTTGCTGGTGGTGGTGTGGGTGAAGCGCTCGTAGTGACCCAGATCGAGGTCGGTTTCGGTGCCGTCGTCGGTAACGTATACCTCGCCATGCTGGTAGGGAGACATGGTGCCGGGGTCGACATTGACGTAGGGATCGAGCTTCATCAAGGTGACGTTGAGACCCCGTGATTCCAGGATCAGGCCAACCGATGCCGCGGCGACCCCTTTGCCGAGGGACGAGACGACGCCGCCGGTGATGAAGATGAATTTGGTGGTCATGGTCAGAAGCTCCTGGTTCTTCGCGCAGACTTGAGCTGGAACAGATGTCGACGGGATGTCGGCCACTGGCGATGTTGGGGAATAAGGCGACGTTGGGGGAAAAATGCGGAGTTGATGGAGGGCTTCATGGGACGGCCTCGCCGCCTCGGGCCTTCGATGTGGATTGCCCCTCGGCACGCAGGAGGGCCTCCACACGAGCCAAGTCCTCCGCCGTATCGACGCCGGGGCGGGCCGCCGCGGCGGCCAGGACCCGAATGGCGATGCCGTTCTCGAGGGCCCGCAGTTGCTCGAGGGATTCGCTGATTTCCAGCGGCGTCGGCGCCAGGTCGGCCAAACGGAGCACCGTGTCGCGGCGATACCCATAGATTCCGACATGCTTGCGCGGCGATGCCCCCGAGCCCTGTCGGGCAAAGGGAATACCGGACCGGCTGAAATACAGAGCATATCCCTGGAGATCGGTCACCACCTTGACGACGTTGGGATTGGCCACATCCTCCTCCGCCGCCGGTGCTGCCAAGGTGACCATCGCATCGTCGTGATCGAGCAAATGTCGGGCGATGGAGTCGATGGCCTCAGGATCGATCAGCGGCTCATCCCCCTGGATGTTGACCACCCCCTTGGCCCGCCACTGGCCGGCGACACTGGCGATGCGGTCGGTGCCGCTGCGGCAGTCCTGGGGGGTCATTTGCACGTCCCCCCCGAACCCCTCCACCACCTCGGCGATGCGCCGGTCGTCGGTCAGCACAACCACCCGTTCAAGGGTCGTCGCCCGCAGGGCACGCCGATAGACGTGCTCGATCATCGGTCGTCCAGCAATCTCCCGCAGGGGCTTACCGGGCAAACGCGATGCAGCAAAACGCGCCGGAATGGCGCCGATGATGGCGTCAGCAGACATCTTCAAGTCGTTTCGGTTGGGTTGAATGATCGTGACGCCCATTGACAAGCTTGATGGTCAAGTTTGTTGGCGAGCACGTCTAAATCTATCTGGGTGCCGAGGCGTCGTCAATGTTGGTACCGATCGATCGGTCGGTTGAGGGCGCTTCCATGGAGCACATGACATGGACTTAGTCGTCACAGTTCTTTGTGGGGAGGTTGGGGAATGCTAAATTCCGTCGGTGGATACGGACTCCCACCAACGCACCGTCGTCGCCCCCTGGCGGTATCTCCGCCTGCGGCCTGGCCTCACCCTCCTGGCGGCAAGCCTGCTCGCCCTGCTGATGGTCGCCGCCCAGCACGGTCTAGCCCTTTGGCGCTCGGCTGAAACCCCGATGCAGGGAGCCCAATGGATCTGGGCCCCGGAGACGGGCAAAGCTCCTACGGCATTTTATGCAGCTCGCGATTTCGCGCTTGCCGCCCCTCCGGACGTCCAAAACCGGGGCCGCTTGGCGATCGTCGCCGATGAAAGCTACATCGTTTACCTCAACGGTCTCTACCTCGGTGCCAATACCTATCGCCAAGGGGCCGCCATCGATACCTACGACCTCACCGGCAAGCTGCGGACGGGGCGCAACCGGCTGGTGATCGAGCTGCGCAGCCAGCGGGGGGTTGGCGGCCTGCTGGCAGATCTGCGGATCCTCGAGCACAAAGCCAACGATCCCAAGAATCAAAACCTCGACGACTTCGACCACATCCAGCCGTTGCTGGTGAGCGATGACCGGTGGCAGATCTTCAAGCGCCACGACGAGGTCCTTTTCGATCTCGAGCGTCGCCTCGCCAACGGTGCCCCGGCCGTTGTCTGGGCGCTCTCCCCCACCGGCCGTTGGCGACCGGGGGCGCACTTCCTCCAGCGCCCCCTACTAGATGATGGCAAGCGCCCCCAGCGCAAGGCCCCAAAGCGCATGCGCGGCGTCCACAGCGACCGCTGGATCGATCTCCATCGGCCGCGCAAACACCTGCCCGAAGCGGGGCCCGAAGTCCTTTTCGATTGGGGGCAAAAGGTCGAGGGATTCCTCTACCTAGACCTACCCAACAGCGACACACCGCCCGCCTTGATTTACTACGGCGACGAGCCACCGGACTCCCAAGAGCGGCCACCGGACCACGTCATCATCCCGATGCCCGGCACCGACCAATGGCGCGACTTGCACCCCCGGCGTTTTCGCTATGTCTTGCTGGTCGGGGTCGAGCCCCGCAGCCGTATCGAAGCTCGGTTGGTGGAACCGGCCTTGGCCGCTCAGTTGGCACCGCCGCCGCCGGCCAAAGGCGGCGTCTTCGGTCTGCGACCTGCCCTGCGTCACACCTCGGTTGAAGAAATGGTCTGGCGGCGCTTGCAACAAGAAGCCCTGGCGCGGCAGTCTTCAGTCAGCAAACGAATCGAGAGCCAGCAAAAGCCAGCAAGTGGTTGAGCCCATTCGCCAATAGCCAACAAGAGCCACGATCCGGTTCCCCCTCGGCCGCCGTCGGCAGAGGGCGGGGGGGTCGGGGCTCCGATGCAGGCTCCCTCTACCGTCCTACGGGAGAGGGCGGGGGGTGAGGGCTCCGATGCAGGCTCCCTCGCCCGTCCTACGGGAGAGGGCGGGGGGTGAGGGCTCCGGTGCAGGCTCCCTCTACAACTGCCAACAGGTGCCTGGCACCCAACAACAGGTGCCTGGCACCCGTTGTTTCAAGCACCCGGCGGATCAAAGTGGGTCACTTGCTGCAGCGCTCCGGCCCGAAAATGATAGACCTTGCCAGCCCCGAAATACCACCAGGACGATTCATCGAGGACGGCGTCGTGGTCCAGACGATCGGGACGTCCCAGCTCGCGGAAGACCTTGTCCTCATCGGCATGGGATTGCCCCGCCAGGAATCGTCGCAGCCATTCGAGCTGTGCCGAGCCCTGCACCGTCAAGAGGATCTCGAAGCGGCCGTCGGCGCTGCGCACCTGCTCGCTGATGTCCTGGCGCAGGAAAACCTCGAAGGTGTCGCGTCCGCCCTTGCGCACCGGCAGACCCACCAACAGCTGTAGGTTTGTGAAGTGACGATCGCGACGCCAATCGAAGGTGAAGCGTCCGTCGGCATTGCTCGTGGTGGGTACCTGCACCGGCTCGCTGGTTTGACGCTTGAAGCTGCGCAAGCTGAAGGCCGTGCGAGAGGCTTCCAGGACGACACTGACCCCCGCCAAGGGCTGCCCGCCGGCGTCCATGACACGGCCGCTGATGGGCAGGGCATCGGGAGCCGCGGCGAGGGGTGACGGCGGCCAACCCGCGACAAGCAGGGCCAAGGCCATGACGCACCCCCATCGGGCCGTAGGGATTATTCTTCCGTCCATTCCACATTCGCCGGGGGTTGGAAAAGGGCCGTGTGGGCCAACGTCTTGTAGTCACCCACCGTGAAGCGGGTCAAGTTGCCTTCCTCGTCGGAATACTCCAGCCCTAAAATGCGATGGGCCACCGGATCGAGATGGATCTTGGCGCTGAATCGCCCTTCCACCTCCGGCGGCAAGGCCAACGCCACTTCGTAGGTCCCATCGTCCAGTTTCTGGCTCTCGGCGGTGTAGCGCTCCTTGAGGCGAGCTACGTCCACCAAGAGAAGGTCGAGCCCAGGCTCCTGCTCGGGCTGGATTCGATAATGCCGACCGCCTGGATCGTCGGCGTTCCAGAAATAGACCTCGTCGTCACAGAGCAGGAAGCTCTTGTCCTGAGGCTCTTCGTAGTTCCAGCGCAAGCAACGGGGTAGCCACAGGGAAAGGTGCCCGCTCTCCGCATCGCCGGTGGAAAATCCGGCTGGAATATACGTCTGTTGGAATTTCCCCGTCACCGGCCCCTGCGCTTCTAGCGCCTGCCGCAGGCCGTCCAATAGCTGCCAAGGGCTCTCGTCGGCACCGCTGGGTAGCGTCCAAAATAGCAAAAAGGCCACGGGTAGCACGGTCTTCAGTCCGCGGGTCCGGAACGGGCTTCGCTGGCTCATGGGATCACTGCCTTTAGTAGAACGCGGCTTTGGTTGATCGCGGCTTTGGTTGATCGCGGCTCGTGTTGATCGCAGTTCGTGTTGGTCAGCGCCTCGTACGACGACGGCCGAGGGTTGCCGTCATCGAGCATCTCGCCGATAGCCATAGATAAATATCATGCCACATCCGGCACTGTCACATCCGACACTGTAAAAGGACGGGCATCGTGGCGCCCCCTTGCCTGCACTCATTGTACGGCGCTGCCGCCAAAGAGATTTGTCTTCAACGGGACCTGATCCCGGCCATGGCGCCAGGCCAGCGCATCAATGCCGGAAATGGCGTCGTCCGGTGAACATCATGGCGACGCCGTATTCGTTGGCGGCGGCGATGACTTCTTCGTCGCGACGGCTCCCTCCCGGTTGCACCACCGCTTTGACGCCAGCCTTGGCCAACATCTCGAAACCGTCGCGAAACGGAAAGAAGGCATCGGACGCCGCGGCGCTGCCTTCGACGGGCGATTGTGCTTTGTTTATAGCCAGGTTGCAGGAATCGACGCGGCTCATCTGACCGGCTCCGATGCCCACCGTTTGGTCGCGGCTGGCCAGCACGATGGCATTGGATTTGACACCCCGCGCCACCATCCAGGCCATTTCCAGGGCGTCCAGCTCCTCCGCCGTCGGCTGCCGCTCGGTGACACAAGTCCACTCGCTCACCTCCACCGGCGCCGAGTCCGAGGTCTGGGCCAGGAAACCCCCGTCGATGGGACGCAGCTCCACTTCACCGTCCGCCGGCTTGTAGAGCGGGCACTGCACCAAACGCAGACGTTTCTTGGCCGCGTAGTGGCTGCGCGCCTCCGGCTCGAAATCCGGAGCGACGATCACCTCGACAAATAGGTCCGTCATCGCCTGCGCCACCGCTAGGTCGGCCGGACGATTGAACGCGATCACTGAGCCGAAGGCCGACAACGGATCACAGGCCAGGGCCCGGCGATAGGCGGTTTCGAGATCGGGCCCGCGGCCCACACCGCAGGGATTATTGTGCTTGACGATCACCACCGCCGGCTCCTCGAACGCCGCCACCATCTTGCGCGCTGCATCGGCATCGAGCAAATTGTTGAACGACAGCTCCTTGCCCTGCAGCGCTTCCATGCCACCGAAGACGCCCGGCTCACCGAGCACCCGGTAGAGGGCAGCGTCCTGATGGGGGTTCTCGCCGTAGCGGGGCCGCATCTCGCGGGCCAGATTCAAGAAGTGGCGCCGCGGGAAGAGATTTTCCGCCTCGGCACTCTGGCGCTCCAACCATGTGGCGATGGCGGCGTCGTAGGTCTGGGTGTGGCGAAAAGCCTTGAGCGCCAGCCCGCGCCTGACGGGCTCGGGGACTTGCCGTTCCCCATCTTCCAAAGCCACCATGATCTGCGTGTAGTCACCGGGATCGACCACCACCGTGACGCTGCGGAAATTCTTCGCCCCGGCTCGGATCATCGTCGGACCGCCGATATCGATCATCTCCACCACCTCCTCGAAGGGTGCGCCAGAGGCTGCTGTCTCCTGGAAAGGATAGAGATTGACCACCACCATATCGATGGGACGAATGCCGTGCTCCTGCATCTCTGTCAAATGCCCGGCCCGGCTGCGGTCCGCCAGAATGCCGCCGTGAATGCGGGGATGTAGCGTCTTGACACGGCCACCGAGGATCTCCGGATGGTCCGTCACATCGGACACCGGCACCACTGGAATCCCAGCCGCCTGGAGGAACTTCATGGTCCCCCCCGTCGACAGGATTTCAATCCCCATGGCGCTCAGACCGCGGGCAAATTCTTCGAGACCGTCTTTATCGAACACAGAAATCAACGCACGTTGAATCGGCAGCATGGGTGTCTTGTCCGTGGAAATTCGTAGGGGGTAACCGGCCTTCAAGGGCCAGCGAAGGCCTTGCGTCGCTCGAGGAGAAGAATATATCCCAGGCCCCGGGAGGATGCCATGGCCGGTCGAGCGGCAGCGGCGTCCCAGTCCTACGGAGCGGCTCGCGGGATGGGCACGATATCGCGTCCCTTGAGCGGAAAAACCCGCCGATTGTCGACCCCACCCGCCTGCAGCCAGATATAACGGAACACCCCCGCCACATCGCTCACCGCATGGCTGTGGGACAGGCTGGCGATGCCAAACGCCGCCGAGCGGTCGTCGAAGCTGCGACGCCCCGAGGCGAAACCTACCCGGCGATACTCCCGCCCGACAAAACCATAGAAATGGCGGCTACGCTCCAGGCTCTCCTGCCACATCAAACGCAGCTCCGCCGAGTCGTCCAGTTGCGCGTCAAAGCCATAAAAGACCACCGCAAACCGCGGCTGGGCACTCTCCACATAGCGCAGATAGTCGGCATAATAGCGCCCCTCCGCAGGGTCCCCTTGGCTGCTGTGCAACGGATTGTTCAAGTCCGCCACATAGTGCGACACCACCCCCAGGCGGTAACTGATCTCATTGAACGGCCGCAGCAGCTGGATCGACAAAATCGCCTTCTCCACCGCCAAGCCAAGAGCTTCATCCAAGCGACCACTGCCGTCCGCATGCTTCTGGTGAAACTCAGCCCGGTACTCGGCAAACGGCTCCCCCACCCCCTGTAGATACGCCGCCCGATTGCGCCGCAACTGGCGATACAAATCAGGAGGCGCCAAACGGGCCGCGTCCAAGGCAATGCTCTCCTGGCTAGCCTGCGTCCAAGCCTCGCCCGGCGCCGCGTTCCCCAAGCAAAGCAACAACCCACCCAGGACCGTCCAAAACCCTCGGCAGATCAACACCTGGAGGCCCTTCTGAGCTCGCCAACATTCCATGCCGGCTATTGTAGTGCCGAAGCCAAGGCCAAAGTCGAGAACAAAATCCTCCAACTTGACCTTGACTTGAGATCGGGCTTCGGTGAAAATCCTCGTCCCGCAAGGGAGTGCCCAGATAGCTCAGTTGGTAGAGCACCTGACTGAAAATCAGGGTGTCCGTGGTTCAAATCCGCGTCTGGGCACCACTCCTAAACTTCTCAAAACAAAACAGTTAGATACACACAGGCAAAAGCCTGCGTGGACGGATCTTGCTGATTTTGGTCCAATTTTGGTCCAAATCGAAAAGTTCCGCCCCGTCGATTCCCCCTGCCTGGATTCTGGGGCCCATTCTGGGACCCGAGCTGGGGCCCTATCTCGGGCCCGTGGCCCACCTTCTCTCCTGCCTCGCTGTTCCGCCCTTGGTTCCTTCTGAACCACGGGCTCCCCATGAACAACGACGCCCACTTGGGCAGCAGGAGGACTCGACGTGCGCAAAAGACTGGTCGGCACGGACCACCACAACGACGAGGCGTTTCTCGATCTCTCGAAGGACGCTCGGCTCGTCTATCTACACTTGATCACCCATCCGCAGATGACCTCGCTGGGGTTGCTCCGGATGACGGTCGGCGGCCTGGCGGACGAATGTGACCTCGACCGCCAAAGCTGTGACGTGGCGTTGCGGGACTTGGCGGCAATTGGACGGATCGAAGTCGGCAAGCGCTGCGTAGCGCTTTCGGCCGACTATTTGGAGGAACCGGCTAATCCGTCGGTGGTCATGGGCTGGGGACGGATCATCGATCTGTTGCCGAGCACGGACTTGGTGCGACGCCGGGTAGATCGGGCGGTCTCGATGGTGCGGGAACGGGCGGAGCAGGTTGGAGCCGAGAAGGGGACGTCCTGGCTCGATGCGATTCCCGAGACGATGGTTCGGTTGGCTGATGAAGCGTCCGATGAACGTCGTGATCATCACCCCAACGGCGCCACCCATGTTCACCCTAAAGGCGCAACCGACGACGTCCGCTACCTCGACGCCGTGGCGCCCGCTGCCATGCGGGTTTCCTCCGTGTCTGACACGGTGTCGGGGACGGTGTCCGAGACAGTGCCGGACACCGTGGTCGGCACTCTGTTCGAGACCCCGGTGGAGACGGTGTCGGAGACCCCGGTGGAGATGTCGGAGACATCGACGGAGCCCTCCGAGATGGCCGAAGACGCAGCCCCGATCGATGATCCGCCAGAATCCCACAAACGCCCATCCCACGGTCTTCTAGGCGGTGTCGAGGACGGTGTGGGATACGGTGTCGAGGACGGTGTGGCACACGGTGTCGGGGACGGTGTGGCACACGGTGTCAGGGACGGTGTAGCACACGGTGTCGGGGACGGTGTCCCACATTCCATCTTCCATCTTCCATCTTCCAATATCCAAATTCCAACCTCAGAGAAGAGCAGGCGGGCTTGCTCAGACGCGGGCGCGCCCGCGCGAGACGACGCCGCCGAAGGATGGGAGCGGGAAGTCTTGATCCACAAGGCGGGGGCCGTCTTGCGACGGCAGCTGGAGGTGTCGGAGATCGAGCTGGTGGACTCGTGGATCGACGACGGCATCCCAAGCTCGCTGATCGAGGCGGCCCTGGCGGACGGCCTGCGAACCGACATCTACCGGCTGAAGTGGGTCGACCTCCGGCTGCGAGAGCTGGAACGCGGACACCTGCACCAGCACCCGGAGCTGGAAATCGACGACTACGAGCTGGAAAAGGAGGTGGCCCTGAAGTCGCTGGCCAACGACGAGATCTCGGGCCACCTGTCGGACGACCAGCGCCGGGCAGCCAGTGCGGCGATCCACATTGCGCTGACGGCCGGGCAGATCCGCAGGATTCTCGACCGAGCCTTGGGGGCCTGACGGTGGGACCGGGCAAGGTCTGGACGGCGACGAGCCGCGAGGACCCAACACGCATGCACGTCCTGGCGTCGGCGGATGTGCTCTTTGGGTCGTTGCAAGGCCATCGACGGTTGGACGCGGTGGTCGCCGATCTCGACGACAAACGGGTGCCGGATCTGCCGAGCTCGGCGTTCTCGCTGTGGTGCACGGGTTGGCTGGCGGAGATGCGGCTGCTGGCGGTCGACAGCACTCGCCTGGCGGTGGCGATCCATTTTCGACGGGGTCAGCTGGTGGCGGATGCGTTGGAAGTGGCGGGCTGGTTTTGGCAGGGTCTCGGCGGCCTGGACGGTGGCCGGGTGCTGCTCTGGGGCTCGGCTCGGCCGGATAGCGTCGATCCGCCAGCGGCGCCCGATCCTCGAAGCTCGCTGCTCGCCTGGTTGGCGCCGCAGCTTGGCGATTCGGCGACGGTGGGGGACCCGGTGGGCGGTGCCATGCACCTGCGGGAATGCGACGACCTCGGCCTGCGGCTAATCGGTCGAGTTGGTCGCGCCGATCCCAAGATCGACGACCTCGAGGACGGTTTCGAGCTGGCCAGCACGCACAAACATCCGGGCATCTGGCAAGCCGCCGTGCTCCAGCTGATTCGCCAGGGCAAGGGCGCCAAGCTGGCGGCGGAGCTGTGCGGCATCAACTACTCGACGGTGTACAAAGCTCGGCAGCGGGACGTCACGTTCGCTCGTGCCATCGAGATGGCGCGGGGGCGGTGCTGATGGCCGGCAGGGCTCCGACTCGGCATGTTCCAACCCTCGCCCGGCCTACCCTCCAAGCATGGACAACAACACCCTTGAGCTGCGCTACGTCCCCCTCTCCCAGGCTCAACGCTGGGACGCCAATCCGAAGCTGCACGACCTCGACGCCCTCATCGAGTCGATCACGACCCACGGCTTCGGCGATCCGCCAAAGTACGACGCCCAGCTTGACGGCCTGGTCTACGGCAACGGCCGCACCGAGGCCCTCGAACGCATGCAAGCCGAGGGACTCGAGCCACCCCGTGGCATCGGTGTGCTCGATTCTGGCGAGTGGGCGGTGCCCGTCATCTTCGGTGTCGATGCCGAGAGCCGGTCCGCGGCGGTGGCGTTCGCCATCGATCACAACAACCTGGGTCTGCTGGGTGGCAACCTGGGCTTCAACGACCTGCTGGCCATCTGGGACGAGGCGGGCCTGCAGGCGGTGTTGCAGGACACACCCGAGGCCGGAGAGCTGCTGGCTAGCTTCGACAGCGAGGAGGTGGCGTCGTTGCTTCAGGGACCGGACTTCGAGCCCGAGGACCTCGAGGAGCAACCGCGGCTCGATCAGAAGGAGCCGATCGTATGCCCCGAGTGCGGTCACAGCTGGGAGCCATGAGCGACAAACCCGAGCTGACGATCGCCGGTTGCTCCTACGACGCGGCGAAAGCCGCGGTCTACCGCTGGCACTACTCTCGCGCCATGCCATCGAGCAAGCTGGTGCGCTTCGGTGTCTGGGAGGAAGGGCGATTCGTCGGCGCGATCGTCTACGGCGTCGGCGCCAACCGTCACTTGGCCAGCCCCTTCGGTCTACAACCGACGGAGGCCTGCGAGCTCGTCCGCGTGGCTTTGGCGCCCGCCACGAACCGCCACTGGCCAACCTCGAAGTGCGTCGCCACAAGCCTCAAGCTGCTCAAACGTCAATCACCGGGGCTGCGCCTGGTGGTGTCGTACGCCGACATGAAGGAAGGCCACGTCGGCACCATTTACCAGGCCACCAACTTCATCTACCTCGGCCCCTCGAAACAGCCCTACCTCAAGATCCTCGGCGAGATCGTCCACCCGCGGACCGCCTACGATCGCTACGGCCCTGGCGGCCAGAGTGTCGCCACGTTGCGGCGCACCGTCGATCCGAATGCCCGACGCGTCGAGATGCCGGCGAAGCTCAAGTACGTCTATCCGTTCGACCGCAAGATGCGGCGGATGCTCCAGGCGTCCGCGTTGCCATACCCGACCCGCAACGCCTCCGAGAAAGCACAGACAGAACCATCGTGAGCCACCCAGATCCACACCCGGCCCAGCCCTCGGTTTCTTTGACTCCCAAGTCTGTCCGGCATATTTCCCATGGCCCATCAACCACCGGGGCCCACGGATCGATGAGCGGGCCCCAAGACTTGGGAGAACGGACCCATGACGACCCTCTTTGTTTCCCGCAACACGCCCACCTCACTCGATGTCCACCGGCAACGTCGGCAGACCTTCCACATGGCTCGACGGATCATCGCCAGCCTGGCCAACGACCTGCGCCAGATCGACCAACGGCTTGGCACACTGGCAGCGACAATCCCCAAGCCGGGCGACCAATTCGAGCTGCTCGAGGAGATCGGCGACGGCGTCCGTTGCGTCCGTGGCGATCTGTTGGCCGACGCCATCGAGACGTTGGAGTCATTGGCCTACCTCGACGACGACGCGCTGTGCCGTCGCCACGCCGAGCGTAATCGGCTGCTGCAGGAGGTCGACGAGTGAGTGAGCGGTTGCCGGATCGTCTCTTGCGGGACGGGGCGGGGTCGCTGTCGGACGCTGAGCTGTTGGCGGTCCTGCTGCACTCCAGCTGCCGCGGTCGGTCGGCGAAGCGGTTGGCCGATGATCTGCTGCAAGACCTCGGCGGTCTGGCGGGATTGGGGGAAGTCGACGAGCAACTGCTCGACCGTCAAGGCATCGGCAACGTGCGGGTAGCGATCCTCCTCGCTGCGCGTGAGCTCGCCGCTCGCCTCGGCCGAACGAAGTTGATGGATCGGCAGATCCTCGACCACCCCGCCGTCGTCGCCAATTACGTGGCGTTGCGGTTCGGCTGCGCTGATCAAGAAGTGATGGGCGTGCTGTTTCTCGACGTCCGCCACCAGCTCATCGCCGACCGCGAGCTCTTTCGCGGCACGATCAAGCGCATCCACGTCGAGCCGCGGCAGGTCTTCCGGGCAGCGTTGCACCACCGGGCATCGTCGATCATCCTGTTTCACACCCACACTTCAGGAGACCCGACCCCGTCGGCCGATGACTTGGCGTTTACCCAGCGCATCGAAGAAGCAGGGCGAGTGGTGGGGATTCGCTTGGTCGATCATCTGATCGTGGCTGGGTTGGGCCGGTGGATCTCAATGGCCCGGCGAGGGCAGATCTGAGTGGTCCAGAGGTTCCCCAGGGCCGGTGGGACGGGAGATCTCCCTTGGCCCGCATGGGTGGCATGGCCTGGGCCTGGGAGATCCCAGAGGCCCGGTCTGAATCACCTCGCGGAGCCCCTTCGGCAGCACGCTTTGGAGAGATCTGTCGCGAATGACGAAGAAATCCCGGAATAACGCGACGTTGCCCGTTGACCACTCGCCGCGTTCGCGGGTAGTCCTTATACATCGACAACGGGGGTACGACAAACCGCCCCGCAATCAACCCAACAGGAGACGATCATGGCCAAAACCACCACCAAGACCTCGACCCAAACCACCGCCATTGAGTCCGCCACCACCGTCCCGGCCTTCGAATTCTTCCAAGGCAACCTGTCCGAGAGCAGCTCATCACCGCAAATCACCGTCCGTCGCGGCGGGTTGATGGTTCTGACCGCCGCCGCGGCTGAGATGCTCGGTGCTGACGTCGAAAAAGTGCAGCTGGCCTACGACCGCTCGACCGGAACCGTTGGTATCCGGGCCGCTTCTGATGACGCCCCCGGTGCCTATCTGCTCCGCACGCAGGTCAAGAGCCCGAACCGCCTGGTCGGTGGCAAGCGGTTCTTCACCTACAACGGCATCTCGACCGAGAAAGCTGTCACCTTCGACGCGATCCGGTATGGTGACGGCCTGATTGGCTTCCGGATGAGCGGTGAAGCCGTCGAGGTCCAGGCTGCCTGACGCCAACTGCCAGCTCCTCAAGTGCTCCAATCACCTCCAGTCCACACGGCCCGGGGGGATTCACTGCGTCTTTCCTTGCACGCTAGGATCCCCGTTCCTCAAAGCATGTCTTGTGGAGTAGAGATAGTCATAAGACTGCGATCCGGCTCTATTCGGGGTAGTCAACCACCGAAGTCGGCAGAGGTGGCAATAGGATGTTGTTTCGCGGAGGCTTGGGATCACGCCATTGACTAGCATGGAGGTTCGATGTGATGACGGTGACGTACTGGTAGTCTCCTTGGTTCTTGAGCTACGAGTGTGCCGGAGGGTTTCCGACAACAAGTGTCGCCATTGACCGGGCCACGTCGGTTGGCTAAGCTGTTCGCAGGCCAGCGGAGACAGGAAGTCGAAGGGTTTCCGGTGACGATTCTCGGTTCGTCTTAGACGACACAGGGCTGACATTATGACCCTTTTTCGTGGACACGTCGATTGACAGTTTTCGCTGACATTCTGTAGGAAGGGAAACTTAGATTGTCTGAACAACTCCAAACTCCGCTCGACACTGTGGTAGACCCAACCTTTATGGATCCGCTCACAGAAGTAACAAGGCGGGAGCGACGTGGATTGCTAGGGGCCTCTGTTGTTGGGCTAGCTGTGGTTGGTGGAGGGCTTGTTCCTGAAGAGATAGAAGCCTTCGGCATTACTGTAACAGCCGCCCAAGAAAAGAGTCTTCTGTATTTGTTAATTGGGGTACTTACATATTTTGTTATTGGTTTCATTGTCTATGCTTGGGCGGATTTGAAAAGGCGCTCTACGATTCAGGCTCAGGCAAGAGCTCGTTTGCAACCGACGCTCGATGGTGCTACTCGGGACTACAAGGCTGCTGAATCTAAGTGGAAGAACCCCGGTGCTGATGGGCTCACTCAAATGCTGGCAGACGATAAGTTCAAGAGGGTCGCAGCCTTATCTGAACAGGCCAAGTTTGCCAAGAAAGTTGCTCGCGTAGGAACTCTGCGTATACTTTTTGACGTCGCACTACCTGTTGCTGTAGGTCTGTTCTCCATTGGTTTGGTGTTGCGCAAGACTAAGGGCTTCCCCGGGTGGCGATGGGTTGCTGGATTTGGGGCCCTATCAATAATCATCGGCCTCATGGGATTGGCCTGGAAGGGCCGTCAAGGTATTTTCAAATGGTTTCGGCGACTGATAAAAGCCCGGCGAGATCGGAAGTTGAAAAAATTGACGGCTAGAATCAAGAATATGGCAGAAGATGATCCTAGGAAAAGATCTCTCCAAGAGAAGGCGAAGGAAATGATTGAGTTGACTTTGAAAGATATGACGGATGGAATGATTTAGAGTTTCCTTGGCAGCTACAAGAGAGCTGACGAAAAAGTATCGATCGAGCCAACGAACCAGCCCATCCACCGGCCAATCTGAGAGCTGCGGTTTTCAGTTGGCGGTGATGAATGGAACCATCGCAGGGAAGGGGCAACGATGAGTGACTACGGCAAGAGCTTCGAGTCTGAGATCACCGACCTCTGCGGTGACATTTTCCTAAAGGACTATGTTCTCGCATCACCGATGTTTCGAACTCAAAAAGGGAAGCTGCGTGAGGCGGCTGATGCGCTTGTCCCGTCAGGCGATACGCTGATCGCTTTACAAGTCAAGACACGCCAGACTAAGAGCAGGGAGATAGAAGAGGGCGGCCCTGAACTCAATCGAATCGCAAAAAAGGTGAGCGAAGCGGCAGAGCAGGTGAAGACTGTTCGCCGAGCTTTCGAATCGGGGACCTTTGAGACTGCGCGCACCCTCCGAGGAGCACCCATCCCACTTGGCGGCCGACCCTTTCGCAAGATCATTGGCGTTGTGGTATTCGATGTCATAACCACAGGGGGTGAGTCTCTCGTCGAACAAGTGGAGTGTATGGGAGGCTATACCGAGGTCAACGGTATACCAGTCCATATACTAAGAGCTCCTGACTTCAGGCAGATTGTGAACGAGCAGGACACGCCGCCAGATTTTGTGAACTACCTCGAGTGCCGCGGCAATTTGTTCGCCGGAAAAAAGATCATTCCGTTTGTGTCAGAACTCGACCTCTTTGGCTTATTCAAGACGCGATTTCTAGATATCGAGAAGGTGCTCAAGAGCGACAGTGGAATGTTGGCGGTCGAGCCAGGGCTGTGGGAGGGGGTCCGAGCAAAACTTGCAGCGGAGTGGAGAGAGCGGGATGAGCGGATCAAGTCGAGCTACGTGATCGATCTAATTATTGGACAAGTCCACTCCTGCATCGACTTCGACCCACGCAGCGAGGACCCCAACGTCTATCCAGCAGAAGCTTCGCCATCGGGTCCATCAGGTGGCTTAGAATACTGGGAGATCGTGCAACGCCTTGGCCGTCTCACTCGCATAGAGAGAGCGCAATTCGGCGAGAAGGTTTTTGAGAAACTCCACGCGGCTGATACCAAGCCTATCTCCTTCACTCTTATTTACCGCTTTCCAGATGTGGGGCCTCTGGTCTTTCTCGCATCGAAAAAACCCCGTGCTGAACGCATCCGAATACTCCAGCACTTGATGAAGTGCGCAGCTGTCAAATGCGGCACCTCTCAAGCCACTGGCGTGACAACACAAGCATTTTCTTCCGAAAAGCGGTGTCATGACTTTGCCGTGCTTAGAGATCTATCGTTTCCGGATATCGAGGCTGCAAAAGTCGAAGCGGCCAAGTGGTTTGGTCCGGGTAAGGTAACTAGCCTCGATGAATGGGGTCGAGATTATGCAGCCGACCCCTAACATGTGCTTGCAGCGGATGCCGCTCTGCAGCGCCGCTAAACCACTGAGTCGCTAGAGGTGCTGAAAAGAACCTCCTTGGTCGGATGAAGGCTGCCCCGCAGATCACCGTTCGGTGCGGTAGATTGATGGCCTTCGCCCCGTTCGACCGGAACCGTCGGTGTCCGGGCCGCATCTGACGACGCCCCCGGCGCCTATCTGCTCCGCACGCAGGTCAAGAGCCCGAACCGCCTGGTGAGTGGTAAGCGGTTCTTTACCTATAACGGCATTCCGACCGAGAAAGCCGTCGCCTTCGATGCTATTCGCTACGGTGACGGCCTGATCGGCTTCCGAATGACCTCTGAACCCGCCGAGACCCCCGCCACCTGACACGACCCACCAGCTCCCCAAGCCCTCCAAGCCCCTCCCGCCCTCTGGCGCGGAGGGCTTTTCTACGTCTGGACCACCCCAAACGCCCCCTCCTCCCCATCTTCCACTCCAGAAACGACCGAGTATTACCAGGAACGACGGCCCCAGCGCCCGACCCACAAACGTTAGGCCCTCGCGTGTGCATGTAAATATTTTCTGAATCCTGCCTGATCTTCGGCCAGACCAGAGCTGCTTTCCAAAATCACCCAACCAAGATCTGCCCTCGAATTTCACCCAGTCGGTGAGATTCGAGGGCAGATCTTGTTTTGTCTTGGGGTATTCCATCCAGGCTCTCCAGGACGCTGAGGTGAGACGGTCTCCAGAAGGCTCCTGAACAATGGGCTGGACCTCGATTACCAGCCAACCAAAATCCCTTGGCCAACAACTCTCCCCACCAACCAGTCCAAGGTCCAGAGAGCCATAGATCTGCCCTCGATGATCGCCAATCCCGGCGAGATTCGGGGCAGATCTTTTTCTGTTTGGGGACATCACAGATCACCCAACGGATTCCTGAGCGGAAACCGGCTCCAGAAGCTCTCTCAACGACGGATTGGAGACCAAGCGCCCATCCAACCAACCTGCCAACGGGTCCAACCACACCCATGAGCTCCAGAGCCTCCAGCTCCCGATTGACTGTCCCAGACCTCCGCACTCCCAGCCCGCTCCAAGGCTCGAGAACCAAGCTCTCCGATGGCCAGAGTCGCAACCCGACCAGAATCGAATCGAGAGCCAACGCCGGCTCACTTGCCGGCAGACTCGGCCTCTCCCCCAACGACATTCGCCACCAGAGCCATCTCCAGTCGCTGAGTTCAGTTCCTCTGATCTCGATCTGTGGCCCTCAACCTCAGCTCGCCAAGGGTCAGAATGACCCATTTAGCCCAGCCCTTCGATGCCGATCTCAGTTTGCACCAGTGTTTGCATTCTGGAAACGCTCCAAAATATTTTCGGGGAGAAGTGACCCATCCATGCCCCTCGACCCAAGAGCGCTACGCAGAACCCATAAATCTATATCCATCCAGTGTTTAGCCATTTGACCTCAAGGCCGGAACAGGCCATGGCACTTAGAATTTCAAATGAAACGACCAGAAGTATCGCTAAAGACCACGAATCCGAGTGCTAACTGAGTTTTGACTACCCAAAAAAATTACAAAATGACCCATCCAGGCCTGCCCATCCCCCAGGGACGATCAGGGAGTAGTCGCCCCAGACTTGGTGACTCGAAGGAGGTCACCGCTCCCCGATGAGGCCACTTGTTGCCCTCTGGATCTCAATCGGCCTACCTATGCTTGCGACCGGACGATTCTCAGTAGGTCGGTCCTTGGGATCGAGTGACCTTGATTCTCCAAAATGCGGTGGACCGCCAGAATCCAGCACTTCTGAAAGCCGCTGATCGCTGTGACAGGCAGCCGTTAGCGCTGGCCCCGCACGCGGCCGCTGACTCGTCCCTCGTCGCTCCCTCAGGTGGCGCCTCTACGGCGACGGTGGAGTGACACTGGTGTCCGACACGGTGTCAGGGACGGTGTGCCAGACGGTGTCAGCGACGGTGGACGCAGCGACTGCGGACTGGCGCAAGCTCTCGATGCACTGCTGCTGACGACGGACGGAGATTTTCGTAAGCTCGGAGACACGATCCGAGTGGCGTGGGTGGACCCAGAGCATCTCAAGAATCTCAAACCCGGCTCCGATTAACCTGGTTGGGACACTCGGTTTCTGCGTACTCATCAGGGCCAATGCCTGGGCCATTAATTCGGCGCCTTTTCTGGCCCAAGGCCCCCGAATCGAAAAATAGCGAAAAATCACCACGCATAGAATTATGCGCAATAGCGAACCCACGCAGGCTAAGCAGCTGTCTACAAAGAGCTTAGACAGAATTCAATATAACGAAACTTTTCGATTCCTAGATTTTTTTCGTTATTTTTCGATTGGCGCTCCCGAAACGACGGGACAGCTGGGTACCCGCGGCTCGTGTTCGATGTCGCGACCCAGTCCGGCTGCCGACCTCGAGCCGCAAGCCGACGTTGCCACGGGCGCTCGCCGATCAACTGATTCTGGCCGGTGGCCAGAGCGTCGCCGTACACCTGCGCCAGGCCTTGCGCCGGGATGGCGTCGAAGCCGAACCGGGTCAGGACATCCTCGATCACGCCCCCGGCAAGCTCTGTGGCGAGTTGCTCGAACAAGTCGAGCTTGCATCCGCCGCGCCGGCGAAGTGGTTGCAGGTGTCCGACCGCGATCGTCGAGACATGGTGGCGTGGCGCTGGTGCGTCTACCTGCAAGAGCCGAGCAGCCTCAAATGTCCGTGTCGATACGTCGGCGATGGGCTACCACAGGTACCAGGGCGAAGAAGGAGCAGATGATTGTCTGCCAATTTGAAGTCAGTGCCGGAAGTCTCTGTATGGAAAGACAACCCGCAAGGGGATGTTGCCCGAATCTGGTTGGCTCGGGGAATGCCAACTGGGTGTATCCGCCATGGATATGCGACCTCCAGGACCCGATTGGGAAGGTCGTCCGCGCAACCAGGGATACAGCTGACCGCCTACCGTGCCAAGGGTCGATTCATTGAACAAGGAGCTCCAACTCGGACGCCTGGGCCGTGATGCCAGGCAAGCCGCCAAGTCCGGTGATGTTCCGAGTGGAGGGCGGAGCTCTCGTAGTAGTCCGAGCGTGGGAAAGCCACGCACATGGCGAAGGGGAGCAGTAGATGCGTACAGCTACCGAGTCGCTGGGGCAAGCCATGTATGTGGCATCCGCTGCCGATTGGCAGTGGCTCCAGAGCAAGCGAAGTAGCCGTACCCGCGGAGCTAAAGATCATCGAATCGGTGGTCTTTCAACTTCACGGCAACATCTATGGAGAGCCCGGTGGGTACCGAAAGGCCCACGCCGGGTTCGGAAGAGGGGGCCCCAGAGACCGCGGAATGAGAATCCCGTATGGCGCTGGGGTCCCTACTCTTACGAACGGTCGACCGGCCTTTGCGACCGTGCAGTGTGCATTCCGTGGCACCAAGACCCAAGAACGTGTCTCAATCCCCCGAAGGGTCGACCGGCCTTTGCGACCGGGAGAGGGCGAGTTTAATCTCGCTCCGGGTGAAGAGTCTCAATCCCCCGAAGGGTCGACCGGCCTTTGCGACGAGTAGAAAAGTGAACAGAAAAAAAGTTGCTTTAGCAGTCTCAATCCCCCGAAGGGTCGACCGGCCATTGCGACGCAGGAGCTTGTAGCTTCTGTACGAGCGAAGAGAACCTTGTCTCAATCCCCCGAAGGGTCGACCGGCCATTGCGACTCGAAGGCGGATTCAACAACAGCAGTGGCCGAGGAGGCTTTGTCTCAATCCCCCGAAGGGTCGACCGGCCTTTGCGACAACGCCGAGGCCTACACCTCAATATTGGCACTGAAAAGTGTCTCAATCCCCCGAAGGGTCGACCGGCCTTTGCGACGGATCGTTCGATAGGGAGATTGCCTTGACAGTGCCAGTGTCTCAATCCCCCGAAGGGTCGACCGGCCTTTGCGACATGCCCCCCAGGGTCGCTACGGCCCCAATTGTTGATCGAGGTCTCAATCCCCGAAGGGTCGACCGGCCTTTGCGACGCAAATTGGACATGCAACCTTCCGGGTTACTGAGCTATGTGTCTCAATCCCCCGAAGGGTCGACCGGCCTTTGCGACGCCCTCTGGGTGGCTCTCGGGCTCGTCTTGGCAATGTGTCTCAATCCCCCGAAGGGTCGACCGGCCTTTGTGTAAAACCCCGGCCTATTCCGTGACCGCCACAGGCTGATGTCCCAATGTATTTCGTGATCAGATAAATTCGCCTGCGGAGCAGCCCGGAATAAACCGGAGCCCGCCAGGGCCGCATTTGTTGGCACAGATGACCCCGACG
>JAJCXR010000037.1 GCA_029263315.1 Acidobacteriota bacterium | reverse complement strand
CGTCGAGGCTCACCTCGACGGCTTGCCCGTCGGCCAGGCTGTGGACCGCCACCAAGCGCTGGGCGCTGTCGTATCGGTAAATGAATTCCTTGCCGTTTGCGTCGACCGTGCGCCGTGGCTGCGACAGCTCGTTGAGCTCGGTGACGGTCTGCCGCGTCTCGCTGCTGCCGTCCTTGGCGGTGAGGCGATCCGTTTGCACGATGGCTCGTCCGCCGCTGTCGCGACCGACTTCGCTGGCGGTGAGCTCGCTACCGTCGGTGTCGTGGAAGCTCTGGCGGGCGAGGTCGCCGCCTAGGGGCATTTTGGAAAGTAAGGGGCAAGAAACCTCAGAGCGGAGCAACTGGCAACACCGACTCACGAAAAGTGTTACCCATGTTCCCGGTCTAAAGTGTTACCTATGTGCCCGGTCGTACACTTGAAAGGGCGCCAGAACGGCGGGAATACGAGGAAAGTGATGGTAGGCTAGAGGCATTCTTGAGCCCGCTGGGTCGAAGCGGGGCATGGGAATGCTGTGAATCATCCAGCAGAGCGCTCTGGACACTCTGAACGAGACACAGATCAATTTTCGTCATTCGAGAGATCTTCAGGTCCCGATTTCGGCAGTCGAGTGCTGTGAACACTGTGGCCGGTACAGGCTCACTTCCGTGCGCTCGACCGAGCACAGTGCCGTCTCTTCCTTTGACAGTAGGTTATTGACCGCATCGTAGGTGAAATCAAAGGAGGTCGGCACGCCGGGCAAGGAGGCGGTTTCCAAGGCCTCATCCCGTCGCCGCTCGGCCCGTTGCAAGCGATCTGCCGCGTCGTAGATGGAGCGCAGCGCGCTCTCGTTGAGGTCGCCACGGCGGCGTTCCGCACCTCCAACACGCTGTCGCGGGTGTCGGTCTCGGAGCGGACAATCAGCTCCTGGCTGGAGGCGCCGACGCGGACTTCCTCCAGGTAGCCCTTGCGCGGTGCGACCAGGCGCCTGACACTGCATCTCCCGCATCGCCCATGCCACATGCCTCGGATCGGCTCTTGGCGCCGCGATAGACTAACGTCCAAAGTCACGCTCTCCACCGCCGCTCTGCCAAGGGGGAGGGGACCGTATGGGCGGGACGATCCACCCTTTGCGTTGGTTTGAGAGGAGCAGCAATGCCGACCGTCGGAAGGCATAATCAGTGAACGAGGCAGATCAATCTTTCGAAGATGCTCTTTTTCTCGCTTCAGCTAGCCATTCATCGTCAGGGCCAACATTTTCAAAATGAACCTTGACTATTGAGTCGTCTCCTATGTCGAATAATTCAGCAAGTATGACCCTGCCGTAACGCGCGGCATCTGACGCATTATTTCTAAAATCAATATCGTAAAAGCGAGAAACTGACGGCGATTTTCCAACCTCCGTGATTTCATAGGGAAATGAATGCTCTGCAAGCACTGAAATCAACCGCTCTTCGTACTTCTCAGACCACCTAGCAATCGGAAAACCCGTCTGCAACCGCACCTCATCTCCGCTGATATATTTTACAAACTGTATAAATTCAGATCTCTTATCAACATTGATAAACATCAAACCGCCGTCATAGCCCTGCCGCAGAAGAATATTTAAATATTTCTCAATATCGCGAGAGCAAACTTTATGGACATACGGCCAAGAAGACCAAGGAGAGAAAAACCAGAACAATGCAAAAACCAGCAAGAGCGAGATCATAATGGCCATTGTCATCAGAATAAACCTTTCAACGTCGAAAACAATTGACCGGCAATCTGACCCATTTGCTGAGGTCTAGTTTGTGGCTCGGGAACACTTGTAACTTCTGAAATGACGCTGCCTTCGGCAAAACCTCGCGCAAACCAGGCGGCAGGGGACTGCCCCAACCCTGGATTCGCACGGAAAGGTAAATAGCGCCCTCCTCGATTTGGGTCATATGGTTGTTGCCGGCCACCAAACCCACGTTTCGTCGGATACGGCCTGCCAGTAACCATGCGCAATTTATTAAGTAGATGACTCTCGGAATTAGAACTATTTCGAGCCTCTCCAGACAATCGGTTCCAACGCCGAGAGTTCGAATACCTAGAGTAGGGCAGCAGCGCGTAGACCTGACCATTCTGGAGCTTGATATCTGTGACGGGCCCCACATAGTCATCGAATCGGACATACCTGCTTGCCTTGTAATCACCTCCCCCTCCCCCACAATTATGCACCAAAACCTGTTCCCGCCCAACAAAGTAGTTGTGCAGGCCCCGAACCTCGAAGTTGTACACCCTCGCCGGCTGCTCCACGAGCTGCTTGGCGGTCAACCTCAGGACGCTGCCGTCAGCCTTGACCAGCCTCTCCCCCAGCTGCAGGTCTTCGACCTTGCGCCAGCCCCGACCGTCGACGAAGAAGGGGTGATCACCGGTGGCGACGAGTTGGTCGCTGCCCAAGGTGAGCAGGTAGGTCTCGTGGGTGTCGCGCTCGAAGAGGTGGACGACTTCCGCAAGCTCGTGCTCTCCGGTGACGTGGTTGAGGGCCCAGATGCGATCGCCGACGCGGATGGCCTCGATGGGCCGTTCGCCGTATTCGGTGAGCACTGGGGTGCCGCCACCAAAACAGCGGGTCGGACAGGCGGGTTGATAACCACGGCCGCGCCCCGGTGACGGCACGTCGCCGCGGGCCATGGGCGCCGAAGCGCGGGTCAGCCCCTTGGCGCTCATACCTTGCTTCGCCAGGCTACCGGCACCCAAAGCGGCCATGCCGCCGTAGAAGGAGCCCCAGCCTTCGTCACCGTTGTGGAAGGCGCCGTAGCTTTCGGTCACCCCTTGGCCAACGTTGAGGGCCTGATCGATGGTCTTCAGGGCTTCCGCGGCATGCGCTAGGCGATAGGCCTTGACGGCGACGCCTGCACCGCCGGGCACCAGCGGCACCGCCAGGGCCACCGAATCGACCACGATACCGAAGGCATCGAGGCTCGCCATGCCGACGTTGCCTTCGTCGGTGTTGTGCGCGAAGGAAGCGAGACCGATGGACAACGACGCCAGGTCCCACAGGCTCTCGGCGTACTGCCCCGTCGGATCGCTGTAGTTGTAGGGGCTGTTGAGACCGTACTGATAGAGGTTCGCCCCATCACCGTAGCCCGCCGGGTCGGCGCTCAGGAAACGGCCCATTTCGGGATCGTAGGTGCGATGCCGGGCATAGACGAAGCCGCTGGACCGATCGTGTAGCAAACCGTGGAAACCGAAGCGATTGCCCACCTGGGAGCCCACTTGCTGGCCCCGTAACGGAGCGCTGAAGATCTGCTGCTCGGCGGAGCCCTGCTGATGGTTGAAGCTGGTTTCGAAAGCTTCGTCGAGGCCCAGACCTGACAAGTCGAGGGGGCCCTGGGCGATGCTCAGATCGTGAGGCCCCTCGGCAACCGGGTCCAGGCTGGTCAGCCGGTAGCCGTCCTCGGAGACGACCCATGCCTGCTGAGCTCCGTCGAAGCTGAGACGTTGAGGCGCCGCCGACCCATCGACGGCTTCCGAGAACTGCACCTCTAGCTGACCCGTCGGCAGCACACAGACCTGCTCCACCCTCGGCGAGGCATCGTCCACCAACACTTGCTCATCGACCGGCCAGGAAAACGAATAGGCAAAATCCGCGGGGGGTTGGTTGCCGAAAAAGTCCTCCGTAGCGGCCGCTGAGACAATCAGTTGTACAGTCTCGTCGGTGCTCGGCCAATGGCTACCGGGGGCTGCTGGATCCTCGGGGATCTTGGGCCGCAAGACGAATCGCCGGTTGGCCTGGCGTCCGACGGTGACCGGTACCTCCAACTCGAAGGCCACCGCCGCTTGACGAGTCTCGTTGTAAAGCAGCACCCCATCATCCAGGACGGAGAACCACAGAGCGCTCTGCTGGATCTCTTCCGAAAGCTCCACCACCAATGCGTCAGCCGTCCAACGCACCTGAGTCACCTCCGGTGCTTGGGAATCCGCCCACACCCAACGCTCGCCAAAGGGCGTGTACTGGTAACGCTCCACCGGTCTGCCTTCCAGATCGGTCAGCAACGCAACATTGCCGCTGGTGTCGTAGAACGGCAGGTAGGAGGCAAACTCGGCGTTGGCCGCATCGAGCTTGACATCCAACCTGAGGATCTCGTCCAGGCCACCACCGTACACCCGCCGACCGACGATCGAGCCATCGGCATACTCTTCCACCGGTCGCCAGCCATCCCACAGAGTGCGGTAGGTGACACTGTCCACTTGCTCGGTGACCCGACGGTTCAGAGCGTCATACTCGTAACGTACCAGTTCCTGGCCGTTCTCGTGGATGCTCACCAGGCGGTTGCGGAAGTCGTAGACCAGTTGGCGATCACCGTAGCGGGCCAGATTGCCGTTGGCGTCCCACTCCAGCTCCGTCTCGCCGACGAACGACGGTCCCACTTACGTCGCAGCGGAAGGTCTCCCCTAGCCCCCGGCGGTCGGTCGGGAAATTGTTACAGGAGAATCTGGATCTTTTCAGGATTTGGAACAACCACATCCGTTTCCACGACAATTCGGAAGGTCGGACGCCGCGTCAAGCCTGGGATGGGAAGGTGCCTAGATCAACGAGACAGCCGTGGTACTTCAGCGAGTGGAACGGCGTGCTAACGGGGTTTTACTTCCCCGATGGCTGACGGGATGCGAATGGGTGGTGTACGGGTCGACAACTCGACTGTCCAGACCGGAGGTGCGCACGGAGAGGTCAGTTGTTACATGGAGTAGCTGAAGAAGGGAGAATTGGGGAATAGAGTGGCGATCGGTTTCTGAATCTTGAGCCCGGAGAGCCCGAAGCAGAGAATATAGGCGTAAAAGCGGCGCAAATCGTCCAGCGGAGGGTTCTGGACACTCTGGACGGGACACCCATCTCGTTACGTCGCGAGTCGGTGCGATGCCCCGCCGGGTTGATGATGAGTCGGTACAATCTACGGTCGAAACACCTGCAAGAAGCCGACTATGCTCAAGACGACAGCCCCAATTGGTGCAAGAAAGCCCAGCCAGAACGAGAGTCTACTTGAACAGATGGGATGACCGCGGTAGAGATCAAGAGCAACCCACCAAAACAACGCTCCAAGGAACCATATCCACCACACCTATTCCACCTCATTCAGATACCAAGTTGTTGCCCAAAGTCCACCCACCGCTCCCGCTCCGGCCCAATATAGGCCTTCTTGAATCGGAGGAAGAACTGGATCAAAAACTAGCCCATTGGAACCAATATTTCTTACCCGGATGTCATTGAAGGGCGTACGCATTTGGATGGAACCGCGAAGCCAGATTTCCCAAAAATTGCGTGATGTGTACGAAAGCCTCGATTTCCCTGCATCTCGAATAGCCAAGCGCCCGTTTCGATAGATGAAACTTGGGGCCATATCATCCAGGCGAATGAGACCACGAGCTTGCGCTTCCAAAGAACTAGCCCCCCATTTTCGAAGCATCCAAGAAGCTGACGGATCCACTTCTTTCAGCCAGTACTGACCTACTCGACGAATTCGAACTCCTCCAGGCAATGATCGCCAAACAGTGACCTCAGAGTGAGATGCCGTTGTGCCCATAAAGAGTCTATTTAAACCAGTTCTAACAGACGGTCCACTCCGAGAGCTCATCAGCGAAGCAACACGAATCCCATCATCCATCAAACTCAAAAAACCTTCCGCTCCTGCTCCAACCGCCAGCACCAACTCCAACGTCCGATCAAGCACCTCCCCCGTCCCTGCCATCTCAGAAGCCCCGGCGCAGGCAAACTTCTCCATTGATGTCTGGCAAGTGCCCAGCATTCCAAAGTACCTACGCTGCAACGCGGCTCGGTCTTGCAGACTCATTCCCATCTCATGGGACCACTGCGCAAGGGCGTAGACTCGTTCCTCGGGAGCGACCTCGTTGTTCAGCCAACTGCGAATTGCGATGTCCATTCGTAGTCGTGCGATCCGAGACCGAAGAGCATCTGCTTTACGTTGGCGCATCTTGTTGAGAGCGCCTTCAACATTCCAG
>JAJCXR010000036.1 GCA_029263315.1 Acidobacteriota bacterium | reverse complement strand
TTTTCCGCCAGAACTGTGTTCCAGAATCTCTGAAGATCACCAATATTCATGCAATTCTGCGCCTTGTTCTGACGAAAAATTTCTCGCTCTCATTCGCGGAGCACTTTCACCACAGGCTGCTAACGGCCTAATTGCTAGTTTTCACAGCCGACCTCTGTGTTCTTTCGTCCCCCCTGGGTCCAGGGGGGTTTTCTTTTTAGTACAACTAATGAGAAATAGTTGACTCATTTCGTCTTTCCTTCTCGCCTACAAGGTAAGCGTTGGAATTAGGTGACGGTATCGATCGACGGCGTCCCAGCAGACCTCGACGCAACATGCCGGCTTGCATGCCGCGTGGCTCGGGTGCTTTCGCAGCTACCGACCTAAGGACTGGCGCTGGCTCGTCGTAGGGCTCGCCGTGGGCCCTGCGAAACACAACCTCACCAAGCCTTGAAGGATCTTTGGAGGAGAATCGTGATGCAACGTAAGACTCTGTTTTGTGCGCTCCTGTGTGCTGCCGTGCTGCTCTTGACCCCGGCGGTGTTCGCGGATGAAGACATGAGCGCAGCAGCATCCAGTGCCGCATCGACGACGGTGGAACGCAATGCCCAAGTGGCACCCGCCAGCGCCAAGGCCGCACCGTCGCAGGCTACCGAGCCGGTGACGGCAGAGGTTGCCGCCTTCGGGCTGCCGCAGGCACCGGTCACTCAGCTGTCCTTGAGTTACGGAAACACGTGTATCGAATGTTCCGTCCATGCCGACTGCGCCACCCTCTGTGGTGGTGGTCAACCGCTGTATGACTACCGTTGTCAGTGGAATTTTCAGGACTGCGGCGAGCACATCAAGCAGTGCTGGTGCGGCTGATGTAGGGCGCCACTCGGTGGCGGTCAGCGTCGAGGTCGAGGCTCCGGGGAAACCCGGGGCCTTTATTCATTGGGTTTTGGGGGAGGCAGGGGCTTGGCGGCGCGATCAGGCTATGCCTCGAGGGCCGACCGGCCGACAATCCGAGCACCATGTCTTGCCGGTGCGCGTATGGTACGAGACCCAGTCTCCGACTGTAACCTCGGCCTCACAGAAGTCGCATAGGATTCCAACGTCCATACGCATGGCCTGGAGCTCCCCATCCATGGCCGGGCCCCTGCCTTTGAGGCGGAAGGGCTCCTTCTTGATGATGGCCTTACGAAAGACATCGTCGATTCGGCGCACACGCAAGGCCATCACCTTTGTCACACCGTGGCGTATCAGAGAAGTCTCCAGCAGATCCTCACGATGGTCGAAAAGTTCCGGTGAAATGACCATCCAGGAATGTGCTTTCCGTGGATGGTTGCCGAAGTAATTCCGCTCGCCGGTCAAGATCGAGCGCAGGAAGCTAAATTGTTTATCGACAACGTAATCCTGGCGGACACCTTCGAAGAACGGCGCCAGCTGCGAGTCGGAATAGACTTGGGTGTAGAAATCTTGTAAAACAGATCTCAAACCTGACCTGCCGCCAATGGCCTCCCAGAGCTCAGGATCCGGATCCAGTCTTCTCGCCCGGGGGGTGCTATTGTGTTCTTCGGAGCGACTCACTGGCAATCTACTCTCACTCATCCGCAACGTTTCCCTTCCAATGCCCAGGGCTAGCCTGACCTGCCGGGGGCGTCATTGAATTCCTATTCTTCGGCGGCTGAGATCCGCCAAGCTCAGATGTTCTTACGAAACGGCGGAGGGTGTCAATGGGCTCAATCTCTTGAGAATGGACGAGCCCCGTCGTAGAAAACGCTAGAAACCAATTGAACATCAGTTTTGTTCGGAGGAAAAATACAGAGAGACCTCCGCTTATTGTATCTCTTGCCTCTGCTACAGTTCTAGGTGTCAGTAGCGGCGCCCTGAAAGACGAGCGCGAGTCCCCGCGGGACTCCGGCCAAGCCTAGGGCATCAAGATTCCGAGATCCCTGCTCTCGTCTTCATGATCATGCGCCAACCAACCGTTATCCTAGAAAGGGAGATATTCCATTGAGCTTGAATGATGCTATCCGTGATGTTGTGAACAATGTGCCTGAATGCCTTGCCGCTGGCTATATTGATATGACCACTGGTATGTTGCTTGCCTACAAGACGGTGGACTCGCATCCACAGGAAGTGATCGAGTTGTTGGCTGCGACCACAAGCGATCTCTTCCAGGGGCCGAACGTGACCACTATCGAGAATATTTTCAAAAAGATTCGGGGCACCGAGAGCGATCCTGAACGATATATCCGTGAGATCGTGATGACGTCAAAAAACCTTATCCATATTTTTGTCCGTGGCAAGAAGTCCCAAGACCAGATCCTGGTCGTCGTCACTCGGGTGTCCGCCAATCTGGGCATGGTGCTGTCGAAGTCTCGGCAGCAGGCAGCTCTGGTGGAAGCGGCGGCGTAACAGCCTGCGGCAAAAGTCAGACCGCGTTGAGAGAGGCCCTTTTCCGCCAGAGCTGTGTTCCAGAATCTCTGAAGATCACCAATATTCATGCAATTCTGCGCCATGTTCTGACGAAAAAACGCTCGCTCTCATTCGCGGAGCACTTTCACCACAGGATGTTAATCCTACTTAGTGACATGCAGCGAGCTCGCTCGCTGCAAGAAGCTTTCCTCCTTTGAAAAAGGGGGGCTAGGGGGAATTCTTTTGCTTTCTCCGGCGTCAGAACAAACCCTCCTCAATCCCCCTTTCCAAAAGGGGGAGGCCAGAATGCTATTCTGACTAGGTACGCCTTTCCGGAAATACGGTGACGTATCGAGAGCACCGAGGCGCCGCGTCCGCAAGGCTTACGAGCGAGGCATAGTGGGGCTCCGTTGCAGCGAGCGTAACGCCGCGGACGTGGATGCATCGGCGCTCGAATACCAGCGTATTTTTGAAAAGGTGTACCAAGAAGAGCTAACACTCCGGAAACTCAAGATAGCAAGGCCAAGGCATAGCGGAAGCCGACATTGTGGTTTTTGAAACCGTAGTGGCTGCTAGTGCCGGTCTCTATGATTCGGGCAAGGCGTGGCCTCTAGAAGCCTTTAGATCTGTTTTCTTACCGAAGGCTTCGACGATGACTACTCGTCCTTTATTAAGTGTTCGTCACCTTTCCGCCGGTTTTCTCGAGCGTGTGATCTTGCAAGATGTCTCATTTGACGTCGGGCACGGTCAGATCGTGGGAATCATGGGACCTTCCGGGGTTGGCAAGAGCACACTTCTGCGTACTCTGAGCCGATGGAATGAGCTTCTGCCCAGTTTCTGGCGGACGGGTGACGTCTCTCTTGATGGAAGAAATCTTCTAGAGAAGACCGAGCGCGAGGCTAGCCAACGGCTGACACCACTTCTAGCCCAGAAAAAGCGGCTCTATACGGCCTCCGTTTTGGACAACGTTCTGGCGGATGTTCCCAGCGCCCAGCAGGCTAGCGAGGCCCGGCTTGCCACGGTTCGACAACACTTGGAGTCCTTGGGCCTGTGGAGCGAGTTCCAGTCTCAGCTCGATGAGCCCGTGGTCGCTCTACCCATCGGCGCGCAGCGGCGGATCGCGATGGCCAGGATGCTTGCCGGGGGAGGGCGCTGCCTCTTGGCTGACGAGCCGCTTCGCGATATCTCCGATCAGGAAGTCGCAGTCCTCAAGAGCTTCCTCCAGCAGATCCGATCGAGATGCAGTGTTTTGATGGTGACCCACAACCTCAGACATGCCCGGGCTATTCTCGATACAGTCGTCTTGGTAGTTGCAGGGCGGGTTGTCGAGGTGACTTCAGGCGAGCGATTTTTCTCGGAACCTCAAACCTCCCTGGGAAAAAACTATGTCCGAACCGGGAATTGCTGGCCTTCCGAACAGGAGCTTCAGGCTGAAGAGTGGGCTCAGCATGCAGTCGCCCCAAGAACCGACGATGGCCCCAAGAAACCGAGCAGCTTTTATTGGACCCTAGAGAATCAACTGGGCGGTATGCAAATGCCAGGGTTGCTGCAGCCGTTGGGCGAAGATCTGGAGGGTCTGCGGAGCCTCGGGTGTCGAGTCCTGGTCAGCCTGCGATCCGAAAAGGTCGTAGACCCTAGCTCTCTAGCAGAGTACGGAGTGACCGGATTCCATTTCCCAATTGTTGACATGGGGGCGCCCAGCCCTGAGCTGGCCCTCGACCTATGCCGCAAGATCGATGGCTGGTTGGAGCAAGGGCTGCCAACCGTTCTCCACTGCAAGGCGGGCCTTGGCCGGACGGGGACGATCCTCGCCTGTTTCCTGGTCTTTCGTGGGAGCAGTGCCATCGCTGCTGTGGAGGAAATTCGCTCCGTCAACCCGTACTATATTCAGAGCTCTGTGCAGATCGAGCTCATAGCTACGTTTGAGCACTTTCTTCGTTCTACCGCTTGAGCATCAGAGGCTGCTAAGTGGCTCTTACCAAGTAGTGCCTCGTGAGTAGGTCCAAGAGCTCCGTCAAGTTGGTAGGTGACGGTGCTTGGGCCCACCTGCCGGAACCCTCCACCAACGGCATATCCTTGCAACCCGTTAGGTTGGGGCTGACGATGATGCCGTTGATGAATTTTGGGGCGCCTCGGAACCGTTCGACCAACGGGGCCAGCGTGCTCTGCAGTGCTTCCTCCTCGGACGCGGACCATACGAGAGCTCCCGCCGCATATTGATAGAGAGCGGCGCCCTGTTCTCGGCTCTTATCCAGTATTTGCAGATTCAACAGGATCTCACCCCCATCGAGTCGTAGGCGAAGAGTCCCGCGCCTGAGCATTTCGAGCTGTTGGAAGTGCTTTTCTCGGCCGATGGTCAGAAAGTGGTCGGGAATCTCGCGCAGGAGAGTCAGCAACTTTGCCCAGAATTGTGCGTGCACCAACACCAGAAGGTGGACCGATGTCTCGGCTCCCCCATCACCGCCGTAGGCGCGCCGGAGCAGCTCGATTTTCGAGTCGAGGTGCGTTGTGTTGTCGATCGGCTGTTGTGTCTCGCCGGCGGAGCCGAAAATCTCTATGACGCCATGCTCGACCAGAATGGAGGCCGCAAGTGCCAGGCGAATCGGTGCTGCCAATCCGTCCTTGAACAGACGATCCAAGGTGGTGCCTTCGGTTTTGGCAATCGCCTGAAAGAGCCTGTCCAGCGGAACGACCTCGTGCTGTGCAGTGATGCTTTCGTCTAGAGAATCCACTACGCGCAAGGGCTGATGTTTGTTGGGGACAAACTGTTGGCGGCGTGCAAGCTCGTCTTCGAAATAGGCCAGATCGAGCAGGACAGTCTGGATCCGGGGGGGAGCTCCGTCCTCTTGAATGGAATTGCCCATGGAATCGGCGGCCAATACTCTTTCGCTGAAACCAAATCTTCCTTTGCTCAGGCCAAGAAGGTGGTAGAGGGCGTCCGTACCTTGGAGAGGCTCGGCACGGGCTCCCACGATGTTGCCTTGCCTGATCAAGATCTCGGCGGAAACCCCTTTGCCGGTAATCCTCAGTGTGCCCGTTTTCTCGGAGAGGACCAGGTTCTGGAGAACCTGAGCCAGGGAAAGACTACTCAGCTCACCCTCAAGAACTGCACCGCTATTGCGATAGAGCAACCGGGAGACGCGGGCCTTCAGCTCTTCGAAATCTGCAGGTTTGACCAGAAAATCGTCGGCTCCCTGCTGCATCCCCTCGACTCGAGCTTCCACCTGATCGAGGGCGGAGAGTATGAGCACGGGGAGATTGTGCCACTGGTCCGACTCGCGAATCCGCTTCAGGATGTCAAAACCACTGGTTTCGGGCATCATTAGATCCAGGATGACCAAGTCGACGGATAGGCTCTCCAGGCATGCGTATGCCTCAGACCCGTCCTTCGCCGTCGCCACCTTGAAACCGGAATCCTCGAGATATGCGCCGGTGACGAGGAGCATGTCCTGATTGTCATCGACGAGAAGAATTGTTGCCACTGCCTACTACGCTCCCTCGATCGAAGAGTGCATCGATCATCCCTAAATTGACGAAGATCAACCGGCCGTTCCCGGATCACATATTATACGGCCCATTCCAGCAGCGTACCATGCGGCGGTCGCGGCCGGAGAAGTTGTGTAGTGCCTCTCTTCGGGGCCGATCTAGAATCCCCCAGGCGGTCCGACCGAGCAGACAGGCGGGGCTACATCGAGTGGATATGTCCTATTCGCCCCAAGGGATGTAGAAAAGCAAAACGTGAATGCCCAGCAGGTACCACATGGTGGCCGCGGATCTCGACAAAACACAAAAGGCTACCGCCCTAGGACGGTAGCCTCAGAATATCAGCTGATGGGGCGGATCCCCACACCGGGAATCCGCCAAGGTTCTAGCTAGGGTTGGCCGGAAAGGAAGGTCTCAAAGACCTCGATGTCCGACAGGGCCCGGGTGTAGATCATCACTTCGTCGATGTCGCCGGTGAAGCCCAGGAAATTGGCCGAGAAGTTACGACCCAGGTAGAGCAGCGCCGCCGACACGTCGATGCTCTGGGGACCCACCGTCGACGAACCATCGAGCAGACCGTCGACGTAGAGTCGAATCTGAGAGCCATCGTAAACTCCCACCACGTGGTGCCAGGCACCGTCGGTGACCGTGGCCGACGAGGCCAGAGCCCCATTGTTGACCCGCATGAAGAGCTTCGACTGATCCGTGGTGTAGAGGTCATAGCCATCCGTTGCCGCATCGCGGTAATCGATGATCGACTCGAAACGGTAACTGGTGCCGTGACGAATCCAGGCGGACAGGGTGAGGGCCGTTGGCGTCTGCAGTGAGGCCGTCGTTGTCGCAGCCACCTCGTCGAGGTTGCCGTCGAAAGTCAAGCCGCTGCCATTGACGCCCGAGCTCCAGGCCGGGGCGTCGCCACCGACACAGTCGGGGCCGAGGGCTCCGTCATGTTGGCCGGTGAGATCCAGGGCGCTACAGCCGCTGCCCTCGTCGAGGGGCCAAAAGGCTGCCAAGTCAGACACCAAATCCACCTCACCCACGACAAACGAAAGGTCGACATCGGTGCTATTGGTATTGCCTCGGCCGTCGCGACAACGGACGAAGTAGCGGTTGATCGAGTTGTCCGTCAAGCCGCTCAACATTTCGCTGTGGCTGGTGCCGCCGGTCGTAGCGAACAAACTCGGCATGTCGTCGAAGCGACTGCCGGGCACGGTGTCGAAGGCACAACTGGCGGACTCATCGGTGTCGACACCCAAGGTGGTGGAGGTGGTTCCGCTGGCCAAGGCCGAAGCGGGCATTCCCTGGCTCCGAACCGGCGGTGCGATGTCCGTCACCGTCGTGGAGAACAGATCCGCCACCTCCGCCGCCGATAGGGCGGTGTCGTAGAGGCGAACGTCGTCGACGCCGCCGCTGAAGAAGAACGTCGGTCCACCGGCGGTGGCCGGTGCCGGGCGGGCGCCGATTCCGAGATTGGCATTGTTGCTATCCAAGGGACCGGTGAAGGCAGCGCTGCCGTCGGCGACGCCGTTGTAGTAGAGGGTCACGGTGGCGCCGTCCCAGGTGACCGCCAAGTGTTGCCAAACATCCGCTTGGATGGTGCTATTGGCCACCGCCGCGACGACATTGTTGAACCGGACGTTCCACTGACTCTCGCCCAGCTTGCCGATTTCCAGCTCATAGGCATCGTCCTTGGATAAAACCATCTGATGGCCACCGAGCTCGAAGGGAAGCACCCAGGCGCTGATCGAGATGGCGTCGGTGATATCGAGACCTGAGGCGCTTCCGGGATCGCTCACCTCGACGTAGCCGTCACCCTGCAATTCGAGGCCGTCTAGCTGCTGGGCGAGGATCCACGCCGAGCTGCCCTGTAGGATGCCGGTGAAGCCACCGCGAAAATCGGTGACGGTTCCGGCGCCTTCGTCGAGGAAGGTGCCAAGACCCACCTCGGCGACCACCGTTTGGCAGAAGTCCCCCTCAAAGCCCTCAGGGCAGGAACAGGTAGCGTCTTCGCCATCGACGAAACATACACCGCCGTTGAAGCAGGGATCGGGATCACAGAGATCGGTGTCGATCTCACAGGTGTCGCCGTCGTACCCGGTGGGACATTCACAGTCGAAGGTGTTGTCATTGTTGTCGGTGCAGGTGCCGCCGTTGAGGCAGGGGTTGGGGGCACACTGGGGCAAGATGTTTTCGATCTCACAGAGGGTGCCGGAGAAGGGCGGGACGCAGCTACAAAAGAACTGGGTTCCGAACTCGAAGCAAAAACCGTTGTTGAGACAGGGGTTTGGATTGCACAGACCGGGGGGCGTGGTGTCCGTTTCCGTCTCGCACAGCTCGCCCTCGAAACCTTCGGCGCATTCGCAGCTGAAGGTGCCGTTCTCGTTGTCGACACAGGTGCCCTCGTTCTGGCATTGGTTGACCTCGCAGGCGTTGCCGAACAGCTCGCAGAGCTCGCCCTCGAAGCCCAACGGGCAACGGCAGACGAAGCCGCCGTCCAGCTCATCGCAGGAGCCATCGTTCTGGCAGGGATTGGGGGCGCAGGGATCCTCGGTGACGATGACGTCGCAGGTCTCGCCACTGGTTCCAGGGGGGCAAGCACAACTGAATGTTCCGAGCCCGGTATCGCTGCAGGTGCCGCCGTTGGAGCAGGGATTTGGATCACAGATATCGACTTCCAGGTCACACAACGGGCCACCGAAGCCCAGATCGCAGCGGCACAAAAATTCGCCGCCACCGTTATCCTCACAGACACCGTTGGCGCAAGGATCGGGGTCGCATGGGTCGACGTTCACCTGGCAGAGCTCACCGCTTGTCCCGGCGGGACAGGTGCAGCTGAAGGTTCCGCCGCCGAGGTCGTTGCAGGAACCGCCGTTGAAGCAGGGATTGGGGGCGCAAACATCCGGTTCGGCGATGATCTCGCAGAGATCGCCGGAGGTGCCAGCGGGACAGCGGCAGAAGGGATCGTTGCGGCCATCGTCCTGGCAGATACCACCGTTGAGGCAGGGGTCGGGCTCACAGCTCGTCTGGGCTTGTCCGGCGGTGGTCGACAGCATCGCCAGTAAGGCGAACGTGGCGAGCAATAACCAAGGCCTGGACCTGACATTCTCGGATGTCCACTGACACAGTCGTTGCATGATGTCTCCTCTTTCGAGTCGGTTACGCGAAGGCCCGAGGGCTCCTTCGAACGCTGAGTGCCGACCTGGGGGGTCGGCGTCGTCTACAGAATGAAAAAAACCAAGAAAAAAACAATAAATGCGCTCCAATAAATATTGCTATAAATATTTATTGGGGCAGTCCCTGAAGGCTGCCGGAAAAGGTTGGGCCAGGCAATCCCGGATTTCCGGCGGGAGTGAAATCGACTACGGCTCTAGTACTATAGCGCTCTGTTTGAAGCAGACTGTGGTGAACTTGTCTGCACTCAATGCTTGATGCATGGCTGATCAGGTCATGATCGTGGTTTGACGATCGCAAAGCAGACTTCGCTTCACCGTCCTAGCTTCACCGTCCTAGCTCCATATTTCTAGCTGCGCCAGGGACGAGATTGTCTCAGCCTATCTCGCTAAAAATTAGTCTTCCAAGAAACAACGAACCATTCAGGAGGTTGGCCCCTGGCTTTTGACCCCGCCAGGGGTACTCATCAGAAGCCCAGGGTCAGGAGCGCAGCGACGCCACCCTGGGATGCATGGGATACCCTGGACTGCGTCGTCCCGGCCTAGTCGGGGACGCCTAGTCGGGGGCGCCTAGCCGGGGGCGCCTAGCCCCCGCCCGGAGCGCCCTCCTGACCGCAGACGCTCAGATCGGCGGTCCGGGCTACCGACACCGGCTCCTACAGGGCCACAAGCCAATTCTTTTTCTCCAAATCTCGCATTGGTTCCTTGGCGCGAAGCAGCGCCAGGGGGCGCAGAAGCTGGATTCGGAATGAGGGCGCGGCAGCAGAAGATTTCACTCGCGGATGGTGAAGCTGACGTCACGCGCCTCGAGATCCGCCATGACGGCTTGGTAGCAGGCGTCATGGCGTCCCACCAGCTCCGGAGGTGAAACCCCGGGATGGCGATAGGTCCCGGCCGCCACCAGACGGGCGACGGCGGCGCAAGGGTAGCCGGTGGTGCGGGCCATCGAGGAGATGTTTTGCTGGCGATCGAAGTGGTCGCACATGTCGTAGATGCGGTGCACCGGCTCACCGTCCAGCACCCCGTCCACCTCCAAGCGCATGGCGGTGAGGTCATAGTCGATCGGACTTTGATGCCATTGCTCGAAGAGCAGCTGCGAGGTCAAATCCATGGGGCTCACTTGGACGTCCCCGACAGTGCGCGGCTGACGGTCGAAGAACCCGCTGTCGCGCAGCAAGATGATCTGATCCAGGTGGCCGGGATAACGCAAGGTGCGCTCCGCCAGCTCGGGGATGTCCTCGAAGCTCATCAGAGTGCGCAAGCCATCGGTGTTGAAAGCTTCGAGCTCACCGACACCTGGAAAGTCGAGGGTCTCCGGCTCGGTCAAGGCGGGTAGGGTGATCGCCTCGCCCAGGCGCCGCAACCGGGCGGGACGGGTATACATCTCGATGACGTCCACCGGTGAATAGGGGGCCTTGTAGCTCCAGGGCGGCAGTGGATCTTGAGGCAGGCCCCCCACCAGGCAGACAAAGCGGTCGATGCGCTCGAATCGGCTGGCTAAGTGGCCGAGCATGAAGTTGCTCAATCCCGGGGCGACGCCGCAATCCATCACCGCCGTGACTCCGTGGGTTCGCGCCAAGGCATCGAGGGGGGCGGGATCTTCCTCGAAGAAAGAGATGTCGACGGTGTTCTTACCCGCCTCGATGACCGTTTTCAAGGTCTCGAAACCCATCCAGCCCGGTACCGCGCCGATCACCAGATCGGCCTCCCCAATCGCCTGACGCAGCTGCTGCGGATCCCGCAGATCGGCGGTTGAGGCGGTCAAATGATCGAAGGCCGCCAGTCGTTCCACCGCCTCCCCATCGTGGTCGACGACATGGACCTCGAACTTCGGATCATTGGCCAGGTCGCGGGCGATGGCCGAGCCGACGCGGCCACCCCCGAGGACGACGATACGTTGGCTGGTGGGCGAGGATTCAGACACCTGGAGCTCCTGTGAGACGGACGATGACGGATGTTGGTGCAACGGTTTCGGGACCCTGTGAGCCGCCTAGACGGACGCCCGGGCTCCGACGGCAAATGATGCCACCGGGCCCTGGAGCGTAGATTTTCCCGCCCGCGAAGTCAATGCCGTGAACGGCCATGACCCCAGGGCCCAGAACTCGCTCAGCTGGCGGCTTGAGAGACCAGCGAGGTGGGATGTTTATGGTCTTGGGTGGGCCTCAGTCGGCGTAGATCATCGTACCGACGTGCTCACCGGCGATGGCGGCGGCGATGAGCGCGGGTTTTTCGCCGTTGATCAGCTGCACGCGGCGCACCAGACGACCGCGTGACAGGAGATCGAGTAGCACTTCGTCGAAGGGCAAGGTGGCCAACTGCCGTTGTTGCAGCTCCTCGACGCTGATGCTGCGGATGAGCTCGGCGCTGGAGTCCTTTTTGGGGTCGGCGGTGTAGAGACCGTCCACGTCCTTGACCAGGGTGAAGGTCTTGCAGCCGAAACACTCGGCGGTCAAGTAGGAGCCGGCATCGGTACGGTGCGGCGGAATGCGACCCAGGCCCGGCGGATGTTCCCAGATCGAGTAGGGCGGGTCGCCATTGAAGATGACACCGGGGGCGGCGCGGATGAAAAAGGGCAGCAGGTGGCCGAAGATCTCCGGCGGGATGGCCACCACGCCATGGGGGGCCAGCAGGGCGCCGAGGATGTGGGCGTTGCCGAGGGCGTCGGCGATGGCCAGTTGGGCCAAGGCGCCGGTGGGCAACCCCAAGTCGAGGCCGATGGAGAATACATGGCGACTGCGCAGGCCGCCCCCGGTGCCGAGGATGAGCTTTTCGCTTGCCAGGATCTTGCCCAGGGCCTCGGCCACCGGCATCAAGACGCTGCGGCCGCGGTCGATCACCGAACCGCCGCCGATCTTGAGGACGTGGGCCTCCGGCAACATGCGCACCAAGGGCGTCTGGTCGTCGGTGGCGGCGATGAGATCTTTATCGATCAGGCTTTCCCGCATCAGCAGGGAATCCATGTGGTGGCGTCCGTCGGTCATGGCTCGCTCTCCTCAGTCGGCGCTGATCAAGGTGCCGACATCCTCCCCCGCCAGGGCGCGGGTGAGGTTACCGGGCACCAAACCATTGATGATGCGGATTTGACGGCGATGCTGGGCGTTCTTCATCAGATCGAGCACCGCCCGTTCCACCACCACGTCTTGCAAGTCCATGGACTCGATCTCGGCCACCGTCGCCTTGGGGATGAATTTGGCGTGTCTGTCCTTCTTTGGATCCGCCGTGTAGAGGCCGTCCTCGTCCTTGATGTAGATCATCGAGCGGGCGGCGAAGACCTCACTGACCAAGTAGCTGCCGGTATCGGTCCGGTGGGGAGGGATGCGGCCGGCGGCCGGATTCTGTTGCCAGAAGGTGTAGGGGGGCATGCCGAAGAAGATCACCCCGCGACGCTCCACCAAATAGAGGGGAAGCTGAGGGAACTGGATGGGCTCGATGAAGGGGATGCCGTGCTTGGCCAGCAAGAAATGCATCATGCGGGCGTTCTGCATGCTGACGAAGGTGCCGAGCACACTGAGCACGCCGGTGGGCAAGCCGAGGTCGAGGGCGACGCTGTAAGCATGCCGAGCCCGTGTGCCGGCACCGGTGCCGATGATCATCTGATGGTGCGCCAGGTTTTCGACGATCTCGTCAATGATCGGGAAAACCGCTTTGCGGCCGCGGTCGATCATCGACTGGCCACCGATTTTCACGACGTTGGCCTCCGGCAGGATCTGAACCACCGGCCCGGTGGCGGTTTGGGCCTTGACCGCGGGGTCGGTGAGCGAGCCTTGAACGAGGACACGGCCGAGGTCGGTCAGGAGGTCTTGGGGCATTCCGGAGCTCATTCTTTTGCGGTCTCCTCAAGTGTCGCCGGGCCAGTGCAGAGTTTCAAGCTGATAGGTCTCGGTGGTCGTGGATGTTGCATCGAGCTGCCCGTAATGGTTCCTGGCCCAGCTGCGCAGCTCCTCGAGAACACGACGCCGGAGCTGCACATCGAGGGCCCAACCGGCCAGACCCGTCTTGCGATCCCAGGCCTCCAAGGAGTCGCAGGGCCGCTCTTTCACCGTCCACTCGGCGACTTGCCGCGGCGGGTGGCCGTGCCAGCCCTTCGTCGCCAAGGCCCGGTGGAGCCTTGCCCGCCCGTCGTCTCCACTGCGTCCCGTATAGCCCTGCTGGGCCAACAGGCGTCGCATCTGGCGTCGCATGACCTGGCGAACACTGGTCGGCCGTCGCTGCACACTGCCCAATAGCAACAGGGCGCCCTGTGGACGACGCAGACGTTCGATCTCCTCGACAAGGTGGCGCAAGCCTAGCAGATGCACGGCGCGGGAAGAGAACACTACGGCCACGGAGTGATCGGCAAGGGGTAGCCGGCGGTCGGCGTCGGCGCAGACGAGCCAGCCCGCCGTCCAGGTGCCCGCCGTCCAGGTGCCAGGCACCTGCGGAGAGACCTCGGATTTGGTGCCAGGCACCTGTGGAGAGACCTTGGAATTGGTGCCAGGCACCTGCGGAGAGACCTTGGAATTGGTGCCAGGCACCTGTGCAGCAGCGTCGGCGAGCTTGAGGCGGAAGGACGCCAACATGGGGACGGAGAGGTCCAAACCCAGATAGGGGCGCTTGCCGTGGGCCAGCTGGACGCCGATTTCACCCGTGCCGGCGCCGAGGTCGAGGAGTGGGCCGGGCAAGTCGATGGCCAGGTTCTCGGCCGTTTCGGCGACCGCCTCGGCGACGGCGCGGCAGGCGTCGGCGGGCAAGCCGGCGCGCCGGTCGAAGTCGACGGCCTGGTCGTCGAAGCGTAGGGCCTGGGGAGGACAACGTTCTTGCTTAGGTTTCATCGGAACCTCTAGACTACTGGATATGCCCATGTTTGTTCAGTCGGGTCGTCCCTCGGCTTATGGTCCCCTAGCGTTGTCGTCCCTAGCGCTGTCGTCCCTGGCGCTGTCGACCCTGGCCCTGTCGACCCTGGCGCTGTCGGCCCTGGCCTTGGCGATTCTGGCCTGTGGAGCCGGCGATGGCTCGACGACCGACGGCCGGCCGAGCTTGCAGCTGTTCGCCGCCGCCAGCTTGCAGGATGTGGCCCACGATTTGGCCGATGCTTTCCAAGATCGTGAATCCGTCGAGGTGGTGCTCAACACCGCCGGCTCGAACGTCCTAGCGCAGCAGATCGCAGCCACTCACCGAGCGGATCTATTGATTTCGGCGGATCGCCAATGGGTCGATTTCCTGGCCGACCGCGGACGCATCGTCGACGGTACACAGCGGGATATTCTGGCCAACAGCTTGGTGGTGGTGGCCCGTCCGGACTCGCCCCATCAGCTGCGGCGGCTCGCTGATTTGGCGACCTTGCCTCTGCGTCATTTGGCGGTGGCGGACCCGGAGGCGGTACCGGCTGGACGCTATGTCCGCGCCCACTTGCAAACCATCCCCTGGCCCCGGAGTGACTCCGATCAGACCCTGTGGCAGGCGGTGGCCGGGCGTTTGGTGCCCACCGCGGACGTTCGGGCCGCCTTGGCCCTCAGCGCTTCCGATCCCGACATCCTAGCGGTGGTCTACCGCACCGACGCCCTGCAATCGTCGGAGGTCGACATCCTGCTGCACCTACCCAAGATCCCCGAGGTGGTGATCGCCTATCGCGCCGCCGTGGTCGAAGGTGGCAAGCAAGAGGCCCTGGCACGACGTTTCCTCGCCTTTTTGGACACCCCAGCGGGCAGGGAGATCATTCGTCGGCATGGTTTTGACAGCCTGTGATGCACCGCCTTCAGGGCCGACCCGATGAGCGGTGAGCCCGTCCTCGATGTCCTGCTGTTGACCTTGCGCGTCGCCTTCTCGGCGACCTTGCTGACCGCCGTGCCGGCCATCGCCCTGGGTTACGCCTTGGCCCGGTGGCGCTTTCCCGGCAAGCGACTTGTCGCCTCCTTGGTGACCCTGCCCTTGGTGCTACCGCCGACGGCGGTGGGATTTCTGCTGCTGCGCCTATTGGCGGTGGACGGCCCCCTCGGACGTCACACCCTGGGTTTCGATCTCGATCTTTTGCTCACCTGGAAAGCCGCCGTCGTCGCCGCCATGGCGATGTCGCTGCCGTTGGTGACGCGCACCGCCAGGGTTGCCTTCGAAGGGGTGGATCCGCGTCTCGAAGCGATGGCCCGGACCTTGGGTTACGGCCCTTGGCAGACCCTGTTCCGTTTTACCTTGCCCCTGGCCGCCCGCGGCCTCTCGGCGGCCCTGATTCTCGGCTTCACCCGCGCCATCGGCGAGTTTGGTGCCACCGTCACCTTGGCGGGTAATATCCCGGGCCAGACCCGGACCCTGGCCTCGGCCATCTTTTCGGCCCAACAGGTGGGGGATCTGGCCACCGCCGATCGCTTGATGGTGGTCGCCCTACTGCTCGGCCTGGTGGCCATCTGGGTGACGGAGTGGCTGACCTCCGCCAAGGCGCCCCGAGGGACCACATGACCGCCGCTCCGTCGTACCGTTTGGAGATCGATGTCGAGCTTCCTTTGGAGCACTTCGAGCTGGCCGTTCAGGTGTGTTTGGATCAACCGTCGACGGCCATCTTCGGCCCCTCCGGCAGTGGCAAGACGAGCCTGTTGGAATGCTTGGCGGGCCTCAGACGGGGTGTCCGTGGGGCGCTGCGGTTCAACGAGCAAGTGTGGTTGTCGACTGCCCAAGGTCGTCGTCTGTCCGCCGAGGCGCGGGGTGTCGGTTGGGTGCCGCAGGAAGGGCTGCTTTTTCCCCATCTCGATGTGCGGCGCAACCTGTTGAGCGGCGCTGCGGGCCGGCGAGCCGGAGGGCGGCGCCGACAAGGACCAGCCATGGCCTTCGACGACATCGTCGAGCTCTTGGAGCTGGCACCCCTGCTGGAGCGGCGAGTCGCCACCTTGTCGGGCGGCGAGCGTCAGCGGGTGGCCCTGGGCCGGGCCTTGGGCTCGGCACCCCGCCTACTGCTACTGGACGAGCCCCTGTCGTCCCTCGATTTGCCGTTGCGCCGCCGTCTGCTGCCCTTGCTGCGCCGCTTGCGCTCGGAGCTGACGGTGCCGATGATTTTGATCTCCCACGATCCGGTGGAGGTTCAAGCCCTGTGCGATGATCTCGTCGTCTTGCGGCGTGGCCGGGTGGTGGCCCAAGGGGAGCCGCGCCAGGTATTGGTCGAGCCGCAGCACTTTGCTTCCACCCGAGAGCTCAGCGCCATGGCGGAAGGGGGAAGCTACGAAAATGTCCTAGCCGGCACGGTGATCGATGACCAAGGCCACATCGCCGCCGTCGAGTTGGCCGACGGTATCGTTCTGCGCACCGAGCCCCCGCCGCGGCCCGCCTCCGCGGTTGGCGGAGCGACGCAACCTCGGCAAGTGCTGCTCGGTCTGCGGGCCAGCGACATCCTCATCGCCACAGAGCGGCCCCACGGAATCTCGGCGCGCAATGTTCTGCCGGCCCGTATCGTCGCCTTGCGGGCCGCCGAAGGAGTGGTCACCGTCCAACTGGCGGCGGGCCTGCCGCCGCTCGTCGTGCAGGTGGCGGCGGAGACCTCCGCCGAGCTTGGGATCGACGTCGGTAGCCGGGTCTATCTGCTGATCAAGGCGACGGCTTGCCGTCTCTATGGTAGTTAGTACATGCTGTCAAAACCGCCCCCACCTATCGCCCACGATGCATCCGTGCCGGCGTGCTACCTACCCATTAGTAGGGGTAGATTTGGCATCGTCTCCAGGTAAGATCAGAGCCGTTGAGCTTGCCTCTGAACCACCAATAGGAGTTTTCGCCATGTCATGGTTTGAACTGATTTCACGATCCAGCCGCCGTCCCCTGATTTGCCTCGTCTGGGCTACGCTGCTCACCTCTCCAGCTTGGGCCAACCCGGCCGAAACCCTAGGAGATGGCATCGCGGTGCAGGAAACCACCTCGATGGAAGCCTTGCTGGCCGACCCCGACGCCTTCATCGGCAAGACGGTGCGGGTGGAAGGTCAAGTCGTCGATGTCTGCCCGCGCAAGGGATGCTGGGTGGAAATCAGCGACCAGGATCGCAGCCTGCGCATCAAAGTGCAGGATGATGTCATCGTCTTCCCCGCCGACTCGGTGGGCCGTGTCTTGGTGGCCGAAGGGGTGGTCGAAGCCATCGAGCAGACCCGGCAGCAGCATCTCGACTGGTTGGCCCACCTAGCGGACGAGCGGGGTGAGAGCTTCGACCCTGAGACCGCCGACATCGGCGACGGCCCGTACCGCTGGATTCAGATCCAGGGCACTGGAGCGGAGCTGGCTGCGACGCCATAGCCCGAGATCTCGCCGCTGCCTTGGCATCACCCACCGGCCCGGTCGAGCTCGCCCTGCAGCAGAGCATCGACCGCATCGAGGTCCAGGGCGGAACGCAGGACGCGCATGGACTCACGGTAGGCGTCGAGGGTTTTGGTGATCACCCCATCGTCGTGGGCCAGGCTGATGGGCTGACTGCCCAAAAACAGGATGCCGCGTCGTAGCATTTCCTGTTGGAAAAGCGATTGTATTTGTAGGCCTTGCCAGCGGGGTATGTCTTTGAAGGTGACCTGCGTCCACGGTGGCATGCCTTGGCAGTCGGTGATCTCCGTTAGACCGAAGTCCTCGCTGAGGGCACGGTAGCCGTCTTGCAGTTTCTGGCCCTGTCTCCAAACATGGCTCCAATAGTCTTCTCGCTCCATGACTTCGAGGGTCGTCATGGCGGCCGACAAGGCGCTGACCTCGACGCCGCCGAAGGTATCGGCGAGGGTACCGCTGAAGATGTCCTCGAGGGGGGCGATGAATTCCTGCCGTCCGGCGACGACGGACAATGGCTGTCCATTGGCGATTCCCTGGCCCAGGATGCTCAGGTCCGGCATCACAGCGAAATATTCCTGGGCACCCCCGCGGGCATAACGGAAGCCGCTGAGCAGCTCGTCGAAAATCAACACGGCTCCGTGGCGGCTGGCCAAGTCCCGCACACCTTGTAGGTAACCGGGTGTCGGCGGAGTCAGGTGGACGGGTTCGATGATGATGGCAGCGCAGGGCTGGGTCAGCAGGACCTTCTCCAGGGCCTCAAGGTCGTTATATGGGAAGGGAGTTGTCTTCGCCATGGCCTCAGCGGGCACAGCGCGGGCGCCGTAGGTGTCGTCGCTCGAGCCGTGGTGCCAGCCCCGGTGCGAGCCGCGGTGCCAGCCGCGGTGCCAGCCGCGGTGGCCATGACGGGCGATTTGCTGTCGGCCGGTCTTGGCTCGAGCGGCTCGCATGCAGGCGATGATGGCGTCGGATCCGGGTGTGCAGAAACACACCTTTTCGGCTCCGGGCACGATGTCACACAGGCGCTCCGCCAGCTGGACCTCCAACGGATGCATCCATGAGGAGCCGGTGCCTTGCAGCAGAATTTCTTGCACCGCCGCAGCCACCTCGGGATGGGCGTGCCCCAAGGGGACGGCCGCAAGGCCGAGGGAAGCGTCGATGTATTCGTTGCCGTCGACATCCCAGACGCGACACCCCTTGCCACGGGCCAAGAACTTGGGCGCAACATCGCTGACCGATTGCCCCGGCCCCCTGGCGAGGGCTTGGGTACCGAGCACCAGGGAGCCCTTTGCCCGATGCCACCAAACCTCGGATTGCTCGCTGCGAGGTAGTGGGCCGGCACCCTCGAGATCGGCCCGCAACGAGGCGACGGAGCCTTCGTTGCGACGCCGCGACGGACAACTGGCAGCCTGCAGCTCAGGATTTGCCTCCAGGGCCGCCAAGAGGTCGTCCAAGGCGGGTTGATCAAGGCCGGTGGCGGTCCACAGGCCTTGGACGAGGGCCAAATCTTCGGGATGGTCGATCGACCATCGCAAGTGCGATTGATCGCCCCTCGGGTTGGCCAGGTTGTCCTGACTAAAGATCCCAGGGCGCGCCCGGATGTACGTGGTGACGTGCTCGCGGTCGTGCGGCGTCGTCGCTTCGCGGTCGGTTTTCTCCAGGGCGGCCATCGTCATCACCTCACAATCGAGGCCGTTGGGCCAGGTGGGAGGATTGACGTTGGCGGCGTAATCTGCCCCGGTGGTGCGCAGACGCTCGATCAATACGTCGACCAGGCTGGCCTCGACGCAGGGGCAGTCGCCGGTGATGCGCACGACGGCCGTGGCGTCGACACTGCGGGCGGCGCCCACGAAGCGGGCCAGCACATCTTGCAGGCTGCCGCGGAAAACTTGGTAACCCGCAGCCCGTGCCGTCGCCGCCAACGGATCGTCCGACGGGTCGTCGCTGGTGGCCACCACCACCACATCCACCAGGCGGGCCCGTGCCAGGCGGTCGCAAACGACTTCGATGAGTGGTTTGTCGGCCAGCAAGGCGAGCATCTTGCCGGGGAATCGCCGGCTCGACATCCGTGCCTGAACGATGGCTGCCGTCCGTGGGGGAGAGCTCATGTCAGGAAATGTTCTCTCACCCAGCGTCTTAGCGCAGGATTTTGTTTCGGCCGAAACAGAGCCGCCTCCGCCGCCTCGATCTCCTGACCTGCACCGGCAAGAACGTAAGTGGGTTGCAGGAAATCTTCGCTCATGCCGACTCTTCTCGCTGCGGCGATTGAGCGGATTCATTGTCGGAACCCGGTGCTCGCGATGGCTCGGCGACGGCTCGGACGGGCAGAATCCGAGGCCACAGCAGGCCGGTGCGGGCTCGATACCTGGCAAAACCTGGATGTCTCGAGAGGGACCGGTCCTTCTGCAGCATGTTCCTGACGAAGAATCCAAAGACCCAGGCTGAGAGTACTAGGAAGGGAAGCCAGTGCATCGACATCAAAGCAAAGGCAACATAAATGAAGACTTCGCCGAGATAGTTGGGGTTGCGTGTTCTGCTGAACAGGCCGTCTTCGATCAAACCTTTTTTAAGATTCAATGTGTAGTATTTTTGTGCATCGCTGACATAGTGCAGAAAAACACCCATGTTGAACAAGAACAGCACGATTGCGAAGAGGTAAGGGGGCAAGACGACAAATCGGCTGATCAAAAGGAAAGGTGCGATGTAATATCCCGCCAAAGGCAGAAAAACGAACAGCACGCCAATCCAAACGGGCTTCTGCTCATCGAACCGAAGATCTCGAAACGTCGCTTGTTTGATCAGCCAAAGAAGGCTGTACGTGCCGTGAATGCTGAGATAGACAAAAGCCTCGGTCGACCAGTTCTGGTAGTGCCACATCAAACCTAGGATCACCGGGATGACCAGCGCCTTGTGGGTATTGATGTAATCGCCGACGGTCATTACAGCACCTCGTTCTGTGGAGCTCTGCTCGCTCCGTCTCGCCGTGGCCCGTCGTCAGCCGTGGCCCGCTGGAGACGTGGCTGCCTTTCAGCCGTCGTCATAGGGCGGTCGTCATACGGCGCCTGAGCCGGTAAAAGCACCTCGCAGCTACGGCTGTGCTTTCGCAAGTTTCTGTCGTTGCAGACCTTTGGCCATTCTAGGTAATCGCCTCCGCCGCGTCAACGCGGGGCCGGACCGACGGCGGGCTGGCGCTCAGCGGTGGGCATCCTGATCTGGGGGAGGTCGCCCCGCGTCAATCACCCACCGCATTAAATTGACCGCATCGTTTCGATCGATGGGCCTGCGGGAGGGCACCGTCAGCGCGGCGCAAGTCGCTGAAAACATGGGATGAGGACGATGGCCGGTATCTTGCAGGGCAACTTGTAGGACCGTGCCGAGCGCCGAGAGTCGCTGAAGCCGACAGAAGGCTGTGCTCGCAACGAACTATAGAAGCTAGAACCGCGCCCGCGGTCGGAGAATAAGACATTGAGACACGAAACTCGATTTCACAGACTGTTGTTGACGTTACTACTTTGCATCGCCACCGCCGTCGCCAGCACCCAGGCTCTGCCTGCCGAAACGCCGAACAATGCGCACCAGACCCGTTACGGTGGCGGATGGGAATGCGACTGGGGGTATCGCAACGTCGATCGGTCGTGCGTGGTGATCGAGGTGCCTCAGAATGCTTATCTGAGCTCTTTTGGGGACGGATGGGAGTGCACCCGAGGATTCCGTAAGGTCGAGGGATCTTGCGCCGCGGTCGACGCACCGCCCAATGCCTTCTTGAGTCTCTCCGGCCACGACTGGCGATGCGCGCGAGGTTTCGTGAAGGTCGATCAAAGGTGCATCGCGGTCCACTTGCCGAAGCACGCGTTTGTGGAGGAATCCTCGCTGCATGGCTGGGCCTGCGATCGGGGTTATCGAGCCATCGGGGAGGCTTGCGAGAAGGTCGCGCTTCCACCGAACAGCTTCCTCGACTCCCGCGGGCACGATTGGGAGTGTGAGCGCGGCTACAAGAGAGCCGATGACTCCTGCCTGGCCGTCACCGTGCCCGCACGGGGATATCTCGCTGCCTCGGGAGACGCCTGGAATTGCGACCGGGGTTTCCGCCAGAGCGGCAGCTCGTGCGTAGCGGTGGAGGTGCCTGATGACGGTCACCTCGCTTCCTCGGGAGGCGACTGGGAGTGCGGGCGAAGCTACCAGCGACAAGGCCTCTTGTGCGTGCCCCTGGTTGTACCGGCGAACGCTCACATCCGGTATTCCGGAAACGACTGGTCGTGCAACCCGGGCTATTCTCGGCAAGGAGATCTTTGTGCTCCAAGCGAGAGCTGATCTGCACCGGCTCCGAGGCAGGGCACGAGATATCCGAGAGATCGTCGGCTCGGCGCCAGTCAGCCTGAATTTTGACCCGGTGTCGACGCAGATCGAGCTCGACAGGCCAGCCGAAAGTACGGTTGCGACGGCGATTGTTTATTGTGAAGCGAACTTTGGGGCCATCGACGGCAAGACCGCTAACGGCCTGGTGCGTCACTCCGAGAAGTACCGGATCCTCTCGGTCATCGACAGCCAGCAGGCGGGTCTCGATGCCGGTGTGGTTCTAGGCGAGGAGCCGAAAGCGATCCCCGTCTGTCGTAACCTTGCCGAGGCGCTAGCCCACGCCGGGGGCGTACCGGACTACTTCATCTACGGAATGGCGCCGGCCAGTGGAATGCTATCGGCATGGGAGCATGATCTCGTGCTCGAGGCCATGGGTCGTGGCATGAATGTCGTCAGTGGTCTCCACGAATTTCTCAATGACGACCCGGAGCTGGCAGCGGCATGCGTCGCGGGCAAGGTGCACATTCTCGATGTGCGAAGGCCCCGCGCCAATAAGGATCTGCGCATGTTCAGCGGCCGCATTGCCGAGGTCACCTGCCCGCGCATCGCCGTCCTGGGCACCGACTGCGCCATCGGCAAACGTACGACCGCCACCATCCTGACCCGCGCCCTCAACGACCTGGGCGTCAAAGCGGTGCTGGTCGGCACCGGCCAGACCGGCTTGATTCAGGGGGCGCGCTACGGCATTGCGCTCGATGCCGTTCCCTCCCAGTTCTGCGCCGGTGAGATGGAAGCGGCCGTGGTCGAAGCGTTCGAAGGCGAGAATCCCGAGGTGATCATTATCGAAGGGCAGGGGGCCTTGAGCCATCCCGCCTACTCGACCTCGAGCTTCATTCTTCGGGGTAGCTGTCCCGACGGTGTGGTGCTGCAGCATGCACCCGGGCGTAGCCATCGTTGTGATTTCCCCCAAATGGCCATGCCGACGCCAGCCAGCGAGATCCATCTCATCCAGACGTTTGCCGACACCAAAGTCATCGGCCTCACCATCAACCACGAGAACATGTCCGACGCGGAGGTCGACGGAGCGATCCGGCGGTACGAGCACGAGCTCGGCATTCCCGCCACCGATGCGTTGGCTCGGGCCCCCGAGCTCCTGGCGGAGATGGTTCTCTCTGCGTTCCCGGTGTTTGAGGAGCGTTTGCTAGCCAGCGCGGAATGACCGCGCCAAGATTGGAGATCGACCTCGACAAGATACAGCACAATGCCCATGCCTTGGTCGGGCTGCTGGCCGCACGCCGCATCTCGGTCACCGGTGTCATGAAGGCGACCCTCGGCTCACCCGCGATCGCCGAGGCGCTGATCAGGGCGGGCGTGCGGACGCTCGGCGACTCCCACATCGAGAGCATCGAAGCGATGCGCCGCGCGGGCCTGCGGGCGACGATGATACTGCTGCGTTCTCCAATGCTTAGTCAGGTGCATCGCGTCGTAGCCAATGCCGATATCAGCTTCAATACCGAGCTCGAGGTGATCAGCCGGCTCTCCCTTGCGGCGCAGGAAGCGAGGCGGACGCACGGCATCGTGCTGATGGTCGAGTTGGGCGATCTCCGGGAAGGCATCATGCCCGGAGATCTCGAGGACATCGCTAGGCAGGTGCTCCTCTTCCCGAACATCGTTCTCCGAGGCATCGGAGCCAATCTCGCCTGCCGCAGCGGTGTGTCGCCAGATCCCAGGAACATGGCCGAGCTTTCTGCCCTCGCTGACCGGGTCGAGACGCAGCTGAGCCTGACCCTGGACATCGTGTCCGGCGGCAATTCCGCCAACCTCAACTGGGCGTTCAGTGACGCCGACGCCGGGCGCATCAACGATCTCCGTCTGGGTGAGGCAATTCTGCTGGGTCGAGAAACGCTCCGTCGCCAACCGATCGCTGGGTTGCACACCGACGCCATCTGCCTCGTCGCCGAGGTGATCGAGTCGAAGGTGAAGCCTTCGCTACCGTGGGGCGACATCGCACAGAGCGCCTTCGGAGAGATGCCAGCGGCCATCGATCGGGGGCGCCTCTCGCAGACGATTTTGGCCGTCGGACGCCAGGACACCGATCCCGACGGTCTCCGCCCGCCGCCCGGTATCGAGATACTCGCGGCCAGCAGCGACCACCTGATCGCGAGCACTGGCCGCAACCACATCAGCGTCGGCGCCGAGATCAGGTTTCAGATGAATTACAGCGCGCTGATCCGCTCCATGACCTCGCCCTTCGTCGCCAAGGTGTCGAAGCATCGGTGCCCAGCGTCCGTGGCAGCAGGTGGAATCCTTCGCACAATCGACGCGACCAGCGAGCTCGGCGGCGGCGGTCAGAGCTCGAAATTCAGCCAACGACAAGGACTTGACAACAACATGAAGGAATCACCATGCAATTCGACCTCGTGACACTCTTGGGAATAGGTGCGGCAATTTGGGCGGCGCTCCTACTACGCCGGCACTTCAGCGGCCAGGCTGCCGAGGAGGAAGATACCCGCCACGTCGGTATCGAGCAGGACGTTGCCCAGGCCCTCAAATCGAAGCAAAAAAACTGAGGGTCGCGGCCCTTAGGGCACGGAACGGTCCTACTCCTTGTTCCTACTGTGGATCAATCCGTAGCGCTTGAGCTTGCGGTAGAGCGTTGCCGAGCCGATCTGAAGCTGCTCGGCGGTGCGCGTCCGGTTGCCATCGTTGAGCTTCAGCGCTGCGAGGATGTAATCCTTTTCGACATCGGCGAGGGGCTGCACCGTGCCGCCGGTGACCATCGGCCTGGGAAACGCCTGGCGGATCTCCTCGGGCAAGTCGTCCGCATCGATTCGGCTTCCGCGCCCCAGGGCGACGGCCCGCTCCATGGCGTTCTCGAGCTCGCGGACGTTGCCCGGCCAGTCGTAGCGCAGCAGCTGATCGGCCGCCCGCGGTGTAAGCCCCGAAATATCGCGAGCCATGCGAACCACAGCCTCCGCCAGCAGTAGCCGGGCGAGCGGCAAGATGTCGTCCCTGCGGTCGCGCAGCGGCGGAACGTGGAGGTCGACGACCTTGAGCCGGTAGTACAGATCTTGCCGGAAGGTGCCTTCGGCGACGCCGCGGGCCAGATCGCGGTTGGTGGCCGCCAGCACCCGCACGTTCACCGGCCGGCTGGTATTCTCCCCGACCCGGCGGACCTCCATCTCCTGAAGCACCCTCAGGAGCTTGACTTGCATGCCCGCAGAAATATCGCCGATCTCGTCGAGCAATAAGGTTCCGTGGTTGGCGGCCTCGAACAGACCGGGACGGTCCGAAGCCGCGCCGGTGAAGGCGCCGCGTTTGTGCCCGAAAAGCTCGCTCTCGAGCAGCGACTCGGTGATGGCGCCGCAGTTGACGGCGATGAACGGCCCCGCTGCGCGTGTCGACTCGTCGTGGACGAGGCGAGCGATCCGTTCCTTACCCACCCCGCTCTCGCCGGTGATGAGCACGGTCGCGTCGACCTTCGCCACCCGTCGTGCCAGGTCCACCACGTGTCGCATCTTCGGACTTTTGGCGACGATCCCCAGGGGCGCTGCGATGTCGTGCTCGACGCGGACCAGTGCTCTGCGGTGCGCTTGGAGCTTCTTTTCCGCCGTCTTCAAAGTCTCCGTGACCCTACTGAGTGAGACGTCGAGGCATTCTTGCAGGCGAGCCGAGTCGAAAAACGTCAGCGCCTCGGCGTGCTCGTCGCCCCACTCTTCGCGGGTGCGTCCCAGGAGGTGGCAGGCGGCGTGACCTTGGCCCAGGCAACGATCTTCGAGAACGTAGATCTCCGTGCCCGCGGTGTGGCTGACGTAGCCGCTGATCAGGCCGCAAATGGTCCAGCAAACGGCCGAGTCCGAACGGCCGAAGTGCAGCAGATGCTGCTCTGCCTCGTAGGAAGCGAGCAGCATCGCCCCCTTTTTGCTGAGCGGATCATCACATCCCGGCTCGGTGCGAAACAGCCCTTGGAGGGTGTAAAGGCGTGGGCCCGCACGACGCCACTGCACCTGCTCTGCCCAGTTGAATTGTTTCTGCACGGCCGCCGCCATACGCCAGCCATGGGCGAAACCGAACTGGGAGAGCACCGCACGGGCTGCGGTCAAGCCGAAGTTCTCGACCAGATACTGCCGCAGGAGTCCCATGGCCACAGCGTCGAGCAGCAACGCCCGCTGCCCGGCGAAACGGATCACGCCGCCCTCCGGGTCCAGCTCCAGGAGCTCTTCGTGTTGCAGATCTTCGACGCGCATCGGCCACCTCCATCAGATTGAAACAACTGTACTTCATTTTGATCGGTGTCACCATGGGCTGCGCCGCGGATGTTGCGCAAATAGCTGAATCACAATGGATTATTTCTTGGCATGGAGTCTGCTATCGATCCAAAGCAGGTAACTTCATACACCGAGCGTGTGCCGGAAGAGGGCTTCGATGCGATCAGAGAACCACCAGAACAGGGGCGGCGGTTCGGGCGGTTTCCACTTGGCCATGGCTCTGGCTAGGGCTCTTGGATAGTCGAGTCCGACGATGATCACTCTCCGCAGGGCCGAGGAGCGCCACCTTTCTCAGGACCGGGGGCAGGAGTCCTGGCTGACCTTCTTTCCCCCCGACGATACTAGGCCAGCGGCAGAGGGTCTTGGCCCCCTCGTGGCCTTCGACGAGTGTCGACTGCCTCCGGGTGGGGGCATGACGCGCCAATCGCAGGAGGATGTCGAGATCGTCACCTTCGTCCGCCAGGGTGCGCTCGCCTGGGAGGATTCACTGCATAGCTCGGGGCTCGTCCAGGCGGGCGAATTCCGCCGCCTCACCCCGGGGCGCGGTAGGCGCCACCGCGACACAAATGCCTCCCAGACCGACTGGGCGCAGGTCTTCCAGATCTGGCTGCATTCGACGCCGGCCGAGCTCGAGCCCAGCCATGAGCTGAAGCGCTTCAGCGTCGCAGAGCGCCGGGGCAGGCTGTGCGCTGTCTGCTCACCCGACGGCCGTCGGGGATCACTGCGTATTCAACCGGACGTGCTGGTGTATTCGGCCCTGCTCGAGCCGGGGACGCACTTGGTCTACGAGCTGGCGCCGGAACGCAGCGCCTGGCTCCATCTGGTCCAAGGGGAGGCGACACTCGGAGACCTGGTCCTCACCACCGGCGACGGGGTCGGGGTACGGGCCGAGCACGCCGTATCGCTGACCGCCGAAGAGAGCAGCGAGATCCTGCTCCTCGACCTCCGCGATTCGCCGAGGTGAATATACCGTTATCTTGCTCAGCCTTGCCGCCTTACCATTTCGCTGATCCAGATCGGGGCGAAGGGTGAGGTGCAACCTTTTGAAACCGGATAATCACGGAAGACCCCCAACACTTCTCCGACGGCGAGGGCCCGCTGGCGGTGTTTCGGGTGGTGGATGCCGATTTCGGCAAGAGCTGCGTTCATCGTCCATTGGACTTCCGGAGCGGCGCTTCCCATTTGGGACTCAATGCGGTCCAGCAGCGCCTCGAGGTCGAGCCCTTCAGGCCTCCTGACAATCCGCTCGGCGGTTAGGCTCCACCCGGCGCGGGCTGCCATGGGGTCGTCGCTGTCCATCCAACTTTGGCGAAGCGTTTCTTTGTCGGGATGTTTCTTGACGACATAGGAGGTGAGCCAGTCCGCCACCTCCACGAAGGTGACGGATCGGACCATCCGATCCATCTCGTCGGCTGACAGGGACTTCGCTTTGAGTAAAAGAATCGCCAAGAACCGGGCGTCGATGTTGCCGGTTTTCCAAAGAGCCTGGGCAAGCTCGTGGTTGGTCTTGATCTGCTTCGCCAGCTTCCGAACGTCGCCCCGTCGCACACCGAACTGATGGTCGCCCGCGCCGTGTTTTGTGTTCTGCGCCCGCATTTTCTCGTTGCCGAGCGCCTTGAGCTGTGCCAGAGTTTCGTCGAGATTCATCGTCATAGTTGCAAAGCCTCAGGTGAGAAAACACTGTGGATCGACGTTTTCACCAGAAACCCCTTCACGCCATCCCTGGGCCGTCAAACCCGGAATCGAGAAATCGTTTCTGAGCTGCCGTCAATTTTCTGTCTCCGCTCGTCTGCTAGTAGCTTAGTACACCTTTCCGGGAATACGGTGACGTATCGATCGCGCCTACCCACACGTATGACCCCCGATGCCTGCGAGAGCTCGCATTCAGGCAGTTCCCGCCTCATTTTACCGAAATCGGTCCCAGCGGGAGGCCCTTCGAGCGAACATGGAGGGAATGCTGTCTGAGCCGCAGGGCCATGGGAACGGGATGCTATCTACTCAAGCTCACTGGCCGCTGGCTGGAGGTTGAGGTCGAGGGTCAGCACGTCGCCACCCCCCAGACGTATGCCCGCTTTCAAGACGGGCCGCAGACCCAGCTCCTCGACTTGCTGGGGATCGGTCTGCAGCGTATAGAGCCCCGGCGGAAGGTAGGTGAAGAGATAGAAACCGTCGTACTGGCTTTCGACCTCCTGAAACACCTCACCGTTGACGCCGATCAGTTGTAGGCGGATCTTAGGGGCCGCCGGCTGGCCTTGTTCTAACTGCAAGCTGACCGTGCCGTCGATCTCGCCGGTCACCGCGATGGGAAACTCCGCCGTCCAGATAACACCCGGCCGCGGCACAAAACCCAAACCTTGGACTTGCGGTTTCCAGTAGGGGTCCTGCAGCGAGGTTTCGTCGACCGCCAGGTCGGCGTGGCGGTAGGAGGACAGCGACAGTTGGGCGACGCCTTCGGCATTGGACGGGATGCTCTGGGGGCTGCCGTTGACCGCGAAGCGGACCCCTTGGAGGGTTTCGTCTCCGGCCCCAAAGTGGCCGTTGCCGTCGTGGTCGAGGAAGGCCCGGGCCGACACTGCCCCGTGCCGCGCTGCCGGCTCAGCCTGCCAGCGAGGTCGGCCGGAGCGCGGCTCGCGACCGAGACTGAAGGACAGGGAGGCGCCAGCACGCAGGCTGCCATCGGTGCCCCAACCCAGGTCGACGCCGAGGCGCAGGGGTCGCAGCTCCCAATCGGCACCGACATGAACCTGGGTGATGCCTTGGGCCAGGCCATGGTCGAGGCCAAAGGTGGCGCTGAGGCGGCGGCCGGGTCGCCAGCGGGCCATCAAGTCGAGGCTCGCCAGCTCGGGTGACGGGTGGAGGTCGTAGCGCAGGTTGGCGCGCAGCGCCAGTTGGCGGAGCCAGCTGTTGAACAGCAGATTGCCACGCAGTGCTAGGCGGCTGGCGTCGAGCTCGCTACCGGAGACATCGAAGTGCCAGCGGTGGGTCAGGTGAAAGCGTCCGAGGGGATGGGAGAAGCCGCTCGAGCCGCGCAGCTCGAGCCTGCGACCCGGTTCCAGGTAACGCTCCTGCCGCAAGGTCAGGCTCAGCGGCACGACGCGGCTGCCGAAGAGGCGGATCTGACCATCGAGGCGAGCTTCAGTGCGGCTCAGCAGGTCGGCGATCTCGATCTCCTCGCTCACGAAGTCTTCGAAATGGCTGTGCTCGACGGCGACGGTGAAGCGGCCGAGGCGCCTTTGCAAAGCCAGTGTTGCGGCGCTCCCCCCGGCCATGTCGTGCAGCACCACGAGACGGCCGGCGCCGCCCAGCAAGGCAGCCCGTAGGCCGAGGCGCAGGTAGTCGTGGCGGCCGTCGGGGAGGGCCAGGCTGAAGAGCCCGGCGTCGCCCGAGAGACGCCGGGTGAGGCCCCGCGTCAAGCCGGCGACCAGCCGGACATCGCCTTGGACCGCAGCATCGGTAGCGGCCAAGGCCTGGCTGCGCTGGAGCAAGCCCACATCCTGTTGGTAGACGCCGAAGTGGTAGTCGGTCTCGCCGCGGGGCAGCAGGCCGGGGCCGAGGTAGATCTGCTCGACCTTCTCCCGGCGTTCGCCATGGGGCCCGTAGAAGACCAGCCGCAGTCGATTGATGCCGAAGAAGAGCGCCACGTCGGCGAGCTCGTAGCGACCCTCGTCGCTGACCGTCGTGACGTCGTAGAGCACCTCGTTGCGGTAGAGCTCGACATCCCAGCCGGGCAGGGCGTCACCGCGCAGCGTCATGCGGTCGACGGTACGGCTGCCGGCGGCGCGGCCCTGCTGGGAGATCCTGGCCAGCTCGAAGCCACGTCCGGGGTGGCCGGGGGAGATCAGCCGGTCATTGGGGCTGACCAGGTCGCCGAAGCGGAGGTCGGTGGCCCGCAGCGGCCCCAGCAGCCCACCCTGGGGATCGCGGCGGCCCAGGGTCAAGCGGGCGTCGGCCAGGAGATCGTCTTCATCGGAGGTCCGTTGGCCGCCCAAGAACAGATCGGCGGTCATGCCCAGCAGGTCGCCCTGGGCCAGCAGCGAGTGCCGGGCGGTGGTCGCCAACCTTCCATCGCTGTAACGCTTGCGGCCGATGTCGTAGCGTCCGTCCACCACCGGCCAGTCGAGCAGACGGTAGGGGACCTGCTGGGCCGCAAAGCGCGGCCCGCTCTGATCTTCCTCCGCATGAAGATTGAGCCGACGCCATCGCTCCTGGCGCTCCAGACGTCGTTGGATCGGTAGTTTGCGATGTGGCTCGAGACGCAGCACCTGGCGGGCCAGGTCGAGCTCGAAACCCACCGCCAGCCAGCGGCCGAGCAGCGCCGCTTCGATGTAGATGTCCGTCCGGTGAATCTCCGCCCGCCCCCGGCCGAGGGCCAGCGGCTGGCCGGCCAGCGTCGGCGGTTCCGCCGCCAGATCGAGCTCGAAACGTTCGCTCTCTTGGCCCAACCAGCCCACCGCCGAACGGGCTGCCGGATCGACTTGGATCGGCAGCTCGAGGAGCCCCGTGATCTCGCCGAGGGGTAGTAGAACGCTGTGGGGCTCGACGGCGAGGTCGCCGCTGTGGGACACCCGGTAGGCGATCAGTCCGTCGCTGAGGAGCCACTCGCCGAGCTGCACTTTGAGAATTAGCAGATCCTCATCTGAACCCTCGATGGCGGCGAGAGCCTCACCCCCGTTGGCCGAGGCGGGGCTCGCCGTTTGCCAGTTGGCCCACAGCAGGATCGAAATCCAGATGAGGTGGTGAAGGCGCATCGGCGTCGGCTCTGGAGTCGCTGGTCCTCCTCAAGGGAGGACCACCTCTGCATTCGCCGTCAGCTGCACGCCGCCGCCGTCGGTGTCGGGGCGGGAGCGGAAGGTGACCCGCAGACGTCCGGAGCTCAGGCTGACACCGTCCGGGGGGGACAGGGGAAGCGAAAAGGTCCTGGAGGAGATACTGGTATAGATCGCAATGCCCTTGCCCTCGGCCACCGGGATGGCGCCGCCGGCGGCGGGCATGAAGACGGCGCTGAGGTCGCCGTAGACCGACCGTTGGCCCTCGCGTTCGAGGCGCATCGAGACCCGTGATGCTGCACCGTCGGTCTCGACGGTGAGCTGCGACAGTCCGATGGTGGAAGACAGCGAACCCTGGCGAACGATGATCGGGATGGAGATGCCGGGCAGGGCGACGAGCCGTATGCTGATCCCCCCTGGGTCGACCTCCGCCGTTCCGGGAAGAACCGTCGCGGTGGCTTCTGGAATAGCTCGCAGCCGCAGGTGAGAGCGGTATTCTCCGGCCGCCAGGCCGGCGGGTTTGCGCAGCAGCAGACGCACCGTTTGTCGCTCACCGGCGGCGATGGTCACTTGGCGCGGGGCCAGGCGGACCATGCGGCCCAGGGAGCTAGCGGTCGCTTCTTGCAATTCGGTCAGCTGGCCACTGGCGTCCATCTCCATCTCCAGGAGCTCGACGCGATAGGTGGTGGTCCGACGACCATTGTTCAGCAGGTGGATCTCGGCGCTGCGCTCTCGGCCGGCGAAGACCACCCGCTTGGGGGTCACCAGGAGACCTCCGGTGCCTGGCGGCTGGCCGAATTCCTCGCTGGCAGCTTGCCCGGCAGCTGGGCCGGCGACGAACAGCAGCAGGATGGCGACTCTCGCCAGGGACGGCAGGGTTCCGCTGTTTCTTGCTGGAATCTTTTTCAGCATGGCGTTTTCCTTTTCGGAGGACCACGAAACCCGGGTCCCAAGTTGGACCCGGGCCGGCGCGGCGAGGCCAAGGCCCCGGCTCGACGATTATTGATAGGTCGCGGTGACTGTGAAGCTGCCGCTGTAGGCGCCGGTCTCGTCGTCGCCTTCGACCGTCAAGGTACCTCCCGTGTCGACATCGGTGAGACCGCCGGGCTCCAGCACAAAAGAGCCGCCGTTGGCGATCGTCTCCGGCGTGCTGAACCGGTTGACGCGGAACAGGAAGGTGTCCAGCTCGAGCTTCTGTTGGGCCGTCGGCACGGCGACGCCGTCCTTGGACAGCTCGATGGAAGCCGGCGCGCTGACCTGGATGGTGTAGCCGGACTCACCGGTCAGCTTGAGATCACCGTCGTTCTCTCCGCCGAAGGGGATCAGCTTGGTGTTGTCGCTGGAGGTGATGATGCCCTGTCCACCGTTGCCTTCGCCCAGGAAATTGGGTTCCAGGGTCACCGATTCGGTGCCGCTCGAGAAATTCTTGATCAGCGTTCCGAAGTTGAGCGCAGTGAGGGCGGTCAAGGTCAATGGGGCGATGAGGACGGCCTTGGCGTCGCTGGTGGCGGCGGCGGAATCGCCGTCCGCCAGGGCCGCTTGGGGCATCCCAACGGCGGTGAGGGTCAGGATTGAGGCAAAGATCAATGCTTGGGTAGATTTTGAGTTGTTCATGGCTTGTTTCCTTTTGTTTCGTGTTCTTGATGCTGATTCGAACGGTTCTGCAGGTTTCTGTAGGTTGTCGTCGATGGGTCGTCTGGCCTCCTCTCTCTCAGGTTCTAGATCAATGTTTTCTTGATCGATGTTGCCTGGCTTGCTTCAGATCTTTTGCTTCTAACCCTCCAGTGGGATGACAACCCGAGCTATCGCAGCCAATGAAGAATTTTTTTGGCGCCGAGCTCAGCTCGCTACCCGAGCGGGGACCTCGAGGAACAGCTTGTCGAACGAAGCGATGGCCTTGGCGAGGATGCCGAGGATCGACTTGAATATCGGGTGGAAAAGCAGGTTGATAAAGTATTAGCTCTGGATAGATGGGGGATCCGGTCGATCGATTGCGCTGTGCTCCAGTAGACGACCAAGCCTAGGGACCTGCGACGGGGCAGCTACCCGTTGGATCGAGGTCGATGAAAAATTCCGCTTTGATCGTCGAGCGGTGGACTGCGAGGAGATAGGTCATGTGGAATCTCGGAACCCTGCCCCCCAAGGCCCAGCGGCCATGCTTTTTGGTGGTCCTTGGGCTATGGCTCACTTTCCCTGTAGTTGCTGTGCCGGTCCCCGACATGAGGCTGCACTTCATCGATGTGGGACAAGGCGACGCGACCCTGATCGAGTTTCCTTGTGCGGCGGGGCTCGTCGATACCGGAGGTGAGCGCAGTCCGGGCTCCGACAGCCGCGAAGCGCTGGCGATCTACCTGGATCGCTTTTTTGCCAGGCGCGCTGACCTCAACGGGACTCTCGAGTTGCTGGCCATCACTCACCCGCACCGGGACCACAGCGAGGGCATTCGCACAGTATTGAGCAAGTACAGGGTCAAGAACGTGGTCACCAACGGCCACCCCAAGGGTGATCAGCGTTATTTGATCAAGCAGGCCAGGCAGGGCGGCATCCCTCACCGGGCCATCGAATTCGCCCGACTTGCTGAAGTGAAGGCCTTAGCCGGTCCAATCATCGATCCAGTGGATTGCCGCCAAGGTCAGGAACCGATCGATATCGACCCCAAAATAGAAGTTCTTTGGGGGCAGATCGGTGAGGATCCAGGCTGGGGATATGCCACCGGCTGGGGAGGGTCCGTGATCATCGCTGGCCGCGCCTCGGATGGCTGGTTGAAGGTCGAGCAACCCTTGGGGCAAACATGTGGCTCTGCACCGCCGCCGGTTGGTGATTTCGCCGGCGCGGAGTCGGCCCCGATGGCATCGGCGGTGACGGCAGATCCTGCTCTCGGAGCTGACGAGCTTCGGGTTCTGGCGCCGCGCCCCATGTGCGAAGCCTCGGCGGCGCTTGCCGCTCCCTGGGAGGACGAGCTGATCCTCGTCGCTGACAATGAGATCGACGAGCAGCTCTATGGCTTCGAGCCGGACGATGGGCGCCTGGCGCCGAAGAAGACCTGGGCCATGCCAAAGGGCAAGCGGCCGCGCGATATCGAGGCCCTGGCGCAGGTCGGCGACTCCGTCCTGGTGGTGGGCTCCCACAGTCGCAACAGCCGCTGCGAGGAAAAAACAAAGCGGCAACGACTTCGGCTCTTGGCGAGTCGTTCCGACGGATCGCTCAAAGAGCAACAACCTGCCATCGACGACGAAGCAACGTGGGCCAAGGCCAGAGAAGGCCAAGCCGAGTGTTTGGCGACCCTGTTCACCGTGCCGCCTCCGCCCCTCGCCGCGGCAACTTGCCGGGCGCTACTCGAGGCTGAAAAGATCGCTGAGAACGGTGTCTCGTGTCCGGTGCTCAACATCGAGGGCGCCTTCGGAAGCGATGAGCAAAGGGTTTGGCTAGGTTTCCGGGCACCCTTGGTAGAAGGCCGCGCTGTGGTTGTCAGATTGACCTCAGAGCTCAACGAGCTTCGCTTCGACCAAGTCGCGTTGCTCGATCTCGAAACCCGTGGAATCCGTGAGCTGGCCTTCCACAAGGATACGGTCTACGGGATTGCCGGCCCCTCCGAGGACGCCAACGATCCGTTTGCGTTGTTCTCGATCACCCTCGACGGGTTGGCTGGCGGTGGTCTCTTGCGGCCCGAAATGCTGCACCGCGATCTCGTGACCTCTTCGGAGGGAATGGCGATTCAGGATGGAGCCGCCTGGATCACCGTCGACGGCGATGAGGGTGAGCCTAGTTGCAGGAAAAAGAGCCATCAGTATCGCATCGAGCTGCCCAACGGTTGAGTCAAGTCAGGTTTCCTCCGACCACGGCGAAGGGACCGTGTCCGAGCATCCTGCCTATATTTCGATTATTTTCGATCGGCTATGGCGGGCAGACCCAATGCGGTCGCGGGCCGAAGGCCCCTCCGGACTCGGCCTGTCGATCGCTCAGCGCCATGGGGAGTTACTCGGAGCCAGCATCGAGGCTGGCGTCGATTGGTGTGGTTTTGATGCTCCGCGATTAGGGCTTTTGGCAGTTAGGGCCGTTTGCAAGACCATTGCCCAGCCGGAGATTATTTCCGACGCCCAAGGTCGGTAACGGTAGTCGTTGCTCAGAAACTGGGCTGAGACTGGGGCCTAGCAGCCTGTGGCAAAAGTCAGACCGCGTTGAGAGCGGCTCTTTTCCGCCAGAACTGTGTTCCAGAATCTCTGAAGATCACCAATATTCATGCAATTCTGCGCCTTGTTCTGACGAAAAATCTCTCGCTCTCATTCGCGGAGCACTTTCACCACAGGCTGCT
>JAJCXR010000035.1 GCA_029263315.1 Acidobacteriota bacterium | reverse complement strand
GCCCAGGCAAGGGGCCTGCAAACATCGGGGATAGGTCTGGCTCGACAGCAGGCCGAGGTCGTCATAGACGAAGCTCTGCTCAAAGCCCACGGCGTTGCCGCGGTTCGACAGGCGGGTCTGGCGGCCGGAAACCCGACCGCTACGCCCAGCGTAGCGGTACGTCTCGGTGACCACCAGATCGGCGCCGCCCATGAACAGGGGCCCCACCGGCGATCCGTAGTTGTGCCGCTTGGCCTGGTACAGCTTGCCGAGGCTCCATTCGCCGGCACGATTGCTGCGGTGATAGCTGCGCTCTTCCAGACGGCGGGTGGTGTCCGGCTGGCCGTTGCCGCTGGTGTCCACCACCTCGTCGATGCCGGTGAGGCGCTCGGCGGTGTCGTAGTGGAAGAGCAGCTGGTGATCCCCCTCGGTCATCTGCCGTACGTTGCCACTGGCGTCTCGAAGATCATAGACCCGAGTCCCTTGGCCGGCAATACCCAACTCCGGCTGTTGCTCCGAACGCAGAAAACCTCGCCGATCCCGGTTGAAGAGCCGGGTCTGCGTTCCCTGAGCCACGGCCCGCAGGTTGCCGTCGACATCGTAGGCGTACTCCGTCTCGAGGGGAGCCGAGCTGTTGTAGCTCTCGAATACCCGCCGCAGCTGGCCATGGGGGTTGTAGCGCTCGGCGCTGTCGATCTCCGTTTCCGCGCCGTTGCTGCCCGTGGCAATGTGGACCCGGCGCCGAATTTGCCGCACCCCAAGATAGTTGATCTCGATATCGTGCACCCCGCCGTCCGCCGGGATCAGGCGGGTCATGCGGCCGAAGGGGTCGTACTCGAAGCTCTGGTAGTTGAGCCCCTCGAGGCTGTCGCGACAGGTGGTGCGCGGCGCACCGACCGGCTGTAGCTCGCTGCTCTGCCGCTTCCAGTTGGTGGCCCAATAGAGATGATCTCGCGCCGCCCAGCCACCGTCGGGGCGACGGCTGGCTGCGTGACACAGACGACCTTGACCGTCATAGAGGTAGCGTTGCTCGGTGAGCTTGCTGCCGCCGGGGGAGAGCCTGCGGCTCACCTCCAGTCTAGGCGCCGCTCCGGTGACCAGGTCGGCGATCTGGTAGTCGTAGTAAGTGCCCGCCTCATCCGCCGGCTCCTGCGATAGCAGTCGACCCTGGGCATCATAGGCAAAGATCGTCTCCAGCCCCGACGGCTCACGGCTGCGCAGCACCAGGCCAGTGGAGGCGTCGAGGGTGCGATCGACTATCTCTAAAAACTCGCTGCCGCCATCACAACCGTCGAGGTAGACGCTGCGCGCCAACACACCCGCCTGGTAGGTGTGGCGCCGGATACGCTCCGCCAGCGCCGGTAGCCCGGCCGGGGCACAGCCACCCCCGGTCGGCAAGGTTTGTAGGTCGCCGCCGTAAAGTTTCTCGGTACCTACATTACCGGCGGCGTCCGGCTCGAAGACCTCGAGGACGTCCGATGTCCCCCGCGAGGTGCCGAGCTCCAGGCGGCGACGGCAGAGCAGGAACCCGGTCTGGGGATCGAAGGTGGTTTCCACTCGGCCGGTGACCACCGTCGTCAGCTCCGCCGGGTCGGTGAAGCCTGGATGCTCGGGGCCGTCCCCCTCCGGCAACCGCGTTTGCTGGAGGTCCTCGCTGCGGTCCTGGTAGGTGTAGGTGCCAAGCACCCAAGGCTCCGCGGCCGGCCATGGCGCGTAACCGGGCAACGGATTGCCCGAGCTGTCGATGGCGTAGGTGCCGCGGGCCGGATTGAATTGCGTCACCGTGGTGCGCCCTTGGTCGGCCTGGAAATTGCCGCGTCGCAGCTCCCGGCGATAGTGGCCGACGCCGTCGAAGTCGCCGCGCAGGGTCTCCACATAGGTGGCATCGTCCTCGTAGACGGTGCGCTCGGCCCGTGGCCGACGGTTGGAATTCTGCGCGTCCTCGATGCCGACGCTGGCCGGGTCCCGCTCATAGGCCACGTAATGACTGCGCAGCAAGGTGCCCCCGGCATCGTAGGACTGCTTCGACAGGAACAGCTCGACCGGCTCGCTGCCGCCGAAGGGATCTGCCACCACGATGGACGGCGCATCGCGGGTGAAGGGCAGGCCGTAGTCGCGGATCGAGTACTCCCCTTGCCAGGCGATGCTGTCGCGGTCGACCGAAAAGTAATGCACCGTCTCGTGGCCCAAGGGATCCTCGAGCCGCACTTGCATCTCGTTGGGGAAGGGATCCTGCGGCGTGCCCGGCCAGTTGGTGAGCGACGGCGTGTAGGTCCACGTTCCCACCACCGAGCCGTCCGCCTCTTTGACGGTGCGGGTGCCGACGCCGAGGGCGCTGTCCCACGGCGGCGGTGAGGTCGGATCCGGGTGGGGCTCGCCGGCGGGAAAGGAATAGTTGCGGTAAGTCCACTCGATCTTGCCACCGGTGGGCAATCCCAGCCCCTTGATGCGACCCGAGGTGGCGACACACCCCGCCGGATTCGACGGCACATGGTAGTCCGCCAGGGGCATGCGGTAGCTGCTGCCGTCCGGCAAACGCACCTTGGTGAGGAGCGGGATATCCACCCCGGTGTCGGGAAACATCGGGTCATTGTGGGGGCAACCCCGCGGCACCGTCGCCCAGGTGGTCTCGAAGCTCCAGATGGCGCTGCTGCCCCCCACCGCCGTCAGCTCGACGTACTGCACCAGACGAGGGAACAACGGATCGCCGGTCTGCTGGAAGACGATGCGTTGCTGGCGGCCGTGGCTATCGGTGAATCGCTGCTCCGTGTAAGCAGCGGCGCTGGGGTGGTAGCTGACGTCGACGGCGTTGCCGAAGGGATCCTCGCTACGGATCAACAACCATTCGTCCGCCGGGCCGGGTACGAAGCGCTGGCGCAGACCGTTGCCCAACTCCACGACGCGCTGCCCCGCTTCGACCTTGAGACGCAAATACGAGCCATCCCGAGTGTAGAGGACACTCTGATTGCCCGGCGTGTCGCCGGGATCGTCCACCTCGCCGAAATGCAGCGTCGGGTACCAGGTGTGGCTGGCGCCGTCGCCGCTGACGTAGAGCCAGTCGCCACCGGGGTTGGTCGCCGTCGCCGGGGGCAACAAACGACCGGGAGACAACGTCCAACCCGCTCCGGCATTGAACCCCGGATGGGGTTTCGACGACGAAAAGCAGCGAAATCCGGGGTCCCCCTGGTCGCAGCGGTAGTCGAAATCCCACAGCTGGGTGTTGTAGGTCAAGGCCAAGCCGAAGGCCAACGGCCCGCCGATGGCCAACGGCCGACCGATGGGCAGGGTGAGCACCAGATTGCCATTGAAGACGTTGATGCTGTCGAGGTTGCCCAGTTGGTAGACCTTGTCGGCCTGGAAACCCCGCTGGTGGTTGGGATGATCCTGAGCCACGGCCGGGACGACGAGACAGACGGTTAGAAGGGCCGGTAGCCAACACCGTAGGGAACGCTTGTTAGAACCGCCCATGCTACTCGACCACCGTTGCCGACCATTGAGCCGTCGAGCCGCCTTCGAAGCCGTCGCCGAACACCACCGGCTCGAACAGACTCACCGTCACCGCGATGGCGCTCGAGGCGCTGGCGCCGCTGCTGTCGATGGCGCGGTAGGCGATGCTGCAGCTCTCGGCCACCCCCGCCAGGGGCTGGTACGTCAGGGTCTCGCCGCTCACGGCGACGCTTCCGAAACAGGTATCCCCCAAATACTGCAAGGCCAAGGGCTGACCGTCTGGATCGAAATCGTTGGCCAGAGGATCGATCAAGACGCTGGCGAGGTCGAGGACCGAGACCTCGTCAGTTTGCGCTTGAGGTGCAACGTTGCACTCGGCGTAGGCGGTTGGAGCGACGGCAGCCAACCAGGCGACTAGAGCCAGGCTGGTCAGTAGGCGATCGATGCCAAGTAGGCGACCGGTGCTAGGTAAGCGACCGGTGGTAAAGGAAGACAGGGCTATGGCTTGACTAGTTTGACTATTCACTTTAGTTCTCCTACTTACTCAATGAACGAGTCATCATAGATTACAAGAAAAGCGAGGATCCGTCACACGACGAAGGGTCGCCTGTATTTGGAAGCACTGCATCGCCGGGTCTGGTTGTGGGATGGACGCGAAGAGCGGGCGCGGTGTTGGCACGCCTTGGTTACCCGAGAGGTGGACCAGCCGGGTGTCATCAAGTACGCCATGAGCAACGCTCCCGTCTCGACACCGGTCGCCCGGCTGGCTCAAACGCAGCGCCAACGCTTTTGGATTGAGCGGGCCTTCCAAGATGCAAAGCAGGATGCTGGGCTGGACGAGTATCAGGCCCGAGGCTGGAAGGCATGGCACAACCACATGGCCTTGGTCATGATGGCGATGCTATTCATCCTCCAAGAGCGCCAGAAGCACGGTCAGACCCACCCCTTGATGAGCAGCACGGATATCAAGATACTGCTGACTCAGGTCCTGCCTCGTCGAGACATCACGACAGAAGAAGTTGTCCGTCAGATGGAGATCCGGCATCGACAACGCCAAGCATCCATTGATGCTGCGTATGCCCGCAAAGGCCCACCAGGTGGGCTTCTGGCAGGGAATGGGCAATCTGACTAAGTAGAGCTAAGAGTACATCCTCGAGGCTGATTGGCCGGCCTCCAATTGCCCCCTGTGTACAATCATTACGCCATACACCGCACTAACTTTTCCGGCTTTTCGGCTACGCTGATCTGGTATAAACTTTCATAAGTCGACACTGGGCAAAATTTTGAGCGATCGGGCCCGATGACTCCCTGCATGGTATCGGTGAACCTTCCAACAATGGTCGAAAGGTGTTCCCCTTCGTGCGCTCTTCTTTTCAGAGACCGAGGGAACGCACAGGATCTGATGGAGTAAGGAAAGAGTCAGCAAATATTTTCTTTGGAAGGACTGAGGATGAATCACAAGCGGTTTCTCTGCGCCATCGTTATCGGGATTGGTTGGCCAGCATGTCCTCTGTAGAGAGTGCAGCTTTGCCAGCAGAGAGGGTTACGATCGTCGTGCTCTACGGAATCTTGGCGACTTTGGGTCTTTCCCTAGTCGCTTTCATTGAAGTCGTTCTGCGAATCCCCCTTTCGCAAGGATCGTATGTTCTTGTCGGGATTCTTGGCCTGCTCTGCGCAGTGATTACCCTGAAGTTCTCTCCGGATGCTGCGAGGCGAGTGGCAGTAGTCAGCGTTGCCTTTGTCGCCGTTCTCTTGATTCTTTTTTTGACGCCGTGGAATACGAGGAAAGTATTCTTGCAAGATTTCCGTCAAATAGATCCACGGATGACCGTCGGAGAAGTGTCAGAAATCATGGCTGGCTATAAATTGGTACATCAGTCAGCGACAACGATGAGCTTTTGTCACAGCGATGAGACTCGCTATGACTCCGATGTGGGAGTGGTATACCTGGAAAAGGGAAAAGTTGTGCGCACGGAGTTTTCTCCAGATTAGAAAACGAACACAGTGATGGAGCTGAAGAGAGATGGAGCTGAAGATCGATCGGATCGTCTCCCGTACCTGGCTGATTGGCAGCCGGGAAGCCGGAGAACACCAGCAAAGCAAAAAGCACTGCCACGACCTCTTTGGACATACGTCCCCCTTGGCCACCACGCGGCGACCCATGACGTCAGTGCCATGGTCGTGGGGCGGTCAGAAGAGGAAACTCTCCACACAAGCACACGTGTCCCAGCCCAGCCAGCAACAAATGACTCTTGAAAATGTCACTTGCCCCACCGAGACAAGCGCAAACCGCTGATTCTATTGAAGAAGAGAAGAGGTTGGCTGGGAGTCAGGGATTCGAACCCCGATTCTACGGTCCAGAGCCGTATGTCCTACCATTAGACGAACTCCCACCAAGGAGGCGGATTTTATAGTCCGCCTTTTGATGAGGTCAAGGGTTTGCCACTTCGGCGACGTCTTGGGCTTGCCTCAGGTAGTTGGCGAAGTGGTGCAGATGACGCTGGCTTTCGGCTTGGCCCATGGCGGCGACGACGTCGAAGAGGGGCGGCCCGGCCTTGCTGGCGGTGAGGGCCATGCGGGTGGGGTGGATGAGGACGCCGGGTTTGATTTCTTGCTCGGTGGCGAGCTGGCGTAGGGCGGCCTCGGTGCTCTCGATGTCGAACGTATCGAGGGCGCCGTAGCGCTCGGCGAGGCTGTCGACGAGGCCGGGGATGGCGGGGTCCTTGAGAAATTTCTTGCACAGCTCGGGGTCGTAGGTTAGCTGCTCTTGGAAGAAGGGCTCGATGAACTGGGCCAGCTCTTTGAGGTTGTGGGCCCGTTGACGGTAGAGGTCGACGACGGCGGCCAAGCGCTGCGGCTCGACTTCGGAGAGGCCCTGCGCGGCGAGGAAGGGCTTGGCGTGGTGGAGGATTTGCTCGAGGGGCTCGCCGGACATGTATTGGGCGTTCATCCAGGCCAGCTTGTCGTAGTCGAAGACGGCGGAGGAGGTGACCAGGCGATCGATGGAGATGGCATCGACCATCTCTTGCCGGCTCATCACCTCGCGGTCGTCGCCGGGGGACCAGCCGAGCAGGGCGAGGTAGTTGTAGAGGGCTTGCGGCAGGATGCCCTGGTCGCGAAACTCTTCGACGGAGGCGGCGCCGGTGCGCTTCGACAGACGCTTCTTGTTGGGCCCCATGATCATCGGCAAGTGACCGAAGACGGGCACCGGGGCGCCGAGGGCTTCGAAGAGGGGGATGTGTTTCGGGGTATTGGAGACGTGATCTTCGCCGCGGAAGATGTGGCTCACCCGATGCTCGATGTCGTCACAGACCACGGACAGATGGTAGGTGGGGGTGCCGTCGGAGCGCAGGATGATGAAGTCGTCGAGACCTTCGGCCGGAAACGAGACATCACCGCGCACGACATCGTGGAAGCTCACCGCCTCCTTGGGCATGCGGAAACGGATGGCGTAAGCCTCGCCGGCGGCGATACGGCGCGACACCTCGTCGCTGGCCGGCTCCCGGAAATAGGTGCGATACTGAAAATTCTCGCCCCTGGAGAGGGCGGCGGTGCGCATCGCTTCCACTTCCTCTTGCCCGTGAAAGCAGTGGTAAGCCTTGCCCTCGTCGAGCAGCCGCATGGCCGCCTGGCGATGCTTCTCGACGTTGTCGCTCTGTAGGAAGGGGCCCTCGTCGTGCTGGATGCCGAGCCATTGCAGGGCGGAGAGGATCTGCCGGGTCATCGCCTGATCGGAGCGCTGGCGGTCGGTATCCTCGATGCGCAGCACAAAGCTACCGCCGTGGTGGTGGCGTAGCAAATCGTTGTAGATGGCGGTGCGGGCGCCGCCGACGTGGAGGAAACCGGTGGGGGACGGGGGAAAGCGGACCCGTACCGGTCCGACGGAATGACTCGACATGATCTGTACCTCGGGGTTGAGATGTGGCGTGGCGGCCCTGGCCGGATCAATGATGCTGGCCGGATGAACGATGCTGTTGGACGCCCGCAACGGGACGCTAACACGCCCCCGGAGCGCGGCTCAAGGCGGGAAGCCGTTCGACGGTCGCAAAAATCCTCAATCGGGTGCACAAGGGCTTTGACTCCCGGCCACGGTGTCAGTAAACTTCGCCTCCCGACCGCGGAGAGGTGCTGGAGTGGTCGAACAGGGCTGCCTGCTAAGCAGTTGTCCGGGTTATACTTGGACCGAGGGTTCGAATCCCTCCCTCTCCGCCATTCGACAATCCCTTCGCTGAGCTTCAGCCCCGATATTTTCCCATGATGCCAAGACCACAGGACGTGTCTGTCGACGGACGGCGCCCCTATTTCCCCCTGTCCAGACGATTCCTGGAGGCACCCAATGACTGACCCGGCGAACCTCGACCCCCGCGACCCGGACCAGATTGCGATCAACACCCTCCGCTTTTTGGCGGTGGATATGGTGGAACAGGCCAACAGCGGCCACCCGGGCGCCCCCATGGGCCAGGCGGCCCTGGCCTACCAACTGTGGACGCGCCATCTGCGGCACGATCCGTCGACCCCCGACTGGCCCAATCGCGATCGTTTTGTGCTCTCCTGCGGCCATGCCTCGGCGCTGATCTACTCGCTCTTGCACTTGAGCGGCTACGACCTCCCCTTGGACGAGCTGATCAACTTTCGCCAGCTGCACTCCAAGACCCCGGGGCATCCGGAGTACGGCCACACCGTCGGTGTCGAGACCACCACCGGCCCCCTCGGCCAAGGCTTGGGCAACGCCGTCGGCATGGCCATTGCCGAGCGGATGCTAGCGGCCCAATTCAACCGCGACGGCTTTCCCCTCTTCGACCACCACACCTGGGTGCTGGCCAGTGACGGTGACTTGATGGAAGGAATCGCCGCGGAGGCTTCGTCGATGGCCGGCCACATGGCCCTGGGCAAGCTGATCGTCTTCTACGACGACAATCGCATCACCATCGACGGCTCCACCGACATTTCCTTCACCGAAGATGTGGTCGCCCGCTACCAAGCCTATGGCTGGCACACCCTGGAAGTGGAGGACGGCAACGACTTGACGGCCCTCGACGCCGCCATGGTGGCCGCCAAGGCGGAGACGCAGCGCCCCACCCTGGTGCGGGTACGCACCCACATCGGCTTCGGTAGCCCCAACAAGCAAGACAGCTCGTCGTCCCATGGTGCACCCCTGGGCAGCGAAGAGCGCCGGCTCACCAAGGAAGCCCTGGGTTGGCCCCTCGAGCCGGAGCTGCACGTGCCGGAGACGGCGCGTCGTGCCTTTGCCCACGTGATCACCGAGGGGGGTGAACGGCAGACCGCCTGGCAGGAAATGCTCAGCACCTATCGCCAGGCCCATCCCGAGTTGGCGGCGGACCTCGACCGACGCATGGCGAGGCAATTGCCGGACAACCTCGAGCTGCCCACCTTCCGCCCCGAAGACGGCAACCTCGCCACCCGCAAATCCTCCGGTAAGGTGCTGACCGCCATCGCGCCCCACCTGCCGGAGTTGGTGGGTGGCTCGGCGGACTTGGCGGGCTCCAACAACACCACGGTGCCGGGGGCAGACTTCTTCTCCCCCCAGACGCCGGGCGGTCGCAACTTCCACTTCGGGGTGCGCGAGCATGCCATGGCCTCGGCGATGAACGGCATGGCCTTGAGCGGCCTGCTGCGACCTTACGGCGGCACGTTTCTCATCTTCTCGGACTACATGCGACCGGCCATTCGCCTGGCGGCGCTGATGGGTTTGCCCACCATCTACATCCTGACCCACGACTCGATCTTCCTCGGCGAGGACGGCCCCACCCATCAACCGATCAGCCAGCTGCTGTCCCTGCGCTCGATCCCGGGCTTGACGGTATTGCGTCCCGGCGACGCCAACGAAACCTCCGCCGCCTGGCGGGTGGCCCTAGAGAACACCTCTGGGCCCACAGCCTTGGCTTTGACCCGCCAAAGCCTGCCCACCCTCGAAGGGACGGCCGACAAAGCAGCGGACGGCGTCTCCCGGGGTGCTTACGTGGTGTCCGACTGCGATGGTGAGCCGCAAGTGCTGCTCATCGCCAGCGGCTCCGAAGTCCCCTTGGCGGTGGCCTCCCAGGCCCAGCTGGCGGACAAGGGCATCGCTGCTCGGGTGGTGAGCATGCCCTGCTGGAGCCTCTTCGATGCCCAAGACGAGGCCTATCGCGAATCGGTGTTGCCGAGCGCCGTGGGCCGTCGCTTGGCCATCGAAGCGGGCTCTCCCATGGGTTGGCACAAGTACGTGGGTGCCCAAGGTGACATCCTGGGCATCGACGGCTTTGGCGCCTCGGCGCCGCTGGCGGACCTGGCCGAGCACTACGGTTTCACCACCGACAATGTGGTGCGGCGGGTGGAAGCGCTGCTCTGATCGAGCCTTGATGAGGCTCCGCCCCCCTCACCCCCCGCCCTCTCCCGGGGACGGGAGAGGGAGCCTGCGTGGGATCCAAACCGCTCAACCCTCGTGGCGAATCCGCACTCGCATTTCGGGCACCGGTTGTAGCTCCATCGCGTCCTCTGGGGAGAATTTTTCGGTGTGCTTCGAGTACCAGACGGCCCCCGGATAGGACGTGATGCCGTGCAACAGGACGCTCAACAGCACCGTCACCAGGACGACGCTGAAAATCTCCTCGCCGCCGCCGAGAATCGACTCGCTGACCACCAGTAGGCCAAAAAGAATCGAGGCGATGCCGCGGGGCCCAAACCAGGCCAGGAAACCGATGGTGGCTGGTCGCAACTTGAGGCCGAGCAAGCTGAGAAATACCGGCAGCATGCGGATGACCGTCAAGCTGAGCACGGCATAGAGAAATGTCTGCCATCCGGCATGGGCCAGGGCTTCGGGCACCATGGCAGCGCCGAAGACCAAAAATACCAGCAGCGTCATCAGCTGCCCTTCGGCTTCGGCAAACTCGTAGAGACACTCGCAGTTGTGACGGGTGACATTGCCCAGGGTGAGGCCGGCCACAAAGGCGGCGATGAAGCCGTTGCCACCGACCAATTCGGCGCCTCCAAAGGCGAGGACCGCCAAGCCCAAGGACGCCAAGTTCTGGAAGGATTGGTTCATCCATCCGGTGACCGTCGCCTTCTCCACCAAGCGACCCCCGAGCCATCCGACGAGGATGCCCACCAAAGGTCCGAGGGTCACTTGCAAGGCGGCGAAGCGCAGCCAGTACGATGCCCCGCCTCCGCCTTCCACCGCCGCCGAGCAAGCGGAGAGGAAGAGCAGCACCACCGGCAGCGCAATGCCGTCGTTGAGGCCGCTCTCCACATTGAGAGCTTGGCGAATCTGCACCGGCACCTTGGGTGAGCTGACCACCGCCTGGCCCAGGGCAGCGTCGGTGGGTGCCAGCACCGCCGCCAGCAGGGCCGCTTCCCAGAGGGTGAAATGGGGAAAGAGCCAGACCGCCGCCAGAGCGCCCAGGCCAATGGTCAAGGGCAGGCCAATGGTCAGCAGACGCACCGGCAGGGCGTGCTCTCGACGCAGCTGAGAAAGGTTGATCCGCGAGGCGTCGGTGAACAATACCAACACCAGGGTGAGCTCGGCCAAGGTGTGGATGGCATGCTCTTCGATGTTCAGATCGAGGATTCCGAACCCATGCTCTGCCAATAACCAGCCGACGCCGACAAAAACGATGGGCGGGGTAAAGATCGTCTTCTGGGCTTTGGCCGAAACGAGGCCAAAACCAAGAACGCTGGCGGCGATGAGGGCTAAAGTAAGGATTTCCATGCAAGCTCCTGGGGCACCAACGGCGTGCTCCAGAAATGTGTAGCACGCGTCAAGGCATCGGGCAGGGTCTTTAGAGTTGCAGTCTTTTAGAGTTGCAGTCTTCTAGAGTTGCAGTCTTCTAAAGTACCGTCTTCAAGTGTTGTCGTCTTCTTATGTTGCCACGGTACCGGCTCAGGTTACAGATTTGCCTGGACTGGAAGGTGAAGCGACGATCAAGGGTCTGGCGATCAAGAGGTCTCGAGGTCAGCCATTTCCCTGGACAGCACCTGGAGACGACCTTCTAGCCGCCGGATTTCCTCCGCCTGCTCCTCCGACAAGCGCCGCAACCGTTGATTGTCTTCATTGAGGCTCAAGGCCCAGGCGCTGCGCTCTTCGAATTCTTTCTGCAGGGCGAGAATGCGTTCGTTGCGGTCATTCAGCTGCCGATTGAGATCCAACGCCCAGGCGCTGCGCTCTTCGAATTCACCATGCAATCGAAGAATGGACCGCCGCAGCCGAAAGTTTTCGTCGCCGCGCCCGAGGTAGACGGCCGGTAGACTGGCGGCGATCCTCGGTGGCAGTGGGGACTGGGAGGCGCAGACCAGCAGATAGGGGCCGGTGGGCGGAGCGTCGAGCACCGGGGGCACGAGGCGCCCCGGTGCAGCTGGCGTTGCGGGCTCGGCGAAGAACCCCTGGCCTTCCGCCAAGGTCTGCACCGCCATCAGGTAGTAGGGAAAATACTCCGCCACCAAGGCTTCGAGCTCTTCCGGATAGAGCTCTTGGTGATGAAAGGGATTCTCGAAGCCGGTTTCGTCGCTGTAGACCTTCTTGTCAGGGGTCGAGACCACCAACAGACCGTCTTTGGTGAGCAGGCGCCGGGCTTCCTCCAGCACAAAGTGTGGGCTCCGCACATGCTCGATGACCTCCAAAGCGACGATGCCATCAAAGCTTTGGTCGCGCAAACAGCTCCGTTGGCAGTCGGTGACCGTGAAGTGACGACGATCGGAGCCGTAGCGACGTCGCCCATGGACGATTGTATCGATGGCGATATCAGTTCCAAATACGCTGTCGGCGCCACCGTCCTGAAGAATCTCCGTGCCGTACCCTTCGCCACAGCCGAAATCGAGCACCCGTTGCCGCCCCGTCAGCCACTCGGCCGCCAAGCGATAGCGGGCCCGATGCTCCTCCTCCAGAAGCGGATCACTTTGCCCTGGGATCAGGCGTTCACCGGTGAATTGCAGGTCCATTTGGGGGTCGTCTCCTGCCATAGTTTAGCCACAAGTCGGGACGATGGGAAATCGCCCCTGCGTTGGAATACGCGACAACAGCCGGTATCCTGACGGTCATTGGTCCACAGGTTTTCTCAATGAGCTGATAGGAGCCCACCGCCCATGATCTTCGACCCGACGCCCCGCGCCAGTGACTACCATCAACGTCTACGGGCCTTCATGGACGAGCATGTCTACCCCAACGAGCCCACCTACCTCGAGCAACACGGGGCTTCTGAGGATCGCTGGCAAGTGCCGCCCATCGTCGAGCAACTCAAGGCCAAGGCCCAAGCCGCCGGCCTATGGAATCTCTTTCTGCCGGACAGCAAGCGGGGAGCTGGCCTTAGCAATCTGGAGTACGCACCGCTGTGCGAGGTGATGGGACGGGTGCCTTGGGCGCCTGAGATCTTCAACTGCGCCGCCCCCGACACCGGCAACATGGAGGTCCTGGAGCGCTACGGCAGCAGCGCTCAGAAGGAACGCTGGTTGCAGCCATTGCTGGCCGGGGTGATCCGCTCCTGCTTCGCCATGACGGAGCCGGACGTGGCCTCCTCCGATGCCACCAACATCCAAGCGACCATCGAGCGCGACGGCAACGAGTACGTGCTCAACGGTACCAAGTGGTGGACCTCCGGGGCCGGTGATCGGCGCTGCCGGGTGGCCATTTTTCTCGGCCGCAGCCCCAACGCCGCCTCGCGCCACCACGCCCATTCAATGATTCTGGTACCCCTCGACACCCCCGGCATCACCGTCCGCCGCATGCTCACCGTCTTCGGCTACGACGACGCACCCCATGGTCACGCCGAGATCCACTTCGACAACGTCCGGGTGCCGGCGGATCATATGCTGCTGGGGGAAGGCCGGGGTTTCGAGATCGCCCAAGGGCGCCTCGGCCCCGGACGCATCCACCACTGCATGCGCTTGATCGGTGTTGCCGAGCGGGCCCTCGAGCTGATGTGCCAACGGGTCACCTCCCGGGTCGCCTTCGGCCGCACCCTGGCCGAGCAGGGCACGATCCGCGCCGACATCGCCAACAGCCGCATTCAGATCGACCAGGCGCGTCTGCTCACCCTGGCGGCGGCCCACAAGATGGATACGGTGGGCAACAAGGTGGCCCGGGCCGACATCGCCATGATCAAAGTGGTGGCCCCCAACGTCGCCCTCGACGTGCTCGACCGCGCCATCCAGGCCCACGGCGGAGCCGGCGTCAGCGGTGATACGCCGTTGGCTTTCCTGTGGGCCAACAGCCGCACCTTGCGGCTGGCCGACGGTCCCGACGAGGTGCACCGGGAAACGGTGGCCAAGCTGGAGCTGAGGCGTCACGGGGGGTGAGGGCACCGTCGGGCACCCGACGATGCCGAACGCCCAAAGATCCCGTCTAGCCAACGTTCAAATCCCCCTCTAGCTCCGCCTTTGCTAAAGGGGGAGAACCAGAGTCTCTCGCTAAACCATGGATATATGGCCTTTCGACCTCCCCCCTTTGAAAAAGGGGGGACCGAGGGGGGATTCTCTTCGATCTCGAGAAGCATCTATCCGCAGGCGCCTGGCACCTCTAATCAGCCACCTCGGCATTCTGATCCCGCAGGGATACTCCCTATCAGCCCGGGGTCAGGAGCGCAGCGACGCCACCCCGGGCCTCAGGGGTGAGGGCCAGCAAGGACGCCCTCAGGTCTCCAACTGGCGCCGTACCTGGGCCACTTGTCGCTCGACTTCGCTCCAGGCGGTGCCACCCAGGGAGTTGCGACGCTCGGCGGCGGCCCTGGGATCGAGCCAATCGCCCAGGTCATCGGGAAAGGCCGGGTGGAAAGTCTGCGCCACCTCGACGGTGAAGAGGGATAGATTGCCGCCCTGCTCTTCGCACCAACGGACGATGCGACCCACCACCTCGTGGGCTTCACGGAACGGCACACCACGGCCGGCCAGGAGGTCCGCCAGCTCGGTGGCCAAGCTGAAATCCCCCTCCAGATCGGCGACAAAACGTTGGTCGTAGATCTCTAGGGTCTGCCACATGCCGCGGCAGATCTCGAGGGAGGCGTGGGTGGTCTCGACGGCGTGGAACAGGCTTTCGCGGTCTTCTTGAAGATCCCGGTTGTAGGCCAGGGGCAGGTTCTTGACCATGGCCAGCAAGGACACCAAATCCCCTTGCACTCGGGCCGTCTTGCCCCGCACCAACTCGGCGGCGTCGGGGTTGCGCTTCTGGGGCATGATGCTCGAGCCGGTGGCATAGGCTTCGCCCATGCGCACAAAACGAAACTCCGCCGCCGACCACAACACCAGCTCCTCGGCCATACGCGATAGGTGGGTCATGCAAATGGCGCAGGCGGCCGCCACTTCCTGGACGTGGTCGCGGGCGGCGACGGCGTCCATGGCGTTTTCCATCAGCGTGCCGAAACCCAGCAGCTCGGCGCTGCGTCGGCGGTCGATGGGATGGGGCGTGCCGGCCATCGCACAGGCCCCCAAGGGCGACCGATCGACCCGGCCGAAGGCGTCGCAAAAGCGCTCCCGGTCGCGCATCAAGGGCCCGATGTGGGCCAGCAGATGGTGCCCCAAGAGGATGGGCTGGCCGCGCTGCAAATGGGTGTAACCGGGCATCAGCGTAGGGCCGTCCGCCTCGATGCGGGCCAGCAAGGCGGCGACCAAACCCTCGACCGCACGGCCGAGGGCGAGCAACCCTTTCTTCAGCCACAGACGGACATCGGTCGCCACTTGATCGTTGCGCGAACGGGCGGTATGCAACTTCTTGCCGGCCTCACCCACCAACTCGGTGAGGCGGGTTTCCACCGCCATGTGGATGTCCTCATGGCGATCATCGGGCACCCAGGTCCCACCGGCGATCTCCCGGCGCACCTCTTCCAAACCCTGGCAGAGGGTGGTCACCTCGTCGTCGCTGAGCAGACCCACCTCGCCCAGCATGCGGGCATGGGCGAGGGAACCCGCCACGTCTTCGTCGAGCATGCGCAGATCCACCGCCAGGGACGACGAGTAGCGCAACATGTCGTCCCCCGTCGGCTGCTCGAAGCGACCGCCGATCAGACCGCCGCGGGCGTCGTCCTCGGCGCCCTCGGCAGCAGCGCCGGAAGCTCGGGATGGGGCGTCGTCGCTCACTCGCCCTCCGAGATGCGCGCCGCGCCGAAGGAGCGTAGCCGCAGGGCTTGCAGCTTGATGAAACCGGTGGCATCGCTTTGGTCGTAGACGTCGTCCGCTTCGAAGGTGGCGATGCGCTCGTCGTAGAGGGAGCTCTTGGACGAGCGCCGACCATCGATGGAGACGCTGCCCTTGTAGAGCTTCAGCCGGGCCCGGCCGTTGACCCGTTCTTGGATCGAATCCATGAAGCTCTGGAGGGCCTCACGCTCAGGGCTGAACCATAGGCCGTTGTACACGATCTCGGCGAATCGTGGAACGAGGTCGTCGCGCAAGTGGTGCACCTCGCGGTCGAGGGTAATGGACTCGACGGCCCGGTGGGCGTGCAACAACAGGGTGACCCCCGGCGTCTCATAGACCCCGCGGCTCTTCATACCGAGAAAACGGTTCTCGACGATATCGACCCGACCCACCCCGTGGCGACCGCCGATCTCATTGAGCTTCTCCACCAGCTCCACCGGCGATAGGGTCTCGCCATTGACTTCGACCGGCGTCCCTCTGTCGAAGCGGATGGTGACGTACTCCGGTTGATCCGGTGCCTTCTCGGGATCGGTGGTCATGCGGAACATGCCCTCCGGTGGTGGGGCCCAAGGATCTTCCAACACACCGCCCTCATAGGAGACATGCATCAAATTGGCGTCCATGGAGTACTCGGGTTTGGGCACCGCATCCATCTGGATGCCCTTTTCTTTGGCATAAGCGATGAGGTCGCTGCGCCCCTTGAAGTCCCACTCCCGCCACGGGGCGATGATCTTGATATCCGGTTTAAGGGCGTAGGCCGCCAACTCGAAGCGGATCTGGTCGTTGCCCTTGCCGGTGGCGCCGTGGGCAATGGCTTCGGCGCCATACTTTTTGGCGGCTCGCATCATGCCGCGGGCGATCACCGGCCGGGACAAGGCGGTGCCCATGAGGTAGTACCACTCGTACACGGCATTGGCTCGCAAGGCCGGGAAAATGCACTCCTCAACGAGCTCTTGGCGCAAATCTTCGACGAAGATGTCGCTGGCACCGGTGGCCATGGCGGTTCGTCGTGCAGCCTCGATCTCACCCCCTTGACCGACATCGGCGGTATAGGCGATCACCTCCGCACCGTATTTCTCTTTGATCCAGGTCAGGATGACGGAAGTATCAAGACCTCCAGAATACGCCAGCACGACTTTCATGTAATTCGAGCCTCCAGTACGTTCCAATGGGGAGCGTCCAACATAACACCGTCTCGGTAGCTGAGCACCACGCTCGCCAGCCCTGCGACGCCACTTGAACCCTATCTGATAACCCAGGGGGAAGTCGGGGAAAGGAACTGCGGATTGTACGCCCTCGACCTGAGATTTATACAGCTTGCTGACCGAAAATGCGATTCTTGGCGACTACCCGGAGCGGGGCACCGGCAGCTGTCACACCGGCAAGTCGTTGCTTGGCCCCGATCTTGCTGCAAATCACCCCTATCTTGTAACCTCAAAGCGCATCTAAACGTAGAGCGTTTATGAATCAAGAGATAGGTCGAATCGACGATGCCCCATCGGAGTTTCCGCCGGATCTATCCTTGGCGAACCATCCCATGGCGACACCTTGGCAAGAAATGAGCGCCGTCTTCCAGCAGATCTTCGATCTACCGGAAACGGAGCGGAACGCCCGGTTGGATGCCCTCTATCCCACGGACTCGACGGTGCGCGACGAGGTGGAGAGCCTGCTGCGGGCCCACGATCTAGCGGAGCAGTTCACCGACGCCGGATTCTGCGTCACCGTCGAGCAGCTCAGCGCCAGCACGCTGGACATGGCACCGTCGAGACAATTGGGTCCCTATACGATCCTCAACGAGCTCGGCCGCGGCGGCATGAGCCAAGTTTTACTCGCTGCTCGCACGGACAACGCCTTCGACCGTCTGGTGGCCATCAAAACCCTGCACGCCAGCGGTCGAGTGGAAGGCTACGAGCGCTTCCTCACCGAGCGTCAAGTGCACGCCAGCCTGGAGCACCCTGGCATTGCCCGACTCTACGGCGGCGGCACCAGCGAGCGGGGTGTCCCCTTCATCGTCATGGAGTACATCGAAGGGGGGCGCCCGATCAGTGCCTACTGCGACGACGAGAAGCTCGACGCACGCCAACGGATCGCCCTCTTCCGCCGTGTCTGCAAGGCCGTCGCCTACGCCCACCGCAACCTCGTGGTGCATCGGGACCTCAAACCAAGCAACATTCTGGTCACCCCCGAGGGAGAGCCCAAGCTACTGGATTTCGGCATCTCCAAGCTGCTGACCCCCGAGGGCAGCGATTGGGACCCGACGGGGGTCGGCCCCGGACCACTGACCCCGAGCTACGCCAGCCCTGAGCAGCTCCTCGGCCAACCCGTCACCACAGCCTCGGATACGTTCAGTCTTGGGGTCTTGCTGTTTCGCCTGCTCACCGGACGCCTTCCCTTCGCCCGCAGCATCAGTGAACGGCTGGCCGAGATGCAAGAGGATACGGTCTCCGTATCCCTGGAGCGTTCGGCCCACCGCACCCTCGACCAGCCAACGGATACCCGACCGTCGGCCGAGGCCTTCCTGGCCCTCGACCGCACCCGTCGTCAAGATCTGGAAGCCATCCTCAACAAAGCCCTGCGCCTCGAGCCCTCAGGGCGCTATGGCTCCGTCGAGCTGATGGACAACGATTTGCAACGATGGACACAAGGTCTGCCGGTGGCGGCGCGGCTGCCGACCATGACCTACCGCTTCTCCCGTTGGCTGCGGCGCAACTGGCTGGTGGCCAGCATCGGCATGACGCTGGTGGTCACCTTGCTGGTCTCTTCCATCGTCCTGGCGACACAAAATCACGAGATGGGCCGCGAGCGGGACCGGGCCCAGGCGGAGGCCGCCAAGTCGGAACGCATTCTCGAGCTGCTGCTCGGGCTCTTCGAGGGCTCGGACCCCGCCCATACCCTGGGGGAGGACCCGTCGGTGCGCGACATCCTGTTGGCCGCCGAGCCGCGCATCGATGGCCAGCTTCAGACTCAGCCAAGGGTGCAGGCGGCCCTGTTCGAAGCGGTGGGCCGCGTGTTCTACAGCCTTGGCAATTTGGAGGATGCCGAGCGCCTGCTGCGGCGGGCCGAGGCCCTGTGGCAACAGACCGCATGGCCCGACGATTCGGCCGGGGTCGAGACCCTCGATTTGTTGGCTCAAACCCACATCCGCCGAGGTGCCTTCGAAAAAGCGCTTGCCCTCTTGGAGCGAAGTCGCCAAATGCGCCTGATGGATTTTGGCGCCGGCAGCTTGGAGGAAGCGGTCAGCCTCAGTCACATCAGCTATGTGGAATTGCTGCAATACCGCGTCGACGACGCGGCAGCGACGGCCCGCCGAGCCCTGGAGATTTTTGCCGTCCATGGCGATTCCGGGCACGAAGAAGAACGTCTCGACGCTCAGCTCACCCTCGGCGAGGCCATCTATCGCCAGCGCGGCGCCCGGGCGACGGAGGGCATCTTCGAAGATCTACTGGCCGATGCCGAAGCGTTGCTGGGCCCTGAGCATCCAAAGACCTTGACCCTCCTCGGCAAACTTGCCGACGTCAAGGCGGAGCTGCCGGAGCAGATCGACGTGGCGATCGATTATGCCCGCAGGAAGATCGCGGTTCAGCAACGGCTCTATCAGGGCCAGGATCATCCTAACTTGGCCACCTCCTACGACATCCTTGCCGGCATCCTTTCCCGTGCAGGCTATCTCGACAAAGCAAGCCAGGCGTTTGAGGAAAGTATCGCCATGCGGCAACGGCTGGAGGGGGAGTCCAGCCCCTTCCTCGCTGTCACCTTGGGCAACTACGGCTGGTTCCATCTCTTCAGGCGTCACGACCCGGTGGCCGCCGAGCCCATCCTGCGACGCTCCTTGACCATGGCCGAAACGTTCTTCCCCCCGGACGCTTCCTTGTTGGCCTATCAACTGATCGGTATCGGTCGCTGCCGGACCTTGGACGCCGACGCGGCCACCGGGGAGCCTCTCTTGCGTCGCGCCCTCTACATCCGCCAGGCAGCCCATGGCGAAAAAGCCCTGTCCGTATCCAGGGTCGAGCTCTTCCTGGGCGAGAACCTGGCCGTCCAAGGCCGATGCGACGAAGCCGAGCCCTTGCTGCAGCGTTCCCGTGCCGCCCTGCGTGCCGCCAACCAACCCGACGACCTGAGTCGCATGGTGGAACCTTGGGAGACCTACTTAGAAAACTGTCGGGCCTCCTTGGCCCCAACGTCTGAGAGTCCTTCTGGAGAGAGCCATGCAGATCGAGCCTCCAGCCTACGCCTCCGCACCCCATCACCCGGCCTGTCCCCTGAGCCAAGAGGAGCGGGGTGAGATCACCCATCTCCTGCAATCTTGGAAAGGCAGCTCCCATCTCGAGGAAAACCAATTGCTCGAGCTTGTCTACCGGGAGCTCAACCAACAGGCTCGGGGCTACCTGCGCAACGAACGTACGGACCACACGTTGGAGCCCCGCGCCTTGGTGCACGAGGCGTACTTGCGGCTGCGCGCCCAGCGGCACGTCAATTGGCGCAATCGTAAACATTTCTTCGCCATTGCCGCCGTCACCATGCGGCGCATCCTGCTCGACCACGCCCGCACCAAGATGGCGGATCGTCGCAAGGCGGAGGTGGTGCGTTACGAGTTCCTCGATCAGTTACCGGCGGCCCTCAAAGAGGACATGGACCCCATGGGGCTGCAACTGGCCCTGGGACGACTCTCAGAGCATGAGCCGCGGCTCGCCTTGGTGGTGCATTTGCATTGCTTCGCCGGCTTGACCCTCGATGAAACGGCCTTGGCCATCGGTTGCTCCCGTCGCACCGTGGCCCGCGATTGGGCTTTGGCGCGGGCCTTTCTGGTGCGCGAGCTGGGCTGAAGAACCCCAGCCGACGGCAGGGACGACATCTCCACGCCATCCCTGCCGCAGGGCTGTCGGCTTCAGCGACTAGCAGCCAAGGGGCAAGAGGCTGCAGCACACCAAGCGTGGCCGTGTGATCGCCAGATCACAGGAGTTGTAGCGCGTATCGCCATCGTCCAAGGGATTGCCACCGACCACCTGCTCCAGATCCTGCGGTGTCAAGTTGCGAAGCGTCTCACGCTCCAAACGCAAACGGCGTAGTGTTTTCTTCATGGTGTTTTCCTAGTTTCGGTCGTTTCGAACCTCACGCTAACGTCTCACGGGGACCAGGGCTTAGCAAACAAAGGGGAGGCAGCTCTGGCAAACGGAAATAGGCTTGGATTCGGCCAAGTTGCAAGAGTTGTGACGGGTGTCGGTGTCATCGATAGTCCCCCCAGTGCCGCCGACGACTTGTCCCAAGTGCTCGGGGGTGAGGTTGCGGAGCGTTTCACGTTCCAAGCGCAATCGACGCAAGGTTTTCTTCATGGCCCCTCCATGTCTTCCGGTGTCTCCATTCAAGATGTCTCCCTTCGATGGGAGAGAGTGCAGCGGGCCTCTAGGGAAGCCCTGTCATCTATCAACGCGCACGGATCTCGCAGAAGGTGCCATCGCCCCCCGGACTCAGATGCCAGCCGCACCCACCTCGCCGACGAAGACCGCCGATAGGGCTGCCTGCGAAAGTACCTGCGATGGCTAAAACAACCCCACAAAAACGGCACTGCGCGGCACATTTCTCCGCGTTGTAGGGTGTGATGACAATCGACACCACCAACGCACCCACCCGAACCGTCCCCAGGCGCAGCCTTCCGCATCACCGGGCGGAAGACTTCTTCGTCCTGCGCTCTCCCCTCCTGCCCTTCGACGAGCATCTAGCATGGCTCGACGCCCAGGCAGCCTCGTCCGACACAGGAACTGACCCATCGGAAGATCATCTCTTCGCAATGGCGCAACGGCCGGAAATCGCCGAAGCTCTGTTCGTGGCCTCGCCGTCATTGATCGAAGGTTTAGGGCATCTCGATGCTTCGACGCCGGCCAAGCGGGCGGCGCGGCTGCGCAGCTCCCTGGCCCGCTACGTCGTACGCATGATGACCCGCTCCACGCCGTTTGGCCTGTTCGCCGGGGGCTCCCTGGGGCGGCTAGGCAATGGCACCCACCTAAAGCTTGCCCCCCGTCACGCCAACCGTCGTCATACGCGCCTCGACATGGACTACCTCTTCCGCTTGGCCCACCACCTCGAGACGGATCCGGAGGTGCGGGCCGCCCTCCGCTATTCCCCCAACAGCAGCCTCTACTTCACCGCCGGCCGTTGGCGTTATGCGGAAGGCCGTCTCGACGGTCAGCAGCGGTCGTACCATCTGGTGGCGGTGGGCGATGATCCCTACCTTTCGGCGGCGTTGCGGGCGGCGCGGGGGGGCGCCACCGTGCTCGACATCGCCCGCTGCATCGTCGATTTCGATCAACAACATCGTCAGCAGCCGGCGAACGATGCCGAGCAACCTACGGACGTCGAAGCGATCAGCCTCGACGAAGCCATGGAGCTCGTCCATGAAATGGTGGACACTCAACTTCTGGTCTCCAATCTGGGCCCCGGGGTCACCGGAACCGAGCCGGTGCACGACTTCATCGAGCATCTCGCCCCCATTCCAAAAACGGCGCCCATCGCCGCTGGCTTGGCCGAGATTCGGGATGCCTTGAGGCGGCTGGATCTGACGCCCGCGAAGGGGAAACAGCAGGATTCTCGAAGCTCGATCGTCGAAGTCGGCCAGGTCTATCGTCGCCTGGGACGCCAGCTCGAGCCCTTGGGGCCGGAGATCGCCTTGCCTCGCCTTTTCCAGGTCGACGCTGGCAAGCCGGCTCCGGATCTACAGCTCAACTCCCAGGTCGTGGAGGAGGCGATGGCGGCGGTGGCCTGTCTGCATAGACTGCGGGGGGACACCATTTTCGACCCTTTCGCCAGTTTTCGCGAGGCCTTCAGGCGACGTTATGAACCGGGCCGTGCGGTGCCCCTGGTGGAAGCGCTCGACGAAGAAGTGGGCATCGGTTTCTCCCCCACAGCTGGCCTGGGCAGTCACGACGCTCCACTGCTCCAAGGCATCCACTTTCCGTCCCGCCCGGGCAACCGGGAGGTCCCCTGGGGTCAGGCCCAAGGGCTAATCACCCAGAAGCTCTTCACCGGCGCCCGTCGGGGAGAGAAGGTGCTGCGACTGACGGACGATGATCTGGATCGCCTGGACGACATTCCGTTGAAGCCGCTGCCGGACGCCATGCAGATCATCTGCACTCTGCTCGCGTCGTCCTCCGAGGCCGTCGACCAAGGTCAGTTCCAGTTGTTGCTCAAGGGGGCCAGCGGCCCGTCGGGGGCGGCGTTGTTGGGTCGCTTCTGCCACGCCGACGCCGCCTTGGCAGAGCACGTGCGGGCCCATCTGCAACGGGAGGAGGCGCACCGGCCCGACGCCGTTTACGCCGAAATCGTGCACTTGCCGGAAGGTCGCATCGGCAACATTCTGCTGCGCCCGGTGTTGCGCAGATATGAGATCCCGTTCCTCGGCCACAGCGGCTGCCCGCAGGAGCATCAAATCCCACTCGACGATCTTCGGGTCAGCGTCGTCGGCGACGAGGTGATCCTGTGGTCCCAACGGCTCGGCAAACGGGTCATCCCCCGCCTCACCAGCGCCCATAATTTCTCCCTGCGTGGCCTAGGTATCTATCGCTTTCTCTGCTCGCTGCAATCCCAGGGGGTTTGCGGCGGCTTGGCTTGGTCCTGGGGACCCCTCGACCAACTCTCCCAGCTGCCGAGGGTAGTGTATGGTCGCACCATCTTGAGGCCGGCGGAGTGGGTGGTGAGCGGAGAGGAGATCCGTCCTTGGGCGACTCTTGAAAGCCACCGACGGCAACCGGCCCTGGACCGCTGGTGTCAGGAGCGGGAGCTTCCCCGTCGCGTGCTGCTGGCCGACGGCGACAACGAGCTGTTTGTCGACTTCGACCACCGCCTGTCGGTGGAGGCTCTCCTCAGTATCGTGCAACGGCGTCGCAGCTTTCGTCTCCTGGAATTCCTCCAACAGGGTAACAATTTGGTGCTGCAAGGGCCTGAAGGACGCTATGCCCACGAGCTCATCCTGCCCTTGGTCCGTCGTCGGCCGCGGCCGGCCCCCGAGGTCGAAGCCGGGGCGCAGAGCAGCCCCCTGGCCGTCGGCAGCTCCTCCATTCTCACCGGGGGTCCCTTGACGGGGCAAGACCTCGGCGAAAAATATTTGCCAGGCTCCCAGTGGCTTTTCGCCAAGCTCTACACCGGCTCGACCACCGCCGACGACATCCTGCAAGGTCCCATCCGCCAACTGGTGCAAAACTATGGGCAGGAGATCCGTCGCTGGTTTTTCATTCGTTATAGCGATCCCGAATTCCACCTCCGGGTGCGCTTCCAAGTGCCCGACGAGGGCTTGCGCTGGGATCTCCAACAACGTTTGTCCGCCCTGGCGACGCGGCTCCTCGATCAAGGCTGCATTTGGAATCTACAGCTCGCCACCTACGAGCCGGAAATCGAACGCTATGGGGGCCGGCCCGGGCTCGACCTCTGTGAGCAGATCTTCCACCACGACAGCGTCGCCGTGCTCGCCATGCTGCCCGTCTTGCGGGGGGATGTTGGCGCCACCCATCGTTGGCTGGCCACCTTGGCGAGCCTCAACGGGCTGCTGGCCGGGCTCTTCGCCGACGACCTGGCCTCCCACATCGCCTGCATCGACACCATGCGCCAGGGTTTCGCCGACGAGATGGGGATCGACAAACGCATGCGCCGAGGCATGGCGCAGAAGCTACGCCAGCACAAACAACTGATCAGCGCCGCTCTGCGGAAGCTCGACACGGTCCGCCAGCCAACAACACAGGCCAAGGCGGCGAGCTTGTCACCCCTGGAAACGTCCTTGCTCGTCCTACGGCAACGCGATCACCACTTGAAACAACCGATGGCGGCCCTGCGAGCCCTGGCTCAATCGCGGCAGCTGGCCATACCGCTAGGTAGCTTGGGGTCTAGCTTGGCCCACATGACCGTCAACCGCTTGATTCCAGCCAACGCCAGGGCCCACGAAGCGGTGCTCTACGACTTCTTGCACCGCCACCGGCTGTCCCAGCGGGCTCGGCAGCGGGCCGAACGGCTAGCCTAGTTTCCGTCCTGAAATACCGAAACGGTGCCCAGGGAGGCCCCTTGGCGTGGTCACAATCCAATTCTTTTTCTCCAGATTAGGAGCGCCGAAGCGGGACAGGAATTAGGGACTATCCCTGCATGCCGCTTTCCGGCGTCCCGGAGGGACGAAACATCCTAGCGAGTGGTTTCAACCACTCGTCTCCGGCGAGATTCTCTCCCACCGTTTCGCTTCCTCTCAGGCCTTGGCCAACTCGTCCAAGGCCGCAGAAGCCGAGCCTGGTGCGGTCTCTAGGGGGCCGATGTCGACACCATCAGGGCGCGGTCCCAGCGTGGCTCCTGCGAGGTCACCGCCGCCAGCAAGCTGAGGCCGATCCCCGCCGAGCCGGTGAGCAGGCCGGGATCGTCAACCCATTGCAACTCGCCCTCGAGTTGCCCCCGTGGCAGCGTCCAGGCTTGGAATCCTCCAAAACCCGCCCCCGGACGCCGCATCTCCAAAGTGTGGAGGAACCAATGTCGGGCAGCCTCCGCCAGGTCGGCATTGCCGGTGCCCCGGTAGAGGCGATGGAAAAGATGAGCCACTCCGGCGGAGCCATGGCACAGTCCGGCGTCCTGGACTCGGGCCAGGGCCGGATCGCGACCGGCGGCCTGGTGTGCCACCTCCTCGGCCATCGCCGCCCAGCTGTGACGACCGGTGGCTTGGGCCGCCGCCAGGAGGGCCGCGGCGACCCCCGGATCACCGTAGCACCAGGCCAGCCGAGCCCCTTCGACGACCGGCCGATCTTTGGGAATCCAGCTGGGGAATCCCAACTCCGAGCGCTGTGCCAGGATCCACTGCACCAGCTCATCGAGCAGCGGCAGAAGCTCTTGGCGGCGGATCGATGCCTGGACACAGCGGGCGAGAAGGGTCAGGACCGCCGCCACGCCATGGGCTACGCCGAGGTTGTAGTAACCCTCCGGCGCCAGCTGCCGCTGCCAGGGTGGCAACAAATCCGGCGGCGTGAGCCAGGTGACGCCGCCGTCGAGTTGCAGTTGGCCACCCACCAGATGGTCGAGCACCAAGTCCAAGGCCTGGCGAGCCCCCGGACGGGGGAGCCCCTCCAGGCAAGCGACGCCAAAACCGGCCAGACCTTGGATCAAGTCGTAATTCTCATACTGTGGAGCGCTTTGCAGAAGATTGGTCAAGGCACGGTCGATATCGCTCCCATCTTCGTCGTCCTCCACCTCGAAGAGACGACCGGCCAAGTGGTCAAAAACCCAGGACACCCCCAACAGGCCGTCCCAGAGCCCGAAGGCTTGGGCCTGGCCAGCCCCGTCGAGGGCCGTTTCCAGATGCTCACAGGCCAAATCCCGATGCTGCGAGTCCTCACTGACCTCGGCCAAATAGGCAAAGAACAACGCCGTGCCGGCGGCTCCGCCGGCCAAACCCCAGCGCGCATTGTCCGCAAAGGCCCGGTCCGGTGGCCCAAGATCCGCCGCGATGGCGCGGATCGCCCGCCAAGCGTCCTCCGCCATGTCCCCCTGTAAGAGGGGTTGCCAGTTGTCTTGCATGGAGACCTCCCACGGCGACCAGATCGCCGACATGGACGTCCCGCCAGGTCAAAACGTCCTGCCCTACAACGCGGCGTCGGGAGCTCGACAGTGCCAAATTGGCGACGATGTGTCTCCACTGCCGAAATGTATCGCGACTGCCAGGCCCCGGATTCGGAGTCCCAGTCTTTGACGACGGCTTCAAATCACGGACAGCTAGCAAACGCCCCCGTGTCATTGACCGCCGACGCGGCTTGCCCCAAAGAATTGAGGTAGCTCGCTTCGAGACCGGTGGCCAGATCGGTGACCCGCAACTCGTACTCCACGTCGGTGGCGGCGGCGGCGAAGACCCAATAATGGCCATTGACGCCGCAGCCGTCGAGCACCTTCACCAGCAACTCCCAGTTGGCCTGGCCAAAAAACCAAAGCAAGCCGGAGTCGGTGGTCTGCTGCTCGACCCTCGAGCCGACCCCATGGTTGCCCTGATGGTCCGACCACGATAGCTCCACCGCAAAGCGCCCGTCCAGCAAGCACAGTCGATGCGGCGAGGGCTCACAGGGCCCGGTCAGCTCGTACTGCAGCAGGAAGTGGAAGCCATCGCCCAAGGTGGTGGCCGGCCACGAGCTATGACCGAAGCCGGGAGCTATCTCGACCTGCCAGGTCACGGCCAGACGATCGAGCATGTCCCCGAGGGGTGGCAGAATCCGATAGTTCGGATCTTCGGTGCCGTAGTACAGGCGGAGGGTTGGCGTGTGGGTGGTATCGGCCACTTCGAGGACGGTGCGAAACGGCGCCGCGAGGGCAAAGACCGAAGCGATGCGCAACCGTCCGCCGAGGGCTGCCACGTAGGCGAAAGCGCCGCCGGAGGAATGCCCCGCCAAGCTCACCCGACGGCGCTCGATGGAAGTCTCCTGGGACAGCTCCGCGATGAGATGACGCAGCGTCTCGTGATCTCGACCCACCCCCCAACCAAAGTCGGAGATCGACTTGGGCAGCGCCAGGACAAAACCCGCCGTCTCGGCATGGTCCTGCAACAGCGGCATCCAAGCTTCCGGTGTCGACCCGGCGCCGTGCAAGAAAATCACCAAAGGGGCCGCTTCCTCGGCGGGCACCGTATCGGGACGGTACCACTGGGCATAGGTGGAGGTGGCGTCGATGCCGAGCTCCTGCCACTGCGCCGCCCACAGGTTACCGCTTGTGGCCATGGCGCAGAGCAAGATGCCTCCAGCCAGCTTCAGATATCGCATGTCAGCGTCCTCCTCAGGCTTCAACCGTCGACCGAGCCGCTCATCATCTTCTTGAGCAGACGATCGAAACGGGCACCGGCAACTTGTAGATTGTCGAGCACATAGGCGTCGAGCTCACCGTCCTGTTCCTGATCCGCCAAAAGACCGATCTCGCGGTTGAAGTCCGGCGTCCTTTCGTTGCGTAGACGCTGCGACAGGAAAGTCGCCAGGGCCCGGTAAAAGCGCATGCCGAAGCCGTGGTCCGTTTCCACCTGCCGACGCAACGTGGTGAAGGATAAGGACAACACATAGACATCCCCCTGGGCGATCACCGTCGCCGAGGGGGGCCGCGAATCCACCAATGACATCTCCCCCAGGATTTCACCACTGCCGAGCACATGGAGCTCCCCCAGGCCATCCACCACCACCGAGACGAAACCTTGCAGGACGATGAAGAGGTCGTCGTTGGCCACCCCTTGCTCGATCAAGTGGGCCCCTTGCACGTACTTGCGCCGCTCCCCTTCGTCGCTCAGCCACTCGACATCGGCGTCGTTGAGCTGACCCAAGATGTAGAGAACCTTCTGCATATCGACTCCTCGTGCCAACCCTCAGTGGAGCTGCCGTTGCACCAACTCAGCGAAGAACGCCGGCTTGTCCATGAGGCTCTGGTAGGTCCCTTCTTCCACCACCTGGCCCCGTCGAATGACAAAGATACGGTCCGCCTTGCGGACGGTGCTCAAGCGATGGGCGATGGTGATGCGGGTGACCCGCAGATGATCGAGACTGTCGGTGACCAAGGACTGGGTCAAGTTGTCCAAGGCGCTGGTGGCTTCGTCGAGCAGCAGGATACGGGGGCGGGAGGCCAGGGCGCGGGCGATGAGCAGACGCTGCACTTGACCTCCGGAGAGGTCGGCGCCCCGGGCGGACACGACGGTGTGCATACCCAAGGGCATGGCCCGGATGTCGTCGGCGATCCCCGACATCTCGGCGGCCCGCCAAGCCTCGTCCATGGAGATGTCCTTGTCGCCTCGAATGTTCTGGAAGAGACTGGCCTCCATCAATTGGTCATTCTGCAACACCACACCGATCTGGTGCCGTACCTCTCGCAAGTCGAGACCCGCCACGTCCTTGCCGTCAAAGTAGATACTACCGGCGGTGGCATGCTCAAAACCCAGGATGAGCCGCAACAGGGTCGATTTGCCGCATCCCGATGGACCGACGATGGCGATGCTCTCACCCGCCCGGGCCTGCAAACACAACCCCTGCAAGACCCAAGGCATGCCCTCACCATAGCGAAAGGTCAGCTGGTGCACCTCCAAACGACCGCTGAGCACGCCGGGATGGGCCCGCTCCATTTCACTCTCGGGAACACTGTCCAAGAGGGGATGCAGACGTTCGAAGGCGGGCACCACCTCCATCGAGCTGATCACCACCCTGGCCATTTCGGCCAAACCGGTGAGCACCATGGTGAAGGCGGCGATGAAGGCGAGGAAACGCCCCGTCGACAACCCCTCCCGAGCAATCGGAGCCATCACCGCAAAGAGGATGGCGAAGCACAGCACTTGAAAACTCTTGCTGAAGACGCCGAAGAGCATCTCGCTGTTGTAGCAAGCATTGAGAACATCGCGGAACTTCATCGACAGGTTGCCCCAACGTACGAACATGCGATCTTCCGAACCCGCCAAACGCACCCGCTGCATACCGTGCATCATCTGCAAGATCATGCTCGCCAGCCGCCCCTCGAGGCGGTGGATGCGCAGCCAGAAAGCCTTTTGACGATGGGCCGTCAGCAGAAACCCAATCATCAAAACCAACAACAACAACGCCGCCACCATGGCCGCCTTGGGCGAGATGTAGACCAGCAGGGCAAAGTTGATCAACGACAGACAACCCGAGAGCAGGGAAGACATCAAGCCCTCCGAGAGACGGGTCTCCACCGTCTCGATGGCCTGCACCCGCTCCGCCAGATCGCCGGCGGAGTAGCGCCGGAAGAAGGTGTTCGGCAGGCGCAACAAACGATCGAGGATGGCCGGCTGTAGGGTTTCTGCCAGGCGACCCTCAAAACGCAGCAGGGCGATGTCTTCGCAGATCTTGAGGCTGAAAATGGCGAAGGTGGCGATGAGCAACGCCAGGGCGATGGAAAACAGCTGCGAGGTTTGGTGCCCCGGGATGGTGATGTCGACGATCCAGCCGGTGGCGATGGGCACCAAGAGGGCCATCGCCACACCGCACAGGCTGCACAGCAAGGCCATCGCCAGGTCTCGTCGACAGAAGCGCATGGCGAAGGCCAGCAGATCGGCGGTGCGCAAGGGACGATCGGGCAAGACACGGAAGAAAGAGTAGGCGAGGGGCGCAATATCCTGGGCTTGGCCAGCATCGATTTTACGCAGCCGCTGCCCCCCTTGGTCGGCCATGCAAACCGCCTTGGCCGGATCCCAAACCGCTTGTCCTCCCCGCCAGGGAAGCAAGGCCACCGGCTTGCCGGAGTCGCGCCGAAAGGCCAGCATGGGACGCATTTCCCGTCGCCACCAGCCGTCCCGCAAGACCACCTGCCTGGCCCGTAGACGCGACCGACGGCTGATCGCCTCCACTTGCGCCGCCACCCCCTGACGCCTATCCGGCGACAAGGCGGGGGGGCGCACTTGTACCCCGAGCTGGCGACCGATGTGCTGGCACACCCGCACCAGGGGTGAGGCACCGGCGTCGAGGTCCCACTCACCGCCGCCGTCGATGACCGTACTGAAGCGTGACAAGACGGCGAGCCGCTCCCGTTGAGTCAAATGTTGCCGACGGCTCAATCGATGCTGCTCCTGCTGAAAGGCAGCGACCCATGATTCCTTCACCAACTCCACGACGACCCGATGAAAGTGCTCCATGGCCTGTGGCAAGGCGGTGACCAAACGGGGCTCGTCCAAAGCCAGGGGTTCGACCTCGACGGTGGCCGTCGGGGTCAGCCAAGTCCCCGGGCTGAGCGGGAAGTAAACCGAGCCGCCACCGGGCACCAGCGCCAGGTCATCGAGGTACCTCAGCGGCGAGCCTTCGAAACGGGCCCAGGTGATGCCCGCCGAGGAGCTGACGTGCTCCCCCGCAGCGGCCTCGAAGGGCGCACCGCCGGCGGAGAGGTGGTGTTGCATCAAGCCGACACCCCGGAAGGTCCGTTCCAGGACGCCGCACAGCCCCGCCAACCACGGCTGCACTTGGCTCGGGGTCAAGGTCGCCACCGCCACCGGCTGGAGTTGTGTCGGGCCCCGTCCGAGGACGATCCAGCGCAGACCCGGCAAGGTCGGCAAGTCATAGAGCAGGGCTCCGGCATCGAGGTCGAAGAGTTGCTCACGCCGCAGGATGGCGCCGTCGCCGTCGAGCAACTCGGCATAGAGGTCCACCTTCCCCTGCTGCAGACGACAAGCACCCCCCGGTGGCAACCGCAACGGCGTGGCCCCGGTGAGGCCGGCGGTCGGCTCTGGCCCGCCGACGGCGGAGGCCGCCGCGTCTTTGCTCCCCGGTGAGGTCATGAATGCACCAGCTTGCGATAGGCACCGTCGCGTTCCATCAGTGTCCGATGGTCGCCCCGTTCGACGACTTGCCCGGCATCGAGGACGATGATCTCGTCACAATCGCGGATGGTGCTCAAGCGATGGGCGATGAGCACGCAGGTCTGGCCCCGCCGTCGCAAGTTGCGAATGATGCCGTTTTCCGTCCGCGCATCGAGGGCGCTAGTGGCTTCGTCGAGCAACAAGATAGAGGGTTCGGCCACCAGGGCCCGAGCGATTTCGATGCGTTGTCGCTCGCCGCCAGAAAAGTTGCGCCCACCCTCTTCGATGAGCTCCCGGTAACCCCCCGGACGGGCGGCGATCTCGTCGTGCAGCCCGGCGTCGCGGGCCGCCTCGACCATGCGCGCCTCCGGCAGTGTGGCATCCCACATGGCGATGTTCTCGGCCACCGTGCCTTCGAAGAGAGAGATGTTTTGGTCCACCACCGCCACCGTGTTGCGCAGCACCTGACGCGGAATCTCCACCAGCTTCTGGCCATCGATCCAGATATCCCCGGACCAGGGTCGGACAACGCCGGCGATCATGCGCCCCAACGTCGACTTGCCGCTGCCCGAAGGGCCCACCAAGGCGACCCACCCCCCGGGCGCCACCGAGAGGTCGAAGCCGTCGATCCAAGGGGGGTCCAGGGGATTGAAACCGAAGCAAATCTGCCGCATCTCCAGCCCACCACCGAGCTTGCGGCGTTTGGCGGTCCGTAGCCGCGGGACCATCAGCTCGGCGGAGTGTCGGCCCGGGGACAACCCCTCGGATGCGAAGTCGGTGGTAAGGGAATCGGACTCGAACGCCGATTCCTGCCGGCGAGCCTCCTCCATCGAGCCCTCGTCGACGGCGGCGGCGCCCTGCTGGCGACCCATCAGCTCCAGGGTTGTCTCTTCTTGCTCAAACTCGGCGTCGATACTCTGCCGCATGACATCGTCGAGGCGATACAACAGGCCCTGGGCTTCTTGGATCTTGGCGCTGGCGTCGATGACCTGCTTGACCGGCAACGAAAACGCCACCATCAGCCCTTGAAAGGCCACCAACATGCCGATCGTCAGGGCGCCGTCCATGATGCGCAAGCCACCCACCAAGAGGATGGCGGTGGTGCTGACCATGGCCAGCAAGAGTGGAATGGCCGTCAACAGAGCGCGGGTCTTGCCCAGGGACTGGCGGGCGTTGGCCACCTTGGCCTGGTGCCCGGCCCAGCGATTGAAAAACACCGCCTCGGTGCCGTTGGCTTGGTAGGAATCGATGGAGCGCAGACCTTGCATCAAGATGCCCGCCGTCTTGCCTCGATCGCGGTGCAGTTGCTGGTTGATGTCCTCGAGGCGGCGAGAGACGATCCAGAAGGCGATCAAGTTGACCGCCGCGAAGCCCATCCCGATGAGGGTCAGCAGGACATCGTATTGCCACATGATGAGGGCATAGACGAGCAGCGTCGCCAGGCCGAGGAAGGTGCTCGACAGCTCCCCGGCCACCAACCACGCCAGCATGCCATTGGACTGGATACGGGTGCTCAAATCGCCACCGGAGCGCTGGTCGAAATAGCTCAGGGGCAGCCGCAGGATGCGCCACACCATGCGGCTCGACCACAGGGTTTGGAGCTTGGTGTAGAAACGGATCAGGCTGTTGTCGAGCAACCACACCAGGACCCCCGTGAAGAGGGCCGTCGCCAGCATCGATGCAAGGATGAAGGTCAGCCAGCGGTCTTGCCCTTGGACCAGGAAGTAGTCGACGTAAATGCGCAAAAAGGCCGGCATCATGAGGCCCGGCAAAAAGAAGATCAGGCTCGCCAGGATGATGAAGGCATAGGCCCGGCGCGAGCTGCGGGTGCGTTCCAGCAGGCTGGCCATGGCCCCCGGAGGCCGCCGGTTGGTGGTGAATCCGGAGCCGGGAAGAAAGGCCAGGGAGACCCCCGAGTATCCCTCGACGAAGCGCTGCTCCGAGACGGTGCGCGGCCCGGTGGCGGGGTCATTGAGGTAGACCTTGCCGCCGACGAAACCTTCGACCACCACAAAATGGGTGAAATTCCACAGGGATACCAGGGGCAGAGGGGCACGGCTCACCTGCATGGCATTGAGGGCAAAACCCTTGGCGGTCAAACCGTAACCCCGAGCCGCCCGCAGAACATTGCTCGCCTTGGCGCCGTCGCGGGTGACCCCGCACTCGTAGCGCAGCGTTTCCAAGGGCTCATGGCGGCCGTAATAACCGAGGATGATCCCCAGGCAAGCGGCGCCACATTCCGTCTCCTGCATTTGCAGCAGGGTGGGCGTGCGGCGACGCCGACGGTTCCACGGACCCCAGCTCCGCCAGCCCCGCAGGTGCTCATGCCAACCCTGCCAAAGGCCCCGCAATGTCCGGCGCCAAGGTCGCCCTTCGATGTCCTTGAGCGCCGTCTCAGTCATCGAAAAAACGCCCCAGGGCTGGGATCAGCAGGTTGATCGGTCGTTCCCGTTGGGTGATCACATCACCGACACAGAGGGTTCCGATATTGATCTCCACCTGCGGCCCCGCCGAGGACGACCATTTAAAACCGGTATGGGTCGACGCATCGCGGCGCAAGGCGACCCGCACCTCAAAGGGGGCTTGGGTTCCCGACAATTGATCGACCAACTGCCGGTTCTTGAGGATTCGCATCATGCCGTCGGTGGTCGAAGGTACCTCCGCCACCGACGCCACCCGCCCCAGCATAAAACCGAACTCCTCCCGTTTGACCGGTGTCAGCTCGAGTTGCACATCCATGCCCTGCAACACTTTTTTGCCGTCCGAGGGTGGCACGTAGATCACGGCGATGAGCTGATCGGAGCCGGGGGATGCCGCGTCGCCGGTGGGCAAGAGGGAGAACAAAGCAGCGTTGCGACCGACGATCTCGCCCTCGTTGACGCTGAGCTCCACCACCCGTCCGGAGTAGGGGCTCTTGACCTCACTGTGGCGACGGTACCGCTCGTCGAGACTGTCGACGATACGCTCGAGATCGCTGATTTCGAGGCTGATATCGAGCAGCTCCCGTTCCTGCTTCAACTCGTTCTCGGCCATCATCTGGCTGAAAAACCGCAGCTCGTTGTCGATGGCGGTCAGCTCCTGCTCCGCCTCGTTGACCCGGCGCCGGGACTCGGTGATCTGGCGCGCCGAGAGGATGCCCTGGCCTTGCAGCATGACCTCGTCCCGCAGTTGCTCCCGCATCAAACGGGCATCCTCTTCGGCAAAGGTTTGCCGTTGCTCGAGGGCCCGCCGACGGTCGGCGATGGTCTGCAGTTGGGTCGTCGAGGTACGCTGATGGAAGGCCTCGATGGTGTCGCGGCGACGGCGCAGCTCGGTCAGCTCCGCCTGACGGTTGAGCAAATCCTGGCGCAGCTGGGGTTGATCGATGCGTGCCACCAGCTCGCCTTCTTGCACCAAACGCCCCGGCTCGACATCAAGCCCCAACAATCGGCCTTCCGTATCGGAGGTGACACTGAGAATGCCTTCGGCATTGATCAAGATGCCTTGACCTCGCACCGTCACCGGGACCGGCACCAGAATACTGCCGGCAACGGCGGCGGCCAAGACCAAGAACAGGGCCGACAGGGCCAACCAGTGGGGAAAGCGCGCCACCCGGATCACCTGATCCAGTTGATCCGGGGTCGACAGACGCTCGGTCGCTACGTCATAGGATGTTTGGTCGGAAGCCCGCAGGCGACGACCGAGGGACGAGCCTCGACCCGAGCGGTCAGGCTTGGATGTGGACACTGGCGGCTGGGACACTGAGATTCTTCCCCATCAAGCCGGTGCCCGGCCACGACGCGTCAGCGACCGGACCGAGCCTACTGAGCACAAGGTAACCACATTAGCACAGGCCACGTCCTAGGGTCGCCCACCCCCAGCAGCCTGCCAGGCGGGATTCGGAGCCTCCGATACCCCGCCCTTGAGCTCCGAGATTGGGCCTGCGGGGGTTATCATGGCGCGGCTGAAAGGAATAAAGGACAACCCCATGAGCAGACCCCACACCGCCTTGCTGAGCTCACCGCGCCACCGTGCGACCGACCAGCGTCGCCGCTCCGCAAGGAGTCTCGGCTCAGGTCTTTGCCTCCTCCTCGCTTTGATCCTGTCGACCGGCAGCGCCCTGGTCGCTGCCGAGGCATGGCAAAAGAGCCTGGACAAGGCGAGGCTCCTGGCCCACGAGCAAGATTTCCCCAAGGCCCTCAAGGCGTTTCACCGGGCGGCCAAGCAGCTGGGCGAGCCGCATTTCGAGATCCTCATCGGCCAAGCCCGCTGCCTGAGCAAGATGGAACGATTCTCCGAGGCAGCCGGGCTGGCCCGTCGAGCCCTACCCTTGGCCACCGGTGATACCGAGCTTATCGCCGCCCACAGCCAAGTGGCCACCGCCCTCTATGCCGGCGGCCAGGGTTCCCCAAGCCAACTGCAAGGGGCCGTGGAGTCTTTCCGGGGACTCATCGAGCTCAGCGGAGACGGCCTGCCGGTGGTGCGATTCAATCTCGGCCTGGCATTGTTGGCCTTGGAACGGGACGACGAAGGGGTCGCCGAGTTGCAGCGCTTCGTCGATCAGGCATCCCAAGGCCGGGCCCTGGCACCCCATCATTTGATAGGGCAGGCCAAGTCCTACATCGCCGAGCCGCGACGGGCCCGCGTCCCGCTGGTCGCCGAGTTCTCGGCCCGCACCCTCGACGGCCAGCACTTCACCGACCAAAGTCTGCTCGGCAAGGTGGTGGTCTTCGACTTCTGGGCCACCTGGTGCGGCCCCTGCGTCAACGCCGTACCCCACCTGCGGCGCATGGCAAGACGGCATCGAGACGACCCATTTGTCCTGCTTTCCATCAGCGCTGACCGTAGCCTCGGTGGGCTCGAAAAGTTCATCGATAAACACTCCATGGACTGGCCACAGATCCACGACCCGCGCCGCAGCCTGACCGGCGGCATCTTCAAAGTCGGTCGCTACCCGACCTATCTGGTGGTGGACCACCGCGGCGAGATCTTGTTCAAGGATTCCGGCTGGTCACCCCAAGCCGCCGCCAAGCTGGACCGCGTCGTCGCCAAGGCGTTGGCGGCGCTGGAAGAGGAAGATAAACCGGCAGAGAAAAAGACAGCGGAGGACTGACGTCACTCGCTGCTAACTACCACCCCGCCGCTGCAACGGCACCGCCTGACGCCACTCCGCCCGCGCAAAGGCGCGGCGGGTGATGCCCTGCTCCCACTGCAGGAGGGCACCCTCCAAATCGACCAACACTTGATCGAGCAGCCGTACGCTGGCGGCGATCTCGCGATGGCGATAGGTGTTGAAGGTCTCCAGCATGGAACGCATCCAGGGCTCGACCCGCGTATCCTGCAACTCATGGAACGTCAGGCTGGAAACCTCGATCTCCTGCCGCAGGCCCCAACGCTCGGTGAGCAGGGCTTTGAAGACCAGGCAAGCGTTGGACAGCATGTGCGACTTCGACTCGATATTCTCGAAATCGTCGTACCAAATACCGTCGAGATTGAGGATATCGTGCAACTCTGGAATCAACCGTTCCAGGGCCTCCTCGACCAGGGCGTCAAAGAACATCTTGTAGTCGGGATCGAAGAGGCAAGCGATACTGCCTTGGCGCTCGATCTTGTCGGCCACCAATTGCAGCAGATCCGACGGCACGATGGCGCCACGCATGTAGGTATCGAGCCGTCGTACGGCGGTGTAAAGGCGCTCGGTGACCGCCACCTCCCGCTTGAACTGGCGGAAAAGGATCTCCTGCTCACTGCGGGCCCCCTGGGCCCGGAAGATGTTGCGGGGGTCCCGCGCCAAGAGATGGGCGAAGATCTTCTGCAAATCCGTGCGCACCCGGCCGGCGCTCTTGGCCAGCTTCTTGCGAAAGGCCACCAGCTTCTCTTCGGGCAAATACCGTTCCGCCAGGTCGTCGTCGGACTCGAACAGCTCCTGATGCGATGCCTCCACCTCGTTGATCGCCTGCTCGAGCTGCCCCCGAAACAAGGTTTGGGCTGTGCCCCGTGCTTCGTCCAATTCTGGGATGCTGGAATGAAACGAGGCCAGATCCTCGGCGAATCTGCGTAGGTCGTGGCTGATCGAGAGGAAGCCCCGCGAGGTGGCGTGCAACTGCATGCGCGGACACAGCAATAGCTCCCGATTGCTGCCGGTGCTGCGCTCCAGCTTCTCCAAGGCATCCAGCAGCTTCTTGCGGATGACGTCCTGGCTGGCGATCTCGCGAAACAGGGTGGAGTCCGAGAGACTCGACGGCAACCGCAGGGCGACCGAGCCCCCCGCCAGGGGCACCGTCAACCGGCGCCAGTCGCCGTCGTCTCTAGATACACCGCCAGCCACGGTTACGGAGCCGCCAGAGACTTGCCGATGGTGGCCAGCTCTCGGCTCACCGCGGTGGCCGACGGTGGCCGTTTGTGGGGTTCCTTGTCGAGACATCGTATGACCAACAATGCCAAAGCCGGCGGGATCTTCTTGCGATGGTAGCGGGGATCCCGGGGCGGCGAGTTGAGGTGGTGGTAGATGGTCGATCCGCCTTCGCTGAAGGGTCCACTATTGCACAGCAATTCGTAGAGCACACAGCCGAAAGAGTATATGTCCGTCAGCGGCTCCACGGCATCGCCTCGGATTTGCTCGGGCGCCATGTAGAAGGGTGTGCCGGCCGGCCGGGTCATCACCTTACCGATGGAGTCCTCGAAGGCCCTGGCCAGCCCGAAGTCGGTGAGCTTGACCTGCTTCTCGGCCGTCCACATGAGATTGGAAGGTTTGAGGTCGCGATGGATGATACGCCGCTCGTGGGCATGGGCCAAAGCGGAACAGATCTGGCGACCCACCCGGATGGCGCCGGCGATCGACAACTTGCGTTCACTCAACAGGGCCGAGAAGTCTTTGCCCCGCACCCATTCCATGACGATAAAAAATCCGGCGTCGTTGCGCCCGGCGTCATAGACCTGGACGATATTGGGGTGGGATAAGCGGGCCGCGGCCCGCGCCTCCGCCAACAGATTCTCCGCCTCGTTGTCGTCGGTCAGGCTCTGCTTGGGCAGCATCTTGTAGGCGACGAAGCGTTTGAGCATCAGGTCTTGCGCTCGGTAGACCACCCCCATGCCGCCGCGGCCCAGCTCTTCCATCAACACGTAGCGCCGCTCGGCAGGGGTTAGGACCGAAGGCGGGCTGCCGCCGGCCTCGGCAACCGTCGGCGTCGCTGACGGCGTTCCAGGCATCGGGGCTATCCGCACAGGGGCAGTTGGCACAGGTGTAGACGGCACAGGGGCAGCCGGCACCGGGGCGGGCACTTGGACCGAAGGGGCGTCCGGTGACATGACGGCGGTGGGGTCTTCGTCGGAGTCTTTGGGCAGCCGTCGATGGTCCGTCAGGCTCGCCACCTGACCGAGGCGTTGCCGGAGCTCCCGTTGGCGGGCCAGGTTGCCGCAACGGCCGTGCAGATCCGCCGCTTGCCTCAGATCCCCCGCCTTCTCGAAGAGGTTGGCGGCCTTTTCCAGTTTCCCGGCCGCCGCCCACTGCTCCGCCGCTGGCCCCCACTCTTCGGCTCTTTCCCACCAGCTTGCGGACGGCTCGGGCTCCTCCCTGCGGGCATGGTGCTCGCCCCGCGCCAAGGCCTCCTGCCGCTCATCGCCCAGCTTGGCGAAGATCTCAGCGGCCGCCAAGAAGGCCTCGGCCCGCAAGCAGGACTCCGCCGTTTCGAGGCTGGGGGGCAAGAAGTCGCGGACGATGGGTACCACCATCTCCCACTGCCCGCTGTCCATCGCCAGTCGATAGGCCCGTTCGGCCTCCTGCTCTTCGAGCCACAGCTGGCAACACCGCCGCACCGCCGCCGCCAGCTCTGGAGCCAAGGCCTGGCCACCACCCTCCGGCAGCGACGAGCGCACCGCCGCCTCCAAGGTCATCGCCGCTTCACGGCCTCGCCCTTCGGCCAACAGCTCGATGGCGCGGGCGTCCATGCCGGCACGCTGGTAACAACGGGCCGCCTCCTCACGCTCCCCCGACGCTTCATAGCAACGGGCTGCGGCATAGATTTGATCGCAGCGCTCGAAGGCCGCCGCCGCTTCACCGAGCTCGCCGTCGGCCTCGCAGAGCTCACCATAGACGGCCCAGGCTTCGCCCTCTCGGGCCAGGTCCTTGGCCCGGTCGCGTTTGCCGAGACGTACCCAGAGATCCGCCGCCTCGGCCACCAGACCGCCTCGCCGGTAGGCTTCGACCGCCGCCTTCGGTTTGCCGAGATGCTCGAAGCGTTGGCCAACCCCTCGCCAGTCCTCCGCCTTTTCCAGCTGGCGAATCTCGCGCCGCAACTGACGGCGCGCCGATGCCTCGCCCCGCCGCGGCGCAAACAGCCGACGCCCCAGGGCGATGACAATCCACAGCAGCAGCAGTCCCGCCACCGCCAAGACCACATAGAGCCCAGGGGGATACCGCAGCTCTTCCGGCAGGGCCTGAAAAGCGTCTGAGTATCGGATGCGATCCCACCACCGGTCGAAGAGCTCCAAACCACCCCACTCCTTGAGATACGTTCGTCTGGACTTGTCATGATACCTCGGCTGGAGGCTCAGGACGGGTCGGCGGAGCCCTCTGCTAGACTTCGAACATCGAAGACTTCAACTATCGAAGACTTCAGCCACCGAGCTCACCCATCGCCATGCCAAGCGCCCCATCCTTCAAAGAGCTGCATCCGGCCTCACCCCGCGCTAGCCGGGCGGCAAGGAGCTGTAGCAAGAAATCGGGTACGCGCTGTGAGCTTCTCCTGCGACGCATGCTGTGGGCGGCGGGCTGCCGCTTCCGGGTCGACCTGCAAGAGCTGCCGGGCCGTCCCGATATCGTTTTCACCAAGGCCAAGCTGGCGATCTTCTGCGACGGCGACTTTTGGCATGGCAACGATTGGCCGCAACGCAAGGCGAAGCTCTCCCGGGGCACCAACGCCGAGTATTGGATCGCCAAGATCGAGCGCAACATGGAGCGGGACCTCGCCGTCGCCGCGGAGCTGCGGGCCCAAGGCTGGATCGTCCTGCGATTCTGGGAGTCCGAGATTCGGCGTAACCCGCGCCAGGTTTGCGGCCTCATACTGAATATCTTGGACAGCATGCACCACCGTCGACAGCATCCACAGCCTCGGATCGGCGACGCCACGCAGGCAGCCGGCTAGGGCGCACCGTGAGTCACCCACCCAACATCATCAGTCTGTTCACCGGCGCCGGTGGGCTGGATCTGGGCTTCGAGGCGGCCGGCTTTCATACCCGCCTGGCGGTGGAGATGGACGGCGATGCCGTGCAGACCCTCCAGGCCAACCGCCCGTGGCCGGTGATCGCCAACGATATCCATCGCGTCACCTCCGAAGACATCTTGGCCACCGCCAACCTCCAGGAGGGCGAGGCCGACGTCCTGGTGGGTGGGCCCCCCTGCCAACCGTTCTCCAAGGCGGGGTATTGGTCGGCCGGTGACTCGCTGCGTTTGGAAGACCCTCGGGCCAGCACCTTGACCGCCTATTGCCGTGTCCTACGGGACACCTTGCCGAAGGCATTCCTGCTGGAGAACGTGCCCGGCTTGGCCTTCCGGAAGAAGAGCGAAGGTCTCGACTCGATCCTCCGAACCATCGACACCATCAACCATGATCGGGGGGTCACCTACTCGGTCGGTGTCGAGAAGCTGAACGCCGCGGATTACGGTGTGCCGCAGCTCCGGGAACGGGTTTTCGTCATCGGCTGTCGTTCGGGAACGGACTTCGTCTTCCCACCGGCGACGCACGGCAACTCTCCTGCTTCAAGCGGGACGCTCAACCCCGGGACGAGGCTCAGCCCCAGGACAACGGCCTGGGACGCCTTGGGGGATCTCGAAGACAACGACGATCCTGAGCTGCGTATGCGCGGTAAGTGGTCAGACCTGTTGGTTTCGATCCCCGAAGGGGAGAACTATCTTCATCATACGGACCGAGGAGAAGGCTTGCCCCTCTTCGGCTGGCGACGGCGCTATTGGAGCTTCCTGCTCAAGCTGGCCAAGGATCGCCCTTCCTGGACCCTGCAAGCCCAACCCGGGCCGGCCATCGGCCCCTTCCACTGGAAAAGCCGTCGCCTCTCCGCCGGCGAGCTGGCCCGCCTGCAAACCTTTCCCGACGACTTCCGTCTTGTGGGCCCACTGCGCTGCGCCCAGAAACAAGCCGGCAACGCCGTGCCATCGGCTTTGGCGGAGGTGCTGGCCCGACACATCCGAGCTCAGCTGCTCGGCCATCGAGTCGACACCACCCCGAGCCTCATCCCACCCCCGCGAACACCGTTGCCAGCCCCCGAGGCCACCGGCCCAGTGCATCCCAAGTTCCTTTCCATGGTGGGGCAGCACACCGCACATCCTGGCACCGGCAAAGGCGAAGGCGCGCTGCGACGCAACGCCTAGCCAGCTCGACGGAGCCCCGGCTCCGCAGGTGCCTGGCACCGAATCTGCCCCGTCTCCGCAGGTGCCTGGCACCGATCCGGTACCGGCCCCCGAGCCCATTGGCCCAGTGCACCCCAAGTTCCTACCCATGGTGGGGCAGCACGTCGCACATCCCGGCACCGGTAAAGGCGAAGGCGCGCTGCGACGCAACGCCTAGCCGGCTCGAAGGAGCTCCATGTCGCAGGTGCTTGTCCGCAGGTGCCTGGCACCGAATCAAACCAAGGTTCTGGTCAGGGCAGTCCTCCGGTCCGCCGGAGGACAAGACACCGCAGCGAGTGACTTCAGTCACTCGTGACAGGCTACAGCTCGTCCAATCACGGCACCCGATCCGCAGGTGCCTGGCGCCGAATCAGAAGGGTCGACGCCGTAATACCGCCGTCCGCGGGATACCACTCAGATCACGGCGGATCGCCAGCAGCTCAAGGTGTGGATACCCAGCGACGGCGCCTTCCAGCCAATCCCCTTGGTCGTAGCCGATCTCGATCAACAGGTGAACGCCCGGGCGCAAGGCGCTAGCTGTTTCCAGCAAGCGCAGGAGGAGACGGCGACCGGCGTCGGGGGCAAAGAGGGCAAGATGGGGCTCGAAGTCCGTGACCTCCGGCGACATGGAGGCCATCTCGTGACGCGCCACGTACGGTGGATTGCTCACCACCAAGTCGAAACCTGAGAGTCGCAGGCCCGAGGCCAGGTCGGTGACCACACCGTGGGCTCGATCGGCAACACCTAACTGCTTTCGATTGTGGTCCATGACGGCCAAGGCGCCGGGGGAAAGATCGGTGGCGACGACCTTCGCCGCCGGTATCTCCGCCGCCAGGGTGATGGCCAGACAGCCGGAGCCGGTGCCGATGTCGAGGATTTGCGGCCCGACGGGCAATGCCAGCTGCAGGGCGATTTCGACGATGTGCTCGGTCTCCGGCCGTGGGATCAACACCCGATCATCGACCTGAAATGTACGTCCGAAAAACTCCCGCTCCCCCAGCAAATAGGCCACCGGCTCACCCAGACAGCGGCGCTCGATCCAACCTCGGTAGCGCTTCGCCAGATCGTCGTCCACCCTGCGGTCGCTGCGGGCTCTGACCTGGGCTTCACTCCATCCTAGGAGGTGCCCCAGCAACAAGGCCGCCTCCCGCCCTGGGATTTCGAAGCTGGGGCGACGTAGCTGTTCCCTGGCGTCCGTCAGCAGCTCGGCAATGGTGATGAAGTCGTGCATCGGAGAATTCCCGCAGGTGCCTGGCACCGTCTGGGCGTCACTGGATCACATCGACCGACCCGCCGTCCAGCTCCAGTTTCTTGGTTCCTAGGCAGACCCTTCCACCCCCACCAAGCCTGGTCTGCGGATTCCCAAGCTGCTGATCTTCTGATGCAGATAGGTGCGCTGGATGTCCAGCAGGCGGGCGGCGGCGGAGACGTTCCAGTTGGTGCGCAGGAGGACCCGCTCGATGTACTCCTTCTCACATTGGCTCTTGAATTCGCGCAGGGAGAGGTTGGGCACCCGTTCCCCGAGACGCACCAAGCCCGTCTCGCCGCCGGAATGGTCGCCAAAGAACGACGACGGCAACTGATCGGCGGTCAGCGGATCGCCTCCGAACACCACCAAACGCTCACAGACGTTGCGCAGCTCGCGCACATTGCCGGACCACCGGTAGGCCTCGATCAAGGGATAGATGCTCGGATCCACCTGCCGTGGACGCATCCGGTGGCGCTGCGAAAAATGCTCGATGAAGTGGTCGAAGAGCAAACGCACATCCCCTTGCCGCTCCCGCAGGGGGGGAACCTCGAGGGGCAGGTGGGCCAGCCGAAAGTAGAGGTCTTCGCGGAACCGCCCTTCTTCCACCGCGGTTTCGAGGGCACTGTGGGTGGCGGCTAGGACGCGCACGTTGACCTCGTGGTCCTTGGTATCACCGATGCGACGCACCCGCCCATCTTCCAGGACCCGCAGCAACCGGGACTGCAAGGGGTACTCCATATCGCCGATCTCGTCGAGAAAGAGGGTGCCACCGTCCGCCTCTTCGAACAGCCCCGGCTTGGTGCTGCGGGCATCGGTGAAGGCCCCTTTGACATGGCCGAAGAGCTCGTCTTCGATGAGGTGGGCGGGAATTGCGGCGCAGTTGATCTTGATGAACGGCCCCTCCCGGCGGGCGCTGTCGCGGTGTAGTGCGTTGGCCACCAGCTCCTTGCCGGTGCCGCTTTCGCCGCGGATCAGCACCCGTGCGTCGGTGCGTGCCGCCTTGGCCATGAGGTCCCGCAGATGACAGATTTCCGGCGAATCGCCGAGGATCGCCTGTTCCGCCGCCAGCTCGGAGCGCAGATCGGCCACTTCACGCCGCAGGGCGGCATGCTCCAGGGTATTGCGGATCGATTGCAGCAAGCGCTCCCGGCTGAAAGGTTTCTCGATGAAATCGTGCACCCCGAGCTTGAGGGCGTCCACCGTCTCGCTGATCGACGCCTCACCCGACACGATGATGGTCGGCGGTAGGCACTTGCGGGCCGCCAAACGACGGACCAGCTCGATGCCGCTCATGCCCGGCAACCGCACATCGCTGAGCAGGAGGTCGGGGGTCGATGTCTCGCAATGCGCCAATGCCCCCTCGGCGCTGTCAACGGCGGTGGGGGCCAGACCTTCCTCTCGCAGCTGAAAGAGTAGATTGGCGCGAATCTTAGAATCGTCTTCGACGATGAGGATGCGACTCATCCTGGGTCCTCCTGAAGGTGATGCGATGGCTCGTCTCGGGGTGAAGGGTTGGAGGGCTCTGTCGGTTCCTCGGCGCGTTGCAGAATGAGGCGAAACGTGGTCCCCGCCTCCGACGAATGGAGCAGCTCGAGATCCCCGTCGTGGTCGAGCATGATCTTCTTGCAGATCGCCAATCCGAGGCCCATGCCTTCGCCGATACCGCGGCTGGTGGTGTAGGGCTCGAAGAGGCGTTGGCGGACGGCCGGGTCGACTCCGGGACCATCGTCGGCCACCTCTAGATAAATCTCTCGGCCCACTCCTGGGCGCAGGCGAAAGATCATTTGCCCACGACGCTCCGGCGGCATGGCCAGGGCACTGTTGTCGCAGAGGTTCACCAGCACCTGACGCAACATGTCGCGGTCGATGAGGGTATGCCACGATGCCCCAGGGCTGGAGCCCCCGCCCTCCGGCGGAGGTTCAAGCTGCAAGCCGAGGTTGGGCCATGCCGACTCGAAGGTGCCGACAAATTCCATCAATAGGGCCGCCAGATCCCACACTTTCAACCGCGGACGCGGCAGGCGGGCGAAGGAAGTGAACTCCTGGGTGAAACGGCCCAGGCGCTCGAGCTCTTGATTGGCGCTGCGTGTCGCATGCCGGACCTCGTCTGAATGCTCGAGGTTTTCACCTTCGAGCAAGGTGCTGAGCCGGCTGAGCTCGAGACGGGCACCGGTCAACGGCGTGCGGATCTCATGGGCATGACGACGGGCCGCCTCTTGCCAGGCCGAAAGATTCTTCAACACCGCCAGGCGCCGACGGTCGCGGGCCATGACCTGGGAAGTGCGCTCGATCATGGTGGCGATATGGCCGATGATGTCCCGCCGGTGCTCGCCGACGACGATATCGGTTCGCCCCTGGGCCAAGTCTTCGAGGGCTTCACCTAGACGGCTCAGGCGTCGCGCCTGTTGCCGCCCCCGGACCACCGATAGGGCGGTGATCGAGAATACCGTGGCGGCAAAAGCCAAGAGCAGCAGCTGACGATACCGGGCGACGATCTGCTCTCGGCTGTGATCGAGAATCCGCAAATGCTGCACCAACTCTTGGCGTTGCTCGAAGCGCTGTCGGTAGAAATCCCGTAGCTCGGGGGACTGCTCGGCCAGGGTCTTTTGATCCTCCAACCCCTCTTCCAGGGCGGCGAGGATGTCCGGGTGGGCACCAAAGGCGAACCACGCACCGGCGAGATGACGCTCAAAGGCGAGGTAGAGCAGAATCGCCGTCAAGAGCATGAGGATGGCCCCAAACAACGGCGTCCGCAGCTGTGGCGGCAAGCTCACGGCGCCGCCTTCAGCAGTTTGGGCTCGAGGCTCCAACGATGGGTCAGAATGGCCCGTCGTTGGATCGACGTGGCCATCAACAAACCGAGCACTCGGCTCAGCTTCTCGGGTTCTTCCACCGAACGGGCCACCTCCTCGGTATTGCCCCGTCCCGCTTTCTCCAGAGATTCCGAAAACCAGCGCTGGGTGTCCTGTTGCTCGGCACGGGAGAAGGGCACAACATCGACACTCAGACGGGCCGAAGGGCGAAACCGGGGATCTTGCAACTCGGCGGCTGGGGAAGCCACCAGCACCACCAAACGCAACTCGGACCACCACGCCGCCAGGGCGTCGAAGGTCGCCAGTTGGGCCCGTTGGAGGCGCCCTTGTCCATCCAAGACGGCGACCTCATAGAGCTCGTCCCACAGCTCGTAACGGATCTGCGCCCGGGCGCCGCCTTCAATTTTTTTGCCCTGACGGTCCCGCCAAGTCAAACGAAACACCAGGCTGGTGGTCAAGCCGGTGTCCAACTGACGACGCATCTCGTCATCGTCGAGAATGGGCGGCAAACGGCTCACCACCCAATGCTCCGTGCTGTCGGCTGTCCTGGACACTTCGAGCCGAGGGGCATGAGCCAGCATCGTCGAGGCACAGAAAAAGGCCAAGAGGAACCAGCGGATCACAGATTCCTCCCCACATCTTCCACCGCCAATCCGAGGCGGAAGACACCCCAAGTGCTGCGGAAGACCAACGAGGATTGGAAACTCCAGCGGTCGAGGGGGTTATTGAGCAGATCCAGACTGGGGGAGGTCCCTTCATGCCCCACTTCGAAGACGTTCTGCCAAAGCAATTCCTGGTAATCGAGATGGCGCGAAGCTCGCCAAAGGCGCATCGAGTGGCGCAGCACGAGATTCACCTCGAAGACGGTGAGGTCCTCGGTGCTCAGCAACCTCTGTCCCTCCAAGGGTACATTCTCGACATCGCTGGTCCCCACCGACAGACGCAGCCCCCCAGACAAGGTGTGGCGGTGGGTCACCGGCCAGTGTTGGGTACCCACCAGCACCAAGCGATAAAGCTGCGAACGCAAGGTCGTCATCTCCGGGGGCTGGCCCTGGTCTGCGGTTGGCAAGGGGAGGGCGAAGACCGGGAAGTCGGCCCGCACTTCCCGCAGCTCGAAGGCCAGAGAAAGGAAACGACCTTCCGTCGGAAAATCAGGGTCGTCGCTGGTGTCATAGATCCAGGCCAGTTCGAGACGCTGGTCCACCAGATCCCGATGCATGTCGAGGGTGCCGGCATCCAAGGGATCCAGTACCAAGCGACGGCTGCCTTCCGGGCTCTCGAAGCGCGAGGCATCAAAACGTAGGGAGTGGTCGCCGCGCAGCGGAACCCCCAGGGTGAAATTGCCGCGGGTCGAGTCGCCCTCACTGGTCCAGCTGCTGAAGGTGGGGTCGAGCCCCAAAGGCCGCACCGTCGCGGGACAACAGCCTTGGCGCAGCAGACCTAAGCTGAGAAAAACGCGATGACCGAACACCTGGTAGCGGGTCAAACCCAGTTGCACCGTTTCGGCGCTCGAAACGGCGGCGAAAAAGGATCCATACTGACCCATGAAGAAACGCATGCCGGCCACCAGATCCAAGTCCGTGCTGGCGCCATCGGCAAGGCTTCGCTCCAAGGCCAAGTCGCGAACGAAGACCGTGGTTTCGGTATCGGCACCGAAGAAAAACCGTGCCACTTCCTTGACCGTGATCGACAAATCCAACTTACCCCGCTCCGAGCCTCGCCCCAAAGAGAAGCCGGCGTCGAAAATGAACGGCAGACGCTGAATCCGGTTCACCGCTTCCAACAACTCAGGCTCGCTGTATTCCTGCCCTGCGACCAACAGCGACTCCGAAAGAATAAGCTTCGGCGACGAGCGACGAACCCCTTCTACACTGATGCTTTCGATGAAAAACCGCGGTTCCTCGAACCCTTTGCGACCCGGGCTAGCCTGAGCCCACGACACCGCAGAAAGCACCAGGATGAGCCATAGGATGCCGCGTTTGGAGGGCGACAGCTTCTTGAGATGACGGGCCAGGCCGCCATCTCGAGGTGCCTGCACAGGGGCAGGCTGAAGCGCCAACAACGATCTTCTCATCGGGATCTCCGCGGGGAATTCATCGACCTTGTGAAGCCATTGAGCCAAGCAAGGCCAATGCCAGGTTCGCGGTATCCCAGGGGCCGCTTCTCGAGCTTTTCACGCCGCCGACTGTTCGGAAAAACTAACAGGTGGCTGCCATCGCTGGGCCCGTACCAGGGCCATACCGTACCCTCGGTGGGCTGGTCAGCCCAAGTTGCTGGTCGGTCAAGGTTCCGACGGACGAGGTCGACGTACGCTTCCTGGGCTCGGGGATCGAGGTGCCCCCCTTGGGGTACACTGCGCTACCGTGATGTGACACTCGACCCTCGCCACCCCAGCACCCGATCAGGAGATCCACGTGGGCGACAACAGTTCCACTTCGACAGCGCAACAGGGCACCGCCACTACCAATGCACGGCGGTCCGCCAAGGTGCGCCTCAGCAAACCCTGGAGCCGGCACTCACCGGAGGGTCCGTGGGACGATCTGGTCATCGGCTCGGGCATGGGGGGCATGACAGCCGCCGCCATCCTCAGCGAAACCGGGCGCCGAGTGCTGGTGCTCGAGCAACACTATGTACCCGGAGGATTTACTCACGCTTTCCCGCGCAAGGGATATGTCTGGGACGTCGGCGTGCACGCCATCGGCGACGTCACGGAACATTCCCTCACCGGGCGGCTCCTGCGCAGCCTGTCCCGCGGCAGGCTCAAATGGGCCAGCCTCGGCCCGGTCTACGACGAGTTCTTCTTCCCCGACGGCCTGCACATCGAGTTTCCCGACACGCCCCAACAGTTCCGCGCCAATCTGGTCGCCGCCTTTCCGGACGAGGCGGAGGCGATCGACCGTTACCTCCAGTTGGTGCGCGAGGTGGCGGCGACGATCAAGGGCTATTTCGTCTCCCGGGCCGTACCGCGGCGCCTCGTCCCGCCGGTGCAATGGCTGCTGGCCCGCAAAGCCCAGGGCTTCCTCGACAAGACCGTCGAAGAGGTGGTCACCGGCTTGACCGACAATCCCAAACTGCGCACCCTGCTCACCGCCCAATGGGGCTACTACGGCACCGTGCCCAGCCGTGCCTCGTTCGCCGTGCAAGCCATGGTCAGTCGTCACTACGCCCACGGCGGCTACTATCCGGTGGGGGGATCACCCAACATCGCCCGCTGCCTCCTGGGAACGGTGGCGGAGAACGGCGGTTGGACGCGCATCCTGGCGGACGTCGAACAGATCCTCATCGACAAGGGAAAAGCGGTCGGCGTGCGCTTGGTGGGGGGCGAGGAGATCCGAGCCAAACGGGTGATCAGCGCCGTCGGCGTCGGCGCCACCGTCAACCGACTTCTGCCCACAAGCGAGGCCCAGCAGGCTTGGGCCGTCGAAGCCTCGCAGCTGACGCCGGGGCCGGCCCATGTCTGCCTCTACCTAGGGTTCAAGGGGGACATCCGCCAGGCTGGGGCGTCGGCAGCCAACAAGTGGTTCTACCAAACCTGGAGCTCTGAGGACGACATCTGGCACGTCCAACCCGGTGGCCCCATGGGCAAAGCGCCCATCCTCTACTGCAGCTTTCCGAGCCTCAAAGACCCTGAGCACGATCCCGGCGACGAGCAACGTCATACCGGCGAGGTCATTACCTTTGTGCCTTGGGAAGACTTCGCATCCTGGCAAGGCAGCCAATGGAAACATCGGGGCATCGCCTACGAGAGCTTCAAAGACGAGCTGCAAGAGGCCCTGCTGCAACAGTTCCTCCAGCACATGCCCGAGTTGGAGCCGCTCATCGACTATGTCGAGCTCTCCACCCCCGCCTCCACCGACCACTTCGTGCGTCCCCAGGCGGGCTCGATCTACGGCCTCGAACCCACCCCCGAACGCTTCCGAAGCCGCTCCTTGGAACCCCGCTCGCCGATCCCTAACCTCTACTTCGCCGGCAGCGAAGTCGGCATGGTGGGCGTCATGGGGGCCATGCTCGGTGGACTGTTGGGGGCCGCGGCAGCGTCACCGGTCGGGGTGATTCGGTATTTGCGGAAACTGTGATGACGGTCAGGGTTTCGGGCTGTGCCGATCGAATTGAGGTACTTCGACCAGCCAGCGTCGCCTCTTGACGCTCTGATTCCATGTCTAGCTGCATCGGTAATCCGCCAGCTTAGAGCAGCTTCAGGAGCGCTTCGGCTGTCGGTGCGGACGACGGCGGATTCTGCCCGGTCACCAACTTGCCGTCGACTTTAACAAACGGCTCGAACGTGCCGGCTTTGCTGTAGACGCCTCCCCGTTCCTTGAGCTTGTCTTCCAGGAGAAACGGCACCACGTCGCTTAGCCCCACGGCGTCTTCTTCGTCATTCGTGAAGCCGGTCACCTGCTTACCCTTGACGAGATACTCGCCATCCCCTCGGCGTACGTTGACCAGCACCGCGGGCGCATGGCACACCGCTCCCACCGGCTTGTCGGCCTTCACAAAGGCCTCGATCAGTGCAATGGATGTCTTGTTGGTCGGCAAGTCCCACATCGGTCCATGTCCACCGGGATAGAAGACAGCGTCGAAATCCTCGGCCGAGACATCAGCCAGCTTTGTGGTGTTGGCCAGAGCTTTCTGAGCCGCCGGGTCGGATTTGAAGCGCCGGGTCATGTCGGTCTGGTTGTCCGGCTCGTCGCTCTTCGGATCGAGCGGTGGCTGCCCGCCTTTGGGGGAAGCCAAGGTAACCTCGACACCGGCGTCTTTCAGCAGGTAATAGGGGGCGGCAAACTCTTCGAGCCAGAAGCCCGTCTTTTTTCCGGTATCTCCGAGCTCGTCATGGGATGTGAGGACCATAAGAATACGTTGGGTGTTGTGGTCGTGCACGGGGTTCTCCTATCTTTAAGCAGGTGATGGGTCAGATCAGCTCAGGCCTCAAATGCGGTCCAGCCGTGGAAGGCGTCAGAGATTACTTCGACAGCTGCGTCGCGTTGGATCTTGCAAAGCGCCATCTCAGCACCGGCGCCCTTACGGGGTCCAAGCTTGATGATGCTGGTTTAGCTGCCATGGATAGAGCAATCCGCCTGTGAGTGTATTCCCAGGACCGCGCTCCACCGCAGCCTCAAATCCCAGCAACTGCCAGAATCGAGAGTCCAAAAGCCCCCAGCGCGATGACGGTTCTGATCCATTGCCAAATCCACCATCTCCTCAATTCCGCCGCCAACCCTGCAACCCCAGCGGATCCGGTGGCGAAGCTCTCATTGGCCGCCTTGAAATACAGAAAATAGATTCCAAGGGTGGCCAGCATCGAGAGCGAGCTCCACGTTGGGTAGGCCCCCATGCTTCCGCCACGCCAGACGAAAAAGATGGCGGTAGCCGTTGGAATTAGGGTCGCCGCGATGGTGAGTGGCGCAAAATAACGGTAGAGCTGCGGCCCCAGGGTGCTGTGGAGGTCGAAGAAGGTTTTCGCTTCCATCGACCGCCAATAGGGCACCAGAATGACGGCTTCCGTCAGCATGCTTCCGGCGAACAGCCCGAGAACAAAGGTCGTGAGGCCTAGGAGGGTCATGGTGATCAAATTCTTATCCTCGGAAGTCCGGAATACTCGACGCCTGAAACGCAAAAAGCCGACGCCCAAAGGCGTCGGCTTTTCTAACGATCGATAAACAGCTCAGAGATCAATCGTCGGACTCTGAGGAATCCTGCCCGAGCTCGTAATCCACCAACTCGATCAACGCCATTTCAGCGCCGTCACCCTTGCGGGGTCCGAGCTTGATGATGCGGGTATACCCGCCATTGCGATCCGCAAAACGCGGTGCAATATCGTCGAACAGCTTCTTGACGAGAAGCCGGTTGGGGATGACGCGCCGCACCCGACGGCGGGCGTGGACGGTTCCACGTTTGCCTTGGGTGATGGCCTTTTCGAAAATCGGTCGCAGCTCTTTGGCCTTCGGCAGGGTCGTGATGATCCGCTCGTGCTCGACCAACGACTGCAGCTGATTGCGGAACATCGCCCAACGGTGGGCGGTTGTGCGGCCTAGCTTCCTGCCGCGCATTGCGTGTCGCATGACGTATCTCCTTCAGCTCAAACAGCGAGATCGAGACCCGGCGGCGGATCAGCCGGCACGTCCATGCCGAAACTGAGGCCCAGCTTACCGAGCACATCCTGCAGCTCTTCGAGGGACTTCTTACCGAAGTTCTTCGTTTCGAGCATCTCCTTCTCGCTCTTGCGAACGAGATCGCGCAGGGTGTAGATGTTGGCATTCTTCAGACAGTTGGCCGAGCGAACCGAGAGATCGAGCTCGTCGATGCTCTTGCCCAGCACTTTGTCGAGACCGCTGAGCTCTTCGCTCTGCGGCGCCGGCGCTTCTTCCTTGAGGCTTTCCTCAGCGTGGGTGAAGATCCCCAGGTGATCCCTCACCAACATGGCGGCAAGCGAGACACCTTCCTCGGGCGGAATCGTACCGTTGGTATGAACCTCCAATACAAGGCGCTCGTAGTCGGTGGCTCGACCCACACGGGCGGGCTCGACGCGAAAATTGACCCGTCGTACCGGGCTATGGACGGAATCCACAGGAACCCAGCCAATGCCCATCGACTCGTCGAAGTTCTTGTCGGCGGTGACGTAACCGCGACCCGTCTGCACCTGCACCTGCATGCGCAAGTGAGCTTCCTCGTTGAGCGTGGCGATCAGAAGATCCGGATCACAGATCTCCACCGAAGGATCGCCCATCAGGTCTCCGGCGCGAACTTCGCCAGGCCCCTGGATATCGACACTCAGGTATTTGGCCTCTTCGCTGTTGAGGCGAATCGGCACACTGCGGAGATTGAGGATGACGTCAATGACGTCCTCGAGGACCCCGGGGATCGACGAGAACTCATGCAAGACACCCTCGATATGGATCGCGGTGACCGCTGCTCCCTCAATAGAGGAAAGCAGGCACCGCCGCAGGGCATTGCCCACCGTCGTCGCAAAGCCGCGCTCAAAGGGCTGAGCCGAAAATTTCGCGTACGTTGGGGTAATCGTCTCTTTATCAATATCTACGCGCTTGGGGCGCTGAAAACCCTTCCAAAGCATGGAAGTACTCCTTTCTCGGAATTCGTCTCGATGAAAAAGTTACCGAGAAACCGAGACCTATCGACTGTAGAGCTCGACGATGAGCTGCTCTTGAATCGGGATCTTGATTTGATCGCGGACCGGCATGCTGACGACCTTACCGGTGAAATTTTCGGCGTCAAGCTCTAGCCATTCCGGGACTCCACGCCCCCTGGCCGTTTCGACGCTGGCGCGGATGAAGTCGTTCTTGCGGCTACTCTCTTTCACCGAAACGACCTGGTTCACACTGACCTCGAAGGAGGGAATGGTGACCTTCTGCCCGTTGACGTGGATGTGACCATGCCGGACCAGCTGTCGAGCCTGTGACCGAGAGGCACCAAAGCCCAAGCTGTAGACCGCGTTGTCGAGACGGCTCTCGAGGGCGATGAGCAAGTTCTCACCGGTGATGCCCTTTTTGCGGTCAGCCTTCTTGAAGTAGTTGCGGAACTGACGTTCCAAGACACCATAGATGCGCTTGACCCGCTGCTTCTCTCGCAGTTGCAGGCCGTAGCCCAACGTCCGACGACCACGGCGTTGACCGTGTTGCCCAGGCGGGTAGGCACGACGCTCGATAGCGCACTTCTCTTTGAAACAACGATCGCCCTTGAGAAAGAGCTTCATGCGTTCCCGGCGGCACAGCCGGCAAACGGAACCTGTGTATCTGGCCACTGGTTTCTCCTCCGGATTCTTGTGACAGGACCCGAAGCTACGGGACACGGTTGGTTGGTTTGCGGTCCCGACTTCAAAGCATGGACCACTGGAAACTGATGGGCCTCGAATCGACGGCAAGGCCGCCGGGCAAGATGCCAGGCGGCCAGATTGCTACCGACGTCGAGACGCGAAGGTTTGTCTTTGGGGACCTAGACGCGGCGACGCTTGCGCGGGCGACAGCCGTTGTGCGGAATAGGCGTCGCGTCACGGATCGAGTTGACCCGCAGGCCAACACTCTGCAGCGCCCGGATCGCCGACTCACGTCCGCCACCCGGCCCCTTGACCATGACATCGATGGTTCTCACACCCATGTCCTTGGCTACTTGGCCGGCATCCTTGCCCGCCATCTGGGCGGCGAAGGGCGTGCCCTTTCGGGAACCCTTGAAACCCGCTTTACCCGCGGAAGCCCAACCGATGACGTTGCCTTCAGGATCGGCGATGGTCACCAACGTATTGTTGAACGTCGCCTGAATGATTGCTTGGGCATGGGGAACGACCCGCTTGTCCTTGCGGCGAGTCGACTTCTTATCGGTCTTTCCTCTGGCCATTAGCGCCTACCTCTACTGCTTATTTGGTCGGCCGCTTCTTGCCGGCGACGGTCATACGTCGCGGCCCCTTGCGGCTACGAGCGTTGGTGTGGGTGCGCTGACCGCGGGTCGGTAGACCTCGACGATGACGAACCCCGCGATAACAGCCAATCTCCATCAGACGCCGGATGTTCTGGGCGACTTCCTTGCGCAAATCGCCCTCCACCCGGATCTCGTCCTGGATCAGCTTACGAATACGACGGGCTTCATCCTCTGTCAGATCCTTGGCCTTGGTCGTTTCCGCGACGTCGGTCCGAGACAAGATGTCGCGGGCCCGAGACGGACCGATGCCATGGATATAAGTAAGACCCACCCAAATCTGTTTGTTGGGTGGTAAGTCCACCCCAGCTATGCGTGCCATGACGTTTTCCCTAACCTTGCCGCTGCTTGTGCTTCGGATTTTCACAGATCACGCGCACGACACCATGTCGACGAATGACCTTGCACTTCGAACAAATGCGCTTCACGGATGCTCGAACTTTCATCTGTCTCGCCTCTCTTACCTACTTCAAGCGGTAGATTATCCGCCCTCGGTTGAGATCGTAGGGCGACAATTCAACCAAGACCCGATCGCCGGGCAGGATTCGAATGAAGTGCTTACGCATCTTTCCAGAGATGTGTGCAAGCACCTGATGCTTGTTTTCCAGCTCGACCCGGAACATTGCATTGGGCAGGGTCTCAGTGACCACTGCTTCGACCTCTATCGCGTCTTCTTTCGACAAGACTCTACCCCGTTCCGTCGTCGTTCTTGATTCACTCAGCTCACACTCGTCGCAAGGCACTCTACATCGGCGATTCTGGTCTGGACCTCAGGGGCAACACCCAAGATGCGTGGGCCTTCTGAGGTCACCGCCACCGAGTACTCGAAATGAGCCGAGAGACCGCCGTCCTTGGTACGGGCGGTCCAGCCGTCCGCGTCCATGCTCACCTTGTCTGAGCGGGAATTGACCATCGGCTCGATGGCCAACACCATGCCCGGCTTGAGGCGCAATCCGCGGCCGGGTCGTCCAAAATTCGGTACCTGGGGATCCTCGTGCAGCGAAGTTCCCACCCCGTGTCCGACAAACTGACGGACGACCGAAAAGCCATGCTTCTCGACATGACTCTGAACCGCATGACCGATATCACCGAGCCGACTGCCAGGTCGAACCTGCTGCACTGCCAACTCGAGCGACTCCCGCGTCACGCGCATCAGGGTCGCAGCGCCTTCTGCCACCTCACCGACGGCATAAGTCCGCGCCGAATCCCCATAGTAACCTTTGTAGATCACCCCGCAGTCAAAACCGATGATATCGCCGGCTTCGAGGGGGCGGCTGTCTGGGATTCCGTGAACGATGACGTCGTTGAGCGCCGTGCACAACGTTGCCGGGAATCCCTTGTAGTTGAGAAAAGCGGGGACAGCTCCCGCCTCTCTGATGATTGCCTCCGCCCAGCTGTCCAGCTCGGCGGTGGTGACTCCCGGAGCGACGCGCTCGTCGATACCATCGAGAACCCGTTGGACGATGGCGTTGGCCTCGTCCATCAAGTCGAGCTCGCCGGGGGTCTTGAGAATGATCATTCCGCTGCAGCTCCTACCGCCGCCCGGATGGCCGCTGCAACCTCGTCGACGCCTTGATCGCCGTCGATACGGCGCAGCAGACCTTGAGAGTCGTAGTATGTATTCAAAGGCTCCGTCTTTTCGCGATAGAGACGAAGCCGTTCCCGCACCACATCCTCTTGGTCATCGACCCGTCCACGGCCCAAGGCACGTGCTACGAGGACGTCTTCAGGTGCATCGATCAACACGGTGTGATCGAGAACGCTGCCTGTTTCCTCGAGGATCCCGTTGAGCGTCGCGGCCTGAGCTTGCGTCCGAGGATAGCCATCCAGCAGGAAGCCCTTTTGGGCGTCCGGCTTGGCCAAGCGCTGGCGGACGACATCGGCCATCAGGTCGTCGTCGACCAGCTCGCCGCGGGCCATGACACCTTCGACCCGCCGTCCAAGGGCGCTGCCCTCAGCCACAGACTGGCGCAGCATATCACCGGTGGAGATGGCGGGGATAGCCAATTCCTCGGCCAGGCCTGCGGCCTGCGTCCCCTTACCGGAGTTCGGGGGACCCAGAAAGACGATGCGCTTAGCGGCGGCCACGAACCCGGCCCTTCTTGAGGAACCCATCGTAATTCCGCATGACCAGTTGGCTCTCGACCTGCTGCACAAAATCCATCGCCACACCGACGATGATCAGCAGCGAGGTGCCACCGAAGTAGAAGTCGATGCCGAGACCTTGTGAGATGAACTTCGGCGTATAGGGGTCCAGCGCCTCACCGATGAAAGGAATGGCGTCGACTTGAAATCCGAACAGCATGAGCTCCGGCAGGACGGAAACCGCCGCCAGGTATATCGCACCGATCAACGTCAAGCGGGTCAGAATGCGATCGATGTACTCGGCCGTCCGGCGTCCTGAGCGGATGCCCGGGATGAAACCGCCATACTTCCTCATGTTCTCGGCCGTATCTTGCGGATTGAAGATAATCGACACGTAGAAGTAACAGAAGAAAATGATGGTGAAGACGTAGATCAAGTAGTAGATCGGCTTGCCCCAGCTGATGGCCGTGGCGACGTTCTGTAGAAACTCTGCCTCGAAGAGGCCGGCGATGGTCGGTGGCACCATGACCACCGAGCTGGCGAAAATCACCGGAATCACGCCACCGGTGTTGACCCGGAGCGGCAAGTAGGTGTTTTGCCCACCGTAGACCTTACGACCCACGACCCGCTTGGCGTACTGCACGGGAATGCGGCGCTGCGCCTTTTCCATGTAGACGATGAAGGCGGTGACGAGCACCATGAAGGCGATCAGGATGATGACCACCAAGGCATTGAGGCTTCCGCTTTCGATCTTCGTGTAGGTGCTGCCGATGGCGCCGGGCAGACCGATGACGATGCCGGCGAAGATGATCAACGAGATACCGTTACCGATGCCCCGCTCACTGATCTGCTCACCCAACCACATGACAAAAGCACAACCGGCCGTCAAGGTGATGACGGTCAGCAAAACGAAACCGACTCCAGGATGGGTCACCAAAGGTGCTCCACCTGGAGAAGTCACGTTCTGAATGCCCACCGCGATACCGGTCGACTGGATGATCGAGACCACCAAGGTGCCGTACCGCGTGTACTGGGTGATCTTGCGCCGCCCGAGCTCGCCCTCTTTGGACAGTTTCTCGAGGTAAGGCCAGACCACCGTCAGCAGTTGCAGGATGATCGACGATGTGATGTACGGCATGATGCCGAGGGCAAAAATCGCCGCCCGTTCCAGGCTACCTCCGGTGAAGGTATTGACGAAACCGAGCATCGTATTACGGGCCGACTCGATGATCTCCAGTAGAACTGAAGGATCCACGCCGGGCGTCGGGATGATGCAGCCGATCCGGTAGACCGCCAGCAAGGCGAATGTAAACATGATTCGCTTGCGCAGATCCGGGATCGCGAAGATGTTGCGGAAGCTCTCGCTCAGCACTAGCCCAACTCCTCGCAGCTCCCGCCCGCCGCCTCGATCTTCTGACGGGCTGATTTGCTGAACCGGTGAGCCTTGACCGTCAACTTGACAGCCAGCTCTCCGTCACCGAGCACCTTGACCGGCAGGCCGTTACGTACCAGGCCCTGGGCAACCAGCATCTCCGGCGTCACATCGCCCTCGAGCCCGGAAAGATCACCGACGTTGACGACGGCAATTTCCTGGCGAAAGATGTTGGTGAAGCCACGCTTGGGAACACGACGAATGAGTGGCATCTGGCCACCTTCGAAGCCGATCCGCTGGCTAAAGCCCGCACGGGAGCGCTGGCCCTTGTGACCACGGCCCGCCGTCTTGCCGGTACCGGAACCGGGTCCGCGACCCACACGCTTCTTCGCCTTGTTGCTACCCTTAGCCGGCGATAGTTCGTGAAGTTTCATGACGCCTCCTCGACGATCCGCACGAGATGGGAGATTTTGTTGACCATTCCACGGACCGCTGGAGTGTCCTGCCGCTCGACCACATGGCGGATGCGCCGCAGGCCGAGACTACGCAGCACTTCGCGCTGCTTCTTGGAATAGCCGATCGGACTTTTGTATTGCTCGACCTTGATCGTCTTTGTCTTATTCGCCATCTCTCTTCCCCCGCGCTTCCTCAGACGGAAGCGGCTTCGGTCTTGGCGCCATCAGCCGAAGTTGCTTCGGTTGACGCCGCCTCGACGTAAGGCTCCTCGTTACCCTCGGTCCCTTTGAAGCCGCGCAGTGCGTTGATAGCACTGGCGTTCCGCAAGTACAACAACCCTTCGAACGTGGCCTTGACGACGTTCTGCGGGTTGGTGGTTCCGAGAGATTTGGTCAAAATGTCTTGGATGCCCGCCGCTTCGACAACCGCTCGCACCGCGCCGCCGGCGATGACGCCGGTACCGGGGGAAGCGGGCTTCAAGAGCACGCGGCCCGCACCGAAGACTCCGGTAACTGCGTGGGGAATGGTCGTTCCTTCTAGTGGAACCTCCACCATGCTGCGCTTGGCAACCTCAATCCCCTTGCGAATGGCGCTCGGAACTTCCTTGGCCTTGCCGGATCCGTATCCGACGCGACCGGCACCGTCACCGATAACCACCAGAGCGGAGAAGGAGAAGTTCTTACCGCCCTTGACGACTTTGGTCACGCGGTTGATGTGGACGACCTGTTCGATGAACTCGGGTTCCCGTTCGAAATCCCTAGCCACTTGCCTTCTCCTTAACCCCTGTTGTCCGCACTCTCGGAGTATCCGAGAGTCGGCTCTCCGTCTTGATTCGTCGTTCGGTAGCTAGTCTCAGAAGACCAGCCCTTTTTCTCTCGCAGCCTCGGCGAGGCACTTCACCTTGCCGTGGTAGAGAAACCCACCACGGTCGAAGACCACCTGCTCGACGCCCTTTTCTTTGGCCCGTTCGGCCACCAACGCTCCCACCGCCTTGGCGGCCTCGCAGCCACCGGCCGACGACTCGAGACCGCTCAGCACGTCGGCCTCCTTGGAGTTCGCCTGCACTAGAGTCCGGCCTGTGGAATCGTCGATCACCTGCGCGTAGATAAAGCGCAAGCTCTTGTACACACAGAGCCTCGGACGCTCGGTGGTACCCTGAACTTTTCGCCGAATGCGCAGCTGGGCCCGCTTGTGCCGCTTCTGCTTGCCGCGCATCTTCTTGCTGTGGAACTCGTTCATCGTTTTCCCTCTCCCTAGCGGCCGCCGGCCTTACCTTCTTTACGACGGATGTGCTCACCGCTATATCGAATGCCCTTCGCCTTGTAGGGATCTGGCGGGCGCAGATTACGAATGTTGGCGGCAACCTGACCGACCAGCTGTCGATCGGCCCCATCGAGGGTGATCTTGTTGTTGCGATCGATCTCCGCCGCGACCCCATCGGGAATCGGAAAGACGATCGGGTGAGAGTAGCCGAGGGCAAAATGGATCTCTTTACCCTTGATCTCTCCGCGATAGCCGACGCCGACGATCTCCAGCTCCTTGCGGAAGCCTTCCGTGACACCGACGACGGCATTGTTGATCAACGAGCGATAGAGACCGTGCAGGGCCTTGGAAGGCCCGGAGTCATTGGCCCGAGCAACGGTGATGACACCGTCCTCGATGGTGGCCGGGCACTCCGCCGCCAGCTTCTGCTCGACACGTCCCTTGGGACCCTTGGCGACCAGGACATTGTCCTTGATCTCCACGGTTGTCCCCTTGGGGATGGTGATTGGCTGTTTACCTATGCGCGACATATCGAAAATCCTCTAAGTGCATGGTGCCTGGGCGGGCTCGCCTACCAGAGCTCGCACAGAATCTCGCCGCCGATACGCGCCTCACGCGCTTGGCGATCGGTGAGCAGCCCTTTCGAGGTCGAGACGATGTAGACACCCAGACCGCTGAGCACCGGCTTGATCTCGTCGGCGCCACGATAGATCCGTCGACCGGGCTTGCTCACCCTGGCCAGACGGCGAATCGCCGGCACGCCCTCATCGCTGTATCGCAGGTAGACACGCAAGGTGCTCTGCGGCTTCTCTTCGATGACCTCGTAGTCTTCGATGAACCCCTCCTGTTTGAGGAGGGTAGAAATGTTCGTCTTGAGCTTCGAAGCCGGCACATCCAAACGGTCGTGCTTTGCCATCAACGCGTTGCGAATCCGTGTGAGGAAATCCGCAATCGGGTCCGTCATGCTCATCTTGTTCTCTCCCGTGCTCCGCAGTGCTTCTCGTGCAATTCCAAGCCAGGCACCCGTCCCAGACACCGCACTTTGCGATACCTTGACGACAGCCCTTGAGTCAGTGGGCTCACCAGCTGGCCTTGATCACTCCAGGCAGATAACCCTGAAGGGCTAGCTGCCGGAAGCAGATACGACACAAGCCGAACTTGCGCATGAAGGCCCGCGGTCGACCGCACCGCTTACAACGATTCTTGGCGCGCACCTTGAACTTGGGTCGAATGCGAGTCTTTGCAATTTTTGCTTTAGTAGCCACAGATTACCTCCGTCGTCGCCTCAGTGAGACGTTCCGTTCCTTCACTCATCTCGCCGCGAAGGGCATACCGAGCTCTCGCAGCATGAAAAGACTGCGCTCATCATTGCTGCCAGAGGTGACGATGGTGATATTGAGCCCCTTCGTACCCTCGATCTTGTTGGTGTCGACTTCCGGAAAGATGACGTGCTCACGAATGCCGAGGGTGTAGTTACCACGCCCATCGAAACTCTTGCCCGACACACCTCGGAAATCGCGTACGCGCGGCAGGGCTGCGCTGATCAAACGGTCCAGAAAATTCCACATACGATCACCCCGCAACGTGACGCGACAGCCGATCGGCGTCCCTTCACGTAGCTTGAAGGCGGCAATGGATTTCTTGGCACGTGTGATGGTGGCGTGCTGGCCGGCGATATCCGACAGCTCCAGTTGAGCTGCCTCGAGCAACTTGAAGTTGCGACTCGCCTCGCCCAAGCCCACGTTGAGGGAAATCTTCTCGATGCGCGGAACCGCCATCACATTGTCGATGTCGAATTCCTTTTGCAGCTTCGAGACGACCTCTTCCCGATAACGGGTCTTGAGGCGCGGCACGTATCCGCCGTTCTGCCCTGCTTCTTTCTTCTTTGCCATCTAAGAACCGCTCCTAGTTCAACGTCGCGCCGGACTTTTTGGCCACGCGAACGCTGCGTCCGTCTTCGAGGCGACGGCGACCGATACGGGTCGGCTTGCCGCTCTCCGGACAGATGACTTGCAACTTGGCGACCGAGATGGGGGCCTCACGCTCGAGGACTCCACCCTGGATCTGCCGCTGCGGATTCGGACGGGTGTGCTTCTTGACAAGATTGATGCGTTCGACGATCGCCGTCCCCTTGGAACGGAGAACGCGCAGCACCTTGCCTCGCACACCGCGGTCACGCCCCGAAAGAACGACGACCTCGTCGCCTTTCTTGACGTGCAGCTTCTGCTGTTTGTTCTTCGGTTTTGGCATCGCCTTCACCTCAAGTTGCCGCAGGTCTCAAAGGACCTCGGGAGCCAGGGACACGATCTTCATGAACTGCTTCTCGCGCAGCTCGCGGGCCACGGGGCCAAAAACACGGGTCCCGACTGGCTCTCGCTGATCGTTGATCAACACGGCCGAATTTGTATCAAATCGAATGTAGCTACCGTCCTTGCGACGGTAGGCCTTCTTGGTACGGACGATGACCGCCCTGACGACCTGCCCCTTCTTGACGGTGCCGTCAGGAAGAGCTTCTTTCACCGACGCGGTGACGATGTCGCCGAGGCCTCCATACTTACCGGTGGACCCACCAATAATGGTGATGCAACCGATTTTTTTAGCGCCGGAGTTGTCCGCCACGTCCAGAATTGTTCCCATCTGAATCATCGCTCAACCCTCATTTCGCCCGTGCCAGGATCTCTTGCACGCGCCACCGCTTACGCTTCGACAACGGACGGCAGGCGACGATGACCACGCGGTCCCCGACCTGACAATCGTTGTTCTCATCGTGCGCGGCAAACTTCTTGTTGCGCTTCATATAGCGTTGGTAGAGCTGGTGCATGACCGTCCGCTCGACCTCCACCGTGATTGTCTTGTCCATCTTGTCGCCGACCACGATTCCTTGCAGAATCTGACGGTGACTTTCGCTGTTGCTCGACGTTTCCGCCATCTCACCAACTCCTGCCCGTCTCAGATGCGGGCCATCTCATGAGCCTGTCTCAGTTTGAGCTTGCTGTGCCGTCTACGCAGTACCGTCAGGATGGGCTACTGCACTTCCTTTTCGCGCATGACGGTCAGAACTCTGGCGAGATCTCGCTTCGCCACCTTGACCTTGCTCGGATTTTCCAGCTGGCCCGTCACAATCTGCAGACGAAGATTGAAGAGCTGTTGGGACAACTCGACCTCTTTGTCCTTGAGCTCTTCGAGAGTCGATTCGCGTAATTCAGAGGCTTTCATCGCGCTTCTCTCCTCAGGTATGCGAGCCAGCTCGCTGAATGAATCGGGTCTTGATCCCGAGTTTGTGCGATGCGAGTCGCATCGCTTCTTCAGCCAGCTCGACACTCACACCCTCGAGCTCGTAAAGAACTCGACCGGGTTTGACTACCGCAACCCAACCTTCCGGTGGCCCTTTGCCCTTACCCATACGGGTTTCGAGGGGCTTCTTGGTCACCGGCTTGTCCGGGAATATTCGGATCCACACCTTACCGCCGCGCTTGATGTGTCGCGTGATGGCGATACGAGCCGACTCGATCTGCCGTGAGGTGATCCAGCCTGCTTCGAGGGCTTGCAGTCCGTAGTCGCCGAAGGCGAGATAATCTCCGCCTTTGGCACGTCCGGGTTTACGACCCCGATGGTGCTTTCTGTGTTTGACTTTCTTGGGCATCAACATGGCAATGGCCCTCGATTATGCGCCCGCTCTGCGGGCTTTTTCCTTGAGCAGATCTCCCTTGTAGACCCACACTTTGACGCCGATCACGCCATAGGTCGTGCGCGCCTCTGCGAATCCGTAGTCGATATCTGCTTTGAGAGTATGGAGCGGGAGCCGCCCTTCTTGGTACCACTCGCGCCGGGCGATCTCGGCGCCACCAAGGCGGCCGGAAATCATGATTTTGACACCTTTGGCACCAAAACGGAAGGCCGATTCCATCGATTTCTTCATCACTCGACGGAAGGAGACCCGGCGCTCGAGTTGTCCGGCGATGGAGAATGCCACCAACTGGGCATCGAGCTCTGGACGCTGGATTTCTTGGATGTTGATGTGGACTTCGCGCCCGGTCATCTTGCGCAGGTCGTCCCGAAGTTTGTCCACCTCTGTGCCCTTGCGACCGATGATGATGCCGGGGCGTGAGGTGTAGATGGTGACCCGCAAACGATCAGCCGCCCGCTCGATGTCGATCTCACTCACTCCGGCGTGTGAAAGCCGCTTTTTCAAGCGGCTGCGCAGGGTGAGATCCTGATGCAGCGTGTCGGCATAGTCACTGTCGGCATACCACCGCGAGTGCCACGTCTTGTTGTAGGACAAGCGAAAGCCGTAAGGATGCGTCTTCTGTCCCAATGCCCTAGCTCCTTCTCCGGTTCTCGTCGTCCGCTGCACGGGTTCCGAGCTTGATGGTTACGTGGCTCTGGCGCTTCACCTTGCGGTAGGCGCGGCCCATGGTGGTGAACCAGACTCGTTTGAGCACCGGTCCACCGTCGACAAAGATTTCCTTGACGTAGAGACGATCAATGTCCACGTCGTCATGCAAATTCTCGGCGTTGGCCACCGCAGATTTGAGCAGCTTCTCCAGCGGACCTGCGGCCCGCTTGTGGGTGTGCTTGAGCACCGTCGCTGCTTCCTCGACATCGACCCCCCGGATCAGATCCGCCACCAAGCGCATCTTCTGCGGGGAGCCTTGCAGGTGGCGCAGCCTTGCTGTTACTTCCATCGCCTCGTCTCCTCTTAGCGCCGCCCGGCCATCTTTTCTTTTTTGCCAGAATGGCCGCGAAAAGTGCGGGTCATTGCGAATTCGCCGAGCTTGTGCCCAACCATGTTCTCGCTGATGTAGACGGGGATGAACTTCGAGCCATTGTGCACCGCGATGGTGTGCCCGACCATATCGGGAATCACCGTCGAACGGCGTGACCACGTCTTGATCACACGCTTGGTGCCGCTGCTCTCCATACGATCAACCTTCTCGAGCAGCGACTCGTCAACGAAAAAGCCTTTTTTGAGTGACCTCGCCATGAAACCGCTCCCTTAGCGCTTGTTGCGCCGCCGCACAATCATGCGATCGGTACGTTTGTTGTTCCGAGTCTTGTAACCCTTGGTCGGTACGCCCCAGGGGGTACAAGGATGCCGACCGCCCGAAGAGCGCCCTTCACCACCACCCATCGGATGATCGACCGGGTTCATTACCACGCCGCGGTTGTGCGGACGACGACCGAGCCAGCGATTGCGCCCAGCCTTGCCGAGGGACAAGACCCCGTGCTCTGAGTTACCGATCTGACCGACGGTGGCGTAGCACTCCAGGTGCACCCGGCGAACTTCGCCGGAGGGCAGCTTGACCTGTGCATAGTCGCCATCTTTGGCCATCAGCTGAGCCGATGCCCCGGCGGTGCGAACCATCTGACCACCCTTACCGATCTTGAGCTCGACGTTGTGAATGACGGTACCCAAGGGGATGCTGCGCAGCGGCAGTGCATTGCCCGAATTGATCTCTGCTTCCGGTCCCGCCTGCACCGTGGTGCCGACTGCGAGCCCTTCCGGCCAGAGGATGTAACGCTTCTCGCCGTCGGCATAGTTCAGCAAGGCGATGCGTGCCGTGCGGTTGGGATCGTATTCGACGCTGGCGACCTTGGCCGGAATCCCGACCTTGTCGTGGCGCCGAAAATCGATCTTGCGATAGCGACGCTTGTGGCCACCACCGCGAAACCAGATTGTCTGCTGGCCTTTGTTATTGCGACCACCGATCCGCTTCTTACCTTCGACCAAGCTCTTGACGGGCTTATTGCCTTGCGTCAACTCGTCGAAAGTGGCCGATGTCTTGAATCGACTTCCCGGGCTGGTGGGCCTGAATGTTTTGACTGCCATGACCTTACGTCCCTTCCGTCCTTACATGCCTTCGAAGAACTCGATCGACTTCTCACCTTCAGCCAACCGGACCCAAGCCTTCTTCCAATCGGGGCGGCGACCGAAGTAGCGACCCTGGCGTCGGAGCTTGCCGTGGACCCGGGAGACCCGAACCTCGGCAACCTTGACTTTGAATTGAGCCTCAACCGCCCGACGGATTTCGATTTTGTTGGCGCTCATGGCGACCTCGAAACCGTAGGTATTGCCCAGCTCCCGTTGCAGCGTCGACTTTTCCGTGATCAACGGCCGACGAATGATGTCTTGAACTCTCATTTCGACAGCACCTCCACGAGGGTATTCAAGGCAGCCTCGGAGAGAATCAGGTGCTCGCGGTCGACAACATCGTAGACATTGACGGCCAGAGCATCGACGGCCTTGAGCTTCGGATTGTTGCGAGAGGCCAATTGCAGGTTGTTGTTGTCCTGCGAATCGACGAGCAGCGCCTTGCTCTCTGCTCCGAGAGCCGACAGCTGCTCGATGAGAGCCACCGTCCTGTGTGATTCGAGATGCAGATCCCTCAAGATCAGGATCTGTTCATCTGCCAGCTTGCGGGAAAGCGCCGACTTGAGGGCGTTCTTCTTTTCGCGCACGCTGAGCTTGTTGGCGTAGGACCGTGGTTTCGGACCATGCACTGTGCCACCGGAGCGCCACAGCGGACTGCGCACGCTACCGACACGGGCCCGGCCAGTTCCTTTCTGGCGCCAGAGCTTGCGCCCCGAGCCAGCGACCTCGTCCCGCGTCTTGGTCTTGTGAGTACCCCGACGCAAACCGGCGAGGTAGGACTTGACCGCCGTGTGAATGAGATGTTCCTTGTAAGGATAGTCAAAGACCGTTTCCGGCACCTCGACTTCCCCAACATCCTCATTGCGGAGATTTTTGACTGTGATCTTCATGCTCGGCTCACCTCTCAGCCACGCTTGGCGGCCTGCAGCGCAACATAACTGTTGCGTGCTCCCGGCACTGCACCACGCAGATAGATCAGGTTTTCTTCCTCGTTGACCTTGACGATCTGGAGGTTCTTCACCGTCACCCGCTTGCCACCCATTCGCCCGGGCAACCGGACTCCGGGGAACACGCGGGCTGGATAAGACGCCTGGCCGATGGAGCCCGGGGCACGATGAAACATCGAGCCGTGCGTCGCCCGTCCACCGCCGAAGCCGTGGCGCTTGATCACACCCTGAAAGCCCTTGCCCTTGCTGGTGCCGATCACATCGACATAGTCGTCCTCGGCAAAGACCGATGCCACGACTTGATCGCCGGGGGAAAGCTCTTCACCATTCTCGACGCGAAACTCCATGAGCTTCCGCATCGCCGGAACGCCTGCCTTGTCGAAGTGACCTTGCCGAGCCTGCGTCACCTTGCGGGGCGGTCGATCTTCGACCATGCCCAACTGAATGGCATCATAGCCATCCGTTTCCGCGGTCTTGCGCTGGATGACCAGGCAAGGACCCGCCTTGACTACTGTGACGGGTACGACCTTGCCATCTTCATCGAAGATTTGGGTCATCCCGATCTTTTTCCCGAGGATACCTTTCATCGGGTACTCCCTAGAGCTTGATCTCAACATCAACGCCAGCCGGCAACTCGAGCTTCATCAACGCGTCCACCGTGTGACTGGTGGGATCGTAGATGTCGAGAAGACGCTTGTGCGTCCGGATCTCGAACTGCTCGCGCGACTTCTTATCGACGTGCGGCGAACGGTTCACGGTATAGCGGGATATGTGGGTAGGCAAAGGAATCGGACCCACCACGCGGGCACCCGTGCGCCGAGCTGTATCGACAATTTCATTTGTCGAAGTGTCCAGGATTCGATAATCGAATGCCTTAAGACGGATGCGAATCTTTTCGTTGTCCATCGCGTTCCTCTAGCCTTTGCCCTACGAAACGGGCCTTACTCTTGAATATCGGCGACGGTGCCAGCACCAACAGTGCGGCCGCCCTCGCGAATTGCGAAACGTACACCCTTTTCCATGGCGATCGGGGCGATCAGCTCGACGCTCAACGACACGTTGTCGCCGGGCATCACCAT
>JAJCXR010000034.1 GCA_029263315.1 Acidobacteriota bacterium | reverse complement strand
CGGGGTCATCTGTGCCAACAAATGCGGCCCTGGCGGGCTCCGGTTTATTCCGGGCTGCTCCGCAGGCGAATTTATCTGATCACGAAATACATTGGGACATCAGCCTGTGGCGGTCACGGAATAGGCCGGGGTTTTACAGCGCTCCCTTGCTCGATCAGCTCCGAGCACAGACGGAATCTCCGGACAAGATCTACGCCGTCCAGTTCGTTCATGGCAGGAAGCGACGAGTCGGCCCGAGCTCAATCCGACTCGGCAAGGCTTACTTCGTCAATCGGCTTCTCTCACTGATCCAGACAAGGCGCATCCACCTCCCCAAGACCCGGGAAGCCCAGGCCCTCGCCCAGGAGCTGCTCAACTATGAAGTCCGTGTCAACGAGAACGGCCGAGACCGTTACGGCGCCTTCCGCGCCGGCACCCACGATGACTTGGTGACGGCCCTGGGATTGGCGGTCCAGGTCGATCTCTGAGCGACGGGGATTTTCGTAAGCTCGAAGACACGATCCGAGTGGCGTCGGTGACCCAGAGCACCTCAAGAATCTCAAACCCGGCTCCGATTGACCTGGTTGGGACTCGGTTTCTGCGTACTCATCGGGGCCAATGCTTGGGCCATTAAATCGGCGTCTTTTCTGGCCCGGCAAGCATAGCCTTCGAGGGCAAAGGTGGCTGCAAAGACTTTCTCCGTCAACGCTCTTGAACTTGTGGGGTAAGAGAGAATGATCTCCTTCAGAGCTGATCGTCGCGTTTGGAGATAGGTACGACTCAAGAGCCAACGGGCTCAAGGAGCTGCAACCTTCGGCTCCATTGCACCTCGTCGAGCAAGCGCCTTGGGCCGAACGCGCTTGCTGACGCCGACTCACACACCTGCACGGAGCTGTTGATGACGAAATCCTGTTCTACGTCTAAATGTTCAAAACTCAGCTACTCCGAAAGGAGTTCCCTCCCAGTTAGCTTCAAAGAGTCGAAATTCGAGAATCGGCATCCAGTTGCCAATTCTTCGGCCTCCCCGAAGCTTGCCCGCAATGCACCTTTGGTTGTTTCCGGTCTACTTGGCCTCTACCTTGGGCTCTGTCCCGCAGCGATGGCTCAACCGCTTCAGTCTCTTTCATTTCCGGTTGATGGAGATACTGCCTACACCGCACCTATCACCTCAGTTCTAGATCACGAAGGTACGGAGTTCTACTCGAGTGGGGATCTAGCAGTCAGAGCGTATAGCGGCGAGCTCGGAAAAGCGTTCGCTGGATTCACCTGCGGTCCCAGCGGCCAGCCCTGTGGGTTCTACAATCCTTCCTTCGAGGATTTCCAGGTAAATGGAAACTATCTCGGCTATTCGGGGGACGGATCAGACGCAAAGAAAGTCCTTACTTATCGAGGACATCCAGGGTATGACTACCCATACTCAGGCGGGACGGCCGTACTGGCTCCTGCCAATGGCTATCTCTACATTCCGGCAACAGATACCATCAACTCCGTTTCGACCGATCCTTGGTGTAAGTTCCACACTGCCTACATCAATCACGGCGGAGGACTTACGACCTGGTACTTGCATCTGCAGGCGATCACACTTGCCGGATCACCTCTTCCACACTCTTGTCCTGGGTCACTCACCTCAGACGAGCCGATGGGCTTGGTCCAACGTGGTAGCGAGTTTGCAACAGTCGGTGATTTCTGTAGCGGCTGTTCGGTTGGCGATCACCTTCATTTCGAAGTCCGACTTTGCGACACTTTGCCAGGCGGGCGAGTAGACACCTCTACTTGTCGCGCCATCGACCCCTATGGATGGGAATGGCCTGGCGGAGACCCGCTTGCTTCGCACGGTGAAGGAGCTGTCCTAAGTCTTGAGCCCCTGTGGGAAGGAGCTCATCGGCCAATAGTTGAAGAGGTGACTCTATCCCCCATTGCTGGGGGCGTTACGGCTACCGTCCTGGGATCTGGGTTCACGACCGGAGCGGTCGTGAACCTCTGGGATCGTCTCGGTAACTTCATAGACAAGGACGGAAACACATTTACACCACATAGCCTGACGACCACAACGATTGATGTTGACCTTACGATCGGCTTGAGAGATCCAACGGATTTCGTCCTGAAGGTCGAAAGTCAAAACGGTGCCAGGTCACGCGGCGTAGTCCTCCCAGAGACTGGGGTATCTGAATCCATAGGCATTGCCCTTATAGGAAGTCCTTCTCCGGACGGGGGTACCTTCCAGAGTTTTCAGAGTATCTATGACGTAAAAAACTCTGGCGACCTGTTCTTTTTTGGGATCACAACGATTGGTCCCAATACATTCGTCCACTCGGCTGGTGAGGTTCGAGTCGCAGAGGCTCCGAATGGCGACGACGTATCGGTAATTCTAGTCAACAACTCAGGTGACTATGCCTACCGTACGGAGGACCAGGGTTTCGGCTTTCCCGTCTACTTTTTGCCTTCCGGAGAGTCCGAGGCAACCCAGATAGTTGACACCGGCGACCCGGTGCCGGGCATGAGCGGCTATGAGTTCGATCTCCCCATTGGCCCAATCGCCCTAGGCGAAGAAGGAACCGTTGCTTTCACCACAGGGGTCATCAATCCCGATGATCCATTCGAGCCTGTGTTGAGTCATATTTTTGTTCACCGCAAAACCACTGGTAGCCTCCTCGATATTGTTAGGGACGGCGAACTCTCTCCAACTGGAGGGACTTTCGATATCGATAGCCCAACAAGAACGGGGCTCACAGACGATGGGAGTGTGGTCTTCTTGTCTAACATAGTTGGCGGACCCGCACCCTATGGGTACTTTCTGGCCGACTCCTCATCGGGCTCCATCTCCAAGATCGTCGAGATAGGTGATCCCGCACCGCTCCCTGCCGGAGGAACTCACTCAAGTCTTCTTTGGGGGGCCGTGGCTGGAGAGAGTATTGTCTTCAAGTCACAGATTGACGGTGGTGCAGCGCAAGAAGCAATCTTCTTGACCCCAGATCTTCGAACGCCTGAACAACGGCTAGTAGTTGCTTACCAAGGCCAAGAGACGGGCACAGATGTCGGCGGAAGGTTCTCACTACCTGGAGATCCCTCTGTCGACAACCATCCCTTCAGGTTTGGCGACACTCCCAAGCTCAGACGAGACGGCAAGGTTCTCTTCTATGCTGAGCTCGATGGGGCATTACTTCCAGATTCATCTACTCCTACGAATGAAGGTTTGTTCCTTTGGGACGGGCAAGAGTTCGAAAGAGTCGTTGCCCAGGGTGAAATTCTAGCCAACGGAGACACGATTGAGCAGCTGAACCCCGGTGGGGTCTTCGTCAGTAGCGACTCCGGACTTATTTTTTACTCCTACCGCAAGGATTAGATCGCATGCGAATAGTGTCTATAATCGTACTGGTACTGGTCTGCTTTGCTCCGATTGCCCATGCCCAGGAAAGTGGTGTGGTGGGCCGAGAGAGCGCTATAAACTATCGCCCACAGAGCTTTCCTCAGGAAGTCGAGATTGTTGAGGGGGATACGAAAGAGATCTGGCTGGAGGCATTTGACGCGAACATCGAGACTCTCAGCTTTGAGATCGAAGAAGGCCCGGCGCTGGGTAACCTTGCCGGCTTTGACCCGGCCACAGGAACTGTAACCTACGTCACTTTTCCTGGAGCAAGCGGCGATGACTCTTTCAGATTCTGCTCTTATGACAAGCTATTGACCAGTCGACCGGCTCGAGTCGTCGTGAAAATCACTGCTTTTGAAGACGTTCTTTTTAGAAATGGCTTCGAGAGTGGTGGAACAATGGAGTGGTCAACGGCCATTCCCTAGCCTAGGCTAGCAGCCTGTGGTGAAAGTCAGGTGCTGGCGAGAGCGAGCAACTTTTCGTCAGATTAAGGCGCAAAATTGCAAGAATACTGGTGTACTTCGAGGTTTTGTAACGCCGAGCTGACGGAAAAGAGCTGCTCGCAGCACGGCTCGAATTTTGTTACATATTTTTAGTCCAGAGGATTCATGTGCAATCACTCATATACACCCAATCGTAAGGCTTCGGTCTCCGCCGAAAAGCAATGCCCTTACCCAGATCTCTTCAAGAGCATGCTCTCTGTCGGTCAAGGCGAATCCCTACCATCAAGCATCAGTAAACTGCCCATCGACCAGGAAGGTATCTGTCTCTTTCACAGTCAAGCTATCCAGTGGAAACGGGACAACAACTTCACCGACTATTTCTTCAAGGCCATGCGATGGCTCGAAACGGACGATTCTTCGAAGTCCTTTGACTTCTCCGAGTTCACCATCATAGGCCCAGATCCGACACATACAACCGAGCCGACCGTCGCGACATTCCGCCTCGCAGACATCACCTTCAGAAAAGATCTCAATTTCAGAGGAGCCTCCTTCTTCGATGCTGTCGAAATTGTCGACATGGACTTCGTCAGAGGAGTTCAATTCGACAAGGCAACTTTCAACGGAAAACTCACCGTCACAAGATCGCGTTTTGGAGGTTTGGGATTCTCTGGCTCTCGGTTTCGAAAAGGAGCCTTTTTTTCCAAAATCCTATTCCGAAGCTATTGTCTTTTTGACGAGGCACAGTTCAAGGGTACAAAAGTTGGCCGAGCAGTTGTCTTCATCGACTCAACGTTCCAAGACGTTACCAGCTTCGCGGCCGCCTTGTTTGACTACGGCTACAACTCATTGGTGCTCTTTGAAAACATTCATTTCGAGCACTACTTGGATTTTGCAGACTCTGAGTTCTATTCACGAGCCCTATTTCAAGAGGTTCGCTTCTCCAATACTGTTGAATTCAAAAACACAGTATTCGGCTACGTCGAAACCACAGCAAGATTCCATGCCTATGCCTTGCAATTCGACGCCATCACGATATCGGCAACTGGGGAGGTGAATTTCTCCAGCACAGACCCGATGAATAAACTATTTAATCACGATGTCGGCTTTGATTTCAAAGAACAGCCCGAAGGGAAGATCCACTTCGAAAACGTCAACTTCCATCGGATAGCCGAGAAATCCCGCGACAACCTTAGAGAGCTTGAGAAAGTAGGCGTCGTCAGCATCGGACCAGGTTGCATTAAATACCGCCTCCAGACCAGTATTCGAACGCTCGCCATCGACAGCAACAACGCCTCCTTGGTTATTGAGCTATGCCAGACGTTCACAAACTACTTCTCGGCCCAAAACGGCATCAACTTGGGTTTCGAGGTCATCAATCGCACACACGACGAGATCAGATTTTTCTACTTTACTGACGAGGACATCACAAAAGAGGTCTTCCTCGATCGACTGGCGCGAACCGAACGCGATCTTTGGGACCTTATCTCAGCCAGACCGGATCTGCAACAACTCGGCCAAGGAACGACGGCCCCATCAAGTTCCGTTGACCGCTCGGCGCCACCAGGTAACCAAGAGAATTCGCTGATTAACGCCGTGGATGCCATCTCAGCGATGCTCGGTACCTTTTTTCGGGTCAGCGTCCGAGTTTTCTATAAAAGCTGGAGCCTCAAAGATACTCAGAGGCTCCTCCAAGCCGTTCACTTTGGTGAAAATGGAAGCCCACTACGCCTGGCACCTAGCCTGCACCAGGCCATCACCGACAAGTACTCGCATGGGCATCTCGCCAATATCAATGCCCAACAACATATCGGTCTCTTACCCATGCCAGCAACGGCGCAGACCATTCTCTTCCTGGGGGTCATGCCCAGCGACACCGGCCAGTTGGCCATGCATCGCGAAGCCCAGGAAATCGGTCAACGCCTCCGCTCTGCTGACCTTCGTGGCGCCTTCCGTTTGGAACAACAATGGGAAGTTCGGGCCGACCAACTGCCCGGCCTCATCATGCGCTTCAAACCACAGATTCTGCACTTTTGTGGCCACGGCCAACGTGATGGAGAACTGACCTTCTTAGACTCACTTGGATTTGCCAACACCGTCGACAAAACCTCAATCGCAAAACTGTTCGAGCTGCTTGCTGAAACCATCGAATGTGTCGTTCTAAATGCATGCTTCTCGGCAGTCCAAGCAGAGCTGCTGGCCGCCCATGTCGATGCGGTGATCGGCTTGTCCCAAGAAGTCGAGAACAGCGATGCGATTGCCTTTGCAGCTGCCTTCTATGAGGCTCTTGCCTATGGTAAAGATGTCGACCAAGCCTTCGAACTGGCCAAGATTGGTCTCGATTTAGCCGAGGTCCCCAGCACTGCAGTCCCGAAGCTCTACCTCAGAAAGAAATTGGAGACTGTTCTGCATGATCCGGTTGGAATTAGATTAGAAGAGAAAGCGGCCGACAGGTAAAAATATGAAGTCCCATTTGTCGCTGGATATCTGACAGGTTGACGGCATCTTGGCTTGAAATGGTACTCCCAAATATCCACATCGACGGCTCGGGAACCGAGATCGTCGGCAGATCCACTTCCTAGGATCGGTCTCCTAGGAAGGACCGGAATCCGTGCCCTCAAATCTCGGTCCCCGTGCATCGACCGGGCGGGAACCGAGATCGTCGGCAGATCTACTGCCTAGGAGATGAATACGCCATCGTGGCCTTCGACGGGCGAGGTGGCCGCCGCAATTTCCGGAGTTTCTGGAGTCGCTTAAAAAGGGACGCCGAAGCTCATCTCAGGTGCTACTCACCAAGCTCCGAGAACAAGTAGGCTCCGGAATCACAACGTGGCAGTTACCGCATACCGCCACTCAAATTCCGGCGCTGCGGCAAGATTTGACGGTCACTGCGCAGCAATTCGGGTCTATCCGCAGTTTATGCAGTCCATAAAAAGGGACGACTGACTAGGAATCGCCGTTCGCCACGCCGCTTGAGGGCTATCGTCCGTTGAACGACGACACATGCCGACAGCGGGGCTGTCGACTCCGGCGAGGACTCAGGAAGGAATGGCCTGCAGTCCGGTAGGGCTAGGGCAGCGGAGAGGTCGTCGGTGGGCCCATAAGCTGTTAGCACAAGAGGATGACGCTCCAAGCCATCAAACAAGCAGTCTCCAGCAGGATACCGCTGACCACTAAAGCGCCGATCCAACGGTATGTCCCCGAAAGCCCGAGGGTGGCGGCAAGCTCCCCGCGGAGGGTGAGCAATGTGACTTGCACGACGCAGAGCCAGCAAAGCGCAAATATATTGCCTTGCACGACCCAAAGGAATTCTTGCATTAGCGTTTCTGGAGGTGGCGAAGCCAGACCTTGGGACGAACCCAACCAGAGAGCATTGATTCGAAGCGCCGCGATGAGAGCCCAAGTCAGTAGCGGCAGAATTCGCCAGCCTTGATCGCCAGAGTCCGAAAGAAGAGACAGGACTCTCGGTGATCGGACCACTGGGCTGGAGGGACGCCTGCCCAACCTCAGCAAGACAGGCAGCAAGAAAACCAGCGCGAAGTCCGACAGGACCCTTGTCTCGGCGAGCCACACCTGGGGACTCCCAACAAAGTAGAGGATCATGTCTCTATCCATGGAGTTTTAGACTGATGGTCCTGGCATTGGGTTCCTGATATTCCCCGGCCACCGGGCCGCGTCCCCATTCGCCTCCATCGACCTCCAGACGAGCAACCTACCAACCATCAAAACCCGCAAAAGCCCTTTTGATGGTTTTGCTGGCTCGCTACCCGTGCGTTTCGGCCTCCCAACTCGTCTCTATCGGCGGCTGCCAGCTCGTCTCCGAATCAGCCAAGGGATACGATGCCAGAGGTCATGGAAGGGCCGTGGAGCGCCGGTGATGATATCCCCGCCGGTGTAACTGCCCGAGGCAGTGAACGGCCATGGAGAGGCCCTTCCAGAGGGCGGACCGGAACTTGGAGGAGACGACGAAACGACGGCCCATCGGCCGTCGACTGCAAGGAAGGATCAGATGCGGGACGACTTCAGGCGGCAAGCCCCGGAATGCTCAACTTCTCCACCGCCCGACGCTTCGCCTTCTCGACTCGACGGTCATAGCGGGCGGTCGTCGTGGCGTCGGCGTGACCCGCCAGCTTCTGGACCGTGAACACATCGACGCCATCGTCGAGCAGCCCTTTCACATGACTGCGCCTTCTTTCACATGACTGCGCCTTAGATCATGGGGCGAGAACGCCTCCGTCCCTCAAAACGCGGTGGCAGATGGCCTGAAAAAGGCCCGTGTAAAGGCTTAGGTTCTGTTGCCGGCGGCTATGCCCGGGCCCCCGAGACAATCGCGGAGAGGTCAGATCAGGGCCAGGTCAAGGCGGCCGGCTCCGACTACCAATGGATGGCCGGTTGGCAGGACGGCGCCCAGGAGTTGTTTGCGGATCCCCTCAGGCGTCCATGCTTGACCGGCGTCGAGGTGGCGCTGGATAAGGAGAGCGGCGGCACCAGCAACCAGCGGCGTTGCCACCGAAGTGCCACTACGGCGGCCTCCAAAGAGTTCCGAGGGGGCTAGATTCTCGACGTGCCCAGACACCGGTATCGTCGAGGTGACGTTGACTCCCGAGGCGCTCAAGTCGGGCTTCTCAAGGCCGTAAGAGGAAGGGCCCTGGCTCGTCTTCATCCAGGGTCGAAAATTATGCTTTTGGAGAGCACCGACTGCAATCGCCCGCCGCGACTGCCCCGGACAGACCATCTCAGTATCGAACTCGGGCCCGAACTCCGATTCCCGCGCTGCCTCCGCCCGCAGGTGCTCGTTGCCGGCGGCTGCCACCACCACTGCACGGCCGATGTCGACGGCGCGATCGGCAGCGGTGCACAGTGGGCAGCGGCCGTCGGGGCAGGTCCAGCCTGAGCCGCCGCCCCAGCGCCGCGGGAAGTGGTTGTAGCCCAGGCTGAGCGAAATCACCATGGCACCACGGTCGAGAGCCTCATCGATACCGCGCAGGACATCCCCAGGGCGGGCATCGGGATTGTCGGCCCGCGTCACTTTGATGTTGAGCAGACGGACCCCCGGGGCGACGCCGGGGAACGCCTCGCTGCGCGACGCCAGGCAGCCAGCGACGTGGGTGCCGTGGCTGCCCGCGATTGACACCGACTCGCCGCAGGTGGAGACCGATTCGGCGACTTCGAGGTCGGGATGACGGCTGTCGATGCCGGAGTCGAGCACCGCCACCGTCACCCCGCGGCCGTCGAGGTCATCGTGGCGGGCCTGGAGCAGTGGCAGCGAAATGTCTATAGCGACGTCGTCGAGCTGGAGCGCCCGTCCCGGGGCATTGAGCTCGATCCAACGGCCCTGCGGTCGTCCCTGAATCTCCATAATCGCGGTCCGGGGCAGGTGCGCCTCAATCGCGTTGGCGGCTATCAACACTCTTGGCGGCGTCGTGGCGACATCAGCTAGCTCCTCGTACAGGGACTCGAAGTGTTCGAGGAAGCGCTCGCTATATCTCAGCCAGGTTTCTCCAGGGTGCCAGTCTAGGGGCTGGAGCTGAAAGACGACCGGCAGTGCCGCTGCCTCGTCGAGGTCGAAGCGGGCGGCAAAGACCCGCCGCTCTGCCGCGCTCGAGGCTCGCTCGGTGCTCTCGAGGGCGTCGAGCAGTAGGGGTCCGAGGATGGCGCTCATGGTTCGTCCTCGGCGATCCCAAGATCCTCCTTGAAGTCGCGGATCTTTTTTCGCTCCTCAAGGATCTTGCGTTCCCGCTCAAGCCGCGCCAACTCGTCATCGCTCGCCTGCTCGGCCTCGATCGCGGTTTTGGCCGAGTCGAGGATTCCGGTGATTTGGTCGATGGCAATGGGGCTGTCCTGGGTGGTCACCTTCTTGAGGGCGCCGGTGTCCTGGTAGAGGCTGATGATGACCTGATCGAGTCCCGCGCCCGGCAACGAGGCGACCGGACCGAGTTGGGCGATCAGACTGCGTTCGGCTAGGACAGTCTGGGAATCGACCGGCGAAGAATCCCGGCGTTCGACGGTGAGCGAAATGTCGGCGAAGGACGGTACGCGATAGAAGAATGAGCGGTCGCTGCCGTCGCCCGCCATCTCCACCCCGCGGGCACGCAGGTTTTCCGAGAATTGGTCGGCGATATGTTCGATCTCCAACTTGACCCGGTGGATCGGGTCCTTCGGGCCCTCCGCCGTCGACTGGCTGGCACGCATCGTCTCGGGAACCCAGCATGTGACCTGCTCTTGGCTGTGCGTCAGCGAGCAATCCACTTTCGACTCATCGACGCAAACCCCGTTCATTTTGGAAACCTGGAAGAGTGTGGCTTCGAAGCTTTCGCCGGCCGCAACGTCTTCGCTCTCCAGGCGGATCTCGCAGACCACGTCCTCGGAGGTCTTGCTCGTCGTCACGAATCTCTCGAGCAGTTTTTCCTCCTGGGTCTTCGATGGATCGAGGATCAGCCTGGCTGTCTCCGCCGGCATTGAGCTCCCTGCTACCAGCCGCTCGAGCAGCTTTTTGCGGGTAGCGCGCTCCCTCAGGATCTGCCGGGCAGTGTCGATGCACAGCTCCTTGTTTCTATCGACCTCTTTTTCATCAGAGGCCAGTACAGAGACGATGCCGGCAAGAGATTTGATCACCCCCGCCGCCAGTTCCAGCCCCTTGGACTTGGCCTTTGAGTCGCCGGTGATCAGGAGCCCCGCCTCCGACAGTTCCAGAATCAGGGCACGCTCGGTGAGGCTTGAGCCGGGTATCGATATCTGGTAGATCCTGGACGCGTCTGCCTCGGCGCTAGAGGCCAAAACGAGCTTGCCGAGGCTGTAGGTTGAGGAACTCTCGATCGCAGCCGGTAGCTCAAGGGCTTCGGAAATGGTGGAGCAGCTATCGCCGCCTTCGGGGCAGATTTTTTCCGACAGGAACTGCGCACATTTCCCTTTCCGGGTCTCGTGGATGGTGACCGGGGCGGTCACCGTCAGGACCGTGCGTGGCAGGGCGTAGAAGATCTCGGTGCCGGTCGCATTAGCCTCGGCGATTTTCACGTTCACAGAGGACGCGCCTCCGTGAGGTTGGGAACTCACGCAGCCGGTGGCGAGGGCCGCGACGACCCAGAGAGAGAGCAGAGTGGGGTTGTGGGCATCGATCCAAAGTCGTCTCATAGTTCCTCCTTTACCCCTACAGCGCAAAGACGCGCAGGATTACACCATCGGCCTTTACCCGTTCACTCCCGCTCGGCCACTCTGAGTGATCCAAGAACGGCAGCCCAGGTGCGTCATTACCGTCAAGCCGCCTGTGGAAGACTCAACTTCTGCACCGCCCGACGCTTCGCCTTCTCCCCTCGACGGTCATAGCGGGCGGTTGTCGTTGCATCAGCGTGGCCAGCCAGCCTTTGGACGGTAAACACATCGACCCCAGCGTCGAGTAGATGGGTCACCGTCGAGCGCCTCAAATCATGGGGCGAGAACGCCTCCGTCCCAGCCTCCTCCTGGCGCCGCCTCAGGATGTAGGCAATTGACTCGCCCCGCATCCGGCTCAAGGGGATATCGCCGTTCTGCCGGATCGGGCAAAACAACGGGCCGTCGGCGTCGCCGCGATGGTTGAGCCAGGCTTCGACATATTGACAGCCACCATCGGTCAGGTAGACGGTGCGCTGTTTCCGTCGCTTCCCTTGTACCAGGATCGAGCCGTCTTCGGGATCGAAGTCCCCAAGGTCGAGTTGGGCCAACTCCCCTCGTCGCAGACCACAGCCGTAGAACACCGCGAGGATGGCGGCGTCACGGGCACCTTTGGCCGTCTGATCGACGGCGCAGGCTTGGAACAGCTGCCCAATCTCGTCGACATCCAGGGCCCGTCCGCTGAGCAGGTTTGAGGCCCTGACATTCTCCACCGCCGCCGCCCGGTGGTAGGTGTCGGCGTCGATCAATCCCAGCCGCCAGGTTTGTTTGAGCACCCCGCGCAGGGTCGACAGCATCTTGTTGACTGTCGACGGTTTGTAGCGCTCAACCAGGGCCATGCGCACCGTCATGCTCTCGCGGTAGGTGACGGTCTCCCAGGGGAACGTCTCGGCGTCGTGCTGTTCGTCGAGGATGCGGGCGATGGTGTCGAGGGATTGGCGCATGCCCTGAGATCCCTCGGACAGGTTGGCCATGTAGAGGGCGGCGGGGTTGGCGGTGATGGTCATCGTGGGTCCTCCTGGTTTTGGGGTTGGCGGGGATTCGGGGGTGGTCATTCGGCGTTGTCGAGGAACTCCTGCAAGGCTTCGTCGAGAGCCTCGTTGAGCCCGCGCAACCGATTGAACGCCATCTCGATCGCCGCCGGGTTGACGCCGTTCTCAGTTCCTTCGTTCCAGCAGCTGCCGCAGTCGGGATCGTCGACGACTCGTGCCACCTGTTCGGTGATGGCATTTCCCAGGGCGGCCCAGCGAGTTGCGAATTCGATCAGGTCGGCGGGGTCGGTGTCGTACATGGTCAAACCTCCTGTTTTCAGTGTTTTGGGCGGTGCCTCCCGCCCGGCATGGATACTAGTAAGTGGTTCCACGACGGATGGTCAACCAGCAGACGACGGATTCCTCGCAAAACGTCGGCGGAATCGTCGCTCTTGAAATGGAACGGGGATAGGAACGAAATGGAACGGGGATAGGACCTGACCGGCGGGACGGGATTCGCCCTTCCCCAGGCCCTAGGACGACCCTCTGACGGGCTTCCATCGGCGGCGGGCAGCTGGGTTATGGCGTGGCGAAGAAAATCCCCGGGGACCGGCCTGGATGGCGGAACCACAGGGATAGGTGGGGACGGAGCGAGCGGGGATCAGTCGTTGGAATTCTGAGGCCGGTGGCCCTGCGCCTTGAGATTTTTGAGCCACTGAACCAGGAAGGCATTCAGCTCCTTGCGCAGGCCGGGGCGGTAGCGTCCAGGGGCCGGATACACGACCCGGTAGATCGGCGGGACGGCTTGTTGGTAGGTCGTTGCGTCAGCACGTCCCCAGTTGGAGCCGGTGGACGGCGTCATGACTCGATCGGCCGTCGAGCCGGGATGGAACAAGCGGATCGTCATCTCGGGGTCCTGACAGAGGTCCCCATTTCGCTCAAAGTAGTGGCACAGTGAGAGCACAGTGGCACCGGTCTGCTCGCAGGGCAGTAGGACTTCAGCCACCAGATCCATGAAGCCGTCGGCTTTGAGCCGAATCACGTCTTCGGGTTGCAGCTGGACGAGAGGTCGCCGTAGCAGAGCCTGGATGCGGGCATAGTTGAGCTCGTAGCGATTGCGTCGTGACATTCGAATCTCCCTTTCGGTTGTGGGTTCTGAATAAGAAAAGCCCCGCCCGGCCGGTCAGGCACGGGAGGGGCGGTGGACGATGGTTCGGACATCAAGCCGCGGTCTTGATCTTGCGGGGAGCGGCTTTCTTGGCGGGGGCCGGGGTCGCATCGGCGGCGGGTTCGGTCGCCTCAGCAGTCGTCAACCGGAAGCCGACGATGCCGCTGCCAAAGGTCTCGGCCTTGTAGGTGTGGGCCTTGTCGACCGTCAGGCCGTGGTGTTGGAAGAACCGCTTGCCGCTCACCAGTCGGGACGGCCCCTTCGGCTGGGTGCGGAGGCGGTAGGCGCCTGCGGTGTCTTCGGTGGCGGTCCGAATGCCGACGGTGCCGGTCTTGGCGTCGTAGGCCAGTTGCACATGGGTCACCGCGTCGCCGAGCATGTCGACGGCGGCACGGGTGATCACCATCAGGCCGCCCCGGCGGACGGTGATCTGAGGACGGGTGCTGCTCTCGCTGAGGGTGCCTTGGAAGAATTCGAAGTCCGGGGTGGCGGTGGTGGGGGTTGCGGCGGTGGTTGCAGTGGTGGTTGACATGGGGTGCTCCTTTGAAGCGTTTCCGAGGGCGGGTTGTCCGTCCCCGTGTTTGATGAATGGAAGCCATCAAGGAACGCCCAGGGTGGTCAACCAGCCCAACGCGGTTATGCCGAGTTCGGCATAACCGCGTTAATGCCGAGTCCCGGATTATGCCGAGCCCTTGGTCTGCGAATCCCGCAAGGTATTGGTAGAACGGGGGATCGCGGCCTCCGCTGGCAGTTCGACTCGGCATAATCAGAGGCTCTCGAGAAACGCCAGTAGATCGTCGTCGGGCCTATAGCGCCCAGGTGGTACCTCCAAGGGTGCCGTCTTGGCGAGGGCCTCCTCCTTCAGCTTCAGGTCAGCGTGGAGGTAAACCTGGGTGGTCTCTACCGATTCGTGGCCAAGCCAGAGCGCGATCACAGTGCTATCCACCCCATGATGGAGCAGATCCATGGCGGCGGTGTGGCGGAGGACATGGGGCGAGATGCGCTTGGACGCCAAGGACGGGCACTGCTTACGGGCCACGGCGACATGTTTGGCGAGCAGGTACTCGACGCCATCCCGGCTCAGTGGTCCGCCCCGAGCATTGGGGAAGAGGGGGTCGGCGGGATGAGCCCCACGCTCTCGGAGCCAGTCGCGGAGGGTGTCGGCGACCGACTT
>JAJCXR010000033.1 GCA_029263315.1 Acidobacteriota bacterium | reverse complement strand
CGTCGAGGCTCACCTCGACGGCTTGCCCGTCGGCCAGGCTGTGGACCGCCACCAAGCGCTGGGCGCTGTCGTATCGGTAAATGAATTCCTTGCCGTTTGCGTCGACCGTGCGCCGTGGCTGCGACAGCTCGTTGAGCTCGGAGACGGTCTGCCGCGTCTCGCTGCTGCCGTCCTTGGCGGTGAGGCGATCCGTTTGCACGATGGCGCGGCCGCCACTGTCGCGACCTACCTCGCTGGCGGTGAGCTCCGTGCCGTCGGTGTCGTGAAAGCTCTGGCGGGCCACGTCGCCGCGTGGGTCGTAAACGGTTTGCTGGTAGTGGCCGAGGGGGTCGGTCTGCCGGGCCAAACGGTCGTAACCGTCATAGTCCAGCTGCCAGGCGTGGCCCCGCTCGTCCAAGAGCTGCACCGGCTGGCCCAGTGCGTTGTAGGTGGTGTGTTGCACCGTCGTCACCCCGGGGGACTCCAACTGCCGTTCCTCGACGGGCAAATTCCTTGCGTCATAGACCCAGGTCGTCGTCTCCCCTTCCGCCCCAACGAGCTGGGTGAGATTGCGGTTGGCGTCGTAGGTTAAGGTCTGTCGGCTCCACGTCGATTCGTCGCTCTGCGGCTGGATCTCCCGCGAGATCTGGGTCACCTCGTCAAGCACGCCGTACTCGAAACGCTCGCGGGTGAACGATGTCGACCCCGGGGCACCGGCGCCGCGACGCACCTCCACCACGTTGCCGCGGGCGTCGTAAAGATACTGCATGCGTTGGTCGATGGGCGTCAGCGGCGGGCTCTCCTGCCCCGCCACCCGGGTCGCCAGGCGCTCCTCCACCAGCCAATCCAAGGCGTTGTACACCCGCTCGTGGGTGACGCCGCGGGCATCGGTGACCGACACCACATTGCCCCGCAGGTCCGTCTGGAAGCGGGTGATCAGCTCTTGGCCAGGGGCGCCGACCCGCACCTCTTCGAGGTAGCCCTTGCGCGGTGCCGTGTCGGCGAAGATGCGCCGCGTCCGCAGCTCGACGGCACTGAGCAGGTTGCCTTGGCTGTCGCGGGGTTGGACCTGGGTGCGGATCTCCTCGATCTGGCCATAGATATCCGACATCACATCCGTCGTCGCCGTCTGATCCGGCACCAGGGCGACGTCCGGTGATTGAAAATCCACCTCCACCAACTCGGGTAGCCCAACTGCGTTGCGTCGTGTGTCGATGCGCTGCCCCGCCGGATCGATCATGATCTGCGGCCGGTTGGTGCGCCGATCATATCCACGCCAGGTGGTGGTGAGGCTCGGGCCGCTACCGTTGGGCTCACCCCACGGGGCCGGATAGACGGTCTGCGTCGCCACATTTCCCAGGCTCCACTGGCTCGGCGTGTCGACGGGCTCGGTGAGGTCGCCGGAGGGCTCGGTCTCGACGGTGTAGGTCCAGCGCGTCCGCTGGCCACTGGGCAGAATCACTTGCCGCAGCAAGCCATGGTCCCGCGGCGCATCCCCTTGGCCCAAAGACAGCAGGGCGTACTCGAAGGTGGTGGCGTGGCCCTCGGCGTCGGTGTGCTCGAGGAGCCGGCCGGTCGTCGAATGATTGTAGGTTTGGGTAGCGCCCCGGCGATCGGTGACCGTGGTCGTCGCCTGGGTCAGGTCATAGGCGATGGTCAGATCGTCGCCGCCCCAGGTCTGCGTCGTCGCCAAGTCAGAGCGGTCGCTGCCGGGAACCTCATCGCTGTAGCCGACGGTCAAACGGCTTTCGACCTGGGCCTCGCGGGCGTCCCGCGGCTGCGCCATGGAAGTCATATTGTCGCGCCGGTGCAGATAGCTCGACAGCTCCATCCCTTCACTGATCGCTGTATAGCTGCACTCGCTGACGATGCCTTCGGGAAACTGAGACAGACCGGCGGTGATCGCTGGCGTGGAGGTCGAGGTCAGCCGACCGTTGCCGTCGTAAGCGTAGCGGAAGACCCGCCCAGAGGGATCCTCGACCTCCAAGAGCTGGCCGGAGGTGTCGTAGCGAAGGTATAGATTGCGACCGTCACCTTGCACTCGCACGAGGCGCGAGGCCACGTCATAGTGAAAATCTAGCCGAGAGCCATGGCTTTCCTCGAGCTGCGCCCAGTTGGAAAGGGACGTCAAGCGGCCAAAACGGTCGAAACGTAGCAAACTGCCACGCACCTCCGCCAGGGTCCAACCGAGGGTCGTGCGGCGCAGCACCTCGAATCGTCCCTCCGGCGACAGGAAGCGGACGAATTCGTCGGCCCCGTTGCCTTGCCAAATGAACGTCTCGCGACGGCCCCGGCCGTCGAAAAGCTCCACGTCACCGTTGGGCAAGGGCCTCAATCGCAGGCGGTAGCCATGGTCCCAACCGGGCCCGAGGGGGCCATTGCCGAGAGTCTGGCTACGATAGGTGCGGACGAAGGAAAGCCCGAGACCGCGGCCGGGGAGGCTCAGATCCACCTCCGTCCGGCTGAATTCCCCACTGTGCAACAACGTGCCTGGCACCACATCGCCCATACCGTAAGAGGCTCCATTGCTCGGCTCTTGGCGCCGCGACGGGCTGATATCCCATGGCACGCTTTCCACCTCCACCGTGGCGTCATCGAGCCGGAAGGGGCCGTAGAGGTCCGCCAGCTCGACTTCGAGGTTGGCGGGCAGGCGCAGGGCGAGACGATGGCCGCTGAGCATTTCGCGGTAGTGAGGATCCTCGGGGCCGGGTCGGGCGTCGTAGACACCGGCGGCCACTTGATCGCAACGCTTGCAAACCGCTTCTTCGAGCGGATCTCTGGGGTAGTCGACCATGGCCCGCAAGTCCGCCAGCAGGACCACCGGGTCGGAGAGGTAGAGTTGGTAGCCCTCTTGCCACGGCTGGTCGGCCTGGCGCACGAAGGGCAGGCCGTCGGTGCCGAGGAAGGCGGTGGCCGGCAACCCTGGGCGATCTCCGGCGCCGAAGATCTGCTGCCCACCGGGACCGAGGCTGAGGATGTCAAGGCGCACTTGACCGTCGTCGTCGGCCAGGGGGCCGGGCAACTGCGCCTCGAAACGCACGACGCCGGGTTGCATGGGGGCGCCCTCGGCGCTGCTTTCGGCACCGGTGGGCACACCGAAGGGGGCCACCTTGGCCACCCGACGGGCCGGGCCGCTATCCGCCGCCAGGACGGCTAGGCGAGGGGCGTCGACGCCAAGGGAGCTGAGGCCGCGATTCCAGCCGCCGGCGTAGAGGACGCCCAGGTCCGGTACCAAGACCACCTGCCGTACGTCCTCGCCGCCGATGGGGATGACCTCGATCAGGCGGTCGTCGGGAAGGTTGAAACCCGCCTCCCCGGGCTGTGGGAAACGGCGGTCGAAATCCACCACCAGCACGCCGGAGCCGAAGGCGGCGACGAAGAGCCGGCGGTTGGCGGCGTCGACCTCGAGGGCGGTGATATTGCGACCCGCCAGGTCGATACGGCCGAGTTGGCGAATGGCCAGGCGATCGGTGATATCGAGCACCACGACGGCGCCGCCGAAGTCGGACAGCAGCACCAGGTCCAAGGGCTCGGCGACGCCGTCGTCGTCTTGATCCAGAGGATACTTGGGCAACACGGCCATGGCGCCGAAGGCCCCCTGGTAGGTGCCGCCGCTCGCCCGGGCGGCGCAGTGGTCACCGAGGGGGCTGAGTAGGTCGGGGGCTCCGGTGTTGGGGGCCGCGGCCAAGCCGAGGCCGTAGCTTTCGAGCAGCAGCGGCACCACCAATTGCTGGCCGGTGGGCTGGCCGGCGTCGAAGAGCAAGGCCACGTCGGTCGCTACGAGGCTCGACGGAAACTGGCTGAGATCACAGGGACCGTCTTGCAGCGGATGGCCGAAATCGTAGCGCAACACTTGGCTGGCGGCGGCGGGATCGCTGAGCGTCTCGCCGTAAAAGCCCCCCACCTCCACCACCGCCAGCCCGACACCATCGATGGTGACGTAGGCGATGGTGCGGCGGTTGCGCACCAGCAGCAGACGGTCTTGGCGGCCGACCGTGAGATCCGCCGTCAGCGCTGTAGCGCGGCCGGCCGTAGAGGTCTCCACCTTCAGATCAAAACCATAGGTGCCGTCCGCCGCCGCATCCACCCGGTGCCAGGTTCCGCGATCGAGATTGAACAGGGTCACCGGTTGCCCCGGCTCCCCCAACAGCTCGCCAACGCCGGCGTCGGCCTCGAGATGCACGGTGTAGGCCGCCAGGGGACGCCCCCCGCCATCGAGTGGCGGTGTCGACGGCGTCCTGAGCAGGCCCTCGGGCAGAGCCGCCGCCAAGCGGAGGGCGGTCTCGTCATCGTCGCTGTAGACGGCCACCCGCCGCGGCGTGCCGGAGGGCAGTTGGGTAGCGACGCTGCCCAGGGGATCCGACACCAGGGTGCTACCCCGCCAGGCGGCCTGGCGGAGGGCGAGGTTGCCCGGCTCAGCTTCGATGGCCTGGAGATCGATCGCCTGCACATCGAGGATCGACAACTGACCGAAATTGCTCACCCCACCGCCGACCGCGAAGACGCGGCCGTGACGATCCGCCGCCACGCCCCGTACCGCTTCGCCCAAGGCCAAGGGGAAGGTGAGCTCACCGGGCAGGTAGTTGGTCAAGGCGCGGGGGTCGGTGGCGTCCATGACCCGTACACCTGCGGCGTCATTGGCCAGGAAAAGCAGACTGCCGAGGCGTACCATGTCGCGCACCGGGCCACCCACCGGCACGGTGGGCAGGGTCTGGCTGCCCTCCACCTTGAAGATCACGTCGAAATCGCGGGAGGTGCGATTTCCGTTCTCGTCCGCCAGCCCGGCCTCTAGACGCAGCCGGTAGAAACCGGGACGCCAGCCGTCCCGCGGCCGCAGGCGTAGGTGCTCTCGGGTCCCGATTGGCGTCGCCTCCACCGCCACCGCCTGACCAACGGAGCCGTCGCCGCCGTCATCTCCCTTGGCGAAAAGGGCCAAGTAGCTGGCGAAGTCGGTACCCAGGGACTCGTTGAAATTCAGCGTCACGGCATCGCTGGTTTGCAGCGTCGCCCCCATGGCCAGGAGATATCGCCGTCCGAGGGCGATATCTCCGGTCAGCTCGAAGCTGCCGTCCTCTGCCGCCATCCCCCGCGCCGCCAGACCGTCGTCGAGGCCATAAAGCCTGACTTCGGCAGCGCCCGGCAGAGTGCCGACGGCACCGCTCAAGGTCATCGTCTGGCCCGTCCCGTCGATCGTCGCTCGGACACCGGCGCTGATCGTTTGATCGAGCCCCACCACCGACTGGATCAGCACAAAGCGCAGGGGCGATCCGGAGAGCAGCACCGGCGGCTCGGTGTCGCCGAAGTACTCCCGTGGCAGCTCGGTCAAAGGCTGCGTCGGTGGATCCAGAAGGCCACGGAAGAGCTGATAGCCGGTGGTCAAATCCTTGATCACCATCTCGTGGCCTAGCCCCAGGAGCACCGGCAAGATCAGATTCTGGCGGGTGAAGTCGGTGAATCCCACCGTCGACGAGGCGAGCATCGGCACCAAGCCGCCGAAGGCATAGTCCGCCACCATCAGCAGACGTTGGCCCACCGGCAGCACCACAAAACCAACGGTGCCGTCGGCGCGGATGACTTGGTGATAGCCGGCGTGACCGATGCCCACCATGTAGTCGACGGGCTGGCTGGGGACGGCCTTGTCGGTGGATGGTGCGTCGGGCGAGGCGAGGGCCGTCGGCAGAGACAGGGTCCGGCCACGACGGGAGGCCCGCGGCGTCGGCATGGCTTGCAGGAACTGGACGCCTTGGGCCCGCTGACGCATCTGCTCGACGGTCAAGATCGGTTGCCATAGGGTGCCAGGCACCTGTTGAGAGGCCCCGTTCAGGGTGCCAGGCACCTGTTGGAAGGAGGTGCCTGGCACCTGCGGAGTGGCCATGGTGGCGGACTTCGCCGTCTCGGTGGCCAAAAATCCGTCCGCCAGCCGCAGCAGGTCATGCATCATCCAGCCCCGTTGGTCCAGCACCTCGACGTAGCGGTTCACCAGGTAAGTGGCGGCGGGATCGGTCGCTCCGGCGGGGGCCGGCAGGCGCAGCTCCAGCGGATGCTGGGCCGTGGCGCCGCCAAAGTCGAGGTCGAAGGCGTAAATCGCCTGCATCGCTTCGGGGGTGGCGACGGGGGCGCTGGCCAGGGACTGCGGCTCCAGCCGCACCCAAGTGGACGCCCCAAAGGTGCCTGGCACCACCGTGACGCTGAGGCCGTCCGCCGTCGTCACCACCTGCTCGGCGTCGAGGTGCTGGACGAAAAAGGCCCGCTCGTCCGCCGACAGGTAGGGCCCCAGCTGTAGCAGGATGCCGGTGGCGCCGGGCAGGAAGATCTGGAGCTCGATGCGATCCCCCAGCTCTCCGCTCAGCCGCAGCTCGAAGGAACCATCCTGGCCGGCGGCTATGGAATCGGTGGCGGAGAAATGGCTGCGGTTCTCCGCCAGGAGGGTGGCCTCGCTGGGCACCGACCCGGGCAGGCCGCGAACGATGATCTCCCCCTGGGGATTCGGGGCGATGAGACGGATGCGCGAGGGATCGAGGCCCGAAGGCAAGGTTTGGGTCTCCACCGTGAAGAAGCTACTCTGGGGGTTCGACAGCAGATTGCCTTCGAGGTCCCGCAGGCCGCCTTCGATGCGAATCTCGTAGGTGGCGCCGGGCAACAGGCTGTGCTCTGGTACCAGTTGGGCCAGCAGGCCGAGCCATTGCACATCGACCGTCTCGACAACGCCGTCGAGCAAGAGCTGGATCTGGTCGCGGGCCGAGCCGGGCTCGATGGTCTCGCTGAAACGCACCGTCGGGGTCACACCGGAGGGCGCCAAGCTGCCGTCGGAAGGCACTACTTCCAGCACCGAGGGTGGCACCGACTCCACAACCAGATCGACGCCGAGGCGCTGCTCATCGACCGACGGAGCCACCGCCATGGGCAACGAGCGATCGCCATTCAGCGGATGATCCGCCGTCACCGTCCACGGGCCACCGACCAGCGGTAGGGGCAGGACATAGCGTCCAGCGTCATCGGAGAGGGCGAGCCAGGACAGCCCCACCGCCTGGACCACCGCCTCGGGCACCGGCAGGAGCTCTGAGTCGAGCACCCGACCGTGCAAAAAACCCAGTCCGTCACCGAGCTCCAAGAAGACAAACAGACCGCCGCTGCGCACTCCGGGGAAGGGCAGGTCCGCGGACTCGATCGCCGAGGTCGTCCAGCCACTGGCCGTCGCTTCGATGCGGGCCACCGCCCGATAGCGGGCGCTGCCGTCGACCTCGACGACCTGTAACAGGAGGCCAAGGGATCCCGGGGTCGGCGCCGCTGAGAGGGCCAAGGACAGCTGCGCCGGGGCCAGCAGTTGCCCACCTTCGAAATCGAGCTCCAGGACACCCACCACGGCGCCCGTCGTCGGCACTGGCATGGGTAGATCCGCCACCGTCCGGCGCTCCAGGGTCACCGCCGTCGGACCACTCAAGGCGCCGGCCGGCACGTCGATCCGATCGCCGTCGCCACCGAGGATGGAACCACCCTCCGGCCCCAAGACATCGCCGCGCACGCCTTCGTCGCCGTAGGCCAGCAAACGCACGTCCTCCGCCCCGAGGCGGATGGGCAATTGCCGCGCCGCCTCGGACGGGCGCAGATCAAAGCGCGACCGGGCCTCCCCGACACCGCTGTGGAAGAGCAGCAGGTCGGAGCGGTAGGGGCTGGAGCGCCGCAGGGAACCGTCCAACAGCTCCAACTCCTCCTGCACCCAGAGGGTCAAGGGCAGACCGCTGACCACCGGGGATGTCAGGTCATAGAGCACCGTCACCCGGCTGCTCTGGCTGGGCAATACCATCTCAGGGTTGAAGGACAAGTTGGCCGCCAGCACCTCGCCGCTGGAGGCCGTGGAGGACGACGGCAGCACTTGTCCGAGGCTGGGCTGACCTGGTGCCAAGGCCCCAGAATCCGCTTCCAGGGCGGCGTAGCCCGCCACCTCGACCCCCGTCGGCACACTGAAAGCTACCTCTCCGGCGCTCACTGTGACCAGCTCCAAGGCCCGCCATTGCAGGGTTTCCAAGTCGAGGGAGGCCACCACCAGCGGGCTGCCAGCGCTGGCCAGGACCGGCAAGTGCAGTATGCCGTCGGTCGCCAGGGGGGACCCCAGGTCCAACCACAGGGCGCCGCGGGGCGACCAACCATAGGGCAAGAGGGCCGGCAAGGATTGCTCGTCGAGGGCCGTCAAGCGGACCGGCGTCGCCGCCGGCAGAGCGCCCGCCGGCAGCTCGAGACGCAAGGCCGGCAGCGCCGGGCTGGCGACGGTCCCCGACGATGCCGGACTGACCGCCGCTAGGCCCTGGGGGGTCAAACGGCCGTCGAAGACATCGGCCCCCAAACCCACCGAGGTGGTGACGATGCGAAACACCGGGGTATAGCCGGGCCGCACCAAGGTCAAATCGTGGGTACCCGCCGGCACGGTCAGCAGGAAGCGGCCATCCTCCCCCGTCGTCTGCTCCGGTTGTGGCGCTGGCAACGGCACACCACCGCTGGCGGTCACCCGAACCCGCGCTCCGGCCAAGGGCCGTCCGGTATCGGCGTCGAGCACGGTGCCGGAGAAGAAGCTCTCCTCGACGCCGTCGCCGAAGAGCCGCACATAGGGAAAGGCCAGGTCGTTGCCCGCCAGATCCTCGACCGCTGTCGACACTTCCAAGCGCAGAACGGTGGTCGGCCAGGCACCCGCCGTCGGCACGAAGCTGGCGACGGTCGAAGTCGCATCGAGGCTGACGCTTCCGGCGACGGGCCCTAGACTGTCCTCGATCGCGATGGCCCCGAGGACCGTCTCGCTCACCGCCTCGCTGAAGACCACCTTCAGATCCGCTGCCCCCAAGCTCGCCGCCACCACCTGCGGCCCGGCGCAATCGCGGTAGATATCCACCACGGCGGCCGGCGAGGCATTGCCTTCGGCGTCCTCTGCCACCACCTGCAGACGGTTCAGACCCTCCGCCACCAGCACCTCGAGGGCGAAGCTGCCCTCCGCAGCGACGCGGCCGCTGGCTTCGGACGCCCCGCCGGTAACGGTCACCACGGCATCCGCCTCAGCGCTGCCGCCGAGGGTCACCGTCGAGGCGCACTGGTACGGAGCGTGGGGGTCCACTTGGGGGGTCGGTGGAGCGCCGCTGTCGACGGTGGTGAAGGTCAAGGTCTGGGGATTCGACAGCGGGTTGCCCGCCAGGTCCAGCAGTTGGGCGGTGATCTCCAGCTCCAAGGCGACGTGGGATGCCAAAGGCCCGGCCGGCGTCACCATCAGTTGCTCCCCATCGAGCACGGCGTTGGCGGCAATCACCGAGCCATCGGCTCGACGCAGGCTCCAGGCGGTCGAGGTCGGCTCCGCCAGCGGCTCCGAGAAGGTCAAGGTGAACAGGCCATCCAGCGGCACCGCCAAGGCGCCGGACGCCGGTTGCACGCCCAGATAGGACGGCGCCGCGTTGTCCCGCACCACCCGCCGGGTGTGACTGCCGACGTTGCCTTGGGCATCGGTGACCCGCGCCGTCAAGGTGTTGGTACCGTCCAGCAGGGGGACAGATAAAAGGCTGAAGGAGCCCCCCTCGACGGTGGCCGCCTGGCCATTGACGGTGACCGTCAAACCCTCTTCGTCCGCCACCGTGCCGCTCACCGTCACTTGCTCCGCGGTGGTCACCAGACCGTCTGCCGGCTCGGCGATCGCCACGCTGGGCGCCGCACTGTCGCGGTGCACCAGCACCGATGCCGTCGCCCGATGGCCCAAGGTATCGAAGGCTTCGACGGTGATCGTATTGGCTCCCTCCGCCAGGCCCACCGTCCGCGACCAGGTACCGCCTTGCAACTGGGCCACTTGGCCGTTGACCGCCACCCGGTCCAGGTGCGGATCGGCCACCGTGCCATGCACCTCCAGCGTCGGGTGCGGCTGCACCGTGCCCGCCGACGGCGCCACGATGGTCAGCTCTGGAGCCAAGGCGTCCCGGGTCACCGTCCGCAGCTCTTCCGAGACATTGCCGGCTCCGTCGCTGGCCCGGGCCGTCAGCGTATTCTGGCCCTCGCTCAGCGGCACGCCAGCCGCCAACCACGTGCTGCCGCTGCGCGTCGCGGTGACGCCGTTCACCGTCACCGACTGCAAATGCAGATCTGACGCCGTGCCGCCCACCTGGATCGTCGATTGGGATCCCAGGTAGCCGGAGGCCGGCGTCGTCACCGTCAAGCTGGGGGCGGTGGCGTCGCCGGTGACGGTCAGGCTGTGGGACGTGTCGCCCCCCAGACCACTGGCCAGCAAGATGAAGGTCCGTGGCCCTTCGGTCAAAACGTAGGGGCCGGCGGTGAAGTCCTCCCCCACCAGCGACACCCCTTGACCGTCGACGGTCAACGCCGTGGACCCCGTCACCCTGCCGCTGAGGGAGATCTCCGAGGCCGAGGTCAACGTACCGTCGGCCGGCTGCAGATCCAAAAAGCTCGGGGCCTGCGACAGGAGGGTGAAGTGCAACAACGACGACGCCGTATTGCCGGCCACATCGCTGGCACTGATCGACAGCTGGTGGGCGCCGTCGCCGTCCACCGTCGTGCCCGAGGTATACGGTTGCCCGTCCAGGCTGGCCTGGAGGTCCACCGCCGTAGCGTCGTCAGCGCTGATCGTCGGGGTCACCGGGCCGCCGAAGGACGCCCCATCCACCAGCGGCTGGCCATCCACCGTCACCGCCAAGGTGGGTGGCTGCGTGTCCAAGGTGACACTGAGGCTCACCTGGGTGAGCTGGCCCACTCCGTCCTCCGCCTCCACCAAGAGGGCATTGCTGCCCTCCCCCAGGCTCACCGAGGCCGAGAAGGCGCTGCCCGACAGGCTCGCCACCTGGCCGTTGACCCGCACCTCGGCGAGGTCGTCGTCCGTCGCCGTGCCGCTCACCGCCACCGGGCTCGAACCCACCACCGCCCCGTCCAAGGGCGAGGTCACGGTCAGAGTCGGCGCCAGCGAATCCCCCGTCACCGCCACGCTGTGGCGCACCAAATTGCCGACGGCGTCGGTCGCCATCACTTCGATCCGCTGTCGTCCCGCCGACACCGGGACCTCGACGGCGAAGGAACCGTCCGCCGCCAGCCGTGCCTCGATGCCCGCCACTTTGACCGACGACGCCTGCAAGGCGACACCCCGCACCGTCACCCCACCCGCCACCCGCGGCGCCGTCGCCTGAAGGTGCAAGGTCGGGGCCGTGCGGTCGATGACAAAAGCCAACGACCGCTCGCTGACATGGCCCGCTGCATCCGTCGCCAACACCCGCAGCCGGTGCGCACCTTCGGTCACGACTTCGGAGCCGAGGCTGAAAGGCGATCCATCGAGCCATGCTTCCACCCGCAGCGCCGACGCATCCGTCGCCGTCCAGCGGGGACGCACCGGTCCCCTCGATACCGCCGTCTCAGCGGCCGACAGTCCCTCCAGCACCACCTCCAAGGAAGGGGCCGTGCCATCGACCAACACAGACACCACCCGCTGCGTCCGGTTGCCCAAGGCGTCCACCGCCTCCACCGTCAACGAACGGGACCCCTCCGCCAGGCGCAACGGGACTGCGAAGCGTTCCCCCTCCAGCCGCGCCGCCACGCCGTCCACCGACACCGAGGCCAGCCGCTCATCCGTCGCCCGGCCTTGCAACGTCCACCCCGCCCCATCGACCACGCCCCCCAGCGGCAGCTCCACCTCCAGCCGCGGCCCCTGGGAGTCCCGCTCCAGATGATGCAACCACTCCCGCCGCACCCCCGAGCCATCCTCCGCCAAGAGCAAGAGGGCCCGCCGTCCCTGTCGCAAGACCAATGGCCCCACCGAGAACGACCCATCCGCCGCCAGCGACACCTTCTCACCGTCCACCCAAAGGTGCCTGGCACCGTCGAGACGACCCCGCAGCGTCACCTCCGAGGCGGTTGTGACCGATCCGTCGGCCGGCTCGAGGGCGACGAGGACGGGTTGCGCCAGCAAGGGTTGGGTCCAACCCAGGAGAGCGATGAGGGCGAGAACGAGCAGCGGCAGACAAACCTGTAGGCCATTGCGACCAGGATATTTCACGGCTAGGAGCTCCAGAGAGACATTCACAGAGACATTCATTGAACGACAGACTGCATGGGAAGACGCCGAGGAACGCTTCATGGGCAGACCTCGACGTCACGGATTTCGATCCGCCGCTGGGTGGCGAGATCAGCCGCTGTCAGGAGATGATCCACCACCGGGCCGGCGGTGCCGGCGGTGCCGAGGAATCGCACCCGTAACCGGTAGCTGGCATCGGCCTCGGGGAGGCCGAAGTGAATCCACGCCGCGTCCTGGCTGCCGTGACCCCGTCCGCCGTTGATTTCCCGCAAGGGAGACAGGGCCGAGGTGCCGTCGGCGTCGAAGAGTTGAAGCGTCGCGCCGAGATCGTCGCGGTACGCTCCAGCGCCGACACAGCGCAGCAGACGCACCGCCAGGTACTCGCCGTCGCCCCCATCGAGCTGTGAGTTGAGCCACAATTGGTTGGCGGCACCGTCCATTTGCACCAAGAGATCCTCGTCGCCGTCCAGATCGATGTCGCCAAAGGCCGCCGACGAGCTGTCCGCCGTGCCACCGTGGGCCGCCAGGTCGATGCCGCCGTTGTCTAGGCGGAACTGCAAGCGGCCGTCGGCCGCGAAGGCCGGGTTGGCATTGAGGAACAACAAACCACCGCCACCGTCGGTGGCCAGGAAGAGGTCGATATCCCCATCCAGGTCCACATCGGCACAGGTGGCGTCGTCGATCCCGCCCTCGAGACTCACACCGGCGGACGCCGCCGGCTCACCGGTGGCGACGAAGCTCTGGCCGTCGTTGCGCCAGATTCGGTTGACCCCGGCATCGCTCCAGAAGAGGTCGAGATCGCCATCGGAGTCGAAGTCGCAAAGGGCGATGGCCCCCTTGTCGAAGGTGTTGCTCGGTTGGTCGAAGGCCGCATCGACGAGGAAGCCGCCATCCCCGAGACCGCGGAAGAGGTCCGGACCGGCACGGCGGGCCGCCAGATCGACATCGCCGTCGGCGTCCCAGTCGGCCACCGTCAGGTAGTCGCCGTTGTCGGCGCTGCTGGTGGGTAGCCCGTGGCTGGCACTGTCGACCACCGCCAAGGTGCCGCCACCGTCGTTGAGCAACAGGGCGATGCCGCTGGTATCGTTTTCGACCACCAGGTCGAGGTCGCCGTCCAGGTCCACGTCGAGCCAGCCCATGCCTTCGGCGAACAGACCCTGGGGCAAGGCATCGAAAGCCTGGTCGGGACCTTGGGGCCCGTCGCCGTCCGTCTTGCCGAAAGAGAAAGGTGGTGTCGAGCTCGGTCCGTTGTTGCGATAGAGCTCGATGCGATCACGGCCATTGCGGGCCAGATCGACATCGCCATCGTTGTCGATGTCGGCACAGATCACCGACCTTGACAGGTTCAAGCGGCTGAGCCCGGCAGCATGGCTGGCGGTGACGTCGGTGAAGACGCCGCCGTCGTTGCGCAGCATGCGAGTACGGCCCGTCGGGTCGTTCCAATCCACCTGCAACAGCAGGTCGAGATCGCCATCGTCGTCCAAGTCGCAGAGGGCGAGACCACCCTCCTTGGCTTGACCCACCGCCAGGCCGGAGCTCGCCGCCGACTCGACGAAACCCGCCAATGGCGGTTCGAGGTCGATGCGCGCCGCCGCCGATGGCGACTCGCCGTCGTGGCTCCGGAAGGTGAAGTGATCGCGCAGGCCGGGCCCGCTGCCGGGGGTGTAGACCACCGACGGTGCCTCGCCGGACAGGCTGCCAAGTAGTGGTCCATCGACGATCTCGAAGCGCAGCGGCACCCCTTCCGGATCGTCGCCCCGGAGCACCAGGTCGAGGTCTTGCCCCGGCGCGTAGCCATAGGTGCGAGGCCTGGCGCTGGGCGCCAGGTTGATGCCGCCACAGGAGGTCACCACCAGCATGCGATAGCCGGTCAGCGTCTCGGGTACCAGGCGCTGCACCTGTGTCGAAGGCACCCCACCGATGCCGAGGAAGGTGACCTCGAGTCGCAGGTCGGCAAGGTCTCGCTCGATGCCGAAATGGATCCACGCCGGCCCTTGACCACCGTGGCCGCTGCCGCCACTGACCTGGCGCAGCGGTGACAGGGGAAAACCACTGACATCGTCCCACAGCCGCAAGGTGGCACCGAGGGCGTCTCGATACTGACCGTCCCCCAGGCACTCCAGGGCCCGCACCACCAGGTAGTCGTCGTCGCCGGCATCGTTGGTGGGGTTGAGCCACAGCTGATTGGCTGCGCCGTGGACACTGACCGCCAGGTCCAGATCGCCGTCCAGGTCGATATCGCCGAAGACCGCCGCCTCGGCGTCGCCATCGATGTCCAACCCCAGGTTGTCCTGATGAAAGCTCAGGACACCAGCCGCCGGTGTGTCGTTGAGGAAAAGCTGTCCGGGACCGCTCCCCGCCCCCAAGAAAAGATCGAGATCGCCATCGTTGTCGACATCCTCACAGGCGATGGCGTCGATGTCCGTGCCCAGGCTGACCGCCGCCGAGGCGCTCGGCTCACCGGTGGCCACCAGGTCGCCAGCGTCGTTGCGCCAGATCTGGGCCACCCCGGGGTCGCTCCAAAAGACGTCGAGGTCACCGTCGGCATCCAGATCACAAAACAGGACGCTCCCCTTGTTGATCTCGTCGGTGGGTTGATCGAAGACGGTGTCCGCGACGAAACTGCCATCCCCTTGGCTGCGGAAGAGATCGGCGCCACTGCGCCGGGCCAGGATGTCGATATCCCCGTCGACATCGAAGTCCGCCACGGCGACGAAATCGCCGTGGCCGGGAGCGGAGGTGGGTAGACCGAGGGCGCTGCCTTCGGCCAGGGCCAGCAAGCCGCTGCCATCGTTGCTCAAGAGCAGCAGTCCACTGGTGTCATTCTCTACCACCAGATCGAGGTCGCCGTCGAGGTCGGCGTCGAGCCAGGCCATGCCCTCGGCGAACAGGCCGCCGTCCACCTGCTCGATGACTTGATCCGGGCTCTGCGGCCCCTCCTCGACGGTGAAATGCCCGAAGCTGTAAGGCGGCGTCGCCGTCGGACCACCGTTGCGATAGATCTCGATGCGTTGCAGACCATTGCGCGCCAGATCGACATCGCCGTCGCCATCGATATCGGCGCAGAGCACCGAACGATGCAGGTTGAGACGGCTGAAGCCGGAGATATGACTGGCCGTGACATCCGTGAACACACCGCCGTCGTTGTGCAGTAGGCGACTGCGCCCATCGGGTTGGTTGACGTCGAGGTTGACCACGGCGTCCAAATCGCCGTCCTGGTCGACGTCACAGAGCACCATGCCGCCCCGCTTGTCACCCCCTTGGTCGAGGCCGGCCGCCGCCGCCCCTTCGACGAAGAGGGTCGGCCCATCATCGTCCTGCACCGTCGCCTCGGCGAGGTCATCGCCGAGGTCGGCGCCGACGGCGGCGTAGATTTGCAAGCTGAAGGTCTCCTCGGCCTCGACCAATTCATCGTCCAGTAGCCCGACGCTGAGCCCCAGCGACAGGCTACCGGCGGGCAGGGAGGCGCTGGCGGTGACCGCCTGATAGTCCTCCCCGGCCAGGGCGCTGCCGTCGACGGTCCGGTAGCTGAAGGCCACCGCATCGTCGCTGCTGGCATTGAGCTGGACGGTGAAGTGGGCCGTGCCGTCGTTCTCCGCGACGGTGATGTCGGCGACGGAGAGCTGCGGCAGGGGTGGCGGCAGATCGTCGTCGACAATCGTCGCCACGGCTGCATCGTCCACCACCAGCGCCCCGCTGGGCTCGCTGAGCAGCAGGGTGAAGGTCTCGTCCGGTTCGTCGAGGGCATCGTCGATGAGCGGCACGACGATCTCGCCTTGCGTCGCACCGGCGGTCAGCACCAGGCTGCCGGAGGTCGCCACATAGTCCTGCCCCGCCAGGGCGTCGCCGTCGACGGTTTGGAAGGTGACATGGATGTCTTGCATCGCCGCCCGGTCCAAACCAACGCTGAAATGGGCCGCCGCCTCCCCTTCCATCAAGCTCAGGTCGTCGACCTGTAGCTGCGGCAAGGGGGCCCCGATCTCGACGATGTCGTCGCTGCTCATCTCAGCGGCTCCGATTTCGATCAGTGCATCGAATTTGTAAACCCCGGCGAAGGGGCGTCCGATGAGCGCCGGATCGTCGCCCCCCGCGAGCAGGAGTTGGCGGAGGTCGACACTTTGGTCGAGCACCCGGTAGTCGGTACCGTCGATACGCACCCACATGCCGGTCACCCCGAGATCGAAGGACTGGGTTGGGTCGGCGGAGGTCATCCAGGCGTCCCCGAGGTCGCCTTCTGGCACCAGGGTGCCCACCTCACCGGTGCCGAGAACGGGCAATCCGGTGGCGGCCGTCGGGACGGGATCGCCATCGGCGTAGAAGTCGGTGGCGATGATCAAGTCGCCGTAGACCGAATCCGGGCCGTGGACCCAGACGGTCCCGGAGGACTGGCCCAGGGGACCGACCATGCAACCGAAGCCACCGCTCAGGGCCTTGACCTGTTGCAGCGGATCGAAACCATCGAGCTGCTCGACGACGATGGCGACGCGGCCGCCACCACCAACCCGCGGCGGATGGGACGAAGTCCCCGAGCAGATGGTGCGCACGTTGCGACCGCCGGAGGCATCGATCACCCCGCTGCCCCGCAGCACTCGGGCCCGCAGGTTGACACCGCCGCCGCCGCCGGCGGTGGCGCCCTTGGAGAAGGCGGGCAAATCGTAGCCCTGTCCGCGGGCCAGGATCTCACCCTCGAGGCGCACCTCGTCGGCTTGCAACTGCAAGACACCACCGCCAGCGCCACCCTCTCGCACGCTGGTGGAGTACCAGCCGCCACCGCCGCCACCGTAGATCGGTTGGTAGACGCTGTCGTAGAACCTGCCGTTGCCCGATCCGTTGCCGCGGCCACCGTGGCTGCCGGCGGCGTTCTGCGCCGACTGGGCAGCCCCCGGCGGCGCCCAGCCAGCGCGGTGGCCGCTGGTGCCCCCCGCATAGCCCTTGGCCTGCAAGTCGATACGGCTGCCACATTGCAGAGCCACCTCACCGCTCACCTCGAGGTCGAGGCTTAGACCCTCGGGGCTGGTGAGCACCGCCCCCGGTTGCAACACCAGGGACGCCAGCTGCAAGGGCACCTCGGCACTGTAGTCGCCCGCCGCCAGCAACAGCGAGACGCCCTGCCAGCTGCTGTCGAGATTGCCGCCGCCGCCGAGGGCGCTATGCCCCACCAGGTCCAGGGACAGGGTTTGGGAATCCACATTGCCCGCGAAATCTCGCACCTCGAGGATCAGCTGACGCAGCCCGGGGACGGCGTCTTCCGCCGGCCGCCAGGTCACGGCGCCCTCGAGGCTGGCACCCCCCGAGAAGAATTTGCGCCACACTTCGACGCCATCCAGCCGCAGGGCATAGCTCTCCAAACCCTGGTCGTCGACGGCGCTGAAGGGGATTTGCGTATCGACACCTCGGCCGACCAGGTCGAAGGGGGCCGGACATTCGCTGAGGCTGACCGTCGGAACCATGGTGTCGGCCAGGGGATGGATCTCTAGGCTATGGGAAAGACTGGCGCGAAATCCCAGCTCGTCCGTCGCCTCCACCGACAGCAGGATGTCGCTTACTTGGTCGACGAAGACGGCGGGCACTGTCACCTCGTAGGGTGCCTGGGGCACCACCACCCGATGCTCGCCCAAGCTGAACGCCACCTCGGTGATGGTGCTTTCGTCGGTGATCTCGGCTCGCAAGAGAATCCCTTGCCCGGAGACCCAGACCGTGCCCTCCGCCGGGGTCAGGGACGAGATCAGCGGCGGCCGCTGGTCGAGGCGCTCGACGATGGACTCGCCGTCCACCTGCAAGACCCCCGTCTGGTCGCGATCGGTGAAGCGGGCATAAGCACCGCCCACCACCGTCACCTGATCCAGCTTGATGAGGCCGCTGAAGGCATCCCCCACGGCCAACTCGCCGTTGGCCAAGGCGTTCGCCGCCCCTTCGAGCAGCAACCGACGACGATCCGCCGATTGGCCGATGACCCGGTAGTCGACACCGCGCACCTGGCACCACAGCCCCTCCGGCCCGATGACAAAATGACGGTTCGGATCCGCCAGCTCCATCCACAGATGGCTCGCGTCCACCGGATCGAGGCTGAGGTTGCCGATGGTGCCATCGCCCAAGGCGGGAATCGGTGTCACCTCCACCCGCTCCCCGGCGGCTCCACCTTGGTCCAGTCGCAGGCTGCCGTGGGTCGAGCTGGCATCGAAGGTGAAAATGGTACCGCTGCCGCCGAAGGCGGGGGTGGAGCAGTCGGTGTCGCAGTGCTGGCGCCCCCCCTTGGCTTCCACCTGGGTGGTCAGGTCGAAGGAGCTGAGGTCGTCCACCCACAGGGCGATGCGACCGCCGCCGCCGCCGCCCATGGGGCCCTGGCCGCCGTTGACCCGTAGCTTGCCGGAACCGGCAAGTCGATCCCCGGCGATGAAGATGGTGCCGCCTGCCCCACCCGCCGAGTTGGTGTCAACACCCTGCGCCAGAATCTCGCCGTCCAGCACCAGCTCTCCCACCTGCAAGTGCACAACACCGCCACCCCCACCACCGCGACGGGGGTTGAGGGTGCGCTCGGCACCGCCACCGCCACCCTTACGGCCAGGATAGAAAAGGCTGTCGTACGCTTCACCGGAACGCCAAGGGGACGGCAAATAGGTGCTGCCCCGCCCGCCATGACTGCCCCCGGCTTCCTTGTCGGAGTGACGCGCCAGGGGCGGAGCCTCCGCTTCCTGGTTCTTGGCACCCCCGAGGTAGCCGCTGTCGTCGACATCGAGGCTCGCCCCCGCTTCGATGGTCAGGGTACCGCTCACCGCCCACGACAGCTCGCCGCCGCTGGCCGGGCGCACCCGAGCGCCGCTGAGCAGGCGGACACTCTCCGCTTGCAGCTCGCGGCTGCCGACCGTCTCACCGGCGAAAGCAAGGTGGCCGGCGTGCAACGGGTCCTCCGCACCAAGGCTGGCGCCGTAGCTCAGGGTGACGGCATCAAAACGATACGTGCCACGGGCCGTGACGGCGCCGCTCACGCCGGCGGCTGCCTCGAGGCGCAAGCGGCCAGCGGCATCGATCTCCGCCACCCGGAACGCACCGAGCATCTGGTCGTCGGGGTCCAGCAAATCGGTCCAGGCTCCGAGCCAAACGTTGGCCGGCACCGCAGACAAGGTCAGCCAAGCGTCCGCCCCTTGGGGCTGCAGGTTGACGACACCGCCACCGCCCAAGAGCGGCAGGACGGTCTCCGGCCCGCGCCGCGAAAGGATGTCCTCCCCATCGTCTTGCGGCAGGCTGTTGTCGACCCACAGGGAGCCATAGGTCGAGTCGGCGGTGCGCAGGAACAGAGTACCTGCCCCGGCATGGGACGTCGGCGGCGCGGTGACACCCTGGGGATCGGCATAGTGGTCTCCGCCACCCAGGATCGTCTGGCCGATGGGATCGAAGCCCAGCAAGCTCTCGACCCACAGCCCGACCCGGCCGCCGCCTCCGCCGCCGAAGGCACCGGTGCCTCCCCGCACATCGATCGAGCCGATTCCTTCGAGGGTCTCGGCCTGCAACCACACCCCACCGCCGGCACCGGCGCCGGCATTGGCGCCCTCGCCATCGGCCTGCAGCCTGCCGTCGAGCAGCAATCTCGTGGTGAAGATCTCGACGATACCGCCACCGTTACCACCGTAGGGTGGGTGGGTGGCACCGCCGGCGGCGCCACCACCGCCCGCCAGTTGCGGCCGGTAGACGCTGTCGTAAATTGCTCCCGGCAGGCGATGGGCATGGTGGGCGGAACCCAGACCGCCGTGGCTGCCGCCGGACTCGATTTCGGAACGGGACACCCCAGCCGGTGCTCCGCCGGGACGATCATTGATCCAACCACCGGCATATCCCCGGCCCCGTCCGTCCACCACGGCGCCCGCTTCGACGATCACCTCGTCGGCGGCGTCGATTCGCAGGTGCCCCCCCTCGGCAGGGCGCAGCTCGGCCCCGGACTCCACCGCCAGCCGCTGGGCCTCGATGGTCTCCACGTCGAGGCGACTGCCGCATTGCAGGACCAGGTCGGCGCCCACCCCTGGCCCGAGGCTTACCAGGCCGCCGGCGGGCAGCACCACCTCGGCCCCGTGCATCAGGGTCAACGAGGTGGCGTTGACCTGGTTGCCGTCGTAAAGCCCCGTCGCCAGATAGACATCACCGCTCAGGCTGCTGGGCAAGGAGCCGTCCCCTTGACGGATACTGCCACTCGGCACTTGCACGTTGTAGGTCTGGCGGCTGACGTTGGCGGCGAAATCTCGTACCACGTATTCGAGGCTGAAGGTCTGGCCCGGCATGGCCTCGGCGGGTGGCGTCCAAGGGATGGTGGCCAGGGTCTCGGCCAGGTTGACCGGTGTCACCCGGCCCACTTCCACGCCATCCACCAACAGCCAATAGCTCTCGACAGCCGAGTCGTCACTGACCTTGGCGGTCACCGGGATCTGCAAGCCCGGGGCCACAAAATCACCGGCTGCCGGACAGGCGGCGGTGACCTGCGGTGGCACGCCGTTGATCAGGGGCTCCACCGTCAATTGCAGGCTGGAGGTCTGCAGGTTGCCGAAAATGTCCGTCGCTTCGGCGCTGAGGGTCACCGGGCCAGCGGTGCCGACGATAGGCGCCGGTACTTGCCAGGTGAAGGGAGCCGCGGTCTGTCGCAGGCTCCACTCGCCGAGGCGGAAGACGTTCTCTTGGAGGCCACGGTTGTCGGTGATCTCGGCCTCCACCAGGAGGGTGTCGCCGGCGGTGACGGTCGTCCCGTCCGCCGGGCTCAGCCAGGTGATCTCCGGCGCCGTGACGTCGGGGGTCCAGAAGGTGGTGACCACCGGCGCCGCCATCGGGACCCCAGCCCTGTCCCGCACCCCTTGCACGGTGACCTCCAACAGGCGGTCATTGCTCAGGTCGCCCACCGGCGTCCAGATCACCCGCCGGTCACCGGTGCGTACCAGGGGCGGCCCCACGGCGACTTGCACGTCGTCGAGCAAGTCCCTCAAGATGAAGGTGCCGTTGTCGGCGAAGGATGTCGGGTCGATGGGCTCGCTGAATGCCACATCGATGACGCTGGCCACCGATACTTGGTTTTGGCCATTGCGGGGCAAGATGTCGACGACGGTCGGTGCGATGACGTCCGCCGTGTAGAACGTCGTGCGAGCGTCCCAGGCCAGGCTGCGCCCCGCCACGTCCCGCACCCGGCGTTTGGCCACCAGCAAGTAGCCCGTGGCACTGGCCAGGGTACTGTCGGGCACGATGTGCACGGAGCGATCGTCCGCTGCCCAGTAGCAATGGATACGACGCGCGAAGCTCGACAGAGGACGCAGCTCGAACCAGTCGCCACAGGAGGTGCCAGTGCCCAGGCTGCTGTGGTCGACGGGCTCGCTGAAGGTGACATCAAAACCCGTCGACACCGGCAGATCCCGGCTGCCCACCGGCGGATCGAAGGACACGACATACGGGTCCTCATCGTCCAGCACCAAGTCCAGGTCGAGGATCTCCAGGTTGCTGCTCAATCGTCCTCGGTGCTCGAAGGTACCGGGGCCGTAGGGATCCTGGACCGCCAGGGTGAAGTCGCCCATGGGGATGGATGACAGCTCGAAATGCCCCAACTCATCGGCATCGTCGAGGTAGTACTTGCCGTTGCTGGGGATCAACGCCACCCGCGCCTGGGCAGCGGCGGTGCTGCCGTCGGAGAGGGTCACCGTTCCGCGGATGGTTCCGCTGTTCTGGAGGTGCACTTCCATCAGCACGTCCTGGCCTTCGAAGGACAGCTGATCGGCTGTGGAGCCCCGCAGACCGGTGCGCGGATCCGTCGCCCGGGCCCACAAGCGACCTTCCCGAACGTCGCCGAAGGTCAGTAGGTGGTCATTGCCGGAAGAGCCGTTGAAGGTGGAGCCGTTGAAGGCCAGGGGATGTAGGTTGTGCAGGTAGATGTCCGCCCCCGGCACCGGCTGGCCGGCGCTGTCGTAGACCGCGATGGTGGCCCTCCCGATGGCCTGCATTCGCAGATCCACTTCCTGTTGCTCCCCTTGCTCATCGAGCTGGTCGTGCAACAGGGCGCGATGGGCACCGCCCCGCTCCTTGGCCTCCAGGGTGTATCTAAGGCGTTGCAGCACCGAGTCGAAGCTGAACGGGTTGTCGAAACCACCCCCCAAGGTGTATCCCCCCTGGCGCAGGACGACGTTGACGTCGGGGAAGAGCCCCTCCTCCATCCCCGGCGGATTGAGCACCCGTCCGAAGACGCCGCCGGTCTGCTCGAGGCTGAGGTCGACGACGACGATTTCGTCTTCGGCCAAGAGGTCGCCGGCATTGCGGGCGAAGCGACGGCGGCTCGGGCCTCGGGCCTCGAGTTGGAAGTGTCCCTCTGGGATGCCACCGAAGATGAACTCCCCCCCTTGATCGGTCGTGGCATAGGTGGTGAACCAGGCCAGACCCTGGCTGCGCAACTTGACGATGTTGCCCGGGATGCCAACATTCGAGGGGGGATCGTAGAGGTGGCCCTTAACGGTTCCACGGGCCTCCAGCACCACCTCCACCTCGAGCACGCCGTTGGCTTCGTCGAGGCGCACGTAGGCACTGGCGCCGTGCCGTCCGGTGCGCGGATCGAAAGCCCGCAGCTGATAGCTGCTGGCGGTGGGCAGGAGACGGAAACGAGCTTCCCCCTCGGAATCGGTGGTGGCACTGTCGAAGAACGCCGTGCGGTACAAGGCCAAGCGGGCTGAGCTGACGACCGAACCGTCCTCCGGTGAGATCACCCGGCCGACGATCTCCCCCACGTCTTGCAGTTGGAGGAGCACCGCCACCTCCTCGCCCTCACCATAGATTCGGCCATTGACCTTGCCGCCTAGTCCCCCCAGGGCCAGGGCTTGAGCTCGGACGGTGAATTCACCGAGGAATATGTTCTCGAATGAAAATCGGCCCTCGGCGTCGGCGTTCTGCGTCAAGGTACGCCACGGATAGGCCCTCTCGCTCAGGGTCACCACCGCACCTGGCACCCATTCGGGTTCTTCGGCACCCAGGTCGACCACCACCTGCCCTTCCACAGAGCCTTGCTCCTGCAGCACGATGTCGATATCGATCTCTTGCCCGGCCTTCTCCAGCCGGGCCTGCGTCCACTGTTTGCGGAACAGGGAGCCGTTCTCGTAGTGGGTGGTGAGGGTGTAGGTCCCCTTCTTGAGAAGCTCGAAGTGAAACCGCCCGTCGGCGCCGGTGGTCAGATCGTATTCGGCGATGGCCGGGCCGCTGAGCTGCAAGGTGGCACCCTCGACCGGGGTGACGCCGTCGTAGTCGTAGACCGTGCCCGCGATGCCGCCCTGTTCTTCGAACTGGATCTCGTGGTAGTCCTCTTGGCCACCGGTGAAAAGCTCACCCTTGATCACCCGATTGCCTGCCAGGGCGTTGTAGACGTAAATTTCATAGGGGCCGACGAGCACCTCTTCGAAGGCGAAATGGCCGTTGGCGTCGGTCTCGACGGTGGTGAATTGCGGCGCCAAAGCCACCAAGTCCCACTCCGTCACCACCTGGGTGGTGCGATAGACCACCAGCGACGCCACTCCGACGACGCTTCCGTCCGCCTGTTCCACCACCGTCTGGCCGCGGATCGCCCCCTGCTGGAAACGCACCTGTACGGTCGCCGTATCACCTGGAAAGCGCACCCGGGCGAAGGCCAGGCCACCGTCGTTGGCGGAGACGGCGTGCACGCCGTAGGTCCCTGGGCTGATGTCGGCGATGGCGAACTGGCCGTCGGCGTCGGTCAAAGCCTCGTGGGACCAGCGGACAGAGTAGTAGTCGCCGGAGAGGTGAACCCGAGCCCCCGCCACCGGCTGACCGTCGTAGCCCACCACTTGGCCGACGATGCCCCCCTCCGGAAGCTCGGCATCGAAGTAGAGATCACGGTAGACCGGCTGGTCCCCGGCGGTCACGGTGATCGGCGCTGCCACCACCACGTTGTTGGGGATGTCCGCCGCCCGTACCCGCCAATCCCCTTCGAAGACTCCCTCCAGCAGATAGTGACCGTCCTGATCCGCCAGGGTGTTGAAAGGCAGACCTTCGAGCCACACCACAGCCCCCGCCACCGGCGTCACCGAGCCGTTCGTCTGACGTCGGTAGACGGTACCCTCGATGGTGGCCAGGGAAGTGCGCAGATGCATCGTCACCTGGCGGGTTTCATCCCGCAACAAGTCAAACGTGACCTGATCCCCCAACTGCCTGGAAGTGCTGCTGAAAGCGTCGATCTCCGCCAGGCCGGCGGGCACGATGCCGAAATCGAAGCCACCGTCCTGGGCGGAACGCTCGACGCCGATGCGCACGCCGTCGACATAGAGGACGACGTAGGCATCGACCACCGGGGTGACGCCGTCGCTGTCCACCACGTTGCCCCGCACCTGCGCCAGGACCTGCTCCCCCGGAGCGCGGCGGACGATCACCAAATCGTGCTCCACCAGGGCCCCCGAAACCGGCATCTCCAAAGTGTTGTACAGAAAATTTCCCTGTCCATCGTTGGCCGCGACGGTCAAGGTGCCCACCGGAATCTGTGCCGCATCATAGTCAGAGCCGTCACCGATGTGGGCCAGGCGACCTTCGTCGGCCAGCGGGTTGTAGACCACCACCTCGAGGGTCGCAGGATCCGGAACGGTGCCGTCGTCATAGCGCACGCTGCCGCGCAATCGACCGCGACCCAGCATCAGGACATCCAGGGATTGCGTCTCCCCTTCGAGAAATCGCACTCGGCCATTGGCCTTACCGCGGAAGGGGCGCTGTGGATCGAGCGCCACCAGGCGGAAGAGATCGCCGCATTCTCCACGATTGCGCACATAGTCGAAGGTGAAACGGCCCTGGGCATCGGCCAGCACCGCCGCCGTCACGTGCTCGGCGCAGATCGTATTGGGATAGACCCCGGAAAGATCGCTCTCGTAGAGGCGCACCTCGGCCCCCGGCACCGGCTGGCCATCGGGGCCGATGACCATCCCTTCGACGATTCCCGCCGCCGTCGAGACGGTGGTCTGGACGACGATGGTGTCCTGCGCCAGGCTTTGTCCGCTGGCGGCGGACAGGTCATCGACCTCCAGGGTGTGGTCAGCGAAGGGCGACAACGGATTGTCGAAGACCACCCGCACCACCCGCGTATTGAGAAGCCCGGCGAGGGGATTCTCGTGCACCGTGCCGCCAGCCAGCTGGCTCTCCACCACATCGGCTTCGGCGGGGATCAGGCCGCCGTTGGAAACCTTGCCGAGGATCTGGAAATGGCTGGCCCGGCGCGGCACCAGGTCGGAGATCTCCACGTCCTCGCTGAACAACACATCGAGCACGTGGCCCGACGGGTCGACACTGGCATTCTGAACCGCGCCCAGCACCTGAAAGGGCCGCGGTGCCAGCTCGGAAACCCCCGCCATCAGGGGCGGATGATCCGCCAAGCCGTCACCGTCGTCGTCTATCTCCAGGGCGAAAGTGCCCGCCGAGGCCACCATCTGTACCGTCGCCGAGCCCTCGGCGGTCAACGGCACCGTATTCCACGACAGCACCCGCAAATCCCCATCGTCCTCCGGCAGCAGCAATCGCAAGGACGCGGCACCGCCGCTCGGCCGCCGCACCGTCACCTGGTAGCCGTCCTCCTCGGGGACGGCCAACAAGGCGAGCTCGGCCTCGTCGAGGGGAAATATCTCGCTGAACGGAAGCTGACGTTGCCAACCGCCGGCGCTCACCGCCGCCACCTTGCCGCTGGTGCGGCTCCGCACCTCAAGCTCCACACCGGGACCCTGCGCCAAGACCAGCTGCGACCCCAAGAAATGGGAGCTGCGGGAGAAGCGTTCGAAGGCGTCCTGTGCATTCGGCTCCGCCAGCATCAATGACTCGCCGACCAGGGCCGCGATCTCTGCCCCCTTCGGATTCTGCCGCTGTAACTGATCCCAATCCCAGTCCTGATCGCGTGCCCCCGCCCATTCGCTGGCCAGGATGGCCAAGGCATCGAAGAGATCTTCCCCCAATCCCACATGGCGCCCCGCCTGCGCCAGCCGGTAGATACGCTCGTTGACCACCTCCTTGCCCACCCGCGGTACGTCGGGATCGAGCAAGGACGGCGGCGCCGTCGATAGGGAATGGCCCAATCCCAGCAGGCTCAAGGACTTGCGCACCAGCTCCGGCGGCAAATGATCCACCGAGCGCGGCAGGGACAGGCTGATCGGCGACAGCGGAACACCGTTGGCCACCCCCACCTGAAACTCGAAGCTGGGATCGATCGACGATCCCGTCTTGACGCTGCTCGCCACCACCCGTCCAGTGCGCCGGGAGCGCAAGTCGAATTCGACCGTTGCCGACTCGTTGTGCAGCAACTGATCGATGGTGCGCAGGTTGTCCTGGGTGCTGCCATCCCCATCGTCTTCGACGCTGACCCCGGAGAGCTGTGAGATCGGCAGTTGCAAGGTCAAGCCGTTGACCGGGTTGGTGCCCAGGTTGGTGACCGTCATGTAGAGTTTGTAGAGCTCGTCGTTGCGCACCGTGTCCGGATGGCTGATCGATACCGACAGGGAGGGGTCGCGCACCACCACAGCTCCGCGGGCTTTGCCGGTAATCCGCTGAACACCAGTCGGCAGACCCTCCAGGATGCCCTCCATCTCAAATTCGACGATGTGGTTGCCCTCCGTCAACCCCTCCAACAGGAACTCCGCCTCCCCTTCCATCTGGGCGACGATGAAGTGGAGATCGTCCGCCGTGCCCAACTGGCCATCCGCTCCCGGCACGCGCACCGGAACCGGAACCCCCAGGGGGGTGGGCGGTTCGGTGCTGGATTGCCGAAGACCGCCGGGCAGGAGAATGCGAGCGAAGAGATCCCGCACCACCAGCGGATCGCCATCCGGCGCCCCGTTCTGCACCATCAGCACGACGGAGAAGTACTGGTGCAGGAGACTGATGTCGGTGGGAAAAAGGATGACGCCCACCAGCGGTGGGCTGGGCGGACGCCGGGCCCGACATTCGCGCTGGTTGGGATCACAGCCCCCTTGCGGAACCTCGTCCCGCCGATCCTCCAACTGGATTGAAAAAGGGATCAGCTGCGGCGGCTGGAAACGTCCGCGGGGAGGCACCGTGCCGCCGTACATGGGCAATGGCGTGTTCTCCAATGGCACGTTGGAGACCTGCTGCCCGTAAAGATCGTAGATCAGCGGCATGTTGTATTCGACGGTCTGGCCAAAGACGCCGAATCCAAAGGTCAGGTTCAGCCCCTGGAAGCTGTCGTCGTTGATCACCAAGCCATAGTTGCGGATCTCGTCCTGGGTCAACGCCCGCGACGAGACGCGGGTGACCAGGATCTGAGTCACCGTCACCGTCACCGCCCGCGGATCGGCGAAGGCCAATAGATCTTCCCCCTGCATCAAGCGGATATTGTCGAGGACGTACTCCCCCTTGAGACGCAGACGCGGGATGCGGAAGGGCTCGTTGGGGAATGTCTGGAGGGTCAATACACCGTCGATCTCAGGACCGCTGAAATCCCCCACCAGGCGCAGGTCCGGGGGCAAGCTGCCGAGGGCCGGGTCGAACCCCTGCAGCTCCGTAGTCACCAGGGTCGGCGTATCGAAGGGCACCGTCTGGGCCTGCGGTCCGACCACCAGCCGACTGCCGGCGATTTGCAGGCGAGCAGCGCCCAGCTCGTCCTGGGCCAAGGCCATGGGCGCCCAGACGGCGATGGCGAGCAGAAGCGCGACAAGCCGCAGGGCGGTACCCGACGGGCGCCTCGGGTTTTCGGACAACGGACAGGCCGCCGGTACAAGTCGAGGGAGCGCAAGGCGAGGGCAAGGGATTCTCATCAAGGGGACTCCGGATACATGCCGAGATGTCGCCGAGGCGACATCTGCAAAGAGACATCGGAAGATGATCGAAGCGATGGAGATCAGGGGGTTTCCAGGCCCAGGAGCTTGGCCAGGGAATCCATCGGTTGCTGCAGTTGCAGGGGGCGGAGCTGGCCGACGGGCTCGCCGTCGAGGAAAACCACCGCCGTCGGCACACCGCGGATCTCCAGTTGCTCGGCGAGGGGATCGTCTCGCAGGCGCTGGGGTAGAGCGTAGTACTCGAAAGCGCTGCCCAGGGGCGTCAGCTCAGACTCCGCCTGGAAAATCCTGGGCAGGACCAGGCCGCAAATGCCGCAGCTCTGGTTGAAGAAGACTAGCAGCCGCAATCGCCCACCCAGGGCGGAGAACGCTGACAGGTCACGGCCCTTGGCCGGTTGCTCGAGACGCTGTCGAGCCAGCTTGGCCATGCCATGGACCAGTTGCGGGTCTGCAAGCCGCAATGCTTCCTGCGTCTGGCGACCGAGAAGCGGTGCCTTTGGGCGAAGCTCCGCCGGCTCACCATCCACCGCGAATAAATAGGCCTCCCGCCGCTCGACGTACGGACCCTGGAGCCGATCTCGAGAACGCCCTTCCGAGCTGCTGGGGGCGAGGTCGAAGGCACCATCGCCCAGGGCCTCCAAGCGTTGCGGATCAATGCTGTAGACCGCATGGTCCGCCAGGCTGAGGAGCAACGGAGAAGACAACCCCTCGCCGAAGATCAGGTAGCTGACGTCGCGCTCGGAACGTAGCACCCTGGCGTCCATCGTCACTCCGTCGAGGACCAGCTCGTAACGGCCGAAGGGCTCGAAGCCCTGCAGCGGACCCGCGAAGGTTTGCGTCCGACCGGCGGTCGGACAGAGCAAAGGGAAAATTAGGGCGAGGGGCAGAGCCCTGAGGAAAGCCCGCGACCACGGGTTTACGGTCACTTCGTTCATAAGATCTCCGGTGAAGCAACAACATCGCATCTTGCAACATCGCATCTTGCGGTGGCGTATCCCAAAGCAGCCTCCGACTCTCATCTCGAAATCCTCCAGGTATCGAGCCCTGGGGCACACTTCGATACCAGCAGAACCGACGGCGGTCGCACAACTGCACCTAATGGGATTGGACCTGGGAAGAGCCAAAAATGTTCATTCCCATTCGAGCTTTCCCATCTTTTTTTTCTTGACGCCCCCTACTACGTCTGGCGGGGATGGCTTATTCGCAGCCCTACACACTCGACGGGTTGGCCGACAATGAAGATATCGTCGCGTTTTCTGAGTCTCGAATCCGCTTTGAGAATGGGGCCATTACAACGGAGCAATGAGTGTCGAGGTAGTTGTCAGGTCAGACTGGACGATGGCACAACCGGCGGCGGTGAAAGTCGGGCCCTGGCGAGGGCGAGCAACTTTTCGCCAGATCAAGGCTCACAATTGCAGGGCAATCAGCTAGCGCAAGATCTCTACTGCCCACTGTCCACCCTCGCGGATCCGCAGCAACCGGTCGACGGGCAGATCGTGCAGAATGTCCACCGGCCCACCGGGCCAGCGGATTTCCAACGTCCTGATCGACATCGCATCGCCCAGCCCGATCTCCTGCTGCAAGCTCGACGAGCCGAAGCTACCACCGCTGCCGACCACGGCATGGACCTGTCGCATCTCCTCGGGGGTCTCTAGCTCCAGCCGCAGGCGGGCGCCGATGGCCGAGCGGTTCGTGGTCACACCTTCGAGGCGGAGGGTGACCCAGTGATGGCCATGCCCCGGATTGAGAAACAGGACGTTGGGGAAGGTATCGCCCGAGTAGGCACCTCCGACGACGAGTAGGATGTCCTGGTCGCCGTCGCTGTCGATGTCGCCGAAGGAGACGCCGTGACCCTTCTGCAGATGGCCGAAGCCGCCGGAGGTGGTGACATCCTGGAAGAACCGGCCCCCGGCGTTGCGGAACATACGGTTGGGCACCATGGCGCGAAAATCGGGGGCGCCGGTGCCGAGGTAGAAATCCAGGAAGCCGTCGTTGTCGAGATCGCCGAAGTTGGACCCCATGGCGAGCAAGGCGCGATCGAGCCCTGCTTCGGTGGTGACATCGACAAAGGAGACGTCGCCGTCCGCTCCCTTGCCTTCGTTGTGATAGAGCCGCGGCCTTTCCATGTGGATCGGCAAGCCCAGGTAGTCGGCAGCGACATCGTCGGCCCGTCCCTCCACATAGCTCTTCATGTAGCCCGAGGTGAAAATGTCGAGCCAACCGTCGTTGTCGTAGTCAAAAAACCAAGTGGGAAAACTCTGTATCGGTTGATCGACACCGGCCTGCTGTCCGATCTCACGGAAGGTCATCTGCCCGGCGGCGCCTTCGTTGCGGAAAAGAAGATTGCGCGCCAGGAGACGGGAGACGTAGAGGTCCGACCAGCCGTCGTTGTCAACGTCGCCCCACGCCACCCCTTTGATGTAGCCACCTGCCTCCACACCGGCCTGGCGGGCGACGTTGGTGAAGGTGACGGAACCGTCCTCGCCGAGGCCATTGTTACGGTAGAGCTCGGCGGGATGGGAGAGGCCGGGCAGGGATTCGTTGCCGATGTAGAGATCGAGCCAACCGTCGTTGTCGAAGTCCCCCCAGGCCGCTGTTTGGGTGGGGTGGAAGCTCAACAATCCTACCGCCTCGGTGACATCTTCAAAACGCAGCCGGCCCTGTGAATCGACGCCGCGGTTCTCCAACAGGGAATTGGGATGGGCGCCGACGGGCCCAAGCCAAGCACCGCGCAGCACCAGGATGTCGGCATCGCCGTCGTTGTCGTAATCGGCGTGGATCAGATTCAAGCCGCCGGTGATGCCGTCGAGGCCCGCCCCCTCGCTCACCTCTTCGAAGGTGCCATCGCCACGGTTGCGCAACAGACGCAAGGGATCCCTCAGACCCCATGACGACACCATGGCGTCGAGGTGGCCGTCGCCGTCGAGATCTTCCAGGACGCTCCCCCCCGCCAGTCCGAGACTGGCCAGCCCAACTTGCGAGGCAACATCTGGGAATCGCCCAAGATCGAAGTCCGAAGCGAAGGCCCGCTCGGGGATGAGCCATTGGGGAGGCACGGCGTCGGGATAGTCACCGACGGTCATCGCGGCGAGGTTGAGCAGCCAGCGGCTGGTGAGATCGTCGCCATCGTCGCGCAGCAAGAAGGCCAACTCTTCCATCGCCGCCCGCGAGCCGTCCTGAAGGCGATGCACACCGCCCTCTTGGATCGGCAGCAGGCAGGCGTCGGAGGTGTGCCGATCGATACAGTTCTGCTGCTCGCCGAGCCGCAGGTGGGCTATCGCCAAGGAGCTGCGGACCGCCCGTTGGAAGACCGGCCCGAGGGTCTCCGGGTGTTTCTCCGCCAAGGCCAGGAGGCCTGCGAAACGGTCCACCGCCTCGGCGCTCTCGCCGGCCCGCAGCAGCTCACTGGCCAGACGAATCTCGGCCTTGGCTCGCTCCGCGACATCGCCGGTCAGCTGCTGCCGGCGCAGCAGGGCGAGGCGCTCACCGTTCATGAACTCGTTCTGCATCGGGCTGCTGTTCTCGACCATGACGGCGAGACGTCGGGCCATGCGTTCGCTACCTGGCGAGGCGGAGGGTGCGATGTATTCAGGCGGCGAGGCACAGGAGGACATCAGGACGGCTAGAAATGTCAGCCCTGCCAAACCCAAGAACCCCGCCATGCCGAGTTGCTTCGTCCGCCGAGACGGCCGGCGGCAGCGAGCGCGGTCGATCATTCGGGGCCCTCACACGTGTTGCCCTTTGGTTTATCTTTTTCGCCGACGGCGGCGAAAAACTCGTTCAAGGCGAGACTGGCCTGGGGTGAGCTCGGGTCCAGGGACACCGCACGGCACAGATGCTGCTCGGCAGCATCGAGACGACCTTCCTCGAGCAATAGGCTCGCCAACAAGATGTGGGTCGGAACAAAATCCGGTGCCCGTTCGAGAATCGCGTCGATCTCGTCCCGCGCCTCCTGCCGACGACCCAAACGCAAAAGGGCCAGAGCGAGGTTGTGCCGAGCTTCGATCCGCCGGTTGTCGAGGGTCACCGCTTCCCGCAGCTCGGCGGCGGCGACACCGTAACGTCCCTGGGCCGCCGCCTTGAGGCCGCGGTGCTCGTGCACCATGGCCCCACGCTCCAGGGCCTGGACCTCTCGCACCACCGGATCGTCGAAGGCGATGCCCCGTCGTACCAAGTGGCTGTCGGGCATCTTCTCGAAATAGGTGGCGGCCCGCTCGACATCTCCCAAGGCACGGTGGGCAAGCCCCAAGGCGTAGAGAATCGGCGAGGCTCGAGGTTGCGCAGCGTGGGCGCGCTCGAGGTCGACAAGGGCCTGGCTTGGGTTGCCGGATTCGAGGGCAACGCGGGCCAAGCCGTATCGTGCCCGGACGCAGGCTGGGGATGTCGCGAGGGCCTGTTGAAATCGTTCTCCGGCTTCGGCCAGTCGGCCCTGGTCGAAAGCGTTTTCCCCTCTCCAGACCAGGGTCGGCAAGTCCCCGGGACGCGAGGCCAGGGCCGATTCGAAGGCGGCGTCGGAGTCTCCGAGGTTGCCCAGCTGCCTCTCGACAAAACCCAAGAGATAGACCCAGCGGAACTCTTTGGGGTCCAGGGTTGTGGCCTGCAGATAGCACAGGCGGGCCGAGGCATGGTCTTGGTAGGCCTGGTACACCATGCCCAAGTTACCCAAGGCGTTGCTCAGGGCTTCGTCGTTTTGTCCACCCACCGGCAACAGGCGCTCGACCAAAGCGTAGCGTTCCTGGAATTGCTGACGGACCGCTTCTTCGAGCTCGTCGACGGCGGGCAAGGGAGGCAGACGGACTTCTGCCGGCCGCTCTTCCGAGCAGCTGACGATCCAAGCCGACACCATCAGCCAGCAGACTACCCGCAGATGCCGTTTCACAGGCTCCCTTCCGCCGGGCGCCCCATCCCCTCCTCCAGGTCCTGGTAGCGCCCCGGGGTCAAATCTTCGAAGATCTCCACACTGCCGCTCGGCCAATGGACTTGCGCCCTGTAGGGACCTGCTTCGGCGGCGGCACCGAGGCCAAACAACACCCGTGGATCATTGGCCACCAAATAGCTGGAGTCGGTGCGCACCCGTCGCCACAGGGTGGGCGCAGTGCGACGCAAGAGGCCGACCCTCGCCCCCAGCATGTGACGACCGCCGACACCCAGGAGGCGCAAACCCAGCCAAGCATTGTCTGCCCCTAGTCGATTGATCAGCAGCTGGGTGGGGCCATTGTTGTTCTGTACCAGGATGTCGGCATCACCGTCGTTGTCGAAATCGCCCACCGCGGCGCCTCGGCTGACCAAAGCCAGGCTCAGAATCGGCGCCCGAGAGCTCCAATCCGCAAAGCGCACACCGTCGGCGGTCGTTTCATTGCGGTAGAGCTGGTTGGGCTGACGCAGCGGCAAGGCTTCCCCCGCCGCCCGCTGCTCGGCGAGGACACGCACCTCGCCGTTGACAGCCAGGAGGTCGAGACGGCCGTCGTTCTCGAGATCGAAGAGCACGGCACCGAAACCGGTGTAAGCAAAGCTCGGCGAGGCGAGCCCGGAGGCGGCCGTACGCTCGGTGAAAATGCCGTGGCCGTCGTTCAAGTAAAGGGTATTGGTCTCGGAGGTCAGATGGGTCATGAACAAATCGATGTCGCCGTCGCCGTCGATATCGCCGGCATCGACCCCCATGCTGGCCTGGGGTTGGCCCTGTGCGTCGACGGCGCAACCCCGCATCAAAGCTTCGTCCCGGAACGTTCCGTCGCCGAGGTTCATCCATAGCTGGTTGTGGGCTTGATCGTTGGCGACGTAGATATCGATCCAGCCATCGGCGTCGAAATCCGCCGTCACCACACCGAGACCAGGGGCCGGAGCGTCTTGCATGCCGGCCAAGGCGCTGACGTCCTCGAAGGCGACAGTCCCCAAAGCGACGCCATCACCCTGCAACCCCAAATTGCGGAACAAACGATCCGTTTCCGGTTGGTAGCTGCGGGGACCGCAGTAATCGGCGGCACCCTGCGGATTACGGCACAACTTATGGTTGGTGATACGGAAATCGGTGTAATTCACCACGTAGAGATCGAGCCAGCCATCGCGGTCGAAATCCAGGAAGGTAGCGCTCGAGGACCAGCGGGCATCGTCGGTACCGCTGGGCTCGGTGATCTTGCTGAAGGTCACCCCCTCGGTGGCCGAAAGCCCGGCGCCACCTTGCAGACCGTTATTGCGCCACAGCTGGTTGCCGCCGAAATTGGTAACGTAGAGGTCCGTCCAGCCGTCATTGTCGATGTCGCCGGTGGCCGCCCCCATGCCGTAGCCGCGGCTGTCGAGACCGCTCGGGTCGGTGATGTCCGTGAAGCTCAGACCGTCGGAGCCCGAACCGGCCTGGAGATCGTTGCGAAATAGACGATCGCGCCATGGGGAGCGCTCTGCCACCGTCCCGTCGACGGCAGATCTGGCCGTACCCAAGGGATGGCCTTGCAGCAGAAAAATATCGAGGTCGCCATCTTTGTCGAAGTCGAAGAGCGCTGCCCCCGGACCGGTCATCTCACTGAAGTAGAGATGCCCCGACATGCCGTTCCGGTGCACGAACTCGAGCCCGACGGCAGCCGCCTCATCGACCAAGAGCTCGTCGCTCGTCCCGGTTTTGCTTCCGCCGGAACACCCACAGAGCCAAGCGGCGATCAAAACGAGTTGAGATAAACAAGCGAAACAGCGCAGTAGATCCGACATTGCCCTAGACTCCAAAAAATCGTAGACTGCGGTCACTTTGGCAGGAAATCTCGGAAAGCAAGGATGTCTGAGCAAAGGCATCTCGTGGCGGAACGTCCAATCGTAGCAGGATTCTGAAGGAGTTTGAGATGACGAAGAAGTTGACCTGGATGGTGATGATGACGGGTCTAGCCATGTTGGCCAGCGTGATGTTGGCCGATGATAACGCCTTCGGCGTGGAGTGGGACGCCGAGGCGGTCAAGACGATGTCGAGGACCGAGCGCCTAGCCTACCAGAAGGAATACAAGGCGGCTCTGGAAGCGGCAGCCCTCAAGGCCGGCTTGCAACCCAAGGCCCACCAGCCCAGCGGCCGGACAGCGGCGACACAAACGCTGAACCCTGACACCTCGATCACCTACCACTCCGGGACCCTCTCCCCTGCCACGACCACCAGCGTTAGCGTAGGTAACCGTTTCGATACCGCCCTCACCGTCATGGGAGCCCTCGGCCCGGTCGAAATGTCGGGCTCGATCACCATGGTGACCGCTGACTTGGCGGCGGCCAGCGGTAATGTCTTCGTCAGTGTCTACGACCAACTCTCCGGCACGACGGCCAACCAAGTCACCTCCAGGTCGACTCCGATGGTCACGGGTTTCAACTCCATCACCCTGCCGACTGCCCTCAATTACGTCGGCACCAGTTTTCTGGCCGGTGTGTGGAATTTCACCGGCGCTGGCGATACGGTCAACGTGGCCACCGGCACGGTGGGTGGCCAAGGTTTCCACGGCATGAGCATCAACGACGGCAACCCGGGAAATGGCTTCAATGCCTTCACCATGACCAACGGTGCGGTCGGTGTGGGGGGCAATGTGGCGACGCCGGTCGAGCTGATGAGCTTCTCCATCGACTGAGTTGATCATCCGACGCCGGGCATGATCGCTGCGTGGTGGCCTCGCGCCGCCACACAAAAGGGGCAACCAACGTTGCCCCTTTTCTATGTCCGGATTCCATGTCCGGAGAGGTTCCCATTTCTGAATGCGCTAGAGTCTCCATCCTATGACACGACGCCAATTCCCTGGATTGATCGTCCTCGCTGCTCTCCTCGCCACCGGTTGCCAGCCGGAACCCCGTTGGAACGTGGTGGTGGTGACCTTCGATACGACCCGCGCCGATCACATCGGTTCCTACGGCAACGATCGCATCCGGACACCTACAGTGGACGGTTTGGCAGCCGAAGGAGTGCTTTTCGAGCACGCTATGAGCCCGGTCCCGATCACCTTACCGTCCCACAGTAGCTTGATGACCGGCAAGGTTCCCTTCGCCCACGGGGTGCGCGACAACGGACTTTTCCAACTCGGCGAGGAGCAGACCACCTTGGCGGAGATCTTGCGCCAGGCCGGTTACCGAACGGCGGCGGCGGTGGGTTCGTTTCCGCTGCTCGGGAACACCGGAATCAACCAGGGATTCGAATTCTTCGATGATCACCTCACCGCCGAATACGAAGACATCTACGGTACGCGGGTCTTTCCCAAGGAAGATCTCTTTTTCGACGAACGGCGGGCCGCACGGGTCAACGAAGCCGTCTTGCCTTGGCTCGAGGAACAGCACGACAAGCCGTTCTTTCTGTGGGTGCACTATTTCGATCCCCATCTACCCCACGAGCCGCCCCCGCCCTTCGACCAGCTCTACGCCCACGAGCCCTACGACGGAGAGATCGCCTACTCCGATGAAAGCCTGGGAACCCTCCTCGACCACTTGAGACGCCTGGGGGTGTATGACCGCACCCTGGTGGTCTTTACCTCGGACCACGGCGAAGGCCGCGGCGAGCACGACGAAAGCACCCACTCGATGCTGGTGTACAACGCGACACTGCATGTTCCCTTGATCATCAAGCCGCCTACCGACTCTGCCGATTGGCAGGGTGGCGGCCTGCGGGTGACACCTCGGGTGGGCACGGTGGACGTGCTGCCGACGGTGCTCGATGTCTTGGGCCTCGGCATTCCTGAAGACATCCAGGGCCGCAGCCTGCTCCCCCTACTGGGCGATACCGCCTCCTCGAGTGATGGGACTTCGCGCCAGCCGATCTACGCCGAGACCCTGTCGCCACGCATTACCCGCAACTGGGGAGAGCAACGGGCCCTCTTTATCGACGACTTCAAGTACATCCATGGCCCGCGCCAGGAGCTGTACGACTTGGCAAAGGATCCTCGGGAAGTCAACAACCTGCTGGCACGGGAGCCACATTTGGCCAGCGCCATGAAGAAGGAGCTGGCGGACTATCTCGTCGAGCACACCGTCGCTGGGCTCGACAGCTCGGTGACCGTCGACGACGAAACGGCCCGCCGCTTACAGGCCTTGGGCTATCTCCAGATCTCCAGGGACGGAATCGACCCCATCGAGGAGACCTTGAACGAGGATGGAGCAGCCCCCCAGGATCACGTGCGCAATGTCACCGAGTACAGCCAGGCCAAGGGTTATCTCTTCCAAGGCCGGATTCCGGAAGCCAAGGAGATGCTACTGGTGCTCCTGGACAGGGACCCGGAGAACCCCCACTACCTGGAGTTGCTCGCCAGCGCCGAAATGCGCCTCGGCAGGTTCGAACAAGCCCTGGAGATCCTCGAGCAACTCGAAGTCCTATCCACCGGCTATCCCCCCACGGAGAGGGTCTTGGAAACCGCAGGCCGGGTGCTCTTGGCCCAAGGATCGGTAGTGGAGGCCCTGGGCAAGCTGCAACGGGCCCAGACCATCGAAGAAACTGCCAGCGGGCAATACCGCCTGGCCAAGATATACGAATCGTTGGGCAGGGGTGACGACGAGCTTCGCCTTTTGCGCCGCGCCGTCGAGCTCGACTCGACCTTCGCACCGGCCCACATCGACTTGGGTATTCGGCACGCCATCGTCGGTAAGCTGGACACCGCCGAAGCGTCGTTCCTGAGAGCCATCGAGGCCGACCCCTATTTTGAACGTAGCTACTTCAACTACGGCGCCTTCCTGATCCAAAAAGAGCAGCCGGAAATCGCCATCGCCTACTTCCGGCGTGCGGTGGAGCTGCGTAGCAACTATGTGGAGGCCCACTACGCATTGGTCGAAACCCAGCTCAAGCTGGGACGACGGGAGGAAGCCATGCTCGGCTATGAAGCTCTCAACAAAGTTGCCCCAAAAAGTGAGAGAGCTGCCCTGGCCAGGGATCTCTTGGGGATCGGGCGATGAGAGTCCTGACCGCAGGCGCCATCGCCATGCTACTCGGCTTGGGCATCGGTTGCGGCAAACCCGCGACAGAAGAGGCCCAGAAACGGGGGGTCGACGCCTTGATGGACAAACAGCTCGTCCTCGCCGAGACGCGCCTGGGCCCAATCACCGTCGCCGATCTGGACCGCTATATCCTGGCTCTCCCCCCCGCCCAGCGACCCGATGCAAGACAGGACCGCAAAGAACAGTACACGGCGATCCTCCGTCGCCTGGCCATCGATGCTCTGCTGCTCGACGAGGCGACGTTGGTGGGCGCCGACCAGGATCCGGAGTTTCGTTGGCTAGAACGGCGCATCCAGCGCAACGCCAGCTCGGATTGGTACTTGAGCACTCTGCCGCCCGCCGATCCGATCGACATCGAGGAGGCGCGGGAGGTCTATGACGCCGCTGGGGCGAGGTATCAGCGGGAAGAGAAACGCCGGGTGTCCCACATTTACAAACGCTTTGCTCCGGAAGAGGACCAGGATCAGACGGTGGCCGCCCTGGAAGACCTCCGGCAAAGGCTGCTGGCAGGTGAGAGCTTCGAGCTATTGGCGCGGGATCATTCCGATTCCGAAACGCGCCACAATGGCGGTCTGATCGGAGAGATCAAGCGGGGGCAGTTCACTGAAGACTTCGATCAAGTGGTGTTCGCCCTCGAGGAAAGGATCCCCAGTGAGCCGGTGGTGACCGCCGATGGGGCCCATATTTTCCTGGTGCGGGACATTTTCGAGGCCCGTGATTTCTCCTTTGAAGAGATGCGTTTCTCGATCATCCAGGAGCTTGAGGCGAAGCGGCGCGGCCAGCGGCTCAAGGAGGCGGCGGAAGCCCTGCCCCAGCCGAAGGAGATTTTCACCCCCGGCCCCCAGGAGATTGGCCAGATCCTGCGTTTGGGTGATCCGGCGACGGTGGTCCTGCGTCTTGGGAACTTCGCTCTCACCATCGGACAGTTCCAGGAAATTCTGCAAAGCCAGCGACGCCTGCTGGGGGCGCAACACGTGCCAGACTTTCCCATCCGCCTGTTGGAGGAGATCCGCCATAGGGAGATCATCTTTCAGCACCTCGAGGCCAAGGGGCTGGATACGGTGCCTCAGGAGCGGCTGCACGCCGAACGGGACCGGGAGCTCGCCTTGTACTTTGCCCGCCGCAAGATGACTTCCTGGGTCGAGCGCCGCCCGGAGCTCATGCAGCACCACTACGACAACAACCGAATGCGCTTTGCTTCGCCCCTGCGTCTGCGGCTGAGCTTGCTTTCCATTCCCTTGACCGATGAAGGCCCGGCCGTGATGGCCGATCTCGAAGCGGCACGACAAGAGCTCGACGCTGGGAACCAGCAGATGGAAAAGCTGGCGACGGCGCACGGTGGCGACGTCAAGGACTTGGGTTTCGTCGGCGCGGCGCAAGTGCAAGCGATGTCGCCGCGGGCGATGCAGTTCGTTTTTCTCCTCAAACCCGGCGAGCACTCGCCTCCCTATGTGCTGGGCAAGCGGCTGGTGATGTACCAGGTCGTCGAACGGCAGGATCCGCAGGCCCGGCCCTTGGCCCTGGTGCGCGACGCGGTGGTGCAGGATTACCTCACCAACTACTCTGCCGAGGTCTTCGCCAAGCTCAGCGAGGAGATGCTGGAGGAGGCGGGGTTCAGAGTCTACGACGAGCGCCTGGCGAGTCTGGGAGCAGGCTAGGGGCGAACCACCTCGAGGCGCAAACGCTGCACCAGCTCCTGTCGCAACTGCGCCTCCACCACGCGAACACGTTCATTGCCGAGGCGGTTCTCGGCCTTCTGCCGTGCCTCGTCCCAGGTCATCGGCCGTTCCTCTTGCTTGGCGAGGAGCTGGAAGATCCACCAATCGTCACCGTCCTGGATCAGGCCGCTCATCTCGCCGACCCGCATCGGCACAAGAGCCTTGAGGACCTTCAATCCATAGGCGTGGGGTAGGATCTGGCGCGACACCCAACCGAGCCGTCCCCCGTGCTCGGCCGAGGAGTGCCGGGAAAACTGCTGCGCCGCCTCTGCGAAGGGGAGCTCTCCGCTTTCCAATTGGTAGACCAAGCGCTCCGCCTGGCGAAAGCTCTTTTGCAGATCATCGCCCGGAAGAGGCAGCTGAATCGCCGCCAGATCGAAGTGAACCGGCCGCACGAAGCTCTGTCGCTGCGCCTCGAAGTATTGGCGCGCCTCGGCCTCGGTGGGGGGATCGAATCGCTGCTCCACCCAATGTAGCGATGCCTTGGAAGCAAGGATTTTGCGCCGCGCCCACAAACGTCGATCGGCCAAACCCTCGAAGTCCTCCAACCCACGCCGCTCGATCTCTTGCGCGGCCGCCCTGGCCACCAGATAGGCTTCGACCCGCTGCTCGATCCGCTGGCGCGGCACCTGCTCCAAGGGCCGTCGGGCGGCCATCAGCGCCTCGAGCTGCCGTCGTGAAAGCCCACCTCCCTCGAAGGCGACGGCCAAGGCGGTGTGGGCGGCGGTATCCGACTCCACGACCGGCCAGCGATAGACGACCCTGGCCGCCGCCAGCCACTCGACCTCCTGCGCCCGCCAGGTCTTGCGCAGCGTCTGGTTGCGCAACCGTTGGTGGGCGATGTCGCGAAGCTCTTGTGGGCTGCGCTCGACTTTCGGGACGATTTTTTCGCAGAAGAGAAGGGTCAGGCCATCCGGTCCCGAGAGGATCTCACTGACCTCCCCCGGCCGCATGGTCATGGCCAGGGCATCGACCTCCGGCGTCAAGCGACCGGCCGGCACGTTGCCCATCAAGCCCCCTTGGAAGCGGGTCTGGGAATCCGAATGGGCGGTCGCCAAAGCAGCGAAGTCTTGCCCTTCGACGGCCCGTCGGCGCAGGGTTTCCATCTCGGCCCGCACGGCGGCCTTGGCCACCTCGTCGGCGTCGGGAGGGAAACGTTTGTAGAGGTTGCGCAAGCGAACCCTGCGCGGCAGCGTGAAAGTGTCTTTGATGGCCTGGTACTTGGCCTCGATTTCGACCTCCGTAAGGTTGATGGAAGACGCCACCACCCGGCGCATCGCCGCCTCCGCCAGAGCGGCCTCACGCAGCTCGATCTCGAGCTGCACCGCAACTCGGCGGTCGAGGCCGAGCCAGGCCGCTTGCGTCGCCAAGAACTTGACCAACATCAGCTCTTCGAGGTGGCGCTCCCGGTCTACAGAGCCCGGGCGCTGCCCAAAGTCGAGCCAACCGGCGAGCTCCGTTTCGCTGAGGGTGTTGGAAAAGCTGGCCGCAGCCTCGACCTCATCGTCGGCAAGCGAGGCGGGACCGACGGCCAGTCCGACCAGGAGCGGGAGGGGAAGAAGGTAAGTCCGCAGATTCATGTGGAAAGTATAGTCTAGGGCCACCATGAACCGAGCCCCTTCTTTCCTGCCTCTGCTTCTCTGTTTTTTCTTCTCCGGCCTCGCCGCCCTGGTCTACGAGACGGTGTGGACACAGCAATTCGGCCTCGTTTTTGGCACCTCGGAGCTGGCGGTGGCGACGGTGCTGGGGGCCTACATGGCCGGCCTGGCGGCGGGTGCAGGCATGGCTCGACGCTACGTCGACCGGCTTCACAATCCGGTCAAGGCCTATGCCCTCCTGGAGCTCGGTATCGCCCTCGCCGCCCTGGCGGTGCCGACCGCCCTCGAGCTCGCCGGTCGATTGCAAGCTCTGCTCCTCGGGGGCACGGAAGTGCCCTCGGAGGCCGGCTCCCTGGGGTCGGCTCTCTTCTACCTGGCGGCAGCCTTCGTCATCCTGCTGCCGCCGACCGCCCTGATGGGTGCCACCCTCCCCCTGCTCACCCGCCACACGGTGCGCCACGACCACCAAGTCGGCCCGCGGGTCGGCCTGCTCTACACCGCCAACACCGTGGGGGCGGCGGCGGGGACCCTGCTCACCGCCTTCGTGCTGCTGCCGCGACTGGGCTTGGGCTCCACAGTCTGGGTGGCGGTGGGGGTCAATGTCTTGGTCTTCCTGCTGGCGGCCCTGCTGCTGCGGGGGAAGGAAGGATTCACCCTCTCGACGAGCCCGCCCCCCCAGACGGAGGTGTCTGCCAAAAGTCCCAGCTGGATCCTGCCCCTGGTTCTGCTGTCCGGCTACGTCTCCTTCGCCTGGGAAGTGCTCTGGACGCGCCTCCTCAGCCACCTTCTGGGGGGCACGATCTACGCCTTCGGCACCATGCTGGCGACGTTCCTGGCCGGCATTGCCTTGGGCTCGGCGGTGGCCTCCCGCCTCGCCACCACCGGCCGCCGAGCGCAGCTTGGCTTCGCCGTCGCCCAACTGGGAGTCGCGGCCTTTTCATGGGCCGCCTTGGCGGCGGTCGACTTCTTGCCGGGGTGGCTGGACGGTCTGCGGGACGGCGGTTCCACCTTGGCCCGCAGCGGCTCCTTGGCCGCCCTCACCCTCCTGCCCGGTGCCCTTTTCGTCGGCGCGACATTCCCCTTTGCCGTTCGCATCTTGGCCACCGACGCCTCCCAAGCGGCGACGGCGAGCGCCCGGGTTTATGCTTGGAGCACCGTCGGAGCCATCGCCGGCGCCATCCTGACGGGCTTCTTCGTGCTGCCGGCCTTGGCGGTCGCCGGCTCCGCGACCCTGGCGGTGGCCCTCAGCCTCACCCTCGCCCTGGTCACCGCCCTGGTGGCGACACCGCGGGCGCGCGGCCTTGCCGTGGTCGCCCTCGCCGGCATCGCCGCGCTGGCCCTGGCGCCGCCCCAAACCCCCTGGCGAGTCCTGCGCACGGCCCCCCTGTCGGGTCAGCAGGCGGAGGGCGACGTGGTCTTCTACGCCGTCGGCCGCAGCGCCACGGTGCTGCTCATCGACGACAACGGATCTTGGCGTCTCAGCACCAATGGTCTGCCCGAAGCGTCGATCCAACCGGCCGGAGCTCGCATTGGCAACTTCACCGTCGCCCGCTGGATGCCCCTTTTGCCGGTGATCAGCCGTCCCCAGGCGCGCTCCATGTTGATCATCGGCCTGGGGGCCGGGTTGACCCTGGAGAGCGTGCCTCCGACGATTGAAGAGATCCATGTCGTGGAGTTGGAGCCGCAGGTGGTGGCGGCCAATCGCCAGGTGACGGCAGAGCGGCAGCCAGACCCCTTGGCCGATCCGCGCCTGCACCTGCATCTCAACGACGCCCGCAGCGCCCTCGCCCTGAGCAGCCAGCACTTCGACGCCATCGTCTCTCAACCCTCCCACCCCTGGACCTCCGGTGCTTCCCATCTCTTCACCCGTGAATTCTTCTCCCTGGTCCAGGCACGCCTCGGTGCGCGGGGTGTTTTTGTGCAGTGGATCGGACTGAGCTACGTCGATGCGGATCTCCTGCGTTCCCTGGTGGCCACCTTGAACGATGTCTTCGAATACGTTGAGATCTACCAGCCCTTCCCCGGCGGGGCGGTGCTCTTCCTGTGCGGCGACGAGCCCCTGACCGATACCGAGCACGCCGCTCAGGCATTGGCGCAGAGCGGCGACGGATGGCTCCGTATGGGCATCTACAGCCCCCAAGACATCTTCGCCGAACGGCTGCTGACCGCCGAGGCGAGCCGGCGCTTCGCCGTCGGCGGGACCCTCAATACCGACTACCGCAACCTGCTCAAGATGCGCTCCCCGAAGATCCTCGGGGCTCCCCTCGGCGGCGGCGGGACGCGGCAGCTGCTGGCCGAATTCGACCCCCTGCGATCGCTCACGGCTGGCGAGGATGGTCTCTATACCGTGCGACGGCTAATCCGCACCGGCTCCTTCGAGCGCGCCCGCCGGGTGGCCGCGGGGCTTCAGGAAGCCGAGCAGCGGGAGGTCGCCGTCGCCTTGACGCACCTGATTTCTGGGCGGCCTCGACTGGGCGAGAAGGCTCTGGGACAAGCCCTGGAAGGCCATTCGGCCAGCTCGGCTGAGGCCTTCGCCGCCCTGCTGTTCCTCAAGCGCCAGGAGCTGGCGGAGGGTCAAACCCCCGAACCCTTGGGCCGATGGCTCGACGGCGATGCGCAGGCGGCGGCGGTGGTGGAAGGTTGGCGTCGGGCACGTCGCGGCGACCCATCTGCCATTCAGCGGCTCGAACCCCAGCTGGCCTCCTTCGATCCCCGGCATCCTCTTTTTGACGCGGCCAACGCCCTGCGCATCCTCTGGCGACGGGCCAGCGGCGATGCGGCGGCCGCCCGTCAAGGGTTAGAGCTTCTCGAACCGGCCCTGGCCCATGGCGCCAACCCCCCGGGGCTGCTGCGACGGGCCCGGTTGGCGGTGCTGGCGGAAGATCCAGCGGTGGCGATGGCCAGCCTGGAGGAGCTGGCCCAGATCTTGGAGAAGAACCCCCGGGCCCGTTCCGAAATGCAGGCGGGGCTGTCTGTCTTGAAAAGCTTCCCTGACACCTGGAGGGACGACCGCTACCACCGGCTCATCTCCCGGCTGAGCGCCGTGCTGGGCTAGCAAGCAGATTGATCGGCCCTCAGCGGGGGGCGTAAGCAATCTCGAAATAGGCGTCGGTGCGCTCGAAGCTCTCCGTTTGGCGACTGCCATCGGGCCATCGAAGGTCCGCCGTCACCGGCCCTGAGCAGCCCCCAAGCCCAAAATGCAGGCGCAGATCGTGCTGTGCGAGCAGGCTACCGCCGCTCAGCACCTCCCGGATTCCCACCCTCTCGCCCGCACACTTCAAGGTCACCCGGGCCCCGAGGGCCAAGGGATCGTTGCCTGCCCCCGCGAGGCGCAAGCCGATCCAGTGGTGCGGCGATTCGAAACGGTTCTCCAACAGGTCCACGGTGTCATTGGTATGGGTCACCAGGAGATCCAGCCGGCCGTCGTCGTTCCAATCACCCACCGCCAGAGCCCGGCTCACCTTGGCGACGCTGAAGGCCGTTCCCGCCTCCGCCGAGACATCCCGAAAGCGGCCGCTGCCATCGTTGGCGAAGAGGAGATTGGGCTGCGCATACCCGATCCCCTGCTCGAATGCGTCGATGGTGTCCATCACATGGCCGTTGGCGACCGCCACATCGAGGTCGCCATCGTTGTCGAAGTCGAAGAAGGCGACCCCCCAACCCACCGGCAAGTAGGAGGGGGCCCCCAGGGCCACTTCTTCAGTGCGGTCCTCGAAGAAGAGATCACCCCGATTGCTGTATAGCGTATTGGTTTCGAACGAGTAGTTGGTCACCAACAGATCCTGCAAGCCATCGTTGTCGACGTCACCGAGGGCTAGGCCCATGCCCGACTCGGCATGGCCGCTACGGTTCGAAGAAAGGCCGCTGACCAGGGCCCGATCGGTGAAAAATCCCTTGCCGTCATTGACGTAAAAGCGGTTGAGGGTGCCGTCATTGGCCACCAAGAGGTCCGGCGCTCCATCGCCGTTCATATCGCTGGCGAGGACGCCAAAACCGCGATCCTCAGACCCCTGAGCGATGCCTCGCAGGGCCGCTTCGTCGACGAACGTGCCGTCCCCCTGCTGGATGTACAGGTGATCGCGCTGCCCCTCGAAGACGGCGGGTCGGCAATAGCTCCACACATCGCGGGTCACATCGCCGCAGCGGGGATTGTTGTCGTAGGTGAAGTCGACGTAATTGGCGACATAGAGATCCAAGTCGCCGTCGAGGTCCAGGTCGGCAAAGGCGCAGCCGGTGCCCCAGCGCTGACTGGCCACGCCGGCTCCTTGGGCAACCTCTTCGAGCTGCACCCGTCCATCGACCTCCCCCAGATTGTGAAAGAGTCGGTCCGCTCCGTAGTTGGTGACAAAGAGGTCGAGACGACCGTCGGCGTCGTAGTCGCCAACACAGAGCCCCATGCCGTAGCCGGGATCATCGACTCCAGCCGCGACGGCGACATCGACAAAGCGCCCCTCCCGGTTCTCATACAGCGCGTTGCGCGGTGTATCCGGCAAGGTAGATCCCGGCGTCGCCGCCCCGTTGACCAGGTAAAGATCGAGATCGCCGTCGCCGTCGTAGTCGAGCCAACCTCCGCCGCTGGCCACCGTCTCGACGTAGTACCGCTGACCGGAACGACCGTCCTGGTGTCGGAAGTCAACGCCCAGCTCCTGGGAAACGTCGCGGAACCAGGCGGACCCGTCCGCCGACTCGCCCATGGTGGTGGCCGGTTCGACGGTGGGCTGAGCATCCCCACAGGCGAGCTGAAGTAGGCCGAAGAAGGCCAGGAAGATGGTGGCCAGGAGCCTCGGCATCCGTCGTCTCATGGGTGTTTCTTTCTATAGGCATCGACCGCCGCATCGGGCGCCGGAGTCTCCGCCAGGAGCTGATCAAAAGCCTCTCGCTCGCCGCGGGTCAGGTAGACGTCGGCCAAGGTGATCCGATAGCGGGCCAGCCAGGGAACCAGATCGACGGCGCGGCGCAGGGCTTGTATGGCGTCACCGCCCTGCCCTCGGGCAAGGGCCAGAAGCCCGGCCGTGAAGTGCAGCGGCGCCTGGTGAGGATCGAGCTCCAGTCCGCGGTCCAGTAGCCCTTGGGCGGTTGCGAAGTCCTGGGTTTCGTAGGCCAGCAGAGCCAGTTGGGCCAAGGCCTTCGGATGGTCCGGCTGCCGCTCGAGCGCCTGTTGGTAGAAATCCCGCGCGATCGAAATCTTGCCCTGGGTATGGGCCGCCTGGGCGAGGACGAGCAACGTCTCCGCATCGGTATCCTCGACGGCCAAGATCTCATCGAGCAAGGGCATCGCCTCGGCTGTGGCACCGGTCTCCAGGAGGAGCCGCGCCAGCCGCCGCTTGAAAGCCATCGACGAAGGCGCCATACGGTCCGCCACTTGGCGTAGCACCGCCAGCTCCTGCCGCGCATCCGCAGGCGCCCCCGGACCGGCTAGCCGATTCACCAGCTCAAAGGTGGCCAGTGCTTCCGCCGATGCTTCGAGGTCCCCTTGCCGACGCAGGATCTGGGCCATCAAATAAAAGAGCTCAGCGCTCGACGGATCGATCTCCGCCGCCCGTTGCGCCTGAGCCAAGGCTTGGCCGTCCTCCCCCAGGCGGGCATGAACCTGGGCGGCGAGGAAACGTGCCTCGAAATCATCAGGAGCCGCCTCGAGTGCCGCCTCCAGCGGTCGACGGGCGGCCTGTGGATCGCTCGCCAGCAGAATCCGCGCCCTCAGCAGCTCCGCATCGAGGGAATCTTCAATGTCCGCGAGGACCCCGGCCGCCCGCTCCGGCTGCCCGGCTCGCAGCCAAGAGCCCGCCAACCGGAGACGCATCTCGGTGTCCTCTGGAACCAGCGCCAGGTACGCTTCGAGGGCTTCGATGCCGTGGGTGAGGCTTCCCTGGTAGCCCGACACCCACCCCAGACCTAGTCCACGCAACGACTCCGGCCGATCGGGGTGCGCCTCCAGGTCAGCGGCAAAATAGAAACGGGCCCAATCGTAACGGGCCATGGCCATCGCATTGCGCCCACGGTGATAATCCAGATCCTCCTCGGCCCTCCCACCTTGCCCACAGGCGGTCAAAGCCAAGTAGAGAAGGACGACAGCGCAGCTCGGAACGGGGCGACAGGGGCTGGTCAGCATGGGCGTGAGTATAGCCTCGCCGCGGTTGCAAAATCTTGTTGGAGATCCATCGCCCGGGGATCTATGAACCTTGTCTGAAGCTACGCCTTGGCGGCCGCCACATGTGCCAAGGAATCGACGCCCCACAAGACAGAAGCCAACAGCCCCCGGGACTCTCGGATGGGATTCCAGGGGCACAAAGCCCAATCAATGGGCCAAAAAAGACATCTCTATAGATAAATATGTGCACATAGTCTTGACCCCAGATTTATAGATCTGTACTATTGTTCAAACGACCGGGAATTTTCCCACAACAGCTGAATGGAGAAGCAGATGAAGAGACTCATGTTCTCAGTGATGATCCTTGCTCTTTTTGCGTGCCTGGTACAGCCGGCCTTAGCCACCGACAACACTCCGGAAGAGACTCCCCGAGAGGTTATTCTGGATGATGGCGACCTCTTGATCTTGGGTTTGATGACCCAGACCTCCGATGCGGTCGGCGCGATGGAGGTATCGGAATGGGCGAGCTCCGACGGAGATAGCTTGACCGAGAGCACGCAAGCTTTTCGCGTCATGCTGGTCTCCGGCCTGGCGCTCGATCTAAAAACAACCTGTTCTCACTCCGGTTGTACCGGTTCGTCCTGCACGACGGGCGGCTGCAAGCCCACCAAGCTCAACAACTGCACCCCGCCGACCTGCATTGGCCCCGAGGGTTGTACTTGCCAGACCCCAAAATGCTCGAAGTCGGTCTCGACTGCTGCAGCGAAATGACCCAACCGCAGTAACTACCGCAGTCACTAAGGGACCCGGGCCGAGAACCTCACAGGCCCGCGGATCAGTTGCGACGCGATCTGCCGCTATCTCCGTCCCTACCGGTGACTTTTTTCCCATCTGCCGGGCAGAGTCTGACTTCGTCCGACAACCTCGGCAGATGCCTCGAAGGACACCACACCCGCCACCATTGGGCCTTCAGTCCGGAAAAGAATGCACTTCAGATAGGTCCTGCGACACTATTCTGCCAGCCCGTCCGCTTGAGCCGACGTGACGGGGGCATCCAGGAGGCCCACATGAACGGGTTCGCCAGGGGTGAGAACCCCGCCTCCGAGGGCGATTCGGATGAGGTATCCCCACTCTGGGAGATCGGTCCGTTGCCATAGAGCCTCCGGCAGCGACAGACGCTCAGCACCGATGCTGAGGACGTGACCGGCAAGCCGCTGGCCGTTGGCGCGCCGGATCTCAGCTGCCGTACCCACGACGAAGTCCGGCGCAACCTCACCATCGAGCCAGGCATGGACTTCGACAGCCGCTAGCGGCGAAATGCGCACCACCGGGTCTCCAGCCTCGAGCCACTCCCCCTCGGCTCCGAAGATCTCGCTCACTTGGCCGGCGGTCGGACTGTGCACATCGAGACGCTCGAGCCGCACCTCGATCTCGGATAGGCGGAGTCGGGCGGCTTCGGCCAGCCACGGGTTGGGACCGGCTGCCGTCTCAACGCGCCAGCCCGCCTGGCGCAGGTTGCGCTGGGCGAGAAGGCGGCGCGATCGGTCGGCGGACAAACGACTTTCGACCACCTCGATCTCGCGACGCAGGCCAGCGGCCCGTTCGGCCGACACCACTCCCTCAGCCACCAACCGCTCGTCGATGATCAGCTTTTGGCGGAGAGCCGCCCGCCGGGCTTCGTCTTCCTCGATGCCGGCCGACAGCTTCGCCAGCTCGAGACTCGCCTCCTCTTCATCTTTCTGCAGCAAGCGTGCCTTGCCGTCTTGCTGCGAAGCCACCCGGTGGTCCATGGCTTCGAATTCAGCCCTCAGGACCTCGCCACGGGCGACCAGCTGCCCGGGATCGAATCGCGCCACCAGCTCACCCCTGGACACCGCTTGATGCAGCGAAACCTCGAGACTCGAGAGGGCACCGTCCTGCGGCGCCGCCAGCACCACAGACCCTGCCCAAGCGAGGGCGCGAAGGTCCGCCGTCGGTCGCCGGGCGAGCAGCACCGCCGCGGTCACCAATCCCAGCAGCCAAACGACAACGGTCAGGCGTCGACGGGCGTTGAGAGATAGATTGGGCAACATGGCCATCATCCCCCTTGAACCCGCGCCGCGGGTAGCAAGGAAACGGCATGCACACCGGCGCCCTTGAGCTCACTCACCAGGGCTGGGCCGCTGTCTTGGTGACGCAGGTCGAGGTCATAAATCAGCTCGTCCTCATCACCGCTGACACTTCTCAAGCCACTCAGGCGGAAGGAGCTACAGTGGTTGCCCACTATGCTGGCAATCCGTTCCCGCTCGCCAGCATCACCGCCAAAGCGGAATCGCAACAACCCCTCCGCCTGGCTGCGAGCCCCAAAGGAGCTCCACGAAAGAAAGAGGGCGACGGCTCCGATGGAGACCGCCGCCACCAGCGCCAGGACCTCCGCCCCCACCCCCGCTGCCATGCCCACCGCCACGGCGAGGAAGAGAAATGCGGTGTCGAGGGCGTCCTTGATCGGCGTCCGAAAGCGGACGATGGCGAGGGCGGCACCGAGACCAAAAGCTCGCGCCAGGCTGTCCCCCACCACGCACATGATGACCGCCACCACCTGGCTGAGCAGCACCAGCGCCTGCACGTAGTTCTGGCTGTAGTTCAAGGTCGTGTGGGAGGCGCGATAGACAAAAGCCACCGCAATGCCGGCCAGGAAGGCCACCAGAAGGCGTAGCAGAACCTCCCGCAGGCCGACCGACGCAGCGCCCGAAGACTCGGCCAAGAAGGTGTGGAAGATCTCGTTCACGGGACTTGAGCCAAGACCGAAATGGCCGAAGATTGCTCGAGGGCAAAGAGCCCGAGACCGTACTTCGAGCACGAGGTGCGCTCGAGCTCGAAGTCCTGGGCCAGACGCTGCATCCAGCGCGGCGCGGCGCCAAAAAATTTGAGCTCGATCACCACCCGGTCGTCCAATTCCGGAAACGACCATCCTCGAGGCGACGGGCTCAGGGCAGAACAAGGCTCAACACCTTGGGTTTCGAGTTGGCGGTCGAAGGTCAGGCGGGCGCCGTCACCCCAGGGGCTGACCCAAGCACAGCGTTCGTACTTCACCCAGACCCGCGGTCCCATCTCGCGGTGATCGATGACCTCGCGGATGGTCTCCAAATCCCGACGGCTGGCGTCGTGAGCTGCGGGGGGAAGCCCGTCCACCAGACGCTGCGCGTCGTCCGCACTGACGGAAGCCCGGATTTTCGAAATCGATGAGCCGAAGCGCTGTTTCAACTCGAGGAAAAATGGCGGTTGGGGATCCCGGTCGTAGCAGCGCAGCCTCACTTTGGAACGCAGTGCAACGCCTTCTCCAGTCTCGAAGGCGTCCTCGTCCTGTGGGGTGTCGAAGTAGAGACTATTGACCACATACTGGCCGAGCCGTGAGTGGGCGTCGGGTTCCATGTGGAAGCTGGCGACCTGGTGAATGGCCTCGGCGACGTCTTCGGTCACTCGGTACTTGAGCTCGAAGCGGGGTGTTGTCATGACAGCGACTCCGGATCTTTGACTTGGGTTCTAGGAGCTGAGCAGCGCCTCGGGCGGCTCAGCGGCTCTCGTCGTCGGACGCCCTATGGGTCCATCACAGAAGCATCGAGGAGACTCTAGAAGCCCAACCTGAAGACTGCCTGAGGGTGTCGGCGAAAGATTCTCGCCTTATACAGTAACGAAGGACAAAATACACGGTCGATCCGCCTCGTCGGTTTCCTCAGAGCTGTTGCCCAGAGCGGCGTTTCGGCCATCCATCTTCTGAAAACTGCTTCGCGATTTCGCCGCACCGCTGCAAATCATTCCATCGTTTAACTGCCATATGCGCCTTTCTCTACATCTAGACCGATCATGGCCGCCCGCTTGTTCAATGCGCCGCAGGCCGAGCCCACTAACCATCGAGAAATGGAGGTGACGATTCGACTTCTGAGAGGACTGCAAGCATGCTCACACCCAACTCACGACAGGAGATCTAAAATGAAACTCAGCAAGAAAATGATTTGGTCCATCGGTTTGACCGCGTTGGTCGTCATGTTTGGCGCAGCCCAGGGGGCGAGCGCCGCAGAGTCCGGCTTTTTCCCCGAAAAACCCGACAGCGAAAGGCCTTCGCTCGCCCATACGGCCCTGTCTTGCAGAGGCAAGGTGACCACGGTGATCGACGCCGCTGACGAGGCGCTGCATGCGACGCCCGCCATTTTTGGCACCGGTCCCGGCGGCGGTGAAGGTGGACAATTCGATCCGACGCCGGTGCTGACGGTCAAAGAAGTGTCCTTGGAAGAGGGCGAATGCCTCAATGCCCATCTCAGCGTCATCTTGGGCAGCGCCCAGACCTACGGTGTGGCACCGATGACCTTGATCCAAGTCACCTTGACGCCGGAAACCGGTGGCCCGCAGCACATGGTGGGCCACTTCGAAAATCCTTTCGGTATTCCCAGCCCGGCGGTGGCCCTCGAAGCGGAACGCGACGTCGATATGCTCGGCGCCAACTTCTTTCAGAAAGTTGGTTACGACGAGCATGAGATCCGGCCCGGCGTCTATACCGTCGACGTTTGGTGGGCCGGGGCTCCTCCCGGTGTCGCCGGAGGGGCCATCGGAGCGGCCTTTGTCCTCAAGCTATATCTTCGCGACTAGCCAACAAGCTCCACTTTGAGGAGAGACTCGGGGCAACTTAGGCAGGCCACCCGCGGCCTGCCGGTTGCCCCGAGTTTGTTTTGAGCCGATTGATGGCCCGACCCCTGGTCGGCGGCTTGCCCGCCGCCACTCTCTACGCCTTCGCCGAGGGCGAGTGGAGCTCAGCCGGTGGCGAGTCTCAAGTTGTCTTGCCGGTGTCGAGGTTTGCCGGCATCGCTGCTCGCCGACTCGGCAAAAGCCTTCGCAAGGACTTCGCGAAGTCTTGTTGGCAACTCACCGCGACCCAGGCTCCTGCAGGTCTCCTTGGTGAGGTCCAGGGTGGCGAACAGGGCCTGACAACGTAGGCACAGATCCTCTTGATGCACGCCAAAGGGGACGCCGCGATCCAGCGACTCCTGCTTGGCTTTCAGCAGATCAAGACACATCTGTCGAGAATGATCGGGGGGTGGTGCCTCTTGCGTTGGTAGGACGCGTGACAGCTCGCGACGCAATAGCAATCGCCCTCGGTGAACGCGGGTCTTGACGGTCGCTTCCTTCAAACCGAGGATGGCAGCAATTTCTGCGATCGACAATTCGACGATTTCCTTGAGCACCAGCGGTAACCGGAAATGCGTCGGCAAACTTGCGATGGCTCGATCGACGCCCTCTCGAGCTTCTCGCTGCAGTTGTTGGTCGAGGGGATTGCCAGCGATCTCGAGGTTCGGGATCCGGGCTTCGGCGCTTGGCAGGAGCTCCGTCAGTGAATCGATGGTTCGGGGCTCACCGGCACGCTTGCGCCGCCGCCGAGCACAGGCCCGCGCAGCGATGGTGTACAGCCAGGTCGTCGGATGTGCCTCGCCGTTGAATTGATGCCACTTGCGCAGGGCGATCAGAAAAATTTCCTGAACCAGATCCTCCGCATCTTCCGGATGTCCGCAGAGCTTGAGACTCAGCCCGAAGAGCCGTCCGCCATAGGTCTCCAGTAGGAGGGGTAGGGCCTCGTCTGGGGGTCGGCCCACCAGATCACGGCCGGACAATGATTGGGCATGTGCTTGCATGATGTCTATGCCTCACCGGATCCGTGGCAGGGGTCCGGTTGGGACATAGGATAATAGCCCACCATGGCCTCGAGTCGTCAAAATGTGTGCCCGGTCGAGATTTCGTCCACCCCCGATGGCCGACCAACGCCAGACGGTGAGGGGTATGCCCGGGCCGGGAACGTCTTCAGGGAGCCACCCCACTGCACACAAGAGCGCTCCTCAAAAGCGAAAGCTGAGCGACGCAAAGGGTTCTTCGTACTGCCGGGCCGAGCGCCCCCAGAACCAAATATTGTAGCCCGCTTCGGCATACCACCGGTTGCGTTCTCCGAAGGGCAGGAGGAAGGAGAGTCCGCCGCGGGCCATGCTGGCGTCGTTGAAGGTGTAACCCTGGCGGGAGCCGAAGCGGTCCTCGGGCCGGCGAGCGGAATCATTGCCCAGGCTCTGCCGCCAGGCCACCGAGCCCTTGACCATCAGCCCGGCCCAAGGCAGGGTCCAGCCGGCGTCGAGGTTCACCGGCAGCTGGTCCGCGGGGGCGCCCTCGCGCCAGGTGTAACCCACCTCGACGGTCGCCCATCCTTTACCGCCACCCAGGGAGCGGCTGTGGAGCCAGTAGAGGGTGACATCGTGTTTCAAAAGGCCCCGCCACTCGGGACTGTTCGCCACCAACTCTCCATCGCTGTTGTACAGCTCGAGGGTGTAGGGGCCGGAGATGTCGTAGAGCACCGGGGTGCGTACCTCGAGGCGCAGTGCCATCGGACGCGCAGCATTGCCCCAGCCGTATTTGAGCCCGAACCAGGCATCGGACCAGCCTTCGTTCTGATGCAAATCGCCGTCGGGTCCCTCGCGACCGTCGAGCCAGGTGACCACGAAGTCCGCCGACCAACCGCGACGCAGGCCGATTTCGCCCGCCAGGTAGAGGTAACGGAAGTCATGGTTCTGGAAGCGGCCGGAGTGGGCGATGACGTCGCCGTAGGCGTTCCACGAGGTGTGGGCGGTCTTGCGGCTGAAGCCGAATTGGACGTTGCCATGGCCGGGCTCGGGCACCCAGGCGCCGCCAGCAAAGAGGGGCGAACCGGTGGCGAGGACGAGCAGACTGAGGCTGAGGAGGCGAAAGAGCATCGGGAATCTCCAGTGTGGTTGTCGAATTGGCTGTCCAGGAATCCCTGCTGGAGAGCAAGACCCATGCCGCGGGCCAGATGCACCAAGACCACCTTCTGGGCCCGGTTTCCTAAAGGGACAGCCCGCCGACGGGCGCGACATCGTCGGGTCGTCTCCTTGACGCTCAAGGTGCCGGCCCATAAGATTTATGGGCTCCTGCCTCCTCCCTAGCGGCCTCTCCCGCCAGCACGAGGTCTCCCCACGCTGGGCTCTTTCTTGCAAGGACTCTCGCCATGCGCCTGCGCTTCGTTCAAGGATTCGATCCGGCCATCGGGCTCGTCGTCCTGCTGTTGGCCATCAACCTGTTGGCCGTAGTGGGTCTGGTGTCTTCGCGCCGGGACGTGCGCGCCGCCCTCCGCCAACAGCGGGGCCTCGAAACCCGGGCCGATGCCCGCACCTTCGAGGCCCTCCTGGCACAGCAGCACGCCGACCTTTCCTTTCTCGCCCGCACGCCGCCGCTCACCAACATCCAGCCGGTCGACGATGACGACCCCATGGGCCGACGCTGGGCACGCCTCGATATCGAGGCCTCCCTCTTGCTTTTTCTCGAATCGAGGCCGGCGGTGCGCCGTTTGGAAGTCTCCGTCGGGTCCGTAGCCCTCCGCGCCATCGCAGTCCGACAAGACGGTGTGCCGCAACTCGCCCCACCCGGCAGTGCGGCGCCGAGCGATGACGGCCTGATGGCGGCCACTTGGCCCCTGGGTGAGGGGACCGGGCATTTGCATGCCTGGGTCGATCCGACGCCGCTTCTCGCCACCATCGGTCCTGGCCTGCGTCTCCACCCGAGCCCAATGGAGACGGCGGGGCGCTTGGAAGCGGTGGAAAGCGCCCTGTGGACACCTCCGCTGAGGGGCTGGTTGGAACGCGCCGAGGTCGACAGCGGAGTTGTCCACCATGTCGAGCGGCTGGCCGATCGCTACTTCTTCACCCTGTTGTGGAACGTCTCCCTCATTCCCCTATCGCTGGTGCTGGCCGGTCTCACCCTGCGACGGGTGCGGCGGCTGGCACGGCTCGAGAGCGAGGCGGCACAACAAGCGCGCTTGCACGCTCTCGAGGGCCAGGTGCGCCACGCCGAGCGTCTGGCCAGCCTCGGGCGCTTCGCGGCGGGCCTCGCCCACGAGATCAACAACCCACTGGAGGGGATGGCCAATTACCTCCATCTATTGGAAGAAGACTTGGAGAGGGGCGTCCCAGACAGCGCCCGACGCTGGCTGCCCCGTCTGCGCGAGGGCATCGACCGTGCCGCCGGCACGGTGCGCCAGGTGCTGCGCTTCGCCCAGCCGGGCCGCGCTGAGAAACGACAGATCGACCTGGCAGAGGTGGTCGAGGGCACGGTGGAATTCCTCCGCGGCCACCCCGATTGTCAGAACGTGGCGCTGCGCACCGGACCTACCACCGCCTTGCCTCTCTGCGGCGATCCTCAGACCCTCGGCCAGTTGGTCCTCAACCTGGTGCTCAATGCCTGCCAAGCGCGGCCCAGCGGTGGCGAAGTGGAAGTTCGGGCGCGACAGACGAAGGGCGAAGCCGAGGAAGTGGTGCTCGAGGTGCTCGACCGCGGTCCGGGTTTTCCCTCCACCGTCGTAGAGCATCTGTTCGAACCCTTCCAATCAACCCGCGGTTCCCTCGGCCTCGGCCTTGCGGTGTGCCATGGCATCGTCATCGACCACGGGGGTCGCATCGAAGTGGACAACCGCGAGGCTGGCGGCGCCAGGGTGCGGGTAGTATTGCCCAGCCAGATGTCGGCAGAGGCGGTGCCGTGAGCCGCCGTGCCGTGAGCCGCCGCGGCATGGACCCCCCAGCCACCGGCCACCGTGGCAGCGTGTTGATCGTCGACGACGAGGCCTACGTCCGCGACTCGTTGGCGAACCTCCTCGAACGCCGCGGTTTTGAAGCTCGCACCGCCGCTTCCGTCGATGAAGCCCTGCAACCCGCCCAGCTCGACGGCATCGACGCGGTGGTCACCGATTTGAAGATGCCAGGCCGTGACGGGCTCGACCTGGTGCGCCAGCTGGCGGCGGAGGGGGCGCCACCGATTCTCGTGCTGACCGCCTACGGCACCGTGACCTCGGCGGTGGAATGCCTGCGCGCCGGCGCCGCCGACTACCTACTCAAACCCACCAACGCCGACGAGTTGGTGCTCACCCTCGATCGCTGCCTCGAGCACGCCAGGCGAGATCGCGAGCGGCGCTACTTGCGCGGTCAAAAATCCGGCCCCGCGCGGCGTGGCCCTCTTGGGGTGTCGGCGGCATGGCAGCGGGTGATGGAGCTCGCCGAGGTGGCGGCGGAGGCCCCGGCTGCCGTTCTTTTGGTGGGAGAAACCGGAACCGGCAAGGAAGAAGTGGCGCGCTTCCTGCACCACCGCGGTCGCCGCGCCGACAGAGCCTTTGTAGCGGTGAACTGTGCGGCCATTCCGGTGGAGCTTTTCGAAAGCGAATTTTTCGGTCACCGCAAGGGCGCCTTCACCGGTGCCCTCAGCGATCGCGAAGGCCGCTTCCGGGTGGCCGATGGCGGAACCCTCTTCCTCGATGAGATCAACTCCCTGCCGGCGACCGCCCAGGCCAAAGTGCTGCGGGTGCTGGAGGACGGCCATTTCGAGCGCCTCGGCGACAGCCGCCCCACCCACACCGACGTGCGCTTGATCTCAGCCAGCAATGCACGGCTCGACGAAGAGGTTGCCGCCGGGCGTTTTCGCGCCGACCTCTTCTATCGCATCAATGCTGTCACCATCGAGCTGCCGCCGCTGCGCCGGCGCCGCGACGACATCGATGTCCTGGCCCACGCCTTCCTCGCCGATGCGACCGCGGCCCAGGGCAAGAAGGTGGACCACCTCGGCGAGCGCACTCTCGAGTTGTTGCGCGCCCACCACTGGCCCGGCAACGTGCGCGAGCTGAAGAATGTCGTCGAACGGGGAGTGCTGCTCGAGAAGGGCACCAGCCTGCAGCCCGAGAGCCTGCCGCCCTTTCAGCCGGGTGTCGCGGCACACTCCGACGACTCCCTGAGGCTTACTGAGGTGAAAGCTCGAGCCGAGCGCCAGGCCCTTTTCGAGGCCCTGCGGCAGAGCGGCGGGGTGCGCAAGGAGGCCGCTGCCCGGCTCGGCGTCGACGAGCGAAATCTGGCCTACTACTTACGCAAGCACGACCTACTCGGAGAACGCGATGGCTGAGCTGCTGAAACATTGGTGGATCTATATGCCGTTCCTCGCCGTTCTGGCCTGCGGCGAGACGCCACCGCGTGCGCAGCCCGTCGCGACGGAAACGGGCTGGACGATGAGCGATGTGACGGCGGCCGCGGGCGTCCGCTTCGAGCACCACAACGGCGCTTCCGCCGATCGCTTTCTGCCCGAAACCATGGGCGCCGGTGTCGCCGTCTTCGACGCCGACGGCGATCTTTGGCCGGATCTTTTTTTCCTCGACTCCCTGGGCGTGGCAGAGCTAGACGCCCCGCCGGCCGGTCGCCATGCCGGCGCCCTCTACCGCAACCGCGGCGACGGCACCTTCGAAGACATCACCGAAGGCTCAGGTCTCGAGCCCCCATTCCTCGGCATGGGCACGGCGGTGGGCGATGTCGACAACGACGGCGACCTCGACCTCCTACTCACCGGCGTCGGCGGCGAGCACCTCTATCTCAACCGTGGTGACGCCACCTTCGAAGATGTTTCCGCCGTCTGGGGCCTGTCCAACGAAGGTTTCGCTTCGAACGCCGCCTTCCTCGACAGCGACGGTGACGGCTGGCTCGATTTGGTGGTGGGGCGCTATGTCGATTGGAGCGCCGCCGGCGACCTACCCTGCCGTGCCGACGGTGAGCAACGCATCTACTGCACACCGGAGGCCTATCCGGGCGCCATCAACCGGCTCTACAGAAATCGCCATGGTGAAGGCTTCGAGGACATCACCGAGAGCTCGGGTCTCGGCAACCATGTCGGCAAGACCCTTGGCCTCGCGGTGCTCCACCTCGAAGGCGATCGATGGCCTGATCTGGCGGTGGCCAACGACACCGCCCGCAACTTCCTCTACCGCAACCGCGGCGACGGCACCTTCCAGGAGGTGGGGCTGGAGGCGGGCATCGCCTTCGGCCCGTCCGGCTCACCGCGGGGCGCCATGGGTATCGACGCCGGTGACCTAGACGGCGACGGCCGCTCTGACCTGGTGATCGGCAACTTCGCCCAGGAAATGGCCTCGGTTTACCGCCAGCGTGGGGGTAGCCTTTTTGTCGACGACGCGGCGGTGCTCGGGGTCGGCCTGCCAACCTTGATGGACCTTGCCTTCGGTACCTTGGCGGTGGATCTCGACAACGACGGTTGGCTCGACCTGGTGTTCGCCAACGGCCACATCGAACCCGACATCACCCGCTTCCAGGCCGCCCACCGTTACGCCCAGCCCTTGGCCCTTTTCCGCAATCTCGAGGGACGCAGCTTCCGGCGGCTCGAGCCGAACCTGTCGAGCCCCCTGGCCCGCCCCCTGGTCGGCCGCGGATTAGCCTGTGGCGACCTCGACGGGGACGGCGACCTCGATCTGGTGATCACCCAGAACGGCCGCCCCGCCGTTGTGCTGCGCAACGAAGCTCCCCGCCGCCCCTTCCTACGCCTGCACCTCGAGGGTCGACGCAGCAATCGCTCCGCCTTCGGCACCCGGGTCGAAGTCGACCTCGGCGAGCGCACCCTCCACCGCACCCTAGTCAGTGGCGGCTCCTACCTCTCGGCCAGCGAACCCCTGCTCACCATCGGCCTCGGCGAGGGCGCTCCTCAGGCTCCGGAGGTGCGGTTGATCTGGCCGTCGGGAATCCGGCAGGACTTGGGGCCCCTGGAGACGGGGCGTCTGCACAGGCTCGTGGAGCCACTCGGAGACCGATCTTCTCCCTGAGCAGAGCCCACCAGGGCGCTTCCGTCATCGCTACGGTCCCTAGGGAGTCAGTGCCCGCCAAACCTCGACGCCATCGTCCGTCAGTAGCAGGATCTGCGGCCGGGTCTCCGGTGGATCGTCACCCTCCACCCGGGTCACCACCGGCGAGGCCCGCAGCGGACCCAAAGTCGAGATCGGCACGGTCAGCGGAACGATCTGCAAATCCTCATCGAGGATCCAGAGGCGATCTACCCAGCGGCCGGTTTCGTCGCGGCTCCGCAGGGGGCCCGCCAGCCACTGCTCGGTGTTGCCGGTGAACGTGCCGGATTGCAGGGGATGCAAGCCATCGATGCTCGGAACGACGCCGTGCAGGTTCAAGGGCACGGCCGTATCGCCGACCGTGGGCCGAGACCACACGGGCAGCTCTGACGATAGGTCGAGACGGGCCAGGTGACCGTCACAGGTCAGCACCGCCAGCCGGCAGCGGTCGCCATCACACTCGACAGAGCTGGCGGAGTCGGAGCCGATCATCGAGGCAGCGAGGAACGGCGGGGCTCGGCACAGGCTCTGGTCGATGCGGAAGGTCCAGTTGCGCAACGCTCGGCCGTCCCGCCAGCGGGTCACCCTCAATCCGGGAAGCTCGATCGGCCGCACCAACCAGGTGGTCTCGACGTCGACCAGGGTGGGCTCCGGGAGCGATGTGTCGATCTGCAATACACGCTGCTGGCGGGGGAAGCGCTGCTCCGCCGAGAGCACCGGGCCACCGGGGGTCCACAGCACCTGCAAGGTCGTGGGATCGATGGGTTCAGGCCAGGGCAGGGAGCGGATTTCGGGGGTCGGCCGACTCCAGTCGCCAACCGTCAGCCGCGAGGCATCCCAAGCCAGCAGCTCGACCCGAGGGTCGGTGGCGACCAAGGTCGGCCCATCACCTCGCAGCACAGCGTCCCGTTCCACCTCCCCGGGACGTTGATCTCCAGACACCCAACGCCAACGCCAACCGTCAGCCTGGCCAGGCGCTGGTTCGAGGTGAGTCGAAAGCTGCCGGCCGTCGACGGACCAGCCCTGGACCTGGCCTCCTCCGCTGGTGGTGACGTCGGTGCTCAGCCGATAGAGCTTGCCGTCGTCGGCGCCCTCTTCCACCACCTCGAATTGCCTCAGACCCGTCGCCGAAACCACCCCGAAATCCCCCGCCGCCGTGACCCCGAGCAGCGGTGGGCCGTCGCCGAAATCCGCCAGAGCGGGAGCCTCGAAGGCCAGTTGGGTGGCCATCTGCCGGCCCGGTTGCAGCTGGGCGGAGGGCCAGCCATCGATGCGGGCCGCGGTTTCGAAATGGGCTCCGTTCGCATGCACCTCGTCGGTCGCCGAGCAGGGATCGGGTGCCGGATGGGCACAAGCCTGGAGGCGCAGGGCCAAGGGACCGGTACCCGGTGCCAGGTCGAAGCTCTCCTCAAGGTGCGCCGCCTCGCCGCTGCGGCAGTCTATCTGCTGGCCGGAATCGAGATCCTCGACCCGCAAGGCGTAAGTCGTACACGCCGGTTCCGGCGCCCGATCGACGGAACCCAGGAAGCGGCCCTCGACCGTCAGCCGATCGCCCACCCGCCGCGTCTTGGTAAATCCGGTGCATAGGCTGCGCCCCTTGCATAGGTCGTCACAGTGGCCGGCGTGGTCGACCAATGCCTGGCAGACTTGGTCGGCAATGTCGACACTCTTCTCCTTGACGGCCAAGTCCACCAGTTGGCGGACGAAGCTCTCGATGTCGTTCGGGGCGAGTCGCACGGCGAGGGTGAGCAGCTTGTCGAAGACCTTTCCCTGCTCGGCGTTGAGGTCGTGCTGACGCAAGCTGCCGAGCACCACCTGCAGGTTGTAACGACCGAGCCCTGAGCCGAACCGGTCGAGATCGAAGATGCGGTGGTCGTTCTGACAATTGAGGCCGAAGCGGAAGAAGCTCGGCCGGCCCGACCCGCCGCGGAAACCCATGGCGAAGTGGTCGGCCAAGGCCTCGAAAAGATCGCCGTCGACGGTGCCTTGGTGGCTCGCCTGCTTGACCGCCCGTCCGATCACCTCGTGGCTCAGCTCGTGCAGCACCACATCGGGACACATGCCCTTGGGCACGAAACTTTCGGCGAATGGACAGGCAAGAGGCAGGTATATCTTGCCGGGGTAGGGCCAGTGCCCGGCACAGGTCTCCAGGTGGCGCCACTGGGAGATCTCGAGATTGGCCACCAAGCGGCCGAGGGAGGGGTCGAGGTCGGTGAAACGGTCAATCCCGTGGTTCAACCAGCTAAAGATGTTGGCGGCCACCAGCTTCTCGCGATAGTCACCCCCCGGTTGCACAAAAACATAGGGGCCCCCTTGGGGCACCCGGATGGTGACGGGATTCCAGGCCAGGATCGGCGACTCATCGAAGGCGGCGCGGGATTGGATGTGTACCCTGTCATTGCGCAACTCGAGGGCGAACTCCGTGGCCGGTGGAACGGGCAAGCAGCCAGCCGAGGTGGTGGAGGTGGCGCCACCGGTGGCGAGGTCTGTTTCAGCCAGGGCCAGGGGATGCCACGACCACTCGAAGCCGTAGCCCTCGGCCCGTGCTCGGGGTACATGAACCATCCCCGGACAGAAGCTTTCGGACGGACTGCTCGTCGATCCCCGGGTTGGGCTCGCAGCCGGGGCGGCCAGGCCGGAACCGCCAGCCGCCGGGGCGGGGGCGGACGGCGACACCGGCCTCGGCGGAATCACTGAGCTCGATGCTGGCCAGGCAGGCAGGTCGAGCCCGGGGAAGAGGCTGCTCGGAGACGGAAGGTTCCAGTGGCGCTCCAGGAGCTCGCTACGACCCGCCGTCCGCGACGTCAGGGTCCAGGTGAGCCAGGAGCTGCGCGGCAACCCCGCCAACAACCGAGGGCGCACCGCCGTCGGATAGTCCGAGCCGTTCGCAGCCTGGGGCGACTCCGGGACGCCGTCGAGGGCGCGGGCAAGCCATTGGGCAACGCCTTGCCAGCCCAAGGCTCGCCGGTGCAACACCCTGTCCAGCCGTCGTAGCCCCGGTCCATTGTCGCCGACCCGCTGATCGAAGATCCACGACGACCAGCTCTGGCACTCGGAAGCACCGCCACAGGGGTCGCCGCCCGAGGAGCTCGGGACCTCAGAATCTGGCAGTAGGACAGGGATCAGCTCGGACAGGATATGCGGGTCGCCGGCCTGAGCGAGGGTGGACCAGGCCACAGGGCCACCGGCACCGAGGCGATACCACCACAAATCATCGACCGTGCTCCTCAGTAGCGCGACTTGCTCTCCCCGTTGCCAAACACCCTCGGCGTCCTGCCATTCCAGCCGGTAGATGCCCAGCTGCAGAGAGCCGACGGAGCCCCGGGTGCAGTCCGCTTCCACCAGGCGTAACCCCTCCTCGAGGGTCGCGGCCGGCACCTGACCGGGTGGCGCCTGGGCGAAACAAGGTTCCGATAGCGGGTCGGCGGGGAGCGTGGGACCCTGCTGGGCAAGACTGCAGGTGGCAAGAAAAATGGCTGAAAGCAGGACGGCGACGAGCCTTCGGTGCACCCGGCCTACGGAATCCACGGCGCACGTCCTTGCCTTAAATCCCTTCACCTGTTGGAGCTCCTACGGAAACTCGACCAGGGGGCAAATGGGGCGATCGAGGCCGCTGGGGAAATTGGGATAGGTCTTGAAGTAGCCCCAGCAGGCTGGCTGCTTGTTTTCGAGGCAGCCACCATCAACGTCGCATATCCAACCACCGACGGTCTCGCGGCACTCCGGTGCCGTAACCGACCACTTTCTGACGGCGCTCGGGAAGAGTTTTCCAGAGCCCTTGAGGAGGTTGCCGTGATCGGACTCCATCTCTCGCCGGGTCGAGGTCGGCAAGTTGGCGAGCAGCACGTCGAAGAACTTTCGATATCTTTTCATCCCGCTACCATCGTCCCAGTCGACGAAGGAGGAGGTGCCTTCAAGTACTTTTACCACCTGTTTGAGGGTTTGGCCGCCGGCTGGCGTGGCCAGGACGGTGATCTCGGTGGTGCCAACGCTCAGGGGGTGACGCAGCACCATGTACTCGCTGAAGGCACGGCGCAGCGGTTGGCCGTTGGCGCCTTCGAGCTGCAAGTCGCAGATGCGGAATTTTGTGCCGGGGTCGTGCACCAAGGCGCAGGTCTCCAATTGACCGGCCCGCAGCTCGAGGTGCACATTAGCGGCCGTGGCCACAATGTTTTGGGCGCCCTCGTCGAGCTCACGGTACTTGGCCATCCATTGAACCCCCGCCGCCTCGGCGGGGGTCGACGGTTTGCCGGAGGCGGAGCCGGTGCGGTGGATGACCAGCGAGCCGGTGAGGTCCGGGAAGGTGACGGTATGGCGCCCCAGGTTATGGGAGCTCTGTTGCCATTTGTGGCCTCCGGACCCGTCGCAGACGCCGTCGCAGACGCCGTACCAGAAGGCTACGTTGTGCACAGGAGGCGTCCCCTGCTCAGGTAGATAGACGAGGAGCACGTCGCCCTGCGCGTCGGAGGTGACATGGACTGCGCCGAGGCCATAGATCAGGATTTGAACCAACGGCTGGTCGGTCTCGGTAACCTGGGCCACAATCGTCCCCGCCGTCAGCCAGGCGGAGACGATCGTGCTCAGCAGGGCCAAGGCCATCTTACGACGCGTCGAAATAGGAATCATCACCCTTATTCTACCACCCCGCTATCCGCCGTGTGGCGATGGCTTAAGTCGAGATGGCGTCCAGGGCTCACCGCCTACCGACCCGTCTCCGTACTGAAACACCTCCTCCATCGCCCCACGAACACCCGTGCGATGCGAAACGCCATCTCCAACGCTGGCGAGTGCGTGTTGCCCTCCGAGCCCATCGTCGAGCCGCAACTCGCTCAAGGCGCCTTCAAGGACAGGTCGCCAGTGCCTCAGAGTCGGTAATCGCCTCGGACGATTGAGCCAACGGGTTCTGGTAGACGGCCGCCACCCCGGTGTCCGTGTCGGTGACGGTCAAGGTGTACTCGACGTTGGTGGTGGCGGCGGCGAAAACCCAATAGTGCCCGTTAAAGCTGCAAGCATCGATGACTTTGACCAACATCTCCCAATTGGCGGCGTCGAAGAACCAGAAGAGTGCCGAATCGGTGGATTCGGTGACCTTGGTGCCGACGCCGGTCCCCCCGGCGAAGTCTCGCCAAGTCACCTCGACACGAAAACGTCCGCCTTCGCCAAGGCACAGGGTGGTGGCATCGGCAACGCACTGGGAGGCCGTCTTGCTCCACACCACCAGGCTGTCGAGGGAGGTCGACGTCATGTAGAGCTGCTCACCTTGCGGGGCCCAGGCCAAGGCGCCACGCCCGTTGAGCTCGATTGGCTGCCCGGCACCGCCGACCAGCTTCTGGTCGCTGATCTCCACCGCGCCGCTGTCGGAGTGCCGCTCCAGAATGTTCATGGCGCCGTCTGTATTGAGGGCAAAGTACCGGCCGTTGTCCGACAGGCTCAGATCGCGAGGCCTGCGAAAGCTATCGACACCCGCGATGCCGTCAACGAAACGCTGGGTTTCGTTCAGCCGACCGTTCGCCAAGTCGCGTTCGAAGATCACCAAACCGGGTTCCCCATCGGCGGTCGAGGTCGAGCCGGTGGCTGCGGCGAAACGTCCGTCGTCGCTGATCGCCAACTCCCAGAACCGACGTCCGACCCCGGCGGCGACATCCATCGCATCGACGAAGGTCGGGACACCGGTCGTCGCATCGAGCTCGAAAAGGAAGATCTCAGCCCGCGCAGGGATCACGGGTTGGCTACCGCCGCCGTAGAGAAAGCGGCCCGACGGATCGATGGCCAGGGTTTCGAAGGGTTCTCCGGCCCGGAAAATCTGATGTCGCAGGCTCAACTGGCCGCTGGCATCATCGATTTCGAAGACGGCCAGGTCGTCCTCTCCATCGCTGGTGTAAAGGAAGCGATTGTCCGGACTGAAGACAGCTCGACGAATCTGGATTCCGGGGCTCTGGGCCGACAGAAACTCCAAACTGCCGTCGGCTTGCCGGGCCAACAAGAGCAGACTGCCGGCGTCGCTGCGGGCCAGCAAGAAGCGGCCATCGGGGCTGGCGTTGAGCTGCCGGATGGCCCCCACCTCGGGCCCCACGAAGGTGCGCAGCGGCAGAACCTGAACCTGGCTCAAGGAACCGTCGGCGGGGCGTCGATAGCGCGCCAGCGCCTCATTGTTCCAACCCAGCACGTAGACGTCCTGACCGTCCGGCGAGGTGAGCACATAGTAGGGGTCGTCCAGCCCGTCGAGGATCGACGCCTGACCGTCAGACACCACGTCCACCGGGCTCAAGGCACCGGTTCCAGAGCGTTCGAAGATGGCCATCGCCTCGTCGTCCTCGGCCGGTACGTAGAGATGGCGCCCATCCGGCGACAGTGCAGGCTCCCAGGGCCCATCGAGCCCCGAGATGCCGTCTTCGCCGTCGTCCAAGGTCTGCAAATGGGTCAAGCTGCCGTCGGCGGCACGGGCGAAGGTGACCAATCCCGCTGCGTCGAAGCCGGCCGTTGCATAGAGATTCTTGCCGTCGGCCGCCAACAGCAGATGGCCCGTCGTGCCGAGCCCCCAGTCCCCGTCCACATCGGTGAGCATTTCCATCGGCGTCAAGGCGCCGCTAACGACGTCACGTTGCAGGCGGAGGATGCCTCGACCGATCCCCGACGGCAGCGAGCCAAAGACATAGACCATCTTCCCCGAAGCATCGATCTCCAAGGAATCGCCGCGGGACAGCGGAGCCAACTGCGAGGCGGGCAGGAACGGCAACATCTCGAGGGCTCCCGTGGCGGTATCCCGCTGCAGGATCACCACCGAGCCGTTGGCCAGCAAGTAGAGGTGCTCACCGCCTGGCGCCAGGTTGGCGTCGGTCGGGAAGCGCAACCCGGCGAAGCTCGTGAAGTCGACGCGGCTGATGAGCTCCAAACGCCCCGACGTGGTGTCGCGAGAGAAGCCGAGGACCTCCTGTGCCTGCTGGGCCACCACATAGACATGGCGCCCCGTCGGATCGACGAGCACATCGGCGACCCCGTCGAGGTCAAAATCGGCACCTTGATCGTCCATCGTTTCGACCCACGTCAAACGGCCCGTGGCGACATCACGCTCGAAGATCACCAGGGAATCGTTCAAGCTGCCGGCGCCATAGAGGTGCCGGCCGTCCGGGCTCAGGGCCAGAGAGCGTAAGCTGTAGGCCTCATAACCAAATTCCGCCCGCAGCGTCTGGAGTGGCGTCACTCGCCCCGTCGTCCCGTTCCGTTCCATCGCCATCAACCCGTCGAGCCCCCCGGCATACACATGCCGACCGTCGGCGCTCGTCGCCACCGAGCTCAGCTCGTCGAGACCGTCGAAGCCGCCCAATTGATGACGCAAAATCTCCTGGACCCCAAAGCTCCAAGTCACGGTGGCAGACAAGGCCAAGCAAATCCAGGTGGAACCCATACGGCTGAGAAATCGCAAGCTCATAACTTCCTCCGGCTAAAAACCCGTTAATGCGTGGAGTAGCCCACACACCGAGTAGGCGACAGAGGGGTGGCCATTGGATCAAGTCGGGTGTTATTGGTGCGATTATCTGATGCGTTTTCTTCCCGATCGTCGCGTCAGCCGGAGCGGTCGCCGTGTCAGACAAACACCGACTCCTTGTCTGACACGTCTGACAACAAGTCGGGGTCGCTGCCGATGTTCGGGTTTTCGTAGATCGTCACAATATCGCCATGCGAACTGAACCGACGAGCCTTCGATTCGGCCTTGGACGCCGACACCCCGCCCTCCCCCACTTCATCGTTCTCAGCCTATTGGCTCTCTGCTGCGTAGGCCCGTGGGCGGTGGCCACGCCCACCCACGCGGCCGGCCACTTTGAGGTGCGCCCAGTGCGCATCGAGCTCAGTCATCCGCAGGATATTGGATCGGTGGAATTGGGCAATCGAGGGCCGACTCCCATCACTATCCAAGCAGATGTCCGCAGTTGGTCGCAGGAGACCGGCCAAAGCACCTACCTAGCCAGCGAAGGTCTGCTCGTTTCACCGCCCATTTTTGTCGTCGAACCGGGCAAACGTCAGGTGGTAAGAGTCGGTTTGCGTCAGGGAATACCCGTCGATGTCGAGCAGGCTTTCCGCATTTTCTTTACGGAAATCCCCACCGCCCGAGACGATGCGTCCTCTTCGGCCACCGGGGTCGACATCTCATTGCGCTTGGCTATCCCGGTCTTCGCGGCTCCCCAAGCTCTCCTCGAGCCCCCCCTCGAGGGGAAACTCCGATCATCGGACGGCGACCGGTTTGAATTGTCATTGAGCAATCCAGGCAACGTGCACGTGCAGATTCGACAGCTCAAATGCGAAGGCGACCCCCGCCACCCACCGGCCGACGGCCAACCGGTCCTCGGCTATTTGCTGGCCGGCTCCCAGCGACGGTTTCTCCTCACGGCCGACGATCCGACGGTGACCCGCATTGGTCAGAGCTGTCATCTGGTGGCCGATACGGACCGTGGCCCTCGGACCGTGGAGATCCACCGGACGGGGGAGGAAGCGGGAGATCGATGACCTCTCGTCAGGCTCGGCACCGGCTGCTCATCGGCTTCGTGCTCTGCCTACTAAACCTCGAGCTCGCTGTGTCGAACGTCCAGGCAGCACATGACGATCCTTCCTTCGACCAGAAGCTCGAACCTGCCTTGCTGCAGCTCGAGGTCAACGGCACGGCGCAGCAGCCGGCCATCCGAGTCTGGCGACAAGGCCCGAGGAGCTACTTGGTGCCCCTGAAGCACGTAGCTCAATGGGATTTGGCGGCCGATCTCACCCCCGTCTGCCGCTGGATCGAGGAGGAGTGCTTCGTCCCTTTGGATGCCCTCGAGGGCGTCGATTACGACCTCGACGCCAGCCTTCAAAGGCTCCGGGTGAGGACTGCTCCGGGGTCACGACGCACCCAGGTGATCGCGGGTCAGCGAGCCGAGCCGTCGGGCGCCTCGACGTCCCTTCAACCGTCGACGCCAGCCCTGTTTCTCGACTACGAAATCACTGCCGAGGGTACCGACTCCAGCTCCGGCTCCTGGAACGATCAGGTCGGCGGCTTGTTCGAGCTGGGATGGGTGCAAGGCCGCTGGCTAGCCAACGGTCAGGTGTTTGCCAATGGCGACACGGTCGAACGCTTGTCCACCACGTGGAGCCTGGCCCAGCCTGAGAAACTGGCCGGCTGGCGAGTCGGCGACGCGGTGGCACCCGGAGGAGCCTTGGCGCCTCCGGTGCGCTTTGCTGGCGTGCAATGGGGCACCCGTTTCGACATCCGCCCACGCTTCATCCCCTATCCGCTACCCAGTCTCGAAGGGGTGGCTACCCTACCTTCGGTGGTCGACCTGGTGATCGACGGCGCCCTGCGAATGCGGCAGGAGGTGGCCGCTGGGGCCTTCGAGATTCGTCAGCCGCCCCTGGTCGGCGGCTCAGGGCTGCTCGAGCTCCGCTTGCGGGATATCGCTGGCGGGGAGCATGTTGTGACCCAACCCTTCACCGTTGAGAGCGACTTGTTGCGCCCCGGACTGGAGCAGTGGTCGGTGCAGGCTGGATTCCTACGCCAGGGCTTTGGTCGCCGCACGGACACCTATGGTCCGGCCTTCGCCTCCCTGGACTACCGCCGCGGGCTCACCTCTCGCTTGACGCTCGAAGGTCATGGCACTTCGAGCGCCCAACAACGGGTGCTGGCAGTGGCCGCAACCTGGGCACCGGGTCGCCTGGGAACCATCGACATGGGTATCGGGACCAGCCATGGAAGCACCGATGGACAATCCGTCGACGGCGATTTTGCACGCCTTGGCTTGGCCCATCGAGGACGTCGTTTTTATGCCGCCGCCGAGTGGGAGGTGGCCAGTCGAACCTTCCGTTGGATCGGGGCCCCCCAAACCTCCCGCCGCAGCACCCGACTCCGGGTGGCTTTCTCCCCACCCAAGCTCGGACGTCTGGCCTTCGCTTACCTTTCCCGTCAACGCCCGGACGAGCAACCTGTCGAGCTCTGGACCGCGTCATACTCGCGATCGCTCACCCGGCGTCTGCGATTGCGGCTCAGCGCCTTTCACCTCGAGGCGGAGAACCGAAGTCACGAGCTCTCGGTGGGTATCTCTTTGCCGCTAGGCAGCCGCCTCCAAACCACCACCCGGCTGCGGGTGCGCTCCAACAGCATACGACCTGAGCTCGAGATCCAACGCCGGGCACCGGTGGGACCGGGCTACGGCGTGCGGGTGGTGGGTGAGCCTGGCCCCGACGGCCGCAACGAGCTTTCGGCAGTCCTTTCGACCCGCATCGGGACCTATGGCTTGCGGCTGGCCGAGTCCGGTGGGAGGACCGCCGTACAGTTGAGGAGCCAAGGATCTCTGGTCGCCATGACCGGCAACCTCTTTGCGAGCCGCCCGATCTCCGGCGGTTTTGCCTTGGTCCGCCTTGGTCATCCCGAGGTCAGGGTTTACGCCGACAACCGACTCGTCGGACGGACCAATCGAAGCGGAGTCGCCCTGGTACCGGCCCTGCGACCGTTTCAAGAGAACCCGATCCGCGTCGACGGTCGAGATTTCCCCCTCAGCGCGCGCATCAACCGCCTCGAAATGGAAGCCATACCCTACGAGCGCGGCGCCTTGTTGCTCGATTTCCCGGTCGGTTCCGCTGCCAATAGTCAGTTCTATGTCAAGCTGGCGAACGGTTCTCCCGTACCGGTGGGCGCCACCGTCGAGCGCTCGAGCGGCAAACCCGATTCAAGGGTCGGCCATGGAGGTTCTATCTATCTCGAAGAGCTGGACCAGGCAGATCAACTGATTATCCGCTGGGGGAGCTCCCAGTGCAGGGTGCAGGTGGTTCCGACCTCGATGCTCGCCCCTGCCGACGCCAGGACGGTGATCTGTGAGGAACGCCCTTGAAGCACTGGGCCCACCTACCGGCGGCCAACCTGGCAGCTCCGTGGGCTGCAGCTCTGCTGGCTATTGTCATGCTCGCAACCGCCGGGGCCTCGTGGGGACAGTGCAAATCCGTCGAGGTGGCGGTGAGCGCCATGGACTTCGGCCGCATGGATCCTCTCGAGTCCAACACTTGCGACGGCGCGGGGCGTCTCTGGGTGCGCTGTCAGGTATCCGAGGACAGCGCCATCAGCTACCAGATCAGCATCGATGGTGGGACCTCCGGTGATCCGTTACGCCGAACCCTGGTGGGCCCTGGGGGAGAGCTCGAATATGGCCTTTTCTTGGATCCGGCCCGCACCATCCCTTGGGGCGACGAGGCCTCGGGGGAATCCCTCGATGGGGCGCTCGGCAGCGGCGAGGGAGATCGTCAGCACACCATCTATGGACGCATCTCGGGCCATTCCCGGATTCCTCCGGGGATCTATACCGATCAATTGACGATCACCGTATTCTTTTGAACCGTATTCTTTTGAAAGGTCAGGCCCCCTAGGCATCTTCTAAAGCATAGAAACCACCTCACCCACCCTTCGACTGACACGGAGTCGGACATCTTCTGACGAGGAGAGCACACAACATCTTAGATTTCTATCGGATCTCTTCCCATAGCCACTCGCTCGGGAACCCCATAGGTTGCATTTAGAAGGACGCCGCTGAGGTGTCCACCCTGCACCCGCGGTGGGGACAGCCCTACCGCTTTGACGACCCAGCGAGGATCTACGTGATGTTTATTCAAGATTTTTATGAGAAGGTCTCGAAACCGCAACTTCCTATCGAACGTGGAAACGGGTGGGGTATAGAATACCGAAGCCTTCTACATTTGCACCTCGAAACCATTCGACAAACCAGCGCGCTTCTCTCTTGGGGGGAGTGGCGATCGGAAGTGGGCCCCGAGGGCTGAGCTCACCCGCTGCAGCGGGTGAGCAGCGCCTTGGCGAGCACTTCTCGAGATAGGGGTGAGATGCCTCGTACGCCAGACACAATCGCCAAGGTGCTTGATGGAACATTCTTCGCCCTGGGCATCATGACGCTGTTGGTTTGCCTGACTTACGGCAAACTCTTGATTACCCAGGTCGATCCGGATTTTAGGCTCGACCCGACCCGCTGGATCGTCACCGCAGGCCAGGAATGCGAAAGCGGACGCCTGTGCCTGGAGACGGGGGATCGAGTTCTAGAGATCGACGGCGTCACGTTGCAAGAATATTTGTCCGACCGCAGTCAAAGTGTCAGCTGGACGGGTGAGTTGATCACTGTCCGTTTTCTGCGCCATGGCCAGGTATTCGATTTGGTTCTCGAGCCGTCGGGGGAGGATTCTTGGGTTCGTAGCTTAGAAGATGTGCTGACCCTGTTGGTTTCCCTGGTTTTTTGGTCCGTTGCCACGGCTGCGGGCCTCTTCATGCGACCCCGCGATAGCCGATGGGCATTGATGATTCTTTTTGGTTACGGCCTAGGACTGTGGTTTGCCGCCGGGGCCTTGTCCTCGACCCAATTAGGCTTTTCCGTGTGGGTGTTCCACTCCGCCTCTTGGCTGTCGTTGCCCCTTTCGACGCACCTTCATTTGAGCTTGCCGAGTCTGCTCTTACGTTCCTCCCGACGCTGGATTCTGATACCGATCTATGTCGGGGCCGGTGTCGGTCTGTGGCTCGATCTCACTTATCGGTTGCCCGAAGGGTCGTTCATCATTCCGGTGTTGCTTGCCTTGGGTTCGTCCTTGATCTTACTCACCGTACGTCAGTTCCAGAAGGTCTCGAGCCGGGAGCTTCAGGCCAATCGACTCATGCTTTTCGGAATGATCCTCGGTCTGGGACCGTGGTTCCTCGTGGTCGCCATGGCGATTCCCATCTGGTTCGATGAGCAAGCCACCTTCGCCAGACAATCTGTGATCCTACGAGCTTCCCTTTTGGCCACCGTCCCCCTCTGGCCCACCACCTATCTCTATGCTGCGGCCAAACACACCTTGGGAGAGATCGAGTTCCGAGCAAACCGGCTCTTCGGCTTTTGGTCTTTTCTGATCTATATCATCGTGCTGCAGTTCATCATCCTGATGATCGGCCTGCAGAGCGGTGTCCTGCGGCGCAATCCCGCCGAGTTCTGCCTCATCATGGGCGTCGCCTCAGCCATTATCGGCAAGCCGCTGCTGAAGTGCTGTCAAAAATTCTTCGACCGCAAGATTTTGGGTCTACGTCACACCCCTGAGGAGATCCTCGGAATCCTTGCCTACAACATCCCCCGGTTGCACGAGGCCCAGGCCCTCCCCCGACTCCTCCATGACACCATCTTACCGACCCTGCTGATCAGACAGTCGGCGATCTATGTCTTCGCTGATAGCGCACCCCAACCGGTCGACGAGTTTGGGGTGGAACCTTTGACATCACAGGAGTTGGCCGCCCTACCGAATTTGACGCACGAGGATGTCGATCCCATGTCAGCACCTCAGGCTGGCCTACCGGACTGGGTACACCTAGCCTTGCCCCTGTGGACCGACGGTACCTTGGTCGGTCTGTGGCTGGTCGGCCGCCGGGATCCAGACGACTACTACACCCAGGGCGATGTGGCGTTGCTGAGAAGGGTCGGCAATCAGATCGGCTCGCTGCTCAGGGTGCAGCAGGAAATTGCTGAGAATCGTCGTCTCGAAGAGCAGCTCTTCCAGTCCCAGAAACTCGAGGCCATTGGTCGCCTGTCGGCCGGCGTGGCGCACGACTTCAATAACTTGTTGGCGGTGATACATCTGAACAGTGAGTTCATGCGACCGAGGATTCAATCGGATGGCACAGCCCTTTTGCACTTGGAAAGCATTCTCAGTGCGGGCGACCGGGCCAAGAAACTCATCCGCCAGTTGCTCGCCTTCAGCCGTCATCAACGGATGGAATTCCGCCTGGAGGATGTCGACGACATCGTTGGTGACATGAAAGACATGCTCAACACCCTGCTCACCGACCGCGTCCGCCTAGAATTTCGTCGCACCTCAGGATTACCCTTGGTCAAGGTCGATCGCGGGCGTCTGGAGCAAGCCATCGTCAATTTGGCCCTCAATGCCGGCCAGTCCATGCCCCAAGGGGGGCCGGTGGAGATTTGGACAGACCACGTGATGACATCGCCCCCTGAATCGTCGGAGACTTCCGCTGAGGGCTTTGTGGTGTTGCATATCCGAGACCGAGGAGAAGGCATTCCAAGCCAGGTGCAGAATCGAATTTTCGAGCCGTTCTTCACCACGAAACCGGCTGGCATGGGTTCGGGTTTAGGGCTCTCCATCGTCTACGGAATCGTCCGCCAATGTGGTGGTCAAATCGCCGTCGACAGCAAGGTGGATATCGGAACGACCCTTTCGATCTGGCTTCCGGCGGTTGCCCCGCAAGCAGCCGACGAAGCGCCGCAGTGTCAAATCGTGCCTCTTGCGACCAAGGATTCGACCATTCTCCTGGTCGAGGATGAATCCATCCTGCGCCGGGCTCTCACCGAAGTCTTGGAAAGCGAGGGTTACTCCGTGCTCACGGCAAGCGACGGACGCGATGCCCTCGGCCTGGTCGCGACCTATGAAGAGACCATTGATTTGCTGCTGACCGATGTCCAGATGCCCCGTATGGGAGGCCTGGCATTGGCTGAAGAGCTGTACAACCAGCAACCGAGCGTCAAGATCGTTTTCATGTCGAGTTTTGACCGCAAAAACTTGCAAGAGATCCAGAGCAGACTGGTCGGCGCCGAGTTTCTTCGCAAGCCCTTCTCTATCAGCGTGTTGACAAAAACCGTGCAACAAGCCTTGAGGCTCGCCGGCGACTCCAACCTCGCCGCCGCGACCCTCAAATCAACCGCTCTCGCAGACAGTATTGAGTGATCTGCGAGTTGTTGCGGAACAACATCTTTTCGAGAATCCGACTTCGATAGGTGCTGATCGTTTTGACACTCAGCGACAGCTCAGCGGCTATTTCAGAGACCGTTTGTCCCGAGGCGATCATCAGCAGAACTTGAAACTCTCGATCCGATAGGACTTCATGCGGTGCATCCCGGTAGTCGACCTGGAGATTGAAGGCCAATTGCTCGGCAAGCTCGGAGCTGATGTACTTGCCGCCTTGCTGCACTTTGAAGATGGCCTCGACCAACTGATCCACAGCCTGCTCTTTGGTCATGTAGCCATCGGCGCCATTGCGCAGACAGCGGATGGCAAAATGATCCTCTGGATGGGCTGTCAACATCAAGATGTGTAGATCCGGGTGCTGCTGCTTGAGCTCCTTGACAATATCGAGCCCACCCCGGCCGGGCATCGAGACATCCAACAGCAACACATTGGGCCGCGTCGCCTTGACCACCTGAAGGGTCTCGCTACCATTCGAGGCCTCACCCACCAGCTCCATGGCAGGCTCTTGATCGAGCAACATCTTCAATCCGCCCCGAAGGAGCGCATGATCGTCTGCGACAACGATTCTAATCATAGACTTTCCCCGTCTTGACACTTGAGGCCAGCCAAGCATGAAGGCCCGGTCGCCAAGAAACTGGTTTCCGCTTCTGAAGATCTGGAATTGCGAAACCGACTCGAGGAAGCGCGATAAGAATTCATGAGCTGTGCAAGATTGAGCTCAGTGGACCGAATGCCAGCCCTTAGCGGATCTCTTCGCAGAGGGGGAGCACTCCAACCGACAAAAATTAGACGAGCAGTCGGCGCACGGTAAGTACGGAATCTTCCTCGATGAGCATAGCGCACTACTTCCATGGCGTCCATCGACCGATCATTCCGCTTGACAACTGGAGACACCAACTCGAGAAACTTCGTCTTGGAGACAAGCGAGGACCTGCCTCACCGGTATCGACTCACATCGATGGGGCATCGAGCCATGCCTCGTCGTCAAGGACCTGACGCACGCGGAAGCATAAGTCCGATGTCCTGAAAGGCTTCTCGATAAATGGAATCCGGTCCAGATTGGCCGCCCTGGAAAAAGTCCCCTCATCGACGTAGCCGGACATGAACAAAACTTTCAAGCCAGGCCGGTGCTCACGCAGGCGCTCAACCAGCTCAGGGGCCCTCGAATCTGGCATGACGAGATCGGCGATCACCAGGTCGAGGGCGCCCGAATGGGCTTGGGCCGCGGCCAAGGCACGCCGCGCGGAATCGGCTTCCAGAACCTCGTACCCTTGCTGTCGGAGGGCTTCCCCAATCAGCGGCAGCAGATCGACATCGTCTTCGACCAGCAAGATGGTCTCATAGCCTCCCAAGGTAACGGTGCCAGAAGCCTCGGCGGCCAGAGGGACCGGGGCCTCCACCCTTGGCAAGAGCACCGAGAGCTTTGTGCCACGCCGCCGCTGACTTTCCACCTTGATATGGCCACCACTCTGCTGAACAATGCCATAGACGGTGGACAATCCAAACCCTCGACCCCGTCTCTCGGTGGTGAAGGAAGGGTCGATAATCTGGTCGAGGATTGTCGGGTCGATGCCGCAGCCGGTATCTTCAATGGTCAGCCGGACGTACCTTCCAGGCTCGATGGGGACTCCACCGATGGCCATCTCGCCGCCTGCGGTATCGAGGTTGCCGGTGCTGAGGCTTAGTCGGCCGCCGTTCGGCATGGCATCTCGCGCATTGGCCACCAGGTTCAAGATGACTTGCTCGAGCTGGTTTGGATCGGCCCGTACCCTCCCCAGGCCATCGGCCAATGATTCCGACACGGTGATGTCTTCACCCAAGACCCTCTGATAGAAGATCCCGACATCGCGTACCATGACATTCAGATCGACCACTTCAGGGTTCCATTCCTGGCGGCTACTGAAGGCGAGAAGTTGATTGGTGAGCCTGGAACCCCGCCGTGCGGCCTGCTGAATGTCCTGTGCCCTCTCGAGGAGCGGATCGGTGGGCGGAATATTGCGCCGCAAGTGCTCGGCATGCAAAGAAATGGCGGTAACGATATTGCTGAAATCATGCGCGATGCCGCTGGCCAGGCGCCCGACGATCTCCATTTTCTGGGCCTGCCGCAGCTGACGAATCAACCCATGCCGCTCGACCGCGTAGCGCACCGAACGCAAAAGCGTCTCGCCGTCGAAGTCTCCCTTCACCAAGTAATCGTGGGCCCCCGCTATGGCACCTTGGCCGCCGCTGGACAGACTCTCGATGGCCCAACGGTCGTAGCCGTGACCGAGGATCACCACCACCGGTATATCGGCCCGTCGGCACAGCTCCTCCAAGGAACCGAGCCCGCCGCTGTCCGGCATGCTGAGATCCAGAAGCACTGCTTGCGCCCGTTCGACACGCCCCAAACCTTCTGCCAAGTCGCGTACCCAATCCATCTCGATGGAGCCAATCCCTCCCTCTTGAAGCTCGAAAACCATCCGTTGGATCCGACGGGCGTCGGTCGAGTCGTGCGCGATGAGCAAAACGCGGAGCGCGCCCGACATCCTGGCGGGCGTATCGACGGATTTGGCTACGTCGGCCGGTTCATCCTCACATGCAGAATCGAGTCTAGGTGAATTAGGTCCCATATCTTTCAAACCTCCCAAGAGAGAAATTCAGACGACATCTCAAAAAAATCCCTCTCACTTGCACCTGAGATTCTGCGGCACACCTGGAGGGATGAATATCAGACACCGTCCTCGGGATGTGTCGGACAGCGTCCTACACACTCTTCCCATGGCTCGGTAGATCTCCTTGAAATCAATGCCTCTCCGAACCTTCCACTGCAGATCGACGAGGTGGGCAAAAACGGCCCATGAAGGGCTTGAGCAGGGCGAAGGTCGACCCGACTCCTGAGCTCGAGCTGAGGATCACACTCTAAGCCGCAGGCAAGTCGTCGCCTTGAAGTCACTCCGTTCTGGCGCCCGCCATGTCTCCGGATGTCCGACAGAGCGTCGGACCAACTCCTGCCATCGAAGCCGGAAATTCACCGATGGTGGAAGGTTCCCCCAGCCACAACAATAGGCATAGCTTAACGACGCCGTAGCGCGGCGACACATTTCGACTGCATCGATTCATCTCTGGAGGGAAGGAAATCCCATGTCTAACATCCGGCCTACCCGTTTCATCGCCCCCTGCCTCTTCGCGATCTTTTTTGTAGCCTCAGCGCAGGCTCAAGTGACGTCTCAGTTCGAAGTTCGGGCCGAAGTCATCGAGTCTTGCACGATTGAAGCGACGGATCTCGATTTCGGAAACTACGATCCCAATAGCCTGGTGCCGACCGCCGGCGCTTCTACCATCACGACGACCTGCACCCTGTTGACCCCCTTCAATGTCGGTATCGACGCCGGTACCAACGGCAGCTCGGTCAGTGACCGTCAGATGGTCGACGACTCCACCGGTACTGAGTTGCTGGCCTACGCCCTGAGCTGTGCCGGACTCGGAGTTCCGGCCTGTGCGCTCAATTGGGGCGATACTCCCGGCACCGACACCTTCCTCAGCATCGGAACGGGCTTGCCCATTCCCATCGTTGTCGCGGGCGTCATCGCCGCGGGTCAACAGGTGACGCCCGGCACGTATCGCGATACGCCGGTAACCGCCACCGTCTATTTCTAGACGTGGTTCGCTAGCGGAAACAAATCAACGACGGCACAGCACTGGGGAGCGGAGTTTTACCGCCCCCAGCACCCTGGGAGGGATGGTGCCACTTTCTTTCCTCAGCTCGCACTCGACCGGTCCCGGTCTTGGCGATCGCTGAAGCTCAAAACCTGTAGATCATATCCAGCGGAAGATCCTTGCAGCGAGGTCAGTCTAAATTCTGTCCTCGCTTTCTCTCCCCCATCCGGTATCCCCAGAAAGGGACTCGTCATCGTGCTTCGAAGAACTACCACCGCTCTCCTAGCGCTCTCCATGCTCTTCGGAGCCACCGCAGTGCTTAGCCAAGACATCATCGCCCTTGGAGATGCACCGGCCGCCAGCTTCGTAGTTCCATACTTCGCATCGGACACCAGCGATAGCGACCTGACGACCCTCTTCTCGATCACCAACATCGGTGACTCGACCGCCATCGCCCACGTCACCTTGTGGACTCAGGCATGGCAACCCACCTTGACCTTTGACGTGGTCCTCACGGCGCACGATATTCAGACGTTCAGCCTCACCACCCTGCTCAACGGTTCCATTCCCACCACCGACCCGCAGGGCATGCCGGGTTGCTCTGAATATTCTAACCCCGCTTTCTCGGTCGCCGCAGCGGACCAACTAAAAGACGACCACACGGGTCGCTCCTGCCTGGGAGATCTCACCGCTCCCATCGCCACCGGCTTCATCACCGTCGATGCGGTGCATCAATGCACCCCTCTGAGCAGTCGGGCTTATCAAGATCCCCTCGCCATGACCGCCATTTCGCCGGGATACTTCGCTCAGAACGGTAGCGGTATCGCTGCCAACACGAATCAGCTCATCGGCGATTTCCATTTCATCAATCGTCAGCAGAACTTCGCTCAGGGGGGCACACCAATCCATCTCCGTGCCGACTCCGAAATGTTCTCCAGCAACGCCTCTTTCTACTCTTTCCTGAGCGGCGGTGCCGACAACAGATCTCCCCTTACGGACACGATTTATGGCAGGTTCCTCAACGGCGGAGCCTTCGATGGGGGCACCGACATGCTGATTTTCCGAGTCCCTTCGGAGTACGTCCCCCCTGCGGAGCTGACCTGTGGCCAGTCCCCCTGGAGCGCCAGCGAAACGGGCGTCAACATGATCGTCCTCGACGAGGATGGAAACAGTCTCCTAGCGCAGCGAACCTTCCGCTGGGCCAGCGAAAATTTCAGCTTGCCGTCCTGGCCAGAGCTACCCACCTTTGGCGCCCTGGAGCTACAATTTCCCGACGCCATGCAGGGGGCGGGACTGGTGCTGCAGAACGCCAATGGCCGATTCAGCACTGGTTTCGATATGACTCCGGTACCCCGGCGAAACCTCGACGAGGACGCGGATGGCAATCCGCAGGGATTCCGCGTCGATTTCGAGCTCGAGGTGATCGACCAGCAAGCGATGTTCCAGGGCCAGTGCTTTGACGACCACTCCCCCACCACCTGCCAGAACCCCAGTTGGTTCTTCGGCGATGGCGACCAGGACGACGAGCTGAACCCGATCCATGCCTATGGCCAAGGAAGTGTCTACTCAGTGACCTTCGTCGCCGAGAAAGACGGCGCCAAAGCGAGTCGCACACGGCTTGTGACGATCGCTGAGCCTAGCGGCGGCGGCGATGACCTCAGCGTCACCTTCACCGCCGTCCAGACCCCCGAGACCCTGAACGTCCAGCTCAACGGCTCTTGTTTTCTCGGCAACCAAAACATCGCCTGCCAAACTCCTGGCTGGGACTTCGGAGACGGCACCCAAGGCAGCGGCACGACGCCCACCCACGCCTTCCCGGCCGCCGGCACTTACACGGTGACCTTCACCGCCTCCGCCAACGGACAAACCGACTCACAGACCATGGACATCATGGTCGAAGCCCCCGGCGGAGGTGGCGATGACCTCAGCGTCGCCTTCACCGCCGTCCAGACCCCCGAGACCCTGAACGTCCTGTTCAACGGCTCTTGTTTCTTCGGCAACCAAAACGTCGCCTGCCAATCTCCTGGTTGGGACTTCGGAGACGGCACCCAGGGCAGCGGCACGACGCCCACCCATGCCTTCCCGACCGCCGGCACTTACACGGTGACTTTCACCGCCTCCGCCAACGGACAAACCGACTCACAGACCATGGACATCATCGTCCAAGCACCCGGCGGAGGTGGCGATGACCTCAGCGTCGCCTTCACCGCCGTCCAGACCCCCGAGACCCTGAACGTCCTGTTCGACGGCTCTTGTTTCCTCGGCAACCAAAACATCGCCTGCCAATCTCCTGGTTGGGACTTCGGAGACGGAACCCAAGGTAGCGGCACGACGCCCACCCACGCCTTTCCGGCCGCCGGCACCTACACGGTGACCTTCACCGCCTCCGCCAACGGACAAACCGACTCACAGACCATGGACATCATGGTCGAAGCCCCCGGCGGAGGTGGCGATGACCTCAGCGTCGCGTTTACCGCCGTGCAGACCCCCGACACCTTGGGCGTTCAGTTCGACGGCGCCTGCTTTCTCGGCAGCCAAACCGTCGCCTGCCAAGATCCTGGCTGGGACTTCGGAGACGGTGCCCAGGACACTGGCCTGGATCCAACCCACACCTTCCCGATCGCTGGCACCTACACGGTGACCTTCACCGCCTCCGCCAACGGACAAACCGACTCCCTGACCATGGACATCGTGGTCGAAGCACCGGGCGGAGGTGGCGACGACCTCAGCGTCGCCTTCACCGCCATCCAGACCCCCGAGACCCTGAACGTCCAGCTCAACGGCTCTTGTTTTCTCGGCAACCAAAACGTCGCCTGCCAATCTCCAAGTTGGGACTTCGGAGACGGAACCCAAGGCAGCGGCACAACACCGACCCACGCCTACCCGGCCGCCGGAACCTACTCGGTGACCTTCACCGCCTCCGCCAACGGACAAACCGACTCACAGACCCTTCAGGTGTCCGTCGTAGAGCCCAATACTCCGCCGGTCATCAGCGGCCTGGCCTGCCTTCCCAATCCCCTGATCGCCGGCCGCTTGGCGACCTGCACCTTCGTCGTTGCCGATGTTGACGGCGACGACGTGGACTGGAAAGTCACCACTGACACGGACTCGAACACCTGCATCGAAGGAGTGGGTACCGACCTGTGCATGCTGTCCCTCGAAGGAACTGCATCGGGCGCCGTGACCATTCCATTCAATCTGCTGAGCACCGCGGGCGTCCTCATCGACGCCTTCGTACAAGTCGAAGCTGCCGATGAACGGGGTGCTGAAGCCCAAGTCCAGAGTTTGGATGTGGTCATCGACGCCAACGACTTGCCGACCATCACGGCCTTCGAGTGCCTCCCGGCCATCGTGCTGCCTGGAGTACCGTCCCTTTGCACTCTGGTCTTCTTGGATCTCAACCAAGATACCGTCGACTGGACAGTGACCATCTCGCAGGGCACCGACGTCTGTCTCGATTCCAACCCCGGTCCCAATTGCATCACCACGATTCAGGGCTCGGGCGATCTGTTCCCTCTCACTGAAGTCTTTCAAGTGCGCACTTCGCTGACCACCCCCGGACAGCAAGTCACGGTGCAAGCCACTTTGGACGACGGCCTCGACACCGTGCAGCAGACCACCCTCGTGACAATCCCCTGAGTCTGGGTCTGTTCCATCGCTGGGTCTAGGGTTGTGGCGGCATCCGGCCATGTCGCCGCAACCCATCCTCCGTCTGGCCCAGGGTCAGGAACGCAGCGACGTCAACCTGGGACGTATGGGCTGGTCCTGGCTTGAGTCATCTCAACCCGCCACCGCCTGGCCCCCCCCAAAGGGGGTGCCTAGCCCAGCCCCGCCCGGAGCACTCTCCTGATCCCAGACGCTAAGGTCGGGCGGTCCGGGCTCACCACGCCGACCCCTCCTGGGGTCACAATCCAAATGCTGTCTACCCAAAGATGCTCTTGTTTCTTGGCGCCAAGGAGCGGCAGGGGGCGCAGAGGCTGGACCGGCCTCACCTGGGGACGGAACTAGCGGGATTTCTAGTAACTTGCTGATCTGGCAAGTTTTAGTGCGTCGACCCGAATCGACTCACTGCTCTGGCTGCATACGGCCGCAAAAAACCCTTGACTCCGTAGTTGAGTACAGGGTTTATACTCTGTGGCGAGGAGGTGGCTTATGGATGGGCTCACCATCGGGCAGCTTGCAAGCCAGGCCGACATCGGCATCGAAACGGTACGCTTTTATGAGCGTCGAGGGTTGATCGAAGATCCGCCGCGGCGCAGCTCCGGCTATCGACAGTATCCAACTTCCACCATCGACCGGTTGCGTTTCATCCGGCGGAGCAAAGAGCTGGGCTTTTCCCTCGACGAGATCGCCGAGCTCTTGCGTCTGAGCGGCCATCCGGCCAAGCATCGTCACCAAGTGCGGGTCAAGGTACGGCACAAGATCGCCGATATCGAGCGCCGCATCGAAGACTTGTCACGCATCAAGGGGGCCCTTTCGGACCTGGCAAAGGCCTGCGAGCGTGGCGACGAGACCGAAGACTGTCCAATTTTGGTCGCCCTCGACGGCGGCTCTTTCGAGGAGTGCAGATAATGGACTCGGAACACTCGACCTGTTGCGACGCTGAGACGCCAGCAACCCAAGGGCTCAGCACCGATCCGGTATGCGGCATGGACGTCGATCCCGCCAAGGCCCGTTTCGCCACCGAGGCCGACGGCCAACGCTACGTTTTCTGCTCTGCGGGCTGCCTGGCCAAGTTCGAGGCCAATCCACGGCGCTATACCCACCCCGACGAGTCCTCCGCCCAGGCGGTGGAACCGGCGGCGCAGGCGGATGCCATGTACATCTGCCCGATGGACCCGGAGGTGCGGCAGCGGGGACCGGGAAGCTGCCCCAAGTGCGGCATGGCCCTCGAACCCGAATCCCCGCAGTTGGCCAGTCGCACCGAGTACACCTGCCCAATGCATCCGGAAATCGTGCGCGATGCACCGGGCGACTGCCCGATCTGCGGCATGGCACTGGAGCCTCGAACGGTGACCATCGAGGACGAGGCCAACCCCGAGCTCGACGATATGCGGCGGCGGTTCTACTTCGCCGCCGTCCTCACGGTGCCGATATTTGTGCTCGCCATGGGGGACATGCTGCCGGGCAATCCGGTGTCGCGCTTCATAGCACCGCGGGTTCGCGTCTTCCTCGAGCTGGCGCTGGCCACCCCGGTGTGCCTGTGGTCGGCGTGGCCGTTTTACGTGCGCGCCGTGGCGTCGATCAAGAACCGCAGTCTCAACATGTTCACTTTGATCGGTCTGGGCGTCAGCGTCGCCTATGGCTACAGCCTGGTGGCTGCCCTGGTGCCGCACATCTTCCCGCCGTCGTTCCGCGGCCACGGGGGCACCGTTGGCGTGTATTTCGAAGCGGCCGCCATGATCGTCACCTTGATTCTGCTGGGCCAAGTCCTCGAGCTGCGGGCCCGCAGCCAGACCGGCGCCGCCATCAAAGCGTTGCTGGGTCTGGCCGCCAAGACGGCCCGGCGTCTGCGTCCCGACGGTGAAGAAGAAGACGTCCCCCTCGATGCCGTGGTGATCGGCGATCGGCTGCGGGTACGCCCCGGTGAGAAAGTACCCGTCGACGGCAAGGTGGTGGAAGGATCGAGCACCGTCGACGAGTCCATGGTCACCGGTGAGCCGATGCCGGTGCGCAAGGCTGCCGGTGATACGGTGATCGGCGCCACCGTCAACGGTACCGGTTCCCTGGTGATGGAGGCCGAGCGGGTGGGTTCCGAAACGCTGCTCTCCCGCATCGTCTCCATGGTGGCCGAAGCGCAGCGTAGCCGTGCGCCCATTCAGAAGCTGGCGGACCGCGTGTCGGGTTGGTTTGTACCCATCGTCATCCTCGTCGCCATTCTCACCTTTGTGGCTTGGTCGCTGGTTGGCCCTGATCCCAAGATGGCCTACGCCCTGGTCAACGCCGTAGCCGTGTTGATCATCGCCTGTCCCTGCGCCTTGGGATTGGCGACGCCCATGTCGATCATGGTGGCCACCGGCAAGGGAGCGTCGTTGGGCGTGCTGTTCAAGAACGCGGAAGCCATCGAGGAGCTCCGCAAAGTGCAGACCCTGGTGCTCGACAAAACCGGCACCCTGACCGAAGGACGACCCACCCTGGTCACCGTCGAGCCGGCGCAAGGTATGTCGGAGGCAGAGCTCCTACGGCTCGCCGCCGCCCTCGAACGGAGCAGTGAGCATCCGCTGGCCGAAGCCATCGTCCGCGGGGCGGAAGAACGCGGCATCGATCCGCCGCAGGCCACCGACTTCGCCTCGGTCACCGGCAAGGGCGTCCAAGGTGCCGTCGACGGTCGTCGGATGGCGGTGGGTAATTTGGCCATGATGCAGGCCCTCGGCGTTGAAGCGGGCCCCCTCGAAGAGCGCGTCGAGTCGCTGCGTCAGGAAGGTCAGACCGTGATGTTCGTCGCCGTGGACAAGCTCCTAGCAGGCATCATCGGGGTTGCCGATCCGATCAAGGAAAGCACTCCTGAAGCAATCCGTCAGCTGCACGCTGAAGGGCTTCGGGTCGTCATGTTGACCGGCGACAGCAAGACTACCGCCCAGGCCGTCGGCGCCAAACTGGGGATCGACGAAGTCATCGCCGGCGTCCTACCGGAGGAGAAGGCAGCCAAGATCAAATCGCTGCAAAACGAAGGACAGATCGTCGCCATGGCCGGCGACGGCATCAACGATGCACCGGCATTGGCCCAAGCGCACGTCGGCATCGCCATGGGAACCGGCACCGACGTCGCCATGGAAAGTGCCGGCGTGACGCTGGTCAAGGGGGATCTGAGGGGCATCGTGCGCGCCCGAAAGCTGTCGCGCAGCACCATGGCCAACATCCAACAAAACCTTTTCTTTGCCTTTGTCTACAACGCCCTCGGAGTGCCCGTCGCAGCGGGCATCCTCTACCCGTTCTTCGGCATTCTCCTCAGCCCGATGATCGCCGCCGCGGCGATGAGCTTCAGCTCGGTGTCGGTGATCGCCAATGCGTTGCGACTCAGGAAAGCCGACATATGAATGGCTTCGATGACAACTCGGCACCCACAAAACCTAGATCCCGCAGTCTCCGAGTGCCCTTGGGTTCACCGCTGATCCACGGCACGATCCAACCTATCGAGCAACCGCAGCCCTTCAACCGGCGAACCGGCAGCCGCTCGAATGCGGAATCGGTTCTCGGCGTCGAGCTCCGCCAATGCGATGGTTGAAAGCTCTTCGATCAACTTGTTCATACTCATCTTGCGATGACGTGCCAGCTGTCGTAAGCGCTCATGCTGGTCGTCCGGTAGGCGAACGGTAAGCGTACCCATTAGAGGATCTCCTTGATCAGCGTTTCCGGTGCCAGGATCCGGAGCTCGGGGAATTGAATCTCCATCCGCCGGAAATCTCGCAGATTCTTGGTAACGATGGCATCTGCCATCCCTGCGATGGCAAGTTCTACTACATGGTTGTCACCCTCGTCTCGCAGGTTCGGTCTCCAAAGGAAAAAAACGCGTGTCCAGCTGCAGACACTAAGGAACGCATTCAGGAGCGCGTCTCGCTCGTCACGTCCAAGCACCGAGCCTTTGTACAGAGCATCCCTTGACATAAGCGACTCATACTCAGCGAAGAGACTTGTACCCATCAAAGGGACCACTTGCCTCTCAAGGCAAGCTCGTAGAACCCCACGGCTGGAGCCACCTGGCCCTAGGAGAGCTGCGACGAACACACTGGTATCAACAACAACCCTCATGCCCAGGATGATAGCACATACGCTGTCACCCCAGAAAACTGCCCGGTGTTGCGAACCCGATATCGCCCCACTTCTGGGACATGTTCGACCTAGAAAGAATGTGAGATCCGGTGGAGGGCACCATCCGAAGATCTACGGAAGCTTTCAATGTATTCCCTCAAGGCAGGTCGTGCCTATTCGCTTTTTTAGTTACTGATCGTGGTCGACCGACCGGACTCCACTGTCAACGACCTCCCAACGAGATACCGTACGAAAAAAAATCTCAAGGAGGTCGACCTTCCAACATTCATGCAACTTAAGAGTTGCACTTCATGTCGAGGCGTGAGAACCTAAAGGCAACCAGGAGGTTTCCTATCATGCAAGACAAGATCGAAAAGACCCTCGAGCTCGAGGCCCCGGTCGCCCGCGTATGGCGCGCCATCACCGATTACCGTGAGTTTGGCCAGTGGTTCCGGGTGGCCATCGACGGCCCCTTTGCCGTCGGCGAGGTTTCCCGTGGACGCGTCACCTACCCCGGTTGCGAGCACATGCAGTGGTACGCGACGGTGCAGGCCATGGAGCCGGAGCGCCTCTTCGCTTTCACCTGGTGCCCCTATTCGCCGTCGCCGGGCGAGGAGACTCCTACGGAACCGACGACCCTGGTGGAATTCAAGCTCGAGCCGACGGCCCAGGGCACCCGCTTGGTGATCATCGAGTCGGGCTTTGACGCCTTGCCCGACAACGCCCGCCGCGACGAGGCCTTGCGGCTGAATTCCCAAGGCTGGGAAGAGCAAAGCCGCAACATCACCGCCCATCTCCGGTCTCCAGATGCCGAGGCTTGAGGTGCCCTCCGCCGGGACGCAGCGGTCGGCCCGGGATGCCGCACCGGTCTTTGCGGCCTTGGGGGACACCACCCGCCTCGAGCTTCTCCACCGTCTTGGCGACGGCCAAGCCCGCTCCATCACCCAACTCAGCGACGGCCTCGGCCTTACCCGGCAAGGGGTCACCAAACATTTGCGGGTGCTGCAGGAGGCAGGCATCATCAGGGCGCGCAAGGTCGGCCGGGAGAGACGTTTCAAGTACCGGCCCGAGTCCATCGACGAGGTCCGTACCTACCTCGATCGGGTATCAAAACAGTGGGACGATGCGTTGGCCCGGTTGAAGGCGTTCGTGGAGGAGTGAGATGACGGTGCCGTCGGTTGGTCTCGAGGCTCCCTACTTGCCCTGCCGGACGGGGGTCGCAGGTCGACACAACGCCAAAGTAGCTCCCGTCCCCTTTTACCGAAATCAGTGCCAGCGGGAAACCCTTCGAGCGAGCACGGACGGAGTGCTGCCTGAGCCGCAGGGCCATGGGGACGGGATGAAACCGCAGCCCACCCAAATCAAAAATTCGACTCAAGGGACGCTGCTGCTCCAAGCGGTGACGTCACCACTCTCGAATCCGTCGCTGTGGAGGACGCCGGACTCCAACACCGCCACCCAAACGTCTTGATTGCCTTCACGGGCATCTTGATAGAAAGGATAAACCCGTCCTCCGGCGGCGGCGATGCCGTTGTAGTCACCGATGAAGTCCGCTGCCGAGCTCTCCCAAGGCAGGATCGGCGTATACGACGCCGCGGTGATCCGCTGGTTGGCGCTCCAGGTGAGCCCGGCGTCGTCGGATGTGGCGTAGTAGACATCGATATTGGAACCGTCGTGACGCATGTCGTACCACACCGCATGGGCGACGCCGGAGGCATCCATATCGACCCACGGGAAAAACTGCGGATGACCACTGGCATCGTCGTTGACCCGCTGCGGCGCGCTCCATGTGCCTCCGCCGTCGACGGACCGCACCGACAAGATATCGCCGTCGCCAAAGGCTTGGTCATTCCACAGGACGATCAGCGTGCCGTCGGGATGAGCGGCCGCCACCGGCAGGTTGACGATGCGAAAGCCCGGCGGCAGGGTCGACGGCAGGGGCGACATGGGAGCGATGGCACTGTCGGTGGTCCAGGTTGCGCCTTGGTCCTCGGACTTGGACATCCACAAGAACTGCTGGAAGCTGTCGCGCCAGAAAACGTAATACGTGCCGTCCGGTGAGATCACTGGATTGGCACCGTTGCCTCCCGTCGAAAGATCTGCCAGCACCGTATCGGCGCCGAAGGTCAAACCTCCGTCGAGGGAGCGCACGGCGCGGATCTTGGCCGGGCTGAACGAAAAATCGGCGTAGGCCACAAGCACCTCGTCGCCGCGGGCCGCCATGTAGGGTTTGTCGTCGAAGGTATTGTTGAGGGTGACCAATACTTCATCTTGCCAGGTCGCTGCGTTGTCGTCGGAGCGGCGGACGAAGACATCGATGTCGCCGCCGGTCGCACCCTGGCTGGCGATGTAGCCGAAATACCACCGATCGCCACCGCCGGAGGCCACCATCGGATCACTCATCACGCTGTGACCACCGAAGAGGGCCGATGTCCAGGTGAGCCCGCCGTCGATGGAACGCCCCACCCCTTGCAACAAGCCGCCGTCGGTGAATTGGTTCCAGCCGGCGACCACCGTCGATCCGAAGGCGTCGATGGAGGTTTCGTTCTCCGTATGCCCATCGTCAGGCCCCAAACGGACCTCGGCCAAACGGACCTCGGCCAAACGGATCTCGGCTAAACGATTTTCGCCGAGGTCCGTCGACAACCTCCCCTTGTCATTCGCCAGGGCCCGCAGCATGTCGGTGCGCACGGCGCTGGGCCGATCACCTGCCGGACGGTGGTCTTGGGGTCTACGGATATCCAAGGGCAAGACATAGCCCAGGTCGCCCCGTGTGCCTTCGACAACGGTCGTCCCGTCGGGGGCCGTCCAGGAAGCTGCCGCAGGAGGCGAGATGCCGTCCCCGACGATGCCGATGAGCCCAACGGGCTGGGGCTCGTCTGGCAATGGGTCGGTGTGGGAATGGGATGCAGTGTGGAGGCTGCAACCTGCGGTCATCAACGCCAGGCCAAACAACAAAGCAAGATGCGATCTTCCAAGATGATGATGTTGCATGATCCCGCCATGGTAGCACCTCGGTGGGACCTCCAAGACCAGGGCGAACCAGCGCCGCAGCTTGACACGGCCACGGCGTCGTCCCGGGGTCATCTAGGAGAGCCCCGGGAAGCGGGCATTTACTTCCGCGGCCCCGGGGCTCACATCGCCTAGCGGTGGCCCGCCATGGCAAACTTAGTACACCTTTTCAAAAATACGCTGGTATTCGAGCGCCGATGCATCCACGTCCGCGGCGTTACGCTCGCTGCAACAGAGCCCCACCTCGCTCGCAAGCCTTGCGGACGCGGCGCCTCGGTGCTCTCGATACGTCACCGTATTTCCGGAAAGGTGTATTCAGGATTCACGGTCTTGACGCCATGAAAAGGTCGTAGATCTCATCGGCGGTCAGCGCTTGATCAAACAGCCGCAGATCATCGATGGTGCCCTTGAACGTGCGGTTCAGGCTCTCTCGGTTACCGATCGTCAACGGCACGGCGCTCGATCCCAGGGACCCGGCGGCGGTGAAGCCGCCGACCTCGAAACCATCGATGTAGAAGCTCACTGCCCCACCTGTGGCGTCGTAGACCACCGCCGCGTGCTGCCAGGTGCCGAGGGTCACGGCGTAGTTGTCACCGCAACCGGAGTCGCCGCTGCCGATGTTGGCGCAGAGGGTTTGGGTGCTGGCCGGCAAACCGCTCGGCTGGTTGCCGAGGTAGACGTCGTAACCGGAGCCGAAGCTGCCGACGTATTGTTGCTTCGAGGCGATGCGCCCGTAGCTGTTCTGGCCGAAACCCTGCGGCGCAATCCAGGCCGACACGGTGAAGGAACCCGACATGTCGAGGGACGTGTTGTGGGGCACGGAGACGTAGTCGTTGGCGCCGTCATAGTCCAGGGCGGTGTCGTCGAGGGCGGTGCCGTCGACGCCGCTTTGCCAGGTGGGTCCGGTGCCGCAGGTGGGTCCGAGGCTGCCGGTGTAGGACGCCCCGTCGTCACCGGTGGAACAACCGCTTTGCTCGTCGAAGGCGAAGCGCGCCACCGGCGTCACGGTGAAGGGTAATACCCCATAGACGGCGTGGAAGTACTGCCGCACTTGATCCTTCTGCCCGGCGCTCAAGGCACCGTCGTTCAACAGCACGGCGGCCATGTCGCCCACCATGAAGTCGTTGCGGGCCTTGGAGAAGAGGAAGCGGAAGTCGAAACCTCCGGCCAGGACGGGTGTGCCGGCGGTGACGTCGACGCCGTTGACCAAGGCGGTGATCAGATTCGAAGCGTCGCGGTGGATCTCCACCAGCTGGAACACCCCGTTGGTGATGGCATTGGCGCTGGTGATGGTGGTCGTCGAACCGCCGCCAAGGCGCAGTTTCAACGAGTCGTCGGCCACATTGTGTTCCAGGTGGGTGTCCCCCGAGCCCATGTAGGCATAGGTGCTCGTCTGCACCACCGGACGGGTCAGCATGTAGAAGCTGAGGGGCCCGGTGATGTCGTTGATGGCGTCGGGGATCTCGATCTCGAACCCGAGGTCTTGATTCCAGTTTGCCGACTGGCTCTGGAAACCACCGCGCACGCAGGGCTGCCCGGCGATGCAATCGAGGATCAAACCGGGTTTCTCGGCGTCGTCTTGACCAAACTCCCGTCCCACGATGCTGCCGCCGGTGTAACCCGACTGATCCTCCCAACGACGTACACATCCGTCCGGGAAGATGGCCAGATCACAGTAGTTGACGAAATCGACCGGATCGTCGCCCGTCGCCACGGTGATGCCGTGACGTGACTCGACAAAAAACTCGACAGCACTGAGCTCCGAAGGATGAAAACCGACAAAAAACTCGAGGAGATAGTCGTCGGTATTGGTATCGCCGCCGTCGTCCTGGCAACGGACGTAGGCGCGGTAGAGACGATCGTCGACCAGCGACAGGGAAAACTGATGATGCTTGCCCGCCGTGTCGCGAGTGAAGGTGTGGTCGGGGCTCATGGAGCCGTAGGCGATCCCCTGCTGGGACGCCCAACGGCAGGTTGCGGCCTCGTTGGTGTCGAGCTCGACCAGCACGGAGCCGGTGAGGGCCGGCAGATTACCCGACGGCGAGCCAGCGGAACGCAGCGGCGGCGCACCTGGGGAGACGGACAGGTCATCGATCTCTGGCTCGGAGAGAACCCGGCCATAGAGACGCAGATCATCGATCTGCCCATTGAAGCTGCGCGCCAGGTCGTCGCGATCCCCGATGCGCAGGGGCACGGTGCTGGCCCTTAGCGCCTGGGTGGCGGTGAGCACACCCTTGTCCTCACCGTTGACGTAAAAGAGGACCTTGTCATTGACATCGTCGAAGACCACGGCGATGTGCTGCCAGGTGTCGAGGTCGATGGATAGGTCGGCAGCGCACTCGCTGAAGCCGGTGTCGATGTTGACGCAGAAGGACCGATCACCGGTGGGGTTGGTGCCGTTGTTGACCAGATACACACTCCAGCCGGGGCCAAAACCGCCGACGTATTGCTGCTTGGCGACGATGCGTCCGTAATCATTGTCTCCGAAGGTCTCGGGGCGGATCCAGGCGGTGGCGGTGAACGAGCCGGTGAAGGCCAGGGCAGGATCGTCGGCCACTTCCACGTAGTCGCTGCCGCCGTCGAAATCGAGGCCGCCGTCGACGATGCCTTGGGCCCACTGCGGTGCGGAACCCATGGCACAGTCGGGCTTCAGGCTACCGTCATGGCCGTTGCTCGAATCGGCGGCCACACAGCCGGAGGTTTCGTCGAAGGTCCAGTGGGCCACCAGATCCGTCGACAACCCGGCGACGGTGAAGGTAATTTCGTAATCGTCGCCGTTGATCACGCCGTTGGAATTTTCACAGCGCACATGGTAGCTGTAGGAGGTATCCCCCACCAGGCCAGAGAGGGCCAGAGTGTGGCTGGTGTCGAACGACAAACCATTGTCGGTATCCATATCCGTGCGGGCTGCATCGCCGTAGACGATACCGGGGCTCGTGGCCACGTCGCAGCGGGTATCTTGGTCGGTGAGCACGGTGAGATTAGCCGCGGTTGTACCGTAATCCAGCAGACCGGTGGGGGCTCCGGAGTAACGCAATGGCGGCTGGGTGAGGGGCCGTGGCGCCACCTCGTCGGCACCGATCTCGAAGCCGCTCCCGGTGGGCCGGTCATCACCGTCGAAGTCGACGTCGGCATGGGCGTAAGCGGAGAGATAGCTGCCCTGGTTTTGGGCGCAGGTATCCGCCGGATGCAGGTGCAGGTCGCCGTTCAGCGGCCGCGGGTCACCGTTGGTGTAGTTGCCATCGGTGAACAGCAACGTCGGCGAGCACTCGCTCGAGCCGCTGTCGCCGCTCTGGGTCTGCCAGTCTGCAAAATTGAGCTGGATGTTGGTGCCCTCGTTCCAGCGGTAGCCCCCATCGGCATCCCACACATTGGTGCCGATGTCGAAATTGCTGGGAGCATAGGTGGTGGCCAGATTGGCAACGCCGCTGGTGATGCCGCCGACGATGTTGTTGCGCACCACAAAATCGTTCTGCGTCGTGGCTTGGTTGTTGCCCTGGTGGTGACCGATCAGCACGGCGGCATTGAGGGTGATCGGTCCGTAGCAGGAATTGCCCAGCAGTCGGATGGTACCTGGCACCGCCTCCACCGGGTAGGCGGGATCGCTGCCATTCCAGCCATGGCTCGCCTCGATGGTGATGCAGCGTTCGAGACCGACGTCGCTGGTGATCATATTGTTGCTGATGGTGACGTCGCCGATCACCTGGCGCGGAAATTCGGTGCCCCCCTTCTTGAGAGCGATGCCGTGGTCGAGGGCCCCGGTGGGCGCCGGATGACGGATCAGATTGCGGTCGATCACCACATTGGTGACCTCCCGCGCTTCGAGGGTGGTGATCAGGTCGTTGCTGTCCTTTTCACCATCGCAGCTGTCGTGGGACACCGGGTTGACCTCGATCGGGCTGTTGTAGTCGATCAGCTCGTTGTTGCGCACCGTCCAATCTTGGGTGCATTGGGCCATGTCGATGCCGCGGGCCTTGCCCGTATCCGTGGGGCTGTTTTGGTTCAAGGTATTGGCATCAAAAATGGAGTCGAGAATCTCCAAGCCGTCGTAATAGCCCCAAATCTTGAAAGTGGTGGAGCTGCGCGTCTCACAAATGTCCGTGCCGCTGGGCTCGCAGTTGGCGGCATCGAGGCAGACATCGCCGGTGGAGCAGCAGAAACCGCTGGGGTTGGCGTCGGAGCAATCGGCGTTGTCGGTCGCCCAATCGCAGGTGTGGGCCGAGGGCGGTTTGCAGGCGTCGAGGGTCAGGGTGATGTTCTTCCAGCCGAAGGGCCCCCGGGAGATCAAGCTGTCGAGACCACCGCGGGCGAACCAATGGCCGTTGTCGGTGAACAGCATGTTGTCGAAATTGACGTGCTCGGCGCGCCAGTTGAAGGTATTGAGCGCCGAGGTGCGGCTGTTGTAGTTGCTGTCCCGGTTGAGATCGTGCACCTCGATGTCGTGGAAATAGAGGTGGGTGCTGTCGTTCTGCGGTTGATGGCCGTTGGGATGGTAATTGAGATCCAAGAGACCGGAGTTGTAGGTCAGGGTGTAGCGCCCGTAGTCGCGCACCGTGAAGTGGGCGAATTCCAAGTACGAGAGCTCGTTGTTCAGAAAGAATGTCCGCTCGTTGATCTTCTGGTGATAGCGGGGCCCGTAGGGTTTGTTGAGGATTGGGGCGGCGGCGCATTCCTGATTGGGGGCATTCGGGCAGGGAGGGGCCGGAGGCTCCAGGATGGCGGTGTGAAAATCGCCGCTGGAAGTGTCGTCACCGGGCCCCGGGTCGTCGTGGGGCGGGTAAATGCCGTCGGCGTCCACATCCCAGCCCACCAACATGCCGGGATTCGACGGATACTGCCACGGCGTGCCTTCGCTGTTGGGCTGGTTGGGATCGACAGGGCGGGTATGGGTGCCGCTGGCCCCACTGTGCTGGGGTGACAGATTTTCCTCGCGGCAGGTGTTGCGGAAACAGACGATGTCTTGGCCGTTGGTCGGGCCATCGGCGATGGTGGAAAAGGCAAAGTCGAGGGTCAAACACGGCGACGTGGGCGAGCCACAGGACTCGTCCTGGGGCGTGTTCGGATCGTCGGCCGTGTCAGCACCGGCCGCAAAGATCGTGTCATAGGCGCAGGAGACGTAGATCTCGTCGGCACCGGGGGTGCCGCTGCCATTACAGACGGTGTAGCAGTCGGAGACCTCACCGACGATGCCGTCCTGGTCGAGGTCGAAACCACAGGGCCGCCCGCTATAGCCGCGATCCTGAGCTTGCAGCCCGGAGGCCAGGAAAAGCAGCAAAGCCGAACAGAGATAGAAGAAAGATGTATTCAGTGTGTTTGCCATAGATGTGCCCTCCGATGGGGGTCAACAGTGCAGAGGTGAGAGTTTGCCGCGGTCTGTCCGCTAAGTGATCGGGCCCCGGTCCCAACGTCTGCTCAAGGCTAGAGCAAGAGCCGCGCCACCTACAGAATGGACGCCGCAGGCCGTTCTGTGGGCCTAAAATCGAAGAAACGTACAAACTCTTGGGCGAATACGGGCATCGAATGGGCGTTACCGGTCAGGGGTGGCCGGTTTCGGCTTGTCGTCTCCTCGACTCCACTCAGCGCGCAAGATAGTCTCTGACCATGACATCCGAATCTCCCCCCAAAGATACATCTGTCGGCCACAGCGATACCCATGCCGATAAGGTCTCTGACGACACCGGCGGCAAGAGCAGCAAGACGCCGAAGCTTGACGGGTTACGAGCGGGTGTCCAGGACCCTTCGGCCGTCCAGCAGCTCGATGTCGAGCAACGAGCCGAGTCGCTTTCGCAGCTCGAGAGTGAGGCTGGAGAACGTCGCGCCTCCGACTATTTACCGTTTCTCGATTGGGGTCGTGGCTACGGGCCCAAGAAGGCCGCCGCCGATGGCCTGGCGGGTTCCCTGGTGGCGCTGCTGCTCCTGCCCCAGGCCATGGCTTACGCCCAGCTCGCCGGGCTGCCGCCCGAAGTCGGTTTCTATGCGGCGCTGATCCCCACCCTCGGTTACGCCTTGTTGGGCAGTGCACGGTTCCTGTCGATCGGTCCGGTGGCCCTTGTGTCGCTGCTCACCGGCGAGGCGCTGACCCAAGCCGTCGAGGCCGGCTACGATCCGCTGGCAGCCGCCCAGGTGATCGCCGCCATCGCCGGGGCGGCGTTGCTGGTCGGTGGGGTCGTCGGTTTGTCACGATTGGCGGACTTGTTAAGCCGTCCCGTGCTCGACGGCTTCGCCACCGCCGCGGCACTGCTCATCGCCTCGAGCCAGCTGAAACCTTTTCTCGGTCTTGATGGTTCCGCCGCCTCGGGATTCTTCGGCCGACTCCAGGCCGCCTTCGCCGGGCTCGACGCGTTGCACCCCCCCACCATGGTGCTCGGCCTCAGCTGCCTCATCCTGCTCGTCCTCGGGGGTCGGCTTCTGCCCCCCTTGGCAAGCTCCCTGGGCGCCTCGGACGATGCCGCCGACATGGTGGGCCGCACGACACCGCTGCTGGTGCTCGCCATCACCTGTGGCGCGGTGGCTGCCCTCGACCTCGGGGCCCGCGGCGTGGCACTGGTCGGCCAGGTCGATATCACCCTCCCCCCCTTCGGCGTGCCGCCCCTGGAGCTCGAGCTGTGGCGCATGATGCTGCCCGCGGCGCTGATCATCGCCCTGGTGGCCTTTGTCATCGGCCTCGCCTTGGGTCAGTCCCTCTCCGGCCGTGAGGACCGGGTCGAACCGCGTCAAGAGATGCTGGGAATCGGCCTCGCCAACGGGCTTGCTGCGGTGTCCGGAGCCTTTCCCGTCGGCGCCAGCGTCAGTCGGTCCTCGGTGCTGCGGGGGGCCGGGGCAGGAACACCTTTGGCTGCAGCCCTCGCCGGTGTAGTGGCGGTGGGGCTCGCCTTCCTGGCGGCACCGGTGGTCGCCCTCCTGCCCAAGGCGGCGCTGGCGGCGCTCATCTTGACCGCAGCCCTCGGCATGATCAAACCACGGCAATTGCGGCGGACCTGGAAGATCGATCGTTTCGAAGGGGCCAGCCTGACGATCACCTTTCTGGCCGTGCTCGCCCTCGGTGTCGATCGGGGTTTGTGCGTCGGCATCATCACCGGGCTGGTCTTTAGTTTCTGGCGAAAGGCGCGGCCGCAGGTGGTGATCGAGGGCTGGAAAGAATCCAGCCAGCGCTTCGCCGAGGCGGACGACGAGTCCGTCGAGACACCGGAGGTGGAACCGTTGTTGCTGGTGCGTATCGATGGCGCCCTCGATTTCTCAAACGCACGCCACGTACGCCAACGCCTCTTCGAGGTGCTGTACGACCACCCCGGCGCTTTCTGCCTGGTGATCGACCTTTCGTCGTGCAACATGGTGGATGGCAGCGCCCTCAACTTGCTCGACGACCTGATCCACGACCTCGGCGAAGCTGATGTGCTGGTCGCCTTCGCTCAACCCAAGGCCCGGGTGCTCGACAAGATGCGACGGGCAAACTTGATCGACGTGCTTGGCGAAGATCTATGGTTCGATTCCACGGCCGAGGCGGTGGAGGTGATGAAAGAGCGTTGCCAAGTGATCGCCGACCAGCGGTCTTAGCTGTCCGCGCCGCATAACGGATAGTCGATCGCGCCGAGCCCCTTCGTTCTCGAACGCTAGCCTTGTCAACGTCTAGTTCTGCTGACCAAAGGCCTACTAGAGCTCCGGAGTCTCGGTCGCGACCAACTTCTACTGGTGCCTGCTCAGCCGGCAGCCCCTATCCACCGTCGGGCAAAAGCACGTCCAGGGAAAAATTGAAACGATCATCGTCTTCGGTGACGCTCATGTTTGGAGGGAAATTCGGCCCCTCGGTCAGAATAATGTCTCCGTTGATGCTCTTGAAGAAGCAAGAACCGTTCGCTCCATAGTCATCGTTCGGTTCTCGCACAGCAATTTGGGCGATATGGTCCTGCCCATTGTCGGGGATGACGCCAACCAAGGAATAATCCTCGACGTTCGAGGCGACGGTGCGTTCGCCGATATCCTCCGAAACGTTGATAAACATGGTGAAGATCCCTTCCTCCGACGTATTGTTCGTCAACTTGACCCAGATACCATTGGTATCGTTTGGAGCGACCATGAATTGGGAAATACCGCCCATGACGGTGAGGTCCGGTTGATCCGTCTGCCATTCGCGATGGTTGCCGGAGTGGTCATAATGTTGCCAGGCGTATAACTTCGAATTGGTGCCGATATCCGCAGAAAGGTACTTGTCATTGTCCTCGATGGGAACGTCGATGACAGCATCTTTCTCGGCATAGTGGGTCGGCTCTCCATCGTAATTCTTTGCTTTGAAGAAATCGACTCCGGACGCAATGTCACCGTGGGCTTTCGAAGTTTTCGAGGCCTTGGAATCTTTCGGGGCTGTGGACATGTGAGGTCTCCTTGTGGGTGTTTATCGAACTTCCACAGCCCCTACAGCAACTCCCATGCCAGCTCCGGAACGTCGCAATAATTCTTTAGTTACAGAATCCGAAAGACGGTCAGGGCTCGAGTTGACCGAGGCGACGGCGTAGAGCCCGGAGCGAGACCTCCAGCTCGGCCGCCACCGACTCAAGGCTTGGGCCAACACGGTCGTGGGCCTCATCGATCTCCTCGCGGGTGAGCTCCGAAGCCTTGCGCAGACCGGGGATTCTGCCCATCAGGTCATAAATCGACGAGCGTGGAATACCGAGGGCATCGGCCGCGGCAGACGGACGAAACCGGTGAGCTCTGAGAGCTGCGACGACATCGCTTTCGCGCAGCTCGGCGGCTTGCCTGCGGGGTATTTGCGGGACCACCGTGCTGCTTAGGGACGACGTCGTGGAAAGGAGTCCCTCGATCTCGTCGAAACGCGTCGCCGGATCGGCGTCGCGATTGGCGATCACCAACTGACGGACAACGTTGGCCAGCTGGCGGACGTTGCCGGGCCAATACCAGGCCGCCAGCCGGGCCACCAGCGATGCCGGCAGCCACGGGCGAGGACGCGGTCTCAGGAGATGACTTTTGCCCAGGGACTCGAGCTCACGGCGCAGGAAGAAGACGAAAAGTCGGCCGAAATCCTCACGACGTTGGCGCAAAGGCGGCAATCGTAGAACATAACCCCCGAGGCGGTGCAGGAGTGGACCGCGGAAACGCTTGGCGTCGATCGCCGATTCCAAGTCGGCATCGGTGGCCGATAGAATACGCACGTCCAGACGGTTGGCTTTGCCACCTCCGACCGGCTGAACCTCCCCTGTCTCTAGGGTCCGCAGCAGCAGAGCCTGCACCTCGACCGGTGTTTCGCCGACCTCGTCGAGAAAAAGTGTGCCGCCGTGGGCGCGCTCGAAGTGCCCCGCACGGCGCCGGTCAGCGCCGGTGTAAGCGCCACGCTCGGCCCCGAAAAGCTCGGCGGCAGCCAGGCTCGGCGGCAAAGCCGCCATGTTGACCGCCACGAAGGGTTTTTGGCGCCGCGGTCCAGCATCGTGGATCGCCCGTGCCACCAACTCCTTGCCGGTTCCGGATTCACCGCGCAACAGGATCGGGATTCGCAGGTCGGCCGTCCGCACGACATCCCGTCGCAGTTGTGCCATCGCCGGGCTATCACCCACCATACTGAATTTGGGCGTCTCGGTATCAGCCACCGGATCCAGAAGGTGCAGCAACAAGACGATGCGGCCACCGAGCAGCAGGACAACGCCGTCGACGAGGTCTTCGCCTGGCACCGACACCTGGGTCTCGACCTCCTGACCATCAACAACCAAGCGGGTGCGACTGTGGCGCCGGTCAATGGTAACTCCGCCGCGGTTGCGGCGAAGCACGATGGGCCTACGACTCAAACGTACATCGGCGAGGGGACGACAAAGCTCGGCACCAGGAGCCGCGAGCTCGGGGACATGACGCGACAAGAGCACTTCCCTGCCGCCAACCAGGCCATCCAGCGCTGTACGCTCGCCGATACGATCGAGATCCGGATGGTAGAGCACCGTCAGGCCATGCAGCCGCAAGGTGCTCGCCACGGCGTTCCATCCCGTGCTTCCAGTCTGAGTGGGCGCCTGGGTCCCAGTGGGGTCGTCTATCGTAGATCGTGGACGGCTCATCGACCGGATTCTACTTGGTCGAGCTTTGTCGAGCTTCGTCGAGTTTGCCCGGGCTTTCGTCGAGCTTCGTCGAGGTGGGTGCCTTCTCGCCGCCGGGGCTGACAATCCATCGACCGCCAGTGGCACCACAGCTTGGTACGGTGCTTGCTATGACAGCTCGGTATCCAAGTTGACAACACCAAGGAGCCCACGATGGCATCTGAGAGCAAGAAGTTTCGCCTCGAGGTCGGAATCAATCTATATGCGGCGCCGGTGCCGCAGACCAACCCAAATATGCGCATTTTTCCACTACAGAATGCGCTGATCGATGTGACGGGGGGCGATCATCAGCACGCCAAACCGGCCTGGTACTCCCGATTGAGCTTCGACGACGAAATCTCCTTCAGGCTAGTGGACATCAGTCGCCTCCGGGTACCGTCGCATGAGCCTGATTATCCAAAACTAGTTTTGGCCCACCTCTATTTCAACAATCCCATGACCGGCCGCCCGGCCGACCCCTTCACCGAAACCGTGGTCGAATGGCGGCTCTCCGACCGCCTGGAGGATCAAGCGAGCCCTGTCTTCAGTGCGGATTCGGCCCATCTGCTACCGACCTGGGATCTGGTCGGCCTAAACATCGCCGGAGAGAATCTCCAAACCCTTCGCTTCGCCAAGCTCATCGAAGGCACCGCCAGCAAAAGTTTTCGGGCCTTTGAGCTGACCATGGTCCTCAAGATGGTGCGTGAGGGCTGGGTCAACCACTACGTCTTCGATCCGGAGATGATCGTCAGCGAGACCGACAACGAAGGCGATGGCAGTGGCGGCAAAGGCAGCTCCTAGGTTGCCGACATCGAGCGAGCTCTATGGGGCCTCGTCGAGGGCCACCAAAAGGTAATGAAATCGAAGATCGGTGCGCAAATTTTGTAGGTCCGGCTCATGCCTGACCTCGGCGAGAGAGAAACCAGAGCGTAAGGCCCGTTCTAGACTGGCCAAGGCCTCCTCTCTCTCACCGTACAACTCTTCGGCGACGGCCATGCGAAAGAGCGAATACAGATCGCCACCGGTCCCGGATTGTCGCAACTGGACGATGTCTTCCCGGGCTCCGGCCCGGTCGCCGGCCCGAATGCGGGCCAGCGCTCGACGGCTCACCATGCGAACGTTGGTGGGAGCCGTGGCGATCATGTCGTCGAGCATTTGAATAGCCCGCTGGTAGCTCTGCTTGGCAGCAGCTTCTTTTCCGGGAATTTGGCGATAGGCATCGGCCAGGTTGAGCCAGAAAATATACCGATTCGCCGCGCCATCCATACGCAGCGCATCTTCGAAGGCGGTGGCGGCTTTGGAGTAGAGACCACGGCTGAAGAAAATCGTTCCGAGATTGGAAAACAATGAGGCGTCCGGGCGAATCTTCAACGCCGATTGAAGCTTCACCGCAGCTTCGTCGACGCGGCCTAGGGTGTAGTAGATACTCCCCAGGTTGCGCAGGGCATGGATGTTGTCCGGGGCGATTTCGAGACTCTGGAGAAACGCCACCTCGGCATCGTCGTAGCGCCCGTGATCGTAGAGAAAGGAGCCCAGGGCGTCGAAATAAGGAGGTTCCGGCCGAAGCACTGTGGCCTGGCGGTAGCGCTGCTCGGCATCCTCCGGGCGGCCCTGGATCTCCGCTAACTTGGCAAGTCCGTAGTGCGCATCGGCTTGGGTGGGGTCGAGCTCGAGGGCCAGCTCGAGCTCGTTAGAGGCCGCGTCGTAACTTCCCTTGGCGTAGAGCACCAACCCGAGGCTAGCCCGGGCATCGGCCAGGTAGGCGTCGAGACGGACGCCCTCCCGCGCCACCGCCAAAGCCTGGTCGAGGAACACTGGATCGCCACCGGCCGAGGCGTTGCGGGACTTTTCCCAGTAGGCTCGGGCCAGACCGGCATGGGCTGCGGCGGACTCGCCGTCGCCCTCGATCAAGCCGAGGAAAATTGCGATCGCATGGTCGACGTTGTCCGGCCGATCGATCCGCCAGAGGGCTTGCATGCCCTCTTCGTAGAGCCGCAATGGATCGTCGAGGGCCGAACCCTTGACGGCGACCCCGGTCTCTGGCCCATGTGTCTGCGGCGCCCGAACAACCGATGCCAGGGCCACGGTGGCGACGACGGCAACCAACCCGGCGATCCAAGACAAGGATCGCCCCGGAAGCCCCAACAACCTGAAGCCAGGATCTCCCACATGATCGGATGTATCGTCCGGAAGAGCCGCCGGTAAATGGGTAAGCAACTCCGTGGCCATCACCGTCGCCTCTTCATCCCCCGCGCTGGCCGACGGTTGATCGCGGCTTCTGGTGCCCCGTGCCTCGATCAGCTCAAAGAGCTCCTGCACCACCTCACCGGCACTCGCCGGTCGCAGCTCCGGCACCTTGCGCAACAGGCGTTCCACGAGCTCCGCCAGCTCCCGCGGCACGTCGGCCTCGAGCTCATCGACGGGCCTTGGTTGGTGAGTGACAATCCGCGTCAGCGTTTTGACAGAAGACTTCGCCCGGAAGGGGGATACCCCGGTGAGCATCTCGTAGAGCAGGACTCCGAAGGAAAAAAGATCCGAGCGTGGGCTGACCCCCAGCCCGCGTGCTTGCTCGGGAGCCATGGCTCGGCTAGTGCCCATCACCTCGCCGGGTTTCGACAGAGCCCGCTCGGTCGGCTTCTGGTCGGCATAATCGAGCTGTTTGGCGATACCGAAGTCGAGGATCTTGACCCGGTCATCGGGCAAGATCATGACGTTCTCGGTCTTGAGATCGCGATGCACGATCCCGAGTTGGTGTGCCGCAGCCAGCCCTTCGGCAATCTGCACCCCATACTTGAGCGCCAGGTCGACATCGAGCAGGCCGCATCGGAGCAGGCGAGCCAGCGGCGTGCCCTCGACATGCTCCATGACGATCCAATCGCCATCGTCGTCCTCGATCAGATCAAAGACCTGAATGATGACCGGATGGGAGAGCTGCGCGATGGTCCGCGCCTCACGGCGCAGGCGCCGTCGACGATTCGAATCATCTTTGCCGGTCAATATTCGCTTCACCGCGACCAGGCGTTCGAGGCGTTGGTCGTAGGCGGCATAGACGATGCCCATACCGCCCCGACCGAGAACCCGTTCGAGGCGGTAGGGACCGAGTTGGTAGGGAAGCGCCGACAACGCCCCGCACCCCTCGTTCTCTGGAAGCAAAGGCTGTTCGTCACCATGCATTCTGAGTCGCCCCACCATGCATTCTAGTTTGCCCCGGATCGTCAGGTCGGGCGACGTGCTCGCCGAGCCGATCCTTCGGCGCACGCATCGACGAGCGCGTTGCATCACCGGGCTTGATTAACACTGACACACCATCTCGAAGGAAGCCATGATACCCCGCCCGACGACCGCTGCGCCCGGTCCTTTGCGGCGTCATCCTGTCAGCTGCCCTTTACACCATGGGACGGTTCGACTAATCTTGCTGACAAATCTGAACCCGTGCAGTCGAGCTCCGCAACGGGCTCTTGAAGTCCGCCGATCGTGATCGGTGGTTACGAATGTCTCTAAATCTTGAGGAGAGATCGCATGAAGAAAGCGACGTTGATGTTCTGCTGGCTCGTCTTGGTTTCCGCAACCCTGGTGTCTGGATCTGAGACGGCTGTTCAGGCAGATCCCGTCAAAGAAATAGCTGAAGTCACAGCCGAGGCCACGGAGACCGAGGACACGGCGGAGACGGCAACCGAGGGCACCCCGGAATGCAGCGTCGCCGAAGTCACCGGCGAAGACTCGAAGGTCCTCGCTGGGTTCGGGCCCCACTGCTCCACCCCCTTCACCTGCACCTACCAGGAGCCGGGATTGGGCTTCGGCTGCACTTGCACCTACAGCTGCTCATGCGCCTACTGCAACGGCCAGCTGACCAGGATCAACTGCGTGCTGATCGATGACGGCGGCTGCATGTCGTGCCCCAGCTAGTTCCCGTCCAATAGAACGATGCGGGGCGGGAGGGGCCCTGGGCGGCCCCCCCCTGACGCCGCGCCGGGGCTACCGTGTTTGAGCTAGTACAACGCTGGATACTCGTTGGTTTTTCCCCGGTAAGGCAAGTATTCCCGCCACAAGCCTAGGAGCGTCGGGGAAGACCTGGCGAGCTCAGAAGCCCTGGGGGCATCGCAAGAGCTCCAACGAGGAGAGCGTCGAGGTTTCGACCACAGGTCGGCGCCTGCCGTGGCCACTCTGTGGGCCGTGATCGACGAAACCCTCAATTCCCAAACAACACCCCATGGCGAATCGGCCGGCTGACCATGGTGCCATTCCAGTCCGTTTGAAGCACGACTCGATAGGTGCCGCGGTCGGGCAGGTTCATGGTGAATCTGCGACGACCACCCGCTTCCAACTCGTGACGCCGAAGGTCACTGTCACAGACGAAGCCAGGAACCCTCCAGCCTCTCCAAGTATGGCGTTCGAACCAGGCGAAAACCTTATCCCCGCTCAGCCCCGGGTAGACGACGGCGAAGCGCTCGTTGTTGACCAGCTCCAACGTCACCTCGACTTGACCCTTCAATGGGGAAGGGGCGACCGAGAGGACTTCGATGCGGAGCTTCGGCGTGTCAGTCGCTCCATGGCCTGAACAAGCGAGCAGCCAGCTCAGTGCCAGAAGGCTGAAGGCCCGACCTGGGCCTCGAAACACCCAGGCTAGGCTCACCATGGAAGCCCTCGCAGAGCTGTTGGAAGCGAAATGAAGATGTATTGGCGAATATTGGCGCTTTCCCATAGCCAGCTGACGCTAGCAGATTTGTTCGCCCCGAATAGACCCGGATCGACTCGACGGCGAGCCGACGGATCCTCCCGGACACTGCCCTAGGCCCAAAAGAAATGCCCTCCCCGAATTCTCGGAGAGGGCATTTCCTATCGTAGGCTCAGCCGACAGCGTTTCAGAAAGTGATACGCGTCGACACGCCGTAGGTGCGGGGTTGGTTGGTCAGGTAGCTGACCCGAGCCAAGGTACCGCGCTCCTGATCCAGGGACAGGAAGGCGATCTCGTCGGTGACGTTCTTGACGAACAGGGCCACTTCCCAGCGCTCGTTGAGGAATCCCAAGCGCAGGTTGACCAGATCATAGGACGGCAGCTCGGGATTGAAGTTAAAGGTGTCGGCGGTCAACGGCCCACCGATATCGGCGGGGCTGAAGGCCAACAGATTCACCGAACCGAAACCCGCCGCTTGATCACCGATTTGTGTGAAGCGGGAACCCACGTGTTGGTAGGTGCCGGTCAAGTAGCCGGCCCAACCCTCTTGCATCTCCCAGCGGTAGGTGGCGGCGGCCGACACCTGGAGCTCGGGGACGGTGGGCAGACGCGCCCCCTTCTCGATGCCCGCCACGACGCTGACGTCGCCGTTGGCGTCGGTGGAGGTAAGGGTGGAGCGCAACTCGGCGTCGACATAGGAGGCGGACAGGGCGACGTCGAAGAAGTTGGTGAGCTGCGCCGCATACTCCAGCTCGATGCCGGTGCTGCGGGCTTCCGGCACGTTGAATACCACCCGCGACGAGCAGGAACCGGCGGTGACGGTGGCCTGTAGATCGCTGATGTCCATGTAGAAGGCGGCGATATTGAAGCTGCCGCGCCCCCCCATGATGGTCGATTTGGAGCCGATCTCATAGTTCCACAGCTCCTCGTCATCCCAGTTGCTGAGACCGCCGAAGGTGATCAGATCCTGCGGCGTGCACAACGGCACATTGAGCGGATCGTTGATACCGCCGAGGCGGAAACCCTTCGACACCTGAGCGTTGAGGGTAGTGTTGTCGGTGGCTGCGAAGCTGGCGATGAAACGCGGCGCAAAACCATCGGCGGAGGTGGAGCCGGCGGTTTGTACCAGCGAGGTGCCGGTGGCACCGTTGCCGAAGATGCCGTCGAAGACCTGCGTCCGCTCTTCCTCGAAGTCGTAATAGCGCAAGCCGCCGGTGAGGTCGAGGCGATCGTTGACGGCGTAGGTGAGCTCGGCGAACACCGCCGTCTGGTCCAGATCGTAGTCGAGGTCGGAGAAAAACAGCACATCCACAGGAGCCCGCAGGCCTTGGGTCGGCAGCATGGTGGCGGCCTGGAAGCCGTCCACGAAGAGGCTCTGGTCGTAGTCACGCTCGGTGGTGCTGTAGAAGATGCCGGTCACCCAATCGAGCCGATCGTTGCCGCCGGAGAGGCGGAGCTCTTGGGTCAAGACCTCGGCCGTGGTGCCGTCGTCGAGGGGACCATCGATGGTGTAGACATTCTCCGGCAGGGCCAAGGAGCCGCCGGTGATGCTGGCGGTCAAGGCGGTGGCGTCGCGCACCACCAGGACATCGCGGTCGGTGTAGGAGGTGATCGAGGTCAAGGCGACGGCGCCGAAGTCGTACTCGATGTTGAGGTCGACGAGCAGGAATTCGTCGCTGAAGGGCTCCTCCACTTGGGTGTATTGCTCGCGCTCTCCCAAGCTGACCGCCGGCCGCGTGGTAGTGAAGGGATTGCCCAGGATGTTGTAGGCGTCGATCCGGTTCCAGCCGTCCATGTCGATCTCTTGGTAGATGACCCGGGGCGTGATGGTCAGCTTGTCGCTGGGCTCGAAACGCATCGACATACGCACCCCGGCCCGCTCACCGCTGTTGACGTTTTCGTTGACCCTGAGATCCGGCTGCACGGCATCGATGAAACCACCAAAGCTGGTGTAGTAGGCGGCGATGCGCAGGGCGCTGTGGTCCCCCATGGGCACATTGCCTGCGAACTTGGCGGAGCCGCCGAAATCGCCGCCATCGACGGAGTCGATGCTGAATTCGCCCACCGACTCACTGACCCCCAGCTGCGGCTGGTTAGTGATGTAGCGCACCGTGCCCGATAGGGAACCGGAGCCGAACAGGGTGCCCTGGGGGCCGCGCAATACCTCGACCCGGGACATGTCGAAGAGGTCGATGTCCGGTGTGAACAGGGAGAGGGAAATGACCGATTCGTCGAGGTAGACACCCACCTGCTCTTTGACACCCGGCTGATCGCGGACGATCTGTCCTGCCGAAACACCGCGCATGGCCACTTGGCTCTGGCCAGGGCCGAGGTTCTGGACACTGAATCCGGCGACGTTGGCGGAAACATCCTCCAAATTCTGGGCGCCGCGCTCGCGGAGAATTTCTTCCGTCGGCGCAACTACGGAAAACGGCACGTCCTGCAAATTCTCCTCCCGCTTGCGGGCGGTGACGGTCACCTCCTCGCCGAAGGTTTCGTCCGGGCTGACTTCCGGTGCTGTGGTTTCCTGCGCCGAGCCTGGAACGGCACAGAATGTGGTCAAGAAAAGAGCTGCCGCCACGGCGCAGCCCGCTGGGAAACGGTTCATGGTTGGACCCCCTAAATCGAAGTTCTGACGGTGAATGGCAGGGATTATGCGGAAAGCCACCGGTGGAGTCAATCGTTGGCTAGCCCGACGTTACAATGGGTGATCAATCTTCCGAATGCTCAACAAATCTGCGAGGGATTCAACCATGGAGCCGTCCCAGGTCAACGTCCGCGTCGTCACCCACGAAGACGAGCTCACCGCCTGCCAGGCCCTGCGCCATCAAATCTTCGTCGTCGAACAGGGCATCCCAGCCCACCTCGACGCCGACGGGCTCGACGACGACGCCCTCCACAGCATTGCCTACGAGGGGGACCTCGCCGTCGCCACCGGTCGCTTAGTGGTCTCCGGCGGCCATGGAGTGCTGGCCCGCATCGCCGTCGTGCCGTCGCATCGTGGCCAGGGCCTCGGTCAGCGCATCGTGCAGCACCTGGAGTCCATGGCTCGGGAGCGGGGGGTCCCCGAGGTGTCGTTGCACCCACACGCGCATCTCGAACGTTTTTACCGCCGCCTGGGTTATGAAAAAGTGCCTGGCACCTCGGTGGTGGGGGCACACCGGCTGATCACCATGGTGAAGTCCCTGGACTAGATGCCATCGAGGCCCATCCTCGTATATCATCGAGCCACACTCGCCGCCGGACGACGCCACACCGCGGGCGTGCTGAAGGGCGGCAGCAGACTTCATCCATCTTGACCTCGGGCTCATCCACCTGCCGAGACCCCGCCTAAAGAATACCGTCGGGCATCCCGCCGGACAGAAAGCTAGACCACCATGCGCGTTTCAAATCTCTTTGGCTTGACGCTGCGGGAGCTACCCGCCGACGTCGACATCGCATCCCATCAACTGCTACTGCGGGCGGGATATGTCCGTCAGCTGGCGGCCGGCATTTTCTCCCTGCTCCCCCTCGCCCAACGCTCGATGCGCAAGATCGAGCACATCCTGCGCCAGGAAATCGACGCCATCGGCGGCCAAGAGGTGAGCATGCCGGTGGTCCATCCGGCGGAGATCTGGCAAAAGAGCGGTCGCTGGGACGACATCGACGACACCATGGCCCGTTTCGTCGACCGCCGGGGCCGCGACATGCTGCTGGCCATGACCCACGAAGAGGTGGTCGGCGAGCTCTGTGTTTCGGAGATCAACTCCTATCGTCAAATGCCGGCCCTGGTCTACCAGCTGCAAACCAAATTCCGCGACGAGCCCCGGGCCCGCGGCGGCTTGATCCGGGTGCGGGAATTTGTCATGAAGGATTCCTACTCCCTCGACACCGACAACGCCGGCCTTCACGAGCAGTACAAAGCCCACTACACCGCCTATTTCCGCATCGGCGCCCGCGTCTCCTTACCTTTGCTGGCGGTACGCAGCGACACCGGCATGATGGGCGGCAAGGTGGCCCACGAGTTCATGTACGAGGCCCCCATCGGAGAGGACAACCTGGCGATTTGTGACAGCTGCGGCTATTCGGCCAATCGGGAGGTGGCGGAGTTCGTCAAACCCGAGGCGCCAGGGGCCGAAGCGGCGGAGCTCAGCAAGGTGGAAACGCCGGACGCCAAGACCATCGAGGATCTCTGCACCCTTCTCAAGATCGGCCCCGAGGGCATCGCCAAAACCGTCTTCCTCGCCGCCGAAGGGGGCGACGGCCCCGCCACCTTGGTGCTGGCGGTGGTGCGCGGTGACATGGACGTCAACATCGTGGCGGTGCGCAACCATCTGAAGGCGGCCGATGTTCGGGCCGCCCACGAGGAAGAGATCGTCGCCTGCGGCGCCGTGCCGGGCTACGGCTCCCCCATCGGCATCGATCGCTCCAAGGCGGTGGTCCTGGTGGACGAGCTCGTCGCCTCCTCCAGCAATCTGGTGCTCGGCGCCAACGACTTCGGTTTCCACTACCTCAACGGCAACCATGGCCGCGACTTCGAAGGCGATCAAGTGCTGGCCTTGGCCGGCGCCTTCGAAGGGGCTGGGTGCGTCAACTGCGGCAACCCCCTGCGCATGACCCGCGGCGTCGAGGTGGGCAATATCTTCAAGCTGGGAACCCGCTACTCCGAGAGCATGGGGGCCCGCTTCACCGACGAAGCCGGTCAAGAGCAGCCCATCGTCATGGGCTCCTACGGCATCGGCGTCGGCCGTCTCCTGGCCTGCGTCGCCGAAGAGCACCACGACGAACGGGGCCTGGTGCTGCCCATGTCCATCGCCCCCTTCCAGGTCTGCCTGGTGAGCCTGGCGCGCAAAGAGCCCGCCAAGGAAGTGGCGGCGGAGATCTACCAAGAGCTGCAAGCGGCCGGCGTCGAGGTGCTGTTCGACGATCGCGACGTCAGCGCCGGCATCAAGATGACCGAGGCCGACCTGCGGGGCATCCCGCTACGGCTGGTGGTCTCGGAGCGCTCGATCAAGAACGGTGGCGCCGAGCTCAAAGCCCGCACCGCCGCCGATGGCGAGATCATCCCCCGGGACGAGGTCGTCGGCACGATCCAGCGGCGTATCGCCGAGGAGCTCGACGCCTTGCGCCAGGCCGCCGATCAATCACCCCTGTGGACCGAAGGCGACGACGGCTGAGCCAACGTCCTGGCCTAGGCGCTCGCGCACGGCACCGACACCAACCACGAGTACGCCAGCGCCTGGGCCAGAGGGCGTAGCGAGTTTCCAGGAAACAAAGAACGATTCAGAGGTTTGTCCCATGGCCTCTGACCCCGAAAGGGGTACTCAATCAAAGCCCGGGGTCAGGAGCGCAGCGACGCCACCCTGGGTTGGATGGGCTGACGCCGCCGGGGGCGCCTAGCCGGGGGCGCCTAGCCGGGGGCGCCTAGCCGGGGGCGACTAGCCGGGGGCGCCTAGCCCGGGGGCGCCTAGCCCGGGGGCGCCTAGCCCGGGGGCGCCTAGCCGGGGGCGACTAGCCGGGGGCGACTAGCCGGGGGCGACTAGCCGGGGGCGCCTAGCCGGGGGCGCCCGGAGCGCCCTCCTGATCGCAGACGCTCAGATCGGGCGGCCCGGGCTACGGACACCGGCCCCTGCAGGGCCACAATCCAATACCTTTTTTCCAGATCTACCTTTGTTTCCTGGCACCAAGGAGCACCAGGGGACGCAGAAGCTGGAGGTGAGCTAAGGACCGTCAACAGCTGGCGTCAACAACCACTCCACCGCCGACTCGGAGGTGACGTTGCTGCCACAAATCACCGTCGCCACGGACTTGCCGGCGAAACGTGGGGCCTCATTGAACAGGGCGGCGATCCCGACGGCTCCGGCGGGCTCGGTGAGCAGGCCGGCGTCGTGAAATAGGATTCGCATCGCCCGTACGATGGTCTCGTCATCCACCAGGACGATGTCGTCCACCAGGCCCCGCATGTCCTCGACGGCTTCCGGCACCGGCACCCGCACGGCGATGCCGTCGGCCAGGGTGGCGACGCAATCGCGCTCGACGACTCGGCCTTGGCGCCAAGAGGCTTGCATGGCGTCGGCGCCGCGGCTACAGACGCCGATCACCTGGCTGGCCGGGGACGCCGCCTTGATCCAGCGGCCGACGCCGTTGAGCAGAGCGCCATTGCCCAAAGGCACCAGGACGGCATCGTAGAGGTCGCCGGAGGCCAGCAGCTCGACGGCCAGGCTGCCGGCCCCTTCGCTGATCTCCGGCTCGCGGCCATCCTCCACCATCCAACCCCCATGGGCCCGGCAGTGCTGGCGAGCCGCTGCCTTGGCGGCATCGAAGTCGCTACCCCGCAAGTGCACCGTCGCCCCCAAGGCACGCATGCGCTCGACCTTCTGCGGATTGGCTTCGGTGCTGGCGAAGACGGTCAAGGGGCGGCCGTGTTTGCGGCAGACATAGGCCATGGCTTGGCCAAAATTGCCGGCGCTGGCGCAGACCATGGGGCGTTCGTCGCCACGGGCCAGCACCCGGCCGACGAAGAAATCTGCCCCCCGTCCCTTGAACGAGCGCAGCGGGTTGGCGGTCTCCAGCTTGAGGGTGAGTCGGCAGCCGAGCCGGGCCGACAGGGGCTCGCAGTCGAATTGCGGCGAACGCAAGAACATGGGGTCGATGTGGGTCGCCGCCTCGGCGATGGCCTCGAGGGAGAGACGGTGGCTCGGCCGTCCGGCGCCCACCAGGCTGGCATGCTCGCCGATCGGACGGATGCTCTGGTGATCGATGGCCCGCTGGGTCATCAAGATGCCGTCGAGATGATCGATCTCGTGCTGAAGCAGCTCACTCATTTCCGGCGTCAGCCGCTGCCAGTCACGGCGACGGCCCGCCTCGTCCAGGTAGCTCAGGGAGATGGAGCGATGCCGCCGCACCTTGACCACCACCTCCGGAAGGCTCAAGCAGTCGTCCCAGACCTCCATCATCCCGTCGCTGCGCCAAGTGATCTCGGGGTTGATGACGGCGAAGGGTGTGGCCCCCAGGTTCAGGCAAATAAAACGTTTGGCGACGCCCATCTGCGGTGCGGCGATGGCCCGTCCATAGCCCTGGCGACGTTGAAACTCTGCCAAACCGCGATGCAGCAAAGCGAGCTCCGCTTCGAGGGCGAGGTCGTCCGGCTGCACCGGATCACAAGGTTGCTCCAGCAACGGATGGCCGACGGTCAAGATGGCGTCCAAGGTCATGGGGATTCTCCGCAGCCTTTGGCTTAGTACACCTTTTCAAAAATACGCTGGTATTCGAGCCCCGAAGCATCCACGTCCGCGGCGTTACGCTCGCTGCAACAGAGCCCCACTATGCCTTGCTCGCAAGCCTTGCGGACGCGGCGCCTGGGTGCTCTCGATACGTCACCGAATTTCCGGGAAGGTGTACTCAGGTCCTGCTGGACTTGGGCTGGACTTGGTCCGCAATTCCAACCCTTTTCGATCGACGGGTGCGACATTGTAAACCGGACGACGGAGATTTTTGCTCAGACTAGACGGAGTAACTACATCATCTCGATGCCCAATTCGGGATCGACATTGTAGATGGGGCTCTGCTTGTGCAATACCAAAGTGCCGTTGCCGGGCCAAAACTTGATGGCACCACTGCCAAACCACTGTTTGACCCCCTGACCTGTCAAGTTGGTGTAGTAGATGAAGAACAACCGCTGGTAGTAGAATGTCCAATACCCCGTGTTGGCATCTTTGAAACCAAAGACCGTGCCCATGTATTTGCGAATCAAGACCTTGTTCTTCGGGATCTTGGACTCTTTCAATAGCTTATCGGGTTCGTCCGTGGGCGCCAGATAATTTTTCATATAGTGGTGCCCATGCAGGGCACGGCCGGTGAACTGGTTGCGGTATTTTGTCTTGCTCTGGAGGTGCTTGGGAATCGCTCGCTTGGGCAGCGGAACGTTCTGCCACCGCTGCTCGATCTTCGCCGTGCGATTGCGCCGCTGAGTGTAACTATCGGTCCCCACGGTGTGGTCGACGGCATTGGCGTGATAGACGCTTGGAGTTTCCCGCGGCCCTTCGATCAGAATCGAGCAACCGTCCACGGGAGCGGTGAAGAAAACCCGGACGTCATCGTCATCGAGGACCTTGGATTTCAAGGTGCACTTGATGATCGTGCCCGCTTCCCAGGGTAGCCAGAAGCAGGGGTGGTAGTCCTTCTTCTGGCTCGAGGCGATGTCGATCTTGCACAAACCTCGGTTCTCGGGACTCGACTCCGCTTCCTCCTTGATGTTCCAAAACCAGACTCGACCATCGGACGGGACGGATTTATAGGTGTTCTTGACCTTGAGGACGTGGCCTCCGTCGGCGTCGGCGATCAGCCGGTGGGCCCGACAAAACCCGAGGGGATCGGAAAGGAAGGCTTGGTTGTAGCGTTTGGACATCTCCCTTGCCGACTGCCGCGAGCTCTCCGTTTATCTCAGAGCACCACTCGCGTCCACCAGATCGGACTGCTGCTTCGCCTCAGGCACCTGGTGGAGACGCCCGGGCACGATATTCTGTTACGCTGGCACCTTCTTGGGTCGCCCACAGACAAGGCAGCGCATCACTTTCTCCAGGCCGGATGGAAGGGATGACAGCGCCGCCTGGTGCGCAGAGCAACCCTTCAAACCTTCGACACTCGAGGAGAGACGATGAAACACATCCACCTGGTCGTGGTCCTGCTGATGCTCACGGGCCTGGCCGGCGCCGGCTCGGCGCAAGCCACCAACATGGCCTGCTACATCGACACCCCGGCCTATGACCACTTCAACCCCAACGCTTGCTTCGCCGTCGGCACGTCGTCGTCGGTGGCGGTTTTCAAGGTGCAGAACGTCAATACCAGCCTGTTCGACATTTATTGGTCCGAACCCAGCTGTACTACCAACAGCACAACTTGCATCGTGTCCATCAGCCCGGGACAGAGCAAGACAGTGACCGCCTACCTCTACTTCCGCCCCGAGCCGGAAGGCGCCTTCACCTACTCCGCCACGGCCTACTACGAAGGCTATTGGTAGTCCCGGGATCCCCCAAAGCGAAGCCACGGGGCGGGTGGGATTCCGCCCGCCCCACTCTCAAGTACCGCCCACCACCTCGAAGTGCTGCACCGACACCTCGAATTCGAGCAGGAAGCCTTCGTCCTCGGGGTAGTACTTGGCCTTTTCGACATCTTCTCCGGCGAAGGCGCGGATGGCGTCGAGGCTCTCCCAAGTGGTCAAGGTCATGAAGTGGGTCGCGTCCTCCCCATGACGCTCGAGGATCTTGATATCCAAATTGCCCTTGCCGGAACGGTAGTCCGGGACGGCCCGTTGCTGGAGAAACTCACGGTAGGCGGCGGCGTCCCGGTGGCGGACTCGACCATGCCAAATGCGAACGATCATCGATGCATTCTCCCTTGCCAGCCCTCGGCCCTATTTGACTCGTTTGCCCCGCTGCACCACCAAATCGACATCTTGCAGCAACGCGATATGGCGCAACACGTCGCCACGCACGGCGATGATATCTGCGATTTTGCCCTCCGCCAGGGTCCCCACCCGATCCGACACGCCCATATGCACCGACGGCCAATAGGTGGCGGCGCGGATCGCCTCCATGGGCGACACACCAAACTCCCGCACCCAGGTGTCGAGCTCCCGCCAGGTGGAGTCACTGTGAAAAACCAACGGCACACCGCTATCGGTGCCGATCATCAGCACAATGCCCGCCTCCCGCAATTGCTGAAATTTTCGCTGCAACGTGGGACGCCGCCGCGGCATCAGCTGGTAATAGCTGAGACGTTCCAGGTGGTCGAGGGACTGCCGCACATCGGCGGCGATGTCGTCCGGCAAGCCGTGACGCCACCGGGGATCGTCGATGCGCTCGGGGTTGTCGCGGGTGATTTCGTAGAGCAGCAAGGGGGCGATGGTGGGGGTCCAGAACAGGGTATTGGCTCGCCCTTTCATCAACTCGAAGACATCCTCCGGATACTCCGGCGCCGTGCCGAGGCCGGTGTGCTCGAAGCAGTCGACCCCCGCTGCGATGCCGCGGCGAATCTCCTCGGGACGATGGGAATGGGCCACCACCGGTAAACCCCGGAGGTGGGCCTCGTCCACCACCGCCTGCACCTCTTCCATGGTCATCTGGTCCTGATCGATCAACTTGATGACGTCCACGCCGGCATCGATCAAACGCCGGACCTTGGCCCGGGCATCGGCCACCCCGTTGACCCCCCAACGGAAATCCTCCGTACCGGGATAGGGACGATGTTGGATGAACGGACCGGAGACGTAGAGGGTCGGTCCGGCCAGGGCGCCGTCGGCGATGGCCCGCTTGATGGCCAGGATTTCGTCCAGCGGTGCGCCTAGGTCACGGGCGCTGGTGACCCCGGCATGCAGAAGCTGCTCGGCAGCGGCGGGCATGATGTCCCGCTGGAAGCGGTCAGGATAGGTACGGTCCCAATGCTCGTAATCGGAATGCCCGACGATCATCAAGTGCACGTGCATGTCCCAGAGCCCCGGCAAGACGCTCATGCCTTCGGTGGAGATCACCGGTACCCCCTCCGGTACGGCCAGTTGCCCCATTTGGCCGATGGCGACGATGGTCTCGTCGGCGATCAGGACGACGCTATCGGCCAAGGGAGCGCCGCCGAAACCGTCGATCAAGCGACCTCCGACCATGGCCAAGGTGACCTCGACAGCCGTCGCTGCGGCAGCCGTTGGTGCGGCAGCCGTCGCTGCGGCAGCCGTTGCCTCGATATCAGGTGTCGTCGCCTCCTGGGCTCCGGCACAAGGAGGTACAACGAGGCAAAGCAAGGCGCGCACCAGCCAGCGACGCATGGTGGGGTGACGGTAAAGCTTCATCAGTCCTCCTCGGGGGGGCAGTGAGTGCAACAAGGCGTTCGTTCGTAGGAATCAACACACAGGGCAGCCGGTGCATCAGCCCATCAGGCCGGCCAACAGCTTCCACATTCGATAGTTGGCAATCCGTCGCAGCGCCGACCAATTCTTGTCGGGCAAAGTCATCGGCAAGCTCGACGCCCCCGGCTGCCGCCAGTTGTTGCCTTCGCCGGTCAGGTCCCACAACAAATCGGCACCTGGAAAACCGGCCTCGGTGACCAAGGCGTCAGGCGCTAAGCCGTTGTCCACCAGGGTATTGCCGTGCACCCAACAGTTGTCCGGGTAGGGATCCAAGTCGAAGCTCGCCGCCTCGCCGCCGAGCAACATTTGCAAGCTGGCGATGCCGATGCCGAAGGAATTGTTGCCCCGGATCTCGTTGCCGGTGACTTCGACGTCGTCACCGGCCAGAATCAGAATACCGGTCCCCGAGGGCACCGACGACACCACCGCCGTCGGGTCGCCAAAATTGAGGTGATTGTTGTCGATGATGCGGTTGCCCACCACCTTGCAGTTGCGCGACAGCTTGGACGGGTTGTTGGGCAGCCCGAAGACCAGGATACCCCCGGCGTTGTCATAGACGTGGTTGTTCTCCACCACGGCGTTGAGCGAGTTCTCGATCTCGATGCCGGTGACATTGCCGAAGGCGACGTTGTCGCGCACCACAATGTCCTTCGACTGACCAACGTAAATACCGGCGTCGCGGGTGCCGGTCACCGAGCACTTCTCGATCAACACTCCCACCACCTCCACCGGGTAGAGGCCATAGAGACCGGTGTCGTCGAGCACCAGATCACGGAAGGTGATGTTCTGGCCCAGGTTGATCATGATGCCGTTGGCCGTGTAGTGACGGACCCCGAAGCCCTCCAGGAGCAGATCCGAGCCGGAGCCGATGATGCCGTCGGTGAGGCGCCCTTGGCCGTCGAGGAAGGGTCGTTGGTCGCCCCGAACCACGCCCCGCAAGGTGATTCCCGACAGATCGAGGGTCAATGTCTCGTGGTAGACGCCGGGCTCGACGACGACGACGTCGCCGGGGTTGGCGGCGTCGATGGCGTCCTGGATGCGCTCACCGGGGCCGACATGCAGCTCATGGCCTTGCCGCCGCACGCTGACCTGTCGCAGCTCCACCAACGGCGGCTCGAAGGCGTCCATTTCCGGCGACCGGTTGGGCAGCGATGCCACCACCGGCAGGCCCGACGGCACCGCCTCGGGAATCGACGGTTTGGCCGACTCGTCGGTCAGGGCGTGCAGGAAGGCGATGAGATCCTTGCGTTGTTGGCCGTCGAGGTGGAAGGGCCGAATCTTGTCGTCGATGTTCGGTGCGTCGATGCCACGGCCCGGGCCACCGCCGTCGGCGTAGAAGGCGATGACGTCGTCGAGGGTCTCGAAGATACCGTTGTGCATGTACGGGGCGGTGAGGGCCACATTGCGCAGGGTCGGCACCTTGAAGGCCCGTTGGTAGGCGTCGCCCCCTTCGATTTCAGCCCGGCCCACGTCCGGTTCGTCGAGGCCGAGGACATCGGGCAAGCCGATGACCTTGAAGTCCGGGTTGTTGAATGTCGGCAGGTTGTGACACTCGAAACAACGGGTCTCCAGGGAGCGAAAGATGTTGAGCCCCCGCCGCTCCGCCCCGTTGAGGGCACTGCGCTCCCCCGCCGCGTAGCGGTCGAAGGCGGAATTCTGCGACACCAACGTGCGCTCGAAGGCGGCGACGGCAAAGGTCACGTGGTCGAAGGTGATGGGCTCGGCGGCGTCGCCGAAGACCTCAGCGAACAGCTGCACGTAGCCGTCGATGCCTCGCAGCTCCTCTACCAGCTGTTCAGGATCCTGCGCCATTTCATTGGCATCGGTGATCGGTTTGCCGGCTTGGTCCTCCAGATCCTTGGCTCGACCGTCCCAGAACTGCAGATGATTGAAGGCCGCGTTCCACACCGTCGGCGAGTTGCGGCGCAGGACGGCTCCGCCCTGACGATCGGGACCGAGACCGACCCCTCCCTTGCCCATGGACCGCCGCCGGTTGTCGGAGAATCCGAGATCCGGATGATGGCAGTGGGCACAGGAGATGTTGTTGTCCCCCGACAGGATGGGATCGAAATAGAGCAGCCGTCCCAGGGCCACCTTGGCGGGGCTGGTCGGATTCTCGCGGCGCTCTGCCATGATAGGAAACGGCCGCTGCAGGTCGCGCCCGCTGAGGATCTTGTCGAAGTGGTCTCGGCCGCGCTGCTCTAGAGCTTGTAGCCTAGCCGGTTCATTGACCACCGGTTGGTAGAGCGGCAACGGCAATGCCAAGGTGGCGACAATGGCCAACAGCAGACAACACAGCAACAACACAGCACGTTTCGGCCATGGACTCTTGGGCATCTACAGCTCCTCTCGTCGGGTCTCGAATTGCCCCTATCTTATCCCGTCGGATCTTGCCCCGTCTCTCCGGCCGATCGACCACCGTGCTCCGCGCCGAGGTCAATGCTGTTGGTTCGATGGAGCCTAGACCGGTAGAATCATCTCTCCCTCAACTTTACCTGGAGCGCCCCATGATCGAGCTGATCTGTACCCGCACTTGAAGCACCTGTCGCAAGGCGGTCGCCTTGCTCGAAGCCAACGACATCCCTTTCACCTATCGGGAGTACCGCAAACAACCCCTGAGCGTCGACGAGCTGCAACAGTTGATGGCGCGCCTCGGGATGTCGCCGCGGCAAGTCCTGCGGACGCGGGACCGCGCATACGGCGAGCTCGGTCTCAGAGGTGACGAGGACGAAGCCCAACTACTGCGCCACATGGCCTCCCATCCAACCCTGTTGCAGCGCCCGATCGCGGTGCTGGAGGACAAGGCCGTGGTCGGCCGGCCGGTGGAACGGATTCTCGATCTGGTACCGGATTCCAACTGAGCCCGCCCCGCGGGTCCGATGGCGGGATGGTATCTGCTAGGATCGTTGTAGATTTTGAGGACGCGCCCGACGTGAACCCGAACGCCCACCGGGGCGGCCGCGGGAAACTCCGTATGTCTACCGATATGTCTGATATGTCCACTGAGATGCAGAGCAACCACGATGCCGATGCCTCGGGTGCCCATCGCCCGGGGCCACCGCCCGCTGCCTACATCGACCCGGCCGCCCTGGAAACCAGCCGTGGCATGCCGGCGGTGACTGGCCCCGTGGCACCGCCATCCCCCACCCCGACCGGCTCGTCGACGGCGTCGCCCCGGGTCGACCCGGCCGCCCTGGAAACCAGCCGTGGCATGCCGGCGGTGAGCCACCCTGTGCCGCCCCCGATCACATCCCCCCCCACTTCCAGCCAGGCGGCGAGCGCCCAACTGCCGCCGATCTCCAACGAAGATCGTCAGACCCTGAGTCGCCTGCTGCGACGTCCCCAACTGCACCGCTTCTGGCGTCTGGTGGAGGAGAAGAGTCAGGAAGATACACTGACCGGCGGCGCTACAGCGACCGGCGGCGGAGTGAGTGGCACCGTCGTGCTCGGTGAGCCATCGGAGTCCGAGCGCTTGGCCATTGCCGGTATCTTCGGCCTGAAAGTGGCGACGGGACCCTTGCACCTCGACCTCACCACCCTCGATGCGTCCCTGCGCGCCTCGCGCTTCGCCATCACTTTGCAGGAGGCCTTGCAATTGGTTGCGGAAGAGGCTTCGGCAGCGGTGCAGACGCCGCAGCCGGTCCCCGGCGTTGTCGTCATGAGCCCCTGGCGCCAGCAGGCGGCCGGCCATCCCATCCTGCAAAGCCGTCCCGAGCTCCTCCACTGGCTGGTCCGTTTGGAGGAAGATCGTTTGCCAGAGCAACTGGCAGCAGGCAGGGAGATCGCCTTGGTGCGCTCGGTCCTCGATGTCGTCGCCTCCCTGCCCAGCCCGGGGGAGAGCCTGCGCCCCCTGGCCTTCCGTCTGCTGGGGGATCAGCACGCCCTCGACGTCGGACAACCGGCCGGTGAGTTGGTGCTTCGAGCCCTCGCCACCATGGCCCGGCGCCCGGTGGCGACGCAGCCGGAAGAGCGGCGTAAGCTATGGCACTGGGCCGGCGTCGAGCGCGACGAAGTGAGCAGCGATGTTCTGACCCTCGGGCTACGTCCCACCGCCAGCACCGCCCTGTGTCGCGCCATCAGCGCCCTGGCCCATCAGGGGGAGCCGATGCGCCTGACACTGCGCCAGATCCATCGCAGTGACCTCAAAATGGCCGTCGGCACGACGGTCTTTGTCTGCCACCATCCCGTCGTCGTGGCCGCCGCCGCCGATCGCTATCCGGCCGGCTGCCGTCCGCTGGTGGTGACCGGAGAACGACCCGGGCCTGCCGTCCTCGCCCTGCTCAAGAACCTGTCCGTGGGCGGCGCCAAGCTGCGCTACCACGGCGACTTCGATTGGCACGGCATCCGGGTCGCCAACGATCTCTACCGCACCTTCCCTTTCCAACCCTGGCGTTATCGGGCCGCCGACTACCTGGAGGCCAGTCGCCAGCAAGTCTTGGCCCCCGACTTGGTGGGTCACCCGGTCTACGCCCGTTGGGACGACGGCCTGGCCGACGCCATGGTGCAGGTGGGCAAAGCCATCGAAGAAGAACGGCTGCTGGCCTCCCTGCTGCGGGATCTAGCCATCTGACGTGCCCCGGATCGCCGGGCCACCGGATCGCCGGATCGCCGGATCGCCGGGCCGCCGGGCCGCGCCATTCTCAAGTCTGAGACGACAGATTCTCAAGTCTGTCAACGTGCAGTCTTCCCATCGCCCTTACTCCCCAGCCCTAAGACCTGAACGATCCAGCGTTTGCGACGATTCCGGCGACCGTTGGAGGGGACCCCAAGGCTTGGCCCAGGTCTTGCAACCTCTGGTGGACATTGCGAATTTTCGGTGGTCGAACCCTCTAGCTCAAATCGTTTGGTAGGCAACCCAGAGCCCATCGTAGCTCCGAGAAGCCGAACCCAACGGTTGCTTCCGTGGTGGTTTGGCACGAATTTCTTGGAGGTTGGTTCCGGCCGGGAAGCAACCCATCAAACGTCGATCGAAAGAGGAAACACAACATGCATCGATGTACTCGCTCAGTTCTTTGGACGCTGGCGCTGATCACCCTCAGCGCCCTCTCCCTGCAAGTCGCAGCCTTCGTCGAGCCGCCGGCCGACAAGAAGGCCGACGACCTCGGCGACCGGGCCTTCATGGCCACCGGTCTCACCATCGAGGGCGCCCCCACCCAACTGCACAATCTCAGCCCCGAAGTGGCCGAGCGCGCCAACCGTGCCCTGATCAAGATGGGCATCCAGCGCGACAGCGCCCGCGTCGACGCCCACACCGGTCGCTTCGAGACTTTGTTGCCTTCCCACACCCTGCTCAGCCCCCGCACCCCCGCTGGCCAGACCACGGCGCAGCGGGCCGAGGCGGCTCGCAACGCCTTCCGCAACTTCTTGGAAACCTATGCCCAAGAGTTGCAGATCAACCCGGCGGAGCTTTCCCCCGCCCGCACCACGGTGCACAGCGACGGCACCATCGTGCAACTCTTCATCCAGCGCACCATCGGCGATGTGCCGGTCAAGGACAGCTACATCAGCGGCGTCATCAACCATGGCAAGCTTAACCTGATGAGCACCTACCGTTGGAATGACATCACGACCTCCGAGCAGCCCAACATCGACCTCGAAACGGCCTTGCGGGCAGCGGCCAATTTCATGGCCCCGAAAAGATTCGACGGCACCTGGAACAAGGACCACCTGATCTTCATCCCGATGGCCAGCGGCCTGCAAAGCGGCGTCGGTTATGGCCATCGCCTGGTGTGGGAGCTGCATCCGGTCATCCCCGGTGATCACCGCACGTGGGAAGTCCTGGTGGACGCCCACAGTGGTGAGGTGATCTCCATGCAGGACATGAACCAATACGCCGAGGCCAAGGGCGGCGTCCTGCCGGTCACCAACGACGGCGTGGTGCCAGACGGTGTCGAGCAGCCCGGTTGGCCGATGCCTTGGATCAGCGTCTCCACCAGCGGTGGCACGGCCGTCGCAGACACCGGCGGCAACTTCGCCGGCAGCGGTAGCTTCACCGCCAGCCTCACCGGTCAATATGTGCGCATGAGCGACAACTGTGGCTCCAGCAGCCTGACCCAGAGCGGTGGTCTCGATTTCGGCGTCTCCGGCGGCACCGACTGCACCACCCCTGGTTTCGGCGGCGCCGGCAATACCCACGCCTCCCGCTCCGGTTTTTACGAGCTCAACCGGATCAAGGAAACCGGTCGCGGCCAGTTGCCGAGCAATACCTGGTTGACCAACCAGCTGACCTCGAACATGAACATCAACAGCACCTGCAACGCCTTCTGGAACGGCTCGACGGTGAACTTCTACCGCTCCGGCGGTGGTTGCGCCAACACCGGTGAGATCGCCGGTGTGTTCGACCACGAGTGGGGCCACGGCATGGATGCCAACGATGCCAACGGTGGTATCGCCAGCCCCTCGGGTGAAGGCATCGCCGACATCTACACCGCCCTGCGCCTCAACGATTCCTGCATCGGCCGCAACTTCCAGGGCTCCGTCTGCTCCGGCAACGGCGACCCCTGCGACACCTGCACCGGTGTGCGTGACATCGACTACATCAAGCGTCAGTCGAACAACCCCCACACCTACACCTGGTCCAACGCCAATTGCGGCGGCAGCGTCCACTGTGTGGGCGGCGTCTACTCGGAAGCGGTCTGGAACCTCTGGAAGCGCGAGCTTCCCGCCACCGGCATGAACGCCCAGACGGCCCATGAGCTGACCGCCCGCTTGACCTACATCGGCGCCGGTGCCACCGGCACCTGGTTCTCCGGCAGCCCGCCGAACGGCGGTTGCTCAGGCACCAGTGGCTACATGAACTACCTGGCGGCGGACGATGACGATGGCAACATCAACAACGGCACGCCCCACATGCAAGCCATTTTCAACGCCTTCAACACGCAACAGATCGCTTGCGGGACGCCGACGGTGACCAACAACGGTTGCTCCGGCACGCCCACCAGCGCACCGAATGTCACCGCGACCTCCGGCAACAATCAGGTCTCCTTGAGCTGGGGCGCCGTCTCCGGTGCCACCAACTACCAGGTCTACCGCGCCGAGGGCATCTTCGCTTGCGATTTCGGCAAGGTGAAGGTCGCTTCCGGTTCCGGCACCTCGTTCACCGACACCGGTCTGCAGAACGGCCGCAACTACTCGTACGTTGTCATCCCGATGGTCGGTAGCAATACCTGCATGGGTCCGGCCTCGGCCTGCGACACGGTGCAGCCTGCCTCCGCCCCGGACTTCTCCGTCTCCTGCTCGCCCACCAGCCAGAGCGTGCAGCAGGGTGCCAACGCGGTGTCCACCTGCACGGTGACGGCCATCGCCGGTTACAGCGGCACGGTCAACCTGTCCTGCTCCGGCAATCCGTCGGGCATCGGCTGTGGTTTCTCGCCCAGCTCGGTGAGCCCCACCGCCAACTCGACGGCCACCTTCTCGGTCAACCTGTCGCAGTCGGTGGGTACCTTCAACTTCGACGTGGTGGGCAACGACGGCTCCGTCAGCCGCACCGCTCCGATGAGCATCACGGTGACGCCTGAGGGCCAGAATGGTCCGCAGATCGCCACCTACGATGCCGGTCTCGGCGCCCCGCGCTGCTCCGTCGCCGGTAGCTCCTGCGACTCCACGACCTTGGTCGACAGCCGTTCCGCCAGCCTCAGCCCGGCGGAACCCAACGCCTCCAATACCTTGGATGCGTGCAACGACGGCACCTCCGGCAGCTACCACAGTGACGAGTCGAACGATCGCATCGTCGTCTCCACTTTGGATGGCTTCGACTTCGCCGAAGGCGCCACCGTCGAAGTGGCGGCCACGGTCTACGCTTGGAGCACCGGGACCTCCGATACCCTCGACCTCTACTACGCCGCCGACGCCACCAACCCGGTGTGGACGTTGATCGGCTCCGTCAGCCCCAGCGGCGGCGGCGCCCAGACCTTGACCGCCCAGTACACCCTGCCGGCCGGTAGCCTGCAGGCGGTACGTGCCAACTTCCGCTATCAAGGCAGCCAGAGCTCCTGCTCCGGCGGCTCCTACGACGACGCCGACGATCTCGTCTTCGCCGTCGGTGGCGGCGGTCCGGAATGTACGGTCAACGCCGATTGCGACAACGGTCTCTACTGCGACGGCACCGAGACCTGTAACGCCGGCTCGTGCCAGGCGGGCAGCGCGCCCACCTGTGACGACGGCGTCTCCTGCACCGTCGATTCCTGTAACGAAGGCACGGACTCCTGTGACTTCACCACCAACGACGGCTTGTGCTCCAACGGTCTCTTCTGCGACGGCACCGAGACCTGCTCCGCCACCTTG
>JAJCXR010000032.1 GCA_029263315.1 Acidobacteriota bacterium | reverse complement strand
GCCGGGACGGTAGCGTCCAGGGGCCGGATGCACGTCTTGGAAGATCGGTGGGATGGATTGCTGGTAGGTCGTTGCGTCAGCGCGTCCCCAGTTCGAGCCGGTGGACGGCGTCATGACTCGATCGGCCGTCGAGCCGGGATGGAACAGGCGGATCGTCATCTCGGGGTCCTGACAGAGATCCCCGTTCATTTCAAAGTAATGGCATATCGACAGCATCGTCGCGCCCGTCTGTTCGCACGGCAGGAGGACCTCCGCCACGAGGTCCATGAAGCCGTCGCCTTTGAGCCGGATCACGTCCTCGGGTTGCAGCTGGACGAGAGGTCGCCGTAGCAGGGCCTGGATGCGGGCATAGTTGAGCTCGTAGCGATTGCGTCGTGACATTCGAATCTCCTTCGTGGTTGTGGGCTCTGAAAAGAAAAGCCCCTCCCGGTCGGTTGAGCACGGGAGGGGCGGTGGACGATTCAGCGGACATCAAGCCGCGGTCTTGATCTTGCGGGGAGCGGCTTTCTTCGCAGGGGCCGGGGTGGCGGAGTCGGTGGCGGGTTCGGTCGCCTCAGTAACCGTCAGCCGGAAGCCGACGATTCCGTTGCCGAAGGTTTCGGCGGTGTAGGTGTGGGCCTTGTCGACCGTCAGGCCATGGTGTTGGAAGAACCGCTTGCCGCTCACCAGTCGGGACGGCCCCTTCGGCTGGGTGCGCAGCCGGTAGGCGCCTGCGGTGTCTTCGGTGGCGGTCCGAATGCCGACGGTGCCGGTCTTGGCGTCGTAGGCCAGTTGCACATGGGTCACCGCGTCACCCAACATGTCGACGGCGGCACGGGTGATGACCATCAGGCCGCCCCTGCGGACGGTGATCTGAGGACGGGTGCTGCTCTCACTGAGGGTGCCTTGGAAGAATTCGAAGTCCGGGGTGGCGGTGGTGGGGGTTGCGGCGGTGGTTGCAGTGGTGGCTGACATGGGGTGCTCCTTTGAAGCGGTTTCGAGGGCGGGTTGTCCGTCCCCGTTGTGTTCTGCATCACTGTGCAGACGTGGAAGCCATCAAGGAACGCCCAGGGTGGTCAACCACCCCAACGCGGATATCTCGCGGAATGTCGCGGAAACGATCGATCAGGGGTGGTGCGGGCGGAGTTGGCAGCTTTGGGCTGCCCAGCGGCCGGAGCATCTGGCATCCCCGCGGAGATCCCATGGGGAAGGCTTCAGGGCCGTGGTATGCCCTCTCACTCAGGGACCAAGGCAACCCATGGCCCAGTCATCATCGGGCCTTCCACCGGCCCTGGGGGCCCTCTGGGCTACCTCAGATCAGCCCTTGGCGGGTCATGGACGTCCACCGGCCTAACCCACCAAGGATCAGGTGATCCACCAGCCGAATCCCCACCAGACGGCCCGCCTGATCGATGCGACGGGTGAAGGCGCGATCGTCCTCCGATGGCGTTGGGTCGCCGGTCGGGTGCGTGTGGAACAAGGCAATCGAGGACGCTCGATAGCGCAGCGCCTCCCGAAAGATCTGGCGGGGCTCGACCTGGATGCGCGTCAAGGTGCCGCGGAACAGCTCGCGATCGGCGATCAGGCGGTGGTGCGTGTCGAGGAAGAGGACGCCGAGGACTTCCTGGTCGGCGCGGGCGTATCGCAAGGTCAAGTAATTGGCGACGACGGCAGGGTGATCGAGCACTTGGCGCTCGAGTAGCTTGGTGCGTCCGAGCCGGGCGGCGAGCTCACGGACAGCCATGAGAATCGCCGCCCGGACTTTGCTGACCCCTGGACGGTCGATCAAGTGGCCGTCGACCTCACTCAGCCCTGCCAGCCCTCCGAGGTCGCGCAGCAGGTCGTGGGCAATCTCCGATGCCAAGCCGCGACGGCAACTGGAGTGCAGCAACACGGCCACCAACTCGGCGTCCGAAAGGGAACGTGGACCGTCGCGCAGGAGGCGATTGGGCAGGTTGTCGTTCTGACCACCGAGCGGCCGTTGCGTCCCGTCGGTTGTTGCGTCGGCTTTCACTCTCCTTCCGCCAATCGCCATGCCCGGCGCTCTGCACAGCGGCGTCGTAGCTCGGTGTCGTTGCGGGAGGACAAAGCATCGAGGGTCTCGACGGCGTCGGCCAGGAGATCACTCTGGACGCAGCGCAGGCCGTCGGCCAGCTCGGACAGGGCGTCGAAGGTTGCGGCTTGTGTCGGCAGTCCCTCGACGATTCCAGCGATACGGGCGTCGAGGGCTCGGAGGTCGTCGGCGAGGGCGGCGATATCTCCGCGGGCGCTCCGCAGGACGGCTTGTCGCTGGCCTTTGCGGGCGGTCCGAGTGGATACACTTCGGGCGGCGGTGGGATGGATCAGCATTGCAGTTCTCCCAGGTTTTGGGACCCCAGGATGAGTTGGTGGGGTCCGGTTCTTTGTGGGCTGGGAGTCCTATTCGTGGGGCTGGTGGGGTGTCAACGGGCCAAATCGATAGGCCACTCCATCTCGACCTCCTCTCCTTGGCCCGCTATCATCCTTTCCACTGACCGATGGCATGATGCTCTGGTCAGATCATTGGAAATTCCCCTCGGCCCACGGCCCCTCAACTTATGGTCTCGCATTGATAGGACCCTCCATGACGACCGACGCCTCCTCGACCACCAACTTCTCGCAAGTCGCCGCCTACATTTGGTCCCTCGCCGATCTGCTGCGGGGCGATTTCAAGCAATCCCAATATGGCCGGGTCATCCTGCCGTTCACCATCCTGCGACGGTTGGAGTGTGTGCTGGAGCCCCGCAAGGCGGAGGTGTTAGCGCAGGTCGAGAAGCTGGCGACCATGACGCAGCTCGAGGAGACGGCGCGGGAGAAGTTCCTCCTCAAGGCGGCGGGGGAATCCTTCTACAACACCTCGCCCATGGACCTCTCGAAGCTGGGCAAGAGCGATATCAAGAGCAACCTGCTCACCTACGTCGAGTGTTTCTCCCGCGACGCCCGCGAGATCTTCGAGCATTTCCGCTTCGACGAGTTCGTCGCCAAGCTCAACGAGGCCAACCTGCTCTTCAAGGTGGTGCAGAAGGTGGCGACGACGGATCTGAGCCCCCGAGCGATCAGCAACCACGACATGGGGCTGGTCTTCGAGGAGCTGATCCGGCGTTTTGCGGAGAGCTCTAACGAGACGGCGGGCGAGCACTTCACCCCCCGCGACATCGTGCGCCTGACGACTTCCCTCGTCTTTATGGAGGACGACGCGGCGCTGACCGAGCCGGGCATCATCCGCACCATCTACGACCCGACGGCGGGCACCGGCGGCTTCCTCTCCAGCGGCATGGACTACGTGCACGAGCTCAACCCCAGGGCGGTGATGCGGGCCTTCGGCCAGGAGCTCAACCCCGAGAGCTACGCCATCTGCAAGGGCGACATGCTGATCAAGGGCCAGGACGTCAGTCGCATCAAGCTCGGCAACACCCTCAGTGACGACCAGCTCTACGCCGACACCTTCGACTACATGCTGTCCAATCCGCCCTTCGGTGTGGACTGGAAGAAGGTCGAGAAGGAAATCAAGAGCGAGCACCAGGTGAAGCGCCACGACGGACGCTTCGGCCCCGGCTTGCCGCGGGTGAGCGACGGCTCGTTGCTGTTTTTGATGCATCTGCTCAGCAAGATGCGCGACTACGACCCCAACGACAAAGCCAAGCCCGGCAGCCGCATCGGCATCATCCTCAACGGCTCGCCCCTGTTTACCGGCGGCGCCGGCAGCGGCGAGAGCGAGATCCGTCGCTACATCCTGGAGAACGACCTACTCGAGGCCATCGTCGCCCTGCCGACGGATATGTTCTACAACACTGGCATCGCCACCTATGTGTGGATCCTGTCGAACAAGAAGAGCGCCGAGCGCCAGGGCAAGGTGCAGCTGATCCACGGCGTGCACCTCTACCAGAAGATGCGCAAGAGCCTCGGCTCGAAGCGGCAGGAGATCGGCGACGAGGGCATCGCCTTGATCACCCGCACCTTCGGCAAGTTCGAGGCGGTGGAGACCTACGACCTCGACGGCACCGCGGATTCTTCCAGCTCCCAACCGACGACGAGTCGCAAGAAAAAAGCCGACAAGCGGACCTTCGGCAGCAAGATTTTCGACTACTACCAATTCGGCTATCGACGCATCACCGTCGAACGACCCTTGCGTCTGGCGGTGCAATGCAGCGACGAACGCCTGGCCGGGCTACGTTTCGCCAGCGGCAAGCTGGAGGCCCCCATGCGGCAGGTCTACGAGCTGTATGGCCAGAGCTGGACGGACGACGCCAGCGACGGGGCCTATGGCCAGCTGGCGGAGGTGGAAGCCGAGGTGCGGGCCATGGTCAAGGCCGATTTCAAGGACCTCAAGGAGGCGCAGGTCAAGGATCTGCTCGACGCCAAGACCTGGTGGGTGCAGAAGGAGCTGCTCACCAAGGCTCGCGCCCTACAGCAGGAGCTCGGCACCGACGTCCACGACGACTTCAATGCGTTCGAGAAGAAGCTGAAGAAGGCCCTCAAGGTGACGGGCGCCAAGCTCACCGCGAAGGAGAAGAAGCAATTCATCGACGCCATCAGCTGGACCGATCCCAACGCCGAGCCGGTGGTCCACAAGGTGCTGGCGACCCCAGCACAGCCCATGTATGGCGCCTTCGAATACAAAGGCAAGGTCGTCGAATTCAAGCCCGACAGCAACCTGCGCGACAACGAGGACGTGCCGCTCACCGCCGAGACCGCCCTGGGGGAGAATGTCGATGCGGTCAACGAGGCGTACTTCAACAAGGAAGTGGCGCCCCATGTGAAGGATGCTTGGATCGATGCGGGGAAGTGTGATGCTGCGGATGGGCAGATCGGGGTGGTGGGTTATGAGATTCCGTTCAACCGACACTTTTATCAATATGAGCCGCCGCGGGATTTGGCGGAGATTGATGCGGATTTGGATGTGTTGAGCGGTGAGATTATGGCGATGTTGCGGGAGATGCACTCGTGAGTTCGAGAAGTAGTGTGCCGACGCTCTATCTTCGCCGAGTAGCAAAAGTATCTTCGGGCAAATCGCCTCCAAGTGGGTTCTCCAAGCACGAAGGGACCTTCGTTGTCTATGGTTCGAACGGCCCCATTGGCTTCTCGCCAGAGTTCCTACGAACCGAGCAAACTCTTATCGTTGGCCGTGTGGGTGCCTGCGGAGCCGTGAATGTGGCACCTCCGCTAAGCTGGATCTCGGATAACGCGCTTATTGTCGACTTGATGCCCGGGACTTCTCTTGAGTTCGTTCGTCACGCGTTGGCGGTAGTCGACTACACCCCCTTCATTTCAACAACTGCTCAGCCCTTACTCACGGGAGCAGATGTCTCCGTTATTCGCATTTGGTTACCTCCTCTAGAAGAACAGACCCAAATCGCCAAGTTCCTTGACTACGAGACGGCAAAGATGGATGCGCTGATTGAGAAGCAGCAGCAGCTCATCGCCTTGCTCAAAGAGAAACGCCAGGCCGTCATCAGTCATGCGGTCACCGAAGGCTTGGACCCCGACGTCCCCATGCGCGATTCGGGCGTCGAATGGTTGGGGGAGGTTCCGGCGCATTGGACCATAGCAGCTCTGAAATATTACTCTCGCTTGGTCGATTGCAAGCATATAACTGCAGAGTTCGTCGACGACGGGTATCCTCTTGCCAGCATTGGCGAAGTTAAGGGTTGGTATGTCGACTTGACCTCGGCAAAACGAACAACCAAGCTGTTCTATAAGGCGTTGGTCGAAGGAGGGCGGCGGCCCCAAACCGGCGATATTATCTACACTCGGAATGCAACTGTAGGAGAAGCATCCCTCGTCGGCAAAGATCTTCCTCCATTTGCCATGGGGCAAGACGTCTGTCTTATTCGGCCCAGCTCATCTACTGAATCCCCGTTCCTTCTGCACTGCTTGAAATCATCGGTCGTAGGGAGCCAATTAGACCTTGCCATGGTTGGATCGACTTTCAAAAGGGTCAATGTCGAGGCTATTCGAAATTTTGTAGTCGCCTTTCCACCCGCCAGGGAGCAGGTTCTAATTGTGGCCGAATTGTCGAAGCACTTGAGTACATTTGACGAGTTGATAGGAACCGCTGAGACGACTGTCGACCTCCTCCAAGAACGACGCACCGCCCTCATCTCAGCCGCCGTCACCGGCAAGATCGACGTCCGCAACTGGAAGGCCCCCGAGTCCTCGACCGCAACGGAGACCCCATGACCGCCGACGCCCGAGAATCCGCCTTCCAGCGGGACATCATCCACCAGATGCTCGAAGGCGGCTGGCAGCTGGGCACGCCGTCGGGCTACGACCGTCAGCTGGCGCTCTATACCTCCGACTGCCTCGACTACGTCAAGACGACGCAGCCGCAGACCTGGAAGAAGTACCAGAAGCTATATCCCAACGACCCCGAGCAAGCCTTCCTCGCCAAGCTCGCCTCGCAGCTGGGCAAGGTCGATCCGCAAGCCACCGACAAGAGCCTGCGCACCTTCGGCACCCTCGGCGTGCTGCGTCACGAGCTGCGCGACAAGTCCGCCTCCTTCAAGCTCTGCCAGTTCAAGCCCGAGCACGGCCTCAACCCCACCACCCTGGCCATGTACGAGGGCAACATCCTGCGCCTGGTGCCCGAGTTGGTCTACAGCCCCCACACCACCAAGGCCCAGCTCGAGGCAAGCGGCACCCGAGCCAGGCGCTGGCGCATCGACTTGGTGCTGTTCTTGAACGGTATCCCCGTCGTCACCCTGGAGCTGAAGAGCGAATTCAAGCAAGCCGTCGAGAGCGCCAAGCAGCAATATCGCAAGACCCGCCTACCGAAGGACCCGGCCACCCACAAGCCGGAGCCCCTGCTCACCTTCAAGCGGGGGGCCCTGGTGCATTTCGCCGTCAGCCAATACGAGGCATACATGACCACCCGCCTGGCGGGCGCCGAGACGCGCTTCCTGCCCTTCAACCGCGGCACCGAGGACGGCGGCGCCGGCAACGATCCGCCGGAGGACCTCGACACCTACGCCACCGCCTACCTGTGGAACGACGTGCTCGCCCCCGCCAACCTGCTCCAGATCATCGGCCGCTTCATCCACCTGGAGATCAAGACCGAAGAAGATTGGCAAGGGCGCCACCACAAGAAAGAAACCCTTATTTTCCCCCGCTACCACCAGTGGGACCTGGTCACCCGCCTGGTGGGCAAGAGCCTCGAAGAAGGCCCCGGCCACAAATACCTGGTGCAGCACAGCGCCGGTTCCGGCAAGTCCAACTCCATCGCTTGGACGGCCCATCAGCTGTCGTCCCTCTACGACGGGGCAGGCGAGAAGGTCTTCCACACCGTCATCGTGGTCACCGACCGCACGGTGCTCGACGACCAGCTGCAAGACACCATCTATCAATTTGAGCACGCCGACGGCGTCGTCGGTCGCATCAACCGCGATGAGGGCCAGGGCTCCAAGTCCGAGAAGCTGGCCCACGCCCTGGAGCGCAGCCAGCCCATCGTCATCGTCACCATCCAGACCTTCCCCCACGTCCTCAAGGCCATCGAAGACAGCGTCAGCCTCAAGGAGCGTCGTTTCGCCATCATCGCCGACGAGGCCCACTCGTCGCAGTCGGGGCGCACCGCCATCGACCTCAAGAACGTCCTGGTGGCGGCGGGTTCGGAGGAAGAGGACGAGCGTTCGACGGAGGATCGGGTGGCCGAGGCGGTGGCCGTGCGTCGCTACTCCCCCAACCTCAGCTACTACGCCTTCACGGCGACTCCCAAGAGCAAGACCCTGGAGCTCTTCGGCCGCCTACCCAAGCCCGACGAGCCGCCGTCGAAGACCAACAAGCCGCAAGCCTTCCACGTCTACAGCATGCGTCAGGCCATCGAGGAGGGCTACATCCTCGACGTGCTGAAGAACTACACCAACTACAAGGTGGCCTACCAGCTGGCGCAGAAGATCGCCAGCGCCGACACCGAGGTCGACAAGAAGAAGGCCAAGGTCAAGCTCGGCCAGTGGGTGCGTCTGCACGACTACAACATCGCCCAGAAAGTGAAGGAGATCGTCGAGCATTTCCGCACCACGGTGATGGGTCTCTTGAACGGCCAGGCCAAGGCCATGGTGGTCACCGGCTCGCGCAAGGAGGCGGTGCGCTACAAGCTGGAATTCGACAAGTACGTCCAGAAGCAGGGCTATCACCCCATGCGGGCCATGGTCGCCTTCTCCGGCGAGGTGACCTTCAGCGCCACCGATCCCCACTGCGAGGAGATGCTCGGCGAGAAGTTCACCGAGACCAGCATGAACCCCCACCTCAAAGGCCGGGACATGCGCCAGGCGTTCGACACGGCCGACTACCAAGTGATGATCGTCGCCCAGAAGTTCCAGACCGGCTTCGACCAGCCCAAGCTGTGCGCCATGTACGTCGACAAAAAGCTCGGCGGCCTCGACTGCGTGCAAACCCTGTCGCGGCTCAATCGCAAGTACCCCGGCAAGGAAGAGACCTACGTGGTGGATTTCTTCAACGAGCCGGAGGACGTGCTGGCGGCGTTTCAGGTCTACTACCAGACGGCGGAGCTGCTCGACGTCTCCGACCCAAACCTGATCTGGGACCTCTACGAAAAGCTGCGGGCGGCCCGCATCTTCCTGTGGACGGAGGTCCAGAAGTTCAGCGACATCTACTTCGTCAAGAGCAAGAGCGGCGCCGCCATCAGCACGGTCTGTAAGCCCGCCGTCGAGCGCTGGCAGGCACGCTACCAGCAGGCCCACGCCGCCCACCTCCAGCACAAGGACCTCTTCGACCGCGCCAAGACCCTGGGGGACCCGGTCATCCTCGCCAACGCCGAGACGCAGATGAACGAAGCCAAGAAGGCCCTCGATGCCCTCGGCATGTTCAAGGGCGACTTGGTGGCCTTCACCCGCTACTACGAGTTCATGTCGCAGATCGTCGACTACGACAGCCCCGACCTCGAGAAGCTCAGCCTCTACGCCCGCCACCTCGCCCCCCTGCTGCGCGAAACCGCCCCCGACGACGACCCCATCGACCTCAGCACCGTCCAGCTGAGCCACTACCGCCTGTCGAAGATCAAGCAGCAAGACCTACGGCTGGTCAAAGACGGCGACGACATCGGCCTCGCCCCAGCGTCTGCCCTGGGCACCGGCAAGCCCCGCAACAAGGAAGAGGAGTGGCTGTCGCAGATCATCGCCCGCCTGAACGAGCTCTTCGACACCGAAGACCTGAGAGGCAGCGACCTCCTCAGCTACGCCCAAACCCTACGCGACAAGATCCACGACAACCCAACCGTCCTCCACCAGATCGCCAACAACTCCCCCGAGCAAGCCCTCCTCGGCGACTTCCCGAGCGCCCTCGACGATGCCGTCATCGAGTCCGGCGCAGCGCACCAAAACCAGATGATGCAGTACCTCAACAGTCCGCAGGTGCAGGAAGGGTTTCGCAGAATCGTCTTCGAGATGCTGTTGGCGAAGATGGCGGCGGAGGGGAAGGTTGGGGAGCGTGGGGGTGGATAGGTCGAGCACTACTGGCCGAAGACGGATCAGTTGCCAGGCACTTCAAAAGTGCCTGGCCCATGGATCAAGGCAACTCTGGTACCGTGGCCGACCACTGGTCTGTGCTGCCCGACTCGAATCCGTCGAGAAACAGATCCAACTCTTCAGCCAAGTACACCTCTTCCGAGAAATCGCCGTCCAGTGTGCCGGCGTAAAGCAAGCTGGAACCGTCGGATGAGAACCAATGCTCATCCGGGCGGAGGAACTGGTCAGAGATGCGGATAGAGCTAGAGCTGAAACGAATAGCTTGGCCTCCTGCCATCGGAACGCGGTAGAAAGCACCGGAATCTTCAGCTGCTTGTTCTACGTAGTAGAGGACGTGGGACCCTTGAGCGTTGATTTCGAACAAGTCGATGGACTCACCAACGGTCAGGGGGTGGGACAGGAGAACCGCAGGCCCACCACCGAGGGGCGCGCTGTAGAGCTCGGGATAGTCGTCTTGGGTTCGACGTACACGGTAGACCACGTGCTCAGAATCCTCACTGATGATGAACTCGTCGACCTGATCGCCAGACGCCAACTCGTTGCTCAGCTTGCTCACCGGGCCGCCTGCCAGAGAGACACTGTAGAGCTCGACGACCCCGTCGGTTTCCCGGTCCGCTGAAAAGATCACGCGGCCAAAGCTGGAGCTGATGGCGAACCGCCCGACCCCCCCCCCGTCTACCATAGTGCCACTGAGCTCTGTGGTAGGTCCGCCTTCGACCGATACGCTGTAGAGCAGATGGGGTTGTTCGAACAAAACTTGAGATGCCCTATAGACTGCTCGCTGACCGTCGGAGCTAAGACCAAAATCAGAAAGGCGACCGCCTGCTGGCAAGAAGTCATTGAGGCGAACCACCTCACCGCCACCAATTGGAACACTGTAGAGCTGATCCTCTTCATCACCCTCGACGCGGCCCTCGAACACGACGCGGGTGCCGTCAGCGGTGATTTCGAAACCGTCTTCGAAAAAGCTAACCCTTCCCAGGGGATTTAGTTCGACTACTGTACCCCCTGTTACGGGCACACTGAAGAGTTTGGTCGTACCCTCTTTATAGACAAAGGTTGTGAAGACGACGAAGCTTCCTGTCGAGTCGATCTTGAATTCGAAGATATCCTCACACTTTCCTTGAGGCGAATAGAGCGTTCGCGCAGCCCCTCCTTGGCTGGCGACGCTGAACAGCTCAAATTTTACATAAAGGAGACCGCAATCGGGATCTGGGCCCTGATACGCCTTGTAGACGACTGTCTGACCATCCGGCGTAAACGGCTCGGTTAGGCGAAAGAGAGCGCCTCCGCCGTCAGCGGGAGGAATGCTGAGCTTGACCACATCCCCTCCCGTCACCGAGGTGCTGTAGAGCTCTGTAGAACCTGCCGTATCTTGGTCAGCCAGGTAAACCAGTCTCGTCCCGTCGGGGCTCAGGACAAAGGAGTCCAAGTGGCCTCCCACCACCATGGTGTCGCTGAGCCTCAGGGGTTGCCCGCCCTGGAGTGGAAGGCTGAAGAGCTCGCTTTTCAAGGTCTCCTGAGAGCCACTAAAGACGATTTGACCGGTCGGAGTGCTCATCTCGATCTGATCGGTCAAGCCGCGCACGAAGCTCGATGGTGCACTGAGCTGAAGATGCTCTCCGGGGCTAGAGGTTGGCCGTTGAAATAGATGGGATCGCCCCGGTATGACAGCTCCGGTGTAAAAGAACGAGCTTCCATCGGGGCTGAGCTGAAAGCTCAAGACGGCCGCCGTCGGTATATTGAGACGGATGGGGGAACCGCCGGTGATCGCAACGCGGTAAGCCTCCGCGACAACGGTTTCCTGAGGCGCGATGTAAAAGACCTCTCCGGAATGCACCTGAAAAAGGTCCCCTATTTCGGAGAAACTATTGATGCGGCGCATCATGGGTGTGTTTAGTTTGATGGCCGGTCCACCGCTCAACGCAGAGCTGTAGAGCTCATGGTAGAGCTCAGTGATGGGACCACCATGGAAGAGACCAACTTCTGTATTTGCTCGAAAGACGACATGACCCTGATGCGTGATGAGTCCGGCAGCAACATCGCTTCCGTTCATCATCGGCGGACTCAGCTTGTTCACCTGGCCGCCGGCCAAGGGGCCGGCATAGAGCTCAGTCACATGATCCGTGTCCTGATCGGCTAGGTAGGCGACCCACTGGCTCGATTCATCGACCAGCCAACTGATCCTGCTGGAATTGAACTCGACATCACCTCCAGCCACCAAGGGACCACTGACCTTGACGACCGAGCCTCCCAGGCTCGGGACGGCATAGAGCTCGTACATATCATCGGTGTCGCCATCTGCTCGGTAGACCACGTGACCGCCGTCCGGCGCAAAGAGAGCCTCTGTGACATTTCCACCACTGACCAAGGCGCCGCTCAACTTGCTCGATGAGCCACCTGTGAGAGGTACGCGATAGAGCTCAAATACATCGTCGGAATCTTGGTCGGCAATGTAGAGCACGCTGGCGTCGTCCGGGCCGATGGTGAAACGCTTGACCGTACGTCCCGCGATCAGTGGCGAGTTGAGCCGTGTCACGATACCGCCTCCCAGGGGCACGCTGAAAATCTCGAACTTCCCATCCGACTCCTGATCGGCTCTATAGACCACCCTGGTGCCGTCGTGGCTCAGGGCCACCGAGGTGATCTCGCCGCCAGTGACGAGATCGTCGTTGAGCCGCGTCGAAGGTCCTCCCGTCACGCTGACGCTGAACAGCTCATAGGGGTCGTCAGAGCTGAGCCGGGCCCGATAGACGACTCGGCTGCCTTCGGCGCTGAGATCCCAGGTCGTAAGGATTCCGCCGTCGCCTCCGATGTGGACATCGCTGAGCTGGGTCGCTACGCCACCGCCGATGGGAATGCTGAAGAGGTCGTACTGCCCTGGATTGTCGTCATCGCCGACATAGACGGCCCGTGAGCTGTCAGCGGTGATCTTCGAAATCAGCACCGGGCGCTCGGCCAGCTGCGTCGCAACCCCTCCAGCCGTCGGCACGCTGAAGAGAAGGCGGACGTTGGGCTCCTCACGGAAGCCGGTATAGATTGCCCATTGGCCGTCGGGGCTGATCTCCACATCGCGGACAGATTGAAAGATGGCCTGCGAGTCCGTCATCTGGCGAGTTGTGACGGCGGAGGCTGCTTGTGGCGAGTACACCGCAAAGAGGCTCAATAAGAGGGCAAGTAGGGGCTTGGCGAAAAAACAACGTGTGTAGTGCAAGAGATAAAGCTCCAAGAATCAGTTGACGGTGTCAGCTGGCTGTTTGAAATAGAGTCCAGTAGTACGCTCAAGGTGCACAGGGAATTCGTCACCCAGGGTTCATGCCTTCTGGTTCCTCACCGCGGGCGCTTGCCAGGATGGCTCTGAAGGGTCTAGATCGCCGGGCGCGTATTTTTGTTTATTGGAACCCTGAATTCCTGACCCCCAATCAGCAGCCCAGCCCAAAATCCCAGTGCATGGGATTGCACCAAATCCCGTCAAGTTGCATGCACACAGGACCCAAATGGGACCCAAGGGCCCATTTTCGGCCCATTGACCGCTCGTCGCGAAATTGCTAACTGTTGATTCTAAAGAGGATGCATGGAGCCGATGAGCGGATTTGAACCGCTGACCTGCTGATTACGAATTAGTTGCTCTCGATGTTTTCTCATGTCACCTCGTGTCATTTGCCTTGTGTAAGTGGCTATGTATCAGTATGATACGACAAATTCGTGTTTCGTGGCGAGTCACTGAGTGTCACGGAGATTCCGCGAAATAGTCCAGAAACAGTCCAGACGGCTTGAAATAGTCCAGACAGGGGAAGGACGTGCCGAGGAAAAAATTCAAGTTCAACGAACGGTGGCTGGCGCGCCTGGCACCACCGACTGAGGAGAAGCAAGCCGAGTGGTGGGATTCGGTCGTCCCTGGCCTGCATGTCATCGTTTACCGGAGCGGCCGCAAAACCTACTTCCTTCGCCATCGCGGCCGCCGCACGAGGCTGGGTGAGGTCGTAGGAGAAGGGCCCGATGCCACCCGCCGGCTGATCGAGGGGGAGACGACCCCGCTTGACGAAATCCGTGACCGGGCCCGTGAGCTGCGCAAGAGCCCCGTCCAGACCATCGCCGCCCGTGCCAGGGGCATCAAGACTGTTAAGGACATCTACGACCGGTGGCTCGTCGAGAAGGCCCCGGAGTACAAGCCGAAGACCCTGCGAGAGTACCGGCGCTCCCTGGAGCGCGAGGTCTTGCCCCTTTTCGGTGACTCGCCGGTTGCCGAGCTGCTGCCGGAAATGCTCCTGGGCTGGATCGAATCGATTGGTGACAAACCGCCCAAGGGACGCGGCAAGCCCACCCAAGCGAACCGCTGCAAGAGTCACCTCTCGACGGTCTTCAGCTGGGCGCAATCGAGGCTTCTCATTCCTTCCAATCCACTCGAGAAGGTCACTTGGCGCTATGACGAGAACCCAACTCCGGTGGTCTACTCCTCGGAAGAAATCAAGACCCTGTGGGAAGACTGGGAGCAGGTCCAGGGGGTGACGGGTTCCTTCTTTCGCCTGATCCTTTGCACCGTCCAGAGGCCCGGCGAGGTGCTCGAGATGCGATGGGATCGCGTCGATACAGTCGCCGGAAGCCGCGTGTGGGTCATCGAGGATCCCAAGAACAAGACACGTCACTACGTTCCGCTCGAGACCCTGGCCGTCGAGACTCTGGAAAAGCTGCACCCGCTGACCGGTACCAGGGGGAAATGGGTCTTTCCTCATCGATCTAAATTTGATGCACCAATGAACTCGTGGAACTCTGAGGTCATGCGGTGCCGGACTCGGACGGGGATACAACATTTCAAGCCACACAAGTTGCGTGGTACTGGCGCGTCTTGGATGGAAACCCTGGGCGTCCCCATTCCTATCGTCCAGGCACTGCTCAACCACACCCCGGGCGGTGCCACTTCCAGCTACGTCTACTCACAAGGAGCTTCTCCTGCCTGCCGCAGTGCGCTCCAAACCCTCGAAGGACACCTACTCGAGTGCATCGAGGGGACCTACCGTGAGTTGTCGTTCGCCGCCGTGCTGAGGTCGTAGGCGTCGAGTAGGGCCCGGAACGAGAACTTGCCGTTCCAGTGGGGAGCGGCGGGCAACTTTCCCTCGCGCCGTTCCTTGGCAACAGTGCCGGGCTTGATTGTCAGGAGGATTCCAGCTTCGAGCCGGGAGAGGAGGAAGTCTCCGCCCCTGGCCTGAAGCGCCAGCGATCGCAACTCGAACCTCTGTATTCCTGCCCTGGCTTCATCGCAAAGTTGCTCGAGGATCTTCCGGACATCCTCCCACTGGTCATCCGTCAGTTGAATCGAGAATTGCGGCTGTGGATTCATCGGCTCCCCCTTTACCCGACCTGGCTCTCCGCCAGGGCCGGGGCTCTTCGACATCCGCACCAAGGCTTAGGTCGGAGTCTCATTGCGGCTTTGAAAACAATACGGCGGGCGGTGCGGCTCAGTCCCCGGCATCCGTCGGCGTGGAAAAGGGGGCCCTGGCTCGTCTTGGCCTTTACAACACGAGCGGACAATTCATCGACACATCCTCCCTACAAACGGTCCATGATCCTGCGATGGGGACCGAAGGCGAAGAGCTAGCGCGGAGCCCAGAGCTTTGGTTGAACGTGGGCAGGATCGATGGCCATTCGCCTCCGGTCACCGTACGCAGAGAAGGTACTGCGGGGAGAGGAATTGATGAAGAAAGTTTATTGACTTTGTCGCTACGACAACCTTACCGTGAGACACATGGAATATTTTCAGGAGTGGCAGACTCGCGTTGTTGCTAGATTCGACGCCTTGCTCGACGAACGGGCCGACTCGGTGGGCGGCAAGAAGGCGATTCGGGAGCGCTTGGGCCTTTCCGCTTCCTTCTTCGGAGAATGCCGTCGCAAGGCACGCGCTGGAAGAATTCCTTTGGAGAAAATCTTTGAGGTGATCTTGCACCTGAATGAAAAGCCTGGATTGCTCATCTACGAGGCGGCCTGTGACCTGGATGAGGAGCTATTGCGGCCGGACCGACCGGCGATGAAGGTTGAAGACTTCCCACCCGACCACATTGTCCGAAAACTGCTAGGAGAGACGGTTTCATGAGTGACGTTCGGCAGCTACGCGGGTTCATCACGTGGCTTCGTCTTCGACGTCTTCTCCTCAGCGATCCACTCGAGGTCCTCGGGCAGAGCCAGGCGGCCATGAAGCTTGCCGACATCAGGCTCCACCCACGGCTCCTGGCCCTCGCAGGCACTGCACTCCGGAAGATCGGAGATATCCAAGGAGCCATCGTGGTCCTCCAGACTTCCCGGGAGAGGGCCCAGGCGATAGACGATTACTGGGCCTTGGGCGACGCGGTGCGGCGGCAGGCACATACACAGTTGGATCGCGGGGACCTGGAAGCCGCACTGAGGATGTCTCGGGAGGCCATTGGCATCTTCACTTTGGCCGGAGACAGCATTGGGGTTGGGGAAACCCTCATCACCCAAGGTGGTTTCCTCCTTCACCTCGATGAGCCGAGGGCGGCGCGCATTTGCTTCCGAAGGGCGCTCAAGAAGCTTCCGGAAAACGAAGTCGACTTTCGGGTCGCAGCTCTGAGCAACCTGGCACGCATTGCCCTCGCCGAAGGGGAGGCGGAGCGTGCCGTCGTCCTGGCCGACGCTGCCTGTCGGATGGACCTTCCAGTGGGGCTTTGGATCGACTGCGTGAGGGTTAGGGCGTTGATTCGAATCGACACTGGCCACATTCGGGATGCGATTGTGGATCTTGAGAGCTGCCAAGATTTCTACCTGAAGGGTGGCCAGTTTCTCGAAGCTGCGTTTGCCACACTTTGGCTCTGCAGATGCCTTCTCGAGCTCGGCCGAGGTCAGCAATGCTCCGAGGTCGCGGTGGGTGCCGCCAAATTGATCGGCCACTTACAGGGGCACAAGATCGCCAGCACCGCGATGGTATGTCTCGCCAACGCGGCTTTGGCCGGCAAAGGAATGACCCTGGCGCAGGTGGACTCATTGCTGCACCAGATGACCGAAGCGGCGCCCGGCAAGTGGGCGCCGCTGGGAAAATAAGGGATCTGGAGGACTAGCCGCTGGGGTCGACGACGCCGTAGGCCTTGTCGTCTTCGGCCTCGGTGCCTGCGAAGAGCATCAAAAGATCCAGTGTCCAACCAAGGAAAATCTGCATGGCTACTCCTTTCCAGGGCAGGACAATCCCTCCCGACCCTGTGCCGGAAAGAGCCCCTGCCCCACGTTCAACCGAGAGACAGCGTACCAGCCCTTCACCCAACTGGTGGAGTAGGGCCGCCAGCGGATCCGCGGGAAACGTGAAGAGGAGCCTGTAGGGGCGTCCCTTTTGGCGTGGAGTTACCCTCATTCGAACAGCTGGTGGGCCCTATCCAGGGCTGCGCACGAACGACGGCACGAATCGGCCGTTGTCCTCGGTCTTCTTGTACATTGCCTTGACGTCGTCAGGCACAGGGTACGTTGTCTTGAGGCCGAAATAGAACGTCAAGATGTAGTCACCGGCCGAGGCCGCGGCGATGGGCTTGCCGCCGTTGAAGGCAAAGTCCCGGAGCAGACGCCTGATGTCGTCCTTGGCGTCGGAGTATCGCTTCGCAGCGGCCTTGCACTCTTCTTGGGTTCGAAGGGCCTCGATGACCTCGGCGCGTATGTTTCTAGGTACCTTGGGAATTCTGGGCATGCTCGCCTCCTTGCTTGGTGTCGTTTGCAGGATCTCCGATCCGCGGGTAGAGCCCCAGGGTCTGTGCTGTGCTGCGCAAAGCTTCAGCCTGTAAGCGCAGCGCCCAGAACGATGGCGCGGTCGTCGGTGCCAGTTGCTGCAGGGCATCGAGGCAACCCACCAGGCCCCGGATGTGGGCCTGCAGCTCGTCGAGTTTGTTACCGAAGGTGGTGAAGTCGTCCTCTGGAAGCGACTCGATGGGCTTGACGGCGCTCACTGGTGCCACCCGATGCGCCGCAAGGCCAGGGCGACGGTTCGGCCGATGAGCTCGGCCATTTCCTCCCGATCGGCCTCCGACAGGCCGGAGGTCAGGCCGACCGCTTCGGCCTCGACGAGGGCCGAGCGGGCCAGGCGGGTCAACGTCTCGGCGTCGCCCCAGCGCTGGGCAGCGCGGCGGGACCCGCGGACGACGAGATCCGTCAGGAAGCCCTGGGTCTGGATCTCGTCATCGGTCGGCGTGCGCAACCGCTGAGCGACGAATGCCGCGGCGTCCGGATCGTCGAGCAGCCCGGCGACGACGGTCTCGACGACCTGGTCGGGGGAGGTGGGGCAGCCGTGTGCCATCAGGGCATGCCAGCGCTCGAGGGGCAGATCGAAGACGCGGGGGCGGTTGATACCGGCGAACCAGACCCGGGTCTGGTGGCCGAGGGCGCGGTACTCGCGGACATGGTCGACGGCCACAAAGGTCACGTCTTTGTCGACCCGTAGGGTGACGAAGCATGGCGGCACCCAGGTGTGCTGGACGGCCTTTGCCGCTCGCGTGGCCTGGCAGGAAATCTTGCAGGCCTCCATGATGGCGTCGCAGGTGGTGACGTCTGCGTCGGCCGGGCTCGTGCACTCGAGCCAACCTCGCCAGCAGTCTTCGCTGGTGCAGGCTCCGTGGGTGTCGAGGGCCAGGTCGGCGGTTTCGAAGGTTGCCCGCTGCACAGCGTCCGGTGCCGTCTCAGCGTTGGCGGCGGTGGCGTTGTGCAGGGTGGCGGCCAGCAAGACGGCCGCGACGAGGGAGAGGATTCGATGGCGGTTCAATGGGTGCTCCTTTTTAGCAAAAAAGGACCAGGGGAGGGGGCGCCGCGAGTGGCTCCGTCCTCCCCCGGTCTGGAGAAAGACAGTCGGGCCCCATGGTGAACCGCGCTGGCGTCCAGCAGTGTCAAGTCGAGTCGCAGCTCTAGATTTCTATGGATCGCCACTGGCCAGCCGTGCCGATGATCAGGTGATCGAGCATGCGGACGCCCACCAACTGGCAAGCCAACGACAGGCGGCGGGTGAAGTCCAGGTCGTCGCGGGAGGGCGTCAAGTTGCCGCTCGGGTGGGTGTGCCAGGCGATCAAGCTGGCTGCCTGGTGGTGGACGGCACCGCGCAAGATCTGTCGGGGCTCTACGATGGCGTGGCCTAGGGCGCCGCGGAATACAGGACGCTCGGCGATCAGTCGTCCGTCCCCGTCCAGATAGAGGGCTCCAACGATTTCTTGGTCTGGGGTGCCGTAGCGTGCCAGCAGGTAGCGGGCGATGCGGTTGGGGTCGACCATGGGTGCCCGCACGGTGTCGGCCAGCAAGCCGCGCTGAACCAGCTCCCGCGCCGCTGCCAGGGTGCCGACGACCCCGTCGTCGAGCCCGTGGGACCTTAGCGCCGCAGGCTCGATCTGTAGGAGCCTGTCGATGCCTCCGGCGCCATCGAGCAGGTTGCGGGCGGTGTCCTCGCTCTGCGGGCTGAGGATAACGGCCAGAAGCTCGGCATCCGTCAGAGCCCCGGCCCCGAGCTCCAGCAGTCGTTCAAGTGGTGGCGGCTCAAGCGGCGCCATGGGCAGCCAGCCGTTCGACGAGGTCGCTGGCTTCGAGGTGGCGCCGAATGATGTCGTCCTCCGACATCGAGCCGAGCCTATGGAGGGTTTCGGCGGCGTCGTCGAGCAGGTCACGGCAGACCGTGTGGACGCCGTCTCGCAGCTCGAGGGACAGGGCGTCTTCCTGTTCGAGTCGGCAAGAAAGCTGGGCAAGGCGCCCCATCAGCTGACGGATGGTCAATCCGATATCGCCGACGTGGCTTTGTACATCTGAGGCCGACATGGGGGAGGGTAGGACCGGCGACGGGTGGCTAGGGTCGTGCATGGTTATGGGTCTCCTTTCTGAATCCGGGGTGTATGACCTGGTCGTCGGATGTTGCCATACTTCTGTAAGTCTGTATAGATGTAAAGCTGGGGTTGCTAGCATCCGGCGCATGGCAAGCAAAGACGAGACGCCGCCGCCGGAGGCGGGATCCATCACGAAGTCCGGCAAGAAGAAAACGATCTGGTTCCACCACGACGAGGCCGAAGCCCTCCGCGTGGCAGCGTTCGAGCAGAGGCGCTCGGAATCAGACATCATCCGAACGGCCGTGCGGGAATATCTCTGCATTGAGGACTGAGGACCACCCGACGGGCCCCCGAGGCGGGAAGACCACGGTCACCAAGACCGGGCTCATCCGGTTTGTGGCCTACCTCCACCCAGACGAACGCCAGGCGCTCCGGCGCACCGCCTTCGAACGTGAGGTATCGGCGTCGGAGATCGTTCGCGAGGCGCTGCGGGCGCACCTGAATATCGAGGACTAGCGCCGAGTGTTCCCGAGAGCCCCGTGACCTGATCCAGCCGGGCGACGCTGATAAGATGGCGTCTGCTAGAGAGCAGAAGATTATTGGCTGAGCTCGGAGGGCGGACGGCTATGCCCCGCGACAACTTTTCGGAACCCACCAAGCGCCTCCTCGCCGCCCGCGTCGGCCATACCTGCTCCTTCCTGGATTGCGGACGCCTCACCATCGGTCCCAAGAAAGAAGCCGGCGAGTTTCAGATACTAGGCAACGCCTGCCACATCACCGCGGCCTCGGAGAATGGCCCCCGCTACGACGATTCGCTGACCCCCGGGCAGCGCAGCCACTATGACAACGGCATCTGGATGTGCCCGAACCATGCTCGGCTGATCGACAACGACGACTCCAACTTCACCGTCGAGCAACTGCGGCAGTGGAAAGCCGATGCCGTAGCCCGCGCCGCCGAGCGCCTACGCAGCGGTACGGCCGCAGCCCTGGTGGCCAGTCGTCTCTATGGCGTGCCCCGCACCCCCTCGGCCGCCTTCGTGGGCCGGGCAGATGAGATCGTCCAGTTGCGCGACGTGCTCAACCATTCCTCGGCCGTTCGCATCGCCGCCTCGGTGGAGGGTCTGCCCGGCATCGGAAAGACGGAGCTAGCCTTGCAGCTGGTCTACCAACTGGCCCACGACGGCACCTTCCCTGGCGGCATTTTCTGGTTCGATGCGGAAGACCCCGACCTCGTCTTGACCTGGGGCGGTGCCATCGCCGATGACCTGGGCATCCCCGAGGGGCCCGTCGACCAGCGAGCCGCCGCGTCAATGCAGCAGGTTGAAGAGCACCAGGAGCCCACCTTGTTGGTGTTCGACAACGTCGAGTCGTGGAGCCCGGAGTCGAAGCCGCAGCCGTTCCCTCGCGGGACCCATATCCGCTACCTGGTGACCACTCGCCAGCGTCATCTGGGGGGCTCGGCGTTTGAGAAGCACGTGGAGGTGGGCTTCCTCGACGACACAATCGCCCTGGAGCTGCTGGAGCGCCTGGCCGGCCGCCAGGTGGCCTATGCCCCCGGCCTCGCCGAGCTGGTCGAGCACCTGGGAGGCCACGCCCTGGCCGTCGAGCTGGCGGGGGCGTTCCTCGGCGTGTACTCCAGCGAGACGCCGGCCAGCTACCTGGCCGAGCTGAAAGCCAACAGCGACGAGATCGAGGGGGAGGTTGCCGACGACGTGCGCTACCGTCGCACCGTCTCGCAGGCCTTCGCCACGTTTTGGGATCGCCTTGACGACTCGGTGCGCCAGGCCTGGCAGCTGGCCGCCTGTTTCGAGCCCGAGCCGGTGACCGATGAGTTGTCCGAAGCTGTGGGGTTGAGCCGCAAGAGCCAGCGGCAGTTGCAGCGTCTGCACCTCATCGAGGTAGACGGCGAGGGTCGATGGTGGATGCACCGATTGACGCGGGAGTTTGGTTACAGGGCGGGATCGGAAGAGAGCCTGCACACAGTAGCGGAGGCCTTTGTTAAGGGGTGTGCCGAGTTCGCTAATCGCCTCGATCTTGCCAACGGTTTCTGGCTCTACCGTCGGAATCGTGCCCACCTAGATGTAGCGCTGGCCGCCGCCCCAAAGCTCCTAGATGGGGGCAAGCTTTCGAAGATGCAGGATCGCATTGGAGCGGCCTTGCAGTCGAGCGGTGACTTGTCCGCTGCACGGCAATTACGAGAGAAGGCGTTGGCGAGCGCCCTTGAGCACCTCGGAGGGGATCATATTGATGTCGCGGATAGGCGCAACGATCTCGGGTGGTTGCTTAGAGAGCAAGGTGATTTTGATGGCGCTCGGGAGCTGCTCGAACTGGCCCTGGCCAGTGGCCTCAAGCATTTTGGGGAGAACCATCCCGAGGTCGCGGCTCGCCGCTCAAACCTCGGGACGGTGCTTCAAGCTCAGGGGGACCTATCGGGTGCGCGGGAACTGCTAGAGCTAGCCTTGACCTGTGCCCTTGAACACCTCGGGGATGAGAATCTCAATGTCGCGACCGCGCGCTCGAATCTCGCCGTAGTTCTAAAGGAACAGGGTGATCTCGACGGCGCAAGGGAGCTGCTAGAGCTAGCCCTGGCGAGCGATCTCAGCAACTTTGGGGGGGACCATCCCTACGTCGCGCTCGACCGGATGCACATGGGCACAGTGCTCTGCGCCCTTGGCCATCTCGACGAGGCCAGCAGTCTGCTCAAGACGGCCCTCGCTGCCTTCATCGACAAGCTCGGAGAAGAGCACCCTCACGTCGCCAAGTGCCGCGCCCACCTCGCTAGCGTCGAGCAGGCCCTCCGCGAGCAAACCTGACCATGCCCCGCGACAACTTCTCAAAACCCACCAGGCGCATCCTTGCCGCCCGCGTCGGCCATACCTGCTCCTTCCTGGATTGCGGACGCCTCACCATCGGTCCCAAGAAAGAAGCCGGCGAGTTTCAGATCTTGGGCAACGCCTGCCACATCACCGCGGCCTCGGAGAATGGCCCCCGCTACGACGATTCGCTGACTCCCGGGCAGCGCAGCCACTACGACAACGGCATCTGGATGTGCCCGACCCATGCCCGGCTGATCGACAACGACGACTCCAACTTCACCGTCGAGCAACTGCGGCAGTGGAAAGCCGACGCCGTAGCCCGCGCCGCCGAGCGCCTACGCAGCGGTACGGCCGCAGCCCTGGTGGCCAGCCGTCTCTACGGCGTGCCGCGCACTCCTTCGGCCCAGTTCGTTGGACGGGGCGAGGAAATCGCGCAGTTGCGCGACGTGCTCAACCATTCCTCGGCCGTTCGCATCGCCGCCTCGGTGGAGGGCCTGCCGGGCATCGGCAAGACGGAGCTGGCAGTTCAACTCGTCTATCAGATGGCTCAAGAGGGAGTCTATCCTGGCGGTATCTTCTGGTTCGACGCAGAGAATCCTGACTTGACGCCGGCCTGGGGAGGAGTGATCGCCGACGAGTTGGGTATTCCGGAGGGACCAATCTCTGAACGAGCGTGGGCTGCCCTGCGGAAAGTCAGCTGCCAGCCCTTTCCCGTGCTAATCGTTCTGGACAACGTAGAGGCCTGGGACGAGGACCGGCAGCCACGCCCATTGCCCCATGAGGGGTACCTTCACTACCTGGTGACGACACGCCGTCGGTGGTTGGGGAGTTCTCAGTTCAAACATGTCGACGTGGGATTTCTTGAGCGTAGGTTTTCGGTGGAGTTGCTGGAACGCCTTGCAGAGCGTACTTTGAAGACCGCGCCAGGCTTCGAAGAACTGGTCGATCACTTGGACGGACATGCCCTAGCTCTCGATCTAGCCGGGGCCTTCTTGGGCACGTATCCCGACGGAACGCCAGCGAGCTATCTTGAGGAGCTGAAGGCTAACAGTGAAGAAATTGAAACAGAGGTCGCCGGTGACGTGCGCTACAGGCGCACTGTTACCCAAGCATATACAACGGTTTGGAACAGTCTTGAGGATTTCGTACGCCAGGCCTGGCAGCTGGCCGCCTGTTTCGAACCCGAACAGGTCACCGATGAGCTGTCAGAAGCCGTAGGGCTGGGCCGCAAGAGCAGACGATGGCTTCAGCGGCTGCACCTCATCGAGGCAGACGACCAGGGCAACTGGAGGATGCACAGCTTGACTCGAGAGTTTGGGCTCAAGACAGGTACAGCCAGGAGTCGTCAAGGAGCAACGGAGGCCTTCGTCAAAGGCTGTGCCACATTCGCGGACCATATCGAGTTTCCCGATGGCTTTAGGCTCTACCGTCCGAACCGGTCTCACCTGGATGCAGCCCTTGCCGCGGCTCCAAGTATCTTGGACGAAGGCAGGCTTCTTGGAATGCGGATGAGAATTGGGACTGCCCTGCAGTTAAGTGATGATTTCGGGGATCGTTCCAGGTCACGAGAATTGCTTGAAGTAGCTTTGACTCGGGACCGCAAGGTTCACTTCAAAGAAGAACATCCATCCGTCGCGGAAGCCGGTCAAGATTTGCGATGGAACTAAGGAGACTGCGATGGAACTACGGAAACTAGGAGATCTCGGAAGGGCAAGAGATCTGCTAGAGAGGGCTCTGGCGTCGGAACTTCGGAACCTTGGAGAAGATCATCCCTCTGTCGCAAAAAGCCGCTCGAATCTCGCCCGTGTGCTACAAGACATGGGGGATCTTGAAGGCGCTAGGGAGTTGCTCGAACTCGCGCTGGCCTCAGACCTCGAGAACCTCGGAGAGAACCATCCTTCGGTCGCGACTCGCCGCTCGAATCTCGCCACGGTGCTTCAGGATCTGGGGGATCTGGAGGGCGCCCGGCGTCTGCTCGGCCTGGCGCTGGCCAGTGCCCTCCAGAACCTCGGCGAGGACCATCCTTCGGTCGCGATTCGCCGGTCGAATCTAGCCACGGTGCTTCAGGATCAGGGGGATCTCTCGGGCGCGCGGTCTCTTCTGGAGCAGGTGCTGGCGAGTGGTCTTGAGCAGCTCGGGGAGGACCATCCCGAGGTCGCGATTCGCCGCGGGAATCTCGCTGGGGTGCTGAAGGCTCAGGGGGATCTCTCGGGCGCGCGGTCTCTTCTGGAGCAGGCGCTGGCGAGTGGTCTTGAGCAGCTCGGGGAGGACCATCCCTCGGTCGCGATTCGCCGCGGGAATCTTGCGGGGGTGCTTCAGGCTCAGGGGGATCTCTCGGGGGCACGGTCTCTGCTGGAGGCGGCGCTGGCGAGTGGTCTGGAGCATCTCGGGGAGGACCATCCCGAGGTCGCGATTCGCCGCACCAACCTGGGCACGGTGCTCCATGACCTCGGTCACCTCGACGAGGCCCGCACCTTACTAGAGACGGCTCTCGCTTCTTTCATCGCCAAGCTCGGCGAAGAGCACCCGCACGTCGCTATCTGCCGCTCCCACCTTGCCAGCGTCCTCGCCGACCTGGACCGCTCGACCTCCGAGTGACCCCTACGGCATCGGCACCGACAGCCCCCACCGTCCCGCCAGCCACGCAGCCGCCCCAGTGGCCGCGGTCAAGACCAGCCCCCACACCACCCGCTTCAACGCCTGCGGAATCCGCACTGCCACCTCGACCCCTTGCCCGGCATCGCGCACCGACAGGTGTTGACGGCTGAGGGCGGCTTCGAGGGGGTCGATGCGCTGACTCTGCTCGTTGAGGGCGACATCGACCCGCGCCAGATGCTGGTCGAGGGCGGCGAAGCGCTGGCTTTGCCGTTCCTCGAAGCGGGCCAGCTCGTCGCTGGTGACGTGGTCCTCGCCTTGCTGGATGAGCTCGCGCACCAGCTGCAACAGCTCTTTCTCGGTTTCTTCACCCATGGTGATCAGACCTCGTGGGCTTCCAGCGACTCGCGCCACCAGTAGGCCCGGTCGTCGCCGGACATCTGCCCGGGTTGATGTTCGGGACCGCCACCTTCGGCCAGGTGGGCCCAGTAGCTCAGGGCGGGGGCGGCGGCCTCTTCGGGTAACAGGCTGACCCCGAAACGGCCGCCGACGCCAACGAAGCGGCGCAGGGCCAGCAGATCCCGCGGACCTTCGAGGCTGCCGGCCTCGATGGGTAGGGTGCCCTCGGTGTAGGAGGGGCCGACGCGGGTGTAGACGCTGCCGTCGGCGGTGCGCACGGTGGTGGAGGTGTCGACGATGCGGGGGGCGCGGAAGTCCTGGGTGAGGGAGAAGGGCCAGGCGGGGCCGAGGGCCAGCAGACCGGCGCGGACGTAGCCGCGGGGGTGCTCGGGGGCCCGCAGGTCGACGCGCCAGTGGCGGTGTTGGCGCTCGATCACCTGGCCGCCTTCGATGAGGTGGTGGGCGGTGGTGAGGCGCAGCAGCTCCTCGGTTAGCTCGCCGACCTCGAGGTAGCGCAAGGCAAGGGCGGGTTCGAGCACCAGGGGGGCCCAACCGGTGTCGGTGGGCACGGCGTCGGCCACCGTCTCGGGACGCCACTCGATGGCCACCAGAAGGAGGCTACCGCCGCCGGTGGTTTCCAGCTCGACGACGAGGGGGCCGGCCGGGTCGAGGGAGTCGGCGAAGGGCACCTCGAGCACCGTCTCGCTCGGCGCCGTCCACTGGAACGAACCGACGGGCTCGACAGCGCCGCCGTTGACCAACGACACTGCCAGGGCCAGGGGATCGGCCGCCGAGGCTCCGAGGACCGAGACGCGCAGGCGCAGCAGCTGCGATGCGGGGCCACCGGCAAGGGCGGCGTCGGCGGCCTCGAAGGTGACCCGCAGCGTGCCCGGCCCGGTGAGCTCGACGGCGTCGGCGCTGGGGGTGTCCACCGGGTCGTCAATGGCGGCGAGGTCGCCGAAGACGTTGCCAGCGACGACCTCGAGCTGTGTCGGCCCCCGTCGTGGTGCCGTAGGGATCGCCGCGTCGGCCCCGCGCAGGCGCCAGGCGTCGCCGGGGCGGTGGGCGTGGCGCACCAGGTAGCAGCTCGACACCGGCCGCGGCTGGCCCAGGTCGACCTGCAGGAAGGTGTCGACCAGCGGTGACAGACCGGTCGAACGCCAGGCGGCGCCGAGGTCGTCGCCGTCGGTCAGGTGGGCGGCGGGGCAACCGGCGGCCTGGCTGCCTGCGGTGATGGTGACGCCGGGCGCCGCGGTCCAGTTGGGCAAGGCGCCGAGGATGGCGGAAACGTACATGACTACCCCCAAAGGAAGACGATGAGCAGGTGGGCCCAGTCGTCGACGGTGACCGACAGGGGCAGGAAGACCTTGCCGGTTTCGAGGCCGGCGTGGTGGGGCGAGAGGATGCGCACCAGGGCGCGGCGCCAGTCGAGCAGCAGCAAGGGGCCGAGGGGCAGCACGGCGCGCAGCACCTGGCGGCCAGTGGCGTCGAGCCGGTAGAGACGTTGGGCGGCGACGGTGGCGTCGGTCTCCAGGTGATAGCGGGTGGGTACCGGCGGCGGCTCTTCGGCGAGGGCGTGGCGACGGTGTAACACCGGGTCGACGACGGCGTCGGCGGTCAGATGGGGGCGCTCGGCGTAGGCCACGGCGTCGGGGTCGCCGAGGCCTCGCAGGCGGGCCAGGGGGGCCACCTGGTCGGGGGCCAGCTCGACGGAGTTGGGGGCGTAGGTGACTTGCTGGCTGCGGATGGGCGGCCGGGTGGGTGCGGGCTCCAGGCGCACGAAATGCTCGGGGAAGCGTAGCTCTAGGCTGGGCTCACCGTTGAGGGAGCGGTGGGCGAGGTCAATGCGGCCGGTGGTCCAGCGGGTGCCCCAACTGGCGCCGTGGGTGAGGGGGTCGATGGCCTGGCGGGTGGTGAGCTCGTCGTCGGGCCCGAGCCACAGGCCGACGGGGCCCTTGTCCTCTTTGGCGAAGGTGGAGAACGCTTCGAGGTCGATCTCGGCCGGTGGGATGCCCCCCATCTCCACCAAGTGGCGAATGAGGTCAGCCCGGCTGCGGCCGATGTCGAGGGGGCCGCGGAAGGCGATGGCCAGGGGCAGGCTCGGCGTGCCCCGCAGGGTGATCGTGCCCACTTCGAGGTCGACGGTGTATTCGTGCGGATCGTCGAAGGCCACGGTGATGGGCACGCCGGGGCCCTCGTCGGCCGCCAGGTCCTCGACCACCCGCAGCTGCCAGGTGGTGGAAGCCTCGGCGAGGGTGTAGGTGCCGGAGTTGGCGGGAGAGGTGAGGGTGAAGGTGTCGCCGGCCAGCTGGCCGACGAGCTGCCAGCTGCCGGCGGTGGTGATGGTCTTGGCGTCACGGTCGATGGTGACGTCCGACGCCGTGCCTTCGAAGCCGATGGTCTCGACGGTCACCGGTTCGCCGGCCACCTCGGCGGTCAGCACGCCCCCGGCGACGGCGATCTCCTCGGAGGTCGACAGGGCCATGACCCGCACCACCTCTGACTGGGTTGGTGTGGTGACTCGCAGGTGTTGACGCGGGACGAGACCGCCGAAATCCACCTGTCCGGCGGTGCGAATCCAGTCGACGGGCAGCTCGGCGGAGAGCCCGCCGCTGGCGGTGACGATGGCGACATCGCCGGCGGTCCAGGTGCGCTGCGGACGCAGGAAGACGACCCCCTCGTCGACGGGACCGATGCCATGACAACCGAGGTCGGAGACCTGCCAGGTGCGCGGCCCCACCTGCAAGCCGGGCACCCGGCGCTCGACGCCGAGGCCGAGGGGGCGCAGCTGGTCGCGCTGGTCGGGTGCGCCCTCCAGCAGGCTCGACCACATGGCTTCGACGTCGGGGCCCTGCAACTCGGCGGCGTTTTCGTGTAGGGAGTCGTCGAAGGCGGTGTCACCGAAGGCCTCGTTCATGCGCCAGTAGGCGCGGGGGCGGCGGCGCTGCTCCTCGGGCAGCTCGCGACGGGCCCAGGCGGCCAGCTCGTCGAGGCTGGGGACGTCACCGGTCCACAGCCGTATGTCGTCGAGCTCACCGACGAAACGGCGGAAGGTGGTGCCGTCGTCGCCGATAGTGAGGCTCTGGCCTGGGGTGACCTGGGGCGGGCCGGCGAAGGGCAGAGACGCCACCACCTGACCGTCCACCAGCAGGTGGGATGTGGTGCCGTCCCACAGACCGGCGAGGCGACGCAGCTTGCCGTCGTTGACCGGGTCGGGGCTGGCCACCACGACGGCCTGGCCTGTGTTGTTGCGCAGCGTCCAGCGGGCCCGACCGTCGGCGTGGACCCACAGGGCCCAGTCACCGCCGGGGGCCACCGCTCCCCGGCTGACCACGGTGGCATGGCCGCTGTGGGTGGTGCGCAGCAGGGCCTCCACCGCCATGGGGGCGGCGGGGATCAGCTCGCCGGAGGGGGCAACGGTGGCGTGGTGCTGGCCGTCGAAGGTGAGGCAGGCGCCGAGGCCCAGCAGACGACGACGGGGCAGCAACTGGTCGAGGCGGAAGTCGAGGCTGCGCAGGTCGAGGGACCAGCCGGTGGCGGTGGCCTCGAGCTTGCGGCCGTTGAAATGGAGGTCGAGCCACTGCGACGAGTCGAGCTGCGGGTGGCCGAGGCGCAGCACTTGCGGCCGATCGGCGACGCTGAGCTGGGCGGTGGCGATATCGGCGTCGCGGCCGTTGAGGTCTAGCCAGGCGAGCTGGGCGCCGTCGGCGCTGCTGTCGCCGTCGACCTGGGTGCCACGCACCAGAGACCAGCTGAGGGTGGGGCGTTCGAGGCGCCCCTGGTAGCGGCGGCCGGGGGCAATGGAGTCACCGGGGCGCAAGGTGACATCGAGGGTGGCCAGATAGCGCGTCTGCTCGCTGTCGGCCATGGCGTCGTAGAGGGTGAGGTCGAGGGCCCAGAGCAAGGTGGTGGCACGGCGGGCCAGGGCCTCGGCGAGGCTGGCGGGGGCGGTCATCGCTCAGCGCCCCGACGATCACCGCGGCCTCGACCCCCGTGCTCGACGGCAGCGTCGCGCAGGGGGCCACGGGAGGCTGCCTGCTCGAGCTGGCGGCGCAGCTCCCGGGCCTGACGTTCGCCGCGCTGACCGGCGTCGACCCGCTGCCGGTTGCCCTCGCCGAGCAGAACAACGGCCCGGGCCAGCAGGTCGTGCAGCGTGGCGGAACGGTCAGCCGGGGTGCGTGACGGCGTCGGGACCGGCGGTCGCACCAGGGTGTCGGGCACGAAAGCTTTGCCGCCGAGCCGGGGCAGGGTCGAGGCCGGGCCTTGTAGGCTGTCCCCGTCGCCGGTGGCGGTGGGCGGTGGGCTCGCTGGAGGAGTGTAGCCCCCGGTCGTCGTGGCGGCGGTGTTGTCGCGGATCTGCTCGAGCACCGTCAGCTGGTGCAACTGCACCTCGCGGTCGCTGAGCTGATCTTCGAGCACCGTTTGCAGGCCCGACAGGTCCCCGTCAAGCTGGGTGAAGAGGGCGAGGTACTGGCCGGTGGCGGTGCCCGAAAGGGCCAAGGCCTCGCGCAGCTCCAGCGCCAGGCGGGCGGCGTCCTCGGCCGCCTCGTTGTCGCCGGCCAGGGCGGCGTCGAGGGCCTGGCGATAACGCAGCTGTAAATCGGCCAGACGCTCCGGCTCGGTCTTGCGCGGGTCGTCGCCCCGCAGTTGCTCGAGGGCGGCGGTGACCGCCTCGAGGGCGCGCACGGTCGCTTGATTGTCGCCGATGCCTCCGACGTCCCCCAGGCCGGGAGGCTCGAAGCTCGGCCCCGTGGGCGGGGCGTCGAGGTTGGCAACGGCGGTCTGGTAGGCCTGGTCGATGCCGGCGAAGAGGTCGGCGAGCACGATGCCCTGCCCGTCGAGCCAGTCGGTGAAGCCCTCGCGGGCCACGGCGGCCGCCAAGTCGGCCCGCAGCATGGCGAATTCCAGGTCGAGCAAGGTGCGACCGAAGCCAGGGATGACGACGCCCGCCGACTGGAGCCGTTGCAATAGGTCGGTATACAAGCCCTCGGCGGTGGCCTGCTGGGCGTCGTCGAGGCGGGCCAGGGCCTCGGTCAGAGTGCCTGCGGAGCTGGCCAGACCATGCTGCGCTTCGGCCAAGGCCACCTGCTCGCGGCGGTAGGCGTCGAAGGCGTCGTCGAGGTCGAGCAGGGTGCGTTGCCACGGGGTGATGCCGTCCAGCAGGTCGGTGTACTGGCGCAGCTCGCGCTCACGGGTGGCGATCAGGGCCTCGACTTCCCCCCGGTGCACGCGCTCGATGTCGGTGAGGTTGACGATGCCCACCTCCCGCAGATGAGCCTCCTCGATCTCGGCCGCCTGGGCCTCCCGCAACTGGCGCAACGACGTCAGAAAGTCGGTCTCGCCGAGGGCCCGGCCCCTTTCGCGGATGGCCTCGACGAATCGGCGATCCTCGATCACCTCCTGCAAGTGCAGCCATTCGTCGATGAGGTCTTGCGGCACACCGGCGCGGCGGAAGGTCTCGGCCTGTTCCTGCCAGCGGTGGGCCTCCTCTTCCAGGGCAAGGCCCACCTCGGCCGCGCCGTCGGCCAGGGACCGCAGGCGCCGCAAGTCGCGGCCGAAGTCCTCCCGCGTCTCCCGACGCTGGCGTCCGCTGCCGTCACCGGCGGGGCGGAAACTGGCTGCGATGGTTGGCGGCAGGGCGGCGAGGAACGCTTCGAGACCGGCGAGTCGACCCTGCAAGGTAGAGAGCAGATCGCCCTGGTTGTGCTGTACCCGGCCGTAGCCTTGGCCGAAGGTCAGACGGCCGCCGGGCTCCTGCGACTGACTGAGGACGCCGCCGCCGCCGAGCGGCCCGGTGAACGACGCACCGGCACCGGCACCCAAGCCCGCCGCGAGCAGCGAGGCGATGCGCTCGGTCAAACCGGCGATCTCCGTCTGGGTGCGGGCGACGACCTCCGCCAGCAGACGATTGAAGCTGGCGGCGTCGGCGTCGAAGCGTTCCCCGGCGCTGAGGCTCTGGCCGGTGATCGACTGATACAGGGTGAGGACGTCGGCGGCGCTGCTGGCGCCGATGTTCTCGAAGCTCTGGATGCTGAGCAGCTTCTCCTCGGCGAAGCGGAACAGCTCGCGCATGCTCTGCTCGGCCGAGTGGATGGCCCGCTGCACCTGGTCCCAGGGTAGCTGGTGGATCTGCTGTGCCACCGCCAGCTCCTGCTCGAGGCCGGCGACGGATTCGGCGCGGCTGTGCTGGAGGGTCTGCAGCACCTCATCGGAAGCGCCCGAGATCTCGGCGTGGCGTAGCGCTTGAACAATGAAGTAGTCGAACGCCGCCTGGGCCGACTGGCCGAAGCTGCGCGCGAACGAGCCGACGGCGACCTCGTAGGTGCCTTCGTTGACCCGTAGCTCGACGATGCCGGACAGGCGATCGAGGGTGCCACGGTAGGCGTAGAGCAAGCCCTCGATGGTGTCGGCGGCGGCCTCGCCCGCCTGCTGCATCAGGGTGACGACGGCGGAGCCCGAGCGCTGGAGGTCGCCGGCCACCTCGCCAGAGAGCAGCTGTTCGAGGCGCACGGCTCCGGTGTGGGCTCGTTCCCAGCGTCGCTCCTCGACCCAGGAGTCGACGATGGTGTAGACGGCGTAATAGACGCTGAGCACCGACGACACCGCCGAGGCGGCGGCCGCCGCCTGGCCGAGGGCTTGCTCGGTGGCGGCGGCATCGGCGGTCTGGTCGCCGGTGAGCTGCACGCTGCTCAAGGCGGCCCGCTCGAAGAGATTGCCGAGCTGGCCTTGCAGGGCCCGAAAGACATCCTCGAAGGCCAGCCGGCCCTCCTCGGCGGCGTCGCGCAGGGCGTCGACCAGGCCGTTGCGCAATGACTCGGCGACCGCCGCCGACATGGCGTCCAGCTCGCTCTGGGCGCGGGCGATCTGCTCGGCCACCGGGTCGTCGAGGCGGGGGCTGCGACGGTAGGCCTCGGCGGTTTCGTCGCGGTCGGTGAAGCCCGGGGTGGTACCCGGTGCCGGCGCCACGTCGACCGCCTGGAGGGACTGCACGGCTTCCAGGTCTCCCCGCAGGCTGGCCAGCCGGTCACGCAGCGCGTCTACCAACTCGGTGAGCTCCCGCACCTTGGCGGCACCTCGGCCGTCGGCGTCGAGGGGCAAGCCGAGATCCTGCAAGGTGCGCAGCTCGGTCTCCAGCCGGTCGAGGCCCTTGAGGGTGGTGCCGGGCACTTCGGCGGCGGCGATGAGACGGCGCAGCAGCTCGGCCTCGGCGGTGGCGTCGGTCTCGAAGAGTCGGATCTTCTCGATCTGCTCGATATCCCGCGACAGCTGCGCCACCTCCCAGCGCAGGGCCTCCAGCTCGCGGCGGGCTTCGCCGCCGTCGATTTGGATCTTCTGCCGCTGTAGGGCTTCGAGGGTCTGACGCAGGCCGGCGAGGTCGCGCTCGCCGTCGTTGGCGGCGCGGCGCAACTGGCGGAGGATCGCCAGCTCGTCGGTCAGTTGCTGTTTGAGACCATCGAGGGCCGCCGTCTGCTCGTCGGTGAGCTGGGTCTGTCGACGTTGCTCGGGCCCCAGGGACGCCAGCTGCGTTTCTAGGGCAGCGATTTTGACGCGGTAGAGATCGACGAGGTCGGCCTGCTCTTGGAAGGCCCGGCGCTGAGCTTCCACCACCTCGGAGTCGCGGGCTCGGAAGGCGCGATCGATACCGGCGCCGAGGGCGTCGAGCTGGGCCTCGGCCTTGATGCTGTCCTGTCCAAGCTTGGCCAGCTGCTCTTGCATGCGCGAGGCGCTGAGCGAATCGAGGGCGGCCTGGGTCCCGTGGATGACGTCGCGCAGCTCGGCGCCCTGGGCGGTGATCTCGGCGATATCGTCGGCCAGGCCGTCACCCACCTGGGAGATGCCGGTGTTGATCAAGCCGAAGGGAGAGAACTCGGCCGCTTGCTTGGCCAGGTCGATCACCGGGCCGAGGTGGGTGGCCAGGTAGATGGCGGCGTCGGCCCAGGTCTTGAGGATGTCGCCGACGCCGGCCTCGTAGAGCTTGGCGGCGAGCTGGGAGCCGGCGTCTTGGAGGGTCGACCACTTGCCGGTGAGGGTCTCCGCTTGCTTGGCCATGCCCCCGGCGAACTGCGCCCGGCCGATTTCGAGCAAGGCGTCCTTGATGGCCGTGGCATCTTTGGGCACGGTGAGGGCCATGTCGCCGAAGGTGAGGGTCACCTGCTCGCCGACGGTGCGCATCTTGATGCCGAATTCTTTGAGCCTCTCCCCCTCGCCGACGCTGGCGTCGAGTACCGCCTCGACGAACTGGTCGAGGGACTTGCGGCTGCCGCCGGCGATGTCGCCGAAGATGCGCAGCTCCTCGATGGTGGGCTTCAATCCGCGGATGGCCAGCTTCGAAAAGGCGTCGGTGAGACCCTCGATGCGGGCCGGGGTGCTGGCGGCGAATTCCTTCAGCTGGGCGTATTCCTGCTCGGCGGCCCGGCGACTCTGCAATGAGATCTCGAGCTGGTTGAGCAACTGCTCTTGGGTGTCCCCGGCGGAGACGATGCCGCCGCCGACGGTGAGGGCTGCGGCGGCTGCGGCGGCACCGATCCAGCCGCGGAAGCTGGTGGTCATGCGCCCGAGCCAGGAGGTGGAGCTGCGATAGCGCCGCTCGGCCAGCTTCAGGAGCTCGGCGTGGCGAGCCTGCGAGACGAAGCCCTGCTTGTAGGCGGCGTCGAGGGCGCGGACCTGGCGGCGGTATTGGTGGGTGCTGCGGGAGGTGTCGTCGAGCTGGCCTTCGACCCGCTCCAGCTCGCGGGCGACGCGCTTGCCCTTGCGGTTGAGCTGGTCGTAGGCCCGGCCGGTCTCGCGGGCCGAGCGCTCGAGCAGCTCCTTGGAGATGGCCGCTTCGCGGCCGCTGGCCGTCAGCTCCCGCTGCGCCGCCGACCCCCGATCGAGGCCGGTGGTGTCGCTGGTGTAGCGGGTGTTGACGGTGTAATCGACGGTCTGAGTCACGGGCGGTCTCTCGTGTCGTCCTTGTCGCCTTCGTCACCTGCCGGGCGGTTGTGGTGCTCGAGGAACATCTGGTCCATGACCTCGAGCAGGTGCCAGAGCAGGCGCCCCAGGAAGGCGCCCTCATCGAGCCCGGCCTTGCGCTCCAGCCAGTAGTCGATCCAGTAGGAAGGGATGGGGGAGTGCAAGGCGCCCCCCAGCCCGATGGAGGCGGGGGGCCGATGCCTCGACACCCAGCGCCAGGCCATGAAGGCCAAGGCGGTGGTGTCGTCCGGCTCGACGTAAGTAGCGAGCTCGGGGGGCGTCTTGCTCTCGAGCTGGCGCTCGGCGGCGTCCAACAAGGCCTGTCGCGGGCCCTCGGGCAGGTCGGCGGCGGCGGCTACTTGCTCTTGGTAGACGGCGTCGCGCTCTTCGATGCGGGCCCGGAGGTGGCCGGCTCGGTGTCCGTGGCGGAGCTGCCACCCCCAGACGGCCCTGACTTTTTTTCCGCCGCCTCGGCCTCCTCCCGTTCGGCCTCGACGCTGTCGTCGTCGAGCAGGCACCAGTCGCGCACCAGGCTCCAAATCCAGTCCAGGCGCAGCAGCTCCGCCAGGTTCTGCGGGTTGACCTCGAGGCCCTCCCACTCGGCGGGCTCGAAGCCCAGCAGCAGGCGTCCGGAGGCCTGCTCCCGCTGGATCTGCTGGTACTCGCCGGGGGAGACGGTGGCCTCCTGTTGCAGCTGTAAGGCGCGGCTGGTGGATTTGGCCTTGGCGAGGCCGAGGCGGCTGCGGCGCTCCCGCTCCCGCTGTTTCTTCTCCTCTTCGCAAGCCATGTGGAAGGCGGTGTTGCCGACACCCTTGCGCAGGTAGAGGGTGACGACCTGGCCGCCGGGGGCGGCGAGGGCCACCTTGGCACCGCTTTGCTGCTTGCCGAGCTCGGAGTAGAGATTGAACGCCATGGGGATCTCCTTTGTGGAAAACGTGTGGGGAACGTGTGGGTGAAAGTGGCTCAGAGCCACGCCAGAAATAGGGGGCTCCAAAGCTCCGAGGCCTCGGCGTATCCCTTGTAAGTGATTTGCACCGAGTCGTCTCCGCCGCGGCCGGGCCCGGGCAAACGTACGTTCTCGGCCTCGAGCACCGGCAGATAGAGGTAGGCGCGGCGGGCGAGGAGGTCGCGGAAACCGAAGCCGATGTCGCTGGAGTCGTTGCCCAGGGCGCCATCGATGAGCAGGTCTTGGTGGCTGTCGCCGGTGGTTTCGCGGCGGCCGAAGGTCACCGTCAGGGTCACCGTGGCGTCCTGATCGCGGATAGTGCGCTTCCAGCCGTCGTGCCCGGCGCCGCCGCGGGAGCGCACCGGCGTCTGGTATTGCAGCTGCACCGAGTCGAACAGCACCTCGTCGAGCACCATGCCGCCATAGCGGAAACCGAGGCCGCCGAGGGGGTTCACCAGGTCCTGGAAGCTGGCGCCGCTGTCGAAGGCCCGGGCCTCGACGGCCGCCACCGTGGGCTGGGGGATCTGCTGGGTGAGCACCTGGTGGGTGAGGGCCTGAACGCCCCAGCTCTGCTGCACCACCTGCGCCCCCTGCTGGCCGAATTGCAGGTTGAAACCCCAGCTGTTGACGCTGACGCCGTTGTACTCGTCGCCGCGGGCCGTCTCGCCGTTCCACGATTCCAAGGTCAAGGTCTTGGTCTGGCCGCCGAGCTTGAGGTTGCCGGTGTGGCGCACGGTGAGGGGCACCACCTCGTCGACCAGGGTGATGTAGCGCTGGTCGACCTTGGCCAGGTTGCCGCTCACCTCGACGATGGGGGCGAGGAAGCCGGTGGGCGGGTTGGCGACGGCGGTGGCCGCCTCGACCCACACCACCTGGCCGGCGGTGAGGCCGGTGCTGCCCCAACCGGCGTTGCGCACCAGGGCGTTGTCGGCGGCCTGGAGCTCGTCGGCGTCGAGGGTGATGGCCGGTAGCTCGGCGGTACCGAAGGCGCTCTCGAAGAGGTAGGGCTCGCCGCCGTAGCGGTAGCCGAAGTCGGTGGTGGCTTGGGCCGTCAAGCCCTTGGGGCCCTTCTTGCCGGGCAGGGGCACCAGGTTGGGGCGCACCCGGTTTGACGCCGACATGGGGCGTTGCACGGAGAAATCGAGGCCGGGCAGGTCGACCTCGTAGAAGCTGCCGGCGGGGCGCTCACCCAGGGTGGTCTCGGGGGCGACGCGGACCTTGTAATGACGCTTGCTCATGGGCTCACCTCGTGGCTCGCCCGGGCAGTGAAGAACACCACCACGGTGCGGGCGCGGTAGCCCCGGTGGGCGTCGCTGGGCGCCGTGCCACCGGGGTGGATTTGATCGATCAGCAGGCCCTCCAGGCACTGGCCGCGAAAGGCAGACACCACGGCGTCGGCGAGGGCGTCGACCTGGGCCAGGGGCAGGACGTCGGGCTGCTGGATGTGGACGATGTAGCGGCCGTCGACCTCGCAGGCGAGGCGGGCCAGGCCACGGCGGGGCACGTCGTCGGCGTCGAGCTGTAGGTGGGCCTCGACCCAGCCGTGGCGAGCCTCGGGGGCGGCGCGTCCCGGATCTGTGTGGAGGTCGAGCATTTGCCCCCAGGGGTCGGCGGCCAGCACCGCCTCGAGGCGGGGTTGCAGCAGGTCGCGGAGGGTGGCGGTGGTGGTCATGACTTGCTCCCCGCCAGGCGGTGGGAGTGGCGCAGGGCTCGACGGATCGCCTGTTGCGGATAGTGGGGACGGGCCTTCTTGGACAAGCCCGACACCAGGCGCGGCCCCGCCGGGTCGCTGGAGGCGACGCCGAAGTCGGCACCCAAGGGCAAGCCCTCGACGGCCGCGTCGGCGGCGTTGGCGCCGAGGGGCGTGGTGTGACCTTGGGCGCGGGCGCGGGAGACGCCGGGCCCGCCGAGGCCCCAGGGGGTCCACGAGGCGCGGTGTTCGCCGCTGTCCACCGGTGACAAGCGTTGCAACTCCCGCAGGGTGGCCCGCAGGCGGTGGCGTCGCTCGTCGAGGTGGAAGCCCTCGACGTCGTCGCGCATGCGATCCACCAGACCGTCGATGTGGTCGAGGTCGAATTCGGGCATCAGGTCACCTCCAGCACGATGGCCCCCGCCGGGCGGCGCAGCCGCGCCACCGGATCGCCGAGAAGGGCGAGGTCGTCGCCCGCGTCTGCGATCGCATCTTCAAGCGCCGCCGCATCTCCCCGCACCACCCGCAGGCGGTCGGGCGGCACGGCGGGGGAGTCGGGGAGCGGCAAGCCCCGCGGCCAGTGCTCGACCGCCAGCCGCACCTCGAGACGGGGGCCGGTGGCCACCAGGCGGCCACCGTCGAGGGCGATGCCGGCGCCGCGATCGGTGACGCGGGCACGGGCCACCGGGTAGGCGGTGGCGGGGGTCGTCGAGGTGTCGATGAGCACCACCGGCTCGCCGTGGCGACGGTCGAGGCGGGCGGCGGCGCCGTGGCCTTTGGGTCGTCGGTTGAGCATCAACGGTACCTCGGCAACAGGGCCTGGACGCGGTTGTTGACCGCCGCATGCTCGGTGTTTCGGCTGCGGGTGGAGTAGCTCACCGTCGATTCGCCGTCGCTCTCGCTGGCGATGCCGGGCTCCACCTCGAGGTAGCCGGCGTCGAGCAGCACCACCAGGCCGAGGGCGCAGGCCCACAGCACGGCGTCGGCCTGGTGGGCGGGGCGAAGCGTCCAACGGACCTCGCCGTCGACGACGATCTCGCCTGGCCTCGACGGCCAGGACGGAGGATCGTTGCTGGTGACGCCAGCCGTCGTGCACTCGGCCCACAGCTCGCCGGCAGGCACGAAAACGCCGTGGGGCACCGATGCTGCCGCCTGCCAGACGGTGAGCTGTCCGGGCACCAGCCAGCCCGCCCGGTAGGTGATAGTGATCTCCGCCCCCCGCTGCCAGACACCGCCGCGGCGTCGCAGCTTGCGCCGATAGACGCGGACCTCGCCAGGGTCGAGGATCTGGCCGTCGATGGTCACAGCGTCGACCCCCTCGATGGGCCAATGGTGGGTGAAGAGGTCGACCTCCCCCGTGCCCGTCACGATTTCCTCGTAGCCCTGCCGCCACGGCTCACGGCCGATCACCGCCCGGCAGATCTCCGACGCGGTGGTGATCAGCTCGCCGAGCTCTGCGTCGGCCGTCGGATCGTCGGCCGGCAGTCCGAAGCGGCGCTTGACCGCGTCGAGGGCGACGCAGCCGATGCCGGCGGCGGGGGAGAGGGTGTCGACGGTGGCCATTGTCCTAGCCCTCGGCCTTGGCCTCGGTGTCGCCGACCTGGCCGAGCAGGGAGGCGAGCTGCGACTCGGGCAAGGTCTTCAGCTGCTGCACCAGCAGGCCGAGATCCTGGCCGATGAGCTCGGCGCCGGCGTCCTCCGCCAGGCCCTTGTCGAGCAACCGGGCCGCCTCGGCCTGGGAGATGTTGTTGCCCACCACCAGCACCCGGCCGGCCTTGATTTGGCGGCCAGGGCCTGAGATGTGGGAGACGATGCGGATGTGGGTGAGCCGGGTCGCCTTCGCTTTCGTCATGGTCCTCTCCTCACGCCGCCGGGTGCTGTAGGTACCTGATGGGCATGTCGCCCGGGTCTTCGAGCAGGTGGCCGAAGCGCACGAAGGCCATGAAACCCACCTGGTGCTTGGCCATGTATTTCTCGTTGAAGCGAAACAAGGTGACGCGGCGCACCATGCGCAGGCGCAGCCGCGACATGTCGCCGTAGGAGATCGACTTGGCACCGGCCCCGATGGCGGGCATGTAGTCGTTGACGTGGTAGGGGTCGCCGTCGAAGGTGCGGGGAGCGCCCAGCTTCACCGCTCCGGGGTCCCACGCCGGATCCCCCTGGTTGTTCTTCATCTTCTTGAGGGCCAGCTCGGTGCTGTCGGCGAAGCCCCACTCGCCGTTCTTGCGGTGGTAGCGGTTGACGCTGTGCTTCAGGTTGTAGAGCTCGTCGAAGGCCACGGCGTTGACCAGGGCGGCGTCCTCGCCCTTGGCGGCGGCCACCAGCAAGCCCGGGTTGCCACGTCCCGACACCGCCGGGTCGTTGGTGGTGGCCTCGAACTGGATGCGCCGCTCAATGCGGCGGCCGGCGATGTCCCACAGATCGGCTTGGAGGTTGCTAGTCTCGGTGGCGTCTTGCAGCACGTCGATGTCGACGAGCACCACGCCGGAGCTACCCAGCAGGGTGTTGGAGGTCAGCAGACCGAATTCGAGGTCTTCCTCTGGCGTCTCCTGACCGAAACCGACCACATGGGCCATCTGGGTGTCGTTGTTGGTGGCCAGGTTGATGCTGGCGCCGTGGCCGGTGCGCCAGTCGCGGGCCCGAGAGTCCCGCAGGCCGCCGAACGAGGCCATGCCCTGGAGCAGCTGGCCGGTGTAGCGCGGGGCGATGAGGTAACCGCCCTGATTGGCGGCGGCGCTGTTGATCGAGCGATCCTCCCGCACCATCTCGTTGTACATCTCCGAGCCCTCGGCGCTACGCAGGGCGAAGGCCTCGGCATCCTCCGGCACCTCGAGGAAGGTGTCGCCGCCGCAGATGAAGCGGAACGACACCTCGTCCTCGTGGGAGCGGTTCTCGGGCCAGGGGCTGTGCTCGCGGGATTTGCCGTCGTCGCGGCTTCGGTCCGTCTCCGGGTCGTCGGGGGTGTCCCAACTGCGCAGACCGACCTTGGCGCCTTGGGGCTGGCTCAGCCGCTCCTCGGTGAGGATTTGGCGCTCCGCCCGGTCGATGCGGGCGTCGAGCTTGCCGATGTCGGCATGGATGGCGTCGAAGCGTTCTTCCGCTTCGGTGGATAGGGCGTCGTCACCGGCGTCACGCAGGAGCTGGCCCGCCTGCTCGGCGAGCTGCTTGCGCTCCCTGCGCCATTCGATGACCTTGTGTCGCATCTCGGCCATGTGGGCTCGTCCTCCAGGGTGGAGAGCCCAGAAACGCAGAACGCGGAGCCCCCGCACCCTCGTCGTTGAAAGAGGGTAGTGGGTAGCTCCGCGCGCTCGGCGTCACGGCCGCTACGTTACGATGCTGGGGTGTGGTGGTCTTGGATCACGCAGGCCCGTGGGCATCGTCGATGTCGTGGTGGCATTGTGGGGGATGGGGTGAGGGCATGTCAAGGGTGGGGGCTGCAGCCAACGTGTCGAGCTGAGCGACGCACGGAGCGAGTTCGCTCCAAGTTGGTGCTATGCGGCCGGTCAAGGCGGGGCGCTACCTTCCATATTCGGCACCCCTTCTGGACTTCGCTGAGAATCTCTTCTCACGTTCACGAAGATCATTCAGAAAATTGGCAGACCTGGCTGCCAACAGCCCTGCTGTGACACCTAACGTCAGCGCTCAAGGGGGCCCGCTTGCGCGGTACCGTGCAGCCGATTGTTATCTTCCATTGTCGAGATCGTCGCTCTCGGTGTCGGTGCCATTGCCCGCTTCGATCTTCTCGATCACACCTGACATCAAGGACTCTACCTCCTTCGACGAGTTAATACCCACTTCCATTTCCGTCTCTAGTAAGCTCAAAGCCAGCACGGCCCTCTTTTTTGCCTTGTTGAATTCCGTCGTTACTCGCGGCGTGCTTTCAATAGACACTCGGAAAGCCTTCATCTGTTCCAGGGAACGTTCTAAGGTCTCCTTCAGCTCTACAACCGTCTCGAGGGAGTCTTGCACCAACGAGGAATCCTCAGGGTCAAAGTCGACGATGAGCGCAGCAGCCTTGCCATACGAGTCCATCGCTGCGCCGTATGTCTTCCTGAAGTCCTGAATGAAAACTTCCACTGCCTCAGCTAGTCCAACCGTCGCCTTAGCTGATTTCTTGATAATGCGTTTTCTGGACGCGACATCCTCGGAGGGTTTCGACTTAAGGGCGTTGAGCTCCTCAGTGTTTGCCGAAATTCGTTCGCCGAACTCACCTAGGACTGCAGTAAACCTGCTCGAATGCTCCGCCAACTCCTGAAAGTTCTCGGTCCCAGCTTCCACAAGATCGAGAAACCCTTCCTCCTCTTTATTGGCGTCTTCTGGAGGACCGCTTGCGTCAACGCCCTCCGTTCGTGGCTCGGGGGTCTTCTTTCTGCTTCTAGCGAAACCTGGGTCTATCCACTCTTGGACCTGTTTGCTTAGATGTATTCGGAGATAGCTAGCGAAATCATCTTCGGAGTTGAAGGTGTGGTAGAGAGCGCCCAGCTCTTTAAGCCGAGCGCGAAACTCCTGCACTTGCTTTAGCTGCTCTGGGTCGCTCTCTGGGGAGATAGCGGCTGACTTAAAATAAATCATTATCTTCACGCTTTCGGGATCATCCCTGTGTCGCGCGAGTGCCCTTTCGAATTCCTCAAGTGTGCCGGAAGCAGCCCTCATTGTCGGCGTGCCGAAGCGGGCCCACAGCACGCCTAAGAAAATATCGTAATCGTCGCCAAGCTGTCTGTTTACGACGTCTTGAGCGTCTTTTCCAAAATCTGGGAACGTGTCGGCTTCCCAAGTCAAGCTGTTGAGCCTGACTGCCCTCTCTCGTGACCAAGTCCTGTTCCACTCGGCTATCACCTCCTCGGTCACTCTTCGTTCTGGCTCGAGGTCGCCTGGAGAGGCTACCAGAACATCAACGACCGTCTCTCTTCGAGGCATCTAGATTCTCCTTCCCTTCATTGGAAGACAACGTGACACGGCTGAGCGCCGGTGCTGCGCCATGCACTCGAACCGTTGGGTTCGACGCGTTCAGCGTGATTCGCTAATAGCAAAACTGAATTCACTTCTCATTGATTTTCTCCAACAAATCCTCAGCAATTTCTTCGATAGAAACCTCGCGTAGATCAATATAGGCCAGAGTGTTGTGTATTCCAGCAACTTCGGTGTCGTCCAGCCTTATGGGCAAGATATACTCTCTTGCCTCCATGAATGCCCGTACTTGAGCATTTTTTAACTCATGTCTGGCCCAGAGTTTCCTCGCATAATGCTCGCTAACAAAGATGACACAGTACTCAGCGTCATCTTTGTATACTTTCTGGAGATGCTGATACAAATCCTTGCCCCAGAGACCACTACGCTCGTAGCGGTCATAGAAGACTCGAAGCCCTTGGTCAGTGAGTAGCCCCGCCAGCCTTTCCGCGTGTGCTCGGTCTTCTCCTGCAAATGACAATGCAACGTCATAGCTATGTCTAGCCTCTCGTTTCGCAGAACCAGTGTCAGCAGTAACGCGATCCTCTACAATACCCTCAGAAGCCTCCCGAAGTAGGCCCTCGCCGCGGAGCTCTGAACGGACACTTGGGATGATCCCATAGCTATCCACAATCTTCAAATCTTCTACGAAACCAACTGTAGGCAAACTCCTTAGCAACTCTAGAATATCCAGGCCACTGCCAATCTCTGCACTTACAGTGATCAGCACATCCTTCGAGTTAAGACTTGTAGTGCGAAGCAGTGTGCTTTTCACATCAAGACGATGGCTGATCAAGTAGTCAAGCAAACTCTGGAACGCTCCCAAACGATCTTGGTGCCTGATGTCTAAGATCATCACCAAGCGCCCAGGCTGGAGCAGATCAAGTTTCAGGAAGCCTTCTTCAGTATCCGCGATTGCCAAACAGGGGATTTCCCCTTCCAGATCTCGATTCCAGTGGATCCTTTCAGTAATTAGGCTCTTCGGGATCAATAGCTCACTGCCAGAAACCAATGATCTCTCGAAACGGGGAATGAAATCCTTGTTCTCAAAAAAGAACTTAGCCCTCTGGCACTGAATCCGCCAATCATTCGTCGCCGTTCCTGCCGTTCCTCTAACCGTGTCCTCACCTACTCCCTCCAGAATTTGATGGAGCAGGTGACTAGGAGTGAATTCCGGACTCTCGGTAGAATTTCTCGTGCGAGTATCGCCATCTATTTCCGATGAATAGTTCCTCAAATCGAGCAGCATCTCTAATTCTATCGCAGCCATCGGAGAAGAGGAGATTGTCGTTACTTCTTGTTTCACGATGTTCACCCCTCCCGCCCGGAGAACCTCGAAGAGCTTCAGGGAGGCGCCAGGAGAGTCTGTAAGCTTCACTCTGAGTCTCCACAAGTCTCCCCAGCTCAAAGGGCTTATCTCAGATACAACTATAGAGGTACCCTGAGATGACGGAACCAAGAAGGTAGAGGTCCCATTCTGTAGACCTAGAGCAAATCTCGTATGGCTGGGAAGCTTGAGCCGATAGGCTTCCGAGCCCCGATGCTTCTTGAGCCATAGGATTCTGTCGCTAACGATTCGCACTAAGCTTCCTCTTAAGCCCTGGGTCGAACGGGCTCCGGCTGAGCGCCGGCGCGCCGCGCCGTGCGTTCGAGTCGGTGGGATATACGGAGAGTAGGCAGTTGGGTCGCCACATTTTGGCTCACGTGACCAACATTGCAATCGAGTAACCAATGCCAACTAGGGCAACCAGATAGTAAGGCAAGAATTGCAGCAGCATCATTCTTGGAGAGACCTTTAGATGAAGGGCTGCTTCTATTTCTCCTACTCTTCGAACAGAGCGGCCAAAACCCTCGTTGGAGGCCGCCATTGCCACGAGAACCAGACATCCGAATAAGACTAGTCCACCCGAAAGGAAGGGCTGGTGGGCATCCAGATCTGATTTCTCTAATCCGGAAAAGACAAGAAAGACTACACCTAGATAAGCTGAGGGCAGTGCCCAGAATCGTGTAATGTGGTGCCGCATTCGGATGTCCACAAGCTCCAGTTGCTTCAGCATCGCCTCCAGCTCAGGTGCCGATTCTTGTGTTGACTCATCCTGCTCGTTTACCTCCGAGAGGGACGCTGGTTCAGGCTTCGATAGATCTGGATCGGAAGACCTGGTTTCATCATCCTTCATGGACGCCCCGCGTAGGTTGGTTCCTGTCATGTTATTCAATTGGTACTCGCAGACGTGACTCTGTATTCAAATCGCATATCCTTGTTATCCGACGTGCGTAGCTGAAACCGCCATCCAGTCAATTCTGAGACGCAGAGCACTCAGGAAGGAACTTTCATCCTCTGCCCAAATTCTTAACCCCGGCCGATATATCCCATTCAATCCACCGTTTCTACCGGGCCAACACGTCAATCCGCAGACGTAATCGCCACAACCGCCGCAAGTCGGCGGCTGGCAGCCCAAATCCGAAAAGAACTGCCAAGGTGCCCATACCTCCACCGACTCCACCAGTCAATTCAGCAATCCCCTAGACATCTACAACTTGAAGGCAACCGCCAAGCTGGCGAGGATTCTATCGGCCTGCCGCCCGAGGTGTAAACCCTCACCCCAGCTCCACCCACCGCTGCCGATTGACAAACCGCTGATTCGGATGCCCACCCACCACCTCATCGACGGCAAGAAACGTATCCAACCGTTCCCCAGCATCCCGTACAGCGAGATCCGCCCCAGGATATGCCCCACGGGCGACGATCGAAACATCCATCTGCACCGCCCGGTGCACTGTCCGCCGAAAGAGCCCACTTTCGCCCCGCTCCCACTCATCGGCTTCGTCGCCCTTCGGCACCTTGAAGGCAAAGCTCGTCTCCGACAAATCCCCCCGCTCGATCGACACCAACAGATCCCGCGCAAAGCTGGTATCCGGCGGGGCGAGCTCGAAGGCCTGGCCGACGCCGTCGTCGTGCAGGCGCAAGGTGCCGGACCGGGTGCTGCCGAGGGGTAGAAGGTTGCGCTTCTCGTGGCCGTAGAGGGCCACCACCTCGCCGTCGCGGCCGGCGAAGGCTCCGGGGGCAAAGCGCTCGACGAATTGCCGCTTGCCGGAGGTCAGGGGACGGGACCACTGGTTCCACTTGGGGGCGTAGCCCACGATCATGCGGCTGGCGCCTTCGCCGGACACCCGCAGCTCCGCGTCATCAATGATTCGTAGGTCGGTCATGGATCGCTTTCCTCGCCGTCAAAGGCAGCCTCGACGAGTCGAGCCGCCAGTTGGTCGATTTCTTCGCCGGCCAGCTCGTCGGCCCGGTGCGTCTGCCAGTGGTCGAGGGTCGCTTCGAGCCATTGTCCGGGCCTGGACTCGCCATCTTGTGAGGCACTAGCGAGGCCCTCGGCGAGCTCGCGGCGCGAGTGCTCGAGGTAGCGAGCCACGATGTCGTCGAGGTGCTCTTCGGCGATGGCCCGCAGATTGTCTGACCCACCACCCAGGGCCTCGACGGCCGCCACAGCCGCCTCGACGGTGGGCTGTAGCTCGCGACGCATGGCTTCGGGCAGCTCGCGCCAGGTGCGCTCCATGGCGGTTTCGAAGGTGGCGGGGTCGTGCTTGGAACGGGTCCAGGCCCGCTGTGCCGCCCGGGCCTCGCGTCGGGTGAAGTGCTCGGCGCTGCGTTGCAGGCTGGGACGCAGGGCCTGGATAACTTGGCGGGCGAGCTGCTTTGGCGAGGGGGCGGGGCTCGGCTTGGCTGGTGGCGCTGGAGCCGGTGGCGCTGCCGCCGCCTGGCCGGTGGGCTCCGCCGAGGCGGTGTTGAGCTGAAAGCGGGGCAGGGCACCGATGCCGTTGGGGTAGGGGTCGCGGTCGATGAGCTCGCGGGCTTCGTCGAGGGTCAGCAGGCCGTCGACCACCGAGCCGCGCAGGCTCTCGAGCTCATCTGCGAAGCTACCGCGCAGCAAGGCGCGGGTGTTGAACTTGTAGTAGTGGTCCCGCTGTTGCTCCGGCGACAGCAGCTGAAGGCCAACAAACTGCTCCCAGCGCAGGAAGTAAACCATCATGGTGTCGGTGTAAAACTCCTCCCGCTGCTCGCCGATGTTGGAGAAGGTGGCGCGGCTCAGGTCGCCGAGCTTGTGCAGCTGGGTGATACCAAAGAAACGGGCGATGTCTTGGACTTGGAACACCCGCATGGCCAGCAGCTGCTCGACGACGGGGGCGCCGCCTCCCATCTCTTTCCACTCGACGCCTTCCTCGAGCAGGGCGGTGCGGTGGAAATTGTCGAGACCTTGGGTGAGGGTGCGCAGCTCTTGCTCGAGCTTCTCCCGTACGTCGTCGTCGAAGCTTCCCTCGGTGACCCAATAGCCTTGCATCTTCATGCCGTGGCGGTAGTAGAGGGCGGCGTCCTTCTCGATGGCCAGCGACAGCCCAACGCTGTTGCGGGCGTCGCCGTCGTCCCAGCCGCCGGAGAGCAGGGGGCGACCCTTGAGGCCGTCGAGGGAGAGGGCGTGCAGGTGGAGATAGTCGCCGGGCCATAGGGTGCGCCGCTCCTGTGAGCCGTCGCGGGCGGTGACGTCGACCACCACCACCTTCTGCCCGTCCACCACCTCCACCTGGGCCCGCCAGGGGGGCACCGGCCAGAGGTTGATGGGGTCGCCGTTCCTGTCGCGCTCGATCTCGGCGTAGGCATTGCGCCACAGGGCCAAGTGGGCGGTGAGGGTCTCGCGAAAGCTGGCCTCGGTCATGAACCGGTTGGGCTGGCGAATGACCCGGGCCTCGGGGCTATCGACCCGGTGGCGGCGGGTGCTCTTCCTGCCTTCATCGTCGGTGGTGGTCTCGCGACGGTACAGCCGCAACGGCGGCAGGGAGGCCGTCTCGGCGATCAGGCGGACGCAGCCATAAACCACCGACAGGCGCAGGGCCTTCTCCTCGCTCACCGGCTCGCCGCTGGTGGTGGGGGCGGCTCCCATGGCGTCGAGCAGCCAGGGGGCGGGGTCGCGCAGGGTGGAGAAGAGGTCGGAGCCGCTTCGTTCCTCGGTCATGTCGTCGAGCCAGCCCATCAGCGGGTCCCCTTCGGTTCGGTGGTGGTGGTGGTTGGCTTGGATCGACGCAGGGTCGCCAAGGCACCGACGCCGAGCACCGCCAGGCCGAGGGCCGGATGTAGCCAGGCGGCGGCGAGGGCCAGCAGAACCAGTCCCGCGTAGTAGTGGAGCTCGCGCAGGCCGAAGCCCCAGAGCCGCTCGGCGCGTCCGAGCCAGCCGAGCCCGCGGGCAGCGGTCTGTAGATCTTTCTCCCGTTCCACCAAGCCGCGATAGGCGACGAGACGCTGGGCGAAGGTCCCGGTGTCCCCCTCGGCCAGGGACTCGAGGGCCTGGGTTTGCGCCCGCATCCGTGCCCGTTGCAGGGCTTTGAGCTGCACCCGGCGGGCCTGCTTCAAATCACCACCGATCGCCATTTGCCCTCCCGGTGTCGCCGGTTGTAGACGGAATCCTTGCGGTCCGCTCCGGTCTTGAGCCAGCGCGCCATGGCCATGACGCTGGCGACCAGGCCGTCGACCTTGCGGCGCGCCGATTCTTTTTGGGGTTTGTGCGGGCGGATGTCGTCGCCGTCGCGTTTGACCTCGCAGTGGCTCGCCTGCCAGTTGAGCACGGGGTTGTCGCCATGCTCGAGGGCCTCTTCGAGCACCAGCTTTTCGAGGTACTGGCTGGGGCCGGACATGCCGGCGGAGCCGCGCCCCACCTTCTCGCAGGGGAGCCCGGCGTCGCGCAGCTGACCGGTGATCTGGAGGGCGTTCCATTCGTCGAAACCCACCTCGACGAGACGGTAAAGCCGGCGCTGCTCGAGGATGGTTTCGCGCACCTTGTCGAAGTCGACGGTGCGGCCGGGGGTGGCGTCGATCCATCCCGCCTTGGCCCAGCGGTCGAGGGGGGCGCGGTCTTTCTTCGAGCGTTCGTCCAGACCATCGCCGGGGGTCCAATGCCACACCAGCAGGACGTTGCGCCCCGGGAAGAACAGTGCAAAGGCGGCGAAGTCGCTGACCGCCGCCAGGTCGAGCCCGCCGTAGCATTCTTCGCCGAGCAGCTGCTGGCGCAGCTCCAAGTCGCCGACGCCGCGGTGGCAGCGCTTCCATCGGTCGTAGGGTAACCAGGTGGACGCCCCGCCGATGATCCAGTAATTGAGCTGGTAGCGCAGGTTGTCGGCGCGCTTGGAGGGGCGGTTCTCGCACTCGCGGACGATGGCGGCCAGGTAGTCACGCTTCGGGCTGATGCCGACGCCGGGGTTGGCCTGGATCCACTGCTCGGGATCCTTCCAGCCGTCCTCGTCGTCGATCTCGAAGACCAGCGGGAAGTACTGGTCGTCGTCGACGGCGCCGTCGAGCACCTTTCCCGCGTGGGATTACTCCTCAAAGGCGGGGGATTCCTAGGAGTCCCCGGCGGTGGTGATGATGAAGAGCAACGGCTGGCGGCGGGCCCCGGTGCCGGTGCGCAGCACGGAGACCACCTCGTCGTCGGGGTGGACATGCAGCTCATCGATGAGGCCGCCGTGGGGTGAGAAGCCGTGGAATTTCTTGGCGCCGCGGGGCAGGGGACGGAAGCGGCTGCGACCGTGGCGCATGTGGTCGCGGCGGGTCTCGATGATCTTGGCCAGGTGCGGTTGCTCGAGCACGAAGGCCTCGGCCTCTTCGTAGACGATGCGGGCTTGCGCCTTGTCGATGGCGGCGGCGTAGACCTGGGCGGCGGGCTCACCGTCGGCCACCAGCAAATAGTTGCCGACGCCCCCCACCAGCGTCGACTTGCCGGCCTTGCGGGCGACGAACCAGAAGGCGGTGCGGAACCGACGGTAGCCCTCGGCGTCGCGCCAGCCCCCCAGCAGCTCGATGCCGAAGGCTTGCCAGGTCTGGAGCTCACAGGGGCGCCCGGCCCATTCAGCCGAGGTGAGGGTGAGGAAGTCGAACCAGCGGTGAAAGTGCCTGGCGCGGGTGTCGCACCAGCTGAGGCCGCGCTGGTGGCCGTGGCGCAGGTCGTCGAGGTGGCGCCGGCAGGCCTGGCGGATGCGCCGGCCCATGGACGGCGTGCCGTCGAGCACCTGGCGGGCGTAGTCGAGGGAGACGCCGCCGGGGGGCGCGTTCCACAACTGGGGCGGCGTCGTTGAGCCGCGGCTGGGGTCGTCGCAGGGTTCCACCAGGTTGCACCGCTGGAGGTAGTCGCGCTCACTCTCGTAGCGCGGTGGGTCGTCGCCGTCGAGCTGGCGCCAGCGGCTGGGGATGCCGAAAGCGGCGGGGGAGCCGTCGACGGACTCGCCAATGCCGGCGACCAGTCGGCGGGGCTCGGGGGCGTCATAGCGCCACCAGCCCCAGGGCCGCAAACCGGGCCCGCCGGGCCGTGGGCTGCCGAGATCGCCGCGGGGGGCGTCGGGGTCGGCCGGGGTGGTCCAGTAGGTGAGGAGCTCGTCGCGGTGGCGTTGCCAGGCCTGGCGGCGTTGGGCATCGGAGTCGAAGCCCTGGCCGAGGGCGGGATAGGCCAGCCCGGTCAGCAGCTCCTCCCGCTGCACGGGCGAGAGCTGGACGCTGTCGGGTCGTTTTCGGCGGGGCCCCCTGGTTTTGCGATGGCGCGGCATGCATCACGCGCCCCCGTCGTCCTCGGGGTCGAAGTCCAGCTCGAGGTCGCGGATGAGCAGACGAAAGAGGTTGCGGTGGCGGTGTTCGATGGCCACCTGGGGTCGTTCCTTGGGCTGCTGGAAGCGGTCGTCGAAGGTCAAACCGTGGGTATCGAGGTACTTTCGGGCCTCTTCTGCCCGGTCTAAGGACCGTAAAGCCTCCGTTAGGAGGGCAAAATGATGCTCTCCGGCGGCCTCGATGTCCCAGGAATCGACGATGCGCGTCCAGATGCCGCGGGCCCTTGGACTCAGTCCCCGGGCGGGTTTGGGCGTCTCTTCGCTCACCGCGAAACCCACCGACCCAGCGGTCGAATTTTTTGTTTGACGGTTTTTCCCGCGATCGCGAGGAAAGCCCCACCGCGGTTGGCCCTCCCAGGGCCTCCAGAGATTTCAACCCCCCTCCCCCCGTCGCCGCCGCCCGAAGCCACCGTGCTCTCGCACCGTGCGACGGGAGTGGTGGGTGGCGCAGCGGGCGGCGACGTTGGACGGGTCGAGGGCGAGGTCGGGACGGTCGACGACAGGCTGCAGGTGGTCGAGCTGGGTGGCCAGGGTCTCGACGCCTTCGTCGAGGCAGTCGACGCACAGGGGGTGCTCGGCCAGGTAGCGACGGCGGAAGCGCCGCCAGGCAAGGGAGCGGTAGAAGTCCGACGACCGGCCGCGGGCGGACGGCGACCGGTCGTTGCGGGTGGGTGTGGCGCGGGGGCGCTGGGGTCGAGTTGGCATTGCACGGCTCGGAGGCTAGAACCCTCGGGCGTCAAGGGGTGCCAAGGTGGGTCTCGAAAGATTCGATGCCGTCGGCGATGCGCTCTGCCAGGGCCCGCTGGCTCTCGGGATCGGCCAGGAATTCCAGGCCGGCGGGGTGGGTGAGGAACTCACACTCGACGACCACCGCCGGCATGCGGGTCAAGCGCAGGACCGCGAAGTTGGCTTCCTTGACGCCGCGGTCGCGGTGGCCCTCGAGGCGCAGCAGGCTGCGCAGGATCTCGCCCGCCAGCAGCTGCCCTCGCGGTGACCCTGGGAAGTGGAACACCTCCATGCCCTGGGCCTCGGCCGACGCCGCGGCGTTGGCGTGGACGCTGACAAACACCTCGGCTCCCAGGCGGTTGGCGAAGGCCGCCCGCGCGCTGAGGGACAAGCTGCGGTCGCAGCGTCGGGTCATGACGGCCCAATGTCCCCGGGCCTCCAGCTCCTGTTCGAGCAGGAGAGCGACGGCCAGCGTCACTTCCTTCTCGGCCAGCTCGAAGGGCTGTCGGCCGATGGCGCCGGGGTCGCGGCCACCGTGGCCGGCGTCGATGCAGACCCTCATGGCCGTTGCACCTTGGGCCGTTGCTCCTCACGTCCTTGGAGAAACTCACGGAGCAGCCAGTCCTCGACGGCCACCGGTCGCCGAGCAGGGAAGGGCAGCAGCTTGCCCCCGGCCTTGGGCACCAGGGGTAGGGTCAGCTGGACGGGGCGGATGGGCTCATAGCGCTTGACCGGCCGTCTGGGCTCAGCCATGTTGTGCGCCCTCCAGCTTGGCGGCCTGGAAGCGAGCCCCGAAGTCGTTGTCATTGGCGGCGCGGCTGTAGACCGCCTGCCGAGTCTTGCCCAGCAGCCGGGCCGCCACCGCGATGGGCTCGCCAGCCGCCACCCGCCACAGCAGGTCCTCGTGCCAGGTGGCCGGGCCAATCCGGAAGCCGAGCTTCTCCAGCCGCTCGAAGGACGAGATGAGGATCTTGGGGCTGCGCTCGAAGGTCACCGACGAGCGGCCCAGCCGTTCGGCCGCCAGCAGCGCCGACAGGGAGCCGCCAAACGGGTCGACGACGATGCCCGGACGGTCCGCCAGCACGGCGAGCAGCCACTCCCAGACCTCCACCGGCTTCTGATGACGGTGGATTTTGGCGGCGTCGACCTTGCAGGTGAAAACGCCTGGCACCGCACGACCGCCCTTCCGCATGTCCCGCCGCAAGGGCCCGGCCGTGCCCCAGTGGCAGAATTCGGCCTGGTGCCGGATGTAGCCGAGATGGGGTTGCCGTGCCGCCCCGGTCTTGTCCCAGGTGGCCATGCCGCGGCGCAGCCATCCCGCGATGCCCAAGGCATGGGCCGCGTTGCCCACCTGGCTCCAGTCGGTCCACAGGAAGCAGTAAGTCTCCGGCTGGGAGACCTCCAGCGCCTCGAGCAACCAGGTGCGGGCCCACCAGACGAAGTCCTCGTTGCTGCGGCTGTCGCCCTCGTAGGCGGTGTACGGCGTCCTGATGCGCCGCCCCGAGGAGCGCTTGGCCGTCAGGGAGGTACCGGAGCAGTAGGGCGGGTCCGCTGCGATGGCTGCCACCGCCTCGCCGGCGATGGACCGGCGGAGCATGCCCGGCCTCAAGACATCCAGACAAAGCACCCGGTGGGATCGACCGCCGGGGGAGGTGACGACGTAGCGGCGTCCGTATTCGGGGATCATGAGGCTTTCTCCTGGCTGAGGTGCAGTTGTTGGAGGTAGCGGTTGAGGCCCTTCGACAGGCCTTGGAGTCCGGGTGCTCCCAGCCGTGGCAACAGCCGCCTGAGCCGTTCGCCGAAGGGGTGCTCGACCTGCCCGAGCTTGGCCGCCAGGAAGCATCGGAAGTCCTCGACGCTGTCGTCGGTCAGGACGTCGGAATCTCTCCCACCCCCCTCGAGCACCGAGCGCACCAGTCCCAGGCTGGTCGGTGTCTCTTTGCCTTCGGCCAGGTATCGCACCAGCACCCACTCGCCGGCCGCATCGGCTTCGTCGCCGAATTCTCGGCGCAGCTGGGACAGGATCTTCTGATCTCGAGATCGCAAACGCTTTCTTCCCAAAACAGCGGCGGCCAGGTGGTCGAAGCGAGGGCGCTGCATGTCCCGCCGCCGCTGCCCAACATCGGGGGCGGCCAGCGGCGGCCCGGTGGTGTTGTCATTGTCTGGTCGAGCGACGCCGCCCGCGCCCGCCTCTGCCGCCGATTCTTGAGAAGAGAGAATAGAGCTAAGAGAAGAGAGAGAAGAGTTCCTCAGGGTCTTTCGGGAACCCTTCCGGGAAGGGTTCCGGGAACCCTTTGCCTCGGGCCCTAGAGCCGCTGTTTCTAGGCCTCTAGAGCACGTTGCCACCACCTCTGCCGGCGGTTCCTCGGCGTTCGAGGTCGCATCGTTCGCCACCTGCTCGGGAAGCAGCTCGTTCCAATGAACGTCTGCGCCCGTGTCTTCGCCCACGTCTGCCGACGAGCCGCGGGTAGCGGGAGAAGCCTTGCCGAGAGGGTCCTGGCAACCCTTGTGGGAAGGGTTCTCGAAAGGGTTCCGGGAAGGGTTCCGGGAAGGGTTCGACTCCAACAGCTCTGCCGGTGATTGCGCCGACTTCGAGGGCATGAATTCCGCCAGCTGCTCAGGTAGCGCCTCGATCCACTGGGCACCACCGCCTGCGTCCGCCCGCGCTCGTTCCAGCACTCGCTCGACCAGCTCACGGCAGCGCCTGGTGAACACCTCGCAAGGTCGCTGCTCGTCCAGGTGGCGTCCCCAGTGTTTGATCTGGTTGGGGTTCGGCTTTTCCATCAGGTCGAGCCGCAAGGCGATGCAGCCCCGCTCCCACTCCAGGAAACCCGCCGTCATCAGCTCGTCGAGGCAACGGGTGATCTCGTCCTTGGCGAGGGCTTCGTCGAGGTCGTCTTCGAGACTGCCCGGCGAGGCCCGGATGACCCCAAACGATTTGAGCAGCGGATGGCATAACAGCCGCAGCAAGAGGTTGCCGGCGTTCCAGCTCAGCGACCGGAAGGCGGGCGAGTCGGTGAGCTCCTGGGAAATCTTGACGTAGGTCATGGGGTCGCCTCCAGGGTCGAGACCGATTGAAGCGTCGAGAACATCGAGCAGGCGTCATCGCGCCTTGGAGAGGTCCAAAGCGAGAGTCCAGCGAGGCACCTGCAGAGCCGGTGAGGGAGGCGCCGTTTGCTATCGAGGATGGAGAGGCAGGGGTGTCGGTCCGGTGTGAGCCGGAGAGACGGCAGACCCAACTTGGAGTTGCGGAATAGTCCAGAAACAGTCCAGATAGGGCCAATTCTGCGCCTTGCGACCGACTTGGCTAGCTCTGCTATGTCTCTGAAAACAAAAGGCTTGCGAATGGAGCCGATGAGCGGATTTGAACCGCTGACCTGCTGATTACGAATCAGCTGCTCTACCCCTGAGCTACATCGGCGTCGAAAGCATGGCGGCGACGGTGGAACCCGCCCCGGCGAGGAAGCGTGATTTTAGGCAATCGTTGCCTGTGGCGCAACTACAAGTCTACATTGTCTTCGAGAGTTGTCTGCCTTCGGGGATTCCATGGTCGTCGTTCTTCGACGGGCTGGCACCGGTGTTGCCGGGTCGGGCGACGAGGATTCGGTGCATTGGGGTGATGACGGCGGGGATGGTTGCCCAGTGGGTGGTGTAGCCAGCGGCTTCGAGGCGGTAGGTGCGGGCGATGTCGAAGGCGGTTGCGAGGCCGAGGGCTTTTTGTAGGGAGCGTGGGGCGGGGCAGGCCCGTTTGGGGTAGCAACAGGGCATGACCGCGACGGCGCCCCGGGCGGCGATGGCGAGATCGAGGCAGCGGTCGGTGAGGCTGCCGCAAGCATGGGCGGAGACGATGCTGGTCCCTTCGGGGAGGGACAGACCGGCTCGATCAATGCGCTGTTCGCGGAAGGTGACTTTGGTTTCGATCCAAGGGGCGACTCGGACGGCGCAGTCGATGAGCTTGAGGTAGCTGGCCGGGCGTCGACGGTCGATGAGTAGGACTCGCTCGACCCGACGTTCGAAGATGGCGAAGAGGATGCCTAGGAGACCGTGGCCAGAGCATAGATCGGCGACGATCGGGGAGCGCAGCTTGTGGCGCACGCGCTCGAAGAGCTCGCCGCATTCGAGCATCTCTTTGATCGGTAGAAGGCGTTGGCTGCCGAGTTGGCGAACCAACTTGTTTTGCAGGCTGTCGCCCGGAAAATGGCGAGCGGCGTCGCTGGCGGTGAGGGAGGAGTGGCTTCCCAGCCAAGTGGGGGGCTGCTGGCCATTGAACTGCCGAAAGTGCTTGAATGTCTGGGTCGTGGAGGTCACGATTCGGGATGTTATCCCAGGCTACGTGCTGGTCGTCCAGTCATCTGGCCGTTGCATGTCCGAGGCGCCGTGTCGGTGCGCTTCCTGGTATCGTCCTCGGCTGGAGATCAAGGGTTATCCTGGATCTCGAAAGATCTAATGCTGATGGATGACTGAGAAGGCGCGCTGATGGCGGACAAAGCAAAAAATCCGTTGATGAAGGATGGATTGGGAGCTGCGGCGGTGGAGCGCATGGCCATGGCGCTGAGCAAAGCTTGGAAAGATTTTCCGGCGACTGCTTTCCGGCAGTCGGCGTTGCGAGGGCTGGAAGATCTGGAGCTCAAGCAGCGGGTGCGCCATCTGATCGGAGTCCTGCGTAGCCAATTGCCCGACGACCTCACCGAGGCGCTGGCATTGCTCAGGCGGGTCCCCGAGCATTGGCATGCCGGGGAGCCCGGCGACTCCATGGCGGGTTTTGCTGCCTGGCCCTTGATCGACTTCGTGGGTGAGCACGGCGGCGAGCATTTCGACGACTCGATGGAAACCATGCGTTGTTTGACGCCTCTGTTTTCGGCTGAGTTTGCCATCCGCCCGTTTCTCGAGCGGCAGCCACAGCGGACGTTGTCGAGACTCGCCGAATGGGCTCGGGACGAAGATCCTCATGTGAGGCGATTGGTGTCGGAAGGGACCCGGCCTCGGCTGCCTTGGGGATGTCGTTTGCGCCGTTTCCAGGAAGATCCGTCAGCGGGGCTTGCCCTGCTCGAAATCCTCAAAGACGATCCTTCCGAGTACGTGCGCCGCTCGGTGGCCAATCACCTCAATGACATCGGCAAGGATCACCCAGAGCGCCTTGTTGAGTTATGCCATCGGTGGAGTCAGCAGGCCTCCCCGGAGCGCCGATGGATCCTGCGTCACGGCTTGCGCTCCTTGATCAAAGAGGGGCATGGCGGGGCCCTGAGAGTACTAGGTTATGACCCGGACGTTGCGGTGGAGGTGGAGAAGCTCCTATTGAAACCGCCCCGTCTCTGTTTGGGCGAGAGCTTTGAGCTGCGCTTCGATGTGGTGTCGAAGCAGTCGACGGGGGCGCCTTTGGTGATCGATTACGCGGTGCACCACGTCAAGGCCAACGGCAGCACGACACCCAAGGTGTTCAAGCTCAAGACCGTGACCTTGGAACCTGGGCAACGGCTCTCGGTGAGCAAAAAACATGCTGTCCGTCGGATCAGCACTCGCACCTACTACGCCGGTTGCCATCAGGTGGACGTGTTGCTCAACGGGAAGTGTCGTGGCAGTCTGGACCTTTGGCTGGACATGGAATAGTAGGCAGATCGAAAAAAAATTGAAGTTGTCAGCGTATTTCACCGACGTTTGTCGTCTTAGTAGGGTGATATGTTGGCAAGAACTACATCCGCAACACCTTGGGGGGTCGATGCTCGTCCGGTGATGGTCGAGGTCGATGTCCACAACGGCCTACCGCAAATGATCATCGTCGGCTTGGCCGACGCGTCGGTCCGTGAGAGTCGAGAGCGGGTGCGCTCGGCAATTAAAAACTGTGGCTTCGATCTGCCGCCGCGGGCTGTGGTGATCAATCTGGCGCCTGCCGATTTGCGCAAGGAGGGCAATCACCTCGACTTGGCCATCGCTTTGGCGTTGATGGCGGCCCACGGCCAGATCCCCGATAGTGCCTTGGAGGGACGCATGCTCTGTGGCGAGTTGGGCCTCGATGGCACCATTCGTCCCATACGGGGTGGTTTGTCCATCGCTGATCTGGCCACCCGTGAGGGGCTGCGGGAGGTCCTTCTGCCGCGGCCCAATGCCGATCAAGCGGCGGCCCTCGGGGGCATTCCAGTGATCCCCGTCCGGTCGTTGGGGGAGGCGGTGTCTCACCTACTCGATGAAGACCCCATCGACGCCGCCCAGGGTGGGCTCGATCCTCTGGTGGCAGCGCTCGAGGTGCCTGACCTGGCCGAAGTGCGAGGCCAGGAGGCGGCCAAGCGGGCCTTGGAAGTGGCAGCCGCCGGAGGCCACAATCTTCTGTTCATCGGTCCGCCGGGTTCCGGAAAGACGATGTTGGCCCGGCGCCTTCCCGGGCTCTTGCCGCCCTTGCATTTGGCGGAATCCATCGCCGTCACCAAGATCCACTCCCTGGTGGCGGAGGAGCCCCCTTCCCGGTTGCTACAACAGCGTCCCTTCCGCAGCCCCCACCCCGGCGTCAGCACCGCCGGGATGATCGGTGGTGGCAGTATTCCCCGTCCCGGCGAGGCAAGTCTGGCCCACGGTGGTGTGCTCTTTCTCGATGAGCTGCCGGAGTTCCACCGAGACGCTTTGGAGTCTTTGCGGCAGCCCTTGGAGGAAGGCAAGGTCACCGTCGTCCGAACCCGTGCCCGCCTCGAGTTCCCAGCCCGTTTCGCCCTTCTAGCGGCGATGAATCCATGCCCCTGCGGGCATTTCGGCGATGTCCGCGGCCAATGTCGATGCCCAGCGCCGACGGTGGAACGCTACCGCTCCCGGGTTTCCGGACCGCTCTTGGACCGTATCGATTTGCATGTCGAGGTGCCGTCCGTGTCGCTCGAAGAGCTGCGCGGCCGCAGCGGTGAGCCCACCGCCGTCGTCGCGGCCCGCGTCCTGGCCGCCAGGGACTTGCAACGGCAGCGCTTTGCCCAACGGGTGCCCCCGGTCAATGCGTCCATGGGGCCGGAAGACCTCGAGACCTGGTGTCGTCCCAGCGATGCGGCACGGCGTCTGCTGGACGCCGCCTTCGAGCGTTTGGGGCTGTCGGCTCGGGCCATGACGAGGATTCTCAAAGTGGCGCGGACGATTGCTGATCTGGCACAAAGTGAAACTATCGAGACGGCGCATGTGGCGGAGGCGATTCAGTATCGCAGCTTGGATCGGCGGATGGGTGGGGGAGGGTGATGAAGCTGATATCTAGGGACAGAGCAAATCTCCTTTTCTCTCGAGGGGAGAATCCGCAATGGGCCGAGATCTTCGCTACCTGCCCAGGCCAGGGGCTCTGGTTGAAATCACCCAGCGGACTGGAATTTCCCTCTGATCGGGCGGGCTTTTACTCTGAACGGGCTTAGAATCGTCGATTCGTGTCCCTGAAGCAGCATTTCGTCGAGCAAGGAATGTCGCGAGATGATGGGAGGCGGGATTTCTTGGGAATTATCGACGGTGTCATCTCGATATTTGAGGCCCTTGGCAGACCATTTCCAACAACGGTTGGCACCTTTTTAAGAACGGCAAGAGAATGAAGACCCTATCCAAGAACGGTTGGCACCCTTTCAAGGCACCTTTTTAAGAACGGTTGGCACCTTTTCAAGAGCGGTTGGCACTGTTTGATGGCCCGTCCCGTTCCAGGCTCCCCTCTGGGCCGAACCGCATGACCAGCACGATGGCAAGCAGCGAAACGAAGATCATGGTCATCAAAGTGGCCAGAAACATCGACCAGTAGATCTCCGGGTGGGCTTTGACTAGAGCCGGTACGAAGGGATGTACGAGGCCCGGGATTCCTGTGCCAATGAACATGACGGGGGCCAGAAACCAATAACTCTTGGGTAGCGGATTGCCGAGACCACTCCCGGCCGCTGCCCTCTCGCGCTGGCGGAGGTAGCCCGCAAAGGCCTGATAAATCAGGAACACCGTCAGGAACCACCCGAAGTAGTTCTGGACCGGAACTCCAAAGTAGAAGTTGTCCCCAGCCTTCCAGATCCAGTCCTTGGAGATCGTCGAGGTCACCGGGTCGATGCAAAAATCCCACATGACCATGACGAAGGCCGCCACCGTGGGGACCTGAAACAGATTGCGCTTGGTCATTCCGGGGCCGAGGTTTTTCAAGAAAATGTGACTGATCGTCCACGCTAGGAACCCATTGCCGAAATAGGCCGGCATGATAATTAGCGGGACGGAACCCAGCTTGGGCCCCAGCTGGCTCGAATAGTGATAGTAGCCGAACGGAAAACCTGTCGCGATGCTAAGAGTTTCCATCGACCAGGAGATGACCGCGGTAATTCCGAAGAAGATCAGCAGCCCTCGCCACCCATACCTCTCCGCACCATAAAAGAGCACGAAGCCGAACAGCAAGAGAGTGATGCCCACAGATCCCTTGTTTCCAAGGTTTAGGATGTCCAAGGCAGTGACGAGGTTCACGATCACGTACAAAGCCGCCGCCGACCAAAGGTAAAAATAGAACTTCGTTCTGTCTTTCTTCATGTCCGTCCTCCTGGCTTCAAGGCCCGCCGATCCGACTCCAGCGGTGCTCTCCCGCACCTGCTGTTCCGGACGGTGACCCATCATGAGCTAGTAACTTTCCAAGTTCTCCAAAGACTACCCCATGGTTCTGATGGTTCTGAGCCTCGCCTCAGTCGCTGACGAGCGATCCGCCTCTTTGCACAGGCTGAAAATTTCGGAGCACGAGCATCTTGAAAGGCGGCTGCCATCGATAATATCGGAATAACTGCACTTTAGTCTGAAAGGCGGCACGAACCAAAAGTGGTTGGCACCTTCTCAGCACCGCACGAACCAAATGTGGTTGGCACCTTCTCCGACCGCACCTTCTCCGACCAAATGTGGACGGCATCTTCTCAGCACCGCACCTTTTCAAAAACGGTTGGCACTGTTGGATAGGCATTGGCTGATGATAGCGGCCAAGCATTGGGCACTTATTGGGCGACGAGGTTTACCAGGGAGGCGGTTCGGAGATCAGCTCCGTGGCCTCCTCCGCCACTAAGGGGGCCGCAAACAAGTAGCCCTGGGCGCAGGGTAAGCCTAGTTTCTCCAAACGTTGGTACTGCTCTTTGGATTCGATGCCCTCCGCCACCACCTGCAGGCCGAGGCTTTCGCCCAGGGCGATGGCGGCGCGCACCACTTCGTGGACGTCTCCCCCCTCCGGCATGTCCTCCACTAAGGTGGCGTCGACTTTGAGGGTCTCGAAAGGAAAACGCTGCAGGGCCCGGAGAGAGGTATCTCCAACTCCGAAATGATCGACGATCAGGCGGATGCCACGGCTGTGTAGTTGCCAGAGTAAGTCACTGAGCGAGGACGAGATGCCGATCAATTGTTGCTCGCGGATCTCCAGACCCAAGAGGCTCGGATGGATGCCGCTGGCCGCCAGCTCTTCGTCGAGGTTGGTGAGGAAATCGGCATGGATGACTTCCTGGGGTGACAGGTTGATGCTGATGCCGGTGCCGTCGTGCTCCGGAAAACGCTCCTGCCAGTCGGCGATCTGCTGGCAGGCGCGGCGCAGCACCCAGCGCCCCAGCGGGACGATCAAACCCGCCTCCTCGCACAGGGGGATGAGCCGGGCGGGCATCAACAGACCGTGCAGCGGGTGGCGCCAGCGGACCAGGGCTTCGAATCCCAGAAGGCGTTTGTTCGCCATGGTCACCACCGGTTGGAAATGCAGCTCCAATTGACCCTCGCGGATGGCCTCAGCGAGATCGTCCTCCAACTCCTGACGTTGGGTGGCGTGTTTCTGCAGCTCCTTGTCGAAGATCTCATAGCAGGCCTTGCCACGGGATTTGGCGCGGTACATGGCGGTGTCGGCGTCGTGCATCAGATCGTCAACGGATTCGTAGCCGCCGGAGCTATAGGTGATGCCGATGCTGCCGGAAATGGATTCCTCTTGGCCGGAGAGGAGAAAGGGGCGGCGCAGGGAGGCGAGGACGCGCTCGGCGACTCGCACCGCGTCCGAGGGCTCGCGAATATCCTCCAGCACCAAGGTGAACTCGTCGCCGCCGAGGCGCGCCGTGGTATCGCCGGGCCGGACGCAGGCCTGCAGCCGGTGAGCCACCTCGACCAAAACCTCGTCACCGGCCGCATGGCCCAGGTTGTCGTTGATGCTCTTGAAGCCGTCGAGATCGATGAACAGGACGGCGAAGAGCACCTCCGGGCGCCGATGGCTACGCCGTAGGTCGAGCTCCAGCCTTTGTCGTAGCTGGCTACGATTGGGCAGACCGGTGAGGGCGTCGTGGGAGGCGTCGTGAAACAACTGGCGCTCCGCCGCCTTGCGCTCGGTGATGTCGCTGTAGATGGCAAAGGCACCGATGTGCTGATCGGCGAAACCGATGGGGTAGGCGAGGATGGCGACATCCACCTCGCTTCCGTCCTTGCGCTTGCGCACTGTCTCGACCTCGACGTTCTGCTGCGCCATGACCTGCTGCGTCAGCTCCGCCGCTTCCTGTCGTTGGGCCGCCGGCACGAGGTCCTCCTCCAGGCCCTTGCCGCGTAGCTCATCGACTTGAAATTGGAAGAGGTCGACAAAGGCTCGATTGGCATCGAGCACTTGATCTTCCGGATCGAGAATGACGATACCGGCGGGGGAATTGCGGAACAACTGCTGGAACAGGGCCCGTTCGCGCTCCAAGGCCAGCTCTACGCGACGGCGCTCCGAAACGTCGCGGGAGGTGACGACCACGCCGCCCACCACCGGGTTGTCCACCAGGTTGTTGAATACTGATTCGACGTGGCGCCAGTCTTCGGACTGGTGCTTGAGGCGCAGCTCCGTGGAAGCGGCATCCCCGTTGTCCCCCAGGGCGGCACTCAGGCTGTCTTCCAGTTGCTGGCGATCGTCTCCATGCACCAGATCGAAAATGGAGCTACCCACCAGGTCGTCGGCTCGCCAGCCGAGCATCGTCTCGCTGGAAAGGCTCTGGTAGAGGACGCGACCGTCGAGGTCGACGATGGTGATCAGATCGGAGGAGCTCTCCAGGAGGATGCGGAAATACTGCTCCCGATAGCGCAGCTCCTCTTCAACATTGCGCATTTCCGTGATGTCGTCCACCACCCCCACCGAGCCGTCGGCACCGAGGTCTCGGCCGGGCAAGGGGGCCGCCACCAAATTGACCCACACCGGCTCCCCGGTCTTGGTCTTGAGGGGGATCGAGTACTCTTCCGAACCGGTGCCGCTGCCCAGCAAGGTCTGGCCGGGTAGGCGCTCTCGCACCATGGGGTCCACCAGGAGATGGTCGGCGGACTGTCCGATCAGCTCATCGAGGGTATAACCCGTCAGCTTGCTCAAGCGACTGTTGGCGAATTCGATGATCCCCTGCTCATTGACCTCGAAGAGCCCCTCGTTCATGGTCTCGACGAGGGTGCGGAATCGCTTTTCGCCGCGCTCCACTTGACGTTGGGTGGCCAAGCGTCGCTGACCGATGGCCAAGCGCAATTGCAGGGCGGAGGGGTGGACCGGTTTCAGCAGGTAGTCGTCGACGCCGGCCTCGAGGGCTTGGCGCATGGCTTCGGGGCGCTCGGCGGTGGGCAGGGCAAAAATGTACGATTTGTTGCCGTGGTGCTGGCGGACAACCCTGCACACTTCGAGGGTCAAGTCCACGTCACCGACCAAGTCCAGGAAGACGAAGTTGTACAACGAATCGACATGCTCCAAGGCGAGGGACGGATGCTCGAAAGTCGAAACCTCGACTTGACGCCCGGCGAAGAAGCTCTCTATTTGTTGACGGGTCGTGCGATCCGTGGTGACGAGCAAGGCCTGCATGAGACGACGGTCCCTCGAAGCGCCAAACCTTGGCAGTGAGAGTGAATATCCAGGCGGATACTAACTCTTCTTGTTGAGCGCCGCCAGCAGGCCGGTGATGAAAAGTAGGGCCCACAGTGGCCAAGGTCCGTTGGCGGCGGCCAGAATCGCACCCGCCACCAGGCAGAAGCCGCCGAATAGAGTTCCCCGTAGTCCGGCGAAGGGATTCTCGTTTTGACTCTTGGTGGCTTTCTCTAGAAAACGGATGCCCTGTCCCAGCAGCTGGGGAGCCTTTACCACCGCTTCGATGATCTCCGGGGCTCCGCTCAACCCCTCCATGGCCAGGTGCCACGGACTCCATTGCTGAATCAGCACAGTCCGGATATGGCGGCGCGATACCTCCGCCACGTCGAACCCCGGACGCAGGGTCTGTCCCACCCCCTCGAAGGTCACCAGGGCCTTGCTCATCAGCACCATTTCGAGGGGGAAGTAGATGCGAAACTGGGCCCCCAAGGCGACGGACTCGAGGATCATTCGTCCCAAGGACAAACCTTCAAAGGTGGAATTGCGTTGCCACCGGCGGCTGAGGTCTTCCACTTCGCGACGGAAGCCGTCGATATCGCCACCGGGTCCGACCTCGGCGACGTGGGTCAAATAGCGGGACGCCGCCTTGGCGTCGCCGGATACCAAACAGTAGTAATAGTAGAGCAGGTTACGTCGTACCTCGTCGTCGAGGCGACCGACCATGCCCAGGTCAATGAATCCGGCTTTGGGGCCGGGTAGAATGACAAGATTTCCGGGGTGCAAGTCGGCATGGAAAAAACCATCCTGGTAGAGCATGCGGACGAGGGCGAAGGCACCGAGATCGACGATGCGGTCCTTGGTTTCGTCGTCCAGCGCGGCCGTCGCCACAGTATCGGGCCGCAGGCCCTCGAAGAACTCCATGCACAGGACGCTGGAGCTGCTGAGGTGATGGTAAATGCGGGGAAAACAGATGTCCGGCTGGTCACTGAAATTGGCGGCGAAGGTCTCGCAATTGTCGGCTTCCCGCTTCAGGTCGGTCTCACGGGAGGTGTACTCGGTAAACTCTCGCAACACTCTGCGCGGCTGAAAGCGGCTCCAGGGAATCTGCAACACCCAACCCAGGAGATTGAGCAGTCGGGCGTCCCGGCGCAAGGTTTCGCGGATGCCGGGTTTGACCACCTTGAGGATCACCGAGTCGCCCTCCAAGGTCGTGGCACGGTGGCTCTGGGCGATGGACGCCGAGCCGGTGGGAGAGGGTTCGATCCAGCGGAAATGGTCGGTGACCCTGCCGCCGAGGCCCTCTTCCACCAACTCGATGAAACGCCGGTAGGGCACCGCCGGCAAGCGGTCGAGTAGATGTTTGAGCTCCTCGGTGATGACCCTCGGCAGAAGATCCTCGCGCAGGCTGAGCACCTGCCCCAGCTTGATGTAGGTGGGTCCGAGCATTTCCAAACGCCGTCGCAATTGGACCGCGAAGGGCTGCGACGCCAGGGACGGGCGCACCCCCAGTCGGGCCAATAGGCCGAGCAGCCGCCAACGGTTGTAGCGCCAGCCATGGCGTGCCGAGTTGGACAAGCTCCGTGGTCGATCGATGAGGGCGCCGAGCAGGAGGCCTCTGAGGTGCCAAACGACCACCAGAAAGCGCCGCAGGAGACCGGCGGGCCGCCGTTCGACCAACTCTTCGAAGCCTGCTTCTTCGAGACTCGGCAATCGCGTGCCGAAGTAAATCTCGCCGTCGGGGGCAGGTGGTGGCTCTGAAAAGTGGGGTGGGGACTCGGCAGCTCGCATGACTGCCGTCTAGTATGCCGCGCCGCGGCTAAAAGTCAACGGCGACTGGATGTCGTCGACATTCTGCCGTGGATCAGGGCTCTCTTCGAGGGCGGTCTCGATCTTTTCGATGACCTCGGTTTCGTCCCCCTTCTCCGGCTCCGGGGCCTCTTGCTGAATGGGGGCCAAAGGGTCGAGGCTGAGGCGAGCAAAGATCGGGAAGTGGTCACTGCCAATGCTCGGCAAGCGTTCGAGCTCCACCAGCTTGAAATGGTGGCTGTGAAAGACGTGGTCCAAGGGCCAGCGCAGCAGGGGAATCTGGGCATGGAAGGTACTGTAGAGCCCTCGACCTATCCGTGGATCGAGCAATCCACTGATGCGCTGGAAGAGGCGTGTGGTGTAGGACCAGGCGACGTCGTTCAGGTCTCCGGCCACCACCGTCGGCCGATCGTGGGTGCCGACCTCACGGCCAACCACAAGAATCTCCGCATCGCGCTCAGTGGTGTCCAGACTTTCCGCTGGATAGGGGGGCTTGGGGTGCAATAGATGGAGGCCCACGATGGCACCGTTGCGAAGTCGAACCTGACTGTGACAGCTGGGAACCTTGTCTTCGAAAAGATACCGAATCTTTGGCTCGATGAGCTCGAGCCGAGAATAGAGCACCAAACCGTAGGTATTGTCGAGGGGACGCTCTAGGGTGTAGGAGTAGGTCTCTCGGAGCACCGACAGCTCCTGGGCCCAGCGCTCATCGGTTTCGACGGCAAAAAAGACGTCCGGTTGTCTCTCTAGAACGAGGTCGATCAGGTCCTGGCTTTGCCGGTTCTCCATCAGGACGTTGGAGACCAGAATCGAGAAATCGTTGTTCTGAGATGTGTTGTCGCTTCGCAGCGACTGTATTTTCGCCAGGGTGGTATACGGAAAAATTCTCCAGCCCTGAAGCCCAAGACTGAGGATGAGGAGGATTCCAAGGATCTTGCCCGAGGTGCTCTTTTCCGCGTCGACGAGCAGGAAGCCGATGAGCACCAGCAGACCCAAGACGAGGATCTGGGCTCGGGGGAAATCCCACATGCGGACCCACCAGGCATCGTGGCGCCAAATCGACAGGGCGGTGCCGATGATCAGCGTCACGGCGATGCATTGACACAGAATGAAGAACATAGACTTGATGGTGGGCACAGACCTTTTGAAAGTCAAGACGGATCCTTCTCAAGACTTCTGAGCACGGGCGGAAAGAAAACCTCGCATCCACCGTCATCATAGTGGATGCGAGGAGAGTTTGGGTCAGCGGGAGGTGTCGCCCTGGGATTCACCGTCTGAAGAGGCCTTACACAGATCATCGACCCGGGTGGCGGCCATGCCGACGCTAAAGCGATCACGGGCCGATGAGATCTGCAACATCCAGGCTTGACGCTGCTCGAAGGTACCCGGCGGGCCGATGAGGATATTGGGCCCTTGGGAGTCGAGGGAGAGAAAACCAAAATCGGCTCCGGCGTTGAAGTCTTGCACATCGTACTTGCCGAGGAAGGCAGGGGGAATGAATCCCAGGTTTGCCGTCAACTCCGCCTGTTCGTTGAAGAATTCCATCTCCAGACGCAGCTGAGAGGCCTCAGGGCAGGAGCCCTGGGTCACGCCGCAGGTGAAAGACTCGAGCTCCGGTGAACGTTGCGTCCAGATGATGAATTGGGTGCTGCCGTCGAAGGCGCCACCGTTCAAGAATCGGCTGCGGAGCTTCGAGCTCAAGGGCACTCGATCGTCGCTCTCGTCCTCGGTGACTTGATAAAAGCTGCGGATGTCGTTGCCAACAAAACGATCGGGATCGGCAACCACACCGACCGCCTCAAAACCTTGGGCGTAATTCTCGGACGGATCGATGAGATAGAAGTCGCCCCACAGCACGTTGTCGTTGCTGGCCAAACCATTGCCGCCGGCCTCAAAGTACCCTTCATCATCGGGGAACAGAATGGTGGAGGAACAATCGTTGAGGGTGTCAACGGTCAAGAAGCCGACGGCGATGCGACTTTCCGGCCGCTCGCTGCCGTAACACTGACCGTCGACGACGCTGGGCTGACCGGTGAGCTTGGCTTGAAGATCAGCTAAGGCGTTGCCTTGCAGCACAGGATTGGAAATCGGCGAAGAGCAGCTCGGGAAGGCTGCCTGGCCGGCGGTGTCAGGGGTGGTGCTCACCAGATTACCGTTGGCCAGCACATTCTGCAGATTGATGGTGGTGACATCGTTGCCGCTGAGGAAAACGTCGAACGAGAAGACCGGGAGGTGGCAGTCGGTCCAGATCACTACTTTGGCCAATGCGGGGTCGACGCTCGAGTTGTTGATCGAGATCAGGGTGGTTATGCCGTTGGGATCGTCGAGATCGACCTCGAAGTAAGGAAAGAGCAGGGTGGCGCTGGGCATCTTGTCAACCAGGCAGGTATCGGCCAGCGGACCGGCCATGGCTGAGGGTGCGGTGGAAGCGAAGAGCAAGCCGATGATGACAAGGCAGCGTAGGGGTTGGCGCATAAGAAAATCCTTGGGACGGGGAAACGGGTTTGGGTTGACAGGTCGGGATCGACCCGGTTGCGTAGCTCTGGGGGGCCACGCCAGAATTAGCTCCGCATTAGGGGGCAAGTGCATGACCTCGATGCTGGGAGCTTCTTTCTTTGCGGACCCTGAGGGGCTATTTCAATGGAGAGTGCGGCCCACGGGCCGGGGACAACGCTCGGCGACATCGCGGTAGGGTGGCCGCGATATCGCCGAGCAAAGACGAACTGCCGTGTCCGTCGAGCCGCCGTGTCCGTCGAGCCGCTGTGTTGATGAACCTGCCTGTAGCCCAGGTTCCGGGTTGGCTGCGGGCCGGAGGCTCCCCGTGACGGCTCAAGCCGCCTTGGCCGCATCGCGCAGGTTACGGATCAGGTCGTGGTGGTACTTGACTTCGCGGAACTGGCGCATGAGCACGTCGTTCATGGCCGAGCCGGCTGTCTTGACCATCAGGTCCTCGTACTTGCCCTTGATCACGTCTTCGGCAGCTTCGGCCTCGGAGAGCACCACGACGGCATCGCCGGAGTTGATGGCGGAGCGCAGCTTTAGCCACTGTTTGCGCAGCGTACCGCCGACGGAGCCGTCATCGGCGGGCTCTTCCCGATTCAACCGCACGTAGCGCTGAAGCTCGGTGGTGTGGGTTTCGCGATCCTTGGCGACCCGTTGGAACAGGGAGGTCATGGCATCGTGGTCGATGGCTTCGGCAGCTTCTCGGAGGATAGCCGAGCTATCGATGTTGGCCTCGATGAGGTCCTGGAGGGCTTCCATCGTCTCAGTATTCAGATTTAGCTTGCTTTCCATTATAGAGCATCCTTTCGTGGGAGTTGTTTCGGACCGGCGGCCAGTTGGTTTACCGGCGGCCTGCCTCGTGATGCTCAAATAAACTGCAAGGCGGATGCCAGATCATTGTTGGGGCTGGCCTAAATATCTGCAAACTACTGAGAAATAAGAGTTTGATGGATGGTCTGGGCTCTGGTGTAGGTTCGGAATTGCCGTTACCGAACACCGTACGCGCTCGCCCAGGTGGGTGACCAAAGCAAGACTTGCAAAGCCATCGAACAAATTACAAGTGACGGCGGAAGATTTTCGAAGGCGGGCAGCCGCGGCTCAAACGACCCCTTCTGAAGCATCTTGAGAATAGGCATTCAGACGGTTGTAGAGAGTCTTGAGGCTGATACCCAGGGCTTCCGCGGCCGATTTCTTGTCGCCCTTGTGGGCTTCCAAGGTGGTGGTGATGAGGACCCGCTCCGCCTCGGCGATCGACATGCCCGGCTGCAACTCCCGCGGATTCGCCCGATGTTTGGGTGCCCCTTGAAGAATCTCCGGCGGTAGGTCTTTGGATTCCAAGGTGTCGCCGCCGACGATGAAGGCCCGTTGGACGACATTGCGCAGCTCGCGGACATTGCCGTGCCAGGGATATTTGATCAGGGCATTGAGGGCGTCTTGGGAAAAGGCCTTGGATTGCTGGCTGTCCTGACAGTTCAGCTTCAGGAAGTGGTCGGCCAGCAATTCGACATCACCGCTTCGGAGCCGCAACGGGGGGAGATCGATCGGGAATACCCGCAGACGATACAGCAGATCCTCACGGAATTGGCCTTCGGCGACCGCCTCGAAGGGATCGCGATTGGTGGCCGCGACGATGCGCGCATCGACGGGTATGGTTTCCTGACCCCCGACCCGAGTGACCTGGTTGGTTTCCAGGACTCGCAACAACTTGACTTGTAAATCCAGGGGCATCTCCGTGACCTCGTCGAGGAACAGGGTGCCGCCGTCGGCTTGCTCGAAGAGGCCGCGATGTTGTCGATCGGCTCCGGTGAAGGCCCCTCGCTCGTGGCCGAAGAGTTGACTCTCGATCAAGGTGGGCGATACCGCACCGCAGTTAACGGCGACAAAACGGGCTCGTCGGCGACGGCTCAGCTGGTGCACCGTTTCTGCAGCCAGCTCCTTACCGGTGCCGCTTTCGCCCTTGAGGAAGACGGTGGCGTTGGTGGGGGCGACCTTCTCCAATAGGGAGTAGAGCTCCTGCATGGGCGCCGAGGTCCCGATCATGCTGCCGAATCGGCCCATGGACTTGAGCTCTCCACGCAGCTCGCTGATCTCTTCCTTCAAGTCCCGGGTACGGTTCACATTGGCCAGCAGAGCCTTGAGCCGTGGCTCGTCGACGGGTTTAGTCAAGTAGTCATAGGCCCCTAGTCGCAGCGCCTCGACGGCGGTATCGACGGAAGCTTCGCCGGTGATCAGGATGAACTCGATGTTATTGGGCTGTGGCAGCTTTTGCAGCAGCTCGATGCCTCGGCCGTCGGGCAGGTGCAAGTCGCTGAGGACGACATGGGGGGCGAAGTGCTGCAGGGATTCGGCTGCCGCCTCCAAGGTGCGCGCCGTCCGCACGCTGAAACCTTCCAGCTCGACCAGCGTTGCCAGGGCATTGAGGGTGTGTTGGTCGTCCTCCACCACCAGCGCGTCAGGCATCTCCTCAGGCATTGTCTCAGGTATCGTCTCAGGCATCGTCAGGGTCCTCCTCGGCCGAAGTCTGCGGCGCTGGCCAGGTCATCCGCCAGCCCGTTGCCTCCAAGGGATGCAATCGGCCCCCGGCCGGGGCGATGACCCGGTGCAGCGCGGGGATCAGCGTGCTGATCAGCGGCGCGGCGGCAAGCGGCTCGCTGGCCTCACCGGTTCCGTCCGTGCCGTCGTCATCTTCGGATTCGACCTCGGCGCTCGACTCGGTGATCGCCTCTATATCGATTTCTCCATCTCTCGGCCTGGTTGAGACCCGCAAGCGCAGGCTCTGCGGCAAGGACTCGAGACTGGCGCAGGTCAACGCCGCGAGCTGCCGCATGAACGATTTCGGTGAAACATCAAGCCATACGGCGTTGTCGGGTATCTCGATCTCCAGCTGCCGCGCCAGCTTGCCTGCCAGGGGGGTCAAGGAAACGTCGAGGTCGATCAACAGCTTGCGCAGGTCGACGCCCGAGCTACCCTCGGAGCCCGCCGCTGCCCCCGGCGCCGCCAAGGTGGACCAACGGTCGAGGCCTTTGCTGAGGGAGGCCACGGCGTCACGTAAGGCTTCGACCCATTCCTGTTGTTTTTCCTGGACGTTTGGAAGGTCCCCCAACTCACCGCGGGCGGCTCTCCCCAGCAGGGCCAGGTTGAGGCTCATCGAGTTGAGGGGGCCGCGCAGCTCATGGGCGTTTTGGTGATGCAGGCCGACCAGGGCGCTGGCCAGGAGTCCCTGGTAGGTGAAGTTTTTGGCGTCGGCTGGGGCTGGACGCACGGTGACCACCGTCACCGTGTCCAACGGGCTGGCTGTGATCTCCAGGCTGACACGGGAGCCGTCGGCGCAGCTCACTTCGAAGTTGCGGGGAGAGTGGTCAGAGGGCAAATCAGGCAATACGTCCTCGAGCAGACAGGCGAGCCTTGCCTTATCTGCCGAGTCTTCACTATGCAAAAGGCGGCGTACAACTCCGTCGGCTTCCATCCTGCCATCCGGCCAGAGGACCAGAAACCCTGGAGTCTCGGCGGTGTCGTCGTTGGTTTGCGCGGTCAAGGGATACAGATCCTTCTGGCTGGTAGCGGTTTGAATCTCGATCGGGGTTAGATAGGTAAAACCCGACATCAGGGCGGCTTCGAGCTAGCTTCGGTGATGCGACCGCACTTGTCAATGGCAGGTTGCTGGTAAATTAGGGAATCGATTGTAGCCCTTACAACCTGCCTCACAACTTCTGGGATACGAACCTCCGAATACAGCCTCTGATAACAACCTCTGAGATCGAGAAACATCGCTCCCTGAAGTCGACCGAGGGGGCTCCCACGGACCAAAGGAGAAGGGGTGGTCGTGGTTGCGACGTCGTCGTGTATTTCGCCCGAAAGCTAACGCTGGCTTGTGTCTTGCAAGGATCCTTGGGACGAGTGGCTGAGTCGGCCACCCACAGGCCACAAAATCAACGCCGAAGAGGAAATAATGGAAGAAGGAGTGTTGGCAGCAGCAACTGAGGGCGCGGGGTCTTCCTTCGCCACCCTGCAAGACAAAGTACATACTTGGTGGGAGTCGGGGATCGCCCTGCTGCCCAATCTCGTGGTCGCCCTGATCGTGGTGGTGGTGTTCGGTCTGCTGGCCAAGCTGGCCCGCAGCCTGGTGCGTCGTCTGGTCGCCAGAGTGACCACCAGCCAGTCGATCCCCCGTCTGCTGGCGACCTTGGCCAATATTACGGTGCTGATGATCGGGCTATTTGTGGCCCTTGGAGTCCTACAGCTCGACAAGACAGTCACCTCGCTCCTAGCGGGTGCTGGCGTCGTCGGCATCGCCCTGGCCTTCGCTTTCCAGGACGTGGCCGCCAACCTCATCGCTGGGGTCTATCTATCGTTTCAGAAACCGATGATGGTCGGAGACCTGATCGACACCCAAGACGTCGAAGGCAAGGTGGACGCCATCGACCTGCGCACGACGCGGCTGCGCACGACGGACGGTCGAATTGTCTTGATTCCCAACAAAGAGATCTTCGAAAATGTGTTGATCAACTTGTCACGCAGTGGCAAACGTCGTGTCGACGTGGCAGTCGGTGTGTCCTACGGCGAGGATCTGAGGCGGGTCAAGAGCATCGCCCATGATGCCATCGCCGGTCTCGAGATGCGCGACACAGATCAAGGTGTCGAGATCTTCTTCGAGGGCTTCGGCTCCAGCTCGATCGATTTGGTGGCCCGGTTTTGGATCGACTTCGAACGCATGGCAGACTACAAGGCAGGGGTCAGTCAGGCGATCATCGCGTTGAAAGAAGCCTTCGACGCCAACGACATCATGATTCCTTTCCCCATCCGGACCCTGGACTTCGGCATCAAGGGCGGTCAGCCCCTGGCGGAGGCTTTGCCGGATCTCGGAAGGCGGGACTCGGGCCCCGCCGGGGCGACCCAAGAGGGCTATGAGGGGGCGACCCGTGACCAGGTCGGCAACGACTGATGCGAGATACTGATCACCGAATACGTTAGTGTTGAGCCCGCCGCCGAAAAAACGGTGCTCGGGCGGACAAGTCGCCGCCCATAGCACTTTACGCAACGGATGAGGAATTGTGATGATTAAAGACTTGCGACAGATTTCGACCCAGACGGTCGGCCTGATTCAAGAGCAGCAGGACGAAATTCTCAAGGATTGGATCGAATCCCAATTGACCGCCGACACCCTGCGCCTGGATCTCATGGACCAAAAAAAGCTGGAGCAGGAATCCAAGGCACTGTTGAAGGCTTTGACCGCCGCCTTGGGGGGGCAGGGACGAGACTTCACAGCCCCGAATTGGCAAGCGGTCAACGGGCTCTTGAAGGAGATTTCGGAGGCCCGAGACAAAGCGGGGTTTTCGCCCACCGAAACCGCAACCTTTGTCCTTTCCCTGCGCCATCCTTTGGTGGAGCGTCTGTTGAGCTCCAAGAAGATCTCTAGTTTGGACGAGGAGGTGTGGTTGCTGCTCGACATTCTCGATCAATTGGCGATCTTCACCACCGAGGTCTATCAGCGGCGAAGGGAAGCGACCATCCATCGGCAACAGGAAGAGATGGAAGAGCTCTCGACGCCGGTGGTCAAGATCTGGGATGGCATCTTGGCCCTGCCCCTGGTCGGCACCCTCGATACCCGCCGCAGCCAAATGGTGACGGAAGCCCTACTCGATGCCATCAATACGACGGGTGCCGAGATCGCCATCATCGACTTGACCGGTGTGCCCGCCATCGATACCCGCATGGCACAACACCTGATGCGCACGGTGGCCGCCTCCCGTCTTATGGGGGCCAACTGCATCTTGAGCGGCATCCGGCCTCAGATTGCTCAGACCATCGTCCATCTCAAGATCAATTTGGGGGATATCAAGACCGAGTCGACGCTGGCCGCGGCGCTCAAGACTGCCTTGGCAACCTATGGCTTGAAAGTGACGGTCTCCGAGTGACCCTCGAACGCATCGCCATCGTCAAGATCGAAGAATGCCTGCTGGTGACGATCCAAGTCGATATGCACGATCGCCTCGCTCTGACCCTGCGGGAAGACCTCGGCGAACGATTGCTGACGACGCAAGCGCGGGGAGTCCTATTGGATATTTCCGGGCTCGACACCCTGGATACGTTCATTGCCAGGGTGCTGGCTGGTATTAGCTCGATGGCCAAGCTGCTGGGCGCTGAAACGGTCTTGGTGGGAATGCAGCCGGCCGTCGCCATGACGCTGGTGGAGCTCGGTTTGACCCTCGAAGGCGTGCATACGAGCCTCGATGTCGATCGTGGCATGGCCCTCTTGAAGAAACTGCTGGTTTGATCGGGGTCGTGATCACTACCCCGTTACAGTCAATTGTCGTGCGCCAAGATCGCGACATTTCTGTCGTACGACGTGCCGTGTCGACGCACGCCGAACGATTGAATCTGAGCGTTCTCAGCCGCACTCGTCTGGTGACGGCGAGCAGCGAGCTGACCCGCAATATGCTGGTTTACGGAGGTGGGGGGGTGGTTGAGCTGAAGGTCTATCGAGACGGGGAACGGCTGGGGTTGGGGGCGACTTTCGCAGACCAAGGGCCTGGGATCGACAATGTCGAGGACGCCCTGGCCGATGGTTTCACCTCCGGTGTGGGTTTGGGTTTGGGTCTGGGGGGGGCGCGTCGATTGGTCGATCAATTCGACATCCAGTCTTCGGAGGTTACGGGAACCAGTATCTCGGTGGCCATCTGGCTCAAGGACGACGGCCGATGATCATCCGACCCCATTCGATCACTGCGGTCGAGGTCACGGAACGAAGCCAGGTGGCCACGGCCCGTTATCGCGCCCTTTCCCTGGCCAGGCTGCAAGACTTCGATGAGGAGACACTGGGGCGACTGGCTCTGATTGTCACCGAAGCTGCCAACAACTTGATCTTGCACGCCGGCGGTGGCGAGGTCCTGCTGTCGGCTTCGTCGGATGGACGGCATCGTTGGGTCGATTTGTTGTTCATCGACCACGGTCCCGGCATCGCCAACCTGGGGAGGGCCCTGGCGGGCGGAGCTTCGACGGCCAACTCGTTGGGTGAAGGGTTAGGGGCAATTCGCCGTCTTTCCGATCAATTCGAGATCTTTTCGCTGCCTGGCAATGGCACGGTCATTTCTAGCCGACTGTACGGCTGCCACGGAGCCGGAAAGACGACCGGCGAGGTGCAGCTCGGGACGGTGCTTCGAGCCAAACACGGGCAGACCGCCTGTGGCGACGGTTGGGGCTACCGAACCCTGGCCAACGGTAGGAGCTTGCTGCTGGTCGTCGACGGACTGGGACATGGGGCGCTGGCTCACCGGGCGGCAGAACGCGCTTTGCAGGTGCTGTCGGAGGCCCGGCCGCGGGGGGCTGAGGATTTGCTTCTCGACCTGCACAGCGGGTTGGCGGATACCCGAGGTGCAGCCGGCGCCTGCATCGTCCTCGATGCGGAGCAAGAAAGTCTCGAGTTCGCCGGTCTCGGAAACATCAATGCGGCGTTGATCGACGGCGAAATGCGTCGGGGATTGGCGAGCCTCAACGGCACACTCGGTCATGGCTCCGTCGCCGTCCAGGGTTTTCGCTATCCATGGCCCGAAGGTTCCCTGATCATGGTGCATTCGGACGGGGTCGCCAATCGCTGGAACCTCGACGACTACCCCGGATTGGTCCGGCGGCATCCATCGTTGATCGCCGGCATGGTGTATCGGGACCACGGCGTGGGACGGGATGACGTTGCGATCGTCGCCCTGCGCCGCCGGGGGAAAGAATGACCACCCAAATTCTCAAGGTAGCCGTGCAAGCCGAGCACGATCTGGTGCTGGTGCGGCAACGCACACGTCAATTGGCCGAGCAATTGGGCCTCGCCGGAAGCCCTCGAACTCGCTTGGCAACGGCGGTTTCGGAGATTGCACGCAATGCCTATCAATACGGTCACGGAGGACACGTGGCGTTCCTGGTCGAGAGCGCTCCGGTGCCGCGACTGTTGGTGCGGGTGGAAGATTCCGGGCCTGGCATCAACCACCTCGATGAGATCATGCAGGGGCGCTACAGGTCTACCACCGGCTTGGGCCTCGGCCTGTCCGGGGCCCGACGGTTGGTGGACTATTTCGACATCGAGACCACGGAAGAGCGGGGTACCTCAGTCACCCTGGGTTTCGATCTACCGGGGCCGGTTCTCGATGTACAAGAGCTCTTGGATGGGGTCGATATCTTGACCCGGACCTCGCCGGGTAACCCCTTCGGCGAGGTCTTGCAACAAAATCAAGAGCTACTGCGTGCCCAAGGTGATTTGGTGGAGGTCAACCGAAAACTGGGGGAGTCGCAAGCCGCCAAGGACCGCTTCCTAGCAATGCTGGGACACGAGCTGCGGAATCTACTGAATGCCTTACGCAGCTCGCAGGAAGTCATCAAACGACGCCCCGACGAGAATTTGCGGCGCCGCATGGAGGATGTAGCCTCGCTGCAGATCGAGCATCTGGGCCGTCTGGTGGATGACCTCCTCGACGCGTCGAGGATGATTCGAGGCACCCTCGAGGTTCAGCGACGCCCCCTCGATCTGGTCACCGAGGTGGGGCACACTGTAGAAGCCTGGCGCGATGAAATCGAAGGCCGCGATCTTCAGCTTCAATTCATCGCCCCCGAGGACCCGGTTTGGGTTCTGGCCGACCCGACCCGTATCGCCCAAATCGTTGGCAATCTGATTTCCAACTCCAGCAAATTCACCGACCCCGGTGGCTGTATCAAGGTCCTCGTCCAGGCCGGCGAAACCATGGCGACCCTCGAGCTCATCGACGATGGCTGTGGCATGGAGGAGCAGCACCTGCAGCAGGTTTTTGAGCCCTTCTCGCAGACCAGTGAAGCGCGGAAACGCATGGTCGGGGGCTTGGGTCTTGGCTTGGCCATTGTCAAGGCCTTGGTGGAGGCCCATGAAGGATCGCTGGAGGCCCACAGCGATGGCATGGGCAGGGGGTTGACGCTCACCCTTCATTTTCCCCTCGGCAGCCCTCCCAGTGCCTTGGAGGAGGAACAGGGGGGGATGGACATCGCCTCGAGACGGCGCATTCTGCTCATCGATGATCACGAGGCTTCGATTCTTGGCCTGTCCGAGTTGTTGCGATTGGACGGCCACGAAGTGGAAGTTGCCGGCGACGGCCCCACCGCCATCGACAGAGTTTCTACGTTCAAACCAGAGATCGTCGTGTGCGACCTGGGTTTGCCTGAGATGGATGGTTTCGAGGTGGCCTCCCGCCTGGTCGAGCTGCCCCATGCCATGACCCTGATCGCGGTCAGCGGATTTGTCGACAAGGCGTCCCAAAAACGAGCTTTGGATTCCGGTTTTCAAAGGGTTCTACCGAAACCCCTGGATGTGACTGTTTTGTACGGGTTGTTGCAGGAGCTGGCGCCAAAGGCAGCGGCAGATGCGCCGCTCGAAGCGGCAGAATAGTAGCCCTTCGCCTGCACGTCGTCACGGGTTATGCTCTTGGCCATGGATTCGGCACAACAAATGCTCGCCTTGGGCCTGGCCTGGTATGTGGTTTTCCTTTTCTCCTTGACGGTGCATGAAGCGGCCCATGCCTGGGTGGCCCATCTGCTCGGTGATTCCACCGCTTACGAAGGCGGACAGGTGACTCTCAATCCCTGGCCACACATGCGGCGAGAGATCTTTGGCACCGTCATCATTCCTCTTCTGAGCTTCGCCTACGCCGGCTGGATGATGGGCTGGGCCAGCGCTCCCTATGATCCCTTGTGGGCCCAGCGCTATCCCAAAAGGGCCGCCTGGATGGCGCTGGCCGGCCCGGTCTCCAATCTTCTTCTGGTCCTCTTTTCGGGACTCGGTATCCGGCTCGGCATGATGGCTGGCTACCTCGAAGCCCCAGCTTCCTTCCGCAGCTTGGCGCAGGTGGTGTCCGCCACCCAGCCGGGTGTCTGGGAAGGCGTCGCCACCATCCTCGGCATCACCTTTTTTCTCAACCTGCTGCTCTTCGCCTTCAACCTCATCCCCCTGCCGCCGCTGGACGGTAGCGCCATCCTGCCCTTGGTCTTGCCGCAAGGCATCGCCGAGCGTTACCGGGACATGATGCGCGAGCCCATGTGGAGCATCCTGGGGCTGCTCCTGGCCTGGCGTCTTTTCGGCTCGGTCTTCGAGCCGATCAAAGATCTGGCGTTGGCATTGCTATATCCGGAATTCACCTACGGGTGAGGGTGGGGAAAGTGCCTGGCACTTCCCCAGAAGTGCCTGGCACCTTCCAAAAGTGCCTGGCACCTCCATCAGGCGCCTCCGCCAGCAGCGCGGCGGACGAGTGGCTGAAGCCACTCGCCATGAAATTTCGTCCCTGCGGGACGCCGGAAAAGCGCCTAGCACCTCCTGAAGATTGCCTCCGAAAAAGTGCCTGGCACCTTCCTATTGGCGGGACGCCGGATGTGGGCTCAGGACGCGGTCAAGGGCTCCAAGCAGGCCGCCGTCTCGTTGCGTGGACTGTTGACCAAGGTGCTGACGGCGGTGAGCTGGAGCTTGCCCGGCGGCAGCGGACGCAGCATGGTGGTCAGGAGCTCGCTGTCGTGCACCTCGGGATCGAGCCACGTCTGGCGGGCGTCGCTTTCGAGAATCACCGGCATACGATCGTGCACCGGACGGATGTCGTCGTTGGCGGCGGTGGTGAGGATGGTGCAGGTCTCCAGAGGCTCGGGGCCCCGTGTCCAGCGTTCCCATAGCCCGGCGAAGACGAAGGGACGGCGTTCTGGCAGGTGGATGTGGTAGGGCTGTTTGGCCTTGCCGACCTTGACCCATTCATAGAACCCGTCGCTGGGGATGAGGCAGCGGCGTTTCTTCATGGCGGTGCGAAAGGATGGCTTTTCCGCCGCCGTCTCAGAACGGGCGTTGATCATACGGTTGCCGATCGACGGGTCTTTGGCCCAGTAGGGCACCAGGCCCCACCGCAGGTAGACGGCTTCGTTTGGCCCGTCACCATCCCGGCTGCGGATCGCCAAGACGTTTTGGGTGGGGGCGATGTTGTAACGCGGCGTGATGTCTAGCGCCGCCTCGACGTGAAGCTCTTTGAGCAGGTCGCCCGGGTCACTGAGGGTGTAGCGTCCGCACATGGGGTGTCATTCCTCGCAGTCGTCAGCTGGCCACCGCCATGGGGGCCACGTTGGCATCATCGGTGGTCTGTCCGTCGGCCGTCTGAGCGCGCAGCTCCTCCAGGCTCATGTCGTCCACGGCAATGGCCACCTGGCGGGCTTCGTCCGCCTCCCTGACCAGGTCCGCTTCCGGCTCGCTGAGCAAGCCCTCGGCGACGGCTTGGGTTAGCATTTCCGCCAACGGCGAGGGGACGAGCTGACCGCGGCGAATCGCCTGGCGCAAGCGGGCCATCAGGGGCGTAGCCTCGACGGTGAGCTCGAAGGCCCGTTCCAAGTCTCGCTGGGCGTCCCCCTCGGGGCAACCGAGGAAGAGGCCGTCGGTGAGACGATCCCGCTGTTCGCCGGGGCGCCGCAGGACCGCCGCCACTTGTCCGCCGAGCAGGTCGGACGGGGGCAAGCCGATGGGGTTGAGGCGATGCCACCAGGCGACGGGACCTCGCAGCCAGGCCCCTAGCCAAGGTACGTCGATGTTGGCCAGCAGGCCGGTGAAGGCCTGCTGGATGCGGTCTAAGCTGTATTGCGTCGCCCAATGCACCAGGGGGAGATCCTCGGCCCGGCGTCCTTCGGCTTCGTAGCGCCGCAGGGTGGCGATGGCCAGGTACATCCAGGAAAGAATGTCCGCCAAGCGTCCGGTGATCTTGCCGCGACGCTTGAGGGCCGGGCCGAAGACGGCCATCGCCAGGTCGCCGTAGAAAGCGAAGCGGGCCGATGCCCAAGCCAGGCGACGATAGTAGACGGCCGTCGGGTCACGGCGCACCGGTGTGTCGGCCCAGCGACCGCGGCTAGCGGCGAGTAGCAGACCGCGACCGAAATTGCCCGCCACGTGTCGTATTTGAGCCCACAGGCTCTGGCGGAAGGCGTCTTCGTCGTTGTCGCGCACCGCGTCCATCAGCTGTCGAATGTGGGGGTGGCAACGGATGACACCCTGGCCGAAGACGATCAGAGTGCGGGTCAGGATGTTGGCCCCTTCGACGGTGATGCCGATCGGCGCCGCCAGGTAGCCATCGGCGATCAGGTTGCGGCGGCCTCGGCAGATGGCGGCGCCGGCCAAGACGTCCATGGCATCGCCGGACAGCTGCCTGGCCAGCTCCGTCAGGTTGTATTTCATCAGGGCGGAGACGACGGCGGGGCGTTCCCCGGAGTCGATGGCACCGCAGGTGAAAACCCGGGCCGCTTCCATCAAATAGCTCAGGCCGCCGAGGCGTGCCAAGGGTTCTTCAATGCCCTCGAACATCCCCACCGAGAGGCCGAATTGTTGGCGGACGATGCTGTAGGCCCCCACCACCCGGGCGGCCTTCTTGGCGCCGGCGGCGGCCCCGGCGGGGAGGGAAATGGCGCGGCCGCCGGACAGCGCTTCCATGAGCATTTGCCAACCGCGTCCCGCCATCTCGGGGCCGCCGATGATTTGATCGACCGGGATGACCACGCCGTGGCCGCGGGTTGGGCCGTTGGCGAAGGGCAGGCCCATGGGGTCGTGACGCCGGCCGATCTCGACCCCCTCCAGGTGGGTGGGGACCAGGGCGCAGGTGATGCCGGGGGCTGTGCCCTTGCGCAGCAGGTTGTCGGGGTCTTCGAGACGAAAGGCCAGGCCCAGCAGGGTGGCGATGGGGGCCAGGGTGATGTAGCGTTTGTCCCAATCGAGACGCAGGTAGAGCTCGCCGTCATCACCGACGAAGACGACGCCGTGGGACGTCATGGCGGCGGCGTCGGAACCGGCCGTCGGCTCGGTGAGGGCAAAGCAGGGAATGTCTTCCCCCCGCGCCAGGCGGGGCAGGTAGTGGGCCTTCTGCTCACTGGTCCCGATGTCGAGGAGCAATTCCCCCGGGCCGACGGAATTGGGGATCAGGACCACCGACTGCAGGGCGAAGGAATGGCTACCCAGCTTGCCGAAGACACTGCTTACCGCCAGGGAAGAGAGCTCGTGGCCCCCGTATTTGCGCGGCAGGGCGAGGCCAAAAAAACGGTGCTGCCGCAAGTAGTCCCAGACCTCCGGCGGTAGATCCTTGTGACGCTCCACCCACTGGCGATCGACCATGGCGCAGACTTCGTTCACCGGCCCGTCGAGGAATTCCTGCTCATGGCGGCACAGCCGTGGGTAGGTTTCCACCAGAATGCCTTCCAGGTCCGGTCGCCCTGAGAACAGCTCACCGTCGATCCAGACATCGCCAGCTTCGAGGGCGACCCTCTCGGTCTCGGACATCTCTGGGACGAGATTGCGACGGCGGAGGTGGGCGAGCAACTGCGCGAGCATCGGGTCTCCTGCTGAGGGGATCTCGAATCACTGGATCTCAAGTCACCGGATTTCAAGTCAATGTATTGTATCCCACCTTGGTGTCACCACCTTGTCGGGTGGGGTTTTCAGGGGTGCGGGTCGGATGCCAGTGGGCTTTGCAGGTGGGTGGCCACCACCCGCCGGGCCACCTCTAGCCCACCGTCGAGATCGTTGAACGTGCCTTCCAGTTGGGCCTCGAAGCACTGTTCCAACAGATCCGAGAAATGGGGGCCGGGGGAGAGCCCGAGGGCGATGAGATGACGTCCCAGGACGATGGGCTGTGGCTCTTGGGAGGCGACGGCCAGTTGCTCGGCTTGGGCCAGCAGCCAGTGACCGGCGGGGAAGTCGTCGAAGGCCAGGGGAGGGCGTCCGGCATGGTCGGCCCTGCACACCCGCACCAGTCGATCGATGCGACCCACCCGGCGAGCCAGGCGGCGGATGGCGGCGGCGCTGGCATCGGACAGGAAGAGCTGGATCGGCCGTAGATGTTCCCGCACCAGGGGCACCACCTCGTCCGCCAAGCGGGGCTGATTGCTCAGCCGGGCGAGAAAGCTGCGGCTGGGCTCTTCCCCCGCCGACTCGTGACCCTTGGAGCGCCAGCGTCCGTCCTCGAAGGCGGTGGTGAGAGGTTTGCCGAAGTCATGGCAGAGGCAGGCGAACCCCACCACCAAATCTTCCCAAGGGTCGCCCAGGCGCTCGCTGGCAAAGGCGTCGAGCACATGCAGCGTATGCACCCAGACATCCCCCTCGGGGTGCCATTCCGGGTCTTGGGGACAATCGATCAGCGCCGCGAGCTCGGGGTAGTAGCGGACCCAACCACAGTCGCGGAGAAATGCCAGACCGCGGGAGATCCGCCGCCCCCTCAGCAGCAGTTTCTTCCATTCTTCCAGCAGCCGTTCCCGTGGCAAACCCTCCGGCTCGATGTGACGACAGCGCTCGACGGTCTCTGCGGCGGCCCGCAACTCGAAGCGGGCGAGCATTTGCATGGCCCGCAGCACCCGCAGGGGGTCTTCGTCGAAATGCTCCGAGACATGGCGCAAACGGCCTTCGGCGAGGTCCTTCCGACCACCCCAAGGGTCCAGCAGCTGGCCTTGGAGGGGATCGTAGCCCATGGCGTTGATGGTGAAATCGCGACGTTTGGACGCTTCACGGAAGCTCATGTGGGGATCGGAGTGAACTTCGAAGCCCCGGTGGCCGAGGCCCCGCTTGGACTCGCGGCGGGGTAGGGCGACGTCGATGGGCAAGTGGCGGATCTTCAGCACGCCAAACGACATGCCCACCAAGTCGAGGTCGAAGTGCTGCCCGAGAATGGCCCGCAGGGCATCGGCGTCGAGGCCGAAGACCTCGAAGTCGAGGTCCTTGGCCGGCTCGCCCCGCAGGCTGTCCCGCACCGAGCCACCGACCAGGACGGCTCGGCCGCCGGCCCGGTGGATACTGGTACAGATGGTGTCGAGGGCCCGGCGCAGGTCGGGATCGGGGATCAGCAGGTCCATGGACGCGGGCCACCCCTCAGCGGAGGAAATAGGCGAGCTCTTCCAAGAAGATGAGCAGGTCCACCGTCTTGACCCGGATATCCGGAATGGGATCGAGGGGAACCGGGGCAAAATTCAGAATCGAGCGGATTCCGGCGGCGACGAGGCAGCGGTAGTTCTCAGGTGCCGCCTCGGCGGGGACCGCCAGGATGCCGATCTCGGCTTGGCTTTGCTGCACCAGCTGCGGCAACTCGGAGCTCGGGCGGACCTCCAGGTCATTGATCCGTTGACCCACTTTCTGCGGGTCGTTGTCGACGATGCCGTGAATGCGAAAGCTGCCGGAGTTGAAACCGGGGAAACGGGCCAGGGCACGACCGATATTGCCGGCCCCCACCACCACCACCGGATGTTCCCGTTCTAGGCCGAGGAGGGCTTCGAGGCGGCGGCAAAGGCTGGCGACGTCATACCCCACGCCGCGGATGCCAAATTCTCCGAAGTAGGCGAGATCCTTGCGGATCTGGGCCGCCGAGAGGTGGAAACGACGGGCCAGCTCTTGGGAGGAGATACGTTTGACGTTGGATTCCTGCAATAGTCGCAGGCAGCGCAGGTAAGTCGACAGCCGGTTGAGGGCCAGTGATGAGATGTCCTCGGAATGATGCATGCTGAGTAGGGCAGGGAAAAGGCCTCGCCGATGGGCAGATTGTTTCACAATGGGCCGACGGGTACGAGATCCAAGTGGCGTCTCGGCACGAAGCCCGAGTCATGGCAGCAGGCATGCCGCCCGATGCGGCGCCTGTGGTACCATCCGCGCCGCTGTCCCCTATCCTCTGGGGCAGGCGCGAGCGCGGCACTGCCGCCGCCCCGACCACCCGTCGGCCCGGGGGAAGAACCAGGACTTGCCGACCAACAACAGTCAACTTAGGACACGCTAGAATCCATGACAGACAGCACTTTCCAGCAGATTCCCCTCGATGAGCTGCGCACCAGCATCAAGGACTTGATCGTCGACCGTTTGAAGCTTGAGATCAAGGCCTCGGAGATCGACGATGAGCAGCCATTGTTCGGAGATGAGGGCTTGGGCCTCGATTCCATCGACGCCCTGGAGCTGGTGCTCGGGGTGGAGCAAGAGCTCGGAGTCAAGATCGACGACGAGGAAGTCGGCAGCCAGGCCCTGGAATCGGTCGCCGCGCTGGCGGATTTTGTCGCCCAACGCCGTCGAGCCGAGTGACACGGGTCGGCGGCCGATGACGTGAGCTTACCCCATCGTTACCCCTTCCGCTGGTTGGAGTCATCACCGGATGCAGGGGCGCCCGGCATAGGGGCGCCCGGCTCAGGGGCGCCCGGCACAGGGGCGCCCGGCTCAGGGGCGCCCGGCTCAGGGGTGGTGCATCGCCATCGCCTGCGGCTCAGCGGTACCGCCCACCTGCCCCGTCGGGGTGAGCTGTCGCCCATCGTCGCCCTGGAGATCCTGGCCCAAGCCGCCGCCTCGACCGCCGCCGGAGCGCCCAATGCTTCCGGCATACCGACTTCACCGGCCGACGGTGGAGGACCGGGGCTTTTAGCGGCCATCGACAACGCCACCTTCGCTGAGGAGTTGGTCGATCGACCCTTGATGGCTGGGGACGAGCTCGATGTCGAAGTGGAGCAGACCGCCGCTTTCGGTCGTCTGCTCAAGGTGCGGGGCAGTATCTGCCGTCGGGGGGCCCTATTGATCAACGCCCAGTTGGTCCTGACCACCTCGAGCTGAGCAGCGCTCCGCCAGCCCACTCACCGAGACACCGTCAGAGAGTCGCGGTCACAGAGTCACAGTCAGAGAGGGCGAATGACCCGCCTGGGTAGAAACCCGGCCAGGAAAAAAATTCGGCAAAAGCTACAGATGTGGGATTTGCTGGATGGGAGAGAGGGATGGTGCGAAAGGGGGGACTCGAACCCCCACGACCTTGCGGCCACAAGAACCTGAATCTTGCGCGTCTACCAATTCCGCCACTTTCGCCTGACCTGAGAACCCGATGTTCCACCTTGAGCAACTTGCGCTGACCCAAGAAAACTCGAATCGGGCTCGCCGCCACGGTATTGACCGCCACGGAGAGCGGATTCTAGAGAACCGGTCTGGAGGTGTCAATGCTCGCCAACACACTTTCTCACCCTGGTGGATGACGTTGCCAGGTTCCGAGGAGAAGGAACCAGACCCGTTGACCGACGGTCCAATGGGTTGTGTCGGTGACACCGTCGACGGCGGCGCTGAAATGACGATCCAGGATCGAGATCGGAGATCCCCAATGCTAGACTGCGAACCTATGAAGAAACCATCCACGCCACGGCCGACTCTGCGTTCCTGGCGACTCCTTTTTTCCGTTCCCATACTCTGCCTGACCCTCCTGAGTCTCGTCGCATGCGGCGACAGCGAGGTCGAAGAAGAGATCGACCGTCAAGAGATCGAGGTCTTCCTCAACGCCTACCTGCCCAAGCTTGGGCAGGCCTACGCCGAGCGCGACTCCAACCTGCTCGAAGGCATGGCGGTGCCCAAGGAGATGTCGAAGATCGAGGTCAGGCTCCGCGAGCTGGCGTCCCAAGGGCGGCTTTTCGAGCCCCAATTCAAGTCCCTGGTGGTCGAGGACGTTTCGGTGTGGAACTACTCCAACGCCTTTGTCACCACCTTCGAGGTCTGGGACCTCAAATCCCTCTCCCTCGGTGCTCGGGTGCCGATGAGCGAAAGCCTCGACCAGGGCAACCGTGTCAAGTACCAGCTCAAACGGCGTGACGATTCATGGGTGGTGCTCTACCGTGAGCTCGACCAAACCTTCGATCAATCGCCATGAGCGCGATGGTGCAAATTCCGACGGTGTCGATCATCGGCCGGCCCAACGTCGGCAAATCGACCCTGTTCAATCGCCTTTTAGGGAAGCGACAGGCCATCGTCCATGATCAACCGGGGGTGACCCGGGACCGCCTCTTTTCACAGGTGGTCAGCGATGAGCTGCAATTCGAGCTCATCGACACCGGCGGTTTGGTGCCCGGGGACGACCCCCTGGGCCTCGGCGATCAAGTCATGCTGGCCATCGAGGAGAGCGACCTGCTGATCATGGTGGTGGACGGCAAGGAAGGCTTGGTGGCGGCGGACGAGCGGGTTTGGAGTGAGGTGCGCAAGCGCGGCAAGCCGACCCTGTTGGTGGTCAACAAAGGCGACACCATCGCGGCCCAGGAGAACTTTGACGAGTTCTATCGTCTCGGGCTGGAGCGACAGATCCTGCTCTCCGCCGAGCATGGGATCGGGGTCGGCGAGCTGTTCACCGTGATGGCCGAATATCTGCCCAGCAAAGACGAGCTGGCGCCGCCCCCGGGGCCGGAGGTGCCGGCCATCGCCGTCGTCGGCCGACCCAACGTCGGCAAGTCTTCGCTGGTCAATCGTCTGCTGGGCCAACCCCGGGTCTTGGTATCGCCGGTCGCCGGCACCACCCGCGACCCCATCGATACGGTGCTCACCTACGAAGATCAGAACTATTGCTTGGTGGATACGGCGGGCATTCGACGACGCAGCCAGGTGACCGGCGTGGCCGAGGACGTGGCCGTCATGTTCGCCCGTCGGCAGATCGAACGGGCCGACCTCGCGGTGTTGGTGATCGACGCCTCCCAAGGGGTGACCAGCGGCGACCTGGCCATCGCCGGCACCGCCTGGGAGCTGGGACGCTCGGTGGTGGTCGCCTTCAATAAATGGGACCTGCTCGACGAGGAGTCGCGAAAGGATCTCGAAGATTCATGGCCCCGTCTGCAAGATATGTTGGGGAATCCCATGCGGGTCAATATCTCGGCCGTCAGCGCCCGCCGCGTCGACCGCCTGTTGCCGTCCATCCAGGCCACCCTGGAGCGTTTCCGGACGCAGATGACGACCAGCGATGTGAACCGCTTCTTCGAGAAAGCATTGATCCACCATACGCCGCCGCAACACCGCGGCCGCGCCTGGCGTCTGTACTACGCAACTCAGGTCTCGACCGGCCCTCCCACCTTCATGTTATTCGCCAATCGCACCCTGGAACGCAGCGATACGTACCGCCGTTACTTGGAGAATCGCCTCCGCGATCAGCTCGATTTATCGGGGGTACCGGTGCGCCTGGTGATCCGCCAGCGGGGTTGATGTCGGGGTAGCTCGGCGGTGGTCGCAGTGTTCTTGGGCTTGTTGCGGGCCGGCGGATTTTCTATAATCCCCATAACGCTGGGATGCTTTCGAAGCTTGCCATCTGCCGGTGACCTCACCGGAGGACGGAGTGTGCAGCGCTGCGTTACCTGCAGGGTGGCATAACAGGTGGAGACTACAAGACGTGGTGCCACCCAGGCCTATCCCGTCTTGATCACTGAGGAGTCCTTGCGAGGGTGAGCGGAAAATTTTTCAGCCCGGACGGCAAAACCAAAGCGGATCTGATCGACGCGGTCTATCGGCGCCACGGAGCCTTGACCAAAAACGAGGCGGCCGAAGTGGTCGACGTGATCTTCCGTACCATGAAAACCACCTTGCAGGATGGCCGCTCGGTGCGAATCCGCAATTTTGGGGCTTTTGAGGTGACGCACCGTGATGGCCGTACTGGGGTCAATCCAGCCAGCGGCGAACGGATGTTCATTCCCGCCCACAATGGACTGACCTTCAAACCGTCACGCAACCTCAAGTCGGCCGTCGTCGTGGACGACGACAGCGAGGATCGGTAATCCTCCCGCCGTCTCGAGGGTGAGATCTTTCAGTGGCTAAAAAGCTCTACTACAAGATCGGTGAGGCGTGCAAAATCGTCGACATCCAACCCTATGTGCTGCGCTACTGGGAAACGGAGTTTCCGTTCCTCGCCCCCAACAAGAGCAAATCTGGGCAGCGGGTTTACAACGATCGCGAAATCGTCGTCATCCGGCGGATCAAGGAATTGCTCTACGACGAGGGCTACACGATCGCCGGCGCCAAAAAAAAATTGGAAGCGGAGCTGGCCGCCGAAGAGGCGGGGGAGAGTCCGGCAACCTCCTCCGGCACGAGTCCGTCCAAGGCTTCCGCTAGCGGCTCCGGCAAGGCTTCCCAAAAGTCCGTGAAACAACCCTCCGCAACTGTTGACATCGAGGGCTCGGAGAAGATAGAAAAGCTTCGCTCCGGGTTGACGGTCGCCCTCGACCAAGCGCGGGGGATTTTAGACCTCTTGCCCCCTGAAACTTCGTAGCGGATCACCGCTCGAAGCATTCCAGATACCGGGGTAACCGTAGTAAGATAAGTCATCGTCGGGACGTGGCGCAGTCTGGTAGCGTACCTGAATGGGGTTCAGGTGGTCGCGAGTTCGAATCTCGCCGTCCCGACCATTTTCTTCTTTCCCGCAGATAACAGACGCCCACATCGGGCTGGAGATCTCGTGTCTCATCAGCGCTTCCGAACCAGCCAGCCAGGGCGAAGTCGGAGGCTTTTGCCGTGGTCGCCCGGGGACCATCGGCGGCGCGATGTGTCGGCGTGGAGACGCATATGATGGAGATTCTGGAAGGACGCTTGGACGCTTCCGGCAAACGATTCGCGATCGTCGCCGCACGTTTCAACAGCCGCGTGGTGGAGCCCCTGTTGGCGGCGGCCATCGATTGCTTGCAGCGTCATGGGGCCAAGGCGGACGACATCGTGGTGGTCCGAGTCCCCGGTGCCTGGGAAGTTCCCATGGCCCTCGAAGAGCTGGCCGCCGCCGGTGGTTACGACGCCCTCGTGGCCTTGGCCGTGGTGATTCGTGGCGAGACGCCGCATTTCGATTTCATCTGCAAGGAGTGCAGCCACGGTGTGGCCCGCGTCGCCAGCAGCTACCGCCTGCCGGTGGGTTTTGGTGTCTTGACCTGCGACAATTCCAGTCAGGCGGTGGAGCGGGCCGGCGGTAAGGCCGGCAACAAGGGCTGGGAGGCCGCCCATGCCGCATTGGAGATGGCCGGTTTGGTGGCCGACCTGCGGTCCCGCGGGAACACCGGAGAACGCCCTTGAAGGGACTTGGCAAACGGCGTCGGGCCCGGGAAATGGCCATGCAGATGCTCTATCAATTCGATATGGGTCTGCGGGGTCAAGCCAAACCGTCCCTCGACGAAATTTTTTCCAATTTCGACATCGATGGTTATGAAGACTTCGCCATCGAGGACCAGTCGGCAGCCGACGCCTTGGCTTTCGAGACCGAGACCTCAGGGACCGTAACGCCGTTGGGCGGCACCCCGTTGGGCGGCACCCCGCCGGGCGGCACCCCGCTGGGCGGCATCCCGCCGGGCGGCACAACGATGGGCGTTGCTCTCCTCCGGCGGCTCCTCGACCCCCCGCAGCCAGCGCCATGCCAACAACGGCCAGAAGGCGGCGGCGCCGGGCAGGATGAGCAGGCGGAATCCCCAGCTTCCTTGGCGGGCTGCCGGATCGATGGCGGCGGCACCGCGCAGCACAAAGGGGACGGCAAACAGGCAACCGACAGCGGCGTAGGCGATGGTTAAATTAACCAGCCAAGTGGCCAAGGCGATACTCATGGCAGGTGCTCCTCGAAGCAGGCAGATGACCCCGGATCGACAGCCGGTGCCGTCGAAGGGCTATCGACGGGGTTAGGACAAGCGGATCTGGCCCGCAGTGTAACCTCTGATCACGTTTTGTCACTATAGTTGCGTACACCTGAACACGTCACCTCGACTCGCCTCTTGGGCCCCTGAACCGCGGAGCACGCCATGAAGAAGATGAAGATTGCAGACTGGAATTCCCTCGCCGATCGTCAGCCTAGTTACGCTTTGCTGGCCAATGTGGATTTGGTGATTGTCCGATATGACGACGATGTGTCGGTGCTCTACGGGCGCTGCTTGCACCGAGGGGCCCTGCTCTCCGACGGCCACGTCCGGGGGGAGGACTTGATCTGCGGCGTGCACGGTTGGGACTATCGCTACGAAACCGGAGTCAGCGCCTACAACAACGACGAAGCCCTGCACAAGTTCACCTCCTGGGTGGAGGCCGGCGGCGTTTGGGTCGACGAAGATGAGGTGGCGGCTTGGGAAGGGGACCATCCCCAACCCTTCGACCGCGACGTCTATCTCGGTACCTATCAAGATCCCCACGGAGCGCCGGAAGAGCCCCATAATCATTTGATCCAAGAGCTGGCCCGGGACGGCCTGAAGAAGCTCGGCCACCACGGACCGGTGGCGGCCATGGGTGTTGCCCGACAAGAGCTTCCCTCGTGGGACGACCTGCAATTTGTTACCGCCCAGCTCTACAAGGTTCCCCTGCTCGACGACGAAGAGGTGGGCAGTGGGCTGATCATCGGCCCGAAGGCGAAGAAACCGCTGCGCTTGGAGATCCCCCTCTTCGTTTCGGACATGAGCTTCGGCGCCCTGTCGGAGGAGGCCAAGGTCTCCTTGGCGCGGGGGGCCGAAATGGCCGGCACCGGTATTTGCTCCGGTGAGGGTGGCATGCTGCCGGAGGAGCAGGCGGAGAATAGTCGCTACTTCTACGAGCTGGCCTCGGCCCGGTTCGGCTTCTCCATGGACAAGTTGCACAGCGTCCAGGCGTTGCACTTCAAGGGGGGCCAAGGGGCCAAGACAGGAACCGGGGGCCACCTGCCCGGTCACAAGGTGAAGGGAAAAATTGCCAAGGTGCGCCACTTGGAGGAGGGGGAGCCCGCCGTCTCGCCGTCCCGTTTTCCGGAGTGGAAGCACACCTCGGATTTTAGGAATTTTGCCGAGGAAGTGCGGCAATTCACCGGTGGTATCCCGATTGGCTTCAAGCTGTCGGCGCAGCATGTGGAAGAGGATCTCGACGCCGCCCTCGACATCGGCGTCGACTACATCATCCTCGACGGTCGTGGGGGCGGCACCGGTGCGGCCCCCACCATCTTTCGCGACAACATCTCCGTGCCCACCTTGCCGGCCCTGGCCCGGGCCCGCCGTCACTTGGACAAGCGGGGCGTCTCCGGCGACGTCACCTTGATCATCACCGGCGGTCTGCGCACTCCAGGTGACTTCGCCAAGGCCATGGCCCTAGGGGCCGACGGCATCGCCGTTTCCAACTCGGCCATCCAAGCCGTCGGCTGCCTCGGAATGCGGGCTTGCCACACCAACAACTGCCCGGTGGGCATCGCGACGCAGAAGGAAGAGCTGCGCAAACGCCTCGATGTGGCCATCGGGGCCAAACGCCTGGCCAACTTCTTCACCGCCTCGACGGAGCTCATGAAGGTCATGGCCAGGGCCTGTGGCCATCGTCACTTGAGCGAATTCCACAGCTCCGACCTCACCACCTGGAAGCGCGACATGGCCTACTTGACCGGCGTCGCTTACGGCGGTGTCGTCGGGCTGTAGGGCTTTGGCGGTGCCGGGGCCTGGGTGGCTCAGGCCACCAAATCGCGGTATTCGGTGTGCTTGTCGATGAACTTGGCCACATACCAGCAACTGGGAACCACTTTGACGTTCTCTCCGCGGGCCCGGTCCAGCACCGCCCGCACCAATCGGCTCGCCACACCGCTGCCCCGCATGTCCGGGGGCACAAAGGTGCTGTAGAGATTCCACACCCCCGCCTTCTCATCGTCATAGCGCACCACCGCGCCGTCGAGGGGTGTCGATAGGCGAAATTCGTGGGCCTCGGCCAAATGCTCGAGCTTGACGTCGTCTTCGTCGGCCATGGATGGGTCTCCCTTGGTCGTGGCGATGGGACGGTCCTGTCCATCGCCGGGTGGGGGGCAACGTTAGCATGGGGTGTTGGCTTTATAGGTGATGATGACGTCGGTGATGCCGCTTGGAGACGGTGCCAGGCACCTGTCCTAGGAAGAGCTGTGCTCGAGGCTTGATGTCAGGAGTGCTCCATCAAAAGTTAGCGTATGTGGTAACATTTGCTCCATGGCGTACCGCATCGAATACTTCAACTCTCAGGTCAAAAAGTCGATAGAGAAATGGCCGGTCGGAGTATTGGCCGACTTTGCGCGTATTGCCGAATTGCTGTTGGATTTTGGGCCGGACTTGCGGATGCCCCATTCACGATCCTTAGGTCGGGGGCTTTTTGAGCTACGGCCTCGTGGCCGCGAGGGAATCGGAAGGGCCTTCTATTGCTATCTCAAAGGTCGCCGAATCATCGTGCTTCATGCCTTCATCAAGAAAACCCATGCGACACCAACCCGAGATTTGAAGATTGCCCGCCGAAGACTGAAGGAGATTGAGGATGACTGACTTGAAATTTCGTCCGGTTGCCCATGATCACGCTGCGTTTCTCGACGAGGCAGCAAAACGCCCGGGTTTTGCTGCCTCCTACGAAGGGTTGGGCGATGCCTACGCATTGACTCGCGAGCTCCTGGCGGCGCGTTCGCGGGCTGGTTTGACCCAAGACGAGGTCGCTGCTTCGATGGGTACCACCAAGAGCGCGGTTTCACGCTTAGAAGCCGCAGGCAAACACTCGCCTTCGGTGAGCACCCTCGAAAAGTATGCACGAGCCGTGGGTTGTGAGCTCCAAATCCGCCTCGTACCGACGCCCGAGCTGGTCTCCGGTTGACGGGCTCATCAGGGCCGCGACTACGCCGCCTTCTGACACCCCGGCACCTCATCGAGCACCTCGTCGGGCACCACGGCCATGGCCTGTTGTAGCAATGCGACGCCGTCTTGGGTGAGGTGGGCGTTCTCGCTCAAGTAACGACGGAAGGCGCGGGCCCCGGGTTTGCCGGCGAAGAGGTTGAGCAGGTGGCGGCTGAGGCGGGAGGTGGGCACGCCCCGTTGGCAGATGGTGTCCATATAGGGCAGGAGATCGTTGAGGATCTGCCGACGGCTTGGGACCTCGGCCTGGGAATTGAAGAAGCGCCGGTCGGCGGTGGCGAAGAGGTAGGGATCGTCGACGGCGGCTCGGCCGATCATCACGGCGTCGACCTGCTGCAAGTGCAGGGCGGTGTCGTCGAGGCTGCGGATACCGCCGTTGATTTCGATGAACAGGTGCGGGAAATCACGCTTCAGGCGATGCACGTCGGCGTAGCGCAGGGGCGGCACATTACGGTTTTCCTTGGGGCTCAGGCCCTGGAGCCAAGCGACGCGGGCGTGCACGGTGAAGCCGTCGCAGCCGGCGGCTGCCACCGTTTCGACAAACCGTGCCAGGTGGTCATAGCTGTCGAGATCGTCGATGCCGATGCGGTGCTTGACGGTCACCGGTAGATCGACGGCGGCGCGCATGGCGGCGACGCCGTCGGCCACTTTCTGGGGTTGCGCCATCAGGCAGGCGCCGAAGCTACCCTTCTGCACCCGGTCGCTGGGGCAGCCGACATTGAGATTGATCTCGTCATAACCCGCCTCCGCACCGAGACGGGCGCAGCTGGCCAAGTGCTCGGGGTCGTCCCCGCCGAGTTGCAAGACCACCGGCCCCTCGTCGTCGAAGGCGAGATGGCGCTCGACGTCACCGTGCAGCAAGGCGGCGGTGGTCACCATCTCGCTGTAGAGCAACACCGACCGGCTGATCTGCCGCATGAACGTGCGGAAGTAGCGGTCGGTGCGGTCCATCATGGGGGCGACGCTGAGCGCCACCGCCGTGCCCCGTCGCTCGATGGTCACTTCTTGTGCTCGGCCACCCATCGCTTATGGTCCTCGGCGTTCTGGATCCACGGCTTGCGCTCGAAGTAGCTCTTGGTGAGCTTGACCACGACGCCGGAGAGCATCACCAGGGCCACCAGATTGGGGAAGGTGACAAAACCCAAGGCGATGTCGCCCAAGGCCCAGACGGTGGCCAGATTGAGCACCGCACCGGTGAAGTGCATCAATACGAAGACCATCTTGAAGGGCAGGATGGCCTTGGCGCCGAGCATGTAGTTGGCGCAGCGGTCGCCGTAGTAGCTCCACGAAATGGCCGTCGAGATGGCGAAGAGCAGGACGCTGAACAGCACGATGAAGCCGCCGAATTGCCCCAGACCTTTTTCGAAGGCCAACTTGGTGAGGGGGGCACCACTTTCCACCGCCGGGCCCCAAAGGGCCTCGATCTTCTGCCCGTTGAGAGACATGGCGTGACCTTCGGCGGGCAGCAGCTCGCCGCTGAAGGGTAGGGTCAGATCGGGGTCCATGTAGATGGTGCCGACGGCCACTTCATGCCAGGCCAACTGCGGGCCGCCGACGGCTTGGATGCCATTCTGCACTTCAATGCGCTCCGGCTCATCGGTGGGGATGCTGGCGCCGTGGGCGTCCAGGCTGACGTAGGAAATGTCACCACCGAAGGAGAGCAGCGTCGGGACCGTGTCTTTCCAAACGCCGGTGGTGAGAATCACCAAACCGGTCATGGTGCAGATGATGATGGTGTCGATGAACGGCTCGAGCAGGGCGACGGCCCCCTCGGACACCGGCTCGTCGGTCTTGGCGGCGGCGTGGGCGATGGGAGCCGAGCCTTGGCCCGCCTCGTTGGAGAACAAGCCGCGACGGACTCCCCACATCAGGGTGACCAGGAAGGCGCCGACGCCGGTGCCGGCGATGCCCGCGCTGGGATTGAAAGCCTCACGGAAAATCAGACCGAACGTGGGGATGACTTGGTCGTAGTTGCTGAGCACGATGAGCAAAGCACCGATCACGTAAACGCCGGCCATTACCGGGGCCAAAATACCGGTGACCTTGCCGATGCGACGAATGCCACCCAAGATGACGAAGGCGACGATGGTGGCGGTGACGATGCCGGTGACCCAGGTGGCGATGCCGAACTCGGCGAACATGGTGTCGGCGACGGTGTTGGCCTGTACCGCATTGCCGGTGAGAAACGAAGTGCACATCAAGGCGAAGGCGAAGAAGAAGGCCACCGGCTTCCATTTCTTACCCAGGCCCTTCTCGATGTAATACATGGGGCCGCCGGACACCGAGCCTTCCCAAGCGGTGGGATCCTTGTCTTCGGATTCGATCTGCCGGTAGTGCTGGGCCAGGGTGACCTCGGAGAACTTGACCGCCATGCCGAGAAAGGCAGTGATCCACATCCAAAACAGGGCGCCGGGGCCGCCCCAATGGATGGCGGCGGCGACGCCAGCGATGTTACCGATACCGACGGTGGCGGAGAGAGCCGTGGTCAAGGCTTGAAAATGGGATACATCGCCTGGCTCGTTGGGATCATCGTACTTGCCGGAAGTGACGCCAATGCCGTGGGGCAGCCGCCGGATCTGGATGAACCCCAGACGCAGGGTCATGAAGACGCCGGTGCCGAGGAGGGCGATGACGATGAAGGGAATCGTCTGATCGCCCACCGGGACACCCAGTTGCCACACAAAATAATCGAGCCGACTGACAATGGTTTCGAGCATGGGTTTCTCCGTCGAGAGCCGGTTTCTTGGCCACCTTCGTGGCTACCTCTGCTGATCAGAGCCGTAGCGACGATCGGCTGGTCCGTGGGGTCGGTGAGCCTGAGTTACCAGGAGCGTTTTCGATATTGGATGGTTGTATATCACGCCCTGGTCACAGGGCCAATCGCCGCTGGGGTAGCCGGCAGCCCAAGGGTGACCACTGGGCATCGTTGGTCCTGTCGGGGGACCCCGTGCTATTCCAAGGTGAGCACCAGTCGCTGCGGTACGTTGGCCCGCAGCAGATCAAGGGTCAGCTGACTACCGCGGTTTTGTGTCGCCACGTAGTCGCGCAGCTGGTCGGCGCTGGAGACGTCTTGGCCGTCGACTTTGAGGATCAAGTCGCCGGATCTCAGGCCACCGCGCTCGGCGACGCTGCCGCTGTTCACCGCTTCCACCATGGCCCCCTTGAGCCCCAGGCTGGAGTAGTCGATATCGGCAAAGCGCAAGCCGAGGGGAGGCGCCTTGGCGACCGGGTTCTCGGCCCGTCGATCGGCCGTCCGGCGATCACCGGCCCGGCGATCATCGGCCCGGCGATCGGCAGCGCGCGGCGGCGGGGAGGGGGCCTGGGAAGGGCGCGGTGGCCGCGTGCCGTTGGCGATTCGGTTCAGGTTCTGCCGTGCGTCCTCCAGGGTCGGGTCGATGGACAGGGCTTGCTCGAAGGCCTTCTTCGCTTCGTCCATACGGCCCTGATCGGCATAGACGCTGCCCAGGTTGTTGTGCGTCTCGGCCCGTGATGGATCGAGGCTGCGGGCCTTTTGCAGGCTTTCCAGGGCGCCGGCGGCATCCCCCAGGGCGCGTTGGGCCAAGCCGCGATAGATCCAGCCGTTGACCAGCTCCGGCCGCCATGCCAAGGCCTGATCCGCCGCTTGCAGGCTAGCCCGGACCTGGTTGGCCCCGTAGTAATGCTGGGCCAAGTGAATGGCGGCGGCGCTGGCTCGGCCCTGGCGGTCGTCGGGATCTTGCTGGATGGCCTTTTGCAGGGATTGGACGGCGTCCTCACCATTGTTCAATCCCAGTTGGGACAAACCGAGATAGAGCCACAGGGAAGCGTTGTCGGGAAATTTTCCTGAGGCTTGACGCAGCAGGGCGACGGCGGACCTCCAATCCTCGGCATCGATGTAGGCCAAGGCCAGATGGTTGATGGTAGCGACGTTGTCCGGGTCGAGTTGGTAGGCCCTCTGGAAAGCCTCTGCCGCCGCCGTAGGGTCCTCGAGGCGGCGGCGGGCGACTCCGAGATTGGACCACGAGGAGGGATCTCCGGCATCGAGGGCGACGGCTTGCTCGAGGGCGCTCCGGGCGGCTTCATAGTTGCCTTGTTGAATGAACAGGTAACCCAGGTTGGTCAACGACAGGGCGCGCAGGGAGGAATCGATGGCGGTGCCGCTGTCGGCCAGGGCCAGGAGCTTCTGGAAGCCCGCCACCGCCTCCTCGCTGCGTTGGTCGTAGAGATCGACCAACGCCAGATTGTAGAGGCCCTTGGGATGATTGGGGACCAGCCTGAGGGCTTCCTGCAGGACCCGGCGTGCGGCGCCGTAGTCGCCGGCCCGCAATTGAGCGAAACCTTGGCTGATGCGGTCGGCGGCCCGCTGGTCCCTGACCTCGATGGCCTGCTGTTGGCCACGGACGAAGAGCTGACGGAAGCTCTCGCTGTAGAGCTCGGGACGAAATTCGTAGTCCGGATTGAGGACGAAGGCTTCGACCAGCGTTTCCTGGGCCCGATCGTTCTGCTGTCTCAAATGCTCGAGCCAGGCGATGGTCATCAAAATGCGCACCTTCTCGGAGCGGGCCTGCAAACGCCCCTGGAGCTGGCGGTAGAGCACGATGGCGGTTTCAAGATCATCCTGAACAAAGCTGTCCTCCGCCAGACGCTCCAACTGCAGGAGCTCGTCCTCGGACCCTTGGGAGGCATCGGACCCCTGGGAGACATCCGACCCTTCCGAAGCTTCGAGATCCTGCGAAGTGACCGCCGTCGTCGGACCCTGGCCCAAGGATGGCATCGGCATCGAGCACAGGAGCAGCAGAGCGACCCAGACGGGGCCCGAAGATCCTTGGTGGCCACAGAAAGGGCTCATGGGGACGATCCCCTGTTGGCCAGCGGCTTGTTCGACAGGGAAACGCGTCCATTTTCCAGGTCGAATGAGACGACGGACTCGACGCCCGGTTGGATGGTCACTTGCTGCTCGATGGCCGCCCCGTCGTCCACCGAGGTGCGGACGATCATGGCGTGGTCGCCCGGGGCCAGTAGCCGCTGACGAATCGGGCTGGCCCCGAGCACCGTGCCGTCGAGCACCACGTCCCCCTGCCGACGTCCGGGCAGAGCCCAGACGCTGAGCGCCCCCGGCTGTTCGATGGGACACTGGACCTCTTTCTCATCGCCTTCGCCCAAGCGGACTCTGAAGCTCTCTTGTACCGTGTAACCTGGCATATCGAGGCGACAGACGACGGTGTAGGTCGCCGCCTCGAGGGTGACGGTCCAAGATTTGATCAATGGATACCGTTTGCCCTTCAGCTCGACCACCATGCGGTCAGTCCACGGCACCTGGCGCAGCACCAGCTTGCCGCGGGCCGGAGGGGGCGGCGTCAAATCCGGCACCGGGTCGGCGCCCCCTGCCTGGCCGTCGCTGCCGAGGGCGAAGGTGCTGCCGCCGTCGTCTCCGCCGCCGCCGTCCCCGCCGCCGCCGTCCCCGCCGCCGCCGTCCCCGCCGCTGCCGCCGTCCCCGCCGCTGCCGCCGTCCCCACCGCTGCCGTCCCTCTTGCTGCTGTCCCCGCTGCTGCCGACCCCATCGCTAGCCCCGCCATCGGTTGCATGGTCGGCGTCGCCCTCGCCGGTGGCCGGTGTTACGTCGATGGTCGAGGTGGTTCCTGCGGCACCTTGGGCGGCCTCGGTGGCGGGGCCACGGGTCCCGAACCACCATCCAGCGACTCCGGCCAGCAGGGCGACGACGACGATCGCCGCCGTCTTGGTGGAATGGTTGTCCCTTGGCGCCGCGGCGTCGGTGACCACGTGGCGGGTGGCGGTGGCTTCACGCTCGCTGTCCGCCGGGTTGGAGGTGAGCTCCAATTGATCGAGGCTGTGGCTATCGGTGCTCGGCCGGGAAGACCCCTGTGCCGGAGCCTGCTCGATGCCGCCGGCAGCGGCCGCATCTTGTCTGGAGGTCGCGGTGGCCCCGGGGGCAGCCACCCCAGGGGGCACCGCCTGGCCCGGGGCGCTGGCAAAGATGGGCACCCCCGGTGGTGGCGGTGGCGTCGCGCCGCCCGGGCCTGAGGCTGCGGAATCGCTGCGTCCGGGGGACGGCGTCATGAACACCGTCGGTCCGTCGTCGACCGGAGCTCCCGGGCGGCCCTTTTTCTGGATCCTTTCGAGCTCTCGACAGAGCTCGTTGCCGTTGGCAAAGCGCTTCTGCGGATCTTTCTCGAGACAGCGATGGGTCAACGCCAAGATATCGTCCGGCACCCCCGGCCAGTGTTCTTGTAGGGGCTTGGGCTCATCATTGAGGATCGAAAACAGGACGGTCGAGATCTGTTTACCGGGGAAAGGTCGCTCGTAGGCCAGCAGCTCATAGGCCATGACCCCGAAGGAGAAAATGTCGGTCCGCAGGTCGATATCGTCGCCGCGAATTTGCTCCGGAGCCAGATATGCGGCGGTGCCCAAGGTCATACCGGTTTGGGTGAGGCTGCTCTCCTGCTGGGCCAAACGGGCGATGCCGAAATCCATGATCTTGGTGGTGCCGTCCTCCAAGACTCGGATGTTGGCCGGTTTGATGTCCCGGTGGATGATGCCGCGGGAATGGGCGTAGCCGAGACCTCGGGCAATCTGCAGCAGGTAGTAGAGCTTCTCGGGGAAGGGAAGAAAGTCGCGACGCTTGATCTTGCGGTCCAGATCTTCGCCCGAGAGATATTCCTGGATCAGGTAGGGGAGGTCGTCCTGGATGCCGAAATCGTGCACCGTGGTGACGTTCCGGTGATGCAGATTGCCAGCGATCTCGGCTTCTTGGAAGAAGCGTGTACGGATCTCCTGGTCATTCGTGCTGCAGGTCTTGACGGCGATGTAGCGCTTGATAAAAGGGTCGTAGCCCTTATAAACCTCGCCGAAACCGCCGACGCCGATTTTCTCGACGATGGTGTACTTACCGAGCTTTTCCAATGTTTTACCCGTCCCAGGAACGTTGGGAAGGGCTAAATCCTACCACGTGCGGCGGGGTCCTGCTCATCGAGCCGACGAGGAGGGGAAACCGCGACCGTCGGCTTCGAGGGCTCCGTTGCAGGAGCCCAAAGAGCTCACTGTTCACCTGCGTTCACCGTGCATCGGCGTTTCACTGTCCTTCGGCGTTTCACCGTGCATCGGCGTTTCACTGTCCATCGGCGTCCATCGGCGTTTATTGTCCACGGGCGTCTGCAATGCGCTGACGCAGGGACTTGGCGCTATCGAACTCGCCGAAGAGGCGGATCGCAAAATGCAAGGCCTTCTCCGCCATGTCGGGATTGCCCTCCGCCAACAACCTCTCGATGCTGGCCACCGCCTCCTGTTTCTTGCTATCGCTGATCTCGGACTTTCGGGTCCGCTCCTGGTGGCGGGCCTCATGCTCGATCGCCGCCAAAATATGGCCGGCCGCCAGATCGTCCGGATCGAGGTCGTCGACCCAAGACTTGAAGCGCACCGCCAGCTCGACGGGGAGCAGATTTTTGTGCCGAAGGCGGTCCATGTTCTGGACGATGCTCCTGGCCTGTCGTAATGCGGCTCCCTTGAGGCTCACCAAGTGCTGTTGCAGCTGGTTGACCAGGCGACGGCGCAGCAGGTCACTTTGCGGGAAAGGGCCAAAGAAGTCGGTGGCGAAACGCAAGGCGTCGGCGGCTTTCTGTAGCTCGTCGGCATCGACGTAAGAAGCGATGGAGGTCACCGCTTCTCGGATCTTACGATCGCGCCGTTGCTCCGGGCTTTCGAAGACGTTGGTCTGGGAAGGATTGAGTCCGCCGCTCGGGGTCAGACCTTCGGGGGGTGCTGGCGGCGGAGGCGTGGCGCCGGAGCTTTGCAGTCTCGAGTTGGCCGCCTGGGCAGCCTCGAGCAATTGTTTGGCCTCCACATTGTGGGGGTCCATCTCCAGGACCTCATCGATCAACAGCTCGGAACGATCGTATTTCCCCCGTTCGTAGTGTTGTCTCGCCCGTTCCAACAGGCCGGTCAGCTGGACGCTGATCTGCGGAATCACCGTGCTGGAGTCCTGCGTTTGGGACAGCTGCGGGAAGACCTCGGCCTGCACCGCCTGTAGATCCGCCAGGACCGCTTCGCAGGAGGCGTAACGCTCGTTGGGGTCCTTGAGCAAGCATTTGTGGACGATGGCGGCCAAAGCGGGTGGACATTCGGGCCAACAGTCGAGCAGTGGGCTGGGAGAGGCGTTGAGCACCTGGTCGATCAGATTGGGGATATTGCGCCCGGAGAAAGGTCGACGAAAGGTCAGCAGCTCGTAGGCCAAGACGCCGTAGGAAAAGATGTCGGAGTTGGTGCCCGAGGTTTGGCCGAGCAGGCGCTCCGGCGACAGGTAGGCGACGGTGCCGAGGGTCATACCGGTTTGCGTCAAGTTGCTCTCGACGTTGGCCAGCTTGGCGGTGCCGAAGTCCATGATCTTCAGGCGGCCGTTGTCGAGGACGCGGATATTTCCCGGTTTGATATCGCGGTGGATGACGCCCCTCGAGTGAGCGTATCCGAGGCCGCTGGCGGCTTGGATCAAGAAATCGAGCTTGCGTTCCAGGCTCTCGGGCTCTTGGCGACGGATGAGATGGGCCAAGTCTTCGCCGGAGAGGTATTCTTCGACCAAGTAGGGCACTTGATCTTCATGCAAGCCGGCGTCGAACACCGTGGTGATGTTGCGGTGCTCGAGCAGACCGGCGATCTCGGCTTCCCTCTGGAACCGTTGGCGGGTCTCGTCGTCGCGTGAGTAGCAGACCTTGATAGCGACCGGGCGGCGGATATAGGGATCGTATCCCTTGTATACGATGGCGAAGCCACCGGTGCCGATCTTCTCGAGGATCTCATATTTGCCGATTTGGTCCATACTTCGATGATCCGGAAAGGGTCCCAGAGTCTAGCATCAACTAGCGAGTAGCGGTCCGAGCATCTGCGGTCGATGGTCCGAGCAAGGCGTATCCGAGGCATTTATAGGCCAATTTGGCGGCCAGGAAGTCGCTGCTCGGTTGGCCTGCACGGGGAGCCAGCTCGACGATGTCCATGGCCACCACGGTTTTGCGGTCGAAGAGCCGACGCAGCAGGCGCAGGCTGGGTTGCCAGAATCCACCCCCGGGCTCCGGCGTACCGGTGCTGGGGACCAGGGAGGGGTCGAAGAAGTCGATGTCGAAGGTCAAGTAGATCTGGCGCGGCAAGGCATCGAGCAAGGCATCGAAGCGGTCTTCCGCCGTCTCCAGCTGATAACCCCAGATGACCGGCAGGTTGGATTGCCGCATGAGCTTCGCTTCGGGGGACGACAGGGCACGGATACCGACGGCGGCGGTGGGCAGGCCGAGGTCGACAACGCGCCGCATGACGCAGGCATGGCTGTGTGGGGTCCCTTCGTAGGTATCCCGCAGATCGGCGTGGGCGTCGAATTGCAGGACGCCGATCTCGCCGAAGCATTGCCGGGCAGCGCCTACGGTAGCGGCGGTGAGGCTGTGCTCACCGCCGATCGAGAGCACAAACTTACCGGCCCCCATGTGAACCCTGGCCTGGGCTTCGATCTCGTCCAAAGCGGCTGCCATGTCGTGGCTGGTGGGCTCGAAAGCGGGCAGCGTGTAGATGCCTTGATCCGCCGGCTCGGCGTCCAGCTCTTCGTCGTAGGTCTCGACGTACTGCGACGCCTCGAGCAATGCGGCGGGCCCCTCACCGGTTCCTTTTCCGTACGACGTGGTGCGCTCGAAGGGTAGAGGCAAGACGACCGCTCGGGCGGCGTCGTAGCTGCTCACGGAGTCGAGCTCGCCGAGGAAGGCGGGGTGGGTTGAGGTCGGTGGCGTGGTGTCGATCGACGGTGGGCTAGGTGGGTCAGGCATCACAGGGCTCGAGCGTCAAGAGTTGTCGGATCGGCGGAGGCTACAAGATCTTTGACCAAAAGGCTACGTTCTAGGTTCCCATGGATAGCGCCACCGGAGGGGCGGCTGCCCGAGGAGTCGGCTCATTTTTCCGCCCGCTCGGCGAATTTTCTCAGCGGATTTCTCCCCTGCTTCACGTCATAGAAAGACAACAGGGGCAATGGTGTCCGGCCGGCGGTGTCGATGGCCTGAGGACGATCCCCGTTGCGCGGTTTCACAAGGAGGATGACATGGCATCGATCAAAGAGATGACACTGCACGACCGTCCACGGGAACGCATTTTGTTGCACGGGGGGCAGGCGCTCACCGACAAGGAGTTACTGGCCGTCCTGCTGCGCACCGGACGGGCCGGGCAGTCGGCGTTGGAGATGGCCGACGAGCTGTTGGGTGAAGGGGGTGGGCTGAACGGTCTGGTGACCGCCGAACGTCGTTCCCTCAGGCGGCCTGGGCTCGGCGATGCCAAGCTGGCCACCTTGTTGGCGGCTTTGGAGCTTGGACGCCGGCTGGCCAGGGCGCGCATGGCGGAACGGGATCTCCTCGAGCATCCGGCGGCGGTGGCCAGTTACTTGACACTACGTTACGGCTCCTTCGATCAAGAGATCATGGGGGCCCTCTTCCTGGATGTGCGCAATCAGCTCATCTATGACAACGAGATCTACCGCGGCACCTTGAGCCGAGCCTTGGTGGAGCCCCGGGCCATTTTCAAGGAGGCGCTGCTGCGCAGCGCCTCGGCGTTCATTCTTTTCCATACCCATCCCAGTGGCGATCCGGCACCCAGTGCCGAGGACTTGGACTTCACCGAGCGCATGTCGAAGGCGGGGGAGCTCTTGGGAGTTCGCCTGTTGGATCACTTGATCCTCGGCAACTACGGGGCCTGGGTTTCGCTGAAACGCCGTGGTGCATGTTAGTGTTCGCGCCGTCATGGATACATCCAAAAAAAGCACTGAGAATCCTCCGCAGAGCGACACCGCTGCTGCCGGGGAGCTGCGTCTTGGAGTTGCCGCCAACGGTGACCTGAGGTGGGCCCTGGTGGATATCGGGGGCCCCGTCGAGGAGGTGCGCCGGCGCCTCGACCTATCCCCCTTGGCGGCGGTGGCCATGGGGCGAGCCTTGGCCTCGGTGGCGCTGCTCTTCCGCTTCACCACCAAGAGCCCCGGCCAGCTGCTCTTCGAGGTCCGTGGTGATGGGCCCTTGGGCAAAGTGATCGCCGAGATCGATGAGCAGGGCGACCTGCGCGGGTTGGTGGGCAACCCTAAGCTGCCGACTCCCGAATCCGGAGCCTTGAATCTGGGGCCTGCGGTGGGTGCGGGTTTGCTGCAAGTGATCCGTGAGAGCCAAGGGGAACGGTACGCCAGCCAAGTGGAATTGGTGGACGGCGAGATCGGCACCGACCTGGTTCATTTCTTGGAGCAGAGTCAGCAGATCCGTTCCGCCGTCTTGCTCGGTGTCCTGCCTGGGCCGCAGGGCGTTGTGGCGGCCGGAGGCCTGTTGGTGGAGGCTTTCCCCGGCGTGCCGGAAGACGTCTTGACGAGTCTGGAGCGCAATATCAACGGTCTGGGGGGTGACATCAGCTCCGTGCTGGCGAGCCAAGGCAGCGATGGCCTCCTGGATGTCCTGTTCGCAGGCTTCGATCGCCAAGAGCTGGAGCGCTACCCGTTGCGCTATCGCTGCCGCTGCAGCGCCGAGAGATTGCGCGCCAGCCTCGAAACCCTGAGCAGTGAAGAGCTCTTGGAGGCCTGCGACGACAGCGGCCATTGCCGGGCCGAATGTGCCTTCTGCGGCAGTCAATATGTTTTTGACATGCAAGACCTGATGCGCCACTGAAGTTGGCGGCCGAAGCGGGCCGCTGAAGCCGACAGGGGGTGAGCCGCAGGCCGTCCTCTCTGGTACCATCAGGGCTGGGGCGGACGGCTACCGCCGTCGACCGGGACCCTCGACCTCCGCCCATACGCATCGATCACCGACTTTCGGTCACCGTGTTCGACAACAGCGTTTTTCGACAATAGATCGCCGAATTTTTCCCTCCGAGGCATTGCCATGAGTCGTTTTTACATCACGACGCCCATCTACTACGTCAACGATCATCCCCACATCGGACATATTTACACCACCTTGGTGGCCGATACGGTGGCCCGCTATCGTCGCAGCAAGGGTGATGAGGTCTATTTCCTCACCGGCACGGACGAGCACGGCCAGAACATCGAACGGGCCGCTGAAAAGCGGGGCATTGCCCCCTTGCAACTGGCCGATGAGGTGGTGTCCCGCTACCACAGCCTGTGGCAGGATTTCTCCATTTCGCACGACGACTTCATCCGCACCACCGAAGAGCGCCACCGCCTCGGTGTCGAAGAAATGATTCGGCGGATCGAAGCCAATGGCGACTTCTACACCAGCCATCACGAGGGCTGGTACTGCTCGTCCTGTGAGGCCTTCTACACCGACAAGGAGCTGCAACCCGGCGAGCTCTGCCCGGTGCACGAACGGCCGGTGGAACGGCGATCCGAGGAGAATATTTTCTTCCGCCTCTCCAAGTACCAAGATGCCTTGCTCGAGTGGTACGACGGTCGGGAAGGTTGCGTGCAGCCGGAGAGCCGGCTCAACGAAGTGCGCCAGTTTGTCGCTTCGGGTCTGCGGGATCTGTCGGTGAGCCGTAGCCAGTTGGACTGGGGCATTGCCTTCCCTGGCCATCCGGGGCAAACGGTGTACGTCTGGCTCGACGCTTTGACCAACTACCTCAGCGCCTTGGGTTTCGGTCGCCAAGGGAAAGCCACCGAGCTCTACGACCAGTACTGGCAGGGGGACAGCCCGAGGGTGCATCTGGTGGGCAAGGACATCCTGCGCTTCCATGCGGTCTACTGGCCGGCCTTCCTGATGTCGGCGGGTTTGCCCTTGCCGACCCAGGTGGTGGCCCATGGCTGGTGGCTGCGGGACCAGCAGAAAATCTCGAAATCGGTGGGCAATGTGGTGCGGCCCGACGATCTGGTGGCCGCCTTCGGCATCGATAGCCTGCGCTACTTCCTGCTGCGGGACATGGTCTTCGGGCAGGATGCCAGCTTCTCGGACGAAGGCTTCATCGATCGCTACAACAGTGACCTGGCCAACGATCTCGGCAATACGGTCAGCCGCCTGGTCACCCTGTCGCGGCGGGCCTTCGACGGCCGTCTGCCGCCGACCCCCGGTGACGGTCTGCGCGCCGCCGCCGAAGAGCATTTGGCGTCGTACCAACAGCACATGGAAGCGTACGCCTTTCAACGGGCCTTAGAGAGCCTGTGGAAGATCCTCGCCGAGACCAACCAGTATTTGGTGGCCAACGAGCCTTGGAAGAAGCTCAAGGACCCCGAAGCCCTGCCGCAGGTGTCGCAGGTGCTGTGGCAAAGCTTGGAAGCGGTGCGCTTGGTGGCGGCGGCGTTGTTGCCCCTGCTGCCGGAGAAGGCCCCCGAAGTCTTGCGGGCTCTGGGCCTCGCCGAAGGCCAAGGGACCGCCCTCGAATGGGGCGAGCTACCGACCGGCAGCGAGCTGCCCGCCGTCTCACCGATTTTTCCGCGCATCGACAAAAAGGCCTACTTGGCCAATGCCGAGGTGGCACCGTCCACCCCGGCCAAAGCATCCAACAAGGAGACGACCTTGCAAGATAAGACCCCTACCCCGTCCGACGGCGAAACATCCGCGCCTAGCCCGGCGACGCCCAGCCCGGCGACACCCATCCCGGCGGCGCCCGGCCCGAGGGCCGACACCATCGACATCGAGCAGTTCTTCGCCACTGAGCTGCGGGTCGCCACCATCGAAGCCGCCGAGCCGGTCCCCAAGTCCAACAAGTTGCTCAAGCTGACGGTGGAGATCGGTGAGCCCGAGAAGCGGACGGTGGTGGCCGGTATCGCCAAGGCCTACGCCCCCGAGGAGTTGGTGGGCAAGCAAGTGGTGGTGGTGGCCAATCTGAAACCGGCCAAGTTGATGGGCGTCGAGTCCAACGGCATGGTTTTGGCCGCCTCCGAAAGCGGGCAACCGGTGCTCTTGCACCCCCAACGGGCGGTTCCCCCCGGCACCAAGGTGCGATGAGCCCGGCGCAGCTGCGGGGCGTTGGCCCCATCGATTCCCACTGCCATTTGCACACCCTGCCGTCGGACGAACGGGACGCCGTCATCGACGCCGCCCGGCAACGCGGGGTGCAGGGTTTCCTGGTGCCCGCCATCGAGTTGGAGGATGCCGAAGAGATCCTCACCCTTTGCCAACGGCACGACGACATGTGGTGCGCCCTGGGCGTCCACCCTCACTCGGCCTCCACCTGGCAGCCGGGGCACGGCAAGCGTTTGGCGGAGCTGCTGAAGGAAGATCGGGTCGTGGCGGTGGGGGAGTGCGGGCTCGACTTCCACTATGACCACTCGCCGCGGGAGGATCAATTTCGAGCCCTGAGGGAGCAGTGGCAAATCGCCATCGACCACGACCTGCCGGTCATCGTGCACAATCGCGACAGCGACCAGGAAATGCTCGAGGTGGTCCGTGAGCCCGCCTTTGGTGCCCTGCGGGCCGACTTCCATTCCTACTGCGCCGGTACTGAGATGGCCCGAGAGCTCCTGGACCGCGGTTTCTACCTGGGCCTCTCCGGCATGCTCACCTTTCCGCGGGCAGACAACGTGCGGGAAGTGATACCCATCGCCCCCGTCGAGCAGCTGTTGGTGGAAACGGACACCCCGTACTTGGCGCCGGTGCCCTACCGAGGCAAACCCAACCGGCCCGCCTATGTGGTGGAGGTATTGCAGCGCCTGGCCCAAGAGTTGAAGCTCGACGCCGCCGCGGCCGCCGAGCAAACCAACGCCAATTTCTTTCGCCTATTCCAGCGCGCCGCCGCCGAGACGACTGATAACAGCGGCGAGGCCCGCCGATGAAACCGGCGATGACGGTGAGGACCCCGGGCCGTGTCACGGTCGGTGGCTGTTGCCTGTTGTTGATGCTCGGATTGCTGCTGAGCGGTTGCCGGTTGCAGCCACCCGTATCCGTCGGGCAGCGGGAGTCGAAAATAGGCCAGGGCATCATCGTGCTGATCACCAATACCTCGGAGAAATCGTTGCAAGAGGTCCGCATCCGCATCGAAGGGCCGGAGGGCGGCGAGGCCAAGGAGCACTTCGAGCCGAGCTTGGCACCGCGTCAGGTATTGGAGGTGGGTTGGCTCAAGCTCGATGGATGGCCGATTCCCCCGGGGGCGACGGTGGAGGTCACCGTCGAGGGCTATGCCTTAGGGGCCAAAGCGCGCCTTTGAGCCCGCCGGCTGGCAGCTGGTGTAGCCTTCGCCGAGACACCAAAACGCACGCCCAAGGAGTTGGACGTGCGTCAGCCTCGGAAGCGACCCGACGAGTATCAGGGACCTTGGAAAATACAATAGTCCTTACAGGTGTCGGTACCGTTGGTGTAGACCTTGCACTCCCAATAACAATCGGGGCTGGTGTAGATCCTGCATTGGTGGGAGTAGCTGTATTGGGAGGCGCCCCCCCCCAGCGGGCACTGGTTGGTCGGGCAGGCGGGGTATTGCGGTATTGCCTTGGCCTGCACCATGTCGGCGCCGGCGATCCACATGATGGTGGCTAGGGCGAAGGCAAACATCGTTTTGACAATCAGTTTCTGGTTCATGGGTTTCCTCTTTCCATAGGTGATCGTTGATTTCCTGGACAGTGTCTTTCCTGGACAGTGTCTTTACTGGACAGTGTCTTTCCTGGACAAGTGTCTTTCCTGGACAGTGTCTTCTTAGGCAGTGTCTTCCTTGGACAGTTTCTAGGGGGAACGGAGCTTGGGTCGCTCCGAGGCTGTTTTTCCGAAGCTTTTCTGAAGCCTCAAGGGCCCAACTCAGTCTCGACGGCTAACCCAGATCTTGGGAGCGCGACGCGACGGCCTCGACTTCCGCGATCTGATCGGCGGACAGGCCACCTCGCCACACCCCTTGGATGCGCCCGTCACCGTCGATGTGAAAGGTCGTGGGTACGGCTGAGATGCCGTAGGCCGCCGTGAACGCCTGACGATCGCTGGCCATTACCACCTCGAAGGTCAAGTCCTGAGCCTCGCGGTAGGTTTGGGTTGCTGCGGGGCCGTCCAGACTGATGCCGATGATCTCGACATCGTCGTCCAGGGCGGCGTGCAATGACCGCCAAGCGACTTGATTCTGCAGGCAGGCGGGGCAAGAGGTGGTGAAAACCAGCAGTAGACGATCCGGGCCGGATGTATTCCATTCCAAGGTACGCGAGATGCCGTCCAAACCGGTCACCGCCACCGGTTCGACGATGCGGTCGACCGCCAGCTGCGCAACTTCGGGCGGCGCGTTTTGCGATCGAAGCTGTCGGTTGTCGCGCACCAGGAGCAACGTGAAGACGGCCAGCGCCACCAGGGAAAGGTGCAAGAAGAGACCGTACGCTTTCGTGGAGAGCCTCTGCCAACGGGCGGCGGTCATCTCGGACCCTCGACGCGGAACTTGCAGGCGCTGAACGAGCTCGAGCCGACGGCGCCCCAGGGGATGCAACAGAAGGTACCGTCGTTAGGGCCTTCAGGATCTATGAACTGAGCGCAAGCCAGCCTCGGTCCACAAAGCGGAAACGGCGTGGGATCGACCCAAGTCCCCTCGGAGGTTTGGGCGGTCCGCCCGGATGCTGAGGGTTGAGATGTCGGGGGTTGAGATGTCGGGGACTGTGATGATGGGGGCTGTGATGATGGGGGCTGTGATGCCGCGGGTTGTTGTGTCGCCGTCAAGACCACAAGCGTCATCCAAACCATGGCCAATAGGATCGTTTTCAACTCGACCTCCTTCGCTAGATGGGACTGGCGAGTGTGCCGCCAGGACCGTTCTCTATGACGCGTTCATTGGTTACGCGCAATCGACGCGAGATTGGTATCAGCCCCGGTTGTTTTTTCTCAAACCCGGTCGCGACATGCCTCCACCAGGGCCGTGGCCTTTGGCACGATGGAGCTGGTGGAGCCCTGGGTTCGCCAGGCGTCGAGCTTGGAGCCCAGTAGGGAGATCACCTCGGGGCAGCGATCGGTTGCGGTCAGGAGCTTGCCCAAGGCGATGGCCGGTTGGCCGAAATAGCGGATCTCGTGCTCGGGTCCCAGGGCCGGTGAGCTCACCGCCACGTGGAGGGCATCGCGCAGGGCGGCTTCGGCCGCAGGGGTCCGCCCGAGGCGAGCCAGCGTGCTACCGAGATTGGTCAGCGGGATGACCCGGTCGTAAAAGTCTTCACCAAAGGCTGCGGCGTATTGTGCGTCGGCTTGTCGCCAGTAGTCGACGGCCGCCTCGGGTCGGTCCTCTTGCAGCTCGAGGCGGCCCAATTCGTTGTACAAGACGGCCATCACCGGATGGTTGGGGCCGAAGCGGCGGGCATAGGAGGCCTCGGCTTCGAGAAAGAGCTGACGGGCTGCCGTCGCTTCGCCCAGGTTGTTGAGCACTTGGGCCCGTTGGATGAGGGCCTTCGAGACCTCCGGATGACTTTCCTCGACCGCCGTTCGACTCAGGCTCAGGGCTTCCTGCGACAGTGGGTCGGCGGCCTGCCATTCGTTGCGCCAACAATGGAGGGTGACCCGGTTGTTGAGGCTGCGCAGAAGATGGTGGGGCGCCACATCCGGCAAGCTGCGGTAGATCTCGATCGCTTCGGCGCTCAGCGCATCTGATCGGTCGAGCTTAGCCTGCTCGCGCAGGGTGGCCGCGATGCCATCGAGGCTCTCGGCCACCTCGCTGCTGTTGTCCTCCAGGTTACGGCGCAGCGTCAAGGCGCGCTGGTGAAAGCCGAGGGCCTTGTCCAACTCTCCGAGGTCGAGGTAGACCCAGCCCAGGGTCGACAGCACCGCCGCTTGCACGGCGGGCTGCCCCTCGAGGCCCTCGTCGAAGCTGTCCACGTGGCGATCCACCGCTTGGCGGACGGTCAGGTCGACACCCTCCGAGATGTAGGGCCCGGCCCCTTCGAAGACGGTCAGGAACAGGGCGAGGATTTGCTCGAGCTTACTTTGCTCCAGCAGCAAGCGCTCTTGACCGCGGGCCAGGTTGTGGGACGACACCATCAATGTCACGACGAAGGCGCCGGCGAAGAGGAGAGCTGAAGTGGCCAGCAACGCCGCCAATCGATAACGGCGCAGGAATTTACCGCTGCGATAGCGCCACGATCCCCGATGGGCGCCAACCGGAAAGCCGTGGAGGTAGTTGTCGAGGTCCTCGGCCAGGAGGGCGGCGGATGGATAGCGGGCTTGTGCATCGGTACGCAGCGCCTTGAGCACGATGGAATCGAGGTCCCCCCGCAGTCGACTCGATACTTGGCGAGGGTTCCCCGGCATCGCCGCCATCTCCGCTTCGCCCTCGCCGACCGCGGTGCTCGGCCTGGGGGGCTCGGAGGAGGTCAGGCGTTGCTCGGCCTGCCAGGGGGACAGACCGTCGAGGATTCTGGGTAGGCCGCCGGTGAGCAGTTGAAAGAGCAGGACGCCGAGGGCATAGACGTCGCTGGCGGTGGAGATGGCCTGGCCGCGGATCTGCTCCGGGCTGGCGTAGTTGAGGGACAACCGTTGGTGCCAAGGAACGGTGGTTTGCCGTGATTGCGCTGCAGCGTCCGCCACCTGCCCGCCGTCGGCGAGAAGCTTGGCAATACCGAAATCGAGCAACTTGGGCTCGCCGTCGGCGGTGACCAGGATATTGGACGGTTTGAGATCTCGATGCACGACCAGGTTGCGGTTGGCATAGTCCACCGCCGCACAGACCTTGTGGAGCAGAACCACCCTCTCTTCGATACTGCAGCCTTGGCGGCTGCAGTAGGTGTCGATGGGCTCCCCGTCCACGTGCTCCATGACGAAGTAGGGCAGGCCGTCCTCACTGGCTCCGGCGTCATAGATGCGGGCGATATTGGGGTGCTCGAGCAAGGCCAGGATGCGACGCTCGGTCTGCATGCGCCGCACGATCTCTCGGTTTTCCGTACCGGCGGTAATGACCTTGATCGCTACCCTACGGTGGAAGGCGTCGTCGTCCCGTTCTGCGGCATAGACCGTTCCCATGCCTCCTTGGCCGATGGCATGCAAGATGCGGTAGGGGCCGAGGGACTCGGGCGGCGTCGACTGGCGGGCGGCTCCGTCGGCGGGCATGCCCGGTGGCGTCGAGACGATGGGTTGGGCGAGGAAGCCCATCCTCTCAGCCTCGGCGTCGGTGCGTAAGCGCTGCTCCACCGCCTGGCGCAGGTCGAGGTCGCCACGGGTCCCATCGCCGCAAGCCCTATCGAGAAGGGCTTGCCGTTCGGCCGGTGCAAGGTCCACCATCTGCTCGAAGAGCTCGTTGGCCCGACGCCAGGCGTCGAGATTCATGGCTCGGAGGTCTTGAGGTAGTCGAATAACCAGGCGCGGGCGGTCCGCCAACGCCGCGAGACGGTGGCGCTGGAGATGCCCAGCACCTCGGCGACCTCTTCCTTCTTCATGCCGCCGAAATAGCGCATGACGACGATTTCTGACAGCTGGGCGTCCATCGACTCGAGCTCCCGCAGGGCATCGTCGATGGCGATCAGATCCGGATGACGGGTGGGGGCACTGTCGAGCAACTCATCGAGGGGAATCTTCAGCACGTCTCGGCCCCGCTTGAGGGCTTCGTGGCGGCGCGCATGGTCCAGGAGGATGCGACGCATGATCTTGGCGGCGACGGCGAAAAAATGGGCTCGATCTTGCCAGCGGATACGGTCCTGCTGGATCAACCGGAGAAACGCTTCGTGCACCAGGCCCGCCGCATCCAGGGTGTGATCCTGCCGTTCCCTCTTGAGGTGGGTGGTGGCGAGGCGCAGCAGGCGCAGGTAAACCTCGTCCATCAAAGGAGACAGCGCCGCTTCGTCGCCGTCGCTCCAGGCGACGAGATGATCGGTGATGCCCTTGCGGTTTACTGCGTCCACATCGAGTCGGCGCCTCCCACGACGGGGCGCTTCCTACGTCGAGTCGGGTGCCGAGGTGGGCTGTAACACCGAGCGCTGGGCGTTGTACTCCGAGCGCACGTCGGCCATCTCGCGGTGACTGAGCCCCATCTCGCTGGCGATGCGGCGGATCTGCTCCTCTTCATCACGGGAGATTTCATCGTCGGCGGCCGCCACCGCGAAGAGACAGTGCAATATCTCGTGGCGTTCTTTGCGCTCGGAGAGTTTCTTCAGCTCCCGGGTAACTTTGAAGTCCTCGGTGCCACCGAACAAACGGCTCTGGCTCTTGGCGATTTGCACCGCCAGCACGGCCTCTGCCTCGGGCAGATGGCCGTGGCGCTGCACAATGGATTCCATCTTGCGGCTTTCTTCGTCGCTGATGTCGAGGTCGGCATTGGCCACTCGACTGAGCAAGTACGCGAAGGCCGCAAGATAGCGGGCTCGATCTACGGGCAAGGATTCCAAGGAGCGAACGATCTTGCGCACGGTGGGCGTGTCGCCAAGCTCGCCGGAGCTCTCTTGCTGCCAGCCGAATAGCTCGAGGAGGGACTTCATCCGATCTACACGGCGGGGCCAGCTGGGTAGGAGCCGTCGTTGGGCATCGAGCTCAAACCTGGGCTTGGGCGGGTGCCAGGATCATCGTCATCTGGCGACCTTCGAGGCGTGAGCGCGACTCGACGATGGCCAGATCGGTGGTGGCTTTGGTGACGTTGTCGAGAATCTGCACACCGAGCTCGGGCCGTCGCAGCTGCCGGTAGCGGAAAAAGACGGTCACTTTGACCTTCTTCCCCTTCTCCAAGAAGCGAATAGCGCGGTTGAGCTTGATGTTGAAGTCGTTGTCGCCGATGGTGGGGCGAAATTTGACTTCCTTGACTTCGATGGTGACGCTTTTCTTGCGGGACTCCCGGGCCTTCTTGTCACGGTCGAACTTGACCTTGCCCCAATCCATAATTTTGACGACCGGTGGATCCGCCTTGTCGCCAACCTCAACCAGATCCAGTCCGGCGTCGCGGGCTCTAGTTTTGGCTTCATCCAAGGGCACAATGCCGAGCTGACCACCGTCGGCGTCGATCAGACGGACCGGGCTCTTGCGGATACGATCGTTGATACGGGGTTCATTGACATTGGGGCGGACGGGCCTGAATGGCTTACGAATGGTTAGGGTACCTCCCACCCGTCGTTCCTGGCCGGAACACGGGCTGTAGCTTGTTTGTGTAGTGTCGAAAGATCTCAGGGGCGGGATTCCGCCGCCGTCGGGCTCCGACACGGAAAATGACCGAGGACGGGCCGTCGAGCCTCGAAGGCTGTTGAGATTTGGCGGCGCGGGCAGGTGTCCAGGCCTCGGGCGAGGGTTTGCGGGCGCTACCGGAACGGCGTAATTCCTCGATCATCGACGCGGCATCTTAGCAGGAAATGGGAACGACTTCGTCGACACCCCTCGACAAAGTCGTCATTGCATGGCTTTTTCGCAGTTTGGGGGCTGTAAGTGCTGCTCGAAGAGCTTGAAGATCCTTCGGTATTCGTTCAACCAACTGCTGGGTTGACGGAAGCCATGGGGCTCGACGGGGAAGATGGCCACTTCCCAATCTTCCTTCTCGAGCTCGATCAGCCGTTGCGCCAAACGCACCGTATCCTGGAAAAAGACGTTGTCGTCCTGCATCGGGGCGCAGATCAGCAGCGGCCGGCTGAGCCCGTCGGCGAGCTCGATGGGGGAGCTGCGCTCGTAGGCCCAGGGGTCCACATCGGGCGTGTTGAGGATGTTGGAGGTGTAGGGATGGTTGTAGTGGGCCCAGTCGGTGACCGGCCGTAGGGCGGCGCCGCAGGCGAAGAGGTCCGGCTCCTTGAAGAGGGCCATCATGGTGAGGAAACCACCGTAGGAGCCACCGTAGACGCCGATGCGCGAGCGGTCCACGCCGTGCTCCTGCACCAGCCAGTCGACGCCGTCCTGTAGATCCTCGAGCTCCGGGCCTCCCATCTGGCGATAGATGGCCTGGCGCCATTCGGCACCGTAGCCAGCGCTGGCACGGTAGTCCATGTCGAGCACCGCGTAGCCATGTTGGCTCAGCAGGGTGTGGAACATGAATTCGCGGAAGTAGCCGGACCAGCCTTGGTGGGCGTTCTGCAGGTATCCCGCCCCATGCACGAAGACCACCGCCGGTTGTCCCTCAGCGCCGTGGCCCCGTTCGCTGGAAGGCGCGTAGTAACGGGAGTAAATGGGCTTGTCCTGGTGGGACGAGGGCACCGCGACGATGTCCGGCGCCACCCATTCAAGGGAGGTGAAGGCCTCGCTCACGGTATGGGTGACTTGGCGGCTCTCGGCCCCCGGGCTGGCCGCCTGCACAAAAAGCTCCGGCGGTCGGGTGGTGGTGGAGTGCAGGATCGCCAGCTGCTCTCCGTCGGGGGAGAGGGCGAAGCTATTACGACCCCCCAAGTCGCTCACTTGCTCGACGGCCCCGGCCGGCGATCCGACGGCGACGCGGTAGACCTCATAGCGGCCAGGATGCAGAGTATTGGCGGTGAAGTAAAGGCTGGAGCCATCGACGGTCGGCAGCGGATCGGCGACCACGGACTCGCTGTTGGTCAAGCGCTGCGTTGTGCCTTGACGTAGGTCATGCCAGTAGAGCTGAGAGAAGCCGCTCTCCTCGGACAGAAAGTAGAAGCTGCGACTATCCGGCAGCCAGCCATACTCGTTGAAGCTCCAGTTGATCCAACCCTCTTGCTGCAGGCGATGGATGGGTTGTAGTTTGAAGTCATGACGGGCGACGACGGCGATCCAGCGGTCTTTGTTGTCGTAACTGTGGGCTTGCAACAGCAGGCGTTGGCCGTCGGGGCTCCAATGCAGGGGTTCCTCGAGCAGCACCGGACGGGTCTTGGGGGCGTCGTCCTCGGGGGCGTCGTCGGTCTTGGTGGTATCCGCAGACGCATCGCCGGCGCCGCGTTCCTTCGTCTGCTCTGCCGCTTCTCTTGCTGATGCATCGGCGGCGGCCCGCTTTCGGAGATCGGCCAGGGGGTCCTCGGAGATGCCGGGCAACAGGGCGAAATCGATCTCGTGGCGCTGACCGGCGGTCAAGTCGAGAATCCACAACTGTTCGCCGCCGCCGTCGGCGGTGCCCACTTTGGGCCGCACGTCCCGACTCTCCACGTAGCCGCTGGCGGTGACGTAGTTGGGCATTTGGTCCTTGCGGCCGTCGTCCCGCTGGACCTCACGGACCACCAAGGCCATCCAATCACCGCTCGGCGAGGCGGTGGAGGAGATGATTTCGATCTCGTCACCCAGATACCAAGGCTCCGGCGGCAACGAGGCGTCCATCTGCCTCTGCTCAGTGCTCCGCTGGCGCTGCCTCGCCTCGTCCTCATCCCGCTGGCGGATGATGTCGAGCAACTTTCGCTGCTGGCGCTCGAGATAGCTCGAAGCGGTCTCCTCGGCCGGATCCTTCTCCAAACGCAAGTCGACGAGCTGGGACTCCAGGCCGTTGTCCAGGTGGCGGACGAAGACGTTGTGCCCGCGCTGGAAGAGGATGCGTCGGTCGCCGTCCATGAAACGGGGGTGGTGCTCGGTGTCGACGCTACGGGTCAGCTGTTGCACTTCGCCGCCGGTGACATCCTTGAAAAAGATGTCGCCGCGATGGGCGTAGGTCTTGAAGCGACGGTCGGCGCTCCAATCGCCGTCCTCCACATCCACCTGGCCCAACTCGGCATCGTCGACGATGCGGGGTGTGTCGCCGTCCCGGGCCAATCGATAGAGATCCTGCTCCTCGTAGCCTTGCCGTTTGCGGTGGAAATAGAGGTGCTGGCTGTCATCGGACCAATAGGGGTCCTGGGGAGCGCTGCCCAGCCAATCCGGATCGGACATGATGAGCTCGAGGGTGACACCGTCCGCCGTCGAGACGGCGGGTCCCGGGCTGGTCTCGTCCTCCGACGGACCGTCCACCGAGGTGGCGTCTTGCCTGGTATCCGGTGGAACGGCGACATCGGGTAGGAGGGTGGAGTCCGCCGACAAAGCTGCCGGGGCCACAAGGTAGAGGCAGAAAAGCGATGGGACGAGCCATTGCAGGAATGGCTTAGTGCGCGCTTGGAACGGCTTCATGGCGGATCTCCGCAGGTTTACGATGACTTGGGAAGCCGCGCTCAGCTGCGCGGACGGGCGCTGCGCAACAATTCGAGGAAGGCTTCGCGCTGCTGCTCGAGGGTTTGCGCCGGGCCGGTGACCTTGAAGAACCAAGGCCCCTGGGAGCCCTCGACAACGGCGCCAAAAAGGCGGAAGTTGGGCTGCGGTGAGCTGGGGCCGGTACCCATGGTGCTGGGTTTCAAGGTGCCCTTGGACTCCACCCAGGTGACCCGGAAGCCATTGACCTCGAAGCTTTCCCGGCTGGCCTTGAAACTCGGATCCGGTTCCATTTGCCCCTGCCATCGGTCGAGATTGCTTTCTACACCGCCGCCGCCGCCGGGGCCGAAGTAGAAGACGGTGACCTGTCCTTCGCCCGCCTCACCGGGCAGCGTGGCTTGGGCCAGTCGCATGCTCGAGCTGGGGGGTTGAGGGGTCCAGGCGGCGGGCAGGGTGAACGAAGCGCCGGGGGCATCGATCTGATGGTCGACGGTGGCGTCGCCTTGGGCGCTGGATGCCGCCAGGTTGCCGCCCTGGCCGCTCCGCGAGGTGAGCGGCACGAGACCGTCGTCGGCCGGGTTCGATGTCGGCTGCGGCGATGGAGATGGCGTCTGAGCGTTGCTCGCCGATGCGGCATCGGGATTTGGTGGTGCCTCCGGTGCGGAGTCGGAGCAGGCGAAGGTGAGCAGGAGGCAAGGCAGCAGCAGGGTGAGTCTTGTCATCGGTCGATCTACCTCGGAGGGAAACGGGATGTTGACTGGGGGATGTACCGTGGGGTCAGGTTATCGAACATTGACCCTCTTGGAAACCTCTCCCTACTGCGTTCCCTGGAGGTTGCGTTATGATCAAGCCCCGATAACTTGCCTCAGGAGTCGACCATGACCGCCTATGATTTGATTCAGTCCCGTGAAACTTTGGATTCACTGCTCGATGCCTCCAAGAGTCATCCGGTGGTGGTCTTCAAACACAGCTTGACTTGCCCCGTCTCGTCCGCCGCCCTGCGCGAGTACGAGCGCTTCCTCGAGCAACGAGCCGACGACGATGGTGTGACCTACGCCCTGATCGAGATTCAGAAGCACCGCGATCTGTCGAAGGAGGTGGCGCAGCGCAGCGGCGTACGCCATGAATCGCCACAGGCGTTGTTATTCCAGGGCGGCGATGTCACCTGGAATGCCAGTCATTGGAGCATCACCGCCGACGCCTTGAGCGCCGCCGTGCCTCAAGGTGTGACCGAGTAGGGACGCAGGTAGGCGGCCGCCTCCTGCAAATGGGTTTGCATGTCGTTGAGGCTTTCGATCACTTCCCGCGAGCGTCCCGCAGCGCAATGGGTGGCCATGACCCGCAGCGCCGTGTAAGCGTCCATCAGCGGCGGCAAGAGCTGGGGCTGGATGCCTCGGCTCTTGGGGAGCAGTTGCTTGGGCGGTGAGAAGACCTCCTCGCGTCGCAGCAGCGGGATGACTTCTTTGAGAATGTCTCGACAGGCCGAGGACATGGCGGCGAAGTCGTTGTTTTTGCGGGCCCTGAGATAGTGGCCGAGGGCCCGCTTGGCGGGCTTGACGGTCTGGGTGTAGGCGGCGTGCCACTGCACCATCTTGTCTTGAACCGACACTTCCACCGGCTTCGGCTTGAGGGTTTCGAGATAGTCCAGGTAGTCGTTCTGGGCTTCGAATCCCGCCAGCTGGATGGGCTGTAGGTAGGGCTCGAGCAAGGTCCGCAGCTGATCGTCGGGGACCACCAGGAGACGCCCGAGCTCCTCCTCCTCGCGCTCTATCTGATCGAGCAGCCTTTGTAGACGTGCTTCGAACTGCGGCAGCGGGTCCACAGGCGAGGCCACCGTGTCGCATAGGGATTTCTCCAACTCATAGAGCCGCTCCAGGGACGCGCCGGTTTCGGAATCCGTTTCTCGCCGTGCCTGGTCGAGGAAAGAGTGGATGATATCCGAGGCCGATCGACCCGCCGCCAGATCCGCCAGGGACTCGTTCAATAGGCGATTCTGCACCTTCTCGAGCCGTTCCTCCGTCGAACCGGAAAGATTGCTCCAGTAGCTGAGGACGCGTCCGGCGATGCCATCGCAAATGTCCTTGTTATAGCCCAGGAGCGCCAGGGTGGTGGGGGCCCACATGCCCGACTGCGGCGGCGGCACGTCGACATCCTTGGCCGACACAGCGGCCACCAGGTTGCAGCCGAGCAGGCAGATGGCGATCAGACCTCGGCTCAAGCTCATGCCGTGGTGATCCTGGCGGGTGCTGCTGCGGCTTGGCAATTCATGATGTGGCGATTATATCCTCGCACCACACAGCGCTGTTGGTGGGGCCGCTTAAGTACCATCTCGGTCCCTAGAACGATGCGATGGGCGGCTCACCGACCAGCCACAGACTGAGAAAAGGATTGGCCACGCCGATGGGCTCGATGTGGAGGGTCTCGATGGATTCCACCATGTGAGCGATTTGCCGGGCCGCCGCTTCTTCGCTACGACCATGATAATAAACTCGCCCTTTGTGGCTTTTGGGATTGGCGATGTCGGTGGCGAAGAGATGGGCTTCAGCGCCGGCCCCATTGAGCAGGCTGGCGATCCGGGCGGCGTCGTCTTTGCGCCTTTCGTCGTGGATGATGCGCACGGCGATGCCCCGCACCAGGCGCCTCCTGGCTTCCTCATCGAGGCGCTCGATCCACGACAGGAAGCGCTGCTTTTCGCCATCGAGGCGATCCATCTCGCGGTCCAAGGCGGCTCGGTAGAGCTCCCCTTCGTCGCTCAATGCCTGGGCTTGGCGACGGATGGCCTCGGGTAGATCGGCCCGCTGAGCCAGGCTTTGGTTGCGCCGCACGAAGATCTCCAGGCGGTCGCTCAGGGCTTGGGCTCGGGCCGCCGCCTGGTCCTGTTCTTGCCCCAGGGCAGCCAGCTCTGCGTCGATGGCGTCCCATTCATGTTGCAGCCTCGAATCCTCGATCTCCGCCTTGTGCAGCCGACCTTCCAGCTCCACGCTCTGACGCTCGAGGTTTTGCCGCAGGGCCCTGTTCTCCAGCGCCATGCGACGCAGCTCCGGTTGGCTGGGTAGATTTTCTTGCAGGGCATTGGAGAAGGTCCACCCGAGGAGACCCAAGCCGAGCCCGAGGGCGAAGGTCAACCCTAGGGCCCAGGTGAAGCGACGCGACCGGCGCTGGTCCCTCGACGCAGCGGCTAGCTCTCCTGGTTGCGGCGTCTCGACGGTCAGAGGCTCGGCGTCTGGAGGCACGTCGTCCAGCGGTCTGACGTCCGGCGGTCTGTCGTCTAGCGGTTTGGCGTCGAAAAGACTGCGGGGGTTGGCCTCGGCCGGCGTTTGCGGCGTCGGGACCTGTGGTGATGGCGTCTCCGGCGTCGGGACCTGCGGCGCCGGGACCTGTGGCGATGACATCTCCGTCGCCGGGACCTGCGGCGAGGGCATCTCCGTCGCCGGGACCTGTGGCGAGGGCGTCTCCGGCGACGGGACCTGCGGCGCCGGGACCTGCGTCGCCGGGACCTGCGGCGAGGGCATCTCCGTCGGCGGGACTTGCGGTCGAGCTGTCGAGAGGACTGGCTCGGAAGGCTGCGAGGCGGTTTCGGGGCGGTCGAAACGAAGCCTGAGGGCGACGTTCGATGCCCTCAACGGTTGGCCATAGAACAACCGAACCCTGAATCTCGAATTTGCCATGGAGTTGTTGCTCACCTCGCTGTGGCGACCTCCTGTCAGGGGATCGCCTCGGGCGCCAGGATAGCATGGCAGGGCGGCCGCCCCGCCGCTCGAGGGCATGTCCTCAAGGACAGGTGGCGAAGGCCGCCGAGTCGGTGATCGCCGCCGAAGATACCCCTAATGGATTGGTATATTGCCGGGTTTCCCCACGCAGCGTATCGGTGACCGTCAGGGTGTATTGGACATTGGTGGTGGCGGCCGCAAAAACCCAGAAGCGGTCATTGAAAGCGCAGCCGTCGATGACCTTGACCAGCATTTCCCAGTTGTCCTGTTGGAAGAAATAGAGCAAGGCGGAATTGTCCGAATCCGCCGGCACCATGCGGCCCTGGCCGACCACGTCGGCGAAGTCCCGCCAGCTCAGGGAGAGGCGAAAACGATCCTGCAACAGGCAGATGGTGGACTCATCGGCGAGACACGGTTCGTCGTCCGTCAGCTCTACCCGAGTGCTGCTCGGTGTGCCGAGGGTTGCTCCACCGCTGACCCCGGAGAGGGCGACGATAAAGTCCTCCAGGGGCTCGGAGAGGTTATCGTCGAGCAGGGGGATTTGCAGGTTCTTGGGGGCGCTGTCACCGTCGGCGAAGACCACGGTGCCACCGCGGGCCGAGAAATCCAAACCCGCTGTGGCGGTGCCGTTGCGGGTGGTGTAGTCGACGCTCACCGGACCGTCGGCGCCATTGTGGCGCTGCACTTGAACATTGACCACCCCGGCTCCCTCCGGTAGCCGGACCACCGCCTGGGCCATGGTCAAAGTGCCCGCTGAGGACTGCAGCAAGGCGTTCTTCAGGCGCTGGCCGTCGCTGCGGCTGATACCGACGGACGGAATGGTGACGGTGTTGTCGCTGCCACCGATGGGAAAGGCCCCGCCGGTTGTATTGTTGATGATGATGGCGGCGCGGGCCCCCGCCAGCTGAGCATTCTTGACCTTGACGGTGAAATTGCAGTCGCCGCGCTCGATCAGAGCGATACGACCCTGCATCGTCGGCCCGTTGATCAATGGGCCACAGGCCAACGTCGGCTCGGCGGAGCCATCCTTGGCGAGCACGAGGTCGCCGCTGATTCCTGGGTTGGAGAGGGGCGGGCCGAATTGGGCGACGCTCACCAAATAACGCCCGGCGACGGAAGCCGGAGAGTTGATCATCAGGGCTGGGCCAGGCTGCAGCGTGTTGGCCGCTTGCTGCGTTGTCCTGGGACCATCCCAAACCAAGTGTCCGGTGTTGATGGCGGAGGCCACCCGTTGGGCATTGTTCATCTGGTGCCAGCGCAAGCCGTTGGTATTGTCCAACAGAAAACGGCTGAAGATGTCGAGCCGTCCGTTGCTGGGGGCGCCGGTCTCTTCGTTCACCAAGCTGGCGAAGCCGAGGCCGTGCGCCATCTCGTGCAACGCCACGTTGATGAAGCTCAGGGTGCCGGACGGTAAATTGCCGAGACCGTAGTAAAACCGTGTACCGGCCCCCAGGCAGGCGTTGTCGACATTTTGATTGAAGGAGATGACGAGCTCTCCGGCATTGGGATTGGCATCGTCTTGCTGGCTGAGGTTTTGACCGCTCAGGGCTTCCGCCAGGGCGCCGGGATACCACGTGTTGGTGATATTGGCGCCGGCGAAGGAATGAAAAATAAAGCGGACGCCGGCTTGGGCGAGAACGGCTCCGTTGCTACCGCAATCCAGATCCCTGAAGCGGACGTCGACATTGATCGTCACCGAGCTTGCCAGGCGGCTACCCCAGAAGTCGGCCGCCAGTTGCATGGCCTGCAGGCGCTGCGGCCCTAAGGTCGGATCATTGAAGCCTTGGCCGGCTGCATCCTGGACCCGCAGGACGACGTTCGAATTTCCCCGGGGCCAGCCGATGTCCTCGAGCAAGGGCAGGGTCAAGTCGCCGCTGCCGATGGGCAAATTGGTGCTGATGCTGGGCTCCATCAAGAGATTAGGAGTGGCCGAGCGGTCCCAATGGGAGACGGAAGAGCCCGGCTGCACCGGATTGGGTGAGAAGAGGAGGACCCGGCCTTGGCTGTCGGCACCGGCGAGGCCATCGGTGTCAATGCCCACGGTGGCGTTGACGGTGGCGGCCTGCACGGGAGCTGCGGCGAGGCAGCAGAGGAGCAGGAGCGGCGCGAGGTGGTGTTGCCGGCCCACGTCACATCACCGGGGCGCTGGCAGGGGCGGTGGAGACTTCGTCACCCGTCGGATCGGCGCCGTTGGGGAGAGCAGCTGCACCGTGGTGTGCGTGGGCAGCGTCCAAGGAATGCTCCCCGGAGGCGCAAGTAGAGCTCCAAGAACCGTCGGCTCGGCGTCGGATCACCGTCGTCGACAGCACGCTGTCGCCGAGGAAGACCCCCTCGCCGCCGCCGCGTAGGGCAAAGGGTCGCGCTGGCTGGTCGGCGGGATGGGCCTGTTGTTTGCCGCGCTGCAGCGCCCGTTGACGCCACCACGCTTCCTGCTCCGCAGTCGGCTCGGCGGTCAGCTCGCCGCTGACCGGGTCGATGAAGATGAGGCTTCCCGGGGCGACGCCCGCCCCTGGGCTCGGATCTTGGACGGCGATGCTGGGCTCGACCCCCGCTGTGGGCGCTACGGTCGACGGCTCATCCGCGGTCCCACCGGTGGCGCATAGCAGACCAAGTAGGGTGCAGAGCAGGAGTTGGCAAGGGTGGCGGGCAGTGGCGCATCGATTCATCATGAAGGCCTTTCCTCGGGGTGTGGAAGATGCAGTCACCTTTCAAGCGGTGGTCGTCGGGCGTCGGGCATCAGGGAGTTGGGCAACTGGCCTCCAGATTCTCGTCGAGCTCTACTCGGGCCGTGCCGAAGCCGCGGCTCGGCGGCCGAGCGTAGCGGGCATCGAAAATGTGCGCCCGGTGGCCTCGGTCCAGGGGCTCCACCTCGACGATAGGATAGCGCATCCAACCCAACATGCCGCGCACACAGGGGGCCGCCAAGGCCGCGACCACGCGCGGCTCGGGACCCGGCAGCCGCGTCGAGGTGTCGGTGATCGTGAAGTGGGGGCTCGCCAGCCAGTTGAAGGTGCCGAAGGTGTAGCGATCACCACTGCGCACGATGACGTCGCGACGCAGTGGGTTGATCGGCGTCGGACCCACCATCATGCCGTTGATCGGAGTGTCTTCGGCCGCCAATCGGCGGCGTATTTGTTGTTCCGCTGCGTTGTCGGCGGCCATCAGCAGAAGCACATAGCAGGTGGTCAGGAGGATGGCTACGATGGCCAGGCGTCCGTTGGCCGCCCAGGTTTGCAGGGCCGGCAGGCGACTGCTGGCCAGGACGGCGACCAGGGCCACTAGCCACAGTCCGCTACCCAGGGGCGACGGTGAGCCGATCACCACCGCCAAGGCCATCATCAAGCCGACGATGGCGCAGAGGATGCGACCGCGTCGGGTTCTTCCGTATCGCAGCCAGGCGGCGCCACCGAGCACCATCCAGATCCAGGGGTCGATGATGAACAGGGTGTCGCCGTAGAACCACCGTTCTTTGCGGGGTGCCAAGAGACGCACGCCATAGGTGTTGAGCCAATCCAGGAGGGGATGGCTCAATACCCCGACGCTGGCCAGGGCGAGGATGGCCAATGGACGAAAGGCTGGCGCGTCGGCGGCCCCGCCGGGAGGTACTTTCGAGGTCGTCCCGCCACGGGCCCGCCAGCGTCGTCGCAGGAGATAAAAAAGGCAAATGCCGAGGGTCAAGCCCAGCGGCAGGACCACCATGGCAAAAATGCCGTGGGTGATACCACGGCGTACCTCCAAGGCAAGATCGGCATCGATGAAATAGGTGACGAAGTCGATGTCGGGCAGATTTACCGCCAGCAGCAGGGTGGTGGTGGCCAAGGCCGAGCTGCGGCCCAGGCCGCTGGCGGCCAGTTGGCTGCCGAGAAGCGTGTGTGTCAAAGGATCCATCGAAGACCTCATCGCCGTGGAGGTCTGCGCCGATCCTCAACTCAGGAATCGGCCGCCAGCCCCTCCTCTTTTCGGAAGTTTGCGCTATCGCCAAGCTCAGCCGGCAGCCGCTCCGTCAGCCGCGGATAGATTTCCAAGAGTCTTTGCAGCAGCCGGCTGGCTTCTTGATGGCTCAAGCTACCCGCCAGGGCACGATCCATCAGCTCGTCATTCGGCAAGGGGCCCGGCGGCTGGCTGCACGCCAAGTCCCTGGCCTGCCTTCTGAACGCATTGGGACGCTGTTTAGCCCAACGATTGAACGCTTTGCTGAACACCCCCAAACCGGAGTAGCCTACCATCTCGGAGATTCTCCAGACCCGGATATCGGTGTCGCGCAGCAAGCGCGATGCGGTTTCTAAACGGCGCTCGGAAATATAGCTCTTGGGGGAGTGCCCGACCTGCGAGTGAAAGAGGATGGCGATGGAGTTGTCCCGGATACCGCATGCTTGTTTCAAGTGCTGCACATTGAGGCGACGGTCGAAGAGATGTTGCTCGATGTACTCGAGCAGGGGCCGCAGACGCGAGCTGACGCGGTCGCGGTCCCGCCGGATGCGCTCCAAGCTGGGTTGCATCGCCGAGCGCAAGAGCTCTTCGGCCTCATTGAACGCTGTTGTGGAGTGATAGGCCTGCCGTGGCGCCGTCGGGGTCGACGGGGAAGGAGAGTCGGATGCATAGGGTGTGCTGAATTGCATAATGGGGAGAATTTATCTCCATGTTTATCGACAAGAAAGAAAATCTCTATACACGGTGATTTCGGGAGTGGCGAAGCATACTCCGCGATGCGTCCGTCTTCGGCGAAGCAGCGGAATTGGGTCTCTGGTGCGGCGAGCGCATCGCCGCGGACGTGCAGGCTCGGCGCTCAAATACCAGCCAATTTCCGAAAAGGTGTACTCAAGGTGTCCTGAGGCCGGGCTCAAGAACGGAGCGATGGGGGGAACAGGGACTCGGGACCCGGCAAGGCTAGGAGCTGATGGATGCGCGAACCCATCAGCCTCGGCGGGGCGATCTCGTCGACGGCCTCGAGGGCCAGGGCGGCTCGCGGCATGCCGAAGACGACACAGGATTCCTCGCTCTGGCACAGGGTGTAAGCCCCGCGGAGTTTGAGGGCCGATAGGCCGGCCGCCCCATCCCGCCCCATGCCGGTGAGCAGCCCAGCGATGGTCCGTCGGCCGACGACTCGGGCAGCCGACTCGAACAGGATGTCGATGGAGGGGACGTGCATCATGCCTTGGGCTTTGTCATCGAGGGCGGCGATCAATTCTTTGCCCCGACGCAGCAGCCGCAAATGTCGACCGGCGGGAGCGATGTAGGCCTGGCCGGGTAATAAAGGCTCCCCGTGACGAGCTTCTCGCACCTCCAAGGGAAGGTGAGCGTTGAGACGCTCGGCAAAGGCCAGGGTGAAACCCACCGGCATGTGTTGCACGATGACGATGGGTACGGGCAAATTGCGGCCGATGGCCTCCAGAATCAGTTGCAGCACCGGTGGGCCGCCGGTGGAAGCACCAAAGACGATGATGTCGTAGGCGGTGGGGGGTGCCAGATGGCGATCGGTGGGGTGCCTGGGGGCTGGCGCCGTGAGGGAGCCCGGCAGGGCGATATCTTTGCCTTCGATCCTTCGTTTGGTGCCGGTGACATGGAGGATTTTGGCCACTAGAACGCCGCGCAAGGCATCGAAATCGACCAGCGAATACTGTTGTTTGTCGATGAAGTCGGTGGCCCCCCGATGCAAAGCTTCGATGGTCTTGGGGGCCCCATGGCCCGAGTGGGTGGACATGATGATGACCGGCATGCGACGCCGGGCGATGATGCGATCGAGGGTTTCGAGCCCCCCCATGCCCGGCATGTCCAGATCGAGGGTGACGACATGCGGCCGCCAATCGTCGAAATGGGTGAGCAGCTCTTCTCCGGACGCGGCGGAGCCGACCACCTCGATTTGTGGCTCGTCGTCCAACATCCGGCTGATCGCCTTGCGGATGAACGTAGAATCGTCGACCACCGCCACCCGTACCCTGGCATTGGCCGGGTTCATGGATCGACCCGCCGGTAGGCGATGCATTGCCCCACCCGTTCCGCTTGAAACTTGGAGTGCAAGCCGATGATCGATTCGGAGTGGCCGAGAAAAAGCAGGCCCCCCGGACGCACCTTGTGCACGAAGTTGTCGATCGTCTTGCGGGTGGCCTCATCGGTGAAGTAAATCAGCACATTGCGGCAGAAGACGACATCGTAGACTCGACCCGACAAGGTCTCTGCATCGAGCAGATTGCCATGATGGAAGTCGACGTTGTGGCGGAATCGGGAGCGCAGCTCGAAGGAACCGTCCTCCAGGGCGGTAAAATACATCCTCTTCTGGGACGGTGACAGAGCGCGCAGGGAGTTGGGTTGGTAAATGGCCCGACGCGCCTTGGCCAGGTGGTTCTGGTCGATATCGAAGGCGTCGATCATCAAATCCCTGCTCATTCCCTGCAGTGGACCCCGCAGGCAGATATTCAACGAATAGGGTTCCTCGCCGGAGGAGCAACCGGCCGACAGGAAACGCAACCTACCGGGCTCTCCACCCTTCTGCAAGTCGTCGAGACACTTCATGTCGAGAGCGTCGAATTGCAGCGTTTCGCGAAAGAAATAGCTCTCGTTGTTGGTGATCGCCTGGGTGAGCGGACCGAGCTCGAGCTCGAGATCGAACTGCAAGAGCAGGTAGTAGTCGATGAAGCGGCGCACATGGTTGGCGCGAAGCCGCGGCCGGAGGCGGGTTTCTAGGATCTTCCGCTTGTGCTCGGGGAAGTGGATGCCAAAATGGTTGGAGATGAGCTCGTTGAAGAGGGCCAGCTCTTCGGAGCTCATGCTTGGCAGCTCGGTGTCCATCGGGTTGAGAGCTCTAGGCTTCTAGGTAAGAGAGGGCCCGTTGGGCGACCAAAGGCACTGGATCCGCCGCCAGCTGAGCTAACGCGGCCAAGTTTTCCGGCCGTGAGAAGCGCCCCAAGACATCGGCGCAGGAGAGCCGGACATTCCAGTCGGTGTGGTGGATGGCGGCGTGGAAAATTTGATCGTCTTCTTCGGTGGCGCAGCGGGCCAAGGCGCGAAAAGCCATGCGCTCCCATTGTGGCCGACCCGAAGAGGTGGCCCGACGCAGAGCCTGCCGTGCCTCCGGGCCGCCGATGCGGCCGAGGCTTTCGAGAATCAGCGACTCCAAGGGCATGCCCGGCTCTAGCAGCCCGACCAGCAGCGCCACGCTGTCGCGATCTCCGAGCTCGCCCAGGGTGCGTACCAGGTACGGCTCCGGTGATTGCGCCAATAAGGCACGGAATTCCGGAGCCAGCTCACGGGCTCCACAGCGGGCTGCAAACTCCGCCGCCACGGGGGCGTTGGCGGCGGCGTCCTGATCCAGCCAATCCTGCCAGGGCAAGGCGCGCATCAAGTCTTCGATGTCGAGCAGCTCGCCCAAGGCTTTGCGGCGTTGCTCCGCCGACAAGGCCACCAGGTCGGCGATCAGATCGTCGCTGGAGCCGTGCAAGACACCCTTCAAGACGATGCGGTCCAAGGGGGAGAGACTGTCGTCCTGCAGGAACGCCGCCAAGGTCTTCTGGTGCTCCTTCAAGATCGGATGCATCGTGGCCCGCTGCTCCTGGGGGAGACGCGAATAAAACGCCAGCATGGCCTGACCGATTTCAGCTCTCTTCAACTTGGAGAGGGCCCTCAGGATGGGCCCCAGCTGATCGGGATGCGGAGGCTCCTGCAAGGCCTTGGCGATGATGTCGAGGGGCGCTACCTTCGGGAAGCGGGCCGCCAGCAGGAAACCCCACGAACGGCGGATGCTGCTATCTTCGATCAGTTGACCGATCAAGTCCTTGCGGTGGTGCAGGCATGCCGGAAGCACTGCGGCTTCGCGGTGGGTGGTGGAGATGAGGTCCAAGGACTTGGCGTCGGTGGAGCTGTTGGCCAGCACCAAGAGACAGCGGGCAACGGCCTCGCGAATGGTGTCGTTGTCGTTGTCCAGGTTCTCTACCAGCGCCTCGAGCAAACCGTCTGGCGGTTGCGGCGTGCGGGCCAGCCCCTCCATGACATGGGCTAACAGACCGAGCACCGTTTCGGCGTCGACCTCGTTGCGGAAGCGAAGCCAGTGCAGTGCCAAGGCACGGAAGGCGTTGAGCCCGCCGATGCGGGCCAAGGCCTCGGCGGCCATCGGACCCGCCATGAAATCGGTCAGCAGCTGCTTGAGGTGGGGCACGGCGACCGGTGAGCGCAAGTTACCCAGGGCTTGCACCGCGGCCAGCTGTAGCCAGACATCGGACTCCAGAAAACCGAGCAGGTCCGGGATGGCCCGGGCATCCCCGAGCTGGCCGATGGCGACGATGGCCTCTTGGACAACGTTGGGGTCGGGATGGTGAAGGACACTGCGCAGGGGCTCCAGGGCGCGGGGATCCCGCAGGTGGGTGAGCACCAGGACAGCCTGTAGGACGACATCCGAATCTTCGTCGCGCAACAATTGCAGGGTGAGACTGAATCCGCGATTGCCCCGCATCTTCAACATCTCTACCCCGGCGTTGCGCAGCACGTCGTCAGCGTCGCTGCGCAGGTACTCCTTCAGCCGCTCGTCGGGGATGGCGGCGGCTCCCATGCGCAGGGACCGGGTACGGATGCCGGGGCTGGGATTGCGCAGCAAGCGCTCGATGGCTTCGAGCCGTCCCTCGAGGGGAAGCGACGGTAGCTCGTCCAGCAACTCGATGCATTGCTGCCAACTGGTGGCGGAGGTGTCAGGACCGTTGGGCGCCATGGGTCGCAATCCTTCCTTGGCCGGTCATTGGCCTTCTGGCGATTCGAGGGTGAAAACTTCGGCCACGCTGAGCAGGCGCTCGGCTTCCTGCGACAGATTCTGGGTGTTGGTGGCCAATTGCTCCGCTGCCCCCAGATTTTGATGGGCGATTTGAGCGATACGCTCGACGGCCTTGACCACCAAGTCGCCACCTTGCTTCTGCTCGCGGCTGGCATCGGCCACCTGCTGCGTCATCCGGTTCATCACCTCGACGGCCTTCATCATGTCCCGGGCCCCATTGGCCTGCTCTTTCGCTGCCGAGGCCAGTTGACGGGTCACCGTCTGCATGTGGGCCGAGGTGCTGAGAATCTGTGCTGCGCCACCGCTCTGCTCCTGGGTCGCGGAGTACACTTCGCCCACCAGCTCGGAGGTGCGGGTGACCGAGTCGACGATTTGCAGCAGGATTTCTCGGGTCAACTGAATGGCGTCGTTGGTATTGCTCTGCACGTTCTCGACGACATGGGCGATTTCCCGCGTCGAGGCGACGGACCTTTCCGCCAATCGTTTGACTTCTTCCGCCACGACGGCAAAACCACGCCCGGCGTCGCCGGCATGGGCCGCCTCGATGGCGGCGTTGAGGGCCAGCAAGTTGGTTTGATCGGCGATATCTTCGATGATGCCGACAATCTTGCCGATGTCCTGGCCGGCGACACCGATGCGGGCGATCATCTTGGAAAGCTCGTCGCCTCGATGGTTGGCGGTTTCGGCCGCCTCCCGCGAGACATCATCCACCACCCGGACCTTGGCTTCGATCGATTGAATCGAGGCCGCCATCTCTTCGATGGTGGAGGAGGTTTGGTCGACGGAGGTTAGGAGGTTGGTGGAGTTCTTGGCCACCTCTTCGATGGAAGCGCCCATCTCTTGGATCGACGACGAAGTTTCGTCCACATTGATCGCCAAGGCCTGCGACGAACGGGCGACGCTGTCGATCTGAGACGCGATCTCGACCATGGTCGACAAGGTTTCCTCGGCGGAGGCGGACTGACTCTCGGCACCGCCGCTGATCTGCACCGAGGAGGCGGCGATCTGGGTGGCCGATGCCGCCACTTCGCTGGCCGCCACCTTGACCCGGCCGATCATCTCCCGCAGGTTCTCGGACATGTCGCGGAAGGCACTGCCAAAAAGGTCTTGATCCGACTGCGGCTCGATGCGGGAGCGCAGATCGCCGGTGGCGAAGGCGCTGGCGAAATCGGCCATCTCGCGTAGGTAGGTAAGCATGCTCTGCATCGACTTTTGCAGTCGACCGATCTCGTCACCCCGGTCGGTGGCCACGAAGTCTGCATTCATGTTGCCGTGGGCCAGCTGGTCGGCGATATTCACCGCGTTGTGAATCGGTTGATTGACCGATTTGTGCAGCAGCAGGGCGACGGTGATCAGGAAGCCGAGAATCATGAAGCTGGAAATCAGAATATTGAAACGATCCGTCGTCGGGCGCCGGGCGAGGCGGTCGAGCTCGGAGTTGAGCTGTCCCTTGTATGCCTCCGTGAAGGCGGTGAGGCGTTGCAACAGCTGCTGCATCATCGGTTGAATGCCGCGGATGTCGTTGTTGGAGACACCGGCCGATTCGCCCTCGGCTGCCGCCACCGCGCGCTCGGTCACAGGAAAAGCGAATTGATAGAAGGCTTCGAAATCTAGGAGCAATTGGGCGATGGTGACGTCGCCCTCGAACAGAATCTCTTGGTCGGCCTCGATTTGTTCTTGGGTCAAGGGCGGCGCGGGTTCGACCAGCCCTTGGAGGGTCTCGTTTTTGGCGGCTTCGATCAGGGCTTCACGGATGCGTTGGGCGCTGTTCTCCGCGTCGACACGAAAGTCGTCGTCGAGGCTTCCCACCCAGCCCAGCAAATCCCGCTGCATGTTGAGGATTTCCACCTCCAACTGCTGTTGGCTCTGCAGCGCAGGGACGTACGAGTCCTTCACCTCGGTGGAGAGGCGGGAGACCTCGCGGCCGGTGAGCTGGTTGACCAGCAACAGCAGGACGAAGCCGAAGACGGCGATCGCCGGGCTGACCATGACTTTGGTGCGGAGTTTCCAACTATCGAAATTGAGCATACATTGCCCCCAGATCCCCATTCGTCCGAGTGAAGTCTCGGCCCCGACGAAGATCGGTTCTCACTTCTCTTCGAGGCTGATTTTCAACTCTTTGACGCCTTCGCCCAAGGTGGCGTTGCGGCTGACGTAACCGATCGCTCCGCGTCGACTGCGCACGAAGGCGAGGATCTCTTCGTCGCTCCGCAACTCCGGAGGAGGAGCCATACGACCCGAAAAAATCATTCGCTGCCAGTATGTCTTGATGGCGAAGAGATCCTTGTTGACATGGATGACCTGGGTGAATTCTTCTCTGACGGTTGAGTCCTGTGCCTGGTCGACCGGCTCCACCGGTGTCTTGTCGGAATCGGTCCAGCGTCTGACTTTCTTGAGGAACATCTTGGAGATACGTGAGGTGTCGAGCTCATCGAGCTCGTTCTTGGCATGGACCACCAGGATGAATTTGTTGTCCGGCGATGACGCGGCCTTGGCCCCATCGGGCATCGACGGTGCAACGTTGGTCACCGTCTGGCGAGTCGCCGGAGCCGTCGTACCTTCGTCCTTCGCCGAGCTGACGGTCGTTTCTCGGCTGAGGGCTGTCTTGGCGCTCGCCGCTGCGCTGGTGGGCGTCGTCGCCTGACCCTGAGCCGACTGGCCCGCCGTTTCCTGTTTCGGTTTCGGGGGCGGAGCTTGAGCAGAATCCTGCGCCGACAAGGGCGGTGCGAACACCGTCCAAGCAAGGAGGGCCACGGTGGCGAGCGGGAGATCAGAACGCCGGCCGCTCATCTCCATGGAATCCGGGACGCACACTCAGGCGGCCCCCGAAATCTGCGCCTTGGGTGGTTCGTCGCGAATGGTCAAAGCGCGGTCGACATCGAGCAGCAGTAAGAGCTCGTCGCCGAGGTGATAGACCCCTGAAATGTAATCGGATTGCAAAGTCATGACGTCATCCGGCGGTGGTTGAACGAGGTTCAAGTCCAGGTGCATGACGTGATGCACTTGGTCGACCAAGAGGCCGATCAGGCGTCCGCGGGACGCCACGATGATAATACGGGCCAAGCGATCGATCTCCCCCTCCTGCAAGCCGACACGGCGCCGCAGATCGATCACCGGGATGACCCGTCCCCGAAGGTTGGTGACGCCACGGATGGGATGGGGTGCGTGGGGTACGCGGGTGATGTTGTGGATGCGCAAGACTTCCCGTACCGGCTCGACGGGCAGGGCGAAGGTCTCGCCCGCCAGGTCGAAGGAGATCCAGGTGGTGATGCGTGCCTCGGCGATGCGCCGTTCTTCGTCCTTCTCGGCGGCGCTCAAGGTATCGGCAAAGTCGAAGATCGCTCCGCCGTCGTCGGGCCACACCGCGTCGATCGGCGCGGCGGAGCCGGCCGTGTCCGTCGTGCTCGTTTTTTCGGTCAGCAGATCGGATGCAAAACCGAAAGCCGGCAGCTTGGTGGGCTTGGGTTTGGCGGACGATGCGGTGGCAGAGTCGGGCAAGCCGGAGTTGTCGTCGGGCGGCGGGTTTTCCGACGAGCCGGACGCAGCTGGGGCTTTGTCCCCCGGGGCTGGCTTCTGCTGAGAATCTTGACGTGGTTGGCGGCTCATTTCCCAAGTCTGGCTGGTTCGCTAGAAACGAAGGGCGAAAGGGTGGTCAGTATCGCCGGGTCTAGAATCATCAGGACCCGGCCATCGCCGAGGATTGTTGAGCCGGAAATCCCCTGGGGGCGACCGACGAGACTATCCAAACTCTTGACCACGATATCACGAATGCCAACGATATCGTCGATAAGCAGCGCCCGGTAGCGGCCATTGATCTCGATAATAATCGGCGTGCCCGCGGTCCTCACATCCTGTCGCGTGCCGAACAAGTGCCCGATATCGATGATCGGCACCAGTTGCCGTCGCCACTTGACCACCGGGGCGCCGTTGATGGTGTGGCGTTCTTGCTCCCGGGCGCTGAGCGCCTCGACCACCGAGATCAAAGGTAGCGCATAACCCTCGCCGTCGGCCTCCAGCAGCAAGGAACGGAGGATCGAAGCGGTGACCGGCAGACGCAGGGTGAAGATGGTGCCGACATCCTGTCTTGATTGGACCTCGATGCGACCCCCGTGGGACTCGACGCTTTGTTTGACCGCGGCCATGCCGACCCCCCGGCCGGCGCCGATGTCGGTGCCGGCATGGGACGAGATGCCTACTTCGAAGAGGAGGGTGAAGTCGGAGGAGGCGCTGTGATCGCTGCCCAATGCGGCGGCACGGTGGCGTAAGGACACCATGTCGATACCCCTGCCGTCATCGGCCACCTCGATCCATATTTGGTTGGCGTCGAGGGTGGCGGCGACCCGCACCGTACCGGTTTCCGGCTTTTCCTTGGCAAGGCGCTCCGCCGGCCTTTCGATGCCGTGGATCACCGCATTGCGCACCAGGTGGCCGAGGGCATCGGCGGCGGCTTCGAGCAGTGTCTTGTCGATCGGCGTGTCGCCACCGAAGATCTCCAGATCGACTTTCTTGTCCTGGCGGCTGGATTCGTCGTGGATCACCCGGCGCAGGCTGCGGAACAGCCCTTGCAACGGCACCATACCGAGGTTGGTGGTCTGTTCCTGCAATTGGCGCAACGTCTTTTCCAGGGCCTGTCGGGCGTAGTCGACTTCGTCCCAGGAGGCGTTGATGCGATCCATGAAGAGGCTCTGCTCGATGGGCTCCGTGGGCAGAGTTTCCTTGAGCGCAGCTTTGGCTTGCTGGATCGAATCGCTGAGTCGGTTGCGGTAGATCAACGTCTCAGCCTGAAGCTCCACCAACTGATCGATCTTGACGAAGGGCACGCGCACACTGCCGCCGATGTCTCGCGACTCGCCGTCGGCGTAGGGCCCGACGTCCACCTGGTGGGTGGCTTGGCCGTCCGTGGCGTCGCTGCCGTCATGTTCCGGTGTGATGGTATGCAGCGTCTGGCGCAGGATATCGAGCTCGTTGAGCAGGATGTCGATCTGCGGCGCCGCCAAGTCCAGGACCTCCACCTCGTCTTCCATGTGATGGGCCAGTTGTTGCAGGTCGATGAAACCCATCATGCCGGCGTTGCCTTTGAGGGTGTGCAGCTCACGTTTGGCTTGCGTCAGGGCTCTCTCGGCTTCCTCGGGATCGGGTGAGCGCAGGCGCAGCAGCGATGCCTCGACCTCATCGGCCCGCTCGTGGGCTTCGAGCAGGAACTCGTCTAGCAGCTCTTTGAAACCCTCTTGAAACATCGTCTTCCTCGTCGGAGTGGCGACAGGCTCTGGTCATCGTGGGCTCGCCTGGTGCATCTCAGATGGCAAGCGAAGGCTTTTCGGCCCCTACGGATTCATCGTTCAAGTTCATCGTCGACTCGGCCCGTTGTCAAGGGGAGAACCCGTGGGTGCGCCACGGCAGCGATGGCAGTCACGGCGGGTGCCATCTGTGGATACCGTACCGTAACGTGCCAGGATCGATGCTGGGGCGATGTTCGACCCAGTGGCGAAGAAGTTTGCCAAAAGAGGATGACAGATTGTCCCCTTGGCCCCTAGCGCCGCCGCCGGGTGGCAGACGAGGAGGCCGCCACAAAGTTTGATGTCCTGTAGGTTACCGCGGCTTGGTAACCCATCTCCACAGAATAGCGTATAGAGGTACGATCGCCGCCGAGGTGCTGGCTCGATGAGTTGCATGGCAAGGTCGCTTCAGCTAGGCTAACCGCCGAGTGTGCTGCCGACGCTTTTTCCCCAGTGAGAGGCGCGTTTTTATGAAGCCCCCCGATGAATCCGGGATGACGGGTAGCGGGAAGAAACTTGGGTAGCTAGAGCAGGTTCATGAGGAGGATGAGGTGCAACCGCGGAAGATTCTGGTCGTCGACGATTCGAAGCTGATTCACAAGATGTTCGAGGTTCTCCTGCGTCAGTTCACCTTGGTCCACGCTCATGATGGCCTCGAGGCCCTGCAGTGTCTATCTAACCATGCTGATATCGATTTGATTCTATTGGATATCAACATGCCCCGAATGAGCGGCCTCGAGTTCTTGAAGCAAGTCAAGGGCGATACCGCTTTTCAGGACGTTCCGGTGGTGATCATCAGCACCGAAGGCAAGGAAGAGGACACCATCCGGGGGTTGGAAGCCGGGGCTGCGGCGTATATCAAGAAGCCATTCGGCAACCAAGAGCTCTTGGAAGTCATCCAGCGATTGTGAGTGGAGGTGGTGGGTGATGATGCAGAGTCCGACGCCAAATGAATTGATGGGCAAGCTGGGGATTACTCTGGAGCGTGCGCAGGATCTGTTCGCCGCGCTGACCGAGGAATCCCGCTCGTTGAGCGCTGCCCAGGGTGACTCAGCAAACGCCGCCGGCGATTCGGATGCCAGCGAACGGGATCGAGAAGAGCTGACGGTGCGTTTGGTGGAGGCTGAGCACCAGCTCGGGCGTCTGATGAACCTCTACGTGGCGACCTTTCAGCTCCATGCCACCCTCGATCCGGGGGAAGTGCAAGCGACCATCGCTGAAATCGCCGTCGATCTCTTGGGAGCAGAACGTTTTGCTCTGCTGCTGCGGGTCGAAGGAACCAATGAGTGCGAGGTTGCTCTCTCCCGTGGTTTGGAAGGCGACGAGGACGGCTACTACGCCTCCGACAAGTACCGCGGCGGCGATCCCATCGTCGATGCTTCGCTGCAGGATGGCGTGCTGCGCATGGGGCCGGCCGAGGGCTCCGACATCGTTGCCGCCGTGCCCCTGCGGGTGCAAGACGCCATCGTCGGCGTCTTGGTCTTGATCAAGCTCTTCGATCACAAGACGATCCTGCGGGCCGAGGATAGGGACCTACTCGATTTGCTGGCCGCCCACGCTGCGTCAGCGCTTTTTGCGGCCCGTGTCTACTCCAATACGGATCGAAAGCTGCGGACCCTAGAAAGTCTCGTCCAACTGGTGCGCAGCACCTGATCTTTCCCGCACTCTCGGGCCTTTCGGAGCCCTACCACGCCGCATGACGGAACGCTCACGGAGCAGCCGCTCCAAGGCTTGCCTCGAGGTGGAGATCAACTAGCCGTGAGCCTCAATGGCAAGCTCGAAGACGTTTCCCTAGCCGATGTCATGCAATTCGTCCACCTGGGACGGAGAACGGGCACTCTGTCCTTGGAACGCGGCTCACTGCGGGCCTCGATCGGTTTTCACCGCGGACAGATCGTCAGCGCCTGGGCCCCCGGTTGCCGCCGCCTCGGTGAGCTGTTGATCGACAAGGGGTTGATCGACTCGGCAACCTTGAGACGGGTTCTCGACGAGCAAGCCGCCGAGCAACCTCGGCGCTCCATCGGCCAAGTCCTGGTGAACCGCGGCGTCTTGCCCTTCGCTCAGATCAGGCGGGCGGTCGAGGAACAGATCGAGAGCGCCGTCTACGATCTGGTCACCTGGACCAGTGGCTCGTTCGAGTTTGCCCTCGACGAGCTGAAACCCCTGGACGACATCGCCATGTACCCCGGCGACGTCATTCCCAAGCTCGACCTCAACACCCAACGGGTGCTTCTGGAAGCGGCCCGCATTCTCGACGAGAGCCAAGTCCTGCAAGGCTCGCCGGATCCGTCCATCGACTCACTGGCGGCCGGTGCGGAAAGCGTTGCGACCCTGCCCACGGCGGACGATTTCGACGAAAGCTTCGAGCTGGAAGGTCTCACCGGTCTCGCCTCGGACGCCATGGCCGACACCGACGAAGGGCTGGAGGTAGCCAATCGGCGCTTGCAGATCGTGACGCCGGATCGTCAGCTGGCCGATGCCTTGGCCGATCTGGTGGATGCCGAGGTGGCGATCACCGTCCGGGTTCCACTGCGGGAGGCCGGGACGCGGTTGCCCGGCGAGCCGACGCCGACCATCGTTTTCCTCGATTTGCGGGCCGACAGCTATACGCCGGAGGATCTCCTGGCAATTCGTCGCTCCCGACCGCGGTCCTCGATCATCGCCATCAGCGACACCCAGGAGGTGACCACCCGGGCCCTGGAGGCCGGCGCCGTGGCGGCCCTGGGGGCCGAGCCCTTGGCCTTGGCGGCCTGCTTTCACAGCCTGTTGCGGGCTTTGCAAGAGGTCGGTCCGGGCACCTCGCAGCCGAGCAACCAGCGGGCCGGTTTTGCACGGCTACGGCGGGTTCTGGCGGACATTCGTTCGGGTCTGCTGTCCGCCACGATGGCGCTGAACTTGATGCATGTCATTTCAGAATCGGTGGAGCGGGCGGTGCTCTTTCTGGTCAAGCAGGATGCCTTGATCGCTTTGGGGGCATTTGGTTTCAGCGCCGACCAGCGCCCGTTGGCGGAGATGACCCGGTCGATACGGCTGAGCTTGAGCGTCGACCATGCGCTCACCCGCTGCGTCGCCGATGGACAGCCCCGATCCCTGTCCTTTGATCAAGCCCATCTACCCCTGGACTTCGCCCGTATCGTGGGACGGCCGCGCAATGGCCAGATCGTCATTTTTCCCGTGTTGGGCTCGGAGCGGGTGATTTCGGTGGTCTATACCGACAACGGTAGCAACGTCCAGGCCATCGAGGACATCGAGCTCCTCGAGTTGGCGACGGCGCAGGTCGGTGTGGCCTTCGAGAATGAGCTGCTACGGCGTAAGATCGAGGGGGGCCCGTGAAGCTGCGAGGCGTCTCCGCAACCGACGGGGGTGGTCTCTCGGCAGGCCGGGATCCAGCCAACCAGCGATGAACGCGGTATCTCCATGGCCGTAGATTCGGCCGTCAATTCATGGCGCGTCGACCGGGCGTCCGTCGGCGAGCGCCTCGACCGATTTTTGCAGCGAGCCATGGGCGAAACCGCGGCCACCGAGGCCCCTTCGCGGCGCCAGATCCGCCGCTGGATCGACCAGGGGAGAATCCAACTCGGCGGCCGGCTATGCCGGGTGGCGTCGCGTCCCCTGAAAGCCGGCCAGCGCGTCGAGCTGAGGGGCGACGGGGCCGCTGAAGGCCCGGGATTCGATGCCGGGTCGCGCAACTCCAGGGCCCCACGACGAGCCACCGCCGCGGCCAGCTTCGAGCTCGAGGCGGCGGCGATCGTCTTCGAGGATGCCCATCTTTTGGTGGTCGACAAACCCACGGGCCTGGCCAGCCAAGCCACCCGCGACGACGACCACAACCACCTGCTGGCCGCCGCCGAGCGCTGGCTGGATGGCCAGGGGGGCGCTCTCCGCCAAGGGCCTTGGCTGCACCACCGTCTCGATCGGGGAACGTCGGGGTTGGTCGTCCTGGCCAAGAGCCGGGCCGCCAACCGGGGTTTGGGGCGGGCCTTCGCCGAGCGCCGGGTCGGCAAATGCTATCTGACCTTAGTGCTCGGTCACCCACCCGCTGCCCCTTGGCAGGTGGACGCTCCTCTGTTGCGCGTCCGCGGCGATGGTGGACGCGCGATGTCTCAGGTCTTCGTAGATCAAGGGGTCGTCGATCAAGGGGTCGTCGATCAAGGGGTCATGGATGAAGAGGGCGCGGAGCCAGGGGGCACCTCTCGGCAAGTCGCGCCTCGGAACAGCCTGCCGTCCCAACGGCCCAAAGCCGCCACCACGGGGGTGACGGCGGTCGAGCTGTTGGACGGAAGCGCTCTCCTACACGTGCAGCCGCGCACCGGTCGCATGCATCAGATTCGGGTGCATCTTGCCTCGGTTGGCTTTCCGGTGCTCGGCGACCGCTTGTATGGTGCGCCGGATGCCTGGCGTTTGCCCGGCGGCGACGTGCCGCGGCCGATGCTGCACGCCATGGGCCTCGAGGTGACGCACCCGGTGAGCGGGCGAGCGCTGCATTTCGAGGTGCCGCCGCCTCCCGATATGCAGACCTGGATCGACCGCCTGCGGTCCCTTCCCGCGACCTCGCCTCAGCCGCCGAAGGTTCCGTAGCTGGACAAGGTAGCGCCGCCCGGCTGCGTCAGGCTGCCCGCCAGAATGACGCTGCGGGTGACGCTGTCGAGCAGATACACGCCGTCGACCCCACCGGGGCTGACCTGCGGCATGGCCTCGATGGTGCGCGGCACCGACGCCGGCTCGCGTCCCAGCACATCGTAGAGATTACGCGCCAGCTTGACGATCCTCGGCGAGCCTCCGTTGCCCGCCACATCAAACCAAACGGCCATCTCGCCGCTGCCCACGGAGAGCAGGAAAATATGCCGCGTCTCGCCGTTGCGATCTTCGAGACCGACGGCCACGAGGGGGGCGTAGGTGGCGTGGGGGCCTCGCCCGGCAATGGCGTCGAAGAGATTGGTCGTCAGCTTGCGGGTGGCGATGCGCGCCGGGGCCCCACGGCTGACGCTGACCCGGTAGCTCTCGCCGGTGGACGGGTCGGCCAGCCAATAACCGAGGGTCTCCTCGCGGGCGGACTGCAGCGGGACCGCCGCCGCCCGCTGGCCCAAAGTGGGCCACGGCACGGTGGCCGTGACGGCGCCCGCGGGATCGAGCTTGCGCAGGCCATCGAGGTAGACGGCACGACCGCTGGTGGCGTGGTAGAGATAGGCGCCCTCCGTGCGACCGCTGCTGTCTCGCCGCATGAGTAAGGAGGCGCCACGATCGTCCGCGGCGAGGGCCTTGAAGGGGCGATCGATGGCCACCGTGATGGTTCCCAGCTTGGAGTCGCGGCCGATGTCATCCAAGAAGGCCACGTAACCGGTGGCTGTCTCCACCAGCAGGGCTGCCCTGAGGCTGCCATCGCCGTTGCGAATGGGTCCGAGCAGCAAGTCACCGATCGACATGCCGGTGGCCAGCCCGATCTCGCGGCTGATGTTCTGATCCAGGCGCCGCGAGCGTACCGGCGGGTTGTCGAGTCGACTGCTCAGGTAGACCTGGCCGCTGTCCAGCTGGATGTGAAAGAAACCGTCCACGGCGCTGCTCTCGAATTGGGGCAGAGCCAGCGGATGGGGTGGCACGGGCAGGTTGGGGACCGGAGGCGGCGGCGGTGTGTCGACGACCTCAGCCGGGGCCGCTGCGGGAACCTCTTCCCCGGGGGGGGACGCCGGTTCGGCCACCGCCGCCTGGTCACCGGTCGCCGGTTCTTGGGCGATCACCGTCGTGGCGGGACCTCCCCACGCGCTGCAGGCCAGGAGAAGGCCGATCAAGAGGTGGCGCCGGGATGGTTTGCTGTGATGCCTTGGCTCGAATCGACCATCCTCGGCCGCTCCGAGGGGCTCAGGATCGAAGACTGAACGCTGGGCGTCGGCAGCTGACAAGCCGCCGAGCTCGGTCCCTTTGGGGGCGACCGAGGGGGAGAAGTGAGGAATATTCCGTAGATCGAAGATCATAGTTTAAACTGATACTACGTTCGGCCGATGAGATCAAGATAAAGACTCGATCCACCATGCAAGATGTCTCTATTCGTCGATCTTTGTCAGCATGGCGCGGGATAAGGGCTATACTTCGTTGACTATGCCGACACTCCACGCAGCCCACCGTCGAGTCACCGTTCGCGGCCGCGTCATGCTGGTGGTGTTGGGGATGCTCAGCGTTTTTCCCTGGACCCCGACCAGTCATGGCAATCAGGAGGCCGTGCCGCCGCCGGACGCCAGCGCCCCTGCCGAAACATCTACCGATACACCTGCCGAAGCAGCCGAGAGCACCCCTGCGGCCGAGGCCGACGATTCCGCGACGGCGTCGGGCCCCGCCCCTGCCCACGTCATCCGCATCGATTCCGCCATCCAGCCGGTGGCGGCGGATTTCATCGCAACGGCCGTGCGCCAGGCCGATGCGGCGGCAGCTGCCGTGCTGGTGGTCGAGCTGAGCACGCCGGGGGGTTTGCTGACCTCGACGCGCAGCATCGCCACCTCATTGTTGCAGTCGCGGACGCCGGTGGTGGTGTATGTCGCCCCCAGCGGCGCCCAGGCCGCCTCGGCGGGTTTCTTCATCTTGATGGCCGGCGATGTCGCCGCCATGGCTCCGGGCACCAACTCGGGGGCGGCCCATCCCGTCTCCGGTGGCGGCGACGACATCCAAGGGGATATGCGGCAGAAGGTGGAGGAAGACAGCGCCGCCCTCATCCGCTCCTTGGCCCGCCAGCGGGGACGCGACCTGGAGCTCGCCGAGTCGGCGGTGCTGGAGAGCAAGTCGTTCACCGCGGAAGAAGCCCTGGAAAACGGCTTGGTGGACGTCATCGCCATCGATGTGCGGGATTTGTTACAGCAGATCGATGGCCGGGTGGTCAACAAGATCAGTAGCGGCGAGGTCACCTTGCAGACGGCCGAAGCGCCGATCATCCGTCAGGCCATGCCCACCTACCAACGCATCCTGTCGATTCTGGCCAATCCGGCCATCGCGGCGTTGTTGATGGGTCTCGGAGGTTTGGGGCTCTACATGGAGCTGACCAACCCCGGTGGTATTTTCCCCGGTGTCATGGGGGCGATTTGCCTGATTCTCGGCTTTTACGCCATGTCCGTGCTGCCGATCAATACGGCCGGTATCGCCCTGGTGGTCTTGGGGTTGGCCCTCTTCGTCTTCGAGGTGCAAGTGCCGTCCTTCGGCCTATTGACCTTGGGCGGCTCCCTGTGCCTGATCCTCGGCTCGGTGATGCTGTTCAAAGACACCATGCCGACCTTCTCCGGCGGCATGGCGGGCATCGTCTCCGGTGCTGTGGTCATGTCCGTCATCATGGGATTGCTGGCCCGCCGTGCCTGGACGGTGCGCCGCCAGCCGGCCACCACCGGCGTCGAAGGTTTGGTCGGGGAGCAAGGCATGGTGCGCAAGGTGGCCGCCGATAGCTACACGGTGTTCGTGCACGGTGAGCTGTGGCGGGCCGAGAGTGACGAGTCCTTGTCCGAGGACGATGTGGTGGAGGTGTTGGCGGTGCGCGGTATGACCTTGATAGTACGATCTCTGCGCCGGCCAGCGGCGCAATAGGAGCCCATGATGAACCCGATGATTCTGCTCTTTGTCCTGATCTTCTTCCTGCTGGGGATCACCGTCCTCAGCCGCTGGGTCAATATCCTGATGGAGTACGAGCGAGGGGTGACCTTCTGGCTGGGCAAGCTGTCGGAGCGGCCCAAGGGCCCAGGCTTCATCTTCGTCTTCTGGCCCTTCGAGACGATGGTCAAGGTGAGCCTACAGACCGTGGTCTTGGATGTGCCGCCGCAGGACATCATCACCCGCGACAACGTCTCGGTGAAGGTCAACGCCGTGGTTTACTACCGGGTTTTGGACCCGGCCAAGGCGGTGGTGGATGTGGTCGACTACAACTACGCCACCAGCCAAATGGCCCAGACGACGTTGCGTTCGGTGCTCGGCCAAGCGGACCTGGACGAGCTGTTGAGCGAGCGCGAGCAGCTCAATGAGAAGCTCCAAGAGATCGTCGACGGTCAGACCGACCCATGGGGTATCAAAGTAGCGGCGGTGGAGGTCAAGCATGTGGATCTGCCGCAGGAGATGCAGCGGGCCATGGCGCGGCAGGCCGAAGCGGAGCGTGAGAAGCGGGCCAAGATCATCCACGCAGAAGGTGAGGAGCAGGCCTCCAAGGCATTGGCACGGGCCGCCAATGAGGTCAGCAAGAACCCGGTGACCCTGCAGCTGCGCTACCTCCAAACCTTGAGCGATATCGCCACCGAGCGCAATTCGACAATCATCTTCCCGCTGCCCATCGAGTTGCTGAAGGCATTCTCCAATCGCTTTGGTGGCCAAGCCAGCAACGGTGCCCCGGAGCTGGTGGTGGACGAAGGGGATGAGGACGCCGCTTCGACGGAGGTTTCGTAGCCGGTTCTGTAGGCTGAGGCCCTGTAGGTTGAAGCTCCGTAGGATGAGGTTCTGTAGGTTGAGGACGATATTTGAACACCCATGCGGCTGCTGGTGTGGGCGAGGAACGGTAGCCATGAGGTCGATGTGACAGACGTGAACGAACCCAGTTATTACGAGGTGGCCCTGACCAACCGTCAGGTCCTGGTCTCCTTTGTGGTCCTGCTAGGCTGCATTCTGGCGGCCTTTGTCTTCGGTGTTTGGGCCGGCAAGGAAGGGTCGGACCCGGCGGCTCAGGAGTTGGCGGCGCAGCCCATGGAACCCCAAGAGATGGCGAAGCTCGAAGAGTTGGATTTCTTCAGCGAGGCCGAGGGGACGGCCGCCGGCCCGCCAACGGCGAGCCTCGACAAACCCGACCTCAGCAAATTGGCTCGCCAGCCGGATCCGACGAGCACCTTGGCGGAGGACGTGGGCAGCGCCTCGACCGTCGAGCCAGCGACATCCGGCGTCGACCAGTCCCCGCCGCCTCGGCAGACCCCGCCGCCTCAGGAGCCGCAGAAATCGCCAGCTGCTCGCTCGACGCCCCCCCCACCGAGCAGCCAGCCTGCAAAGACTCCAGCCGCGGCGTCGACGGAGGGTTTCATCGTGCAGGTATTTTCCAGCCATGATCGGACCCAGGCCCAGAAAGTCTTGGATCAGATGCAGCAAGGGGGCTACCGAGCCTTTCTGTCGCCCAAGAAAACCGGTGGCCAGACGATGTACCGCGTCCGTCTCGGCCCCTACGCGACACGAGCTCCGGCGGACGCTGCCGCCGGCGATGTGACCCGCCAATTCAAGCTCGAGACGTGGGTGACGGCCGCCAGCAATTGAGGTGTCCCGCCTCCCGCTCGCCTGGCGTTCGACCATGAAGACATCGGAGGTTCCCACGACCCCCCGTGGCCAAGCGTTGGGCAGCGCCCTGTTGGCTATCATCGGGGGTTTTTCCTGGGCTTGGTGTTTTGGTCCTGAGAGCCGCTGGTTGCTGCCTTGGGTGGCCCTGGCGCCCCTTATCCTGCTGCTCGGTCGCCGCCGGGCTTTTCTCTGGGGATGGCTGCACGGCACGGTGTCGTGGCTTTTCGCCTTGCCTTGGCTGATCGAAACCGTGCACACCTTCGGCGGCCTACCGCTGTCCCTTTCCCGCGGGCTTTTTGTCTTGCTCGCCCTCTACCTCGGCCTCGACCATGGGCTCTTTGCATGGCTGGGACAGCGCCTGGTCCGCCGCGGTGGCCCGCTGGCCTGGTTGGGGGTGCCCGCCCTGTGGGTCGTCTTCGAGCTGGTGCGGGCGTTGCCCTTCGGCGGCTTTCCGTGGAATCTTGCGGCTTATGCTTGGGTCGACCAAACCGGCGCCTTGGCCCTGTCCTCGTGGGTAGGGGCGTTCGGCGTCTCGTGGCTGTTGCTGTTCGTCAACACGGGACTGGCATTGGCCATCCGACGCCGCCACTGGATGCAAATTCCGGTGATCCTGCTAGCGACCTACCTGGTGCTCATCCTGGCGTCCCGGTTCGCCAATCCGGAGGCCATACGAGAGGCCGGCACGAACCCCGAGGGGCATCCCGGGGAGGTTCGGGTGGTACAGCCCAACAGCTCGATCCAAGGGGGGGAGGACACCTGGGACGATTACCAGCGGCTGATGGAGATGTCGATGGCCGAGTGCGAGGAAGGACCCTGGCCCGGTAGGCCGCCGCGCCTGCTGGTGTGGCCTGAGAGCGCTGCCTTCCCCTTACGTTATCCGGGCTCGCCGCAGCTGAAGCGCGATGTCGAGCGCTTGGCGGCCCTGGGCTGTCAAGTGGTCTTCAACACCGCCACTTGGCGAGGGGACAAGGTCTACAACTCGGTCTTGACGGTCGGTGCCGAAGGGGTGCTCGGTTCCTACGCCAAACGTCGCTTGGTGCCCTATGGCGAATATGTACCCCTGGCCGACACCTTCTCTTTCATCGGCACCCTGGCCCGACAGGCGGGGGGTTTCACGCCGGGTGAGGGCGTCGGGCTGATGCCTTGGGGACAGGAGCGCCTGGGCATGGCGATTTGTTACGAGGTCGTTTTCCCCGCCGCCGTGGCGGAGCAAGTGCAAGCCGGTGCCACCATCTTGATGACCGTCACCAACGACGCTTGGTACGGCGACAGTGCAGCCCCCTGGCAGCACTTCCGGGCGGCGCGTTTTCGCGCCGCCGAGAATCGTCGGCCGATGCTGCGGGCCGCCCTGACCGGGGTCTCGGGAATCATCGACTCCCGAGGCCAGGTCAAGAGCCAAATCGGAGTCAACCAGCAGGGTGTCCTCTACGCCTGGGTCGATGGTCAAACGAAGCTCAGCCCCTACACTCGGGCGCCGAGGTTGGTGCCCTCCCTAGCCTTTGGGGTCGCCCTCTTTGCTATAGTCTTTGCCCGCCTGGCGGACCACCGGTCCGGCCGGGGGAACGGGCCCACCACAACCCAATCGACGAGGAGCTGAGGCTCATGATCCCTTTGAATATTGCCGAGAATTTCGATCGTTTGCAGGAGCAAATCACCAACCTCCGGGGGTATCTTTGAACAGGGTGAAGTAGAGCAGGAGCTGGCGGAGCTGGATCGCGAAATGCAGGACCCGAGCTTCTGGGACGATCCCAGCAAAAGCGCCGAGGTGCTGCAGAAGCGCCGCGTCGTGGAGCGTCAAGTGGAGACCCTGCGCAAGCTTCGGCAGGACGGCGAAGAGCTGGAAACCTGGCGGGAGCTGCTGGCCGAAGGCGAAGCGGACGAAGATGTCGTGGACTTCGCCTCCGGCCTGGAGACGCGTCTGGAAGAGTTGGAGCTGACCCTCAAGCTGTCCGGCCCGGACGACCACCGTCCCGCCCTGGTGTCGATTCATCCCGGGGCCGGTGGTACCGAATCGCAGGACTGGGCCGCCATGTTGCTGCGCATGTATTTGCGCTACTGCGACGCCCGCGGTTACAAGGTCGAAATGCTCGACGAGCAGGCCGGCGACGAGGCAGGCATCAAGAGCGCCACCATGGCGGTGCGTGGCGAGAACGTTTACGGCTATCTCAAAGGCGAGCGGGGCGTGCATCGTCTGGTACGCATCTCGCCCTATGACGCCGCCAGCCGTCGTCACACCTCGTTTGCCTCGGTGGATGTCTATCCCGAGATCGACGACCAGGTCGAGATCGAGATCGCCGACAAGGATGTGCGCGTCGATACCTACCGTGCCTCCGGCGCCGGTGGGCAGCACGTCAACCGTACCGACTCCGCCGTCCGCATGACCCACTTGCCCACCAACATCGTGGTCACTTGCCAGAACGAACGCAGCCAAATCAAGAACCGCGCCACCGCCATGAAGATGTTGCGGTCGCGTCTCTATGATCTGGAGATGAAGAAGCGGGAGGAAGAGCAGGCCAAGCGGCAAGGGCTCAAGAAGGAGATCGCTTGGGGTAGTCAGATTCGCTCCTACGTGCTGCATCCCTACCGCATGGTCAAGGATCACCGTACGAGCATGGAAGTGGGCGACGCCGACGGCGTGTTGGATGGCGCTTTGGGGCCCTTCATCGATGCCTTCCTGAAGGCGGGGATCGGCGACGGAGAAGACGATCTCTAGTGAACAGCTTGGCCATCGACTATGTTTCGCCGTTGCCACCGGTGCGCTCGGGCATCGCCGACTACAGTCACGATTTGCTGCCGCATTTGGACCGTCTCTGCGATCTGCGTCTGATCCACCTGCCGGGGCAGCCGGTGGACGATGCCATTCGCCAACGCTACCCGGTGGTGTCGGCGGATCGCCTGGGGGAGGACGGCCGCTTGCCGTTTTACCAAATGGGCAACAATCACTATCACGGGGAGGTCTGGCGATTGGCCAGCCGGGTTCCCGGTGTGATGACCTTGCACGACCTGGTATTGCACCATTTCTTGATCGAGCGCACGGTCAAACACGGCGACTTCGCGGCCTATCGTCGGCAGTTGGCCTTGGATCATGGCTGGATCGGTGACGCCGCGGCGTTGCCCATGCGCTGGCCCGGGGGTTCCGGCAGCGCCGCCCAGTTTGCCCTGCCGGCCCACCGCTCCCTGCTGCTCGGCCAGCGGGGTGTGCTCACCCACAGCGCCTGGGCGGCGTCCATGCTGCGCCAGGAGATGCCGGATTTGCGCCTCCGCTCGGTGGCCATGGGCATTCCGCTACCAAAACCCTGGGACGCCGAGGCGGGGCACGACTTTCGGCGACGACGCGGTATCCCCACGGAGTGCCCGTTGCTCGGCTCCTTTGGTTTCCAGACTCCGATCAAGCGCACCGAGGTGGTGATCCGCGCCCTGGCGTCGCCGGCCCTGTCGCAGGCGCATTTGATGGTGGCGGGGGAGGTCTCGCCGACCCTGCGCCTCGAAGAGGTGGCGGCTTCCTCGGGGGTGGAGGAACGGGTGCATTTCCTGGGTTTCCTGCCCTTCGACGACTTCGAAGCCGCCATCGGCGCCTGCGATCTCTGCCTCAACCTGCGTTATCCCTCGGCCGGCGAGACGTCTGCCTCCCTGTTGCGCATCCTGGCGGTGGGCAAGCCGGCGGTGGTCTCCGACTATGCCCAGTCGGCGGATTTGCCGGCCGCCGGAGTGTTGCGCATTCCGGTGGGGGAGGGGGAGCTGGAGGCCCTGGTGCAACGCCTGCAGGAGCTGTTGGCCGACGGCGAAGCCCTGGCCCGTATGGGTTGCCAGGCCAGGCAGCACATCGCCGAGCATCATCGACCGGCCGCCGCCGCCGCCGCCATGCTCGAAGCCTGTGAAAGCTGGCGCCATGCAGCGCCGCCGCCGTTCACCGATGTCGAGCCGCCGCCGCCCACCACCTTGACCTGCCGCCAACTGAGCGGCGAGCTGGAGGTCCGAGGTGGCGCCGCACCCTGGGCCGAAGGGGAGCGCCGCAGCCTGGAGATCCTCTTGCACAACCGAAGCCCGGCCCGCTGGCTGGCGGCGGAGCGGGCCGCCGGAGGGGTGGCGCTCGAGGTCTGCCTGCGGGCCGGTGAGCGGGTCGAAGACCACTGGCTGCCGTTACCCCGGGATTTGGAGCCGGGGGCCATGCACCCCTTTCACTTGAAGTTGCGTCGACCCACGGGGCCGGCCAAGCTGCGCATCGCTCCCCATGTCTTGGGACAAGAGGGTTTTGCGGTCCGTGGGGGCCCCGTCTGGGAGGCGGAGATCTGACCGTCGACCATGGCGAAGGCAGCACCATGGACGGACGACGGCCCGTTGCGACGCGTCAGCTGGACGCTCCTGCTGGCGGTGCTGCTGGGCCTCCTCTTCTTCTCCTATCTCTTCGGACGCCCCGGTGGCGTGCGCCTGGGGAGCGAGGCGAGCTATCTGATGGCCGCCGAGAGCCTGGCCTTCGACGGGGATTTGATCTTCACGCGGGCGGATTTCGATCGCCACTTGCTGACCTGGCTGGGCGAGCCCCCGGCGTTGACCCTGCGCTCGGCCAGTGGCGGGCACCGCATCACCTATGGTGTGTCACCGGCCTACAGCCTGTGGCTGGCCCCCTTCGTCCGCCAATGGCCGCGGCAGGGTTTTGCCATGGCCAATTGTCTGCTGCTGTTGCTGGTGGGGGTGGGGGTGGCCGTCCTGTGGCAGCGGCGTCGCGGCAGCACGGCGCCGGCTCTGCTGGCGCTCTGCCTCTTTCTGAGCCTCCTCTTCTCTAGCCCCTTTGTGGCCGACGGCGGTCTGTTCCTTGCCCTGGCCGCGCTCTTGGCCTTCACCTTGCTGGCGTCGCCGGGCGACGGTCGGCGTGTCGACGCGGCGGCCTTGGCGGCCGGGGCGCTGCTCGCCTTACCTTGCGTCCACCTCTTTTCGTACGGCCTGTTGGTGCCGGCGGCTGTGTGGATGGTGGGAGGGCGTCGCCGGTGGTCCCTGTTGCTCGCCTTTAGCGCGATGACGGTGCTCTTGGTGGCGATCCCATGGCTGGCCTCTGGTGGGCTGGCATCGAACGGGCTCGGCGACCTGCGGCAAGGCGCCCAGGTGGCCACCTTCACGCCCGCCACCGGGTTTCCTTTGGTCGACTTTGGCGCCGACGAATGGCGCCTCAGGCTGCATGCCCTGGCCGAGCGGCAGACGGCTCGGGAGGTTTCGCCGGTCGCCACCGGAGGTGCCGTCTACGGCTACGCCATGGTCGACCGATGGCTCGGTCGTCACTTGGGGATCTTGCCCTGGTTCCCCCTGGTCGTGCCCCTTTGGGTGGCCGCCTGTTGGCTGCCACGGCGTCGCCCCCTGGCCTTGGCGACGTTGGCCTGGTCCGTCCTTTTGGTGTGGCAAAATCCTTTTGATCTGGAGCTCGGTGGACCGCTGTGGGCGGCGGGGCGCTTTCTCCCCCTCTACGCCGCCCTGGTGGCTTCCTTGGCATACACCCCCGCCGTCGATTCCGAGCTTCGGGGTGGCCGCTGGCGGCGATCCCGCGGCGACTGGAGAGCTTGGGCTCTTAGGGTAGTTTGGGGCCTTGCCGTCGGGGTGGGTCTGTGGACGCTGCCGGCGGTTTGGAGCTCGCCGTGGCGAGCCCCCATGGCTTTGACCGGCACCTCCGAAGCGTCGCTTGGGGCACTCGATCAGGGCTTCGAGCTCCCTTGGCGCCGCCACTTGCCCCAGGAGACGACACAGCGTCGCCTGATGCACGGAGGCACGACCTTTGGGGGTCTGGTGTGGTGGAGCCTCGATGGCCACGGTTGGGCGGAACGCCAGAGTCGGCGTCTGGTGATCCCCAGCGATGGCCCGAGCCTCTGGTTGGTGGGTAGCCCCGAGCCTTTGCCGGAGATCGATGCCGAAAGCCTGCTGACCGCCTCCGGCCTGGGCGTCCTACCCACCGATGGAGCCTCGATGCAACTCGTCTTGCAACCGATCTCGGGACCCGCCGGGGCACGGCGCCATGCCGTTGGGTGGACGCATGGACCCTCATGGTTATACCGTTTACAGGCTACGGTCAGCGTCCAGGTGGAGGGCTCGAGGCCGCCGCCAGGCCATTTGATACTGCATCCTCTGATACCGCATCCTTGATACCGCATCCTTTGATACTGCAACCTTTGATACCGCGCCCCGCCGCCGAGCGGCCGGGTTCTTGATACGGAGCCCATTTATGTCTCAGAATTCGACCACCAGTTGGATCATCGATCTACGCACCCGTTTGTCCAGCCCTCCCGGCCTTCGCCTGCCGCCCACCGACGCCCGTCGAGCGGCGGTGCTGGTGCCCCTCTACGTCGACGCCGGGGAGCTCTGGACGTTGCTCACCAAGCGTTCCGATACCTTGTCCACCCACAAGGGGCAATTCGCCTTTCCCGGCGGCGCCCTCGAGGAGAAGGAAGATGCTTGGACGGCGGCCCTGCGCGAGACCCATGAAGAGGTCGGCATCGAGCCGCAGAAGATCTTGCAATTGGGGGCCCTGGACGAAGCCGAGACGCCGAGCGGCTTTCATATTCTGCCGTATGTCGGTGCCGTGCCCTTCCCCATCGAAACCACTCCCAATCCCGCTGAGATCGAGGAGATCTTCTCAGTGCCCATCTCCGCCTTCCTCAATCCGAGCATGGTGGAAGACCGAGCCGTCTCCATCGACGGCCAGCGGCGCCTGCTGCGGGTCTACCACATCGCTGGCCGCCAGGTCTGGGGTTTGACGGCGCGCATCGTGCAAAACCTGCTGCTGCGTTTGGGGTTGGAGCTGCCGACGGTGGAGCCGTGAGCGCGGCGATTTTCCGCTCACTCCTCCGTCGGCAGCGGATCGAGAACTTCCCCCCGCGGGCCGATGCGCGGATAGGGCCAACCCCTCTTGCGATATCGCTGGGCGAGCCGTTTGTAGCCCCACTCGAAGAGTAGTTTCTGGCAATGGGCAGCCTCCAGCTGGGGACGGTCATAGAGGCCGGCGGCGGCCCGTTGACGCTGTGCCTCGTAGAGGATGACGGCCGCCGCCACGGAGACGTTGAGGGACTCGACCGCCCCGACGATGGGGATGGTGACCACCGTGTCGGCTTGGGTCAGCGCTTCACTGCTGACCCCCAGCTTTTCGGCCCCGAGCAGCAGGGCCGTCGGCCGGGTGTAGTCCGCCTGGCGGAAATCGATGGCGTCGGGGGTCAAGTCGGCGGCCAGAATTTGCATGCCGCGCCGCCGGAGCTCGTCGCAGGCGGTGACGTGGTCCGGGTGGGTCTGCACCGGGACGTAACGGCCCGTGCCGCTGGCCGAGGCGCGCATCGTGCGGAAGCCGTCCCGGGTCGATACGGCGTGAATCTCGGCCACGCCGACGGCGTCGCAGGTACGGATCACCGCCGACACGTTGTGGGGTTTGGAGACATTGTCCATGAGGACGGTCAAATCCTTCTGCCGGTGGTCTAGGATGGCCCGTAAACGGGCGTAGCGCCTTGGTGTCATGGGTGAGATCCTATCCCGAGGTGGGGAGCTTGTGAAAAATTTCACAAATAGGGCTTGGAACTGATCGCAATCGATGCCAGAATCGTCCGACCCTCGGGAAGCGATGGATTTTGGGGCGAGCTCCGACACTGCAAAATTCCATTTTTTCCCGATTCAGGGCGGCACTGGATCGTCGAATGGACCCCCGGTTGCCACGGTCTGCCCAGTTGACGATAGAATCCTCGAAAGCTTCAACGAGCTCTCTTTCGCATAGACGGTCTGGTCACCGATGTCTCGTTCCGATGAGACCTGGGACCGGAATCATCGCGGCTCCGTGGATCGTGCTCCATGCCAATCCTCGAACGCCGTTTACCGAGACAGAAGGATCGACCCAAAAGATGGCTGTGCACAAGATCAAGAAAGGGCTCGACCTGCCCATTCAAGGCGCGCCGGAGCAGGTTATCGAGTCGGCCGTGGCGCCGTCTCGAGTGGCGGTCGTGGCGGCGGACTATCACGGCATGAAACCGACGATGCACGTGCAAGTCGGTGATGCCGTCGACCGCGGACAACTGCTCTTCGAAGACAAGAAGACGCCCGGCGTCCGCATGACCTCGCCGGGAAGCGGCAAGGTGGCCGCCATTAACCGTGGTGAGCGAAGGGCCCTGCAATCAGTGGTCATCGATCTCGCTGCCGACGATCGGGCCGGCAAGGGACGCAGCGTCCGCTTCGCCGCCTTCACCGGCAAGCATCCCGCCGAGCTCTCCGGCACCGAGGTGCGGGACTTGCTCGTCGAATCGGGCCTGTGGACGGCGCTGCGCACGCGGCCGTTCAGCAAGGTACCCGCCCCCGACACCCGGCCCAAGTCCATATTCGTCAATGCCATGGACAGCAGTCCCCTGGCCGCCGATCCCGCCGTCGTATTGGCCGGTCTGGGTGAGCCCTTCGAGCGCGGCCTGGTCGCCCTCGGCAAGCTGACCGACGGCCCGGTATATGTCTGCAAGGCGCCGTCCACCCAACTGCAAATTCCCAAGAGCGGCAACGTCCAGGTCGAAGAATTCATCGGCCCCCATCCGTCGGGTACCACCGGGCTGCACATCCACACCTTGGATCCGGTGGGCGCCGGCAAGGTGGTGTGGTCGGTCGGCTATCAGGACGTGGTCGCCATCGGCAAGCTGTTCTCCGACGGCGAGCTGGAGGTCAGCCGCGTCGTCGCTTTGGCCGGCCCGCCGGTGACCCGTCCGCGCCTGTTGCGGACTCGCCTCGGCGCCTCCCTCGACCAACTGGTGGAAGGGGAGCTGGCGGCGGGGGAGATGCGGGTGCTCTCCGGCTCGGTGCTCGCCGGGCGTCGCGCCATGGGCGAGGTGCACGGCTATCTCGGTCGCTACGACCAACTGGTCTCGGTGCTGGAAGAAGATCGGCATCGCGAATTCATCGGCTGGTTGTTGCCCGGCACCGACAAGTTTTCGATTCTCAATACCTACGCCGCGAAATTGATCCCGGGCAAGAAGTTTGCCCTGACCACCAACAGCAATGGCTCGGATCGTGCCATGGTGCCCATCGGTGCCTATGAGCGCGTCTTTCCCATGGACATCTTGCCCACCTTCCTGCTGCGCGCCCTTCTAGTGGGCGATATCGAGCGGGCAGAGAAGCTAGGGGTCCTCGAGTTGGACGAAGAAGATGTTGCCCTGTGCTCGTTCGTTTGCCCCGGCAAGAGCGACTACGGGCGGCATCTGCGCGATCTTTTGACCACGATCGAGAAGGATGGCTGATGAAAGCCCTGAGAAAAATTCTCGACAAGCAGGGGAAGGTCTTTCACAAGGGGGGCAAGCTGGAGAAGCTCTATCCCCTATGGGAAGCTCAGGACACCTTCCTCTATACCCCCGGAACGACCACCCGCAGCGCCTCGCATGTGCGGGATGCGTCGGATCTGAAACGCATCATGATCACCGTCGTGGTGGCACTGATCCCAGCGGTCCTGATGGCCATGTACAACACGGGTTTGCAGGCTTTCCGGGCCTTCCAGGGTGGTGCCGAGCCGCTGGTCAATTGGCAGACCAAGGCCATGGGGGCGATGGGATTCGACATCCTGACGTCCGGCGACTGGATCACCTTCATGGTGCATGGTGCCCTCTACTACCTGCCGGTGGTGATCGTCACTCTGGCCATCGGTGGCAACATCGAAGCCATTTTCGCGGTGGTCCGCAAGCACGACATCAACGAAGGGTTCCTCGTCACCTGGATGCTCTTTCCGCTGACCCTGCCGGCGACCATTCCCCTGTGGCAAGTGGCCGTCGGTATCGCCTTCGGCGTCTTCATCGGCAAGGAAGTCTTCGGTGGCACGGGCATGAACATCCTCAACCCGGCCTTGACGGCCCGGGCGTTCCTCTTTTTCGCCTATCCGGCTCAGATCTCCGGTGACAAGGTGTGGATTGCCGCCCAGACCAGCCCCGATGGGTACTCCGGTGCCACCTGGTTGGGCGAAACGGCGGCGGCCACCGGCTCGCCGGCGGCCATGCTCGATCAAAACGTCGGCTGGATGCAGGCCTTCCTCGGCTTGGTCCCGGGTTCCATGGGAGAGACTTCGGCCCTGGCCTGTCTCTTCGGTGCCATCGTGCTGATTGTCTCGCGGGTCGGATCGTGGCGCATCATCGGTAGCTTGGTGGTCGGTAGCTTTGTGGCTTCGGCCCTGTTGAACGCCTTCGGTTCCGAGACCAACCAGTTGATCAATGTGCCGTTCCACTGGCACATCGTGCTGGGTGGCTGGGCCTTCGGAGCGGTTTTTATGGCCACCGACCCGGTGTCGGCCTCGCACTCGAATACCGGAAAATACATCTACGGCTTCCTCATCGGAGTGTTGGCCATCTTCATCCGAGTGCTCAACCCGGCCTTCCCGGAAGGCATGATGCTGGCCATTCTGTTCATGAATGTCTTCGCCGCCACGATCGACCACTTTGTCGTGCAGGCGAATGTCCGCCGCAGGAGGAGCCGCTATGCAGTTTAGCGTCCGCTACATCTTGCTCTTTTCCATCGCCGTCTGTGGGGTCTGCGCGGTCTTCGTGTCGAGTTTGGCGGTGAGCCTAAAGGATCGACAGGAGACCAACGAGAAGCTCTTCAAGCAACGCAACGTGCTCGAAGCAGCGGGCTTGATCGAGTCGGGCCAGTCGGTGACCCCGCAGGAGATCGAGACCTACTTCGAGAATATCGAAGCGGTTTTGGTCGACTTGCAGAGCGGTCAAGAGGTGGAAGCCGAAGACGCCGCCGCCTATGACCAACAAGCCGCCAAGAAGGACCCGAAGCTGGGACGTGACGCTCCCAAGAATCCATCGCTGGTCTTTCGTTTGCCGCTGAAGGCCCAAGTCTTCAAGATCAAGGACAAAAGCGGTGCCGTCGATATGTACGTCCTGCCGATCGAGGGTTATGGGCTGTGGGGCACGCTCTTCGGTTTCATCGCCCTGGATTCCGACACCAACACCGTACAAGGGTTGACCTACTACCAGCACAAGGAAACCCCAGGGCTCGGTGGGGAGGTCGACAATCCCAATTGGAAGGCCCTGTGGGAAGGTCGCAAGGTCTTCGATAACAAGTGGCAGCCGTCGATCCAGGTCATCAAGGGGCAGGCCGGATCGCCGGAAGAAGATCCCTACCGGGTGGATGGCATGTCTGGGGCCACGATCACCGGGCGCGGCGTCGAGAACATGCTCGACTTCTGGCTCGGTCCTGACGGTTTCGGACCCTACTTGGAGAACGTTCGCAATGGTGGTGTCGCCAACGACCGCCTGAAGGGGGCCGCCTGATGGCCGAAATGAAGTCCAAAGTCCTGCTCGATCCGTTGTTCAACAACAATCCCATCGCCCTACAGGTGCTGGGCATCTGCTCAGCCTTGGCGGTGACCACCAAGATGGAAGTGACCCTGGTCATGTGCGTGGCGGTGATCGCGGTGATCTCCCTGTCCAACTTCTCGGTCAGCCTGCTGCGCAATCACATTCCGCCGAGCATCCGTATCATCGTCCAGCTGACCATCATCGCTTCGTTGGTGATCGTCACCGATCAGATTCTCAAGGCCTATGTCTATGAGACTTCAAAACAGCTGTCGGTGTTTGTCGGTTTGATCATCACCAACTGCATCGTCATGGGACGAGCCGAAGCTTTTGCCATGCAGAACGGCCCCTTCCTCAGCCTGATCGATGGTCTGGGCAATGGAATCGGCTATAGCATCATCCTGCTGGGCACCGCCTTCATCCGCGAGCTCTTGGCCAGCGGCAAGCTCTTCGGTGTGGAGATCTTTCAGTTGGTCCACGAAGGTGGCTGGTACACCCCCAACGGCTTGATGGGGTTGTCCCCCGGCGCTTTTTTCATCATCGGTATCTTCATTTGGATCCTGCGCGTCTTCAAGCCTGACCAGGTGGAGGAGGAGTAAATGCTCGAGGAATATCTGAGTCTGCTCGTCAAGGCGATCTTTGTCGAGAACATGGCCTTGGCCTTCTTTCTCGGCATGTGCTCGTTCCTGGCCTGCTCGAAGAAAGTGGAGACCGCCATCGGCCTCGGCATGGCGGTGGTCTTCGTCTTGGTGGTCACCGTGCCGGCCAACAACCTGATCTACAACTACTTGCTCAAACCCGGCGCTTTGGCCTGGGTGGGGCCGGAGTGGGCGCAGTACGACCTCTCCTTCCTCGGTTTCTTGAGCTACATCGGTACCATTGCCGCCATGGTTCAGATCGTCGAGATGACCCTCGATCGATATGTGCCGAAGCTGTATGCCGCGCTCGGTGTCTTCTTGCCTCTGATCGCCGTCAACTGCGCCATTCTGGGGGCTTCTCTCTGGATGGTGGAGCGCGAGTATGATCTGGGCCAGAGCCTCGTTTTCGGCCTGGGCTCCGGCATCGGTTGGGCCATGGCGATCATCGCTCTGGCGGCCATTCGCGAGCGCATGCGCTACAGCAATGTACCCGTCGGGCTGCGTGGTTTGGGAATCACGTTCATTCTCACCGGCCTGATGGCCATCGGTTTTCTGGCTTTCTCGGGCATTTTGCTCTGAGTCCGCAGTCGAAGCCGGAACGATAAACCAGGAATCAGACTGGGAGTCTCAAGATGGGAACGATTCTTCTCGGCGTGGTGATGTTCACCTTCGTCATCCTGTCGCTGGTCGCCATCCTCATGCTGGCCCGCAACAAGTTGGTGGCTTCGGGTGATGTCACGATCACCATCAACGACGATCCCGACAAGGCGATCACCGTCGCCTCGGGAACCACCTTGCTCAATACCTTGGCGGCGCAGCAAATCTTCATCCCTTCCGCTTGCGGCGGTAAGGGCAGCTGTGGGGTGTGCAAAGTCCACGTCCTGGAAGGCGGCGGCGCCATGCTGCCCACCGAGACGGGCTGGATCAGCCGCGGCGAGGCAAAGGAGGGCTGCCGCCTTTCCTGCCAGGTCAAAGTGAAGAGCGACATGAAGATCGAGCTGGAACCCGAGATCTTCGACGTGCAGCAGTGGAAGTGCACCGTGCGCTCCAACAACAACGTCGCCACCTTCATCAAGGAGCTGGTGCTCGAGCTTCCGAAGGGCCAGGCGGTGCCCTTCCGGGCCGGTGGTTACATCCAGATCATCTGTCCGCCCCACATCGCCAAATACGAGGATTTCGACATCGACGACGAGTATCGCGGCGATTGGGACAAGTTCAACATGTGGCGCTATGTCTCCAAGGTCGACGACGAGGTGACCCGCGCCTACTCGATGGCCAACTATCCCGAGGAGAGCGACATCATCATGCTCAACGTGCGTATCGCTTCGCCGCCGCCGCGGGCGCCGGAAGATACGCCACCGGGCAAGATGTCGTCCTATATCTTCGATTTGAAGCCCGGCGACGAGGTGATGATCTCTGGACCCTTCGGTGAGTTCTTCGCCAAAGAAACTCAAAACGAGATGTTGTTCATCGGTGGTGGCGCTGGCATGGCGCCGATGCGCTCGCACATCTTCGATCAGTTTCGTCGTCTGGGGACCGACCGCAAGGTAACCTTCTGGTACGGTGCCCGCAGCCTGCGGGAAGCCTTCTACCAAGAGGATTTTGACGCCATTCAGCAGGAGAACGACAATTTCAAGTGGTTCCTCGCCCTGTCGGAGCCGCAGCCCGAGGACAATTGGCAAGGCTACACCGGGTTCATCCATCAAGTGGTGCACGACGAGTACTTGAAGGACCACCCCGCTCCGGAGGATGTCGAGTACTACCTCTGTGGTCCGCCGATGATGTTGCAGGCTTGCATGAAAATGCTCGACGACCTGGGTGTCGAACGGGAGAACATCCTCTTCGACGACTTCGGTTCTTGATCCAGCTTGCGCCTGAGATGACATCCAATCCAGGCCCGTCGACGAACTAATACATAGATCGATGACGCTCGATCTACTCTCCTACGGCGGCGTGTCTTTCGGGACACGTCGCTTTTTTCACTGAAAGGAGGGTCCGTCATGGCCGAGAAGCTCCAAGTGCGATTCTTGCTGCTGTTGGCCGTGCTGCTGGCTTTGGGTTGCCACGACTCCGAGTCGGTGCCCAAGGGGATGGAGGGCCTGGCCTTCGAGGGTCGGACGATGGGCACCTACTATGCCGTCAAGGTGAGTGGGAGCTGGACGTCGGAGGATGGGACGCGCTTTCAGCGGGCGGTGGAAGAAGAGCTCGACGATGTCAACCGGCGGATGTCCACCTACCTGGAGGATTCGGAGCTCAGTCGCTTCAACCGTCACCGGGATGTGACACCCTTTGAGGTCTCGGCTGGCCTGGTCACGGTGACCAAGGCCGCCCTCGACATCGGACGTCTCAGCAGCGGTGCCTACGACATCACGATACGGCCCTTGGTGGATGCTTGGGGTTTTGGTCCGGGCGGCGATCGGGCCGAAGGTGAGGTCTCCGACGAGGTGATCGCGGCCCTTCTCGAGGAGGTGGGCAGTGACCTCTTGCAGGTGAATCTCGAGGCGGTGACCTTGAGCAAGGCGCGGCCGACTTTGACCTGCGATCTGTCCTCCATCGCCAAGGGGTATGCTGTGGATCGTGTCGCCGAGCGTTTGACCGCCCTCGGGGCGACAGATCACTGGGTGGAAGTGGGGGGTGAGGTGCGGGCCGCGGGGGTGAACGGAGAAGGCCGGACTTGGCGGCTAGGCATCGAACGACCGCAGCTCATGCCCGGTGCCGTGCAGCGTCTTCTACCCTTGGCCAATGCCTCGGTGGCCACCTCGGGGGACTATCGAAACTACCGCGAGATTGGTGGGGAGCGATTTTCGCATATCATCGATCCGAGGACGGGCCGCCCCATACGGCACCGCTTGGCTTCGGTGAGCGTCGTGCACCCGCAATGTATGCTGGCCGACGGCTGGGCCACGGCACTGATGGTGCTGGGTGCCGAAGAGGGCTTCCGAGTCGCCGAACGGGAAGGTCTGGCGGCTCTGTTCTTGGTGCGCCAAGGCAACGATTTCATCGAACGCTCGACACCGGCCTTCGAGCGTCTAACCGAATCTCGGTGATACCAACTCCCTGCTCTGATCGACGGGGGCTCCGGCTCGAAACTCGAGACCAACTAGGAGGTTCCTATGGCTGTTTTGCTGATGACCCTGGCAATTTTTCTCATTGTAATGCTGATCATGGCGGTGGGAGTGCTGTTCAAGCGGCCTTGTCTCCGCGGGTCCTGCGGCGGCCCGGACGTGATGGGGCCCGACGGAGAGCCGGTCACCTGTGCCACCTGTCCCAACAAGGATAAAAAACGTCGTCAGGCGACCTCCAACCCTTTGCCGGTGCTCGACAGCTGAGGATAGCGAGGGCGCACACTCCTGGCGTCTTTTGCCAATGCGGTTTACAATGGAGCGTTAGCCCCACAATCGCATAGGTGAAGGAGGTGCCAATGACGGAGCTACTTGTGCCGACGGCAGGTGATTGGATGTCTAAGAATGTCCTAACATTTCTCCCCAAAGATGACCTCTTCGATGCCATCGACCAACTTCTCACCAACCACTACGCGGCGGCTCCTGTGGTGGATGAAGAGGGTACTTTGGTCGGTATGTTGACCGAGAAGGATTGTCTCCGCATCCTCTCCAACGTTGCCTACGAGAACGATCTGGTGGGCGGGGAAGTGCAAGAGCTGCATTCGGCGATTCGCGCCGTGGCCAGCCCGGGCATGGATCTCTTTCGTGTCACCGAGCTTTTCCTCAGCACCAATTTCCCATTGTTGCCGGTGGTCGATGACGGGCATTTGGTTGGGGTGATCAGCCGCCGCGATCTATTGCGTGGTGTGAAGGCATTCCGTGAAGCCCTCAATCGAGCCCAAGGCCACCTCGAGCGAACGGCTGGCCACCAGTCGGATCGTCCCCGCTCCATCGAAAGCATGCAGCGCAGCTTCGCTCAGAACTCGCGAGATCAAATGGTCCGCCTGTTTCGACGCCGTTGATCAGGCTAATAAAGCAGGCAGGGTGAGGGCCACCCCCTGATTCTGGGGTGGCCTCTTAGGTGGGCTATTTGGGTGGGGAAATATGGAAGGTATTTTGTGGAACGGCTGACCATTGGCCGCCGTTTTAACTTGGAATGTCAATTTGGCCACTTGGCCGGGCATTCTTGCGAACGCCTTCTGGTTCTCTATTCCTGCAAGCGGCATGCCAGAACGGCGTTCTAGATTGAGTGCTCGCTTTTCCACCGCCTTCCATTTCCTGTCCCGGTCGGCCGCCTCTCTGTAAATTGTTGAAAAAAAAGCGTTTATTTTGCCGTTTGTCGGGGCGCCACAACTGCTGCCCGGGGCCTCGATTCTGACGGAAGGCCTGCGGTCCCGGTCTTGGATGTGTCGGGATGGGTGCCAAATTTGCCACATCGATGGCAAAAATGGGCGGCACGGGTGTAAAAACGGCGCCATAGTTGGCAGGCGGTGGCGAGAGCCACAGGCTGTTAGCCTTCGGTCGATTCCTCGGCAGGAGCGTTGCCTTCCGTTACCGCCATGTTTGCCTGGGAATCTTCGCCGTCATCGACTTCCCGCGACATGACGATCAGGTCGTGGGTGCGGCCGTTGCGGTCGATGGCCCAGTCGTGGAGCAGAGCCTCCGGAATGAAACCCAGATGGTGAAACAAGGTTTGGGCGTCGCGCTGGGTGCTCATCATCTTGACCATGACCTTCTGAAGCTTGAAGTCATGGGTGAATCCGAAAATCTGTTGGACCAAGCTCTTGCCGATGCCTTTGCCTCGGTGGTTGGGCCCCACCAGCATGCGGATTTCTCCCAAGTGTCGAGTCCACAGAATGGGGCTGCGATGCAGGCTGCAATAGCCGATCAGCTTGTCGTCCTCCTCTGCCAAGATGGTGACCGTGTGGTCCCGCTCGATGGCCCGCAGCCAGTCGTCGATCACCTGCATATCGGTGATGTCGTGACGTAGGAAGAGGAGATCCCGTTCGGGCAAGCCTTGGGTAAAGGCCAGCATGCGGGATCGATCCGCCTCGTCCATACGGCTGAAAGTGATCTCCAGGTCCGCAAGCCGAGTCTTCCTTGGATACAGATGGGGCCTTGCTGGAAAATCCGTCACAGTATTCCCTTCCCGAGGTATTCCCTTCCCGAGGTATTCCCTTCCTAAGGAATTCCCTTTCCGAAGATTCAAGATTTGAGGCCAGTTTATCACCCTTCGCCGTCGGGAGCGGCGGGAAAGAACGTCTGGTGAAAGACCGGCGGCGGGAAGGTCCACCGTCATTGCACCTGCGATATGATCGGAACCGCCCAGGACGGCAACGGCATCCCCGGGCCACCGCCGTATTGATCCAGAAGCGAACCCAACCCAAGGAAGTGGAGACCATGACGCACACAGTGCTGATCATCGACGACGAGCCCAGTATTCTTGCCACGGTGGCGGGTGTGCTTTCCGACGAGGGTTACGAGACGGTCGTCGCTGAGACGGGTCTGGCGGGGCTTTCCCTGTTCGAGGACAGGCAGCCCGATGTCGTTTTTCTGGATATCTGGTTGCCGGACCGCGATGGGCTCGAGCTCCTCGACACCTTGCGCGCCACCGATCCCAACGTTGCTGTGATCATGATCTCAGGCCACGGCACGGTGTCGACGGCGGTCAAGGCGATCCGCATGGGGGCCTATGACTATCTTGAGAAACCCCTGTCCTACACGCAGTTGATCGAGTCGGTGGAGGGTGCGCTCCAGTACCGGGCTTCCCAGGCCAAGAATCTCAAGCCGCCCACCGAGGCGCGTCGCAACCGTACGGAAATCGAGCGCGACTTGCAGCCCCCGCCCCTGCTGTCGATCGTCAAGAATGGTCGCAAGCATCAGAAGACCATCAAACGCAGCACGGTGATTTATGGCCTGGGTTTGCATTCCGGGACCCGCACCGGCATGGTCATGCAGCCCCTGCCGCCCAACAGCGGCATCCACTTTCTCACCTTGCCGGCGGAGAAGGTGATCGCCGCCAATGTCTCTCGGGTGGCGGAGACGGACTACGCCACCACCCTGTCGCGAGACGGCGAGAACATACGCACCGTCGAGCATCTGCTCTCGGCCCTGCACGCAGCCGGCATCACCAATTTGTTGATCAAGGTGCACGGTGAAATTCCAGTGCTCGACGGCTCGGCCCTCGAGTTCTGCAAAGTGATCGAAGAAGCGGGAATCGAGGGGCAACGGGTGGCCCGCAAGGAGTTGGTGGTCGATCGGCCCTATCAGGTGGGCGAGGGGAAAAAGCGGCTCATCTTGGAGCCCTACGACGGCTTTGCCGTGTCCTACCAACTGCGCTATCCGGCACCCATCGGCGACCAGTTCTTCGATTTCGATTTGGAGTCGTTCGAACACTATCGGGCGGAGATTGCGCCGGCCCGCACCTTCGGTTTCATGCGCGATTTGAAGATGATGTCGGAGCTCGGCCTGGGCTCAGGGGGCCGTTTAGACAATTTCATCTTGGTGGGCGAAGACAACGTCATCAACACCGAGCTCCGTTTCCCCGACGAGTTTGTGCGCCACAAGATCCTCGACATCATCGGTGATCTCTACCTGCTCGGTTTTCCCATCCGCGGCAAGGTGACGGCCCACTTCACAGGGCACCGCGACAACATCGAGATCTTGCGGCGGATTCTGCGGGAGAATCCTTCGGCGTTGGCGGACTGAGTTGGTGTCCATCCGGCAATAGCTCGAGGGGGCGGCAGCCCGTCGGCTGGGCGCGGCCTCGGAGCGACCCCGGAGGCGGTACAATCGATGTTTCCATCGGTATCGACCCATACACCACGTCCGACAACCACCGAGGGGTCCCCATGCACCACCGTACAGCCGCCGTCGCCCTGTGTGCCGTTTATCTAGTGCCTTGTGGGTCGCTCTTGGCCCAAGGCGAGTCTCTCCCCCGGTCGCCTGCGCTGTCTGCCGCCGAGATGGAACAGCTCCGCGAAGCCCACGACGAGCGGCAGGATGATCCTTACGTCGATGTAGATTCGATGCCCCGTCAGACGGAGCCGGCGCGGCTTTGGCGGCGCGGCGGTCATCTCAGCGTGCAAGTCAATGTCGACGCCTTGGGCAACAACATCGTCGGGGACGCCGCCAACGAGCCGTCCATCGCCGTGGACCTGACGGATTCCAGCCGCATGGCCATCGGCTGGCGCCAGTTCGACACCATCAGCAACAACTTTCGACAGGCGGGTTTTGGCAGCACCGCCGACGGTGGTGCCACATGGACGGCTGGGGTCATCGAGGGTGGCACTTTTCGCTCCGACCCGGTGCTCGATTCCGATGCCGCCGGCAACTTCTATTACAACAGCCTGGCGGTACCGGGGGGTACCTTCAACTGTGATGTTTTTCGCTCCAGCGACGGCGGTGCCAGTTGGGATGCCGGAGTCTTCGCCGCCGGTGGCGACAAGCAGTGGATGGCCATCGACCGTCGCCTGCCGGCTATCGGTGGCACCCCGGAGACAGGGCCTTTGCCGGGGGCTGGCCATGTTTACAGTAATTGGAATCAGAGCTTCAGTTGCTGCGGCGCCACCGGGTTTGTCCGCTCTGTGGACGGAGGCGACTCCTATGGGACACCGATTTCGACGCCCCAGCAGCCCTTCTGGGGAACCACCGCCGTCGGCCCCAACGGTGAGGTCTACGTCGTTGGCCGCAACAGCAGCGGCCAGATCGTGGTCGCCAAGTCCACCACCCTGAGGGACCCGGCGCAACCGGCGGCCTTCGATTCCAGTACCATGGTCGATCTGGGGGGAACCATGCGCTCCTCCACCGGGCCGAATCCCGGCGGTCTCTTGGCCCAGGCTTGGGTGGCGGTCGACACTTCCAGTGGACCTCGCTCCGGTTGGGTCTACGTGCTCATTTCGGTGGATCCCAGCGGTAGCGATCCCCTCGACGTGCACTTGGTGCGCTCGCAAGACGGTGGCGGCACATGGAGCGCGCCGGTGAAGGTCAACCAGGAAGCGGCGGGGGCCGATGCTTGGCAGTGGTTCGGCACCCTTGCGGTGGCCCCCAATGGCCGACTCGATGCCCTGTGGAACGACAGTCGCAACGATCCCGGTGGATTCGATTCCGAGCTCACCTACGCGTCTTCCGACGACGGCGGCGTCACCTGGTCGTCGAGCCAAGCGGTATCGCCGTCCTTTGATCCCCATCTCGGCTGGCCGCAGCAAAACAAGATCGGCGACTACTACGACATGGTGTCCGAGAACGACGTGGTGCATGTCGCCTATGCGGCCACCTTCAATGGCGAGCAAGACGTCTACTATCTGGCGATCGATCCAACGGTTTTTGTCTTCAACGACGGCTTCGAGTCGGGCACGGTCGCCGCTTGGTCGGCGTCGAGGCCCTGACTAGCCGTCACCGATGGACACTTACGAGGTCGCGGTCGGACCGTGGTTTGGCGCCCCGAGGCTCGACTGACCGGGGCCCAAAGTCGACGATTGAGCGATCAGCCGATCAGCCACTGCCAGGCCGCTCAAATAGGCCCCTTCTACCCTTGCCCCTGGGCACCAGTCGCCGCAAATACCCAGGTGCATCTGCGGGTCGAAGAGGCAGATTTCGGCCAAGGGCTTGGCGGTGCGGGCGTGGAGCCAGCGATGGGCGTCGAGATGCAAAACCTTCGGCAACTCCACATTGCTGGATTTCACCAAGGCCTCGAGCAGAGCTTCGGTGACCTCATGCTTCGAGCTGTCAAGGTGCTGGCGGCTCCAATCGGCGGTGCTGTGCAGAACCCAGCATTCCTTGCCGGAGCGTCCCGGTTTGCTGTCGTTGCGGGCTGCCCAATTGAGTGGCGAGTGATCGATGAAAGCACCGTCGAAGGAGACGTCGAAAGGGGTCTCGAAGGTCACCATGACAGCCCAGGTTGGAGCCATGTCGACGGCCGCGACTTGCTCCTGCAAGTGGGGAGCGGCCGCCAGCAGAGGCACCGCTTGGGGGGCCGGCAAAGCGCAGACCACGGCGGCGAAGATCTCGTCGACGGGGCCCGATGGGCTCTCCAACCACCAATGATCGTGCTCGTAGCTCAGGCCGCTGATCGGTGTTCCGTAGCGCACATCGATTGCCTCACCGAAAGAGCGTAAGACGGCGCTCATGCCGGGGATACCGACATAGCGATTGACCACCGTCGGCGTGCGGGAGAAGGGACGCGGCAGACCGACGAGGCGACCTTGCCAGGGTGCCACGACACCCGCTTCGAGCCACGACTGGACCCTCGCATCGAAGGCGGCGTGGCGAACCGTAAAGTACTGGGCCCCATGATCGAAATGCAGATCGTCGCAGCGTCGGGTCGACATGCGTCCGCCAGCGCCACGGGATTTTTCGAAGACGGTGGCCGCAATGCCAGCCTCCAGCAAGGCGCGGGCGCAGCTGAGCCCTGCCATGCCCCCGCCGACGATGGCGACACGGGGGTTTGTAGGATCCATCAGGGGCATGGGTTGTGTCGAAACGTCGCTGAAATTAGGACGATGGGGGCTAGCAGTCATCGTTGGCCTCGCGGGGTCTCGAGTCGAGACGGGGTCTTGGGTAAGAACAGGGTCGGAACAGATCTTGGGTGCAGGTGCCCGGATGTCAAGCCACCTCAGCGCATGTCTCGACACGCCTACAATGGCAATCGAAGTGGGTTGTCCGCAATCGCAAGCCCGTTGGGCGCTGTGTCGCGGCCCGGCTCCACGGTAGATGAGCTGCCGGTTGGCGCCAGCGACACAAGTCGATGGGCGGATGCAGAGATATCGCGCCATAGGTGGTCGGCGGGGCAAGGTTCTCGCAACTGAGAAGGGGGCGTTCTCAGTTTCGAGAAAATCGTATTGAGGCGTCTCTCCACGGCGCCCACCTTGCCCGCCTCGCTCGCCGAGCGTTCGGCTTGGCTGGAGGCCCACCGGCCCTTGCTATAGGCGGCGATGGGGTGGGTAGGGCGGAGCCGTCACCCCACGGACGATGTCACCACCCTGATCCCCTCTGCGGGCATGGCACGGGCATTGCTGAGACAGTCTAGCCACTAGATCCGGAGACCATTTCCAACAAGTCCCTCGGCTCGAGCCGTTGGGGTCGGGAGGCATTGCCATGAAGAGATTCGCCACCGTTTGTGCAATTCTGACTTTTGGGCTGTCCATGACGGCGCCGCTGGAAGCAGGGCCGGCCGGCGAACCGCCGGCCGGCGAACCGGCGGCCGGCGAACCGGCGGCCGGCGGTCCACCTACTTCCGTCGAGGGCTCGCCGTCGGCACCGACCGCCCAAGATCCACAGCAGCTCCTTTGGGTCACCATGGGTGAGGACCTCTTCGACGGCCTGCAGCGTCAACACAGTCTGTTGAGCAGCCTGACCCCCCCCGAAGCGGTGGCCAGCGACGCCGGGGTGGTGATCACCCGTTTGGCGGTGGCCGATCTGGAGGCGGTTTCGCATTTTGCGCATCAGGCCCACAACCGTTGCGGTGGTTTCATCGTCCATGGCTCACTGGCGGAGGCCCGCGGCGCTCTGCAATCGGTCCGGGACTTCCGCAACCTGCCGGCGCCGGCGAGTTTTTCCGTCAATCAACAGGCCTTGGTGCAAAGCCTACTGCCGAATATCACCGAATCCAACGTCCTCTCGACGTTCACCCACCTGTCGACCGCTTACAACAATCGCTACTATCAGAACAACAGCGGTCAGGTGTCGGCGGAGTGGATTCGTGACCTGTGGCTCGGTTACGCCACCGGACGCTCCGATGTCAGTGTGCAGACGGTCAGCCACTCCGGCTATGTCCAGCCCTCCGTCGTGCTCACCATCCAGGGCAATAGCCTGGCCTCCGAGGTGGTGGTGTTTGGCGCCCACTTGGATTCCATCCGCTCCGGCAGCACCAACAGTGAGAGCACCCTCGCCCCCGGGGCCGACGACGACGCCTCCGGCATCGCCAGTCTCAGCGAGGTGATCCGCGTCCTGCTGAGCAACGGCTTCACGCCGGACCGCACCGTCAAGTTCATGGGTTATGCGGCGGAGGAAGTGGGCCTGCGCGGTTCCGGCGACATCGCCCAGCAACATCTCGACGACGGCATCAACGTCGTCGGCATGATGCAGCTCGACATGACCGCCTTCAACGGCTCGGTGGAGGACATCGTTTTCATGTCCGACTTCACCAACGCCGAGCTGACGGCGTTCTCCGGGCAACTGATCGATACCTACCTGCCCGGGGTGCAGCACACCACCGATCTCTGTGGTTACGGCTGCTCCGACCATGCCTCTTGGCACAACCGGGGTTTTCCGGCGGTGATGCCCTTCGAGGCGCGCTTCGGCCAACACAACCAGACCATCCATTCCGGCAACGACACCGTGGCGACCCTGAGCAACAGCGCCGCCCATGCCGTCAAATTTTCTCGCTTGGCCTTGGCCTTTGCCGTCGAAGCGGGCATGGCGGATTGCACGCCCTCGCCGCTGGCCGACGCCGGGCCGGATCAAAACATCAACGAGGGGGGCTCGATTCAGATCGGTACCGCCGCTCAGAGCGGTCATACCTATAGTTGGTCCCCGGGCGGCGCCACGACGGCTCAGATCACCGTCTCGCCCGCTTCGACCACCGTCTACACGGTGACCGCCACCACCTCCTGTGGCAGCACCCAGGATGCGGTGACGGTGAACGTCACCCCGGCCGGTAGCAATGGCCCGCAGAATGCCGTGTTCAATGGTGGTTTGGGCGTTCCGGCCTGCGCCGTCGCCGGCAGCTCCTGCGATTCCCAGGGCTTGCTCGACGGTCGCGCCGGTCTCGGACCGGAAAGCAATCAGCCCAATACTTTGGACGGTTGCGCCGACGGCACCTCCGGCACCTATCACTCCGATGAATCCAATGACCGCATCGTCGTTTCCACCCTCGACGGCGCCAACTTCAGCGCCGGGGCCACCGTGCAAGTGGAGGCCACGGTCTACGCCTACTCGACGGGGTCCTCGGACACCCTGGATCTTTACTACGCCGCCGATGCCGGCGCTCCGAGCTGGACGCTGATCACTTCCATGGTGCCGTCGGCGGGAGGCGTCCAGACCCTGAGCGCCAACTACACCCTGCCCAGCGGCACCCAGCAGGCGGTGCGGGCGCGTTTCCGCTACCAGGGAAGCGCCAACGCCTGCAACAACGGCAGCTATGACGATGCCGATGACTTGGTCTTCGCCGTCGAATCGGCGGGGGGCAATACGGCGCCCACCGTCGCCATCGGCTCGCCGTCCAACGGTGCCAGCTTCGTGCTGGGTGCCAACGTCAGCTTCAGCGGCTCGGCCAACGACTCACAGGACGGCAACATCGGCAACGACCTGAGCTGGACCTCGTCCATCGACGGCAGCATCGGCACCGGCACCTCCTTTTCGACCAGCAGCCTGTCGGCGGGCAGCCACACCATCACCGCTTCGGTGACCGACTCGGGCGGTTTGTCGGACTCGGCGCAGGTGGGCATCACCGTCAGCACACCGAGCAATGCGCCGCCCAGCGTCGCCCTCAGCGCGCCGTCCAATGGTGCGTCCTTCGATCAAGGAACCAGCGTCAGCTTCGCCGCTACCGCCAACGATGCCGAGGACGGTACCTTGACCGGCTCCCTGAGCTGGACCTCGTCCATCGATGGCAACATCGGCTCCGGCGGCTCGTTCTCCAGCAGCTCCCTGTCCTTGGGCAGCCACACCATCACCGCTTCAGTCACCGATTCCGGTGGCCTGACGGGCAACGCGCAAGTTTCGATTTCGATCGATGCGGTGGGCGGTGGCTGCGGCGACTGCATCAACTGGAACAGCACCGCCACGGTGTCGTACTCCAACCAGGACACCTCGCCCAACGCCACCGTCGTCGACGGTGGGGATGGTCTCCTGCTGCAAGGCAATACCTGGCGTCGCACGACGCAGACCTTCAATGTCACCGCCAATACGGTGATCGAGGTCGACTTCGAGTCCACGGTGCAGGGTGAGATCCACGGCATCGGTTTTGATGAAGACGACACCCTGAGCAACAACAACCGTCTCTTCCAGTTGCACGGCACCCAGACCTGGACCACCGCCTTCCAGGACTTCAACAACTATTCGAGCGGCGTCACCACCTATACCATTCCGGTGGGGCAGTTCTACACCGGCAGTAGCATGTACTTGGTGTTGAGCAACGACAACGATGCCGGCTCCGGCAACAACAGTTGGTTCCGTAATGTGCGGGTCTACGAAGACACACCGCCGCCGGGTAGCTGTGCGGCACAAGTGAGCTTCGACGGCGGTGCCGCCGGTTGGGTGCACAGCGGCAGCAGCACGTGCACCACCGGTAGCTTCGTGGCCGCCACGCCCACCGCGCAAAGCAACGGTGGAGTCACCACCCAAGTGGGGGGCGATCACACCTCCGGCAGTGGCAATGCCTTTTTCACCGGCACCAACAGCAGCGCCGGCAATGCCGATGTCGACGGCGGCAACTGCATCGCCGAATCGCCGGTCTATGCGGTGAGTGAAGCCTCGGATCTTGCCATCTGGTACTTCCACGGCCAGCGGGATGCCGGTGACGACAGCGGCGATTTCTTCCGCTTGGAGATCTCCACCGATGGCGGCACCAGCTACAGCCCCTTGGTCGATCAGGGGGACATTACCAGCAACGCCGTCTGGACCCAGGCCACCGCCACCGTGGCGGCCGGTAGCAACGTCAAGCTCCGCCTGCAGGTGTCCGATGGCACCGGCGGTGGAGATTTGGTTGAAGGGGGCGTCGACGACCTGTCGATCTGTCCCCAGTAGTGGGGTTGGTTCCCTGAAAAGTGCCTGGCACCTCTTTCGCGAGGTGCCAGGCACTTGTTCTTCCGGCACGCGGGCGCGATTTTCTAGGTGCCAGGCACCTATCACGGGCACCCATCCACCAGGTGCCAGGCACCTATGGGGTCTCTGCCATTCATCAGGTGCCAGGCACCTATGGAACCTAGATCCACGAGGTGCCAGGCACCTATGGGGTCTCAGCGGAAGCTGCGATAGGACGGCAGGGCGAGCTCGCCGGACGGACAGTCCGGACGCACGGCTGCGGCGTCCACCAATCTGAGGTCGAGACGGTGCCAGCGTCCCAGCTCAATGCCCGCATCGGCATCGAAGCAGGGTTCCATCCAGGCGGCGGGTAGGATCGCGGCCCGTTGACCGACGGGCTTGGCACGCAACCAGGCGGCGGCCATTTGCAGATGGTCCGGCACTTCGGCGCGCTGGAAGTTGCCGTCGTTGTAGCCCCAGTGGGTGATCGGACGATCCGCCTGCAACATCATTTGTTCCCGCCAACCGATGGCCGCGAGCTCGGTGGACGGTTCCAGGCGCTCGGCGACGTGTTGCATCAAGGCTTTGGCTGAGCGCTGGTCGTTGAGCAGCGGATACACCCCGAGCCCATAGGCCAGCCAGATACAAGCCATGAAGCCGGTGAGCATGTTGAAGGGGCTGACCTGCCTGGATTTCCTGAGATGCAGGGTGATCCAGCTCCCCCCGGCCAGGGCGAGCAGCAAAAAGAGCCAGGAGGCGGCCGGGCTCCAAGAGATTCCCGACGGTGCCGGCACCAACCGCCAGTGGCTCACCGCCGCCAGGCTTAGAAAGACGCTGCTCAAGAAGGCGACAAAACCCAGGGCGGTCCGCCGCAGGCCGGTGAGGCGATCGATCCCGGCGGCCAGCAGGGGACCGCAGCACAGGGCGAAGGCGGGGACCGCCGGCAGCAAGTAGACGCCCCGTTTGCCCGAGCTCAAGGTAAAGAAGCAGGTCACCGCGACAATCCAACCCAGGAGCAGCAAATAGCGGCCGTCCCGGCGTCGTAGGCGTCGCCACCAAGCGGGAATCAACCAGGGCAAGAAGAAGCTGAGGGGCAGCCAAAGAACCGGGATGACCTGAACCGGGTAATACCAAATGGGTTTCTGGTGTCCCTTGAACGAGGCATAGCGCTGCGCCGTTTGTCCCCACAGGATGTTGTTGCGATAGGCCAGGAGATCCGGATCGCCGCTGGAGGAGACCCACCACCACATGGGGACGATCCAAGTGGCGATGGCCGCCAGCATCAATACCGGGCCGACCGCCCATTGCCAGAAGCTACCGCCCAGCCGCGGAAGGGACGGCCAGCCTCGCCATTTGCCATAGGCCCATGGCAACAGAACCAGCAATGGCAGGAAGCCGACGCCTTTGGTGATGACGCCGAAACCCATGGCGGCGCAGGCGATGTACCACCAACGCCAGGATGGCCCCAGCAGCAGATGTCGCACCACACCGTAGAGCCCCAAGGTAATGAAGAAAGTAACGCTGGCGTCGATCTGAGCCGTTTTGGCTTGCAGCGGCAGCTGGACGACGGTAAGAGCCGCCAAACCCGCCGCCAGGCCGACGCGCCGGTGCCACAGTCGTCGTGCCAAATCGTAAATCAGGGTCAGGATGCCGAAACCGGAGAGCAGCGACGGCAGTAGGAAGGCGTAGCGAATGGAACCGGTGAGCTTGTAGCCGAGGGCGATACCCCACATGAAAAGGGGTGGCTTGTCGGGGTACAGCTGGCCCGCCCGTCGGGGGAATAACCAAGAGCCGCTGTCGACCATTTCCTGGGCAACCAAGGCAAACCTCGGCTCATCGGCCGGCCAAGGATCCCGCAGGCCAAAACCGGCGGTGAAAACGACGGCCCCCAAAAGCAGCAAGAGCAGGAGGTCGACGGTGGCCCGGCGATTCCAACGGCGGCCTGGGGTGGGCTCGGGATTCGGCAAGGAGGGTTCCATGACTCGATGAGTGTACCCCGCTGAGGGGATCCTTCGCTTTTGCACAAAGATTTTTTGAAGATCGGCCCCTCGGCCTGTCCTCGAGATGACGCCAGAAGATAGCTCGTCAAAAAAGTCAATCGGCCATGAGGGACACGACGTTCCCATGACGCCCTGTAGATCGAAGCCCGAGGAGAGCCCGGCGTCGGAGACGCCGCGGGGCTCGGACCTCGCAGCGGTGAGGAGCCCCTGCCTCTCTCCGCAGGCAACGATCGAGCACAGGAGCGCCGCATGGAACAACAACAACGGGGTCGATCGGCCGGCTCGGCGGTGGATTTCCAAGAGCCCACGGCGGCGGATTTCCACCGGCGTCCCCTGTCGAGTCTCGAGGCCTGTTTTGCCCGGCGCGGTGATCATTTCTGGATCCCCGGCCGGCAGTTGATCGTCGCGGCGCCCGAAACCTGCAGGGCCGTGCTGAGCAACCGCGATGGGCTTTACGAAGATGACTCCGACTTCTTCCACACCCGTCTCGGCACCTTTGGTCCGCGGGCCAGCCAGGTCGCCATCGGCCGCTCCTTCCGGCTGCTCTTGCAACGCCACCTGGATGCCCATCGGCCTGAGCTGGAGCAAGTCCTGTGGCGCCTTCGCTCGGACACCAGCCGTTGGCCCGATGCCGGCAATTGGTTGATCTTCGAGCATCTAGTGGCCGCCTTGGTGGGTTCCGGCAAAGAAGACGAGGAGCGCCTGCTACGGCAGATCGTCCGCCATGGGGTGCTGGCCGGAGCCGTGCAGCGGCGCAGCTGGTGGCGCCGTCTGTTGTTTCGTCGCCACGTGGCCCGCAGCCTCAGCAGGGCCATTCAGGGCCGTCGCCGCCGCCCCGCCGGCCCGCCGGAAGACCTGCTGCAGGGCATCGTGCAGGCGGTGTCATCGAAGGTGCCCAGCGATCTCCTGGGTGAAGTGTTGTTGTCGACGCTCTTCGCCAGCGCCGGGTCCATCGGCTTCACCCTCGGCTGGTGCTTCTACGCCCTGGGCACCCGCGCCACCACCGACGCCGCCCCCGCCTGGGTGGTGCGGGAGGCCCTGAGGCTGTGGCCCATCGCTTGGCTGTTGGGCCGACGCCCCAGCCGGTCGCACGCCGTCGCCGGCGAGGCGGTCGACGACGACGACCAGGTGGTGGTCTGCACCTACTTACTGCATCGTCATCCGGATCATTGGCCGGAGGCCACTCGATTTCTGCCCCACCGGTGGGCCACCGGCCAACCCTCGGCCGCCTTCCTTCCCTTCGGCTGGGGAGCCCACTTCTGTGCCGCCGCCGGGCTGACCCTGGAGTTGGTGGAGGACATTCTGCAGCACAGCCTCGACGGGCATTGGCCGGTGGTGACCCAGCACCAACTGGAGCCGCAGGTGAGCGCCGCCCTGGCGCCCCCAAGATTCACGCTGTCGTTCGATCGCCGACGCGCCATCGCCCTGTCGCGACCCGTTTCAGAGGGCCCGCCGGGAGTTGCTCACCCCGGGCTGGCCGTCGCATGCCGTTCCGCCGATTCATTGCTGACCTGTCAGGAAAGGAGGTGAGGCGTCATGGCAAAGAAACTCGCCCGTGCGGTCAAGAAGGCTCTGGCCTTGCGCACCCGAGGTTGTGGTAACTACCTCTGGTACATCTACCACCAACTGTGATGCCCCTCGGCGGGGGGACCGAGCCCCGGTCCCCCCGTCCGATGTCCGCCCGTCGGATGTCCTGTGGGCAGTTGAAGAGAGAAACGATGCAGCAACCCGTCCAAGTGCCGGAAATCTTTCGCCGCTTGCAGCAGCGGTCCGAAAACGAAGGGGGGCTTTTCTGGACCTCGCCCGAAGAGCTCTGTGTTTTCGAGCCGCGGGCGGCACAGGAATTCAATCGTCGAAACTTTGCCGATTCCACCCTCAGTGATCGTTGGATCGATCTCCTATTGCGCCGTCCCAGCCCACCGGTGACTTGGCAGGAGCTGCGGGTGGCCTGGACGGACCAATTACGCCACATGGTGAGCGGCGCGGCCTCAGGGCAACTGGCCCAAGCCATGGCCAGTCACTGTGAGTCGACCGGTGAGCGGACGGGGGATCTCGGCAACTGGGCGCAGGAGCTGTGTGGCCGTAGCCTGCTGCCGCTGGTGATCGACGGCCTATCGCCCCGCGAGGCGAAGATCGCCCACCGGGACCGGCGCCTCAAAACCGAGCAACTACTGGCCCTGCCGGGTGCGCCGAGAAGCGGCCTCTGGTTATCCCTGTGGACACAGCTAAGGCTCGGCCAAGGGGTGCGGCGCCAACTGCGCCAACGTGCCGCAGGACGCAGCCCACGCCGACACGACCTGGCCGATTGCCTAGTCGAGCTCTTGCCCCGCCTCGGCCTCGACCGCGCCGTCGATGCCCTGTGCTCGATCCTCACCGCCATCGCCGGTCCCCCCGGAGCGGCCGCCACCTGCCTACTTTTCGAGCTCAGCCGACGCCCCCAGTGGCGGCATCGTCTAGCCGCCGAACTCGCCCCATTGACGCCAATCCAACTGGCCAAGGCACCGGCACGCATGGCGCCCCTGACCCATGATTTTGTCAAAGAAAGCCTGCGCCTGTGGAGCCTACCGCTGCTCATGGTACGGCCTGTATTGGTCGACATGACCATAGGCGACCAGCAGCTGCGGGCTGGACAGCGGGTGTTGCTGAGCCCCTACCTCATGCATCGGGACGCCCAGCGCTGGCGGCGGGCGGAGAGCTTAGAGCCCGAACGCTGGCGACGCCCCGCCCAGGCAGACAAGTGCCCGGCGGACCAGGAAGAGAGCCAAGAAACCGTTGAACGAGCCAGGGATGCCAAGTGTCCCATGGCGTCCGAGCCAACGTCGAAGAGCGACCACAGCTCGCCCTACGTGCCCTTCGGCTGGGCGCCACGTTCGTGTTTGGGAGCCAACCTGGCGATCCTACAGCTGATGTTGTTGTGCCGGCTGACCACGACGCGTTACCGCGTCCTAGTCGATCAGCCCGACAAGACGCACGTGGTGCTCGGCACCGTGCCGCGGGTGTTGGGTTTTGAGGGAAGGGTTCTACGCCGCTGAAAGGCCACGAGCTATCCGGGTCAAAGGCTGGAAGCCGGAAATCTCACGCAATCAATCGTCTAGTCTTCGACAGAAAGGCGCTAGCAGCATACGAATAGCTACCGCCAACCGGTTCCTGGATCGTAGACAGCCCGAAGAGTGGGCAGGCGGCTCATGAGGTCTTTTTGTTCGCCTCCATCGAGCGCATCGTAGTTTGGTTTCCCGAAAACCTTCCTGGCTGCATAGTCAAGCGGGTCGGCTGGTTTCAATCGCTTCTCATAGCGACCACAAAGGAAAGCGTTGAGGTATGGCATATTGACGTGGGCGTCTGCAGACCTCAAGTAGGCATTTAGACAGTTGGGGCATCGAAAATCAATTGCGCTGACCGCCTTGAACGGAACGACCGCCGCCGTGCCGTTGTCACGATCGCAGACTGCATCCCACAGACCCCATTGGAATGTTGATTGGTACGAGCCCTCTGGAGCAGCAAATCGCCCGATGGCCTTGTAGACATCAACTGCTGCGTGAGTCAATTGAATGTTGCTGGTTAGAGACATGATGGCGTACCACTGGATGCGATGGGTGTATTCGCCGTGTCCAGGGTCGACGAAGGGATCCTTGCCTTGAGGACGCCCGGCCAGAATCTGTTGACGAAAGATGTCCGGCGAGACGGGTCCTAAATAGTATTGAGCCCGAGGCGCCAGGAGCTCACCGCCGACGGCGAAACTTCTAGCCATTTCGAGATCCGTCAGGCTCGACGAGACCAAGTGCTTGAAGTAGCCTTTCTTGGAGCGTCCAGTGAGATGGGAGAGAACCAAACGATCTAAGCGTCCATCAAGTATTCCGTAATAGGCGTAGAATTGACGCCGATCCACGTAGTCGGTGCTTTGCTGCCACTGGGTCTCAGCCTTCTCTCGCAGTCGACCTTCTAGGCCTTCCAGGCCAAGAATGACTGCCGCTTTGTCGGAGAGGAAAGACGCCACACGGACGAAATCTTCGTAGAATTCGTCCGTCTCAATAGCGTCGAATACCGCCAGTTCTTTCTTGATCTCGGGATCGGTGACCAACGGTGCCATGCATTCTCCAGTCTTGTGGGGCAATCAGGTTGGCTAGGGCTTCTCAAACGAGAGCTGCCACCAGAGGCTAAGTTGTCTCGCATGAGCTCTGACGGACACCAAGGCACAACCCTACGGTTTAGGGTCTGGTAATAAAAACCGATGATTTGAATTCGCTGTGCTTCTGACCCTAGCCCTAAGCCTGGGGATGTTGGACCTTCTCGGATGTAGGATCGCTGCATGCCCTCACCCCCCGCCCTCTCCCGGGGACGGTAGAGGGCATTGTCGTCAACCCAGGCGTCGGCGACGGTCCCGTAAACGATTATCTTGAAACAGCTTAGAGCCATCTGACGGAGATCCTCCAGAGGGGTCATTTCGTCGTTTTCTCCCCAGTGAGTTATTAGTGGGCCAAATCCCACCTGCGTCCTTCTGGGGCTGCCGGAAGTCGACGAATGACCGAACGGTTGCCGGATCGAGCTGTTGCGGGCCGATGAGCTACTGCAAAACCTGGGCGGCCTGGCCGGGCTCGGCGAGGTCGACGAACAGCTGCCCGACCGTCAAGGCATCGGCAAGGTGCGGGCGGCGATTCTCCTCGCTGCCTGCGAGCTCGCGGCACGCCTTGGCGAACCCAGCTGATCGATCACCAGATCCTCGATCATCCCGCCGTCGTAGCCAACTATCTGGCGTTGCGGTTCGGTTGTGCCGACCAAGAGGTGATGGGCGTGCTGTTTCTCGATGTTCGGCACCAGCTCATCGTCGATCGAGAGCTCTTCCGCGGCACGCTGTCCCGAATCCAGGTCGAGCCACGGCAGATCTCCCGGGCGGCATTGCACCGCCGGGCGCTGTCGATGGTCCTGTGCCATACCCATACCAGCGGCGACCCGACGCCATCGGCCGATGACCTGGTGTTCACCCAGCGCCTTGAGGAAGCCGGGCGTCTGATGGGCATCCGTTTGGTGACCACCTGATTGTCGCTGGGATAGGGCGATGGTCTCGATGGCCCGGCGAGGGCAGATCTGAGGTGGTCGAGATCGGTGAACGGATTCCCGGAATCGAAGCTGGCCTCAGCACTCATACAGAAAAATTTCGAAAAAATCCCTCTAAGACTAACCCCTACCTCAAACCATTGACTCTATTCTATTATGACATGGCACTAAGAATGGCGAAAAAGGAAAGGCTGTTATTGCGACACGAGAAGTGAGCCTGCATGTGACGAGTTTCCAGCCGATCGATCAGGCAGTGAGGATGGATCTGCGGCGCCATAGGCGAAAAGTTCACCTCGCTCCTTGCAAAGAGCAGCAACAGCCCTACTCGATGGTCACCGAGAGTGCCTTCGGTGAGACTGACATTCATACTGAGGAAAAAGGGAGGTAACTAGCTCAAAGGACACCGCAGATGTCTAGTTTCTTGAAGGACCCGATCCTGTCTTGTCAGGGCCGGCCCCTGAGCGTGGTCATCTTGTTCTGACTGAACAAGCCTCTACAAGGCGCGCTCAGGTGCGCATGCGTACACTTTCCGATCTCACACACACCCAAAGGAACTCAAATGAAGATTCTAATTGCCTTTACTTCCGTCCTTTTGCTTGCTCTCGCACCTCTGGCCATCGGTCAAGAGACTAGCGGTGCCACGAATGACTCAATTCAGACGACCGTCGAGCAGCTCGACTCGGCGACGTGCCTTGCCGATAGTGTTTCCGAGTTGCCAGCTTTTCTGCTTCCTGTCGAGGCTCAGTGGGGGCCACCTCTGCCAGCCTGTTCTGAGGTTGAGGGGTCGTTCTGCCTATATCCGACACCCCCGGTATATTGCTGGAACGGCGAGCCGAATCTTTGCCGTTGTTATCCCAACAACACTCGCCAGTGCGCATGATCGATTGAGGAGTGCCGCTGCGGACCTCCTCGAAGACAAGCTGACAGCTGCCTACCCTCGCGGCAAGAAGGCAGGTCTTTGCGTCGGACAGATTCTGACGCTTCGGTCCCTCTTGACTACTCAGTCGAGAGGGACCTTTTTGTGACCCCCACCGAAATAACCTGGATCAACAGAACCGGTAGGTAACCAACCTGATCTGCTCCCCATTTCCTGGTCCGGCCATTGCGTGAGACTCCTCAGTCCGATAAACAAAGATGACGGAGGACATCGTGCGGAAAAGTCGATTCACAGAGCAGCAAATCATCGGGTTCATCAAAGAGGTTGAAGCGGGCCGAGCCGTCCGCGACCTGGCCAGAGAGCAAGGCATCAGCGAACAAACTTTCTACCGGTGGCGTGCGAAATTTGGCGGCCTCGAAGTCAGCGAAGCCAAGCGACTACGCGAGCTGGAACAGGAGAACGGCCGACTCAAGCGGATGGTGGCCGACCTGAGCCTGGACAACCAGGCCCTCAAGGATATGCTGGGAAAAAAATGGTGAAGTCTGCGGATCGGCGTCAGGCGACGCATCACGTCCAAGAGACTTGCAGCGCCGGGTCGGCGTGGCAGCACATCGCGCTGTCGCCTTCGGCTTGATGCCTCAACAGGCGGCCGAAGAGCAGGCGCGCCGCGCTCTCGATGGCGGGCGACGGGCACGGCCCTCGCCGTCGGCGATTTCGAGGTGGCCGTCGCTCTGGACGACGAGCCCATCGGCCCGACGAATGTCGCTGTGACGGTCAACCAGTGGACCTGCACCCGCCTCTCCAGCGACGGCAGCGGCCTCGGAGCAGCTCCCAGCCACGTCGAACTCCGTTGGACGGAAGGAAGCGTCTCGGTGGGCGACGTATTCGAGATTCCTGTGCGTGTTGAGTCGCCGTGGGCGTCTTCACTGCCGGCGGTGTGCGGGCTGTCGGAAGTCGGAACCGATATCCGAATCGACGGCGTCCGTCTGCACGCCAATCACGTCTCTGTCGCTAGCGGGCTCGCACACCGCCGAGCTCGACGAAAGCATCAGCGGCGTTTGGCCCGTCGGCACCATCGCCACCGGCCTGCGGCAAATCACCTGGCCTCGACCGCCGCATGACGAGGCAGAATTCGAGGGGACGCAGGCCGTCGTCGAGCGAGCCATGGACGGTGCGCAGCGGGCCATTGAGTCCGTCGATGCGTCGACCTTGGAGGGATGCCGGAGTAGGTCTCGGGGACGCCCAGCGCCAGGTCGAAGGAACGGCAATGGGTGGATAGTCTCGAGTACAAGAGAGTCAAGTTGTCGTAAGTTGGTACCGCTTGACTTGAAGGCGGCGGTCCCACTTGGAATCAATCTAGTAACGGCCTGCGGCTTTGGGAACAGGCCCCAACTGCTCAAGAAATTTGGAACGTACCCATTCAATCCGCTTTGGATCATATTCGCTGTCGCGTCCGATTCGAAACGGGAGCCCACGCATAAGGTTCTCTGCGTGTCTGAAGCTTAGAGATGGCCTTTCTTGGGAGAAAATGCCAAAGTAGAATAAGGCTCCGTATTTTTCTTTTGCCGTCCTTGACTCTAGCAAATCTCTTGCGGTAATAAGTTTGTGAAACTCCCATGCCCCCGCGGGTCCCTTTACCGCTGTATACTCCCAGGGTATAGTATTTTCGTCATAGAGGACTTCTCCAAATAGATGACCGATATAACCGTGACCTATTGGCGTCAATGTTAATCTTCCGACAGAGTCCGGGTCTGAAACCCTGCTGTCAACATTGCACCAAATCAGGGGTCGCTTACGCACCAGCATTTCGTTGAGAGCATCGACGAACAGGTCGGTTTCGCAACCGAATTTTCTCATGATGCCATGGACATGTCGCACTTTCTCTCCGCCTGTTCTTTTGCTGTATAGAATTTCTAGAATTCTAGGCTTTACAAGCCATCTTGCTTCGTCCTTCATTCCTTTGACTGAGTAAATGTTATCGAAGCTCTGCGGTATTAAACCCTTGCGGCTGCCAAAAAGAAAAGCCTTTGCCAGGGTGCTCAGATGTGTTCTCCTTCCCAGTTCGTCCCCATCGTCCCTAGTGACTAGGCGTGACTCTAGCATATTGTTAAAATTTCTTAAGGCGTACCGGATACTCAATCCGGAAGCTGCCTCGATGAGCTTCTTAAGAAGCGGATCATACCCTCGTCCACTAAAAGCTTGGGCGAGAAACCTGAGTTTCTGAGAAATATTTTGCGCAGTGCTAGTATCTGTGTTTGCGAGGAAAAAATCGATCCGGCCCCAGAGAACATCATGGATATTCGGTGATCGATGAGGTATTGAATTTATCAAATAGTGGCCGTGGAAACTTCTTTCCCATGTTAGTGGTCTGACTGCAAGTATGGTTCGGGCAGGTATTAATTGGGAGAGTCTGACTGCGAGATCTACTGCAATCCTCTGTAACTCGGGGCTAAGGTGGTCGACATTATCTAGAAATAGAATTGCACATTTGCATGCAGATTCCTGTTGTCTCCGCTGAAATGCCATCCGATACACGGCATACCATGCTAAATCCTCAGGGCCGATTTCTGACAAGAAATTTTCTCTGGTTTGGATTAGATCACGTTGGATGTCTTTTCTAGACCATCCAAAATAGTCTGAATCCCCTCCAGAAAGGAAATCTACCTTTTCTCTGATTGCAAAAATTGTCTGACTTACGATTGGAGAGAGTTCCAAGAATGAGGCGTTTTGAAGGCACCAACTCCAGAAATCTGATATCTCTTCGGCTATTGGTATCGGTGGATAGCTCGATATGACAATCTGATGGACGTAAGTCCAGAATTCTTCCGATGAGTCGTCTTCGACCTCGGCGTCGGGGTTTAGTGGGTCAGTGACCGAACCCTTTCGCTTAAAGTCGAGGGGTATGACTTTCTGGCTGGTACTGCAAAAGCCACTGGAACATTTGCTGCATGTTCTTTCGGTTCTACTGACTTTGCGTACTGCGCGGCTAATAGAGGTGCTTTTGCCAGTTCCTATTCCTCCAATGACAATTAGGATATTATCTGGATCCTCGGAGCCACTCAGCCCTGGGTCTCTTCTCAAGAAATTTTCTATTTTGTTTTCGTAGCTCCATGGGGCAACAGGTTCGAGCTCTATGCCATTGTCCCAGTCATAGGCGTAGAGACCGGGCATGTAGAGTTCGGGTAGCGACTCCAGTGACGTAGCCCACAGAATCGGTCGAAGTAAGTCTACTGCGTCAGTTTGTGCAGTCGTCATTTATGTGTCCTCTAAGGGCTTCTCTATGGAAGGGCGAGCAATGGAAGTGTGGCTTGGTACACTATCAATAGTTGGGAAAACAGGACTGTCGCAATCAAGACTGCGGATATGATGAAAAGGAAGCTTGCAATAAATCTTGGAATATTTTTTTTCACATTCGCTTCTGCAAAATTCGTGTGGAATTCAGCCATTAGCCCTTTGATGATTACTTCTTTGTTTTCGCTACCTTGCTCATGCAATTGGAAGGCGATCTCATCTCTTATCGCAGTAGTTGAGAGCCATTCAGAGTCACTTTTTGACCTCGTTACTTGGGGGGCTGCAAGCCGTACGACGACCTGGGCGACTAGTAGAAAGAAGCCTGCCCAGAAGATCCTAAGTAGATTGACTGGGATCGTGAATACTTGGGCGTCCAGGAACTGAAGCATTACCGCTGCCCATCCCTCTTGTGTAGCTGAAGAGACTCTCGCTAGGATTGGGACGATAAACGCAGATCCCGAAGCGAACCTCAGTAGGCGAGGATCAGTCAACAGCCAAAGATTTGCCCAGCCGAAGACTGAATTCGTCGCCTTCAGAGCTCTTCTTGTCAAAGTGAGCCTCCGATTCTAGAGATTCGGTCAGAAGTGACTAGTTTCAGCCCCTTAAATCCTTGCTCCTGCGAAAGAGGCACAAGAGGACCTGGTCAGAATCGTGTCCCGAGCTGTTCCACCGATGAGGATCAAAATAGTTGTCCCTCATCTAACTAAACGCGATATTGGATGCTTGTTGGGATCAAGGGCTGACGGTTTTGCGTTCGGGTCAAACCCTGTTGATTTGGACAATCTACGTCATCATCGAGCTGGAAACACTGCAGGGGGTTCCAATTCGCTTGTGGCGTGATTGGCTGCCGGTGGACGTTCTGCCGTTTCCCGGTGTGCGGAGTGGCCGCACGAGCTGACACTCTTCGGGTGTTTGTCTTTCGAGGTCGAGGGGCTACGAGGGTTGCGCCGCAGACCGAGGGTTTGACCAGGCGGCTATGTAATTTAGAGGTTCAGAGTGCTACTGCCTCGGAGCTGAACCCCCCCTATCCATGGCCCACCGGCCTATAGACCCCGTCGACGATCCGACTGTCATGCTCGGCAGAGGTATGGAACCACTCCAAGGGCTGAGGCGAGGCGATTCAAGTGGCCTTGCAAGACATCCACTTCCAAGCGATGAAGGCCTGGCACTGGCCGCTCACGGCAAGCCGATGCTTACAGCAGAGAGCCATGGCCGAATCTCCTGGTAAAGAAATGCCGGGCCTGGCCCATGGATTGGGTTGTCCAAGGCCATTAACTGCCAGCAGACGAAGGGCTAGAAAATGCCACTCACTCTCGATCTACCCAACGAGCTTGAAACCCGGCTATCTGCAGAGGCGATGCGCCTGGGCATGCCTCTGCAGCAATATGCATTGCGACTTCTCGGTGATACTCCCGAGGCCAGTGGTCAGCTGAGTAATGGAGCCGAGTTGGTTGCATTCTGGAAGCGCGAGGGGGTCATCGGTTCGCGCTCCGATATCGACGATGGTCAGGCTCATGCTCGCAGGATTCGTCAGCAAGCTGAGAGACGGCCGAGAGACTAGGCGCCTAGGCAGATCCTAGTTCTAATGTCCACATCGATATCTTCGAGGGCGATATTCTTCGAGGGCATCGTCCTGCGATCGAGTGGTTTGGCGAATTGGCGGACCTGCCCTCCGTGCCGGGGTCCGTCATCATGGAGCTGATTCAGGACGCCGACGACAAAGATCGAGTCCGCAAGGTGATGAAATTGGTGTAGCCGCTTCCCATTGTTTGGCCGACTCCCGCCCACTGCGATTACTGCCTTGGCGACATTCAGAGAGATTCACCTGTCGCACAGCCTCGGGCTTCTCGACGTCCCGTTTGCCGCATGTGCTGTGGGCATTCCGCTACGCTTTTCACCAGGGAGCCTGTACCAGAGCCCTCACCCCCCGCCCTCTCCCGCAAGCGGAGAGGGCATTGCCGTCAACCCAGACGTCGTCGACGGTCCCGTAAACGATTATCTAGAAACAGCTTAGGGTCATCTGACGGAGATCCCCCAGAGGGGGCATTTTCGCCAGTGGGTCATAAGTGGGCCAATTCCCACTTGCGTCCTTCTGGGAAGATTTTTTGTCCCACCAGCTCTCCCCAAGAATACAGGACCCTGCATCCGTGGCCCACCCTCCTCTCCTGCCTCGCTGTTCCGCCCCTGGTTCCCTATGAACCACGGGCTCCCAATGAACAACGACGCCCAATTGGGCAGCAGGAGGACTCGACGTGCGCAAACGACTGGTGGGCACAGACCACCACAACGACGAGGTGTTCTTCGATCTGTCGATCGATGCCCGGCTCGTCTACTTTCACTTGATCACCCATCCGCAGATGACCTCCCTCGGTCTGTTGCGGATGACCGTTGGCGGCCTGGCAGATGAGTGCGGGCTCGAACGCCGGAACTGCGAGGCGGCGTTGCAAGTCCTGACGGCGGCTGGCCGCGTCGAGGTCGATAAGCGCTGTGTGGCGCTGTCGGCCGACTATCTCGAGACGCCGGCGAATCCGTCGGTGGTGACGGGTTGGGGACGGATCGTCGATCTGCTGCCCAACACGGACTTGGTTCGGCGACGGATGGCTCTGGCGGTCTCGATGGTGCGGCAGCGGTCCCAAGAGGTGGCAGCCGACAAGGGTGACTCCTGGCTCGATGCGATCCCTGAGACGATGCATCGCCTATCCGGAGAGGTGCCCGGCACTGCGAGGCCGGAGACCGAGGCGCCGGACGTGGAGGCGTCCGGCGTCCGCTACCTGGACGCCGTAGCCCCCGCTGCCATGCGGGTTAGCTCGGTGTCCGAGAGGGTGCCGGGCACAATGGCTGGCACCCTGATCGAGACACCTGCCGAGACAGTGGCGGAGACGCCGGTGGAGGTGGTTCCAATCGTTGCTCCGGTCGATGCTCCCGTCGAATCCCCCAAACGCCCGTTAGGCCTTGGTCTAGACCCTGTCGAGGATGGTGCCCCACATCATGCCGGGGACAGTGCGGCACACGGTGCAGGGGACGGTGTGGGACACGGTGTCGGGGACGGTGTGGCACATTCCATCTTCCATCTTCCATCTTCCAGTATCCAAATTCCAACCTCAGAGAAGAGCAGGCAGGCTTGCTCAGACGCGGGCGCCTGCGCGGGCGCGGGAGAGGACGACGATGGCTGGCCTCGGGAGCTGCTCCTGCGCAAGGCGTCGGCAGTCGTCAGGCGGCAGCTGGAGGTCGCCGAGATCGAGATGGTGGATTCGTGGATCGCTGATGGCATCCCGAGCTCGCTGATCGACGCGGCCCTGGCCGACGGCCTGCGAACGACGGTGCACCGGCTGAAATGGGTCGACCTCCGGCTGCGGGAGCTGGAACGCGGCCACCTGCACCAGCACCCGGAGCTGGAGCACGACGACTTCGAGCTGGAAAATGAGGTGGCTCTCAAGTTGCTGGCCAACGACGAGATCTCGGGTCACCTGTCGGAGGACCAACGCCGGGCGGCCAGCGCGGCGATCCACATCGCTTTGACCGCCGGGCAGATCCGAAGAATCCTCGACCGCGCCCTGGGAGCCTGACGGTGGGCCCGGGCAAGGTCTGGACGGCGACGAGCCGTCAGGACCCAACACGGATGCACGTCCTGGCCTCGGCGGATGTGCTCTTCGGGTCGCTGCAAGGCCATCGGCGGTTGGACGCCGTGGTGGTCGATCTCGACGACAAGCGGGTGCCGGATCTGCCGAGCTCGGCGTTCTCGCTGTGGTGTGCGGGCTGGCTGGCCGAGATGCGGCTGCTGGCGGCCGACAGCACCCGCCTGGCGGTGGCGATCCACTTTCGACGGGGCCAGCTGGTGGCGGACGCCCTCGAGGTGGCGGGCTGGTTCTGGCAAGGTCTCGGCGGCCTGGCCGGTGGCAGGGTGCTGCTGTGGGGCTCGTCCTCGCCGGACAGCGTCGATCCGCCGTCGGCGCCCGATCCACGGGGATCGCTGCTCGCCTGGCTGGCTCCTCAGCTTGGTGATTTGGCGACCGTGGCGGACCCGGTGGGAGGTTCCATGCACCTGCGGGAATGTGACGCGCTGGGCTTGCGGCTGATCGGTCGAGCCAGTCGCTGCGATCCCAAGATCGACGACCTCGAGGACGGTTTCGAGCTGTCCAGCACCCACAAACATCCGGGCATCTGGCAAGCGGCCGTGCTGCAGCTGATCCGTCAAGGCAAGGGCTCCAAGGTGGCGGCAGAGCTTTGCGGCATCAACTACTCGACCGTCTACAAAGCCAGGCAGCGGGACGCCACGTTCGCTCGGGCGATCGAGATGGCGAGGGGGCGGTGCTGATGGACAAACCCGAGCTCACGATCGCCGGTTGCTCCTACGAGGCAGCCAAATCAGCGACGATGAGGTGGCACTACTCACGGGCCATGCCGTCGTCCAAGCTGGTGCGCTTTGGCGTCTGGGAGGGAGGGCGATTCGTGGGAGCCATCATCTACGGCGTCGGCGCCAACCGTTACTTGGCCAGCCCCTTCGGCCTGCAACCGACGGAGGCCTGCGAATTGGTCCGCGTGGCCCTGGCGCCCGCCACGAACCGCCATTGGCCGACCTCGAAATGCGTCGCCATGTCGCTCAAGCTCCTCAAGCGTCAATCGCCAGGGTTGCGGCTGGTCGTGTCGTATGCCGACCTGAAGGAGGGTCACGTCGGCACCATTTACCAGGCCACCAACTTCGGCTACCTCGGGCCCTCGAAACAGCCCTACCTCAAGATCCTCGGCGAGATCGTCCACCCGCGAACCGCCTACGACCGGTACGGCCCCGGCGGCCAAAGTGTCGCCACGTTGAGGCGCACTGTCGACCCGAACGCCCGGCGCGTCGAGATGCCGGCGAAGCTCAAGTACGTCTACCCGTTCGACCGCAAGATGCGGCGGATGCTTCAGGAACGCGCCGTGCCGTACCCGACCCGCAGCGCCTCCGAGAAGGTACAGACAGAACGATCGTGAGCCACCCAGCCCCACACCCGTCCCAGCCCTCGGTTTCTTTGACTCCCACGTCTGTCCGGCATATTTCCCATGGCCCATCAACCACCGGGGCCCATGGATCGATGAGCGGGCCCCAAGACCTGGGAGAAAGGCCCCATGACGACCCTCTTTGTTTCCGGCAACACGCCCACCTCACTCGATGTCCATCGCCAGCGTCGCGAGACCTGCCACATGGCCCGACGGATCATCGGCAGCCTGGTCAACGACCTGCGCCAGATCGACCAACGGCTCGGCACCCTGGCGGCGACGATCCCCAAGCCAGGCGAGCAATTCGAGCTACTCGAGGAGATTGGCGATGGCGTGCGCTGCGTCCGTGGCGATCTGTTGGCCGACGCCATCGAGACGTTGGAGTCCCTGGCCTACCTCGACGACGACGCGCTGTGCTGTCGCCACGCCGAGCGTCAACGGATGCTGCAGGAGGTCGACGAGTGAGCGAGCGGTTGCCGGATCGCCTGCTGAGAGATGGCGCGCGGTCGCTTTCGAATGCCGAGTTGCTGGCTGTGCTCTTGCACTCCAGCTGTCGTGGTCGGTCGGTGCTGCGGTTGGCCGATGAGCTGCTGCAAGACCTCGGTGGCCTGGCCGGGCTCGGCGAGGTCGACGAACAACTGCTCGACCGTCAAGGCATCGGCAATGTGCGGGCGGCGATCCTTCTCGCCGCCCGCGAGCTCGCCGCTCGGCTTGGCCGAACGAAGCTGATCGATCGCCAGATCCTCGACCACCCCGCCGTCGTCGCCAACTACGTGGCGTTGCGGTTCGGCTGTGCCGACCAGGAAGTGATGGGGGTGCTGTTCCTCGATGTCCGCAACCAGCTGATCGCCGACCGCGAGCTTTTCCGCGGCACGCTGTCGCGAATCAACGTCGAGCCCCGGCAGATCTTCCGAGCGGCGTTGCACCACCGGGCGTCGTCGATCGTGCTGTTCCATACCCACACTTCGGGTGACCCGACCCCATCGGCCGATGACTTGGTGTTCACTCGGCGCCTCGAAGAAGCCGGGCGTTTGATGGGCATTCGGCTGGTGGATCACCTGATTGTCGCTGGGCTGGGTCGATGGGTGTCCATGGCCAGGCAAGGGCAGATCTGAGGTGGTTCTGAGGTCCCCCAGGGCCAGTGGGAAGGTAGATCTCCCCTGGCCCGCATGGGTGGCATGCCCAGGGGTTGGGAGGCCCCCATCGGCCTGGTACCAATCTTCGAATGCATACTCCCGAGGCGCTCATTTTAGAGAACCATCGCGAATCCCGAAGAAATCACGAAATACCGCGACGTTGCCCGTTGACCACTCGCCGCGTTCGTGGGTACTACTTACCCATCGACAGCGGGGACACGACAGACCGCCCCACAAACAACCAAACAGTAGACGACCATGGCCAAGACCACCAGCAAGTCCGCGACCCAAACCACCGCGATCGAGACCGCCACCACCGTCCCGGCGTTCGAATTCTTCCAAGGCAACCTCTCCGAGAGCAGCTCCTCCCCGCAGATCACTGTCCGCCGCGGCGGCTTGGTGGTTCTGACCGCTGCCGCCGCCGAGATGCTCGGTGAAGGCGTCGAGAAGGTGCAGCTGGCCTACGATCGCTCGACGGGAACCGTCGGTATCCGGGCCGCTTCAGGTGACGCTCCTGGCGCCTATCTGCTCCGCACACAGTCCAAGAGCCCCAACCGTCTGGTGGGTGGTAAGCGGTTCTTCACCTACAACGGCATTCCGACTGAGAAAGCTGTCACTTTCGATGCGATCCGTTACGGCGACGGTCTGATTGGATTCCGGATGAGCGGTGATGCCGTCGAGGGCAAGGCTGCCTGAAGGCGTTCACTGATTCACACCAGGTCACCCTCGCCCCCTCTCGACCAGCAGGTCCGGAGAGGGCTTCTTCGGTCGCTTCTTATAGCAATCACCTCCAGGAGCTAGCTCGATGGGCATACATGGAAACTGCGAAGGCCACTGCTAAGTGAGATGGGATATCACCGCTATACAGATCCCGTAACGATAAAACTCGCTCTTGCATGTAGCTCGTCGTAGGTGATGATCTCTAAATTGCGAAGATTTCGCCTGTAGAGTTCAAGGGTTCTGCGTTTAGTTTGAGCTTCTTGGTCAGTCCCAGTCACATCATTGTGGTTTCCGATTATTAGAATGCAGTCAACATCCACAGTCTCTTCCTTGATGAGACCTCCGTCCTTGGTGAAGTTGCTTGTCTGTGACTCGATTTCCCAATGGGCTTTCTGAGCAAGTATCTGGCTGACTGCTTCTGTCAATTCACTAGAAAGCCGCCATGACCTCGATCTGTTCTTGGATGATTCGAAGAGCGGAGTGTCAGGCCGTTTGATCTCGACGAGCTTCGTGAATCTCAGGTCAGACAAGAGAAAATCGGAGATCACAGTGTCTCTCCCGCTCAGATCCGAACTAGATACACGTGCTTCGCGCTGAAGAATTTTTAGAAAGCAGTATCTCAGACCATATCCAAAGATCCAGTCGTTTTCACAGAAGAAGTGCTGCCATTTAGTCTCGCTGACTGTGCTATCTGCCAGCAAATCAGCATAATTTTTCAAAGCATCTTTTCTTCCCAGAATAATGTTTGTGTCTGCCTTCGACAGTCGCTTCGTAAATAGATCTCTCAGAACAGGAAGCAGCTCTCTATGGTCGGCGAGGCTAAGAAGACTACTTATCTCCTCGGCGTCTGGCCTGACCTCAATGAACTTTCCTGTTCGGGTATTATTGTGATCAGTTATCACACTGTAGCGGCCAAGATGCTCGTGTAGGGCGCGCAGCTCCGCAATTGATAGCTTGCAAGTGAATCGGGGCTCACCATTTTCTTTGGAATAGGCAGAAAGAGTGCCGTGAATCTGCTCGGCATCTCGTTCGTCCTCGTTGATTCTCGAGAAATTGAAGACACATTGATTCCACAGGTCTTCTCCGAATTCGATACTGTGGTCGACGCTCATTATTTACACCTTGATAATAACGAACTGGTACCCTTCCCATTCTGGGTTGTATTTTTCGGAAATGTCGAATGGTCCATCCGCTGTCCTAATTGAAGTATCGGCCAGTTTCTCAAGATCGAACATGCGAAAACTCGGAAATGGATTCGCATCCTTGCTCTTGCTTGCTCCAGCGGTCTGCTCAATGTGGACCTTTGTGGATTCCGTGCCATCTTTTCTTCGAAAAATAAACACAGCATGAGGGTTTCCCACCCGCTCTCCGGATGGGTCCTCGTATTCAAATTGAATTGGAAATCTCGCGGCAATCGCGGTTCTTAGCTTGTCTAAACTCATAGCCCTAGATTCTCCTTGAAGTCAGGGTTCAGCGATCTCGAACTCGGAATGGAAATAGCAAATCCAAATATGAGACCAAGAGGAGTTGAGGCCGATACTGTATCGACTGCAGCTCCCCAGTTGAGCCCTCGTTTTCCCGATTTGATAGCCCCTTCGCCTGGCCTAGCGGTAAAACTGACAGGCGCGTCTGTAAGTAGACGCGCTAAAACTGTATTTCGCAGATCAAAGCTCACCTCGTCCCTCTACCTGGAGTGGTCTACGACATCGCGATCGAAGAAAGCAGCCACGTTCGAGGCCATTCGCTACAGCGAAGGACCCATCAGCTTCGAGATGACACCCGAATCCACCGACTGCGACGCCGTTTGACTCCTTCCCCAAGCCTTCCAAAACCCTCCCAGCCACCCGGCTCGGAGGGTTTTCCGCGTTTAGACGCCCCCCACCGCCTCCTCCTCGCCATCTTCCACTCCAGAAACGACCGAGTATTACCAGGAACGACGGCCCCAGCGCCGACCCACAAACGTTAGGCCCTCGCGTGTGCATGTGGCTGTTTTTGGGCGGCGCTGGGACCCAGGACCATCAACCGTCTGTTAGCTGGTGTTAGCCAAATGGGAAAACGCAAAAGGAATCCGTCGGAGCGCAAGCTCGATCTCTACATCGTCGCCATGGGTTTGGCCCTGAATTGGACAGATGCCCAGATTACTAAGGCCGTCAACGCCGAGAGGGAGCGTCGAGCCGAGGAAATCCACGCCGATTTGCTACGGAAACAGGGCCTCGGCGAGGCGGAAATTTCCGCAAAGAATGCTAAGAGGTTTTCGAGTGCTCAAAAAATCACCCGGCACCAGGTGAAGTACGACAAAGCCGACGCCGAAAAGCTGCTCATCGAGCTCACTCAACGGCATGCCCGCGAGGAAATCGGCCGCCAGCTGATGCGGCTCGACGAGATCTGGCGCGAGGCCATGACGGCATGGCGGGAATCCCAGAAAGATGGCCGGGAAATCACCGTTCGGCAGTCGCATCGCCCGATCAAGACCGGCAAATCTGTGAAGAAGGTTCCGGTCGAGACCAAGACGATCCGCACGGGACCCCGTGCCGGCGACCCTCGACTGCTCAAGGTGGCGCTCGAAGCCGTCCAGGAACGCACCGACTTGCTGCGCTTGCGCGAGCGGGAGCTGACGGAGAAGGTCACCGAGCATCCGCAATTCGACGCCAGCCGACCCGCCACCCTCGAAGAGGCCACCAAGTACCTCGAAATGACGGCCGGGAGCCGGTTTGCCCGGCACGGCAAGCTGCGTTTGGTCGAACCCAAGAACCGACACAAGCGCTGAGGGAAGGAAATCGCGTCATGGAGCTCTCCGACATCTTCACCCAACTCGCGGAATCGGTCGATGCGCCGCCCGCGCCGCCGGGGTCTTTGGCGAACTGCGGCGACGACTCGGCGGTGCCGGGCACCTTTTGGCGTGAGCACTTCGACGTCGACTCCGGCCCTGAGCTGTGGACGAAGCTGGTGGTGGGCAGTTGTGATCAGCAGCGGAGCACGCCGGTGGTGTCGCGGAAGGGCTGGGAGGCCCTCCTGACGCAGGAAAAGATCCGCCGCGGGACCGAGCAATGGGCCGTGGACCACCTGGCCGACGGCCGCATGCGTCCGGAGCCGGAGCGGGCTGAGATCCGACGGCTCGACCACGCGGCCTGCAAGGGTGATTTCTGGCGTTGGCTGCATCGCCGAGGTTGGATCGAGAACCCTCACGCCTCCACCCCTGAGGGGCGCGTCGTTCCACTGGTCTGTTGGCCCGGCCAACTGGCCTACATCTGGTGG
>JAJCXR010000031.1 GCA_029263315.1 Acidobacteriota bacterium | reverse complement strand
GCCATCCGTCAAGACACCGAGATTCCTGAAGACCACTGCCCCAGGTGCGACAAGAGCTGGCAGGCCCTGGAAGGGACGATTCCGTCGAGCACCCTGGGGCATGCTGTCCTGCCTGCCCTTCGCAAGTGGCTGCGCTTCGCCATGGCCGAAGCCCTCCAGCGTCCCCTCAGGGACCTACCCGAAGATGCCGACCTGGCCCGTGCCTACGCCATCCCCCGACTGATCCAAAACCGGGGCGGCAGTGAAGCGCTCACCAACCAAGCGCTACTTCGCCTCCTCGACGACAAGCCTCCCCACGAACGTTGGGAGTGGGTCGAGCGGATCAAGATCCTCGAGCGAAGACTGGCTCACAGGACCAAGCATCCTGACACGCCGCACTATGCCAAGTGGTGGAAGGGTGATCTCGTGGACCTTGTGAACTCGGAAGTGGTGGTTGCCTTGCCCGAGGTTGAGATGTTGCGTCAGAGCAGGCCGGAGCTGCATGCGTTTGCGTGTGGTTTGCCGGAGGCGGAGCGGGTGATCGATCTGACTGGGTAGAGAGAGCATCGATGCTACGGCCTAGCCGACATTTGTCGACACCCGTCGACTTGAATCGACACCAAATCGACACCCATCAGCGTCACGAAACGTGACGGTAGCGTCACAAAACGTGACGGTAACGTCACAAAACGTGACGTTTTGTCACGACTCGTCACAAGTGGTCACGACTCGTCACAGGTGGTCACAAAACGTGACGCTCGGCCACAAGTGGTCACAGATGGTCGCGACGCCGCGTGCGTCACATCCTGTCACCCCTACACCGGTCTCGAGCTGGCGGGTGGTGGCCGTTTGGGTGTCTGAAGGCGTGTGAGAGCCCCTGGCTGTTCCGTGGAGGGCTGAACGGGGCTTGAAGGTAGTCAGGGGGGATGCATCTGGAGGCGAACGGCGTGGAGAACCGGCCTGGGGCGACTCACCCTTCGCCTGCAAAGACCGCCCTTGCCGCCCGCTGACTAATCCAAATATTCCATAACTGAAAAATCTAGCTCTTATTCTTCTCTGCTTCTGCTTCTGCATTGGTCGACGATGTCGACTGCTGTAGACTTACTGTCGACTTACTGTCGACTTTGTCGACTTCGTGTCGACTTACTGTCGACTTTTGTCGACTTTTGTCGACCGTTTTCGTTCTTTGCGCATCGACGTTTCGGGATATGGAGATTTCTCTCCACGTTCTTCGCCGTCCTTATTTGCCTTCCACCTCCTCTGGTACTCCCTTCGACTACGAGATCCGCGTCGACGAGAACGCCAAAGGCAAAATGGCAACTTCCACGTCGGTACCCATGACGACTGGTGACCGCCCTCGGCTTGGTGGTCCAGCAGAGCCGCGACGGGCCCGGGGGCGAGTCATGAGGTCGACCCCAGGGCCTGGAAGGCCCGTAGAAGGCCCGAGGGCCCCCTGGCGGTGGGGGATGGGGCCCTGGCCGGGGGATTCGACGTGGAGAGCCGGCTCTCGACCCTGAGGGGGGCCGGCATCGTCACCTGCGGCTGAAACACCCCAAGGCTCGAACCCTCTCTTGCTTTGGCCATCTCGACGCCCTGGGGCATCGCATCCGACGGAACGACATCGAGGCCCTGCCTCGCCCACTGCGACGATTCCGCCACACCCTGGCCCGCTACCTCGACCCTATCGGCCGCCCACCCCGCCTCGACCTCGAACGCTCGATAGCGTCGTCGGTCGGGGTGCTTCTGGCCTAGCCCAGCACTCCAGAATCCAGCTCGAAAGCCGGCAACGGCTGCCACCGGCGGCGGATTCTGCCGGGTTCACGGCAAGAATGGCCGCAAGAGTCTGTTAGGCCAAAAATCGCGGCAAGAAACTTCCAACATCGAAGGCCGAACGCGGCCATCCTTGCCGCAAGCTTGCCGAGCACGGCAAAGTTTGCCGACACAATGACCAAGTCAGGTGACTCTGGCGAACGCCGAAAGCCTAGGTTTTATCGGGTTCTATAGGAAAAGACCGCACTTGCGGCAGATCACCGGCCGTCGTGTGATTGCCGCCTCCCCGGCCGAATCTGCCACTATGCCGGGTGTTCATACCATCTCTATGATCAATGATCTGAGATCAATCCTCGCTCGGGGCGAAGGGCAGCAACACGCGAAAGCCCCGGCTCCAGTGCTCGACCCTCGGGTCCCAGTGGTTGCGATAAGCGGACCGCACGACCTGCGGAGAGTTCCAAAAGCTGCCGCCGCGGAACACGCGGCGGTCGCGGGGGAGAGGCTCGGCAAGATCTGCCGGGAGGTCGGCAGGATCGACGCTCAGGCCAGCCGCTTGATCGGTGTAGTCGGCTTTCCAAAGGCTGGCCGTCCACTCCCAGACGTTGCCATGCACGTCGTAGAGGCCCCAAGGATTGGCCAGTTTCTCGCCAACGGCATGGGGGGAGCCCTTGGAGCCCTCTCCGTACCACCCGGCTTTCTCCAAATCGCTCTCCGTGTCACCGGTCCAATAGCGCGTCGTCGTGCCGGCCCGGCAGGCATATTCCCACTCCTCTTCGGTGGGAAGGCGTGCACCTCGGAAGCCTTGCTCGTCAGCCAACCACGTGCAGAACTTCATGGCGTCGTTCCAACTGACGTTGACCACGGGATGGTTTGGCTTTTCCAGGTTCGTCTTGCCGGGAGCAAACACGGCATACTGAGCATTCGTCACTGGCACGGCGGCCATCCAAAACGGAACCCTGAGCTCGATCTGGTGCCGAGGCCCCTCGTCTGAGGTCCGCCCCTTCTCATCGGTTGGGCTGCCGATCCAGCCCGTCCCGGCCGGAATCTCACACCAAAGTGGCCTGTCGCCATCTCGTGTTGAAATTGTACGCAACAGATCCGAGGGTCGACGGGGTCGGTTCGTCGGCCGCGAGGCAACTCCAAAGGCGGCTCGGAAATCGCGACACAGCTCTGTTGCCGACTCTGGACGTTGAGCAGGAACCAGGTGCAAACCCCGTTGCAGCACCTCCACGGCCCCCTCCGGCAGGCCGAGCTGCCCCAGGTAGGAGCTGCGATCGATTAGGAATCGGGAGCTCAGCTCCTTGCCCTGAAAAGCAAAAACCAACGTCACCGCCAAGGAATAGATATCGCAACTGGAGGTCACACCCGCCGCATCTTCCATACATTCCGGAGCAGCGTACACGTAGGCGCCCATACCGGCCTTGGTTCGGGTCAATCCTGTGGTGTCGTCGGCCCGCACCAGGTCGAAATCGGACAGCTTGGGAAGACCATCAGCATCGAGCAGGATGTTGCCCGGTTTCACGTCACGATGGATCATTCCGTGACGATGGGCGAAGTCGACGGCTGCGGCGATCTTCTCCAACACATCCCATCGCGCCTCGGTATGCAAGCTGCCATCGATCACGGCACGGCGAAAGCTGCCACCCTCGAGGTACTCCATGACGTAGAAGGCCCAACCGTCTTCCACCTTCGGCTCAGCGAGAACTCGGACGATGTGCTCGTGCTCCAGTTTCGCCATCTGCTGGGCACCGCGGAACATACGCTGGCGCCGTTCCCCGGTGGTGCTGAACTGACCATGCAGCACTTTGATCGCCACGTTTTGACCGCTTTCGCGATCGTAGGCCAACCACACAGTGGCAAAGCCACCTTGCCCCAAGGCATCGATGAGCTGGTAGCGGCCATCGGCCAAGAACTCTCCAGGGTGCAGCTGTGGGCCGTGGCGCAGGTCGCGCTTGAGGCCGAGGATGCGGGTGTCGAGGGCCGTGGTGTCCATCTTGGTTTCGAGCAGAGAATCCCTTTGTAGGTAGGCTTCCCCCAGCTCGGTAGACAGGCGCTTGCTTCGCTCGTCGCGGTAGCTGGGTTGTCGCAGAATCGCCCCTTCCGGCCCATGCAGCAGCAAGGGACCAAAAAAGCGCTCGACAATGTCTGGATGCTGCCACAGACGGTCTTCCAGCTCGCTGCGTGCCCAAAACGTGCATGGGACGTTGGCGTAGTCTTCGGCCTGGTCCCGAGTCCTCTTGGGGACGTCGCTGGAGACCAGGAACGTGATCTCATCGGGAGCTTCGGCGCCTCCCTGGATCTTGTCGATCTCGATCTTGGCAAGCGACAGACCGAAAGTCTTGACCCGCTTGCATTGGAAGCATGAAATCTTCCCGTTGGCCCGGACCCGAACGTCGTAGCCGCCGTCGGATCCGGACGCCCCAAGATGCTCAGCATTCTCATCCACGGCGCGACGGATCAACGCCAGGCACAGGCGTTCGAACTCGCCAGGCTCCATGTGGTCGAAGGGGATCCTTCGATAGGTGGTCGCGATCATCTAGGCCCCTGAATATTCTCTTGCGATGCGGTCGTCGGGTCCTGTGGCGGATTCGGAATGGCCGATGCGCTCCGTGTTCTTAGACTTCCCCTCCGACATGGGCAGATGATAGCGCGCCAGTGGTCACGACGTCACCACGTCTCGGCGGTCGAGGTTGGGGTCGCGGGCCCGGCGTCGTGGACTGCTCCCGAGTATCGGTCTCCTAGGAAGGACCGGAATCCGTGCCCTCAAATCTCGATCCCCGTGCATCGACCGGGCGGGCCCCGAGATCGTCGTCAGATCCACTGCCTAGGAGATGAATACGCGGGCGTGGCTACCCAACCACAGGCGCTGTTGAATCTCGGCGCAGCGTCAAGTTCAGATGCTTCGCCGTGCGCAACTCGTTGACCCAACTCGATGGAGTGGGAAACGATCTTGAACCGGGCGCCAATTGATCGCTAGTGGAGATGAGACAACAGGGAGGATCTTACTCAGGCACCAAAGAGAGGGTCGAATTCTCCGCGGCAAGGCAATCACCTCGACGGATCATCAGCGTTAGAGATCCTGTGTTTTCCCGCGTCGCATGCGTCGCTCGCGTCGCAACATCGACGGAAACCCTTATAGGAGAGTGGTTTGGATGTGCGACGCGAGGTGCGACGCGAGCTGATGGTGCGACGCGAGGTGCGACGCGAGCTGATCTCGGCAAACCCCCACAGAATGGCCGTTGCGACGCGAGCGACGCTTGCGACGCGAGAACACGGGCCTTCTCTAACTCTTCGCCATCCTGGCCCTGTCAAGCTTCTATGACTGCCGACTCACGTGGTGAAGGCCGGCGAGCGTTCGGAACCCACGGCGACCCATCGACCCTGGGCGACAGTCAGGTCGAGGGTCGCGAAACCTCAGGCAGCCAGCCCCGGAATGTTCAACTTCTCCACCGCCCGACGCTTCGCCTTCTCCCCTCGACGGTCATAGCGGGCGGTTGTCGTTGCATCGGCGTGGCCCGCAAGCCTCTGGACGGTAAAAACATCGACCCCGGCGTCGAGCAAGTGCGTCACCGTGCTCCGCCTCAGATCATGTGGAGAGAACGCCTCCGTCCCGGCTTCCTCCTGCCGTCGCCTCAGAATGTAAGCAATCGATTCGCCCCGCATCCGGCTTACGGGGATATCCCCGTTCTGGCGGATCGGACAGAACAACGGGCCGTCGGCGTCGCCGCGATGGTTGATCCATACCTCGACGTATTCACAGCCACTATCGGTCAAGTAGACGGTGCGCTGTTTCCGTCGCTTCCCTTGCACCAGGATCGAGCCGTCTTCGGGGTCGAAGTCGTCGAGGTCGAGTTGGGCAAGTTCCCCACGTCGCAAGCCGCAGCCATAAAACACAGCAAAGATGGCGGCGTCACGGGCTCCTTTGGCCGTCTGATCGGTGGCGCAGGCTTTGAACAGCTGCCCGATTTCGTCGACATCCAGGGCCCGGCCGCTGAGCAGGTTCGAAGCTTTGACATTCTCCACCGCCGCCGCCCGGTGGTAAGTGTCGGCATCGATCAATCCCAGTCTCCAGGTTTGTTTGAGCACCCCACGCAGGGTCGACAGCATCTTGTTGACCGTCGAGGGCTTGTAGCGTTCGACCAGGGCCATTCGCACCGCCATGCTTTCGCGGTAGGTGACCGTCTCCCAGGGGAAGGTCTCGGCGTCGTGCTGATCGTCGAGGATGCGGGCGATGGTGTCGAGGGATTGGCGCATGCCCTGGGATCCTTCGGACAGGTTGGCCATGTAGAGGGCGGCGGGGTTTGCGGTGGTGGTCATCGTGGGTCCTCCTGGTCTCGGGTTGGCGGGGATTCGGCGGTGGTCATTCGGCGTTGTCGATGAACTCCTGCAAGGCTTCGTCGAGAGCCTCGTTGAGCCCGCGCAACCGATTGAACGCCATCTCGATCGCCGACGGGTTGACGCCGTTCTCAGTTCCTTCGTTCCAGCAGCTGCCGCAGTCGGGATTGTCGATCACTCTTGCCACCTGTTCGGTGATGGCGTTTCCCAGGGCGGCCCAGCGGGTTGCGAATTCGATCAGGTCGGCGGGGTCGGTGTCG
>JAJCXR010000030.1 GCA_029263315.1 Acidobacteriota bacterium | reverse complement strand
ATTGGCCCAGACTCCGAGCAGACGATCCAGGCCCTGGCCGCCGACCCCGAGCATGAACGCCTGTTCTGCGGCTTAATGGAAGAATCGAGAGCCAGGCGAAGCAATCGCGGTAAAGGGCAGGTCAATGATCGAAACCAGAAGGGTTTTTACCTCGAAGAGGTTGCATCCATCAGCCCAGGGTAAGCGGAGCGCAACCCTGGGTAGTAGCAAGAGGTCCATCCCACTACCCTGAAAGGGTTTCACAAGGCTTGCACATGCCGCAATCGTGCGCAAAGGTTTCCAGACGTACCCAGGGTTGCGCTTCGCTGACCCTGGGCTGATGGGTTCAACCCCTTCGGGGTAAAGACCGCAGAACAATTCGCTCGAGCGGACGGCTGCGCCGCCGCTCATCGTCAAACCGATCTACATCCAGGCCATTGAGGGAGCGTTATCGGTCGATCATAGAGATCGAGAACCCTCCCCCCCCCACGGCACGCGAATTATCACGATCTTCCTTCACGAGTCGAAAGCCATCGATCCATAAATCATCCACAGGAGAGCACAGAATGAACGCCACACATCGTCGTATCGTACTCGCCGCCCGTCCGAATGGTGAGCCTGTCGCAGATAACTTCCGTCTCGAAGATGTTGCCACGCCGAGTCCTCGGCCGGGTGAATTGTTGCTTCGCTGTATTTATCTTTCGCTCGATCCGTACATGCGCGGTCGCATGAGCGCGGGCCCTTCATATGCGCCGCCGATTGAAGTCGACGATGTGATGGTCGGCGGAACAGTCTGCCAGGTCGAAGTCTCGCAGCACCCCGACTATGAAGTCGGCGAATGGGTGCTGGCTAACTCCGGTTGGCAGGACTATGCGCTGTCCGATGGCACCGGCCTGATTAAGCTCGGCGCTCACCCGGAGAATCCTTCCTATGCGCTCGGCATCATGGGGATGCCTGGCTTTACCGCATACATGGGCCTGCTTGACATTGGAAAGCCGCAGGCTGGTGAAACGCTCGTCGTTGCCGCCGCCACCGGTCCGGTCGGCGCGACCGTCGGGCAGATCGGCAAGTTCAAAGATTGCCGCGTCATTGGCGTCGCCGGCGGACCTGAGAAGTGTCAACACGCCATAGAGGTGCTGGGCTTCGACGACTGTCTCAACCGCAAAGCTGGCGACTTTGCCGAACAGCTGAAGCAGGTCTGCAACGATGGTATCGATATCTATTTCGAAAACGTCGGCGGCAAGGTATTCGATGCGGTGCTGCCGCTGCTCAACACTGGGGCGCGCATTCCCGTTTGTGGATTAATTGCCCACTACAACGCCACCGGACTGCCGGACGGGCCGGACCGCTTGAGCCTACTGATGAGCACTATTCTTATGAAACGGCTGACCGTGAAAGGCTTCATAATCTTCGACGACTATGCTCCACGATACGACGAATTCGCGACCGACATGACGCAGTGGATCGCCGACGGAAAAATCGAATACCGCGAGCAGATCGTTGACGGATTGGCGGCGGCACCGCAGGCGCTCATAGGTCTGCTTCAAGGCGAGAATTTCGGCAAGCTTGTGGTCCAAGTCAATGCCCCGCTCGCCACGAAATAATTGATTTGACGGGGCGACGCGGCCGACGTATCGAAGGCACAGAAGGCCCTCTCTCACCGAGCTCGGTGCAACCAAGCCGCACGTCGTGGCGAGTGCATCGCGGCTATGGAGGGTGCGTCCGCATGACGGCAAAATCAGAGCTGAGCACATGAACTTGGACCTTCCGCGGGTCTACCTCGTGCGCCACGGCGGCACGGCGTGGACGCTGACCGGACAGCACACCGGCAGCAGCGATCTACCCCTGACCGAGCAAGGCGAGCTCCAGGCTCACCAGCTCAAAGCGAGCCTCGCCGATGATGCCAACGAGTCGAGTAGCGGCGACGGCGACCTCGCTGCACCGGGGTCTCGGGTTCACATACTTGTCATTCGGACCCGAGAACGCCCCAAAGGATCCTATGGGGTCCCTAGATTCTCCGGGGGAGATCCGGATGGAGGAGGTTTTGGCCACCCAGATCGCGCGCCTTAATTGACAGCGTAATCTTCCTTTCGTATCCTACTGGCTGGCCGGTTTGACCAACATGACGTTCGGGTGGTGCACATTCAACTTTTGCTTGTGCATCGTAGGGAGAAGTCTCGGCTCGATACGTCGAAATTCCATGGGTGCTCGAAAGCTCACTTGGAAAACTCACTGCCGGAAGGTGAGTTTTCGGTAGCTTGAGCTGTCTCACAAAACTGGCTAGCAAGAAGGGGATCTTCAAACGAATGGCCTTAGAGGTTTGTACTCCGTCAGCGCTACCTACACTGCCTTCCCGAGAGCGGAAGCAGCAGTGGTGGTCGGTTCATCTATTTCTCGACTCCCCCAGGGAGCGGATCGCTGACGCTGCGATACGGCCTCGAACCGACGCCCTAGTGCGAGACCTCATCGGTCCAGCCATTGAGACCCTCAGCCGGCGAGGCGCGATCCGCCGTTTCTTCTTCATCCGCTACAGCGAGCTCGGGGCCCACGTTCGGCTGCGTCTCGAGATCCCTACCGCCGGCGGTCGAGCCGACGAGGTGGCCGAGTGGCTTGGCGAGCGGCTGGCAACCGGCCCTGAGAGTCAGGACGAGCACGGCACCTGGGCTCCCTGCGATCACCACGGCCTCGACCATTGGCGGATTCTCCCCTATGAGCCGGAGATCGAGCGCTATGGCGGACCGGTCGGTGTTGATTTGGCAGAGGACTTCTTCGATGCTTCGAGCCGGTTGGCCTTAGGGCAGCTCGCATCATCGGTCGACCAAGACATGCGCTCGGCGCGGGCCATGCTCGGCATGGTCGTCCTCCTCCAGGGCTTGGCCGACGATCGACACCACGCCGCCTGTTTGGCTTCGGAGTACAGTCGACTCAGCCTCAAACTTTCCCGTTCCACCCATCCTGGGGTTCCTGCCGTCGCCGATGCCGAGGCCCTGGAGACGACCTTCGAGAGCAGCTGGGCCCGCCAAGCGCCGGCCCTGAGCCCCCAGGTCGAGGGTCTGTGGACAGCCCTCGACGAAGGTGAAGAGATCCCAGAGCCCTGGGCGAGTTTCCGCGATGGTGTCGCTGCGGGTCGGCAGAGACTCGATGGGCTGGTAACTTCCCACGATCTCACCTTTGGCGGTCGGGTGATCGCGGGCCGCGCCGACGCACTGCGAAGGTTGGCCCCGAGCTACCTGCACATGGGCAACAACCGGCTTGGCATTTATGTGTTCGAAGAGGCCTATCTGGGGTATCTGACGGCGCGACTACTGGCGCCCGAAGAGACTCCATTCACCACTAACCCCCAACTTTGGGAGACAAACCATGAAGAAGAGCATGTTCAACCTCGATGATCTAAGGGTCGAATCTTTCGAAACCCTTCCCGAGCTGACCAACGATCAGGCGGCGCTTGCCTCCGGTGCCCGTGCGGTCTCGTCTTGCGACACCGCCGACACTTGTTTTAGCGCCTGCGACACCGGCACTGAGACCGTGGTCTGCTGCTACCCGACCCAGGGCAACGGCAGTGATCCGGTGGCGCTCGCCTAGGCGGGATCACCCTTCGATCCGTCCGCACCCTCGGGGTCCACCCGCGGGGGCGGACGGATCACCTCTACGCCCCCCACAAATCGCTTTGTCAATCCTCGAGACAGATCACGACTCTGCAAACATCGAAGCAGCAGACCGAGAGCTCGACGCAGCTTGTATGGCTCTGGCCGAGTCTATTGGTTCGGATCTTCTGACCGACGCCATTGCCGACGGCACTGGCCTCACCTGGGGACGCGGTGCAGGCCGCAACAACGCACCGACGCCTGACAGTGGACCGTTCAACGGCCGCAGCGGCGAAGCGTTCCTCTTCGCAGCCCTCTACCGAGCCACCGAGAAGCCTCACTGGGCCAGTGCCGCACGGGGTGCGCTGGACGCTGTCTACCGGGGCCTGAGCAACGACCCCGAGTATCCGCGGGCCCTCGCCAATCGAATCAACTTTGGGCTCTCTGGGCTCGGTGGTGTGATCTACGTATTGGTACGCATGGCGCAATTCCTCGACGACCCCGTTTGGCTCGCCCTAGCCCACCGCGCGGCGGAGGTGATCGATGCCGAACGGGTGGAGGAAGACGGCCTCTACGACGTCATCTGGGGTAGTGCCGGTGCCCTGCTCGGCCTGCTCGCCCTCGCCCGTGCCAGCGGCGGTGAGCTTCGCGAGCAGACCCTGGAGCGGGCCCAACGCTGTGCTAGGCATCTCATCGACCACCGGATCGCCGACCCCGAGACCGGGCTGAGGGCCTGGGGGATTTTGAGCTCGGAGCCGTCGGCCAGCTTTGCCCACGGTGCCAGTGGGATGGCCCATGCGCTGCTCAGCCTGCATCGCTCAACCCCAGATCCGCAGCTCTACGCCGCCGCCCGCGAAGCCTTTGCCTTCGAGCGCACCCTCTACGACGAAGCACGGGGCAATTGGCGCGACACCCGGGCGCCCGACGACACCCTACCCAATATGTGGAGCTGGTGCCACGGTGCCCCAGGCATTGCCCTCGCTCGCCTGGCTTGGCTGGATTCGGTGGTCGACGAAGACCAGCACCGCCTCGCAGGTGATCTCAAGCTGGCGCTGCGCGCCACTGCCATGGCCAGAATTCCCGGAGTCGACCAGATCTGCTGCGGGGTGTGGGGCCGCATTGATATCTTGCTGGAGGCCGGTCGGCGCATCGACAACCCCTCGTTGGTGCGTCAGGCGCGGAAACTCGCCCAACAGCGCCTCGAGCGTATCGACGAGCGCGGGCTGACGCTCAATCCCATCGATGACGTCGAGGCTCACAAAACCCCTGGGTTCTGGCAGGGGGTGGGCGGTACCGCCTATGCCCTTCTGCGGTTGGCTCAGCCCGATAGGTTCCCTTGCGTCTTGGCGATGGACTGAGCTTCGATGGAGATAAAACGCACTTCCAACACCGCACGTTTTTTCCATCGCTTCGTCTGCCGGGTCGGTGGCATGCCCATGGAAGCCCTCGAAGGCCTGAGGGGAAGATCGAGTGGCGAGCGACTCGATCGGGTTCTGGCCCTCGAGGACGAGCTCACCGCCCTTGCCGAGCCCTTGGCCGACGCCCTGCACAAACGTATTGGAGGGCATACGGACAAGGTGCGGCGTCAAGGACTGATCGAGCTGCGGCGTCGGGTCTTCAACCGCCGCCCGATCGACGCCGCTGTCCTGGACTCCTTGGCCACCGACCTCGAGGCCGACGGCCTGGCCGGGCGGCTCGACGCCTTTCACCGGTTGCAAAACCGTCTCACCCTAGAGCGGGCCGCCTTTGCCGAGGCCTTCGAGGCCGACACGCTCGAGGGCCGTCGCCACCTGCGGGCAGCTGCCTCCGAGGAGGATTTTGTCGGTGCCCTGCTGCTCTCGAGCCCGGTACTGGAGCAGGCCCGCGACCGGACCCTGCGCCGTCCCCTGGAGCGGCCGCGGGCCAAGGATCGCCGAATCGAGCGCGGGCTGCTGCGTTACCTGACCCGAGCCGCGGCCAAGGCAACCCCCTTCGCCACCTTCTGTGCCATCCTACCGGGGGAGATTGTCGAGGCGGATGCATCGGTCCTCGACGGCGCGACGATGGGTTTTGTCGGCGACCCGCTCACCAAACGAGGCATGGTGCGCCTCAACAAGGCCTTTCTCACGGTGGCTCAGCGTCATCTGGTCCGTGATCCGGTGTCCCGCCGCTATCTGGAAGCGACCATCAACCCAACCCTGCGGCGCGACGCGGACAAGGGCCTCGTCTTCCTATCCCTGGCTAGCGGCCGTGAGGTCTTCCAGCGTCTGGCGCCCAATCCAGCCCTCGAGCAGCTGACCGAACGCCTCGAGGGGCGTGGCATGAGTGCCCACGACCTGATCTGTGAGATGGTCGATGATCCGGAGATCGAAGCCGACGCAGACACTCTGTCGGCCTATATCGACCGCCTCATCGAGATCGGTTTCCTGCAGCTCGGCACGGGCGTACCCGCCCAATCCCTCGAATGGAACCAACACTTCTGTCGAAGCCTGGAGGGTGTGGATCATCCCCGGGTGATCGAGGTCCGGGAGTGGTTGGCCTCCCTAGAAAAGCAGGCACAGGATTTTGCGGCCGCGCCCAGGGCGCAACGGGCCGCAGGCCTGGCGACCCTGCGTTCGACGGTACAGGTCTTCGGCAAGACCCATGGCCTCGACATCCAGATGAATGCGCAGATTTTCGAAGATTCCACCGCCGACGCACGGGCTATTCTGCGCCGTGACCCAGGCCTCGAGAAGATGCTGACGCGCTTTGTCGAGATCACCGGCCGTGCTACGGAGCTGCGCCGCGACCAGGCCCAGCTGCGCCACTTCTTCGATACTCACTACGGAGCCGAGGTTGAAGCGGTGCCCCTGCTCGACCTCTACCAAGACTACTACCGTGAGCATTACAAGGCCCATCTCGAGCGGCAGGCGGGGGAAAAGGGCGAAGAGGGCTATGATCTGGCCAACCCCTTCGGACTCGATCTCGTGGCGCGTATCGAAACAGCTCGGGAGGCCCTGGCCGAGCACCTCGCCGACGGTTGGGCGGCAACGGCTCCGAGCCCCGAGGCGACGCTGCATGTGACCCTCGACGAGCTGCTGGAAGCGGTGCGTGATGTCGACCCATTACCCGACACCAGTGGATGGTCGGTCTCGTTTTTTGGCGAAGTCATTCCCAGCCCCGCCGGGGGGCCGCTTCGCATGGCGGTGCAACGGGGTCGCTACACCACTGGCTTCGGCAAGATGTTTTCGCGTTTTCTCGACCTCTTCCCCGAAGATTTCGCCGAGGAGTTGCGGAGCCGTAATGACGCTGGCGGCCGTCCCGGCGATCTACCCGCTGAGCTCTGTGATGATGCCAACTTCAACGCCAACCTACATCCGCCCCTTTTCTCGACGGAGATCAGCTACCCACCGGGGGAAAAACGTCGTGAAGGTTCGAGCCTCTTGCCCACGGTCATCGACGTCGTGCGTAACCCCCGAGATCCCCATATGTTGGAGCTGCGCCATCAAGGCAGCGGTCGACGGGTGACGCCGGTGGATACGGGAATCATGAATCCTTCGGCTCGGCCCCCCTTGTATCAGTTGCTCTCCACCTTCACCCCCACGACCTCGGCGGTCATTGCCATGCCCCTCGGCCTCGGCCCCCACGCCCCCGAGAATGGCGAAGTCGATGTCGTGGTGCGGCCGCGGGTCGTTGTCGAAGATCGGCTCATCCTCTACCGGCGGGCTTTTCTCGTGCCCCACCAGGTCTATCCCCAGCGCGACGATCGGGAGCGCGACACGGAGTACCTCGAGAGAGTCGAGCGCTGGCGTCGTTCCCACGGGATTCCCAAACAGGTCTATGTGCGTTTCGGCCACCCCATCGGCTTGCCGCGGGAAGCGGCTCAAGGGCCCGAGGATCCCCTTGGCCCAGAGTGGATGAAGCCCCAGTGGATTGACTTCACCAGCCCCCTGTTGGTGGATCTCTTCGGGCGCATGGCGCCGCCACGTACTTTTTTGGCGACCCTCGAAGAATGCCTGCCGGAGCCTGCGATGCGCCCTGAGCACGAGGGGCAGACCCTGGCCGCCGAATGGATTCTGCAACTCGACTTCGGCACCTCCACCGAGGGCTAAATTTTGGGGTAGAGTCAACCAACGATGTTACCCGACCCTCTGACCTACTTGCTGATCAGCGGTTTCGAACCGTCCGAAGTCGAGGCGCTGACCCAAGCGGTCGGTCTGGGTGATCGCCTGCGCCTGTGCTCGGAACCGGGCGGCGCAGCGGTCGATATGGCGGTGATCGCCGACCCCTCAGAGGCTGCCCGGGCAGTGGTGGATCGGATCCTCGATGGGCCGCAGGGGGAGGCGACCCACTTTCTCATTCTCAATGCGGGGGAAGCACCCGAGCGATTCCAGGATTTGCTCGACCGCGACCGCCTGGTGTTTCTCACCACCCAAGTGCCCGGCATCCCCGAAGTGTCCCAGCTCTTGCGTGCGACCCTCGAAACCCAGCGCCGTGGAATCGATGATCCGGCGGCACCCCATGGGATCGTCGGATCGGGAAGTGCCGAGCTGGCGACGAGCCTTCGCCGCCTGGCAGGGTGCGCCGATCTCAGCGACGGGTTGCGCATGGTCAGCCAGGACGCCATCATCCACTCCACAGCCGAGCAGTGCCTATGCTGGCTGCTCTCGGTCGGCGGAACAAGCCTGACCGCCAAGTCCATGGGAAAGGAGCTGCAGGCCAGCACAGCCGCTGGTTTGACCAGTTTCGCAGCCCTCACCGGAAGGCCGGTGCGGGTCGAGACGGCGTCGGCGGACCCGCGCTACGACGACGAAATCGACACCCCCGAGGGCGATGGTGACCAACGCCTCCTAGCCATGCCTATGGCCGTCGGACGACGTGTCGTCGGCGTCTTGACGGTCACGCGAGGCGGCGGTGAGCAGCCGTTTGGCGACGCCGAGGAGCAGCGCCTCGGCATCTACGCCGAGCGGATCGCTCCGCTCCTCGCCGGATGGATCGACGAACGGCAGACCACAGCGTCGGCCGGCATTGGGGCCGGGGTCTTTCGGCGCACCGCCCTCGACCACCACAGTCGGGGATCCGAGCGCGACGGTCGCCCCCTCGAGCTACGACCCGCATGGCTCGACCGTGTCTACAGCCTGCTACTGGCCCTGGTGGTCACGGCGATCGCCTTCTTGCTCTTCGGCCGACACTCCGAGTACGCCGCCGGTCCGGCGGTGGTACGAATCGATCAAGGGCTCGACGTCACCTCACCCATTGCCGGTACCGCCGTCGGCATCGAGGTTGCGGTGGGTGATCAGGTTGCCGCAAGCCAGTTGTTGGTCCGCCTCTATGACCAGAGGGAAACAACGCGCCTGCGGCGTTTGCGCACTGAGCTCAATGCCGTGCTCGCCGAGCGTCTACGCGACCCCTCGGATGTCGCTACCGCTCGCAGCGTCGCCACCCTGAGGGCGGAGGTGGAGCTGGCGGAAGCGCAGCTCGAGGAACGTTCCTTGCGCTCCCCACGGGCCGGGCGGGTGCGCGACTTGCGGCTACGGCCCGGACAAGCCATTCAGCCCGGAGATGTCGTTTTATCCCTGGCCGCTCCACAAGGGGAAAGGGAGGTAGAGGTGCTGGCTCTGCTCCCAGGCCATGCGCGGCCCCAGCTCACCGTCGGCACCAACCTGCGCTTGGAGCTCGCTGGATATCGCTACGCCTATCAGCATTTGATCGTGGAGCAAGTGGGCAACGAGATCCTTGGACCCACTGAAGCCATGCGTTGGCTACCCCCCGGGGTGGCCGAAACGCTTCGCCCCACCGAGCCCGTGGTCTTCGTCCGGGCCCGGCTCCCGCGGAGCTATTTCGAGGTCGGTGGACGGCACTTCTCCTTCCACGACGGAATGTCCGGGACCGTCGAGGCACGGATGCGCTCCGAGCGTTTGATTTTCACCTTGATCCCGGCCCTGCGCACCCTCTTCGACGAGTCCGAGGGGACGGCACCATGAGCGAGCCGCAGTCCCGCTCCTTGCACGATCGTTTCCCGGCCCTTGGCCGTCTGTTATCCCGACCCCACCGCCGTCAAATCCCCTTCGTCCAACAGACCACCATGACCGACTGCGGTCCGGCTTGCTTGGCCATGGTGCTCGGCTACCACGGTCGCATCGAACGCCTGGACACGGTGCGGGACGTCACCGGCATCGACGGTTCGAGCGCCCTTCATTTGCTCGAAGCCGCCCGGCAGTTTCATCTGCGTGCCCGCGCCGTGAGAATTGATCGCATCGCCGATCTCCAACTGCTGCCCACGGCCTCGATCCTCCACTGGCAGTTCAACCATTTTGTGGCTCTCGAGTCCGTCGACGAACGGGGGGCGGCCATCGTCGATCCGGCCATCGGGCGGCGTTTTGTGCCCAACGACGAGCTCGATCGTCACTTCACGGGTGTTGCCCTGGTTTTCGAGCCCAGTCCAGACTTCGTGCCGGGGGAAGTCGAGCCCCCCGGCCTCGGCCGTTATATCCGCAGCCTGGTCTCCCACTCGGATCTGTGGGGCAGGATTCTCCTGCTCTCGGTCATGCTGCAACTCTTTGCCCTCGGCGTGCCGATCCTCACCGGTCTGTTGGTTGATCGCGTCGTGCCACGGGAGGACTACAGCCTGTTGTTTCTCCTCGCCGTAGGCCTGGCATCCCTGGTTCTCTTCTCTTTTCTCTCGACCTTGGTGCGGTCCCATCTCCTACTGCACCTGCGCACCCGGCTCGACAGCCAACTGACCCTCGACTTCCTCGACCACCTGGTCGATTTACCCTACGGGTTCTTCCAGCGGCGGTCGTCGGGTGACTTGATGCTGCGGCTCAACAGCAACTCCCAGATCCGAGATATTCTGACCTCGAGCGCCCTCTCCGGCTTGCTCGATGGCGCCTTGGTGAGTCTCTACCTGCTGCTCCTCTTCCTCGCCCATTGGGGCATGGCCTTGGTGGTCACAGCCCTCGGTGCCGTGCGGGTGGCCATCTTCCTGGTCAGCCGGCGGCGATATCGGGACTTGATGTCGTCCGCCCTCTCCACCCAGGCCCAATCGCGAAATTACCAAGTGCAGATGCTGGCCGGTATCGAAACCCTGAAGGGCCTCGGTGCCGAGCGGCGGGCGGTGGAGTCGTGGGCCAACCTCTTCGTCGACGAGCTCAATGTCTCTCTGGCCCAAGGGCGTCTGTCGGCCATGGTCGACTCATTGCTGGCCGCTTTGGCCACCGCTTCTCCACTGGTGATCCTGGTCTATGGCGGCAGCCAGGTATTGGCTGGAGATCTCTCCCTCGGCCTGATGCTGGCCCTCGCCGCCCTAGCCGGCGGTTTCCTCACCCCCCTCGGGCAGTTGATCAACACCGCCCTGCGTTTACAGCAGCTCTCGTCTTATCTGGAACGCATCAATGATGTCCTGGAAACCGATCGCGAGCAGGATCGCGACGTCGTTCAGGCCCCCCATTTGAAGGGTGGCATCGAGTTGGCGGGGGTGAGCTTCCGCTACTCGCCGGCCACTCCTCTGGTGGTGCAAGATGTCTCCACCGTGATTACCCCGGGCAGCTTTGTCGCCTTGGTCGGCCCCTCCGGCGCAGGCAAATCGACCCTCGCCAATCTCCTCCTTGGGCTCTTTTCACCGAGCGCTGGACAGATTCTCTATGATGGCATCGATCTGGCGCAGCTCGACCTGCGGTCCGTGCGGTCGCAACTCGGACTGGTGACCCAGCGCCCCTATCTCTTTGGCATCTCGATCCGCGACAATATCGCTCTAGCCGACCCATCCCTGCCCCTGCCGAAAATCATCGAGGCGGCGCGCCGGGCCTGTATTCACGACGATATCCTGGCCATGCCGATGGGCTACGAAACCATTCTCGCCGACGGTGGCGCCTCGCTTTCCGGCGGGCAGCGACAGCGTTTAGCGATCGCCCGTGCCCTGGTCCACGAACCGTCGATTCTGCTGTTTGACGAAGCGACCAGCAACCTGGACGCGATCGTCGAGCGTCAGGTGCAGGACGAGCTGGCTCGCCTCGCCAATACGCGGATCGTCATCGCCCACCGACTCTCGACCATTGTCGGTGCCGACCTGATCCTGGTGATGAACAACGGCCGTATCACCGAGACCGGAAGCCACGCCGAGCTCCTGGCCCTCGGGGGTCATTACGCCTCCCTGGTGGACGCCCAAGTCGATCACAGGGGCTCCGAGGAGGGAGCTCCATGACCGAGGCTCGCTCCCGGTTGACCTGGATCGGTGTCGGCGTCCTCATCGGCCTGGTGGCGGCGCTGATCGGATTCGGTCGTACAGATGGCAAGAGCCCAGTTCCCGAGGGCTTGGCGGAGGTCCCCCCTGCGAGTGCATCGCGACCGGCGGTGCGGACGGATCTCGACTGTGACCTCGGTGTGGTGGTGGCGAGCCGGGCGGTGGATGTCGTAGCCCAGACCGCGGGGCTGGTCGAAAGTGTCGACGTCGAGGTAGGAGATACGGTGCTCTCGGGCGCCGTCATGGCCCGCCTCGAGGTGCGCTTACTCGAGCAGGACATACTGGCAGAGAAAGCAGCCCTGGCCGCGGCACATGCGGTGGTCGCCCGTCGCCGGATCGCGGTGGAGCTGGCTGAGGCCGAAAGCACTCGTCGGGAGCAATTGGCTAACCTGGTGAGCCAGGAGGAAATCGCCCGCGCCGCCGCCGAGTTGGAAGAGGAGAAAGTTTTAGTGGTGGTGGCCGAAGCGGACACCGACCGCCTGGTGGCGCGTATCCAACGTCTCGAGACGATCCTCGACCAAGCCGTGATCCGGGCCCCCTTCGACGGGCTCATCGCAGGTCGCTATCTCGACCCCGGAGCCCACGCCGCCATCGGTACACCGATCCTCCGCCTGATCAGCAATGGTGACTTGCGCATCCGCTTTGCCGCGTCTCCACAACGCGACGACCTCACCGTCGGCAGATCCGTACAGGTCGAAATCCCCGAGCGCGGGATTCGGCTCGCAGCCACCGTGGAGCAGGTAGCGCCGGAGATCGACGCGCCGTCGCGCCGAGTCTTCGCCGAGGCACGGCTTGACAGTCCTGAGGCCCGCGAGTCACTCCGCGTTGGGGAAGTGGTGTGGGTCACCGAGCCCGGTAGTACCTGTCCTGGATCCGGGCTCACTGAGGCGGGCTCAACCGTCCCCAGCTCGACGCCATTCGCAAGCGGCTCGGGAAAGTCCACCGCTGGGACGGCCCCTGAAACGGCAGTTCCTCGATGAACGGCAAACCGAGGTAGGGTCTTGTCGGCAGGTGCCGGAGATGACCCACGCCGGTCGGCAGCGGCAAGCTTCGTTCCTAGGTAAGGTCAAACCAACGGGGCGGACCGGCGGAACCTGGCGATTCAGGGCTTTGAAAATCCGTAGGCAGGAAAGGAGAAGGTATGTTCGGTGTGCTCAAGACCTCGAGCGCCGGTTGGGACCCAGACCTGCGCCGTGAATGGGTGAGTCATGTATGCGGCACCTGCTTGGCATTGGGCCAAGCGGGCCAGCCCTTTCGCTTTCTCACCAACTACGATTCTGCCTTGATCTCGGCATTGATCGACGCCCAGTCCGATGCACCGGCCCCGACGGCCGAGCATTACTGTGCCCTGCGCAAATCTCGCCGCGCCGTGGTGGTGTCTCGCCAGGCCCCCGGCACCAACTATGCCGCCGCCCTGACCACCCTGGCGATGTCCACCAAAGTCACCGATCACCTGGACGACGGCGACGGGCTGATCGCCCGATTTCCCAGGATATTCGGTTCCTTGGCCCGTCGAGCGCGCAAAGCTTCCGAGAGGTTCGCCGAAAAAAGCGGCTTCGACATTCGATCCATCGAGGATCAGGTGGCGGATCAGGCGCACCGCGAATCTCGAGCCGACGCCGACTTCCTCTACTACTCCGAGCCGACCGAAAAGTCCCTGGCCACCGCCTTCGCCTATACGGCGGAGATCGCCGGGCGGCCTCAGAATCGAGAGCTTCTCGCCGAGCTGGGGGGTTTGTGCGGGCGCTTGATGTTGCTTTTCGACAGCTATGAAGACCTGTCCGAGGACCGCGAAAAGAATCGCTTCAACGCCTTGCACGCCGCCGTGCCCAACGCCGAGGTGAAACCCATGGCCCAAGAAATTTTCCACCAGGCCATCCGGCGTATCCGCGACATCTTGCCCCGGCTGGACCTGGTGCGTCCCCAACTGGTGGAAAAGTTGCTGACCACCGAATTGCAGCGAACGGGCAAAAGAGTCCTGGACCTGTAGCACCCAGTCTGAGACCTCGGAATAACGAAACCGTTCGGGCGATTTCGGAGCTCGACAACTAGCGGAAGGCCCAATGTCGGCCTAGAACTAATATCCCCCTCTGCAGGACAAACTAGCGGTAGAGTCACATAGATTTTTTGACCTCGGCCGAAGAAATGAGGAAACCATGCAGACCACCCCGCTCGAGCACTCTTGGGACGAGCTCCCTCACTTGATCGGCGCGGCTGATGCCGCAACCCTGGGTGGCTTCTTCGACACCATGCCCCTCGGCGAGGCGGCCCACGCCATCTCGCGGCTCGATGTCGACCAGCAACGCCGCCTATTCGAGATCCTCGACCCAGCCGATGCCGCACACCTGGTGGAGCAGATGGTGGGCATTCAGGCAGCCGAGATGCTCGATGACCTTGACCCTGGTGTCGCTGCTCGGATTCTGCATGAGCTCGAAAGCGACGGACAGGCGGACCTGCTGGCGAGCTTTGAGCCCCAAGACGCCGAGGCAATCCTCGCCGAATTGGCACCCGAGGAGGCTGCGTCGGCGCGGCTTCTGGCCGAGTATCCAGCCGATGTCGCGGGTGGACTCATGTCGACGGAGTATCTTTCTTTTCCCGTCGATTCGACGGTTGACCGAGTCATCGACGAGCTACGTCACCACGCCAAGACCTATGCCGACTATACGATTCAATACATCTACACCAAGGATCGGAAAGGGCGTCTAAGGGGTGTAGTCCCCCTCCGCAGCTTGATGCTCAGTAGCGGGCAGACCCAGCTTGCCGAGGTGATGATAGCCAACCCACTCTCGGTGTCGGCTGAGACACCCCTAGAAGACCTCGAAGACTTGTGCAACCGTCACGGCTACCTGGCATTTCCGGTGACCGACAGCAAGGGTTGCCTGGTCGGAATTGTGCGCCGTGCGGCCGTCCAGGAAGCGCGTGCGGAACGGGCCGACGGCGACTACCTGAAGGCCTTCGGTATCGTCGGGGGCGAAGAGCTGCGAACCATGCCCCTGGTGCGCCGCTCAAGCCGACGCCTGGCCTGGCTCACCGTGAACATCATCTTGAACGTCGTGGCTGCGAGCGTCATCGCCTACCACCAAGAGACCCTCGCCGCGGTTGTCGCGCTGGCGGTGTTCTTACCCATCATCTCCGATATGAGCGGCTGCTCGGGGAACCAGGCGGTGGCCGTCTCCATGCGTGAGCTAGCTCTTGGTCTCGTCAAGCCTAGCGAAGTCATGCGGGTCTTCTTCAAGGAAATGGGTGTGGGTCTCATCAACGGAACGGTGCTGGGGCTTCTCCTCGGTTTGCTGGCGGGTTGGTGGCAGGGAAACATGTACTTTGGCCTGGTCGTCGGAGCGGCGCTAGCGATCAACACCCTGGTGGCCGTGCTGATCGGTGGATCGATACCCCTCGTCCTGAAGCGGTTCGGTATCGACCCAGCACTGGCGTCGGGGCCCATGTTGACCACCATCACGGATCTGTGCGGTTTCTTCTTTGCCCTCAGCTTCGCCAGCGCCGCCCTGCCTCGGCTGGTCGGCTGATCAACTGCGGTACGGCGACCCGCCATCGGTGTCGAGGCTCCTGCTTCGAGCGGACCGACCCTATCGGAGCGTACTCGCCACCGCTGGCGAGTGAGACTAGAACCGGGGATGGGGCCAGACCCATCCCGGGGTTTCGCCCCTTACCTCTGCCCGATACTATTGCTCTCCTCGGAGGGTATCGACATCTTGGCGCGGATCTCTGGGGCGGGGCGTCGGCCGCGACGCTGACACACTCTTCTATCTATCACCGGGAACGGAGCACACTTGGCCCAACTCGAACATATCGAAGCCATCGAACGACGCCTCTGGGGCGCCGCCGACACCTTGCGGGCCAATTCCAACTACGCCAGCAATGAGTAGTACTTTCTGCCGGTCATGGGCCTGGTCTTCCTGCGCCATGCCTACAGCCGCTACCTGGCGGTGAAGGACGACATCGAAGCCAACTTACCCAGCCGGGGCGGTAAGAAGCGGGCCCTCACCAAGGAGGACTTCTCGCAGAAGAGCGCTATCTTTTTGCGTCCTGAGGCGCAGTTCGACTACTTGGTGTCGCTGCCCGGCGGGGCTGACCGCGCCAAGGCCATCATCGAGGCGATGGAGTCCATCGAGGCGGACTACGACAGCTTGCGCGGCGTGCTGCCCAAGGGCGAGTACCAAGAGCTCGACAACGACGTGCTCGGCCAGCTTCTTCGCACCCTCAATCCCGACGAGCTGAAGAGGGTGTCGGGGGACGTCTTTGGACGCATCTACGAATATTTCCTCACCCAGTTCGCCGACCAGAAGGCCCACGACGGCGGCGAGTTCTTCACCCCGATCTCGATCGTCTCGTTGATCGCCCATGTGCTCGATCCGGACCGCGGCACGGTGCTCGACCCGGCCTGTGGCTCCGGCGGCATGTTCGTGCAGAGTGCCCGCATCGTCGAGGAGCACGGCCAGGTGCCCACTGCCCGGCTAACCTTTCGCGGCCTGGAGAAGAACGCCACCACCATCCGCTTGGCCAAGATGAACCTGGCGGTGCATGGCCTCGAAGGAGATATCCAGAAGGCAATCACCTACTACGAGGACCCCCACGAGCTGCTGGGTCAGGCCGATTACGTGATGGCCAATCCGCCCTTCAATGTCGACGAGATCGACGCCGACAAGGTGAAGACGGACCCGCGCTTGCCCTTCGGCCTGCCCGGCGTCAACAAGAAGGACAAGGTCTCGAACGGCAACTATGTGTGGATCAGCTATTTCTACAGCTACTTGAGCGAGCGGGGTCGGGCCGGGTTCGTCATGTCGTCGCAGGCGTCGAGCGCCGGCCGCGACGAAGCCAAGGTGCGTCAGAAGTTGGTGGAAACCGGCGACGTGGACATCATGATCGCCATCCGCTCCAACTTCTTCTACACCCGCACGGTGCCCTGTGAGCTGTGGTTTTTGAACCGGGCCAAGCCGGAGGCGCACCAGGGCAAGGTGTTGATGCTCGATGCGCGGAACGTCTACCGCAAGGTGACCCGCAAGATTTACGACTTCAGCCCCGAGCAGGAGCAGAACCTGCTGGCCGTCGTCTGGCTGTATCGCGGCCAGCGGGACGCCTTCCTCGGTTTGGTGTCCAAGTACGTCGACCAGATGCTGGAACATGGCTACGCCTGTTTCGAGCGCCAGGACGACGACGGCGAGGTCAATCGCCCCCTGGCAGACTTCGTCGAGGCCGTCGACGGTTGGTTGGAGCAATTGCAGCCTTTCCTCGAAACCCTGGAAAAGGGCGGGCCCCACGCCGAGACCGCGGCGGAGGTGGACAAGGAACGGGGGCTGCTCGCCCAGGACGTGCAAGCCTTCGAAGCCGCCGTCGACCGGGCGACGGCGACGTCGGAGGCAACGGCCGACACGGCGGCGGGGTTGCATCAGCTGGTGGAGCAGCTCTCGCCCTTGGCGGAGTCGAGCCGCGACCTCATCAAGCAGGCGGACTTGATTTACAAGCTGGTTTCGCGGTTAGTGGAGATCTGCGAAACGGAGCACGACGCCAAGGCCAGCGACCTGTGGCCCAGCCGTGACCTCAACCGCACCCGCAAGGCCGTCGACGACGCCCGCCAACTGGCGGTGGAACAGCTCAAGCAGGTGCGCTACTTCTGGCGCCAGGCCCATTGGCTCACCGTGCGCTTCCCTGAGGCGGAGCTGCGGGGCGTGGCGGGGTTGGTCAAGCTCGTGGATCTGGAAGAGATCGCCGCCAATGACTGGAGCTTGACGCCGGGTCGCTACGTTGGCGTGGCACCTGAGGAGGTGGATGAGGACTTCGACTTCGAGGAGGCGTTGCGGGAGATTCATGTGGAGCTGGAGGATCTCAATGGGGAGGCGGTTCGGTTGGCGGCGGTGATTCGGAAGAATTTTTTGGAGTTGGGGGTATGAGGTCAGACTGGAAGCTCGTCGCCATGGAAGATGAAGTCAGGCTGCTCTCTGGAGGTACTCCAAAGAAGAGCGAGGGTCGATTCTGGAACGGTGAAATTCCATGGGTCAGTTCTGGAGAGATGACCCAAAGCCGAATCTTCGACACTCAACACCATGTGACAGAAGAAGCAATCGGAAGCGGCACCCGGTCAGTCCCCAAGAACACAGTACTTGTAGTGGTTAGAGGGATGTCACTCGCAAAAGAATTTCGGGTAGCTTTGACGGAAAGGCGTGTGACATTCAACCAAGATCTGAAGGCATTGCGGCCGTCCGCCAAAATCGACCCTGGATTTCTCTTCTACTATCTTCAGTCTCAGCGAAATGCAATTCGCGACAGAGCTACGGATGCTTCGCATGGCACTAAAAAAGTCGAGACGCATGTTCTAAAAAACTGGCCCCTACCTCTTCTCTCGATGAAAGAGCAGCTTTACCTCCGAGACATCCTCTCCGCCTACGACGACCTGATCGAGAACAACCGACGACGCATCCAGCTGCTGGAGCAGTCGGCGCGGCTGCTCTACAAGGAGTGGTTCGTCCACCTCCGTTTCCCTGGCCACGAGCACGTCCCGGTGGTCGATGGGGTGCCCGAGGGTTGGGAAGAGATACCTATTGGCGAGCTAATTGAGGACAACACTGTCGACCTTCAAACAGGTCCGTTTGGTACCCAACTGAAAGCGGCAGAGTACTCCGAGGACGGGATCCCAGTCATCAACGTTCGAAATATTGGTTTTGGCTCAATCCGGCCTGAGAAAGTTGAATATGTTACGGAAGAAAAGGCCATGCAACTTAGCAAGCACATTCTCCGACCTGGAGACATTGTCTTTGGCCGCAAGGGTGCAGTCGATCGACATTCTTTGATTACCAGCGCCGAAGACGGATGGCTGCAGGGATCCGATTGCATTCGAATGAGAATCAAGACCAAAAAGCTAAGCCCCATTTTTGCATCACTCGCGTTCCGCGAAGATTCTCACAAGAGATGGATGGTCGGCCAATGTGGCAATAAAGCAACAATGGCATCTCTCAACCAAGATGTTATATCTCGCATTTCTCTATTGATCCCTTCGTCCGAGATTCTCCTGCTTTTTGGTGGGTTTGTTTCGCGGCTTTTCTCTCAGATTACAGTAATTCAACGACAGATGAGTGAGTCAGCCAAAGCCCGCGACCTCCTCCTCCCCCGTCTGATGAACGGCGAGATCCCAGTATGAATCCCTACACCGAGGACACCCTCGTCCAGCAAACCACCGCCGAGTACCTCGAGCAGGAGCTGGGCTGGGACTCGATCTTCGCTCACAACCGAGAGGACTTCGGCCCCAACAGTCTGCTCGGTCGTGCGTCGGACCGCGAGGTGGTGCTACGACGATACTTGCGGGCCAAATTGGTGGACCTCAACCCCGGCTTGCCGGACGCTGCCTACGACGAGGCGGTGCGTCAAGTCACGGCCATCACCGCCTCGCAGTCGCTGCTCGCCACCAACCGCGAGAAATACGCCCTGATGCGCGATGGGGTGGAGGTCACCTTCCGCAACGCCGACAACGAACGGGTGCGCGACCGCCTGCGCCTCTTCGACTTCGACACCCCCGGCAACAACCACTTCCTCTGCGTCCGCGAGCTTTGGGTGCGGGGCGACCTCTACCGCCGACGGCCGGACATCATCGGCTTCGTCAACGGCCTGCCGCTGCTCTTCATCGAGTGCAAGAACGTGCACCGGAACCTGCGGGCGGCCTTCGAAACCAACTACGCCGACTACCGCGACACGGTGCCCCACCTCTTCCATCACAACGCCATCGTCATGTTCGGCAACGGCGAGCAGGCCAAGGTCGGCTCCCTCACCAGCAAATGGGGGCACTTCCACGACTGGAAGCGCCTGGCGGAGGACGAACCCGGCGTCGTCGACATGGAAACCCTACTCAAGGGTATCTGCGATCCAACCAACTTCATGGACCTGCTGGAGAACTTCATCGTCTTCGACGAGTCCTCCGGCGAGTGCAAGAAGATCCTGGCCCGCAACCACCAATTCCTCGGCGTCAACCGGGCGATTCAATCGGTGCGCGAGCGGCGCGAGCGCCAAGGCCGGCTCGGCGTCTTCTGGCATACCCAGGGGGCGGGCAAGAGCTACTCGATGGTGCTCTTCACCCGCAAAGTGCACCGCAAGCTGGGCGGTCACTTCACCTTTGTCGTGCTCACCGACCGCGAAGACCTCGACAGCCAGATCTACAAGACCTTCGCCGGCTGCGGCGTCGTCGACCACGACCGGGAGCCCTGCCGCGCCGCCAGCGGCCGACACCTGAGCCGCCTCCTGGGGGAGCACAAGTCCTACGTCTTCTCCTTGATCCAGAAGTTCCACCTGGAGGTCGACCCGGACCAGGGCTACAGCCAGCGGGACGACATCATCGTGCTCACCGACGAGGCCCACCGCACCCAATACGGCACCCTCGCCCTCAACCTGCGCAACGCCCTGCCGCAGGCCAGCTACCTCGGCTTCACCGGCACCCCCCTCTTCGCCAACGACGAGATCACCCGTCGCGTCTTCGGCGACTACATCTCCACCTACGATTTCCAGCGGGCGGTGGAAGACCACGCCACCGTGCCCCTCTACTACGACGCCCGCGGCGACAAGCTGGGGGTGGCGGTGGGCGACCTCAACGAGCGCATCGCCGAGAAGCTCGAAGAGCTCGAAACCGACGACATCGACGTCCAGCAGCGGCTCGAACAAGAGCTCCAGCGGGAGTACCACATCATCACCGCCGACACCCGGCTCAACCAGGTGGCGCGGGATTGCGTGCACCACTACTCGACGGCCTGGGAGAGCGGCAAGGCGATGCTGGTGTGCATCGACAAGGTGACCTGCGTGCGCATGCACCAGCTGATCGCCCAAGGCTGGGATCAGCGCATCGGCGAGCTCGAGGCCGAGCTGTCGCAGGCCGCCGACGAGCAGGAAGAGATCCACCGCCAACGGCAGATCCACTGGATGCGAGAAACCCGCATGGCGGTGGTGATCAGCGAAGAGCAGGGGGAGGTCGACAAATTCCGCCGCTGGGGCCTGGACATCACCCCCCACCGGCGGCTGATCAAGGAAGGCATCGACCTGCCGGAGTCCCTGCGCCAGCAGCCGCAATTTCGCAACAAGCAGCACATGCCCTTGGACGACGCCTTCAAGGTCGAGGAGCACCCCTTCCGCATCGCCATCGTCTGCGCCATGTGGTTGACCGGGTTCGACGTCCCCAGTCTGTCGACCCTCTACCTCGACAAGCCGCTCAAGGCCCACACCCTGATGCAGGCCATCGCCCGCGCCAACCGCGTGCACGAAGGCAAGAACAACGGCCTGATCGTCGACTACTGCGGCATGCTCAAGCACCTGCGCAAAGCCCTGGCCACCTTCGCCGGCACCGGTCCGGCTGGAGAAGATGGAGGCCGCGAGCCCGCCCAGCCCAACGAGGAGCTGCTGGTCGCCCTGGGGGAGACCCTCGCCATGGTGCGGACCTTCCTCGACGACCGCGGCGCGCCCCTCGACGCCATCCTCCAGCAGAGCGGCTTCGCCCGCAACGCGGCCATCCTGGCGTGTAAAGAGGCCGCCAACGACAACGACGAAAGCCGCAAGCGCTTCGAGGTCCTGTGCCGCGAGGTGTTCAAGAAGTTCAAGGCGTGCCTCAACGTGCCGGGGCTCAACGCCCACCGGGCCGACCGCGACGCCATCCACATCGTCTACCAACGGCTGCAGAAGGATCGCGAGCAGGCCGACATCAGCGACATCATCCGCCAGCTGCACCAGGTCGTCGAAGAGGCGATCGTCACCACCGGCAGCTCGGTGGCCGAGGAACACCCGCCCTACGACATCAGCGCCATCGACTTCGAAAAGTTGAAGCTGGAATTCGAGCGCTCGCCCGCCAAGCGAACCACCGTCCAGAACCTGCGCCAAGCCGTCGAACGCCGACTGCAACGTCTATTGCAGCAGAATCCGTTGCGCGCCGACTACCAGCGCCACTACGAACGGGTCGTCGCCGACTACAACCGCGAGAAAGACCGGGTCACCATCGAGCAAACCTTCGAGGCCCTGCTCAAGCTGGTGCAGGCCCTCGACGATGAGGCACATCGGGCCCTGGCCAACGGGCTCGATGAAGAGTCCCTGGCCATCTTCGATCTGCTGAGAAAAGACGACCTCAAAGCCACCGACATCGACCGCATCAAAGCCGTCGCCGTCGAGCTGCTCGCCACCCTCAAAGCCGAGAAGCTTCGGGTTGATCAATGGCGGGAAAAGGAAGCCACCCGCGATGCCGTCAAGGGAGCCATCCACGACTTCCTCTACAGCGACCTCACCGGCCTGCCGGTGGATGCCTACGAAGAAACCGAGGTGCAAGAGCGGGCCGACGAGGTCTTCCAGCACGTCTTCCGAGCTTATCCGTCGGTGCCGTCGCCGTTTTATGAATCTCAGACTGGGGGTTGATGGGTAGGTCGGTTCTGGCCCAATGCAGCCTCCAAACGAAACAGCTTGTCCCGTCCCGTCTTACAAAAATCGGTCCTGGCAGGAGCCCTTCGTGCGGGCACGAACGGAGTGTTGTGTGAGGCGCGGGGCCATGGGAACGGGGTGTTTTCGATGAATTCAGAAGAGGAGAACTTCACAGTGGTTGAGAAGCCGCCAGTTGAGATATCGAAACAACTCACAGATTCAATGATTGACGATGCGCTTCGCGAGATCTTGGCAGAAGGAAATTGGGAGATCGAGCTCGATGATCAGCAAATCCACATCGAGCACAATATAGGATTCAAAGTAATAGAGAGAGTCTACCTTGAAAGAAGTGTTGACATCGATTTCGGCTCTCACTATCGAGTGCTTGTTGCTATCGGCGACCTCGAGCCGATCGAATTTGGCATCGTCATTCCAATCGTATGCTTTGCCTTGCTTTACTATTCACTAGACCACCAACTCATCACCTGCGATTTCATGCCAAAAAACTGGTGGACAGGTATAAACAAATAGTTCTCTGATTCTTTTGTGATCGCTAACGCGGATCTCGGGACAAATTAGAATGGACGTATACGCTCTAAAATAAATTAAAATGAATAACATAGGTTTTCTAGGCCGAAAGAAGGCCTTCAATTTCTCCTTCATCTGCATCCTTATTCCAACCCTCCTGTTCATCGTCGAGCTGGCAATCGAGAGACACCAGCTCAACTGCATCGAATCCCTTCGAACAGCCAACGCTTCAAAGGAGCAATATGAAGCAGTGTTCGGACCTTTGACTTGGAATACCTGCGATGAAGGACTCTGCTCGAGCATTGAACCGACTCCAAATGTGGAGTTTCGGCTGAGGTCGATGGCTGGAAACGAACAAGAAGTAGAGATTGGCGCACTGATTATCGACCCAAGTCTGAGCCCAGGATCAATTACGAAGGCTTTGCTAGATCGCTACTGCATGCTATTCTGGAGGATTCGCAATCAGCAGCCTATCCGGAGATGCGCTTCCACCGAAATAGCAAAGCAAGCAAACATTGAATGAGAAACCCTCGTGCCAGGCTTGCGCCTCGGCTGGCGACCTCACCCGTAGTCATCCGGAAGCCGATGAAGCCGGCACCTTCAGCGAATCGTCAGATCTCATGGCTCAACTCTGCCACGGATCGTTCTAGGTTGGCACGTGCTTGCTGCTCGAAACGCTCACGGAATTCCGGCGTCGCGTAGACGCTCGGACGCTCGAGGAAGGTATTCAGAACAGCAACGCGCTTTTGTCGAAATGTGCTGCGTGGCACCCACCAGTACTCTTTTCGCACCTGGCGCTCAAACTCGCCAAAACGCTCCGGCGACACTCCAAGGATGGAGAGGTCAATATCGACAAGTAGCTGGTGTGATGATTCTGTAGGCACGGTCCTGTGGCATGTGGCCATGATCAAAGATTCAACAAATTCCGCTGCCTCAGGGTTGGCCCCACTTCTCCGGAGCACCTCCACCGCCCAATCGGCACTTCGCTCTTCGTTCTTTGAGGAATGGGTGTTATAGATGGCGTCATGGAACCAAAGCGCATACTCGACATAGGCGTTGCCGGCGTCGGCGTGCCGCGACGCATCTAGGTGCGCCAGGCAAGAATTGATGTGCTCGGCGTTGTGGTACTTTCGGTGCCTCTGGGCATAGTTCCGTTGAAGCTTTGTGAAGGTCTTCGTTTCCGCTTCGAGGCCAACTCTGCTACAAAGATCTTGCCAACGGGCTGGGTCCAGGTCTTCCACAATGACTCCCCTGACCAACAAAAATGTCCAGTTGTCGCCATCCTGCTGAGCTGTTGCGGCCACCGCTCACCGCCTGGCGGAGCCGCGTTGACGTCAACGCAGCTCATCCAAGACGAGGCTCCAAATCAAAGCCTCACTATCACCGGCGTCGACTGATGTTGAGGTCTACGTCTGAGCGCGCCAAATAGTCGGATCTTGATCTCTCTCCGCCTCGGCCCGCCGGTCTCCTCGCCCCTCGATGCTGGACCTATTTCTTTGCGGACCCTGAGAGCGTCCGCGCCTACTGAAGTCCTCCCGGGAATTCCATGATACCTGTCATAGGAGCGACGACGAAATGCGAGTAACGTTGTTCTCGCTTAGAGATCTCGGTCCCCGCCCGTCGTGATCAAGGGCGTGCGGGGGCTGCCTTTTTCTGGACGCAAGGAAAGCGAGAGACCATGACAGGTATGGCAGGTGGGGCCTGTGTTTCCCCCGGTAACGGCTGGAGATGGAGCGTATGCAGACTGTTCTTGATGGCCTGGTGTTTCACCATGGTCGAGGGCGTGGCGTGGGGCGAGCCCTCGCCGGAGATCTTTCTCGATGTCACGGCCGGAGCGGGGTTGGAGCAACGCCACCTCAGCGGCCGGTCCGGAAATTTCTACTTCGTGGAAATGAACGGTGCCGGGGTGGCGCTGCTCGACTACGACAACGACGGCGACCTGGACCTCTTTTTTCCCCAAGGCCATGCTTTGCCGAGTGCGAAGCTCGGCGACTCTTCTGAGGCTCCCGGAGGTCGTCTTTGGCGTAACCAACTCACCGAGACCGGAAGCCTCCGATTTCTCGACGTCACCGCCCAAAGCCGCATCGAGGCAAAGGGTTATGGCATGGGGGTGGCGGTGGGGGATGTCGATGACGATGGTTTTGTTGACCTCTACCTGACCAACTTCGGCCCCAACCAGCTGTGGCGTAACCGAGGGGACGGAACCTTTGAGGACATCACCGCCAAGGCCCAAGTGAACGATAATCGATGGAGCCTGCCAGCGATTTTCTTCGACTACGACCTCGACGGTCACCTCGACCTCTTCGTGGGCAACTACGTCGACTTCACCCTGGCCACCCACCGGACCTGTCCCCAGCCCACCGGCCGGGCCGACTATTGCGGTCCCCTGAGCTGGCAACCCCAACGCGATAGCCTCTTCCGCAACCTGGGTAAGGGACGTTTCGAGGACGTTTCCCGTCGTAGCGGCGTCGGTGCGCTGGTGGGCAACGGCATGGGAGCCCTGGCCGGTGACTTCGACGCCGACGGTCGGCCGGATCTCATGGTGGCCAATGACCAGATGGTCAACCGTCTGTGGCACAACCAGGGGGATGGCACGTTTGCCGACCAGGGCCTGCTGGCGGGGGTGGCGGTCAACGGTGAGGGACAACCAGAAGCGAGCATGGGAATCGCCGCCGGGGATTTTGACAACGACGGTGACGAGGATCTCTTCCTGAGCCATATCCGTCAGGAGACCAACACCCTGCTGCGCAACGATGGGGCGGGGCTCTTCGAGGACGTCACCGCCGCCTCCGGTCTCGGGCCCGCAAGCTGGGATTTCACCGGTTTCGGCACCGGCTTCCTCGACTACGACAACGATGGCTGGCTCGATGTGCTGGTGGTCAACGGTGCCGTACGCAGCATCGACTCCCTGGTGCAGGCCCGAGATGCCTATCCGCTGCACCAGCGGGATCACCTCTACCGCAACCTGGGCAACGGACGGTTCCAGCAGGTGGGCCAGGCCACGGCCGCCTTCACCGCCTCCGCCGTCAGCCGGGGAGCTGCCTTCGGTGACCTGGACAACGACGGCGACACGGACGTGGTGATCGCCGACAACAGCGGCGCCGCCCGGCTGCTGCTCAACGGGGTGGGACAGGACAGCCACTGGTTGGGGCTTCGCTTGCTTGGCGGCCCGGGGCCGAGGGACATGATCGGAGCCTGGGTGGAGATCACACGGCCGGATGCTCCGCCCCTGTGGCGGCGGCTGCGCATGGCGGGCAGCTACCTGTCCAGCAGTGACCCACGAATTCTGGTGGGCCTGGGGCAGGACCCCAGGGTGGGGGATATCCGGGTGCAATGGCCTGATGGGACCTGGGAGAGTTTTGTAGTCGCTGGCGTCGATCGCTATCAGACCCTGCATCGGGGCAAGGGCTCCGAGATCGAGGCATCCGGCGCCGCCGCCGGGGAAGCCCCGAAGGCCCCGGGCCCTGCCGGAGAGCGGCCTTGAGATCCGCTCCAGCGGTGGGCTGCGCCATCGTCGTCCTCGGGGGACTGCTGCTGGCGTCCGGCGTCTCCTCCTCGGCCCAGGAGGCGATGGAAGTTGTGCCGGTCCCCCGTCCGCTCGACGCTGAGATGGAGGAGGGGGTCCGTCGCCAGCTGCGCCAGCAGCAGGAACGGGTGGAGCGGGAGCTGGCGCGCAGCCCGCGGGCTCCCGCCGAGCTCGGCCGGACCTTCGGCGAGCTCGGGCGTCTCTACCTGGCCTACGAGCTGAATTCCTCCGCTGAAACCTGTCTGCGCCAAGCCGTCGCCCTGGCACCGGGAGATTTCCGTTGGCACTACTACCTCGGCGTCATCCTGCAGGGGTCGGGACGGGACGACGAGGCGCTGCGCCAGCTGGCGGCCGAGGTCGACGACCGTGCCGAGCGGGCCACGGCCCTCTTGCGTATCGGCAGCATCCACCTGCGTCATCACCGCATGGCGGAGGCCCGATCGGCCTTTGCCGAGGCCCTGGCGCTGCGCCCGAGCTCTGCCGCCGCCCACTGGGGCCTCGGCCGGATCGCCCAATCGGAGGGCCAGCTAGGGGCGGCACGGTCCCACCTGGAGCGCGCCCTGGAGCTACAGCCCGGGGCCAACCGCGTACACTACGCCTTGGCCCAGGTGCTGCGTCAGCAGGGCGAGGCCGATCTGGCCCGTTCTCATCTGGAAAACATGGGTCAGATGGAGGTGATGTTTCCCGATCCGTTGATGTTGGAAGTGCAGCGACTGGCCGTCAGTTCCCACGCCGCCCTCAATCGGGGGGTCGACGCCCAGATGATGGGTCTGATGGAGGTGGCTCTGGGCGAATACCGGGCCGCGGTGGAGGCCGATCCCACCAATCCGGCGGCCAGCGAAGCCCTCGCCTTGGCGCTGGCCCAAGTCGGCGACATCGACGGCGCCATGGAGCAGCTCAGGGCCTCCCTGGCCATCGAGCCGCGGCGGCCGGAAGCCCAGTACTTTCTAGGATTTCTTCTCGCCCAGCGAGGCCAGATCGACCAAGCCATAGACCACTTGACCCGAGCGGCGGATCTCGATCCCCACTTCACCGCCACCCGCATCGCGGTGAGCGAGCTGCTGCTGCGGCAAGGGCGAGTGGACGAGGCGAGGCGCCGGTTTGGTGAGGTTCTGGCCATCGATCCGGATCGCGCCGAGGCCCACCTGGGGCTGGCCCGAATCCTGGACCAGAGGGGAGACCTCTCCCAGGCCCGCGAGCATCTAATGCATATCTTGAGCGGCGAGAGTCGTAACGAGATGCTGGCCCTTGCCCACCAATATCTGGCCCTGATCGCCCTGCGTCAAGGCCAGACCGGGGAGGCCATCGAGCGCCTGAAAATGGCCGTGGACCGCAACCCTGAGCTGGCCGTGGTGCGATTTCAGCTGGGGGACCAGCTCCTGCAGCAGGGACGGGCCGAGGAGGCCGTAGGTCACCTGAGGGTTGGCCTGCAGCTAGATCCGGCATCCGCGGTGATGCGTCGGGCCCTGGCCACTGCGCTGGCGCAATCCGGTCGCCAGGAAGAAGCGCGGCGGGTGCTCGAGGGCAGCGGCGCCGGGCGGAATCCGTGAGCGCGAGTCCTCGCAGGGAGCGCTGCCGCGGGAGCCACCTATAGCTCTGGTGACAACAAACCAATCTGAAGTGCTGTGCGCCCTCGGGTCCAGTGACAAGTCGGCTTCCGGTAGCATAGGATCATACTTGAATCATTCGCTCGAGCTAGATTGGAGCCCTCCATGCGATGCCGTACCACTCATCTTGTTCTGGCCCTGGCTTTCCTGACGATGCAAGCTGCCGCCCAAAGCGCGCCGCCCGAGAAGGGTTTTGGCTGCGATGCGGTTTACTTTCTGGACCTAGACCAGACGCCCGCACCGTCGTCTTTTCTGGACGCCACGCCAGTTTCTACAGAGTTTGAAGACGTCTACGGCGTGACGTTCATTGGGCCGGCGCCAGAGGATGGCGGAGCTATTCTCGATGAGGCCATCGGCTTCGGAGTCTCCGGCCAATCTTCGCCCAACTTCTTGGCTTTTGACGAGAGCGCAACCTACTCCGGCGGGGGAGCTCCACGGGGTCCACAGACACTGGAGTTTGCAGGGCCAAACCTCGAGGTCCAAATCAACGCCGGCCTGTGCGAATCCTGTGGCGACTCAGGTACTTTGAGCCTTGAGTGCTTCGACGCCGAGGGCGAGTCCCTAGGCATCGACTCCATCGTCGGCTCGGCGACTCTGCAGACGTTGGGGGTCAGAGCCATCAGAATCTTCAGCTGTGAGCTATCGTTCACCAGCACAACCGCGATTTTCGACGACCTCGTGTACATCCCATGTGAAGACGACGGTCAGACGCCCGCTATTATCCCGACGCTCAACACTTGGGGACTGATCATCTTGTTGAGCGTGCTCATCGTCATGGCGCTCGGATTCCTCGGGCGCAGCCGCTCGACGAGCAGATTGGATCCATAGGTGAAGTGCAGCATCGTCCAATAGTATTGTTGGATATCAGCCGTGTACACGATCTCGGACCCCTCGCTCAAGCCTTCGCTCAAAGCGATAGAATGGATAGATGGACAACCAAATCACTACCTGTCCCAGTTGTGGAGCCAAGAACCGCCTCCGTATCGCCGATTCCGGATCGGAAGCGCCACGCTGCGGGCGATGTAGCTCGGCGCTGCCCTGGTTGGTCGAAGTCGGCGACGAAAGCTTCGACGGTGCGGTTCAGGCCCCGATGCCGGTGCTGGTCGATCTTTGGGCGCCCTGGTGTGGCCCTTGCCGGATGGTGGCACCGGTGCTGGCCGAGCTGTCGCGTGAGCTCGCCGGGCGCCTCAAAGTCATCAAGGTGAATGTCGACGAGAATCCCCGTCTGGCCCAACGATTCAATGCCCGGAGCATTCCGATGTTGCTGGTTTTTCAGGATGGAGAGATCCGTGAAACCTTGCTCGGCGCGCAGCCCAAAGCTGCTCTGCGCCGGACCCTCGACAAGTACCTATGAGTCTGCGTCTGGGTCCTAACGATCTCCCAACCGAGAAAACGATGCGGGGCGGGAGCCCTTCGGCTGCGCGCCGCCTCCGCAAACTCGCCCCAACGCTGACGTGTCGATCTAAACCCCTTTGTATCAAGGTTTGATTCCGTTCCCTTGGCCCTGCGGCTCAGACAGCACTCCGTCCGTGCTCGCTCGAAGGACCTCCCGCTGGCACCGATTTTGGTAAACGGGATGGACACTGACGAGGCAATAGTCCATGCTGTTCGCACCCGACCTCGCCTAGCGATCCAACCACTGACGTTCGACCGAATGAAAGACCGCTTGCCATGCTGCAAATGATGCGACAACTTCGTATCCGCTGGAGTCGACTCGCCTTGCTGGCCACCTTGCTGGTGACGGGAACCGCCGTGGCATCGCAGGATGGACCTGGCGACCCCGCCGAGACCGATACCGGCCCCGGTGATCAGATCGTGGCCGCCTTGGCGCAACAGGATCGTGACCTGGCCGCTGGCGTGACGCTCGACCTGCGACTACGGCTCGCTGCCGGACCTTCTGCGGCACATCATGGCGACGAGTTGCAGCTCGGCAGGATGACGCGAGTGGGTGAGGAAATCGGTCTTGCCACCGAGAGCCAGTATTCCCAGCCACCCCGTTATGTGGCCCCAAAGAGCGAACAGGAACACACCAACTACGACGACCAGGGACGTTACCTCGTGTGGCGGAGGATGCGTGAAGACGCCCTCTTGACCAGCGAAACCTTCACCCGTCGCACCGAGATCCTGTTGCACCGCATCGATGTGAACGGCAAGGTCGAGGTCGCCGAGCAGCCCTTCGTCTCAAGCCTCGTTTTCGATGCCAAGGATGTCTGGGCCCATTGGCAGTTGAGCGTCGTGCTCAACGCCTTGGGTCGTGGTTTTGCCGCCGACCTGGCCTCCTCCACTTTCACCTCCCAGAAAGCTGGCCTAGCCACGCTCCGGGCCCCAGGCCATTTCGTCGGCAGAGCCGGTGAATGGACCGCCGAGGTCCGTACCGACCTCGGTCACCTGGTGCAGTCGGCCGCCTTCTCAATCCCTGGAGCTAGCCAACCCGTGCTGCGTATCGACATCCAGACCGACCCCCGGTCCGTGCAAACCGGACTCGGAGTCGCTGGCACCGTCCACCTCGGCAAGGCATCGGAAAATCAATATGTTCTCGAGCTCTTCCTCGACGCCAAAGCCCCTCGTGTCGATCACCGGGTGCTCAGTGGAATCCGCCAGCGGCTCACCGCGCCCCGTGGCGCTTCAGCCAAGACCTACGACTACCGCTTCGGCGCCGTAGGCGGTGGCTTCGGCCCCATCGATCAGGATCCATTTCCAGAGTTAGGGCCAAAACCTCCCTGCTGCCTGTGCCAAGAAGTCGACCCTAAGATCATCGAGTGCTACAACTGGCCCGGCGCATCTTGCCACAGCTTTGCCTGCCAAGAAAAGATCGTCGACTCAGCGCAATGTACTCCTTTCAAAGACTCCGTGGCGCAAGACTGCGCTCGCTCGCGGACAGGCGGGCCGTTGTACACCGTCTTGGAAAAGGCCGTCCTCGATGAAGACGGCCCCTGCCCCTACGAGTCGGCGCCATCAAACGACGTCTCAGAGCGGGTCGTTTTCCCTTCCAGCTGCTATCAATGCCGGAAGGACCAGCACGACTTCTACGACATCCTTTGCGAACGACGAAGTTGCAGTGGCCCGCTGATCTATACAAGACACTCGGGCCAGGGTTGGGACTGCCCTGGTTGATTTCAAGAGCGGCGATCGCAGAGCTACGGCGATCGCAGAGCTACTTGATGGGCCCAATCGGTGACCTTGGCCCGCCGCACCCATCTCATCGCCTGCCACGCTGCTCCCGTTTCGCGCTTTCTTCTTGACTTTCTCCTTCCGTTCGGTGCACCTTTCCCTATCGATCCGTCGAAAGAGACCGACACCCGCCCGCGGCTGGTGTGAGAACCGTTGCCGATCAGGGCGCGAGCCTGGTTTGCAACTCCGTTCGTGCGAGGGAGAGAAGCATGAAGACCCCCGTGGTTCCCCGCATTACCCATCTGTTGGCCGCCTGGAAGGCCAACGATCATGGGGCCCAGGAGGCTCTGATAGCTCGAATCTACCCTCAGCTCCGTCGGCTGGCACAGAGCTTCATGGGTCGCGAGCGCCCCGACCACACCCTGCAGGCGACCGCCCTGGTGCACGAGACCTATCTCAAGTTGGCGGTCGAGCGCCGCGGCCGCTTCCAGAATCGATCGCAGTTCTTCGCCATCGCAGCGACGGTGATGCGGCGCCTTCTCTCACATCACGCCGAGCGTCGCGGAGCTCAGAAGCGCGGCGGCGACCTGAAGCGGGAGGACCTGGCGAGCGCCGTGGAGCAGAGCTTCGAGCTCTTCAACCTCGACGAGACCCTCGACGCCCTCGATCGGCTCGATCGCCGCCAGCGGCAAATCGTCGAGCTGCGCTTTTACGGCGGTTACACCGTCGATGAGGTGGCGCAACTCTTGGGTATTTCGCCAGCCACGGTCAAACGTGAGTGGCGGTTGGCCCGGGCCTGGTTGCAGCGCCAGCTGAGGGCTTCATCGTCAGGGCCGGCGGTGTGATGGGCCTGGCAGCCGAACGCTGGCCGACGGTCAAGTCGATCTTTCACGCGGCCCTGGCTCTGCCGCCCGCCGCTCGGCCGGCCTATGTCGAGCGAGCCTGCGGCCCCGACGTGGCCCTGCGTGCCGAGGTGACTTCCCTACTGGCCGAGGACGCGCACGGTGAGACGGGGGCTTTTGCGCTACCCCAGGCGGCCCGGCAGGCCCTGTTGGCTGACGCTTCGCCGGGCGAGGCGCCGCGGATCGGAGCCTACCGCCTGGTGCGCGAGATCGGGCGAGGTGGCAGCGGAATTGTCTACTTGGCGGTACGCGACGATCGGCAATACCGCCAGCGGGTGGCCCTCAAGGTCATCCACCACGACAGCCAGGAGATTCGGCAACGGGCGCTGCAGGAGCGGCAGATCCTCGCCACCCTCGACCATCCGCATATCGTCCGCCTCACCGACGGCGGCACCACCAAGGACGGTCGCCCCTACCTGGTGATGGAGAGGATCGAGGGCATGCCGATCGACCGCTACTGCGATGCAAACGGTCTCTCCATAGAGCAGCGGTTAGAGCTCATGCGCCTGGTCTGCGAAGCCGTGCAGCATGCTCATCAGCACCTGGTGGTGCACCGAGACCTCAAACCGAGCAACGTGCTGGTCACCGAAAGCGGCCAGCCCAAGCTGCTCGACTTCGGCATCGCCAAGCTCCTGGGATCGGCCCGCGAGCTGGCCCTGATGGGCACCACAGCACCGCATCAGCGATTGCTGACGCCGGTCTACGCCAGCCCCGAGCAACTGCGTGGTGAAACCATCACCACCGCCAGCGACGTCTACGCCCTCGGCGTGATGCTCTATGAGCTGTTGACCGGCAGTCTGCCGCACACGGCGACGCACCCCGCCGAGATGATGCGACGGATCTGTGAGATCGACCCGACGCTGCCGAGCTTGCGCATCACCTCCCGCGGACAACGCCGTCGCCTACGGGGGGATATCGACGGAATCGTCATGAAGGCACTGGCCCGGGCGCCGAAAGAGCGCTATGCCTCGGCCGATCGGCTGGCCAGCGACCTGGCCCGCCACCTGGCCCACCAGCCGGTGCTGGCCCGCCGACATACCTGGTTCTATCGCGGTTTCAAACTGATCCGGCGCCACGCCTGGGCGAGCGCCGCCGTCGTGCTGCTGGTCTTCTTCGCGGCCGCCATGACGATGCAATCCTTTCGCGCCACGCGGGCCCTGGAACGGGCCGACGCCGAGCGGCAAAGGGCCTCTGGGGTGGCCTCGTTCCTGCTCGAGCTTTTCTCCGCCGCAGCCCCCAACGCCGCCCAAGGCAGAACCGTGACGGCGCGCCACATGCTCGACCTCGGGGCCCTTCGGGTCACCTCGGGGGTCGACGACGCACCGGTGATGCGGGCGACGCTGATGGAGACCATGGCCAAGGCCTACGAAGACCTCGGCGAATGGACGGCGGCGGCGGCCTTGCTGGAGGAAGCCGTGGCCGTCCGTGAGCGGCTGCAGGGCAAGGCGCACCCGGACCTGGCGAGCAGCCTCGAACAGCTGGCGCGGGTGGTCAGCGCCGAGCGTGACGACGCCACAGCTCTCGCCCTGCAGCGCCGTGCCCTGACCATTCGCCGGGCCCGCTATGGCGCCGAGCATCCCGCCGTGGCGGCGGCCCTGCACGGCCTCGGCGAGGTCCACTACGCGGCCGGCGACCGCGTCGCGGCGGAACGCTTCTTCCGCCAAGCCCTCGAGATGCGCCGCCAGCTGCTCGGCGACGAGCACCCGGAAACGGCGGAGAATCTACACGAGCTGGCTTCCCTACTGCTCGACCGCGGCGATCTCGCCGCCGCTGAGCCCTTGATGCGGCAAGCCCTGGAGCTCAAGCAGCGGCACCTGGGGGAGCGCCACACCGAGGTGGCGTTGCTGCAGAACGACCTCGCCCTGCTGCTTCTCGAACGGGGAGAGCCGACGGCGGCCTTACCCTTGCTGGAGCGCTCCATCGAGACCTTCAATCTCCTCCTTGGGCCCGACCACGTATGGACCTCCTCCACACAGAAGAACCTGGCCAAGGTCTACCGTGCCTTCGGTGACCTGGAAGCCGCCGAAACACAGCTGCGTGAGGTTCTGAGCCAGCGGCGTCGGGTTTTGCCCGCCGACAGCCCGCACATCGCCTGGGCAGCGCAGGAGCTCGGCCAGCTCCTGCTAGAGCGCGGCGACGCGGTGGCGGCCGAGGAGCTGCTGCGTCACAGCGTCGACATCCTGCGCCGCACACTACCGTCGGGGGATTGGCCCGTCGCCGGGGCCGAGGCGGCCCTCGGAGTCTGCCTGGTGGCACAGGGGCGCTACCAGGAGGCCGAAGGGCTGATGCTCACCGCTCACCGCGTCTACGCCGAGCAGCTGGGGGCGGATCATCAGAGGACCCGCCGCCTCGGCGAACGCCTGGGCGAGCTCTACGCCGCCTGGGGGCGTCCGGCGACGACGGGTCCGCTAGGCGCCGGGGCCCGGTAGCCCCGAAGCCGTATTTCCGGAGGGGTGTACTCAGACAGGATCGCAGGCATCGCCGATGCCGTCGCCATCGGCGTCGCCCTGACCGGGATTGGGAGTGCCCGGGCAATTATCGCAAAGGTCGCCGATGCCGTCGCCATCGGCGTCGCCCTGCCCAGGGTTGGAGGTGCCGGGACAGTTGTCGCAAAGGTCGCCGAAGCCATCGCCGTCCGCGTCGCTCTGGCTGGGATTGGGAGTGCCCGGGCAACTGTCGCAGAGATCGCCGACACCGTCGACATCGCTGTCCGCCTGACCCGGGTTTGAAATGCCGGGGCAGTTGTCACACGCATCGCCGAAGGTGTCCGCGTCTTGGTCGAGCTGGTCGTTGTTGGCGATGCCGGGACAATTGTCACAGCCCAGCTCCCCCACCAGGTCCTGGTCGGTGTCGATGGGCATGCTCGCCGCGTCGAGGTTGTCGAATGGGGTGAGGCCCATGGAGGCTGCCGGGACCCAGATCGACGGCCACCAACCGACGGCGCCGGCGGGCTGCAGCAGCAGCTGGATGAGGAGGTCACCGGCGGTGCAGCCGGCCGGGGTCGGCCAGGTACCGCAAGGACCGCCACCCAAGGTGGGGGAACCCGGCGCCAGTGAGAAGACGAGGTTACCGCCGCCGAAGCGGTAAACCAAGGCGTCGATGACGTCGCTGGCCGGCGTCAGGCCGATGACCTCGGCGCGGATCCACGCCATGGGCAGGGCACCGCTACCAAAGCTTGAAACCAGCACATCGCTCGCCGTGGCGCAGCGCGCTGGTCCGAAGGCGGCGCTGGCCGGAACGGTGACCAGGCAAGAGAGCAAGGTGGGCGAAAACGGCGTCAGGGTGAAAAAAGCCGGTTGCCCGAAACGTCCATTGGCGTCACAGCTCGCCAGCGCGTCGAGCTCGTCACCGCCGGGAGGTTCTGCCAGGCCGGAGGCCGGAGGGCTGGTGGCGGGCAGGCCGTCTCCGTCAGCGGCAAGACCCAGGGTCAAGAACATCGGCGCCAGACCCGGAGCGCTGAAGACATCGGCCGCCGCGTCACCCACCGCCGCCTGGAGGGCAACCGGCGAGCCGGGCAGACCGGTCGCGAAGGCGTCCACCGAATAATAAACGTGGGTGTTGGTGGTGAGCTCGTCCTGCCCCCAGGAAAAGCTGTTGACGTCATCGCCGGGTTGCAGGCCGAGGGGATGGGGGCCCGCGCCGACGGCGCCGAACACCGTCATCGGCGCGACGGGATAGTTGGTGGCGACATCCTGGCCCGGCACACAGACGTCATGCGGCTGGCCACAGGTCGCCGTCGAGCCTCCGGCCGTCGAAAGGGTCGGGCTGTTGGCCAAGGTCGGCGCCGCGAGCAGCACCGCGGCAAGGCACCACGACAGCAGGAGGGGTAGGCACCGGCCGGCCGGGACGGATTTGTGGACGCGATAAGAGAAGGGGTACATGATCGTTCTCCAGTTGGTGTGGGGGTTTCGCCCCCCACGGGTGGGTCGGCCCACGGTGCCTCACCGCGGGCGGGAAGAATCGGCTCTGTACCACTACGCCGAAAAGGTAAGGAAATCGGCTCATCCTTGGCGGTCGCTATCTAGCTCCCGTCGAGCTTCTGCGCCCCCTGGCGCTCCTTCGCGCCAAGAAACCAATGCGAATTCTGGAGAATAAGAATTGGCTTGTGGCCCTGTAGGGGCCGGTGTCCGTAGCCCCCGGCGGGCGTCGGCGAGGCGGCGAGGCGGCGAGGCCGAGACGACACAGTCCAGGGTAGCCCACCGCCAGATCTTCGCTTCGCGCTACAAGCTCTACCTTGCCTTCGAAGGAGAGCTGGAAGCTTTCGAAAACACTAAGAAAGCAAATAGAATCTCGATCAACCCACCGAGTCCTGCGGCAACGAAGGGCGGGACTGCCGCGAAGAAGGCAAGATTTGCAGCGACGATGAGGCTCACTCCCAAGGCCCAAAAAATTGACCTGCCAAAAACACTTGCGAAGATAAGGTAGCGACTTCCAATAGTTGCCATCATCGCTGGAAAAAATAGCTCTGGATCCAGAAGGAAAAGGCCATAGGCCATGGCGCAGCAGAGGATAAGCCAAATGGTCGACGCCATCGCAAGTTGGTTCAGCGCGTTGCTTTTACTTGTCTTGGCGGGGCGCCCTACAGCCCTTGTGACAATTGTGCCCATCGGATGAATTAGCGCACCGCCGACGAGCAGAGTCAGTACGGCCTTGTTGATCCCGAGCTGATGGCCCACCAGTGCGGCTGCAATCCAAACCAGGCCGGATACTAGGATTCCAGGGGCGCCGTCATAGTGGGCATGCCGCATCTCGTGTTGCTGTTCTTCATTTGGAGATAGTCTCATCAGTTCTTCCTGCGGTCGTCGAAGCGTTTGTTGAAGCGTTTGTCGAGTAGGCGGAGGGCAATGACCGCCCCCCTACTGCTCTCAGAACGCTGCGTAAGAGTTTCACGGCACTGCGCTCAAGCATCCCAAGGCCGAGACAAGCTCGACCCGGCTGTTCATTTCAGGCTTACGATACGAAGTCCAGCTCCAGTTGTCTCAGATCCCGGCATGGGTAGTCATCTCGCCAACGTGCGGCTGGCCACAGGTCGCCGTCGAGCCTCCGGCCGTCGAAAGGGTCGGGCTGTTGGCCAAGGTCGGCGCCGCGAGCAGCGCCGCGGCAAGGACCACGACATCAGGAGAGCTAGGCCCCGGCCGGCCGGGGCGGATCTTTGAAGCCGAGCAATCTCAGCGCGTTGACAACCACCAGGAGCGTTGAGCCCTCATGCATCGCAACCGCAGGTCCGATCCCCAAGCCGGCGATCGTAGCTGGCACCAAGATGGCGACGACGCCGAGGCTTATCCACAAATTCTGGCGGCTCACCCGGCTCGCGGCACGACTCAGAGCCACGGCGAAAGGGAGCCTAGCGAGATCATCCGCCATCAGGGCTACATCGGCGGTCTCCAAAGCGACATCCGAGCCGGCGGCTCCCATCGCGACGCCCACCGTTGCGCTGGCCATCGCCGGCGCATCGTTGACGCCATCACCGACCATCGCGATCCCCTTTTCGCTCCGCAGACGCCTGATCATGTCCACCTTGTCGCTCGGCATCAGATCCCCGTACGCTTCATCGATCCCAACCTCCCGCGCCACAGCGTCCGCAACCTGTTGGTTGTCACCGGAAATCATGATCATCTGCTGGATGCCGATCTTGCGCAGGGTTGCGATCACCGTCGAGGCCCCTTCCCGAGGCGTATCCATCAGGCCGATGGCGCCCAGATATCGATCACCGCGACGCACGACCATGGTCGTGCGACCTCTGATTTCCAGCTCTTTGACCCGAGCCCTCAGGGCGCCGGCAATCCCCGGGCCGTCGATCTCTGAGAAAAGATCGATCTTGCCGATAAAGACGACTTCACCCTCGACCTCAGCCCGGACACCGCGGCCGGTAATGCTCTGCAGATCGGAAGCCGCCAACGGCTGTTTGCCCTCGAGGCGTGACCTGCCATCCCGCACCACAGCTGACGCCAAAGGATGATCACTCAAGGACTCAACTGCGATGGCCACGCTCAGCAACTCCTCCTTGCTGACCCCGTCTTCGGTGAGGACATCGACTAACCGGGGTTTGCCTTCGGTCAGCGTGCCGGTCTTGTCGAAGGCGATCACATCCAATCGACCAAGGTTCTCCAGGGGAGCCCCGCCCTTGAGAAGGACACCGGACTTGGCGGCCCGAGCGACGCCGCTGAGGACCGCACTGGGCGTGGCGATGGCGAGGGCACAGGGGCTCGCAGCCACTAGCAGAGCCATCGAGCGATAGAAACTGGCGCTGAAGGGCTCATCGACGACAACCCAGGCAAACATCGCCAGCAGCGCACCGATCAGCACCAGCGGCACGAAGATCCGCTCGAACCTGTCGGTGAACCGTTGCGTTGAGGAGGTATTGGTTTCCGCTTCTCTCACCATCCGGACGACCCTGTCCAGGGTGGAATCGCCAGCAGCTCGGGTCACTCGAATCTCGAGCAACCCGCTCCCGTTGATGGTTCCGGCGAATACACGGCTGCCCTTGTCGATGTTTTCCGGGCGAGCCCGCGCCTCGGCTGCATCGCGCACCGGCTGTTTGTCCACCGGTACGCTCTCTCCGGTGATCGGAGCTTGGTTGACGCTGCTGGTGCCCTCGATGACATATCCGTCCGCCGCCAAGCGTTCATTGGGCTTCACAACGACGGTATCACCGACCTCCAGCTGATCGACGCTGACCGTCTCAATGACGCCATTGCGGCGCACTTGCGCAGTAGTTGGCGCCAGCTCACCCAGGGCTTCGATGGCCCTCTTCGCACGGCCCATGGCATAGCTCTCGAGGGCATGCCCGAGGCTGTACAGAAACAGTAACAAAGCACCCTCGGCCCACTCGCCCAAGGTAGCCGCACCGGCCGCGGCGACGAGCATCAAGACATCGATCTCGAAACGACCCTGCCGAAGATTGGCGTAGGCTTCTCGCAGCGGGAAGAACGCGCCGAAGGCGTAGGCCGCCATCAGCAATCCGAGGATCAGCCAGTCGACAACAGGGATGACCTTGGGCAGGATCCATGCAACCAGCAGAGCAACACCACAAAGCACAGCAACGACAAGCTCCGCCCGTTGCCCAAGAGGGCCGTGCACATGCGCACCACCCGCCTCGGCATGGCCCGCTGTGGTCTTGTGCTCGGTTGTGGTTTCACCCATCTTCAGGATCTCTGCCAGGTTCCTCGAATCGTACTCGACGCCTCACCATTCACCCCGTCGCTGACCCTCACACCGTCGCTAAATATTCATGCACCAGCTTGACCGCCATCGATCCTTCCCCGACGGCCGAGGCGACCCGATTCATGGCACCGGCTCGCATGTCTCCGGCGGCGAAGATGCCGGGTTGGGAGCTCTCTAGGCTCAGCGGTGGACGGTCCAGCTTCCATTGGGTTCTGAAAACGTCGTGGCCCGAGAGGTCAGGGCCGGTGACGACAAATCCACGGCTGTCGATGATCAAGACATCCGCTAGCCAATCGGTGTAGGGCCGGGCCCCGATAAAGATATACAACGCGGTGGCCTCGACACTGCGGGTGGTGTCGCTGTCCAGGTCGAGCAGCTCCAGGCTGGCAAGACGATCGTCGCCGCGGGCGGCGGAGACGACGTTGCGTCCGAGCACGGTGATGTTGGGCGTCTCGTCGATTTGCTGAATCAAGTAGGCCGACATGGTATCGCCGAGGTCGGCGCGCCGGATCACGATATGGACCCTGCCAGCGAAGCGCGAGAGGTAAACAGCCGCTTGACCGGCGGAGTTGCCGCCGCCGATGATGTAGACCTCGCCGTCTTGGCAGGCCGCGGCTTCGGTGGCGGCGGAACCGTAGTAGATACCGGCGCCGGTGAAATTCTCGATGCCCTCGGCCTCCAGCCTGCGGTAGTCGACCCCGGCCGACAGGATAACGCTCTTGGCGCGGATGGGTTCGCCTTCAGAAACGTGCAGTAGCTTGATCCCTTGCTGGATCTCGATGCGCTGCACTTCTTGCGGTGCCAGCAGCTCGGCGCCGAGGCGTCGGGCTTGGGTCAAGGCGCGGCGCGTCAGCTCGGCGCCGGAGAGGCCGGCGGGAAAGCCCAAGTAGTTTTCGATGCGACTGGATGTCCCCGCCTGGCCACCGGGCGAGTGGCGTTCGATGAGCAGGGTGCGCAAACCTTCCGACGCGCCGTAGACAGCGGCGGCTAGACCTGCCGGGCCAGCCCCGACGATGGCGACGTCATAGAGATCTTGCTTCGCCGTCGAGCTGATGCCGGCTTGGCTGGCCAAGGCATTCAAAGTGGGCTTTTCCAGGATCGTCCCGTCTTCGAAGATCACCGCCGGCAGGGCGCTGTGATCGATGCCGTGCTCCTCCAGCATGCTGGCACCGTCTCGCTCGACGTCGAACCAGCGATAGGGCACCAGGTTGCCACTCAGAAAATCCTTCAGGGCGTGGGACTTGGGGGACCACTGGAATCCCACCACCCGGATGCCACGAAAATCCGGGCGAAAGGTCAGCTGCCAGTCGAAGAGCAGCTCATCGAGCACCGGATAGATTTTCTCCTCCGGCGGATCCCACGGCTTCATCAGGTAGTAATCGAGCCGCACATCGTTGATCGCTTGAATGGCCACTTCCGTGTCGGCGTAGGCGGTGAGCAGCAATCGCTTGGCTTGCGGATGGAGCAGGCGCGCTTTCTCCAAAAAATCTACGCCGCTCATCCGCGGCATGCGCTGATCGGAGATCAGCATGGCGACGGGCTCACCCCGTTGCTTGAGCTCCTCGAGAACTTCGAGAGCCTCGTCTGCGGAGCCCGCACCCATGACCCGGTATTCCTTACGGTATCGCCGCACGTCGCGCCGGATGGCGGCCAGAACTTGCGGGTCGTCGTCGACCAGCAGCATGATGGGTTTGATCTTTGCCTCGGTTAGATTCATCGCGGAATGCATAGTACAGGAACAACGCCCCGTCGACGACGATCGCTTGCGAATGCCGCCTGACGTACACTGCGGCGTGCACTGCGAGATAAACTGTCATGGCGCAACGCTACAGGAGAGCCCATGCATGCCTCGAACCTATGTTACGACGACCTGGCCAAAAATCAGGTCTTTGAAGATCTGGAGCAAGATCAGTTGACCTGGCTATTGCAGCACTCGACATGCTGCGAGCTACAGCCAGGTGACTCCCTGTGGACGGAGGGGACACCCGCCGACGCCATGTTCGTGGTCTTGAGCGGCACCGTTCAGATGTTCTTCGACATGGCGGGACAGACGGTGCGGGTCGACGCCTCGGCGCGCAACGGAGTGATCGGCATGCTGCCCTACTCCCGCATGACAGAATTCAAGGGCAAGACGTACGCCACGGAGCCGACGCGGGTGCTGCGGATCGCCAAGGACGACTTTCCGGACATGCTGGGTGAGATCCCGGAGCTCGGGTATCGCCTTGTCGCCTTGCTTTCCGACCGGGTGCGCGACAATACACGGGTGGCGGATCAGCGGGCCAAAATGATGGCCTTGGGCAAGCTCTCGGCCGGTCTCGCCCACGAGCTCAACAATCCGGCCGCCGCCGTGCAGAGGGCTGCGGACCAGCTGGCAAAACGTCTCCAACTTTCCAACCGGTTGATATCGCGCATCGCCCTGCATGGGCTAGACGCTGAGCTCCTGCAGTCGTCCGCCGCCCTGCAGGAGTTGGGCGAGCCCGGCCGGGGAGATGAGCTTTCGGTGCTCGAACGGGGCGACCGCGAGGAACAGCTGGGGGAATGGCTCGACGACCTAGGCATTGAAGACGCTTGGGGATTGGCGGAAGCCTTTGTCGACGCCGGGATCGATCTGGAGGCCTTGCAAGAAGCCTGTCGCCCATTGCCCGGGGAGGCCACGGCGGATGTCTTGGCATGGGTTGGCAACGGCTTGGCGGTCCGGCAGCTGCTCAGCCAAGTCAAAGCCGCCTCAGGCCACATCTCCGAGCTCGTGGCGTCGATCAAAACGTACTCCCACATGGATCGAACACCCGACAGGGCCCCGGCGGATATCCATCGAGGTTTGGAATCCACCCTCACCTTGATGAAGCACAAACTGACGCGGCAGGACATCCGGCTGGAACGTCACTTCGATCTCACCCTGCCGAAGGTGCCCATGCAGGTGAGCGATCTCAATCAAGTGTGGACCAATTTGGTGGACAACGCCATCGACGCCATGGAGACGGGAGGCCGCTTGCAACTCCGCACCGAGCACGACGCCATCTCCGCCTACGTACGGGTGATCGATGACGGTGGCGGCATCGATCCCGAATTAAAGGAGCAGATCTTCGACCCCTTTTTCACCACCAAGGGCGTTGGCCAAGGTACCGGTCTGGGGTTGGATATCGCCCGCCACATCGTGCAGCAACACGAAGGAGACCTCAGCGTCGAGTCCGAGCCGGGACGCACCGAGTTTGTGGTTCGCTTGCCTCTCGAGGCGACCGAGCTCGGCAGCCTGTAGGTTCAAGATCAATTCAGATATCCCAACGCCTCCAGGCTCTTCACCGTATCCTCGTCCAGCTCAGGGGTCTCGATGTCCGGGGTGCCGCGACGATCGAGGGAGTCCTGCCACTGCTTGGCGAGGGATCGCAGACGCGCCGCAACCTCCGGCTGCTCGGCCACGACGTTGCGCAGCTCGAGGGGGTCGCGGCGGAATTCGAAGAGCTCGAGCGCCTCGTTTTCCAGCGCCCCGAGCAAATGATGCTCGCCCAAGAAGATCCCACGGCGGTGTCCGAAATACGGTGACTCTGAGAAGGCAGGGCGCTCGGGGACGCTCTCACCACGCATCAACGGCAACAGGCTGTGGCCTTGGAGATTTGGCGGCAACGGCAGACCGGCGCCTTCCACCAGCGTCGGCATGACGTCCATGCCTTGCACCACGGAGGTGATCACCGAGGGGATGATGCCTCCCGGAGGCCGGATCAGCAACGGGATGTGAGTGACCGGCGCGTAGAGGCGATCATGCTGCACGCTGCCGTGCTCTTGAAACTCTTCACCGTGGTCGGACAGCAGCACGATGGTGGCGCGACGATCCAGTCCGAGGGCCCGCATGTGATCGAGGATTCGGCCGAGCCAATAATCGGCAAAACGAATCCCGCCATCGTAGCGCGCTTTAGCGAATTCCAGATCGGCATCGTTCAGTTGGAGGGGTTGATCACTCCATTTTGAGCGCCGGATGACTTCGAGCTGCTTGACATTCGGCTTGAAGCCGGGCGTCGGGGTCATGCCGCTGGTAAAAAGTGACCTGAAGGGCTCTGGCGACTCATAGTCCGCATGCACGTCATAGGAGTGGATGAGCAGGAGGAAGTCCTCTTCATGGTGAGCGTCGAGCCAGTCGAGGACCCGCGGGCCGATCGTATCCAAACCATTCCAATCGGAGGCCTCATAGAGCTCAAACCCCTGATCGATGCCAAATTCCGGCAGCATGAATCCGCCGTCGACAAAGGCCGCGGTGCGGTAGCCGGCATCGGAGAAGACCTCCGCCAAGGTGGTCACCGAGTCGGGCAGCTTGGCGCTGTTGAATTTCAACCCATGGCTGCTCGGATAGAGCCCGGTGAAGATGGAGCTCTGCGAGGGCCCGGTGTCCGGCGCTTGGCTGAAAGCCCATTGGAAACGGTAGGACTCCGCGGCCAAGGCGTCGATGCGCGGGCTGGTCGGCCGCCCGTAGCCATAGCAGCCGAGATGGTCAGCGCGCAGGGTGTCGAGATCAAAAATCACCACCGGCGCCGGGAGCATGGGCTCAGCGCTCGGCGCGGCACCACAGGCTGCGCAGCAGGCTGCGGCCAGCGCGGCAAGGGCAACAGCAAGTTTTTGGCGCCAACCAACATGGAATGCCACGGTCGCGGACCTGGCATAGGGGCACCCATCGGTCCGTCGATTTGAGCAGAGCATTGGAGCAATGTATGGCCGCCGGTGCTGTGAGTCAACCGCCAACAGTAGATGCAGGTCGATCGGCCGGCGTCCCCAGAGGTGTAAACTGGGGCAACGTCAAGAGCTCACCGCCTATCCTCGGGTTTTTTGAGAAGGATCGTCCGAGGACCGGAACCTTCTCGTGCCTCCGTGTCTCTCACAGTTTGAGGCGACACAACTCAGGCGGCCGTTGGCCTTGTAGGGCGATCGGCTTGGCTTTTTGTGCAAGGAGGCATTCAGACGTCGCTCTCGAGACGTCGCTCTTGTTATGTCGCTCCGGAAGACGGCACGCTGATGATCGACAACAAAAACTGCGCTTTCACCATCGGATCATGAAATTGGCACTCCAGACCTTGGCATCTCGAAAGACCTTGACCCATCGAATCCCGCGGGGGACGACGGCGGTCGTCGTCGCTCTGCTGGCGTTGCACTTGACCGGCCCGAGCGCCCAGGCGGAAAGGCTCAGCCTCGAGCGGGCGATCGAGCTGGCGATGGACGCCGACTCGCAGCTGGCAGCCGCCCAAGCGGAGCTCGACGCCGCCCAGGCCGACGTGACGGCCGCCCGCAGCTTGCGCCAGCCCCGGCTCGATCTCGAGGCCGGCGTGATGCGCACCGACAATCCCGTCGCGGTGTTTAGCCAAAAGCTGCTGCAAGAGAGCTTCACGGCCGGCGACTTCGCCCTCGATCAGCTCAATTCGCCGTCCGCCCACGACGACTTCTCGGCCCGCGTGACGGCGCGCCAGCCGGTGTGGTCCGGCGGCCGTATCCGCCATGGAATCGACGCTGCGAGCTTCGCTGCGGAGGGCTACGAAGGACTCCATGAAGCGGCCCGCCAGCGTCTCGTGCGCCGCGTCACAGCCGCCTATGCTGACTCGATGGTGGCGGCCCGCAGCCTCGAGGCGGCGCAGCGGGCCCTCGATACGGCCACCGCCCATGTGGAGCTCGCCACTTCGCTCTTCGAGGGCGGCTTGGCCGTCGAGTCGGACCCGCTTCTCGCCGAGGTTCGAGAGAGCGAGCGACGAGAGGCCCTGTTGCAAGCCCTGGCCACCCGGCAGATCGCCTTCGCCACCTTGAACCTGATGATCGGACGTGCCGCCGGCGAAGAGTTGCAGGTCGATCCGGATCTCGGCAACGACGTCTTGACCGCCCTCGACGGGGATTCCCAGAGCGTAGCGGATCTCGATGCGCTGGTGCGCCGGGCCCTCGACGGCCGTCCAGACCTGGTCGCCTTCCGCCGGTTGCACCAGGCCGCCTTGGCCAAGGCACGGCTGACCAACGCGCTGTCGCGGCCCAGCCTCGGATTCGAGGCCAGCCTCGAGGCCCACGACCCTGACTTCTTCGGTACCGAGGGCACCCACGGGACCTTGATGCTGGGTTTCAAAGTGCCGCTGTTCGACGGCGGCGAACGTCGGGCCCAGCAGCGCCGCGGGGAAGCGGAGAGCCGCCGGGCTCTCGCCGAGGTCGAGCGCCTCGAGGACGGCGTCGAGCTCGAAGTCCGCCGCGCCTTCTACGGGCGGCAAACCGCCCAGCAGCGGGTGACCTTGGCCGAGAAGGGCCTCCGTTTGGCGCGTCGCAGTCTCGAGATCGTCGAGGATCGCTACAAAAACGGCATCACGCCCCTCGTCGACCTGCTCGACGCCCAGACGGCGCTGGCGCATTCCGAAGTGCGGCTGATCGCTGCCGAGCGCGATTCGACGCTAGCGCACATCGCACTCTCACTCGCTATCGGAGATCTCTAATGAAAGTCACCCCGAGGAGCCACATCATCGGCGGCCGCAGGCTGAGCAAGGGAACGTCCCGGTCGCAGACATCGCCCAGCGCATGGCCGCCCGATGCGGTGCTGCCCAGCGCTTGGCTGGCCGGCGTGCTGCTCGTCGCCTTGATGACGGCATCGTGCGGCGGCGGTTCCCAGGGTCACGGGAGCGATCTTGCGGAGGCCGCCGCGGGGTCCGCTGGCGGCCCCTTCGAGGTCGTGCTTTCGACCGCCGAGCGGGCGTCGTTCGAAGCCATGGGTTCCGCCACCGGCTCCCTACGCGCCTTGAATCGCTCCACCCCCGGCACCAAGATCTTCGGCCGGGTCGAGGTGGCTCCCGTCACCGAGGGGCAGGCGGTGCGCAGCGGTCAGTTGCTGGCCCGCCTGGAAAGTCGCGATTTGCAAGCGGCGATTCGCCAGGCGGAGGCGGCCGTCACCATGGCCGAGGCGCAGCTCGAGAACGCCACAGTGCACCATCAGAGGATGGTCGATCTACACGGGCGGGGTTCGGTCACCGACAAAAACCTCGAGGACGCCACGGCTCGCTTCCGCACCGCCGCCGCCGAGGTCGACGGGGCGTTGGCCAACCTCGAGGCGGCCCGGGTGAGCCTCGAGCACACCGACATCCGCAGCCCCATCGACGGTTGGGTCATCGCCAAGTATCTGCACGCTGGAGACATGGCCAGCCCCGGGGCGCCGGCTTTCGAGATCGAGGACCTGCGCACCCTGGAGGTTTCCGCCGAGGTCTCCGAGAGCCAGCTCGCCGAGGTGTCGGTGGGGGACGCGCTAAACGTCTCGGTGGCCGGGCGGCAGATCGACACCGAGGTTCTGCTTATGGTGCCTTCGGGTGATCGCAGAAGCCGGACCTTCACCCTCAAGGCGGAGCTGGACAACCCCGACGGCGACCTGCGCCCGGGCATGTTCGCTCGCGTCGCATGGCGTCTGGAGGCGACCCAAGAGCTCGGCGACGCCGCACCCGTCCTCATCGACGCCGCCGCCGTGGTGCGCAACGGCCAGCTCGAAGGCGTTTACGTCGCCGACGACGGTCACCTCGAGCTGCGCTGGATCAAGACCGGAGGCCGGCTCGAGGATCGGCCCGGCGCCGCCCGCATCCGCGTCCTTTCAGGGCTCGAGCCGGGGGAAGCCTACGTGCTCAGCCCCTCCGCCGAGCTCTTCGACGGTGCCCCCTATCGCGCCGTCACCGCGCCGCCGCCCGCGGTGGGTTCCGGCGCTGCGGAGGAGGCAGCATCGTGAGCACCGAGAGCGACCGGCGGCCGGCGGGCGAGCCGACGGGAGTCCCGGCAGGCATGCCGGCAGATGGCCCACGCCTCGGCCCGGCGGGCCGACTGGCAGGCGCCTTCATCGACTCCAAGCTGACACCCCTCATCGTGCTGGTGGCCCTGGGCCTCGGTTTCATCGCCGTCTCCGAGACGCCGCGGGAAGAGGAGCCGCAGATCGTCGTGCCCATGGTCGACGTTCAGATCGGCCTTCCCGGGTCGTCGCCGGAGGAGGTCGAGCTACGCATCACCGCGCCGCTCGAACGGCGTCTGTGGCAGATCCCCGGCGTCGAGTATCTCTATTCGGCCTCGATGCCCGGTGGCGCGATGATCACCGTGCGCTTCGAGGTCGGCGAAGATATCGAGCGCAGCCTGGTCAAGGTCTACGACAAGCTGGCCTCCGGTCTCGATCAAGCTCCGCCCGGGGCAACGCCCCCGCTCGTCAAGGTGCGCAGCATCGACGATGTGCCGATCCTCGCCCTCACCTTGTCGAGCCAGCGCTACGACGCCTACCAGCTGCGACGCATGGCCGGCGAGCTGCGCCGCCGCCTGGTGGCCCTCGAGGACGTTGCCGAGGTGACCCTGATCGGTGGCAGCCGCAGAACCCTGCGCCTCGAGCTCGACGCCGGGGCCCTGGCCGCCGCGGGCCTCGACGCCGGCCGCGTCGCCGATCTGCTGCGGGGGCAAAACGCCGGTCTCGTCGCCGGCAGCTTCACCCAAGGCGACCGGGAGATCTTGGTCGAGACCGGCGCCTTGATCGAGAGCATCGAAGACTTCGAGGACTTGGTCGTTGGCGTCTCCGACGGCAAACCCGTCTACCTCCGTCAGGTGGCCACGGTCTCCGACGGTCCCGGCGAAGCCCAAGACCTCGTGCTGCTACGCACTGCGGCCGGTCATCCGGAGGGAGCTTCAGCCTTCCACCAGGCGGTCACCCTGCAGTTGGCCAAACGGCGCGGGGCGGATGCCGCGGAGGTGGGCCGCCGGGCCCGCGAAACCGCGGAGAGCCTGCGGCCGACGCTGATCCCCAAAGACGTCTCGCTCACCGTCACCCGCGACTACGGCACCACCGCCGACGAGAAAGCCAGCGAGCTGCTGCAGCACCTGGTGCTCGCCATCCTCTCAGTGTCCCTGCTGATCGGCCTCGCCCTCGGCTGGCGTGGCGCCCTGGTGGTTTTCATCTCGGTACCGGTGTCCTTCGCCCTCACCCTCTTCGTTTATTACATATTCGGCTATACCCTCAACCGGGTCACCCTCTTCGCACTGATCTTCGTGACCGGCATCGTCGTCGACGACTCGATCATCGTGGTCGAGAACATCGTCCGCCACCTGGCGCGCCATCGGGGCTCGCGGGATCTCGCCTCCCTGCGCCGGGCCGCCGTGCACGCGGTCAACGAGGTCGGCAACCCCACCATCCTGGCCACCCTGACGGTGATCGTCTCGGTGCTGCCGATGGCCTTCGTGCGCGGCCTGATGGGCCCCTACATGGAACCGATGCCCACCGGCGCCTCCCTCGCCATGGGCTTTTCCCTCTTCGTAGCCCTCATCGTCACGCCGTGGTTCGCCTACCGGCTGCTGCGTCCGCGCCGTCCGGGCGGCGACCCAGAGATCCACGACGACGAGACCATCGACCGCAACAGCCGCACCTATCGGTTCTATCAACGGCTGCTGACACCGATGCTCGAGCGGCCGCGACGGGCGTGGCTGATGCTCGGCCTGGTGGGCGTCGCCCTGCTCCTGTCGGCGGCCCTGGTGCCCCTTGGCCTGGTGAAGGTCAAAATGCTGCCCTTCGACAACAAGAGCGAATTCCAGGTCATCGTCGACATGCCCGAAGGGACGCCCCTCGAGCGCACGGCAGGGGTGGCCCGCGAGCTCAGCGAGGTGCTGGCGCAGCGCCCCGAAGTGACCGACATCGAGCTCTACGCCGGCACCGCCGCGCCGATCAGCTTCAACGGCTTGGTGCGTCATTATGATCTTCGATCCGGTGGCCACGTGGCGGACCTGCAAGTCAATTTGCGGCACAAGAAGCAGAGGTCGGCGCAAAGCCACTCCATCGCCAAGGCGCTGCGGGCTCCGCTCCAGGAAGTCGCCGCCCGCCACGGGGCGGCGGTCAAGATTGTCGAAGTGCCGCCCGGGCCGCCAGTGCTCTCGACCCTGGTGGCCGAGATCTACGGCCCGACCGCAGACCAGCGCCGCGCCACCGCCGAGCAGGTGCTCGAGGTCTTCCACGCCACCGACGACGTGGTCGACATCGATTGGAGCCTCGAGTCACCCCAGCCGAAGCTCGCCTTCGAGGTCGATCGCGAAAAGGCCGCCCTGGCCGGCGTCCAGCCGTCGCAAGTGACCCGCGCCTTACGCCTCGCCGTCAGCGGCGAGGTGACGGGATTTGTCCACCTCGACCACGAAGACGAGGCGGTGCCCATCGAAGTGCGCCTACCGCGTCAAGATCGCTCCTCGGCCCTCGATCTGGCCAATTTACGCATCCTCTCATCGACCGGCGTCACGGTGCCCATCTCCGAGCTGACACGGACGGTCGAACGGACCCGTCAGCCGAACCGCTTGAGGAAGAATCTGCGGCCGGTGATCTACGTCATGGCCGATGTCGCCGGCGCCTCCGAAAGTCCGGTCTATGCCCTCCTGGCCATGGGCGAGAAGCTCCAGGCCCTCGGCATCGAGCCGCTGTTCAGCCATGAGCCCGAAGAAACCGAGCATGCGGCGATGAAATGGGACGGTGAGTGGCAGATCACCTACGAGGTCTTTCGTGACCTCGGGGCCGCCTTCGGCCTCGTGCTGGTCTTGATCTACGTGCTGCTGATCGGCTGGTTCGGCTCCTTCCGCACCCCCCTCGTGATGATGGTGCCAATCCCCCTGGGCCTGATCGGCGTGCTGCCGGGCCACCTCGCCCTCGACGCCTTCTTCACCGCCACGTCGATGATCGGATTCATCGCCCTCGCCGGCATCATGGTGCGCAACTCGGTGCTGCTGATCGACTTTGTCGACCAGGCACGGCGCAGCGGCGAGACCCTGGCCGATGCGGTGATCGCCGCCGGCGCCATCCGCCTGCGGCCGATTCTGCTCACCGCCGGAACCGTCGTCGTCGGCGCCGTCGTCATCCTCTTCGACCCGATCTTCCAGGGCCTCGCCATCGCGCTGATGTTCGGGGCTCTGGTGTCGACCGGGCTCACCCTTCTGGTGGTTCCGGTCCTCCACTACCTGAGCGAAAGGGACACCAAGACCGACCCTTGAAACCCTAGGGTTTCTGGTGAGCATTGATGATCGAAGCCAACAAGTGGTTGAAACCACTCGCTAAAAGTTTCGTCCCTCCGGGACGCCGGAGATAGCTGCCAACAGGTGCCTGGCACCGAGAATCCGGTTCCCCCTCGCCCGTCCTCGGGAGAGGGGGTTAGGGGGTGAGGGCCGATTCTGCTCACCGCCGGAACCGTCGTCGTCGGCGCCGTCGTCATCCTCTTCGACC
>JAJCXR010000029.1 GCA_029263315.1 Acidobacteriota bacterium | reverse complement strand
GCCATCCAAACCGAAGCCAACCCCTTCGGTTTCACCGGTCATGAGCATGATCCCGAGACAGGGCTGATTTACGCCAAGGCCAGGTTCTACGACCCGGAAACCGGGCGATTCCTGAGCGAGGATCCGGTTTTTGGCAGCTTGCAGAGTCCGCCGAGTCTGCATCGGTATTTGTATGTTTGGAACAATCCGACAACAGGATGGGATCCAGATGGTCGAGAACGCAAGGAGATAGAACCGACTACTAGACGAGAAAGACGAATCCGCGAAACCTACAATCGGGCACTGGCACTCTTCTCTGAATCAGAAAAAAACGCCGCCGACCTAGACAGTCTAGTCAAGCGTGATGACTTTGTCCTCTATATCCAATACGACTTTGACTACAAGAGCGGCGCCGTTGTTGGTGACTACATTTTCGACCCCAACGGAAGACTCATCAGCGCTGTACTTAGAGTTGGCCCAAATATTGGTAGAGAGATTCTACCCTCCGAAGACTATCCATTTGGCCAAACACTGCTGACTCGAGACGAGCGGCTCATCTATACTATTGGCCATGAAGAACAGGGCCACGGCGTCTTGGCTCTCGAAGATCCAGAGTACCTTAGAATCCTTCACGAAAAGGAAGAATTCAACTCTCTTGTAGAATCGCTATTGGCTGAAGCCGAAAAGCAATTTCCAAATGATGTTGAAAAGAAGATCGATGAGTATCAACGCCTTTACCGCGAAGCGGGAATTGGTGAGAAGGAAACTCGTAGATTCAGAGGGCTAGGTTCCGAACTTGAGCGCCAGGCTGATGCCTCTGGAGAGAAGGCTGTTGAAAGGCATAGAGAGAGAAGCTCAACATCACGACACAGAGGAAAAATGAGACAATGAAAACAAGAGTGGAGAGAGTAGCCAAAGTAGGGCATCCGAGGAGCAGATGGATAATTTTTCCTTTCCTTATTTTGGCATTTCTCATTGGATGCTCCAGCAATCGCTGTCTCGCAACACCAAAGATGGAAAATGCCTTGATTATCCCTTTGTCCGCTGGGAAAGGCGAGGTTTTCAGACTGTCGGGTCTCTATCAGGGTAACAGCTTCGAAAAATCAACCCTCTTCCCCTCGAAAGCACCTGAAGAACCGGCAATCCCAGGCATTGAATACTGTGTCTTAGTTGTTGATAAGTGCGCTCAACTTCTAGAAAGAGAATCGGACAGCACCGAGCTTTTTATCGACGCTCTTGTCCAATTCGAGGGAAGAGCCGACTCAGTCCAATGCCCCTTCGGTTGGGTAAGAATAGAGAAAATTTTCTCTTTGGAGCGTGTGACACCTTAAAGGAAACAGCTACGATGCCAATGGCAACCAAACCTCCCGACTGACCGCCGCCGGCCAGGCGACGAGCTTCCGCTTTGATGTCCGCGACCGGCTCGTCGAGCTCAGCCAAGACGGCGCCTCGGTCGCCACCTATGGCTATGACTTCCAGGATCTGCGCATCCGCAAGGAGACCGCTGGACGGATCGAGCGTTCCACCTACGACCAACAGAGCGTCCTTCTGCGCAGCGACGATGCCGGCCGCACCACCCGCTTTGATTACGGTGCGAATCAGCTGCTCTCCGTCGACGACAGTCTCACCGGCCGTGCCTACTATCTCTTCGACGGCCTCGGATCGGTCAGTGAGCTGACCACCCCAGCTGGCGCCGTCAGCGCCCGCTACCTCTGGGACGCCTGGGGCAATAAACGTTCCAGCATCGAGAACGCTGCCAATCCCTTCGGCTTCACCGGCCACCAGCACGACGACGAAAGCGGCCTCATCTATGCCAAGGCCCGCTTCTACGATCCCGACCTCGGCATCTTCCTCAGCACCGATCCGGAGCGCGGCAACCCCGCCAATCCGCCCAGTCTGCATCGCTATCTCTATGCCTTCCAGAATCCCACCACCTACGTTGATCCCGATGGCCGCATCGCCATCCTCAAAAAGGTGCAGGGATTCTTCGAAGGCGGAGGCGTCAGCCAAGCCGTCGAGGTGACGCGGGGGGTCGACGAGGAATATGGCCGTCTGGCGGCCCTCACCCTGGCCCAACCCCTCGGCGCCCTCGGGGGAGTCTCCAGCTTCGCAGGGGGTCTCGTCGGCTTCGTCAATACCATCGCCAATGTCGTCGTCACCGGGGTCGTCCCCGATTCTCTGCTCGCCGCCGAAGCCGCCGAGGAGTTGCTCGGCACCGTCGAAACCACGGCCTTCCTCTGGGAGCACAAGGGCGAGGTCGGCTCGCAGATCGTCCGTGGTGGCCTCGATACCCTCCAGAGCGCAGTCACCGGCGATCCGGCGGCGATCACTCAGCTCACCGGATTTGTCACCGAAGCCATGATCCCCGCTCCCAAGCTCGGGTTCCTCGGCAAAACAGGTCGCATTTCCCGCGCATCGCAGCGCATCAGCCGCACCTTGGGCTCCGCCGCCCACCTGGCCCGACAATCGGCACCCGTCACCCGCCTAGCGCGCCTGACCCAGAGAGCCCGCGCCGCGACCCGATCCCTGCGCAGCGTCATCCCAAGCCATGGCGCCGTCCCCAGGCCTAGGCCGGCCAGGCTCCTCGCCGGAGCCGCCACCCAGGCCCAAGGTGCCCTGCGCAAATCCCGACGCATTAAACCCGAATACTGCTTCGTCGCCGGCACTCTCATCGCCACCGAGCAGGGCCTGCGACCCATCGAAGACATCGCCGTCGGCGACCAGGTTTGGTCCCGTGACGAAGCCACCGGCGAGCAGCGTTTGCAAACCGTCGAAGAGCTCTTCCGCACCCCCGACCAAGCCATCCTCGAGCTCGACCTGGAGTCCGAAGACGGCACCGTTGAAACCCTTCGCCTCACCGCCGAGCACCCCTTCCAAGTGCAAGGCGAAGGCTGGGTCCCCGCCGCCGACCTGCAACCCGGCGATCGTCTCGTCACCCTGCGCGACGGCTGGCTCGAGGTCCGTCAAGTCCGAGGATCCCCGGATCGGGAGCTGGTGTACAATTTCGAGGTCGCCGAAGACCATTCCTACTTCGTGGGGGAAAGTGGAGCCTGGGTCCACAATCTCTGTGCGGAGGGGAAGGCGAGGTTGCTAGAGAACCTCGCGGCGAGCAAGAGAGCACGGTTTGCGCGCAAGGCGGCACAGAGTCGGGCGGTGAATCGGGGTAGTGGGTTTCGCGAGCATTTGCGGCGGGTTGAGCGGACGGTTGGGGAGCGGGGGGTAGCGGGAGTGGCTGTCTTACGGGAAGGCAACCTTCCAGATGGCGGGACTCCTATCTACCGAGGTTTAGATCCGGATCACCATGCACTAGATGATGGCCTCAAAGGCGTAGCTAGGCCTGGTGACATAAGTGGTCACAGCAATGCCTTGAAACACAACTTAGGTAAAACTCGCACTAGCCGCTTGACATCTTGGACCCGTGACCGTGCATTTGCGGAAAAGCGCTCAGGTCCCGACGGTATCATTCTTGAATGGCGGACTGGCCTACCTCCAGTAAGCGCTAAGTGGAAGTTCGTGTTTTCAGAAGATATTTTTAAAGAGCAAGAAGTCCTCATCGAGGGAATTCTTAGGGGTGCGCGGGTGACGAAGCCATGAGATCTTCAATAGTAGATTCCTTGAGATGCTCAAGTCTCGACAATGAAGCAGTCCGTTGCGCTCAAACTGTGGTTCTCGATCCTAGAACAGAGATTCCGCAGAACGACGCGAGTGTTGTAAAGAAAGATTTCGAAACAATCTATCGAAGACGAGCAGAGCACCTTCTAGATTTGGGGGCTTGTCCCGTTGGGTTTTCAGAGCTACTGGATGCTGTGGCTCAGGCCGATGTAGAAATGGTGCAAGTCACATTGATGTCGACACCTGAAAGGAAGATTATCGTGGTTCGAAAGGCGGATGGACTCCTGATCGGCTGTGCTACGTTTCAAGCCTAGTGATGTCCCGTCCAGAGTGTCCAGAGCTCTCCACTGGACGATATTTACACCTGTGTCCCGTCCAGAGTGTCCAGAGCCCTACGCTGGACGATTTTCGCCGCTTTCCAGCCTACATCTCCTGCTCCAGGCTCAGAATCCCGAAACCGATCGCCACTTTCTTCCCAAATCCTCCCTCCAACAGCCGTTCCAAGTAGCAACCGAGCTCTCCAAGTGCACTTCCGCCCTGGACAGTCAATCAAATCGAGCCGTCGCGCCGTACACCAACCCTTCGCATCCTGTCAGCCATCGGGAAAGTAAAACCCCGTTAGCACTCCGTCCCACTCGCTGAAGTACCTCGCCTGTTTCGTCGATCTCGGCACTTTCCCATTCCAGGCTTGACCCGGCGTCCGCCCCTCCAAGTTGTCGTGAAAACGGATGTGGTTGTACCGAATCCTGAAAAGTTCCAGATTCTCCTGCAACTGCGCTGGAACACTCTCAAGCTGTCGCAATCGCTCTTTGAAGGTGCCGAAAAACCGCTCGCCTCTTCCATTCTGCCAGGATGCATGGGGCGCCGTCCGCTGGTGGCGGATCCCCAGAAGCCACAAGACCCGCGAAAGAGCTTCGACGTGAACACCACCTCGTTGTCGGTGCGGATGGCTTTGGGCTTGCCAAAGCACTCGATGACATCGAGGAGGGCTCGTAGGATCTCGATCGTCGCCTTGGACGGTAAATTGCGCAATGCCAGGCAGGCCCGCGTGCCATGATCGACCATGCCTAGAATCGTCCGTTGCTGGCCGTGCTGACTTACGAAGGTCAAATCGAGCCCCCAGATTCGGTTCCTCGGCATCATCCTTGGCTTGCGGCGGCGGATGGCGCGGCGGATGTCGGCCAGGCGATTGTCTTCTTTTTTCAGAACTTCTGCCACCCAGCTCTTGCTCACCGTGAGCCCACGGTGTCGGAACGTCGCGTTGAAGGTCTCGGCGATTTTGCGGCAGCCGTGATCCGGCATCAGGGCTTTGAGGCGGAGGGCTTGATGCCTGGCCCATGGTGGTTTGGGCCGTGTCAGGCGGGGTCGTGCTTCGTCCGTCGCCTTGGCTGGCGAGCGGCGGCGGATGGTGGACAACCTTGACTTGCGAAACCACACAAGGAATGCGAGCCCTAGGAAGACGAGCAAAAATAGTAGGATCATGACCATCGCGTTGAGCTCCAAAGATTATCTAAACCGGATCCTCCGCGGTCCGACACCGGCCGCGAGGGACGACTTGCAATGCGTATTCTGAAGTGTTGGCTGATCCTCCTGCTCTCTGTCCTTTGCCTCCCCAGCCTCCCCGCCTCCGCCCAGCCCACCGGCCGCCAAGAGCTGGAAACCCGCCTGACCGACGCCTGGCAACGGGGCGAGGAGGCGGACGGGGCGGTCTTGGCCGCCCTCGCGGCGGGCTCTCAATCGCCCACCGTGGCTCAGCCACCGTCCGCCAGC
>JAJCXR010000028.1 GCA_029263315.1 Acidobacteriota bacterium | reverse complement strand
GGTCATCGCGCGCAACGCTCAGCTGGTCTACACCCTGGAGGAGCCGGTGCCCGGCGATGGCTCGGTGGTGTTGGCCTTCCCTGTGCTCGTGTCGAGCAAGGGCAATCAGGTCACCCACTGGGACACGGGCGCGGCCGTGGGCTCTGGTGGGAGCGAGGAGCGCCTGCTCAACAACTCCGAGTTTCCGCACTTCATCATGATCGCGCTGCGAACGTCCGACGGCAGCCCGGTCCGGCGTATCCACATCCGCCCGATCGACAGATTCGCGCGCTTCCACCTCGGTCCACCAGAGCTCTGGACGCCTGGCGCGGAGCCCCGTTGACGCGATGATCTTCACCAGCCAGATCTTCCTCTTCTGGTTCCTGCCGGGAATCCTGCTGCTCTACTACCTGCTGCCGTTCCGCTTTCGGTCCGGCTTGCTGGTGTTGGCCAGTTACCTGTTCTACGGGTGGTGGCGGCCGGACTTTGTGCTGCTCATGTTGGTCAGCACGCTCATCGACTTCTGGTGCGGTCGCGGGATCGGGCGAATGCACGCGCTCGTGGACGCCGCGCCCGACGCTGCGGCCGCCGCTCCGTTTGCGAAGCGGCGTAAGCGCTTTCTGATCCTGTCGATGTGCGCGAACCTGGGGCTGCTCGGGTACTTCAAGTACTGGAACTTCGGCATCGACAGCCTGAACGTGTTGCTCGAGGCCTGGGAGGTCGCGCCTGTCGAGTGGTCGGCCATCGTGCTTCCCGTCGGCATTTCCTTCTACACGTTCCAGTCGATGTCCTACTCGATCGACGTGTTCCGTAAGGACGCGCCACCCGTCGCCCGGTTCATCGACTTCGCCTGCTACATCTCGCTGTTTCCGCAGTTGGTGGCTGGCCCGATCGTGCGCTACCGCACGCTGGCCGATCAGCTTCGGAATCGCGACCACACGCTCGACAAGTTCGCTCGCGGCGCCTTCCTGTTTCAGGTCGGGTTCATCAAGAAGCTGCTGATCGCGGACACCGTGGCCGTCGTTGCCGCGAAGGCTTTCGAGATCGGGGATCCCACTGCCACCGAGGCCTGGCTCGGTGCAGTCGCCTACACCATTCAGATCTACTTCGATTTCTCCGGCTACTCCGACATGGCCATCGGCCTCGGTCTGATGATCGGCTTCCGCTTGCCGATCAATTTCGCCAGACCCTATACCGCCGTCAGCATCACGGATTTTTGGCGCCGCTGGCACATCTCCCTCTCGGCCTTTCTCCGCGATTACCTCTACATCCCGCTGGGCGGCAACCGTAAGGGGCCACGACGCACCTATCTCAATCTCCTGGCCACTATGCTCTTGGGAGGTCTTTGGCACGGCGCCCAGTGGACATTTGTTATTTGGGGCGCCTACCACGGCGCCTGGCTGGCCCTCGAGCGCTGGCGAGGCCGTGGCAGCGATGAACCTCAAGGGGTCCGTCGAACCTTCCATATCGCCTGCACTTTTGTCGTCGTGCTCATCGGTTGGGTTTTCTTCCGTGCCCCGGATATCTCCTACGCCGGTCGTTACCTGTGGGCCTTGGCGGGGGGCGAAGCCTTCGTCGGTGCCCCATGGCTCGCCGTCCTGCGCTTCAACGGCCTGGGTTTGCTGGTGGCAGCCCTGGTGGTCTGGTGCATGCCCACCACCCAAGAACGGCTACGACGATTCCAACCGGCCTTCATCGTCTTCCTGCAGCTCGCCTTCGTCATCGCGTTGTTGCATCTGCACTACCAAGGTCATGTGCCCTTCCTGTACTACCAATTCTGAGCGATCGGCGAGGGCTCGGCCCGAGTGTGTTGCCGAGGTCCTGTTCGGGCACGTCGATTTGGGAATAAAAGGAAAAAGCCAAGGATCAACACCTGCATTCCCGGAACCGGTCACCTTTTTCGGTCTGAAGAATAGTCCCGGTTGTTTTCTTCATCCCCGGGCTACTTATGCGTCCAGCTGCGTCCAGCTGCGTCCAGCATTGAATGGATATCACGCATCAGAATTCATTGAATCTGGAAATCCATGTTCGATTACCAGAGCCTTTTTCGTCTTCCCATACCAGTGGCATTGGTCGAGGTGTTCTCAGCCGTGCCGCCCACCACTGGAAGGGAGGCCACCATGGCAAGGACACTGCGTTGGATCCAGCCACGATCATTAGTAGCCATCAGCACCCGCATCATGCAGAGTCGTCATTTGTTGCGTCCATCTCGCGACACGAACGACATCTTTATGGGCGCCGTCGGCCGAGCCGCTGAACAGACGGGGCTCGATCTCCATGCGATGGTTGCCCTGTCGACGCATTACCACCTGTTGGTGACGGTCGAGACATCGCAGCAGCTCGCCGAATTCATGTGTCGCTTGAATTCGAAGGTTGCCCGAGAGATCGGCAAGCTCGTGGACTGGAAAGAGAAGTTCTGGGGCGACCGCTACCACGCAATCCTCGTTTCCGAAGAAGAAGAGGCCCAGGTCACTCAACTTCGATACGTGCTCGAGCAGGGTTGCAAGGAGGACCTGGTGATGAGCCCTCTCGATTGGCCGGGCGTGCACTGTGCGCAGGCTCTCGTCGACGGTGAACCGCTGGTCGGTTGGTGGTTCGACCGCACGAAAGAATACGCTGCCCGGCGTCGGGGAGAGTCCTACGGCAAGTATGACCACGCAACCCAGTATGCAGTGGAGCTCTCTCCCATCCCGGCCTGGAAACATCTAACGCAGGACGAGTACCGGAGGCGGGTGAGCGACTTAGTATCTGAAATCGAAGAAGAAACCCTGGCGCGTCATCGCGCGCAAGGTACGAAGCCATTGGGTGCCCGGAAGGTGATGAGAGTTTCGGCGCGGAGACGAGCCAAGAAACCGAAGAAGTCGCCCATACCGTTGGTCCACGCTGCCACGAAGGCAGTCCGCATGGCGTACAAAGAAGGGTATCGGTGGTTCGAGGCCGCTTTCCGGGAGGCCGCAATTTTGTTGAAAGCGGGAGAGGTCGGAGTCTCCTTCCCCGAGTGGTGCTTTCCGCCAGGTTTGCCCTACGTCGCAGGTAGCTGACAACGCCGATTAGCGTTGGTTTTTCGTCGAGCTCGGATGCTTGGCAGGGAGAGTTGCGTTCAAGCCTCATCTCAGAAGCCATATGCCTGAACGTTATCGACGCTTGAGGCCTTCTTCGAGACGCGAGAAGGAGATTTTTTCGAGCTCAAGGGTCCTCGAGGCGATCCCAACGAAGCCTCCCCAACTATTTGGGTGGCACCTAATTCAGCACCTAATTCAGCAGCACCTAATTCACCTAATTCAATGCACCCGACCCCGATCCACACCGATCCAGCCTCGCCACACGAGACCGTCGATTGCGATGTCCATCGACGCCCGCTAGTATTCGTTCGACCGCTAGTATTCGTTCGACGGATCCCCGATCATGCGACCCGACCTCAAATCCTGGCACTGTGCCGACCACGACTCCCTCAGCACCTGGGTGCCCGACGACAACGACGTCGTCTACTGGCTCGAGCTGACCCTCGGCCCTGAAGACTCCGAGACCGGCGACCGCTATTTGGTGTGCGTCGCCACCCCCTCCGGCCTGGCCTCCACCTACGGCCAAGCCATCGCCCCGGCCTGTTCCCGTGGTCCGGTCATCCTCCTGAAAAATTACTCCTGGGCCAATGTCCTGGCGGAAATCAACCGCCGTCTTGACGCCGCCAGCAGCCCTGAGTGGCCCGATGTCCAGAAGAGCCTGGGCAGGCATTTCAGTGGGAATATCAGGGGTAACAAGCTCGAGCCACGCAAAGAATGAGGGAAAATGAGGGAATGACCCTGATCGCATCGTCCTAGTCAACGAACCGGCCTCTGACTTACCAGAGTCCGAGTTACCGAGGAGTCAAATCATGACTTGGACGACATCTTGGCCAGCCCGATCCCTATGCATCCTCATCGTTGTGCTCTGTTCCGCCTGTACCGGTGGTCAGGTGAGCCAGAACGGGTCCGCCGTGGCGGGCTCCAATATCGAGATTAGAACCTGTGAGGCGACCGGGGGAACCTACGTCACCACCACCGACGCCACCGGTAATTTCCAGTTCAACCCCTTCGACCCCTTCTCGCCGATGATCGATTCGGCGGACTACATTCCCACCGGACCGGTGGCGATCTTGGTCACCGGCGGTGACGGATCGTCGGTGAATCGTCGTGACCATCAATACACCGGGACATGCCCAGTGGCCTACAACGGCTCGACCCAGGATATGCCGTGCAGAATTCACCCCATCGAGCACGTGCCGGCCTCGGTGCCCGAGTTCCTGGGCGACCTGGTCGATTTCTATGAAGACGATTGCGGCTTCAGCGCCCGGGCAGCCGATGCGCTCAGCCTTTCGGCCATCGATCCCAACGCCGACCATCAAGCCGACGCCCAGATCTTTGGCTTGACGAACCCGGGCAGAGAAGCCAGCTGTATTTCCGGCTGCACCTCCTCCTGCTCAGGCCAAGCCATGAACGACTTCATGCCCTGCATGTGCATCTGTGTCGAGAGCAGCTGTGGCGCGTCCTTTGGCCCCTTTTGCACTGAGGCGGCGCCTTGAGACCTGTAGAACAATGAAGTGAACACTTCAGGGGGGCGGGAGCATCCCGCCCTGTGCTGTGGCATGTTTCTCCAGGCTCCACAGAGGCCGTGCCCTGGCCCTGGGGCCGCTCGCTGCATGGGATTTGTCGACTCGCCGGTTAGGCAAGATGATATCTCCCTCTACGGCGCCCGGCTGCTACCTTCTACAGAATGGGAGCTGCCAGCCGGGCGAGTTGGACTCCGAGACGGAACCACCACGGCTTGTTCTGACTTTCCCCCTCCTCCATGAGACGAGAGCGCTCGAAGTCTTCTTCGAACATCTTCTCGACCTTGGCGACAAACGCAGAATCGGTGACAGCGGCCGTGATCTCGAAGTTGAGTCGGAAGGAACGATTGTCAAAATTCGCGGTGCCAACGGTGGCCATTTGCTCATCGATGAGCATGACTTTCTCATGCAGGAATCCCGCTTGATACCGGTAGATCTGCGTCCCCGTCCTGGTGACGTCGTCAAAGTAGGAGAACGCCGCCAGATGGACGAGCAGATGATCGGGCTTCTTGGGAACGACAATACGGATATCGACTCCACGCAGACTCGCTAGTTGTAGAGCGGCAAGGATCGCGGTGTCGGGAACAAAATATGGGCTGGCGATCCAGATGCGCTCACGCGCCGACGTGATGGCGTGCAAGAACATGAGAGTTGCCGTCTCCAGGCTATCGGCCGGGCTCGACGGGATGACCAAGACGTGGCTATCGCTGCCGTCGGCGGCCGCCCGCCCGGTCCAGTTGAGCTCGGGTATCGAGCCCGTCGCCCAGTTCCAATCTTCGATAAAGGAGATCTGCGCCGTGAGAGCAGCGGGCCCCTCAATCTTCATGTGTGTATCTCGCCAATCACCGAAGTCCGGATCCTTACCTAGGTATGCGTCGCCCACATTGTGTCCGCCGATCCAAGCCAGATGCCCATCGACGACAACGATCTTGCGATGGTTCCGAAAATTGATCTGGAACCGGTAACGACGCCCCTTCTGATCGTTGAACTCATAGAATTCAACGCCTCCGTCCTTCAGCGCATCGGTGTAGCTCGAAGGCAGGCTATGGCTTCCGATCTCGTCGCAGAGGACATAGGCCCTCACTCCCCGCTCGGTGGCTGCCAGGAGGCGCTCTTTGAGATCGCTACCGAGTCCGTCATCGTTGATGGTGTAGAACTGGACGAGAACATAGTCTTCGGCCTCGTCGATGCCACTCAAAATGCTGTCGAAGGTGTCCTCGCCGTCGACCAACAGATCGACCTTGTTTCCTCCCATGGTCGGCATGTAAGCCAGGCGCTCCGCCGCGAGCATGGCCTGGGGCCGATCTTCACTCGCAACGCGAAAACGCTCGACGGTCTCAGAGACCTCCTCCTCGACCAGTTTGTTGCGTTGATTCGCGTCACGCCGCGCGACGACATAGCCTTCGAACTTGTTGCTTCCGAACACCCAATAGGCCGGAACGGCGAGATAAGGGAACGTATTGAGGAGAACCGCCCAGGCGATCGAGCCTTGGGCTGTGCGCGCGCTCATTACCGCGTCGATCGACGACAGGAAACCTGCCAGGTGGATGAGCATTACGACGGCAGCCATCGCTCGCCTTCCGGAAGTAGGTTGGATGGTCTCGGAGTCTCCATCTTGTGTCGCATACGGTCTCCTTCTTTTGATCAGCTCTCCTTGAGACTCTACAGCGAATCACGCGTGCAAGAATGAACCTGCTCCATGTCGAGGCTGGATCGTGCTCCATAGTACACCGAGGAACGCTAGACCGAGGTTGGGATGACCGGTCCGGGCGAAACCCCCAGAAACGCCAAACGCCGCCCGAAGGCGGCGCTGGATACTGACTCTGCAAACTTTTTTTATACTCTACAGACCTTCTGCAGATGCTGACGGCTGCCGTGCAGTCCGTTGATGTCGAGGAATGGTGGAGCTGATCGGGATCGAACCGACGACCTCTTGAATGCCATTCAAGCGCTCTCCCAACTGAGCTACAGCCCCACGACCGGCGAGCGGGAAACAAGGCCCCCGCCGACGGGAGGCGAAGTGTACAGCGGAGTTTTGTGCCTGTCAATTCCCTCCGTAAACGAAAATCCGATTGCATTTCAGCGCTTCAGCGGGCTCGGTTTTTTTGGCGGGCCTGCACCCCATCGGCAACTGCCGTCGCAGGGATCGGGCTTCGGAGATATCATGGGGCCCATTACGATCCGACTACCTGCTTCGAGGAGACGACGGTGAGCGAAGAGACGCATCCTGAGCACGACGACGCACCGGTCCACCACAATCCGGCCCCAGAGGCGACGGTGAACAAGGCACCGACAACGACGCCCGCCACCGGCCCCGACGCCCCGATGATCACCAAATCCAAGGGCAACAGCAGCCGTTGGGTGCTGGGCGCGGTATTGGTTTGCGCCGCGCTGGCCCTGTTCTGGCCTTCATCCGGTGGCAAGCGGGGCTTCCTCGACGGCAAGCTCTATGACAGCGGCGACCACGAGGTCTTCCTCTCCACCCGCATGGCCAAGGTGACGCTGATCCACTTCTGGTCGACCTGGTGTTTGCCTTGCCTCGAGGAGCTGCCCGAAGTGCAGCGTTTGAAGGACGACTATGCCGACGACTCTGATTTTGCGTTGGTCTTCATCGCCGTGGCGGACGACGAGAAGAAAGTGGCGGATGTGCTCGGCGATCGCCTGCACGAGACGCTCTTCGATCCGGATTGGCAGGTCACTAAGCGCTTCGACACCCATAAGCTTCCGGAGAGCCACATCGTCGTGGACGGACGCATCGTCGACAGCTTCATCGGCGTCACCGACTGGGGCTCAGCGCCGGTGCGTCAGCGCATCGATGCGGCCCTGAGGGCGGCGACCGACGGTTGAGAGCCTCCGTTCGCCCGTAGACATGCCGGCCCACAAGCCCTGGCCGACGTTTGATAGACTGACATCGATATTCGTCGACTCGGGCAACTGCGGACAGCCATGGAGGCAGCTCTCCATGCACAGCGGACGGTCTCACCATGGGAAGACTGCGCAAGCCTCTCTTTTTTGTCGCCTTGGCTGCCATGCTGCTGGTGGTGCTGGTGGAGACCGGTACGCGCTTCGCCCTGCCGACGGAAAGCGCCGTCGATCTGGAAGGGGTGATGTCGGACACCCAAAAACCTGGCCCCTTGCAACTGCCGGAGGACGCCGAGGTTGCACTGCAAGACCTGCGGGATCTGCGTAGCGACAATCCCACTCCACCCGGTTTGGGCATCTCCTCCCTGGCCTGGCTCGATGGCCTGCTGCTCTTCACCGTAACCTTGATGGGAACCGCGCTGCTCATCCCCGAGCGGGTGCAGGGTCGCCTGCAAGGGGTGCTGACCTTGATCGTCGCCATCGTCGTGCTGCTGGGCTCCCTGGCGACGATTTTCGGTGCCCTGGGCAAGTTGCTGCTGATGGTCTCCCTGTTCATGGCCGCCCCCTTCGGCACCTTGACCTATATGGCCATCTACGGCTTTTTCCCCAAGGGTGCGGCGGCCGGCGCCTTGGCCTTGTTGATGCTCTGCAAGCTGGTATTCCTGGCCGCCCTCTTCTTCGCCCATCAGCGATTTCTGCAGAACAAGGGCCTGATGCTGCTGGTGGTCACCTCGCTGCTGGCCAATTTCATTGTCAGTCTATTGCACGGTTTAGTGCCGGGTTTCCTTGCCAACATCACCGACTCCATCGCCGCCATCGTGGCGGCGGTGCTGGCCTTGATCTGGGCAGTGGTTTTTCTCATCAGCTCGCTGATCTCGATCGTCAAGGCGCTACGTTTCGACCGATCGCGCTAATAGTTAGGCCCCTACGACGATTCGACCGAGAGGTGGTTTCGCATGCAAGTGACCGACAGGATGTACGACAGGAACCCGCAGAGAAGCTACTTCAATCGAAAGACCCTGAAGGGGCTGGAACGTCACCAAGAGGTGGCGATTCTGGTGTTCTTCTCGTCGGTGGTGCTGACACTGTTCCTCTTGTTCATTGGTGTCGGGGGCTTTGGGCCTCCGGATCCTTGCCTCAAAGGGGACCCCAGCGGCGACCCTTCCAATCTCTGCTTCTGCGAAGACTTCAAAGCAGCGAAGGTCGGCAAACCTGGAGTTCTTCAGCCCCAGAATACGCTGTCGAACCTCTATGCCCTGCTGACCGGCACCATCGTCGCCTACTTCGCCCAGCGATCCCGACAGCGCAAGTCCGCCAAGAGCCCTTACATGCGAGGCGGCAGGTTCTACCCACTGCTCTATATCTGCATCGTCGTCTTTCTAGGGCTTGGCAGCATGTTCTTCCATGCCACCCTGTTGAAATGGGGTGGCGTCCTGGACAACCTGTCCATGTATACCTTCGCCAATTTCGTCTTCTGTTACACCCTGCTCCGGCTCACCGACTGGGAAACCGTCTTCCTGATCGCCTATCCCACATCGGTTGTTGCCTTTACCGCCCTTAATGCTCTAGAGCTGGTGTCGTCCTTCGTAGTGATCTTGGTGGTGGTGGTCGCCTACCTGGTGCTGGAAGCCCTCATTTTCTTCTGGAAGAAGGAGCGTCGGGCTTCAGATAGGACATTTGTGGTCTTTTATTTTCCCGCCCTACTTTCCCTCGCCATCGCCGTCTTGGTTTGGGTGATGTCCCAGACCGGCGGTTGTTGGTGCAATCCCGATGGTTTTCAAGGCCATGTGGTGTGGCACGTGATGGCCGGGGTGACGGCGACCTTCCTCTACTTCTACTGGCGCGATTCCCCGTCCTAGAAACCGGTGGACACTTCACATGAGGCGAAATAGCCGCATCCGGGGAAGAAGAGCTCCAGAGCTGCACCGGTGGCTTTGGATGGGAGTTGCAGCCATGGCAGTCTGCATGCTCTCGAGCTGTGGAGCCTCGACATCGCAGCGGGAGGCGCCTTCGACCGACGACTCATCGGAGACCAAAATCGGCCACGGCTCCGGACCTGTCGACTCTGAGCTAGCACCTCTCCCCGCCCCCGACTGTGGCAACCAACGCCCCTGGGATGCGGACGGCGACGGCCTGAGCGACGCCGTCGAGAGCAACAACGCCGGTGAGGGGTATCACGACTTCCGCTCGGACCGCTGCGAGGACGATCCCAGTCGGCCAATGGGTAGCTGGTACGAGGGACATTTGGAGGCAGGCATCAACCTCAGCGATCGTGGTACCGGCTACCTCCACAATCGGGGGAGCGACGCCATCGACAGCGACGACTGGGGGGCCCTGACGATGGTCTCGTGCTTGGAGACGACGGGGCGGGCCTTCGAAGATACCGGCCTGCGGATCAATGTCAACGATCTGTCACGTCGGCGGGGCCGTCACTTTCCGCCCCATCGGTCCCACCGCAACGGCCTCGACGCCGATCTGCGCTACGTACGGCTGGACGGCAAGGATGCGCCCTTGGATCTGCGCTTCCATCCCGAAGCCTATGACGCTGAGGCTACCCAAGAGCTGATGCGCCTGCTCGTCGAGCTCTGCCCGGTGGAGGTGATCTTCGTCGACCTCGAGCGCCTGGGTTTCGACGGCAATACCTTGAACCGTCATGCCTCGGGACGAGGCCAGCATCTTCTGCGTCATGCCTCGGGCCATAGCAATCATTTTCATCTGCGTTTGCAGAGGGCTCCATGACCTCCCATCCAAACCTCCAGCCGGGGTCGGCCATCGGGGTGACGATGCACGGGCTCGCCACCCCTCTATTGATCTTGATGGCCGTATGGATGACGGTGGAGGGGCCAACACTGAAAGCGCAGCCGACACGGCAATCCGATGCTCCCTTGATCGTCAAACGCCATACGGACAAACGGACGCTGCTGCGCGGCGATTTGGTGAGCGGCCGGACGCAAGTGCTCTATCGCTCACCCCTGGACGTGGTGTCGACGGTCCGCGTTGCCCCCGAAGGCCGCTTCACCGCCGCCCTCGAGACCGAGGTGGACGGCGACTACCGCAGCCCCCCACGTAACCAACTGGTCATCCTGGATCCCACGGGGCAAGTGGTGCACCGGGTCGATCGGGACGTGCAAACCTACATCTTCAGCCCCGATGGCCAGCGGATGGCTTATGTCGTCGGACGCTGGTACGAAGGAGGGGTCGGCTTTCTGCCGACCGCCCTCTATATCCTTGACCTCAGCACCTGGCAGGAACGGCGGTTGCCCGAGGTGACGTCACCCTACGAGCTCCATTGGCTACAAACGGAGGACGAAGACTCCCTGCTGTCTCGCACCCTCGGCGAGCAACCGCCGGGGCGTGTCATGCGCTATGACCTGCGGCGTCGTCGAGCCTCGGTGGAACCTGCGGGGGCCTTCCACATTTCCCCCGATGGTCGCTACGTGCTGCGGCGGGCCGACGAATTGATCGCCGAGGGCCGCTGTCGAGCCGATCAAGAGGTTTGTATCGAAGTACGGGAACGGCAGAGCGGCCGTGCCATGCCTCTGCCCGAGGCCCGCGAAACGGGTGACGCGGTGGATTGGGTCTATGGACGGGGCCATCTACTGCTCTTCAGTCGACAACAGCGCGAGCGTCGCACCACGACGGCAACGCGGGGTCGGAGGCGCATCGAAGGACAGCGGGTGCTGGGCGTCCGGGAGGCAGAAAATACGGTTGTGGACGTGGCCACTGGTCGAACGGTGGAGCGGCCGGCGGGCGTCCCGTTGGTTTCCGGGGGCCGCGACGACGATCAATGGACCGCCGGTCGGGAGCACTTGCTGCTGCGGGCTGGTGGCGCCGTGCCGCCGGCCGAGGCGCCCGGGGCACCGCTGCGGCAGCGGCTGGAGGTGCATGCCTTGGAGCCCCGAGGCGCGGCGACGGAACGCCTGGTGCCGCAGCGTCTCGACCTGCAACGACTTCGAGACGTACCGCCACCGCCTAGGCGCCGCCGGGGTGGCGGAGGGGTCTAGCCCGCCCTAGGCATTGTAGTTTCACTAAGGGGGAGGCATGACGCTGAGCTCGCAGCGTCGACGTCCCTGGTCTCCGGCGCCGACCAGGCACCTCAAGACGAGCTCGGTTCGCTTTTCGAAAATGCTGAGATCCAGAGTATCCCCCTTGGGCGATAGCTCCTGGCGTTGCGGGATAGTTCCCTTTTGCCGCAGCTCGATCGCCACCCGTGCCCCTTCGTCAAGCCGCAGCAGAGCCTTGCGCACCGGCACCTCCGAGGCTCCGATCTCAACCCGACAGGTCTCGCCTTCGAAGAGCAGATACACCTCCCCCTTTTTACAAGGGGCGGAAGTTTGGCGCATGCTCAGCGCGCTCTGATCGACTAGCAAGCCTTCCGCCCACTCGAGCCACGAAGGGCTGCGGACAGCGTCGCCTTGACCACCGCCCAGCATCAACGACAGGCCAAAGGCGACGGCGACACAGACCAAGACGGCGAGGAACATCTTCTGCTGACGGCTCATCTCTGGATCATCCCGGCTTAGTTCTCCCGGCGCTGAGGCGGTGGCGGAGCAGGCGCAGGCGCAGGCGGCACAATACCGAGGTGCAGAAGCCTGTTCTCCGGCGCCTGCACCCTATTTAACTGCAACTGCAACGCCGGTTGCAGGACCAGGGGTTTCTGGCAGAATCCCAGCAGACAGCTCATTCCTTCGGGGCAATTACGTTGCGTACGGCAACGGATGGGAGCACGGCAGCGTCCCTCGTCGCAGATGTTGGAGTCGCACTGCGTGCTACTGGTACAGGCGGTTCCGTTGGGCAGGCTGACACAAACCCCCGCTTCACAGTTTTGGCTGGCACATTGCCACAACTCGGTGCAGGCCTGTCCTTTCTCGCGCAAACACACCTTCTGAACGCCCGCCGGTAGACATTTCAGTCCTTCACCGCAGGGTTGGTCGTTGCTGCATTCTTGGCCCGTGTTGTCGATACGGCAGGCACCGGCCAAACACCACAGGCCGCTGGCACATTGGGCATCCCCAAGGCATGGGTTGAAATCGAGCCCACCCAAGCAACGGCCGTCCTGGCAGGCTAGGCCACTTCCACAATCGAGATCAGCGGTGCAGGCTCCTTCTAGCCCACTGACGCAACGGCCCGGCGCATCGCCCTCCGACAAGCATTGCAACTCGGCGTCACATTGGCTGTCGGAGTTACAACCTTCGTAACCCAAGGCTCCGACGCAAACCTCATCCGGCGAGCAGACGAGGCCGGTAGCGCAATCGTCGGCGCAGGCCTCCCCCAGCTCCTTGGGGCCGGAGAGCATGACATAGGCAACGATCCCGCCCACCAACAGGAGGCCACCCATGAGCAATAGAATCCACCAGGGGAACGATCCCTCGGGCTCTGTTGGCACCGCCACGTCGAAGGCCACGGAAGGCCCCTCCACGTAATCGTCGTCGGGATTGGCCACCGATACGGCATCGAAACGGAAGCTGTAGTGGCCGGCCGCGGCCTGCGGCGGAACGACTAGGTCGACGGTGAACTGCTCCGTGCCGTTGGTTTCCAGGCGGCGCTCGTTGTCCTGCGGTGGACGTAACCAGTCGGCCTGGGCCGTGCCCTCCGGTACCAGGCGTCCACGCACCCGTACGGCTTCAGCTCCGGTATTGGTCACCGTGAAGGTGACCTTGCCGTGACCTTGATGATTCAGCGCCACGGCGCTGGTGGAGCTGGTGATGGCGAAGATTCGACTCATGGTGACACTCTCCTAGATGGCTTCAAGTGGCCCCGTCGTCGAACCGTAGCTCGTAGGTGACGTAGGCGGGTTTCTCGCGTTCGATAATTTGCTCCAACAGGGCACGACGGGGCCGACTGTCGGCCGGGGCGGTGACTCGCAAATGGAAGGCCCGCAGCTTGCCATCGGCATCGGCAATCCGTTCGTCGATGTCGAAACCCCGCTGACCGGTGGCCGTTTCGAGGAACAGGATGAGACCCCGGGAGGTGCCCCGCCAGCGGGACAGATGGGTAGCCTGGGCGACCAGCTCCCGCAAATGTCCGAGCTCCAAAGTGCCCGGCAGGCCACCGCCCTCGACCCCTTCTTCGAAGAGGTGATCGAGATCGACCCAGCGAGCCAAGAACGGTACGAAGCGGTCCGGCGCACGCCGCGGGTCGAAACGCTCGTCAAGGGTCGCCAAGAGAGCCTCCGACGGAGCATGCAACCCCTCCATGACCTCCAACAGGGCCAGCAGGAGACTGCCCGGCCGCAGGGTGCGATGCACCACCGCCGGCAGCAGTTGCTCAATCCTCTGACGCTTCATCTTCGCTGACCACGTCGATGTCGTGCTCGCCGGAGCAGGCGAGCCAAGTGGGCGGGAGGGTCACCTTGTCGAGGAATTCGTGGCTGGAGGCGGAGACAAAGCTGACCCCACCGTCGAGGCTGCGGACGACGCCAGCGGCCCCGGCCATCACCCGGCGTCCTTCGGGGTCCGCTGCAAGGGCCCGGATGGGCTGAAATCGTCCGGCATCGCGCAAGGGCAGGCCGCAATCGACGGTCGGACCTTGCCAGGCGGCGTCGCTCTTGCTGGCATCGAGGCGAAGAACACCCCCGGTGTGGCAACCGGCCAGCACTTGGCTACCGATAAATGCAAGATCATGGCAACTGCCCCCTTGCCAACCCTGCGAGTATGCCCGCCAGCCCTCCGGGGGATCGGCCGAGCCACGGAGCTCCCAACTGAAGCAACCCTTGCCGGCGTCCCCCACCGCTGCCAAACCGGCCCACAGAAAGAGCCGGGGTCCGTCGGTTTGCACCGCCAAGGTGCGGACATCCTCACCCGCCAGACCGAGTAGGCGGAAGGTCTCCGCCTTGCCGCCCTCCGTCGACAGGTAGACCCCTCCGGTTTCCTGGCTCGCCAACGCCACGTTGACCGCCCCAAAAATGTCCACCGCGGCGGTGACCGCGTAGAAACCCAAGTCCGGTGACGACGGCACCACCAGTACTTGCACCGGCGTCGCCCCCGGTCGCAGCGACAGCTCGTAGAGCCCTTTGCCGGTGGCCAATAGCAACACCGGCAGGCTGTCCCGCTGCGTCCAGGCCAGGGCATGAACCCTGAATCCCAAGCTGTGATGCGACCACGTCTCCCCACAATCATCGGAGATGTGCACCTGCGATGTTTCCGCCTCCGCCAACTGCGTGGCCGCCGCCAGCAGGCCGGCGGTGGTGGGATGTACCTCCACCCGTTGCACCTCCTGCCCGGTAAAATGGCCGACCCGTTCCCAACCGTCGCCGCCGTTGAGGGTGCGGTAGAGCTGCTCGCCGCAGCCGGCGAACCAGGTGGAGGGCTGGAAACGGTCCGCCGTCAAGCAGTGGATCTCCCCCGCCGGCACGTCATCCACCAGCAGGCGCACCCGATCGGCATAGCTGACGCCGGGTTCCGCCAGCAGGATGTCGTAAACATGGGAGACGCGCAGCGCTTGACCGAAGGGCCAGCACCGCGATCCACCGTCCTCTGGTAAGGGGCTCAAAGTGCTGCGCAGGCGGCTCATCACTCGCCGCTGCACCGCCGCCGGATCTTCCTGCCGAAAGACCACCACCCGGGCTTGGACCCGCACCGTCTTATAGCGCGCCCAACTCACCAGACAGGTGGTGCCCAGGGGGCGGCGGGACTCCAAGGCTTCGAGGATGGTGTGACGGGCTTCGTCCGTCTCCTGGGCCTCCAGGGCGGCTTGGTCGATGGGTTTGGCAGCGTCCGAGGCTTGCGGCAGCGACGGTACCAAGAGGATCTCCACCGTGCCGGGACGGGCGTGGGTCCACAGGGACGCCTTGGTCAACGCCTTGGCCCGGGCCACCGCCCCGGAGCTTTCCAGCGCCACCATCTCGAAATCCCTCGCCGTCACCGCCCTTTCCAAGGAATGGAGGTCTTGCGGTCCACGCAGCAGTGCGTTCTCCAAGCTCTCGCCCCGGCTGCCACCAGTGGCGGCCTCTGGATTGGTGACCTCCAAAGCCGCCAGGGGATCCTTGAGCACCGTCAAGGTGCCCGCCGCCACATTGCCTCGGGGCCCACCACCGCGGCGGTACCATACCCGGATGCGGCGCTCGGCCGCCGGCACCTCGGCCAAGGCCATCGGCCGTTCTTCCAGAGATCCGTCCGCCCTTTTGGAACGCAGAGCCGGCGCAAAGGTGATGCGACCGGCCATGCGATCCACCAGGTAGACGTGGCGTTCCTCCCCGAGGTTGGTGAAGCTGCGCACGCCTTTCCACACCCGGTAACTGACGCCTTGGTGCTGCAAGGCCGGCACCCGTTCGTCGAGCTCGTCGGCGGTGGCTTCGACGCCCACCACCAGATCGAGGCCGTCCTGGCTGGGGGCGATGATCGGCGGCCGTCGTAGCTGGAGCCACTGGCCAGGTAGACCGGTGCCGCGTCCGGCGTCCTCCGCCGCCACCACCTCACAGTGGAAGGCGATCGCCTCCACCTCTTGGGCACCGGCTTCGAGGGTAACGCTGCGGCTGGTGGTAAAGACGATGTCGTCGCCACCGCCGCTGCGGGACACCGCCACCCGCGTTCCCGAAGGGATGCGCACCGCCGTGCGGGCCGGCCGGGCGCTGGTAAAGCGCAGACGCACGCTGGCCGCCGCAGGGGGCCGCAGGGTGACCCCGAGGAGGCGCAGGAACTCCACAAAGGCCTTGTCCGGCACCCGGTTGAGGCGATAGATCATGGTCTCGGTGAGATGGGCGAAGAGCTCGAGCAACACCATGCCGGGATCCGACGGAGAGGTATCCGTCCATTCAGGGCACATCTGCTCGAGGCGGCTCGTCGCCTCCTCGAGCAACTTCCGGAAGTCTCGGTCGTCCAACTGGGGGGTCGGCAAGGGCACTAGTCGGTCTCCGCGGCAAGGTATAGGGGAACGGTCAAGCGGTCCTCCGAGAGGCTGGCCAGGGCGCGATACTCGAGGATGACATCCAGCCGTCCGGGCTCAGCAGAGGGACGTTTCGCGTCGAGGCGGAGGATCTCGATGCGCGGTTCCCAGCGTTCCACCGCCTGGCGCACGTAGTGCATGGCGAGGCCGGCGGTGGTGTCGTCATTGGGGGCAAACACCAGGCGCTGCAGCTCACAACCGTAGTCCGGTCGCATGACACGCTCGCCGGGCAAGGTCGAAAGCAGCATCAACACCCCTTGGCGGATGGCCGCGTCGTCGGTCACCGTGGCGACACCGCCGCGGCTCGAGACCTGAAACCCGGCCTCCTCGGCAGGGGCATCGAGGCCCGGCAGCAAGAATCTCCAACCCCGCAGACGGCTCATGGTGTCTCCACGATCAAGTCTTGACCGGCGTGCCGAACTTTGTATTCGATCACCCCGGGAGGTGTTCCGTCGGTGAGCCCGACCACCGTCGACAGGGCCACCGGGCTGCCGTGGATTCGCACCCAAGGGGAGTAGCCATGGCGCACCGCCAAGGTAGCGGTGCAAGGTTTGATGGTGGCGCCGACATTGGGACAGCCGGTGATCGGGCGTGCCACCGGATCAGGTGCCACCAAAGCCCGCAGACCTTGCACCCGCACCAAATCCTGCGTCGGTTGGATGGCGACGATGCCAAGCTCATGTTGGCATACCAGGACGGCCTCTTCGGTCAACCAGCGCATCTCACCGCCTCTCGAAGTCGATCGTTTGACCGCGGATGGTGACCGCCTTGCCGGGGGCTTCGATGGTCAGGTCGGTCTTGGACATCAGGTGCATGCCCTCGGGCCCCATCTCGACGAAGCTGCCCAGCCCATTCTCCAATCGGGTAACACCGCGTCCGCGGTCGAGGGAGAGCTGTTCCCCGGAGGTGGTGCGGAAGACGAAGCGCTCGATGCTCTTGCCCGCGACTCCGCTATCCGTCGCGGGTCGTGGCCCGTGGAGCCCACCGAGGACGATGCCACGGGCCACGTCGCCGTCGAGCAGGAGGACCAAAACCCGGTCTTCCACGTCTGGCAACGCCATCAACCCCTTGCCCTCCCCGGCGGCGATGCAAACCACCTCCAGCCAATCGCTCTCGAGCTCACCATAGGCCGCCAATTGCACCCGCACGCGGCCCAACCCTCGGGGATCGTCGACCCGCGTCACCGTGCCCCACACCGCCTGCGAGGCCGCCGGCGACGACGATGCCTGCGGTGGCGGCCGGCTGCTGATCTCGGTCACAAATCCCGCCGAGTCATCGATGCGATGCTCGACGGCGGTGAGCACGTGTCGCCCACTGAAAGTACGATCGGCCCCTTCGATCTCCACCGTGGCTCCCGGTCGCAGGGAGCCATTGCCCTCGGCAATGCCCCACAACACCACCTCCGCCGCCCGTTGATGATCCAACTCCGCCTGCGCCATGGCCTCCGCCGCTTGGTCCGAATCCGCCGTCCGCCCGCACAGGGTACGCTCACCCGCCAAACCGAACCGTGTCGGCGGGGCCGAAGCTCCGACATTGCGACCCGAACGCGGTTCGAAGGCCAAGGCCCGGTGGGGCTCCACGGTGGCCGGGTCCCAAGCGCTCACTTCCACCGAGCGACAGCTGGCGGCACCGTTGACCTCGAACCGAGCTTCCAGCAAGCTCGCTCCGAGCCGCAAGGGAATGGACGGCTCCTCGCCTTCGAGGCTCAGCAGGTGAAGCTGTCGACCTCGCAAGATGGGATAGAGCCCCGCCAAAGCCGCCTGCTCGACGAGGCATTGCCAATCGTTCTGATGCACTTGCAGTAAATGGCGACGCAAGGGGCCGGCTTCCCTCGCCTGGACGTCCAAACCGAGATCCGCCACCAACTCCTCCGCCAAGGCGGCCACCGTCATTTCGACGTGCGCCCTCACCGGCTGGCGCAAGCGCAGACGATGCAGATGATCGTAGCCGCGCAGCCGAATCTGGAGCTCGCCGTCACCGCCGTAGCGCAGCTCGACGGCGGTCACCTCACCGGCAAAAAGGGGCTCGGAGCCATCCTCCAATCTCAGCGACAGGGCGTCCCCCACTTGCGGTGTAGCTGGCAGATCCTGGCCGGCGGAAGCGATGAAGACGAGCTCGGCTTGGGCCGGACAGGCGAGCTCTTGACGCACCCGCACCGAGCTCAAGCACGACTCGAGATGCGGCGACAGGACCCCGTCGTCCACCTCGATCCGCAGCCGGGGCAGTTGGCTGCACGGCCTCATACCGGCTCCTCCGTCGGAGATCCGGGCAGGGGCACCGGCGGAACCTTCAATAAGAGATTCTTGGGCAGCTCATGGGGATTTTCGATGGCCCCATTGGCACGGGCCAGCAGGCGCCAGAAGGACGGATGACCGTAGTACTGCTCCGCCAGTTGGTCCAGACGCTCGCCACCGCCGGCTCCGTCTCCCAAGAGGCGGTGACTACGGCCGCCGACTACCTCACCCGAAGGTACCAACTCGTCCGGTGCCAGGGGCGGAACCTCCCCTTGCAGCGGCGGCGGGGGTGGCTCCGCCAGGCGCCACAAGCGCAAACGAAGCCAGGAGCGCCCCGGCATGCCCGACGTCGAGAAGCGCTCCAGCCGTTCCGCCACCGAAACGACGACGGCGGGCAGATTCCAAGCCTTGCCCCAGACGAAACGCACTTGCGGTGTCTGTGCCCGGCCGGCCCCATCATGGAAGTTCTCCGCCAGATGCCAGAGGGGCTGGGTCAAAGAGCGCACATCCTCGGTTTGCAGGGTCGAGCCCGCCAGCGAAATATCGAAGAGCAAGTCGAGATCCAGCTCGGTGTGTCCGCCGCCGGTGTAGAGCAACGCATCGTCGGCCATGCCGACACCGGTCAGACGGCCCGTCGTCGAGCCTCGACGCCGCACCCCGGCCTGCCGCCGCAGCACTAGGCTTTCCGGATTCAACAGACAGCTGAGCCGCTCACCCGGTTGGGATTCGAGGAGAAACGTCACCCGTTCCATGGCTCTCCCCGCTGCTCCCGCTGCATGCGTTGCCGGTGTGCCGGTCGCAGATTCGCCGACACCCGCCGGGGCGTGACCATGGCTTCGTCCGGCGACGGCAGGGTCGGCCAACGGTCGGGCGTCGCCGAGCATTGCGTTGCTGAGGACTCTGTCGCTGGGGAACCTGTCGCTGGGGACCTAGTCGCTGGGGGACCGGTCGCCCTTCCGTCTGCCCAATGCTCGGCGAACGGATGGCGGGGCTCCACCGTCCTGCGCTCCGAGGCTGGAAAACGGCCTTCGATGACGCCCCCGGCGCGGCCGCCCGGCGGCCAGGCCAGGCGCCCACGGGAGGTGCCAGGCACCTGCGGGGGAAAGGTCGACCCAGTGCCAGGCACTTCGTGCAGAAGCGATTCCGAGGCGATACCGGAATAGGTGCCAGGCACCTGCGGGTGGCCGTCAAGGGTGGTGCCAGGCACCTGCGGAAAAGAGCCCGAAGGAGTGCCAGGCACCTGCGGTTGATGCGCCTCCATATGGGCCGCTAGACCGGTGCCAGGCACCTGCGGACGCATCAGAACTTGGGTGCCAGGCACCTGCGGACGCTCAGGTAACTCCGCAAACCCCGAGCCAGATCTCACAGCCTGGCGAGCTTTTTCCCACGGTGGCGACTCCGGCCAGGACGGCTCTGGAGGGGGCGGAGTCGCCAGTGACCGCGTTGCTGTCGGGTCGCCAAACGAGGACCGGGTGCTCGCCGACTGCGCAGGGGCCGCAGTGCCATCCGTAGGACGACCGACCGGTGACTCGGATGCTGCCGCCGACGCTCCATCTGTGGACGGCATCGCCACCGCGAAGGACGGCCCGGGCGCTGGTGGCGGAGGTTGACGGACGGCGAATCGGGGCAGCTCCGAACCGTGGGGAGGGGCGGCGGCGGGCCGTGCCCCACCGTGGTTTGATTGCGGAAAGTTTGTCGACACCATGGCGGCGGGAACGACGATGCCCCCTTCTGCGGCAGCCGACTCCAGCCATCCTTCCGGAGCCCCGGGAGTGTCCCCCAGAAGTCCGGGCAGCAGCTCCGGACGGCGCTGACGAATATGCGCCAACCAATGCTCTGGCGGTCCACCGGACGGCGGTGCTCGACGTGGCCGCGTCGCCGCTTCAGGAACCCCAGGAGGGCTGTTCCCCGAGGCTGAGGGCTCACTCAGGGGAGAGGAGGGTTGAAGACGATCGCTCCAGCGCAACAAACGCCTGGCCAGGGGGGTGAGCAGGCGTCGGCTGAGCATACGCCTCCATCCACCGCCATCATGGGCCGGGACCAGCGGGCCGGGGCCCGGAGTGGACGAGCTCGACACTTAGCCGCCCTGGGTCCCTTGGGGTCCCGAGCGATCCAACGACTCGTAAACCAAGGTCATGGTCTCCACCGCCACCTCTTTACCCAAGGCATCGAGGGGAGCGCCGAGCCATTCGACGGGCCAAGCGTCGTAGAGATTCCAGCGCAGAACCTCCTGATCCTGATTATCGAGCAGGATGATCGACACGTTCCGTCGATCGCTCTTGCCTTGCATCACTTGGGTGAACCAATCCCACAGGTGGGTCGAGGCGGTGAGACCGTAGCGCAGGGTGACATCGGCATATTCCAGGCGACCTGGCAGCCGATGTACGCGGCGTCCGGAATCACCGGCCCGCCACTGGATGGCCTCAACACGGGCCCCGAGCCCACTGCACTCGGTGAAGTACCCCGCCACCTCCTTGCCAACTTCCATGCGGAAGTTGTAGGCCGCATAGGGATCGACATAGTTTCCGGTCTGCTTCTGGGCCGCCTGGTCGGTTGCATCTTGGGGCATCAGCTCTCTCCTTCAGTCTCGACTTCAGTGCCGGCGGCACTCTGGCCGATACGAAAAATGACGAACTCGGCCGGCTTCACCGGCGCCAGCCCAATGACCGCCACCACTTTGCCTTGATCGATGGACTCCGGCGGATTGGTTTCCGCATCACATTGCACAAAGAAGGCTTCCTCCGGCGTTGCCCCCATCAGCGCGCCGTCCCGCCACAGCTGCATGAGAAACGCGCGCACGTCCCGCCGAATGCTCTCCCACAGGGAGCGATCATTGGGCTCGAAGGTCACCCACCGGGTGCTCCGTCCGATGGACTCCTCCACCATACTGAAGAGGCGCCGCACATTGATGTAGCGCCATTCGCTGGAGCCGGCGGCCAAGGTACGGCCGCCCCAGACGCGAATACCTTCCCGATGGAAGAAGCGGATGCAATTGACGCTGCTCATGTTGAGCTCCCCCTGCTCCGCCTGGCTGACCCTGTAGGTGACGTTGAGGGCCCCTTGCACCAGGGCATTGGCCGGCGCCTTGTGCACACCACGGGTGCCGTCGGTACGGGCATAGATTCCCGCCATGTGACCGCTGGGGGGACAATCGACCAAGGTCTTGGGATCGAGCGGATCAGCGATGGTGATCCAGGGGAAATAGAACGCTCCAAAGCCCCGGTCCGAGGCCCGGGGACGCAAGCCGGCGGCTTCCGGTGCTGCCGCCTCCCCTTCCGCCGACGCCTTGCGCCGGGACGCGGTGGCCACCCTCTTCAAGCCGTCGATATTGCCCACCTTCTGGGGCGCATCGAGGATGGCAAAACGGTCACCGAGGTTTTCGCAATGGCTGAGCAGCGCCTCATAGGAGGCCGCGTCGGTGAAGCCGGGGGCCGCCACGATGGCGATCTCTTCAATGACCTCCAACAACTGAATGCCTTGTCGCTCACCGGCTGAGCCTTGCAAGATACCGTCGGCCCCCAAGTTGACAACATAACAACGGCTTCCGCCGTTGCGAAAGTAGCCAAAAACTGCGTTCGACAGGGCGGTGCTCTGCCGGCTGTCGCCGACAAATTCGCGCCGGAACTGGCTAGGATTATTGATCGCCACCGCTTCCCCGAGGTGGGCCTCGAGGCTCGGCGCGATACCGAGGAAGGCTGCCGTGCTGGTACCCACCGCTTCGATGGGACGAGCGCCAGTGGATATTTCCTCGATGTAGACACCGGGGGTCATGTAACTCACCATCTCAGTCCTCCAAGGTTTGGTATCGGATCACCAGGGGCTCACCGCCGGACCGGGCATCGACATCGAGCCCTTTTCCTTTGCATTCCACACGCAGTCGTCGAACGTCGGCAGGCACACCCGCCAAGGTAAATTTCCCGTTGGGGTCGGTCAGCACGAACTTGTCGAGGCCGGGCACGGTGACCCGCGCCCCCACCAAGGGATAGTCTCCGGGTCCCAATACGACACCCTCCAAGCGGCCCATCGTCCGGCTGGTCAGCTCTAGGGGTTGACGCACCGAAGGCGCCCTAGGACGTGGGGTTTCATGGGTCATCGGGACACGCAAGATCAGGGCCGGCCGGGGCGCCACGCCAAAGGCCAGCCAGAGGTGCGGCGAGATGGGCTCACCCTGCACTTCGAAGTCGGCGACTTCCAAGGCCGCGGTGGCCAGTTTGCCGAGCAATCCATGGGATAGCGAGATCGAGGAGGCCGTGGAGGTCACCAGGTAGCGTAGGGTCCAACGCTGGGGCGGTCGGGCCCCACCCGGCGGTGCGGGCGCCGGGAAGAGATCCATCAGATAGAGCTGGATCGTCGCCTCGGACACCTCGGACGCCGCCGGTGGGCCGTGGTCTACCACAATATCTCCCAACTGCGAGACCACCCAGTCCGCCATGCGTTGATCGACGTGCTCTATCACCTTCGACCTCCTACTGCTCGACTTGTGTGCTGCTTGATGCTGCAGGCAGCATAGCATGTGCTATCCGCTCAACCCGATGTCTTCGACCCATTCCAGATGCCCGGCAGCGGCTCAGGACGGACCCGTGCCGGGATGAAAGCTGGCGTGGAAACCGGGCGGTATCGGATGTCGTAACCGCAGTCTCGCCAAGGGCCCCTTGGCGAGGTCGAGGGCATCGAAGAGAAGGATCGAGGAACGCTGCTCTTGGGCATCGAAGTGCTGACAGATGACCACCCCGCCACGGCGTTTCGCAGGGTCGGGAACCATCACCGGCTCTCCCCCGAGGTAGCAGAACTTCGGAGCCGTCCAGGCGCTGCCGACGCTCTCATGGTGCCAATCGAAGCGCACCAGCTGATCGAAGAACTTGCGCCCCGACTGCCCGCTGGCGGAGAGAGCAAGAACCCAAAAATCCCCATAGTCGCGGCCGACAAACCTCGGATCGATGGCCGGGAAATCACACATCCTCGAGTCTGCGATGATCCGCCGCTCGACCACCCTTTCCGCTTCCGTATCGATCACGTAACGCACCGGTTGGGCCGGACGTACATCGGCAAAGAGCTGCGGCACCTCGTACTGATCGTAGACCGGCTGCGTCAGCTCGACGAGGTCGACCATCAGCCGACCTTGCGCCTCGAAACAGCCGATGAGGTGCAAGCAATAACCGTTGCCGATCTCCAGGCGCAACATCTCCCCTTCCCCGTTCCGGGGCTCGAGCAGCAACTGGCTGCCCAACTCGGGGCGCCAAGTCAAGGCTTGCATCAAGGTGGCGTCCGCCGCCGACAGGGCTTCCATGTCGAGCACATGGGGACTGGCATAGACCACCAGATGACGAGGGGCCAAGGCAAAATCGTGGATCGAAACCGGTCGCTCCAACGGTCGACGGCGACGCTCCAAGAGCTCGCCCTGGGCGTTGAAGCGATAGAAGTGGATAAGCGGTGAACGGGCCGAAAACGACACACCAAAGTTGTGCATCTCGCCGCTCAGGGGATCAAAATTGGGATGCGCCGAGAAGGGGCTGATGGCGTTGAGCCGGCGACCGAAGGTATGCTCGCCGACGGTTTCGAGGCTGCGCGGATCGAGGGCAAACGGCAGTCCCTGCTCGCCGAAGGCCAGGAGCTGGTCCGCAAAGTGGTAGGCGCTGACGTTGATCGGTGAGGCCAGGGCGATGCCCCGCACCAGCCGATCGCCAGCAAAAGAGGTGCCGAAGGTACGGAACAGGGCCTCGCCGGCCTCCTCTTCCGCCATCCACTTGTGGCTGCGCACAAAACGCTGCACCCACTCCATCACCAGACCGCGGCCGCCGACCCCGGCATCGAAATGCAGCGCCGCCACCATGCCGTCACCGTCGAGCCAGTGGCCGTAGCGTTGCTCTCCACGGCGAAAACGTGCCGGCCCATTGACGTAATACGAGCCGCGCACGAAGTCCGGGATATGGCCCTCGATGTCGTCGATGACGTAGCGTTCCTCGCGCACCTCGAGATCGAAGAACCGTTCCAGCAAGGGTGCGTGATCCGTCGCGACCTCCACCCCTGGGGGCTGCGGCGGCATCTCTACTCCTGGGCTCACTGCAACACCCCGTGAGCCTCTTGCGGCTGGCGGGCGGTGCGGAACCGTTCCATGACAAAAGGATCCAACGACCAAGCATGCAGGGCGTCGCCGTCGCTAGCCGCCCTGGCCTCCTGGCGGCGGCGTTCCAGATCCGCCAAGTCAAAGCTCAAGTCCTCGAGGACAAAGCTGCGGACGAAGGCGGCGTTGCACAACAACTTATCGTCACCGAGGACGGTGGCCGCCACGTGAACGACGATGAAACGAGCCAGCTCCATTAGATTGTCCACCTGCTCTCGCACGATCTTCTTACCTTCCTGCGGTGTCACCCCAACTCGGTAGAAGGTGGACTCGGCTTGGCCGAGAGTCGTCAACTCGGTGAAGTCGAAGAACGTCGGCTGGCTCAACGGCACCGCGTGTTGCTTCTTCCATTGATAAAAAGAGCTCAAGAAGCTTTGCAAACCGCGATTTACCGCCCCAAGACGGCTGAACTGGCGTAGGTAGCCCACCACAAAGGCCCGCTCCGTGAAGAGATCATTGATGAAGGGAAAAACATAGAGAGCGAAGTAGATCGACAGCTCCCAGGTGTATTTCATCGAAAAGGTCTCGGCGTCCCCGAGGGCGTCATAGCTGGAGGTGTAGGTGGGAAGATAGGCCTCGTAGATGGCCCGCAACAGCTGCTCTCCCTGCCGCACTCGGGCTTCGAAGTCCGTTGCCTGATCGTGCAAGATGGCGTCGACGATCAGGGTGTTGTGGATGGAGATCAAATCCCCGCCGGGGCTGTAGAGGGGATCATTGAAACGACCCGCCTCGCCGGAGGCGGCCCAGCGCTGGGTGCTCAAGACTTGCCTGGAATCGTGGGCGAAGCTGCGGAAACCCCCTTGGCACAACACTTGACGCTTGGGCAAGTCGTCGGCGAAGAGCGGAAACGCCTGACAGATCCACTGCACCAGCTCTTCGCCACTGTTGAATCGGTGGGGAAAGAGCTTCTGGTCGTAGACGACACCGAGGCTTGTTTTGCCGCGCAGGGGAATGACCCACAACCAGAACCCCTCGCCCATGAAATGGTTGGTGGCCAGCCAGAAGGGCAGATGCCCGGTGTGGGAACGGTCTGGATTGAGACGCACTTGACGTCGGCTGCGGTCGGTGAGCCTTTCGATATCGATCAGGCCATCCACCCACGCGAAGTAGGTACCATGCTCAATGGGGCTCGGTCGTTTCAGGTCGAGCTGTCGAGCCAGCACCCGATTTCGCCCCGTCGTATCAACAACCCAACCGGCGCGGTAACGCTTCTCGATACCGTTCTGCTCGAAGGTCACGGCGTGCGACAGCGTGGGTTCCTCCGCCACATCGATCTTCAGCTTCTGGCTTCCCCCTTGGAAGCAAAAACGGGCCTCCCTGTTGTTGAGATGCAGAAGCTCCTCTTCCAAGCGGTTGCGATCCAGCTGATAACTACAAATGTTGGAGATCTTGCGCACGTAGGACTGGCTGAAATCCTCGAAACGTCGATTCTCCAGGCCGGCGGTCTTCCAATAGAATCGCAGGTTGTACTTGAGGCAATGCTCGTTCATCAAGTGCTCTTCCAGGTCGAGCACCCGAGACAAGTAGTAACCACTGACCTGGACGCAGGACTCCCCTACCTTCTGACGGGAAGGCGGTATTTGCGTTTGGCGGTCCAACAGCAGCACGGAACGATCACTGTCGAGCAATAGATGACGGGCCAAGGTCAGGCCCGCCAGGCCCGCGCCGACGATCACCACATCGAAGTGGGGAGCGACGGCCGGCTGAGAAGTATCGATCATGGGAGCTCCTAGGCGGTTGAGCTGCGGCTTCGAATCCGATACATATACACATGGCGTCTTGCTTATCTACGCGACAAAAAACCGGCAAACCCTCCACCCCTGGCGGAGAACTTCAGCCCCCGTTGCGCTGCCGCCGGGTGAGGTGCCAAGAGCGGCGGGGACGGCAAGACCGGCAAAAATTGACGGTCTTCAATATTCGTGGCTGAGTATAATTTCGCCCATGCTGAGTCATTTGGCCATGAAACAACCTTGCCGCCGTCGAAATTCACCACGATGAGCTTGCACCAGCTCCGTTTCCTGATCATCGTCCTGTTACCCGCCGGCGTCTTGATGGCCCTCGAGATGGTTTCAAGCCGAGTCCTGGCACCCCATTTCGGCAATAGCGTTTACGTTTGGGGCTCGATCATCGGGGTCTTCCTGGGCGCCATGGCGGTGGGATATTCCTGGGGTGGACAGCTGGCGGATCGCCGTCCCGAGATGCCGATGCTCGGTCGCCTGCTGCTCTGCGCCGCGGCCCTGCAACTGTTAGTGGCCGCTTTCGGTTCCCAGGTGGTCGCCGCCCTGGGTGGGTGGACCGCCGGCTCGCCGGCTGGCACCTTGCTGGCGACACTCTTCCTGTTCGCCCCGATCACCGTCTTCCTTTCGACGGTGGCCCCCTTTGCCATCAAGCTGGCAACCCGGGATCTGGCCCTGCTGGGCAGCACCAGTGGCCAACTCTATGCCCTGTCCACCGGCGGTAGCCTGGTGGGAACCCTCGGCGCCACCTTTCTGCTGATTCCCTACCTCTCGCTCGACACCATCTTCGCCATCTTGATCCTCGGCACCCTGATCCCCTGCCTTGCGGCCCTGGCGACGGAGCCTCGGCGGCAACGGTCGTGGCTGCTGCTGGCCGGTGTCCTGACGGTGCTCACCCTATGGCAACCCAGTTGGCAGACCCATGCCGGGCTCGAACCCTTGGTGGACCGCATCACCGCCTACCAATCCCTGCAAGTCTACGATCAGCATGGCATCCGCTACCTGGTCAGCGACGGCACACGCCACTCGGCCATCGACTTGGCCAGCGGCGAGGCGGCACTATCCTATCCACGCCATGCATCGGCGGCCTTGCTGGTGGCCCCGGCACCGCAGAGCATGCTGGTTCTGGGCATGGGAGCCGGTAGCGTCGGTCGGCTGATGCAGCAACAGCTGCCGGATCTCCAAGTCGACATGGTGGAGATCGATCCCGCCGTGGCGGAGATCGCTGAGCAGTACATGGGCTTTCGTCCCCAGCCCTCACAACGGGTGCACATCGACGACGCCAGGCGCTTCCTCGAGAACAGCGACCGCCAATGGGACTACATCTACGCTGATACGTACATCGGCTCCGCCGTCCCCTTTCATCTGACCACCGTCGAGTTCTTCGCCGAGGTGCGACAACACCTCGCCCCGGGTGGCGTCTTCGGGGTCAATTTGGTTTCAGGGCCGGACAGCCCGTTCACCAGCGCTGTGCTGCGCAGTGTCCACCAGAGCTTCCCGTTTCTCTCTCTCTTCGCCGTCCGCGGCTCCGGCAACCACCTCCTCCTGGCACGGACGGAACCGATGGCCTTCCAGGGCCTCGAGCCCACCGCCCGAGCTCGATATCTCGATGAGGTCTACGACTTCGTCCCCAGCCTGCAGGAGATCCTGCGCTGGCGACAACCGCTGGATGTCGATCTGACGCAGGCCCAGCTGCTATCGGATCGTTTTGCGCCGGCGAACCACCTGCTGCACCTCGATCGTCAGGCGACCCGTACCGCAGGACACGACGACTGATCAAGTCGTCAGATCGTCGGCAGCACCTCTTCGATGGCGTCGAAAACGCGATGGGCTTCGTCGTCGGTGACGACGTAGGGCGGCAAGAAATAGAGCACATCCCCCAGGGGCCGCAGCAAGATGTCCCGTTCGAGAAAGGCCGCCGTCAGGCGAGGGCCGATGGTATCGAGATAGCCGCCGTCGCCCCGCGGCGCCAGCTCCAGGGCGGCCATGCCCCCCAGACAACGGGTCTCGCGGACCATGTCCCAATCAGCCAGCGCCGCCAAGCGCTCAGAGAAGAGGGCCTCCAGTTGCTGCACCCGCTCGAGACAGCGTTGGTCGTCGAACAGGGCCAGGCTTTCGAGGGCGACGGCACAGGAGAGGGCATTACCGGTAAAGGAGTGGCCGTGGAAAAATGTTTTGCCGCGATCTTCACTGAGGAAAGCGCTGTAGATGTCCTGGCTGGCCAGGGTGGCGGCCAGAGGTAGGTAGCCCGCCGTCAATGCCTTGGACAGACAGAGCAGGTCGGGAACGATTCCGGCGTGCTCACAGGCCAGAAAACGACCGGTGCGTCCAAAGCCGGTGAAGATCTCGTCAGCGATCAGCGGAATCCCGTGCTCGGCGGTGAGGTCGCGCAGCCGGCGAAGGAATTCCGGCGGTTGCGTCAACATGCCGCCGGCCCCTTGCAACATGGGCTCGACGATCACCGCCGCGATGTGCTCTCCCTCCTGCTCCAGAACCTCGGTCAAATCGGGACTCTTGCTGCCCGCCTGCCGCGACGCCGGAGTGGCCACATGGCGCACCTCGAAGAGCAGATCACGGAACGCACGATGGAAGAGGGCCGTGCCACCCACCGCCATGGTGCCGACGGTATCGCCGTGGTAAGCCCCATCGAGGGCAATGAACAGACGTCGCTGACCCTCGCCCCGATGGCGCCACGCCTGATAGGCCATCTTGAGGGCCACCTCGACGGCGGTGGAGCCGTTGTCAGAGTAAAAGACCCGCGGTAACTGTCCACCGCAGCGCTCGACCAGCTCGGCGGCCAGCCGGGCCGCCGGCTCATGGCAGAAACCGGCGAAGATGACGTGCTCCAAACGCTCCGCTTGCTGGGCCAAGGCACGGTTTAGCCGTGCATGGCTGTGGCCGTGAATGTTCACCCACCACGAGGAGATACCGTCCAGCAGCCGACGGCCGTCCTCGGTGATCAGGTACATTCCGTCTCCGCCCCGCACCGGGATAGGCGGCGCGGCGGTCAGCATCTGGGTGTAAGGGTGCCAAACGTGGCGACGGTCGAGCTCGATCCAATCGCTCATGGTCTTTCCAGATCTCTCAAAGCCGTACCAGAGGTCTCAACCCAGGACCCGACGCAGGGCCAGAACGTACCCTAGATGGATACCCTCGTGGAAATTATTGAAGGCGATGGCGTCTTCGATGGAGGACAGGGTATAGCCGGTGCTGGTGGTGTAGGTGTTGTAGCCCCCGAAGCGCCCCGCGGCATAGTCGCGACGGGTCGTCTCCACCAATCCATGCAGGGGCCCGAGCAGCGCTTGATAGTCCGGCGTCGTAGCCCAATCCTTGGGGCTACTGCCCTTGCAGAACATTTCCACCGTCGCATCGTCGACGCCCAAGGCCATGCCGGAGAGCTTGTAACAGAGGAGTTGCTGGGTCACCACCACGTGGCCCACGTTCCACAGGACATTGTTGTTGAAGCCATCGGGGATGCGGCTCAAGGTTTCGGGCGACAGATCAACCGTCGCCTTTTGTAACAAGCGACGGGTCGTGGTCAGGATGTCGAGATTCTTTTGAACAGCTGTATTTCCCATGATGCGGCGAGTCTACATCAGCGGACCGAGGACCGTCGCCGGGCCTGTCCGTGGCGAGCCCGAGGTCGCTTCACCCGCCGCCATCGAAGGTTTCGAGGACGAGATCGAAGACCTCCTGGCGAGCCCCCGCTAAAGCCCCCAAGTGCCCGACCCCCGGGACCCCAAGGTAACGTCCGTCGGCCAGCTTGGCCAGGCGGCGGGTCTCTGCGATGGGCGCCCCTTCGTCCCCCTCGCAGCCGATGTATGCCACCCGTTGCAGATTCAGGAAGGGTGCGTGATACCGCTGGTCGAGAAAGCGATAGGGCCCCGGTAGGAAGTACTGAAAAAACCAGTAGAACGGTCGCCCACGGGGCGACATCCGCCGCGACCACTGCAAAAGGCTCTGGGGGACATCCTCGAAGACGGCGCTGGTGACCCCTTGCAGCCGGCTGAGCACGATGTGGCTCCAATAGCCCCCGGCGCTGACACCCCACAGATGGCACGGCAACCCGCCAACCCGGCGCTGCAAATAGAGCAAGGCGTCTTCGACGTCGAGGTCATGAAAGCGGGATCCCGGCGGAGCGCTATGCCCGAAGCCACTGAGATCGAAGGTCAGCACGTGATAGCCGTGTTGACGCAGGGTCTCGACACGTCCACGGCGGTGCAGGAAGCCCTGGCCCCAGTGCAGCCAGGGATGCACCATCAGGACAGCACCTCGGGCAACGCCGGTGGCCGGGAACCAGAAGCCGGAGAGGAAGCCCTGGCCAGCGGCCCGAGGACGCCCGATCAAGACTCCCTCGAAGGGTTGAAGCCTGGAATTCGGGGAAGCCGGCACCAGAGGCGGCAACGCCGGCGCCAAGGCCGCCAACAACCCATGGGCGAAGCGCTCCAGGCGCGGACCCGGACGGCACGGTGGGCCCTCACCCTCGGCGACGAGGCGCTGACGAAACGCCAAGGTTGACGAGTCGGTGAAGGATCCTGGCGAAGGGGCGCTGCTCAGCATCGAAGCTCCAAACGGAGGCAAAAAGTATGGGGCGCTAAAAAAACAGGGGATCAGCCAAAGCTCTCCTACCTAAAAGGGCGAGAAGCCCGCCCCATCCCCGTCACCGATTTTCACGGATGCCCAACAACGGCGCCAGCCGAGCCGCACGATCGAAGCGTTGCGCAGCCTGACGCAGGGTATTGGCATCGAGGGGTTCCAGCAGATCCACCTCATCGATCACTTCGACGGCGCCAAAGGATTCGATGGCTTTCCGGTTCTCGGCGTTGGGCGGGCCGTTGAGCACCACCCCGGCCAGGGGAAGGTGACGCTGGCGTAGGGCTTCCAAGGTGAGCAGGGTGTGGTTGATGGTGCCGAGGGTGGAATGGGCCACCACCAAACAGGGGGCGGGAATGTCGACCAGGAGGTCGATGAGCAGAGGTCCACCGTCGCGCAGGGGCACCAGGACGCCGCCCACCCCTTCGATCACCATGCTTGTGTTGGCCAGGGAGACACCCGTCGAAGAGGCGTCGGAGAGGGACATACGATGCGCCGCATGGTCCGCCACCAAACGATTTGGATCAACACTGCGGCCTTCAAGACGGGCCGCCAGATGGGGCGACAGGGGCTGATCAAAAAGATAGGACTCGGGCAGAATCTTTGCTCCGGGGCACAGCTCCGCCACGGTCTCGCTGTCCCGCTCATCGCGGGCACCGCTGGCGACGGGTTTCCAGTAGGTCACCCGGCCGTCGCCTCCGTAGCGCGCCATCAACAACGCCGAGATCACCGTCTTGCCCACTTCCGTCCCGGTGGCCACTACCCACAAGCTCATTGCCGCTCCCCTTCTCGCCACCTCATGGGGCGTTGGCCCTGACCGCCGCCGGCAGGATCGCCAACAGACGCTCGGCCAGGTGATCTAGATCTTCCGGTCGGTGATCCGCGTGCACGGAAAGGCGCAAGCGCGCACCGCCGGTCGGCACCGTCGGCGGGCGGATGGCCCGCACGTCAAAGCCTTCGTCCTGTAGCTGGGCCGCCACCGCCAAAGAACGTTCGGCATCGCCCACCCATACCGGCACGATGGGTCCGCGGCTCCCCAAGCAGTCGAGCCCCCCTTGGCGGAGCCGTCGGCGCAAGGTCGTGGCCAGCTCCAGGACCCGCTGACGCCGCTGCGGCTCCGCTTCCACCAGATCGAGGGCCGCCTCGACGGCATAGAGATGCAATGGCGGCGCCGCGGTGGTGAAAATGAAGGCTCGACAGCGGTTGACCAAGTAGTCGATCAAGACCTGCGAGCCGGCGACAAAACCACCGCTCGACACCAGGGCCTTGCCAAAGGTCGAGACAACGGCCAAGGCTCGATCGGCGACGGCAAAGTGCTCACAAAGCCCCGAGCCCCGTTTTTCGCCGTAGATACCGGTGGCGTGGGAATCGTCGATGATCAGCTCGGCACCGTAGCGTTCGCACAGCTCGGCGTAAACATCGAGTGGGGCAATATCGCCGTCCATGCTGTAGAGGGACTCGGTGAGCAGAAAGGTGCGCCCACCGGCGGGGCCCTCGGACGCCAAAGCCCGTTCGATGGCGTCGAGATCGAGATGCGGCACCAACACCTTGCGGCAGCGGGCGAGGCGCAGGCCGTCGATCAGGCTGGCGTGGTTGGCGATGTCGGAAATCACCCGATCCCGCCCTTCGACCACGGTGCTCAACAGACCCACATTGGCCTGGAATCCGGAGGTGAAGAGAAGCGCCGCCGACGTCCCCTTCCAGGCTGCCAGCCGGGCCTCCAGGGCCATGTGGCGTTCGGTATTGCCGCGCAGCAGGCGGGACGCCGGGGAGGCCACCGCCGCCCGTGGATCCGTCCCTTGCTCGGCCAGCCGCCGCTGGATGCCCGCCACCCAAGCCGGATGGGAGGCCAGGCCGAGATAGTCGTTGGACGACAAATCCAGACCCCGCGGCGGTTGCAGGGAACGGCGGAGCGAGGCGGCATCGAGGTCCGCCAAGCGCCGTTCCATGGTGTCGAGCAGGGAGGCCATTCAGGTCCCGGCGGCCACCGCCGCTTCCGCTTGCATGCCCAGATCCGCCAGGAGCTGACGATCGGCGTCCTCCCCTGGATTGGGAGTGGTGAGCAGCTTGTCGCCGGTGAAGATGGAATTGGCCCCCGCCAAAAAACACAGGGCCTGGGTTTCCCGGGACATGGTGGTGCGACCGGCGCTCAAGCGCACCCGCGAGGTAGGCAGAACAATGCGGGCCGTCGCCACCATGCGCACCATTTCGAAGGCATCCACCGGCGGCCGCTGCGCCAAGGGCGTGCCCTCCACCGCCACCAGGGCGTTGATCGGCACACTCTCCGGGTGGGGTTCCAAGGAGGCCAGGACTTGTAGCATGGCCAGGCGGTCGTCGATACTCTCCCCCATGCCCAAGATGCCCCCCGAGCACAGTGTAACGCCGGCTTGACGCACGTTGCTCAAGGTCCGGAGACGATCGTCATAGGTGCGGGTGGTGATCACCTTGTCGTAGTAGTCGGGTCCGGTATCGAGGTTGTGATTGTAAGCGGTGAGGCCCGCCGCTGCCAAGCGCTCCGCCTGGTGCGGCGTCACCATGCCGAGGGTGCAGCAGGCCTCCATGCCCAGATCGCGCACCCCCCGCACCATGGCCAATACCTCTTCGAATTGCCGATCATCGCCCACTTGACGCCAGGCGGCCCCCATACAGAAACGGGTCGATCCGGCATCGCGGGCGCGGGCCGCCGCCTTCAGCACGGTGTCGCGGTCGAGCAGCTTTTCGCGTTTCAGGTCGGCGTTGTGGTGGGCGCTCTGGGGACAGTAGGAACAGTCCTCCGGACAGGCGCCGGTCTTGATGCTGAGCAGCGTGCACAGCTGGACCTTTGACGGATCGTGGGCCTGGCGATGGATCGACTGGGCCCGGAACATGAGCTCCGGCAAGGCAAGATCGTGCAACGCCCGCAGGGCGTCCAAGGTCCAATCGTGCCGCGGCTCAGTGCTCGCCGGATCGCCGGCCGCCGGATCGCCGGCCGCCGGGTCGCCGGCCGCCGGGCCGGCCTTGGGGGACGATTCGACATCGACGGATGTCGTAACAGGCGACGGGGCAGGGCTCGGGGTAGGGCTCGGAGCAGAAGCGGTGGTGGTCATATCGGCTCAATCATCTCGCATCGTTGTTAAGAGGATTGCTGGGAAAGCGAGATCTTAGCAGGGCCGGGCCCGCCGTCACAGGCAGCGAAAAAATCATCGGCAGCGAGGATCACCCGAAGTGGCGCCTCAATTCCCGCACCCGTTGACGTGACACCGGCAACTCTCCCCCTTGCCGCAAGGTGACGGCATAGCGACTGCCCGGATGGGATAGCAACGACACCACTTGCCCGAGATCGACGATGTATGAGCGATGGATCTGCACGTAGGCGTCCGGCAGCAGCCGGTTCAGGTCGCTGAGGCCCTTGTGATGCAAGTGGGTGGTGCCGTCATGACAGTGCAGCTCGGAATAGTCACCACTGGCCTGGATATAGGCCACTTCGGCCAAGGGCACAGGCACCACCCTGGAACCCTTGCGCACCGCCAAGTAGCGCAATTGACGCCGCTGTCCCGGCCCCCTTTCCTCCAAGCGCCCCAGAGCCAAGGCCAAACGCTCGCGGCTGTAGGGCTTGGGAACGAAATCGACGACACCAAATTCAAAGGCGCGCAACGCCAAATCATGGCGAGCCGAGACGATGATGGTGGGAAAAGCCTCCGCCGCCGCTTCCGCCAACACCTCGAATCCGTCCTTGCCCCGCAAGTCCAAATCGAGGAAAAGCAGATCGATGGTATGGCTCCGGAGATGGGCCAACGCCTCCCCCAGGCTCGCCAAACGGACTACTGAGGTGAGTTGGTCGCCCAGCAGCTCACGGCTGAGACGTTCCAAACGGCGCGCTACCACCGCTTCGTCTTCCACCAGGGCGATGCGACGGATAAGGCTCACGACGGCGATCCTCGCCAGGGCAGTCGCAGCTCCGTTTGCCAGACCCACCGATCGGCTACAGGCTGCGCTGCAGCGTGGAGCAACCAATCTTTTCCAAAACACTCTGTCAGCCGGGCCCGCACGTAGCGCAGACCGGTGCCCTCGGCGGGCTCTGCCATCTCTTCGGCGGGTGGCGCCGTAAGGTCGATGGGAGGACCCGAAAGGTCGATGGGAGGACCCGCAAAGTTGATGGGAGGACCCGCTAAGTTGATGGGAGGACCCGCAAAGTTGATGGGAGGACCCATGGGGGCTAGCAGGAAGTAGCGTAGATGATTCCCTTCGCGATGTTGCGATAGACGCAATACCATCTCGGTGTCGGCCTGGCCATGGGTGACGGCGTTCTCCACCAGGGTATGGAAGATGGCCGGCGGCACCTCGGCTTCGAGCTCTTCGAGGTCCACCTGCAGGCGGTAGTTGCAATCCCGACGCAGGCTCATCACCGCCAAGTGGCAGTGACAGAGCTTCAGCTCCTCGTGCAAGGGAATCCGCCGACGATCAGCGATGCGGACGAGTTGTCGCATCTCATCTGCCAGGGCCTCGATCATACGCACCGCCATGGCGGGCTCTTCCTCGACCCATTCGCTCAGGGCGGTCAAGGTATTCATCAGGAAGTGGGGTTGCAAGTGACGCTTGAGCAGCTCCAGCTCCAGGCGGGCGGAGCGCAGGCGAGCCACCTCCGCTGACAGTTGGGCGGCTCGCATGTGGCGGGCATGGGACGCCAGGAGCAGGAGGAGGAGCAATCCCAATCCCAGATAGAGATTGCGATCGACGAACTGCCAGGGCGCTATGAGCAGAGTCAGTAAGCAGCCGGCGACACCGAGGGTCGCCACAGCAGCCCCTTCCTGTTGGCGCCGCCAAGCCATGATGCACCAGCCGACGGCGAGGACTAAAGCGACCAACAGCAGCAGGATCAATTTGTCGACCCACAATGGCACCGTCAGCAACGGCAGACTGATGGCGACGACGGCGACCCCGCGAAACCAGCCACGGCGACGGAGCACAAATTGGTCGCTGAGGAACCACAGCAGGAAGAACGCCACGCACCATGCCATGGCGGCGATGAGGCTCATGCGCACGATGTGCCAGTCGTAGGTGTACCCCACCAGGTTGCGCCAGGTCTCGGCCACCAACATGCCACAGGCGCTGAGCGCCAGCAGGGCGAGGAGCAAATACGGACGACGCTGGCGATCGAGCAGGAACAGCAACAGGTAATAGATACCGATGACCAACATGCCGCTGAGGCCGATCAGGGCCGTCCAGCTCACCACCCGCTCGCCTTGCAGCAAACGGCCGTAGTCGCCGACGGCGAGCAACCAGTAACCCGCGCTGAAATCGAAGCCCCGGTGGTGGTTGGAACAGCGTAGACGCAGCTGATGGGTACCGACGCTGGCCAGATGATCCGGCACGTGCAGCACTTGCGAGGTGGGGCCGGGCACCTCCGTCGCGGCCTCGGCGGAGGGTCGTCCTCGACCCTGCAATAGGTGGTCGTCCCAGCGCGCCTCACAGCTGGCCAGGGCGGCCACCAGCAATCCCAGGGGACGGCCCGGCCCCCGGTGCACGTCCTTCAGCTCAAAGGTCGTCTCGATCCACACCTGCTGCGGAGCGCCGGGGATTCGCCAAAATTCAGAAGTGGTCCAAGGCCCTTCAGAGACCTGCTCCCCTTGGGCCCACATCACCGTGGAGAGATACAGGACTTCCCTGCCCCCGGAATTCTCCGCTTGGCAGGCGCTCAGCAGGATCGATGACAGCAACGCTAGGGCGGCAGAAAGGTGACGGCGAAATGGCAGCATGGATCTCAGTCTAACAAGCCTGGCGAGCCGGTTTGAGCCGTCCAACGATCCCCTGAGCCGTTCACCGACGCGGCTGCAAACAAAGGCTGTGCCGAGCGTAGTCTGAGCACACAATCACTCGGAGGATCCAACCTTGAGCTACTTAGAGAACCGTCGTACCACGTCTTCAACACCTACTATTTCGCCAGCTACCTTCTCCACGTCCACCCCGGGCGCCACCTCGGTACGCCGCGTTGTCCCGGCCTGGTTTTTGGCTTTTGTCGCCCTTCTCGGCGTCGTCGGCAGCGCCCATGGCCAAGAGACAACGAACCCGAAGATCCGCTTCGAGCCCCACACCTTCAAAACCCACGACGGCCAAACGGTGGAGGCCGAGCTCGGCCATCTGACGGTGAAAGAGAATCGCCTGGTGGCCGACAGCCGCGACATCGAGCTCGCCTTCGTGCGCTTCGCCAGCACCCGTCCCGCTTCCGAAGGCGCCGGCAGCCCAATCATCTACCTGGCAGGGGGTCCGGGTGGTTCCGGCATCGAAACGGCACGCTACAGCCGCTTTCCCCTCTTCATGGCCCTGCGGCGCTTCGGCGACGTCATCGCCTTCGACCAGCGGGGCACCGGCCAATCCGGGGGCGCCGAGATGCGCTGTGAAGAGACCTATGAGATTCCCCTCGAGGTACCTGGAGACCCTGTGGTCAGTGGCGCCCCGATGCAAAAAGCCGCCAAGGAATGCGCCGCCCGGCTCACCACCGAGGGCTTCGATCTGGCCGGCTATACCACGACCCAGAGCGCCGCCGATCTGGAGGATTTGCGCCGCGCCTTGGGGGCTCAAAAAATCACCCTGTGGGGCATCAGCTACGGCACCCATCTGGCCTTGGCAGCGCTCAAGGATCATGGCGCACATATCGACCGGGTCATCCTGGCGGGGCTCGAAGGCCTGGACCAGACCCTGAAATTGCCCATCGATCAACAAAACCTGCTCGAAGAAATCGCCCGCCGTGCCCGCCGCGACACGGCGCTCCAAGAGGCCCTGCCGGATCTCCTCGGCTCCATTCAGCGGATTTCCGACCGGCTACGCAAGGAGCCCGTCGAGGTTCCCGTCATCCACCCGGTCAGCGGCGCTGAGGTGTCGATCAGCATCGGCGTCTTCGATTTTCAGCAAACCATGGCCGGGATGTTGCGGGGCCCGGAGTCGTTCCGCTTCATGCCCGACCTGGTCGCCCGCATGGAGGCCGGGGACTTCGTACCCCTGGCGGCCTGGGCGGTCATGGGCAGAACCGGCAGCCCGGGATCGATGATGAGCCTGGTCATGGACTGTGTTTCCGGAGCCAGCAGCCAACGCAGCGCCCTGATCGCTCACCAGGCCAAGACCACCCTCCTGGCCGATACGATCAACTTCCCCATGCCGTCCATCTGTGACGCGGTACCCGTCCCCTCGGCGGACGACGACTTCCGACGTGCTCCCCGCTCGACGGTTCCGGCGCTCTTGATCAGCGGTACCCTCGATGGCCGTACGCCGCCCCACAACGCCAGCGACCTGCTACCAGGTCTCAGCCGTGCCCATCACCTAGTCTTGGACGGGGCTGGGCACAGCGATCCCCTATTCCTCTCGTCACCTCGTATTCTGGAAGCGATGGAACGTTTTCTTGCCGGCCAGCCCATCGAGCTCGAGCATCTCGACGTGGAGATGCCGCCGTTCGTGCCGCCCCGCAAGCTCGCCACGTTGACGGCAAACCAATGGCAACGTTTTGCGGGCACCTATCGCAGCCCAGAGGGGCAAGAGCTCCAGCTGCGACCGGCCGGCGGTATCGCCTTCCTGATGACCGGACGGTGGCCTCAGATTCTACGTGCGATGTCGCCCACCGAGCTCTTCTTCGAGCGGGCCCATCGGCATCTCGAGTTGATGCTGGACAATGACGACAAGGTGGTGGGCATTCGTTTGATCGATGGCGACGGCGGTGAGCCGCTCATCGCTCACAAGATATGACGTACTGTGCTGCAAGGAGGACCGCTGCACGGGTCGATAGGTTGTGCTGCGGCCCGCCCCGAAGATGATCAGCATCAGCAGTCCCCAAAGCAGCAGAATGACGAAGACGACGCCATTGAGCAGCAGGCCGAAGCGTACCGTCGTCGCCTTCTTGGAGCGGCGTCGGCCCCATAGGGCAAAGAGCAAACCGAGCACGGCGAGAACAAAGATGACACTGGGGACCACCATCGGCATCCACCAGATTTTCTTCGGTCTCCAGGGCTGCCAGCGGACGATGTAGGGGGCCGCCAACTGCAGGGCGAACATGGCCAACGACAGGAGACCGCCGTCGAGCCGAAACTCGACGGCGGCGTATTCATCGCCGAAGGGTTCGTCGTCAGACGCCTTGGTCATCACACCGCTCCCATACATATGCCCATGGACCGGGGCCCAGTGCAGCCATCAGTCGGCCACCGCCGACTCCTGAGCAGCGTGGCGATCGAGGACGATGCGCAGGAACTCGCCGGTGTAGCTTTTTGGGTGGGCAGCGACCTCCTCCGGGCTCCCGGCCACCACCAGTTGACCGCCACCGCCGCCCCCCTCGGGACCGAGGTCGACCAACCAGTCGGCGGTTTTGATGACCTCCAAGTTGTGCTCGACGACGATCACCGTATTGCCCTTGTCCACCAAGCGGTGTAGCACCTCGAGCAACTTGCGTACATCCTCGAAATGCAACCCGGTGGTGGGCTCGTCGAGCAAGTAGAGGGTGCGCCCGGTGGACCGCTTGCAGAGCTCCGTCGCCAGCTTGACGCGCTGCGCTTCGCCCCCCGACAGGGTCGTCGCCGGTTGCCCCAGGGTGATATAGCCCAACCCCACGTCGTCGAGGGTCTTGAGCACCCGGGCCACCGGCGGGATGGGTTTGAAGACCTCGTTGGCCTGCTCGACGGTGAGGGCCAGAATTTCGGCGATGTTGAGATTCTTGTAGGTGACCTGCAAGGTCTCGCGGTCGTAGCGTTTGCCGCCGCAGACTTCACAGGTGACGTAGATGTCCGGCAGGAAGTGCATCTCGATCTTGTTCTGACCGTCGCCGCTACAAGCTTCGCAGCGCCCACCCTTGACGTTGAAGGAAAAACGTCCCGGCTTGTAACCGCGCATGCGGGCTTCCGGCGTTTTGGCCATCAACGTCCGAATGTGGTTGAAGACGTTGGTGTAGGTGGCGGGATTGGAGCGCGGGGTGCGACCGATGGGGCTTTGATCGATGGCGATGACCTTGTCGAGGTGCTCCAGGCCATGCAGAGCATCGTGCTCGCCGGGACGGTCGCCGGCACGGTAGAAATGCCTCGCCAAGGCTTTGTGAAGAATGTCGTTCACCAACGAGCTCTTGCCTGAGCCGGAGACCCCAGTGACCACATTGAAGACCCCGAGGGGCAAGGTCACATCGATGTTTTTCAAGTTGTTGTGCCGGGCCCCCTCGATGACCAGCTGGCGCTCCGGATCGATGACCCGACGTTCGGACAGCTCGATCTGCCGACTGCCGGTGAGGTATCGTCCGGTCAAGGATTCGGGGTGTGCTTCCAGATCCTCCGGACGGCCCGCCGCCACCACCTCGCCACCGTGCACCCCCGCCCCGGGCCCCATATCGAGCACCCAGTCGGCGGCCCGGATGGTGTCTTCGTCGTGCTCCACCACCAACACCGAGTTGCCCAGATCGCGCATGCCCTGCAGCGTCTTGATCAGGCGGGCGTTGTCCCGCTGGTGCAGCCCGATGGACGGCTCGTCGAGCACATACAGGACGCCCATCAGCTTGCTGCCGATTTGCGTCGCCAGGCGGATACGCTGGCTCTCGCCGCCGGACAGGGTGGCGGAGGAACGGTCGAGGGTCAGGTACCCGACCCCCACATCGGCCAAGAAATGCAGGCGATCGCGGATTTCCTGCAAGACCTTGGAGACGATGCTCTCTTCGCGCTCGCTGAGCTTCAGCCCCATCGCATGCTGCAACAGATCAGTGACCGCCATATGGCCCAACTCGTCGATGGCCAGGGACGCCACGGTCACCGCCAAGGCCTCGGGACGCAGGCGTCGCCCTTGGCACTCCGGGCAGGTATTGATCGACATGTATTTTTCGATCTCGCTGCGCACGGAGGCGGAGTCCGTCTCCTTGTAGCGCCGCTCCAGACGCGGGATGATGCCTTCGAAGGCCCCGCGCCACTTGTAGCTCGAGCGCTTGCCCTCGAAGCTGAAATTCAGCTCTTTGGCGCCGCTGCCATAGAGCAACAGCTTTTGCACCTTCTTCGACAGGGATTTCCATGGCGCATCGAGGGAGAAACCGAAGCTCTCGGCCATCGTCGCCACCATGCGCATGTGGAACGAGCCGGATCCCGGACGCCACGGGGCGATCGCTCCGGCGTTGATGCTGCGGCTCTCGTCGGCGATGATGCGGTCCATGTCGATGCCCATTTGGGTTCCCAAACCCGAGCAACCGGAGCACGCGCCGTAGGGGCTATTGAAGGAAAACAGGCGCGGCGTGATCTCCGTCAGGCTGGTGCCGCAATCGCTGCACGCGTAGTTCTGCGACAGCATCTCTTCCCGTCCGCCCCGGGGGGCCAGCACCACCAACCCTTGCCCTACCTTGAGGGCGGTCTCCAGGGAATCCGACAGCCGTTTCTCCAAACCGGGTTTGACGACGAGACGGTCGATGACGATCTCGATGGTGTGCTTCTTCTTCTTGTCGAGGCTCGGCGGCTCGCCGGAAAGATCGTGGATTTCGCCGTCGATGCGAGCCCGCACGAAACCCTCACGGGCCATCTGCACCAGCTGTTTGCGATACTCACCCTTCTTGCCGCGGATCAGCGGCGCGTAGAGCTCGAGCCGTGTACCTTCGGGCAGTGACAGTATGCGGTCCACCATTTGCTGCACCGTCTGCGGACGGATCGTCTGGCCACAGCTGGGGCAGTGTGGGATGCCGATGGAGGCATAGAGCAGTCGCAGGTAGTCGTAGATTTCCGTCACCGTGCCGACGGTGGAGCGGGGATTGCGCGAGACGGATTTCTGCTCGATGGAAATGGCCGGCGACAAGCCTTCGATGGAGTCCACGTCCGGTTTTTCCATCTGCTGCAGGAACTGGCGGGCGTAGGTCGAGAGGGATTCCACATAGCGCCGCTGGCCCTCGGCGAACAGCGTGTCAAAGGCCAGGGAGGACTTCCCCGAGCCGGAAACGCCGGTCACCACCACCAACTGGTTGCGGGGAATCTCGACGGTGATATTTCTCAGATTGTGCTCTCGGGCACCGCGCAGAATGATCTTGTCCATGCTTGGTCTCGCTACGTCCCTCGGCTGCGCCGCGGGCCAGTGAAAGGCTTGGCGCCTAGGGCTGAAAGGTCTTCGAGAATAGGTCTTCGGAGGATGGGTCTACGAAAGGGTCCTTGCCAGGGTCTTCAACAAAGATGTTGGGCGACGTCACGAACAGGCGGTAACGGAACGTATGTAGCATACCGTAAACTTCTCGAAAACGGTCCGACGGGGCCCCTGGCAGGGATGTTTTTCTCATCTCGCCAAGCTCATCGGCTACGATTCTTAGTACATGTTTTCGCAACTACGGGCACGTATCGCTTGTGAGACGCCGCGATCCGCAAGGCTTGCGAGCGAGGCATAGTGGGGCTCTGTTGCAGCGAGCGTAACGCCGCGGACGCGGATGCACCGCGGGCGATACGTGTGGGTAGTTTTGACAACATGTACTTAGTCCGACGAACATTGAGCCCAAGGAGATCCCATGACACGCCTCCTCATCACCTGTAGCGGCCTGCTGCTCCTCACCCTGCTGACGGCTTGTGGCCAAAGAGACCCGTCGGCCACCGAGCAGCCCGAGACGGCGGCCAGAACCGCCACCCCGGACACCGACTCTCCAGCAGCCACCTCAGAGGACGACGGGAATGCTATCGCAGAGCCTTCGAGCGGCTTCAAGGTGCACGGCGTCGATGTCAGCCATTTCCAGGGGCAGGTCGACTGGGCCGCCGTCGCCGCCAGCGGCAAGTCCTTCGCCATCGTCAAAGCCACAGAGGGCATCGATTACGTCGACCCCACCTTCGCAGACCACTGGCAGGGGGTGCGTCAGCACGGTCTGCTGCGCGGCGCTTACCATTTCTTCGTCGCCCACGACGACGCCAAAACACAGGCGGAATTCTTCCTCTCCACCGTCGACTTCGAAGACGGCGATCTCATTCCGGTGCTCGATGTCGAAACCCGTGGCCAGGTGCCCACCGACGAGCTACTGCAAGGGGTCAAGACGTGGCTCGACCTGGTGGAAGACGCCTTGGGCCACCGACCGATGATCTACACCGACACCAACTTCTGGGACTCCCTCAGGGGCGATTCGTCGGACAGCGATGCCTTCGGGCACCATCCCCTGTGGGTAGCCGAGTATTCCGCCGACGGCCCCAAATTGCCAGCCGGTTGGGAACGGTGGCAACTATGGCAATTCACCCAGGGAGCCACGGTAGCCGGCGTCACCGGCGAGGTGGACCTCAGCGCCTTCCAAGGCACGGCGCAGGAGCTGAGGGCGCAGCTGACCATGGAGTTGTCCAAAGAGTAGCCACCTCAGCGGCCCCCTAAAGCTGGCGGACCTAACCCGACGTCTGTCGTGCCTCGTCCTGCATGCGCTGGGCCTGGAAGTGGTTGATCAACGGATCCACTAAGGGGTCGAGATTGCCTTCCAGCACCGTCGGTAACTGGTGCATGGTGAGGCCGATGCGGTGATCGGTGATGCGGTTCTGGGGAAAGTTGTAGGTGCGGATCTTCTCGGAACGATCACCGCTACCGACCATGCGACGACGCTCGGCGCTGAGCTCGGCATGGGCTTTCTCTTCTTCCAGCTGCAAGAGGCGAGACTTGAGCACCCGCAGGGCTTTGGCCTTGTTCTTGATCTGGCTGCGTTCATCCTGGCACTGCACCACCAAGCCGGTGGGAATGTGGGTGAGACGCACCGCAGAGTAGGTGGTATTGACCCCTTGACCGCCGGGCCCCGAGGAGCAATAGCGGTCGATCCGCAAATCCCGTTCGTCGACCTCGATCTCCACCTCGTCGGCTTCCGGTAGGACGGCGACGGTGACCGCGGAGGTGTGGATGCGCCCCGAAGCCTCAGTTTGCGGCACCCGCTGCACCCGGTGCACGCCACCTTCGAACTTCAGACGGGAGAAGGCGCCCTTGCCTTCGATGATCGCCTCGACATCCTTGATACCACCGGCGCCGGATTCCGAGAGGTCGACGATCTCCACCCGCCAGCCACGCTGCTCAGCGTAGCGGCTGTACATCCGGAAGAGCTCCGAAGCGAAGAGGGTCGCTTCGTCACCGCCGGTGCCGGCACGGATTTCGAGCACCACATTGCGGGCATCGTTGGGATCCTTGGGGATGAGCTGCTTCTGGATCTCCTCCTCCAGGCCCTCGAGCTCCTGCATCAAGGACGCCCGTTCCTCCTGCGCCATGTCGAAGAGCTCGTCGCCCTTTTTCAAGGTCGACAACATCTCCTCCGTATCTTGGCGTTCGGCGTCGAGCTTCTTGTAGCGACGGTAGAGCCTGACGACATTGGCGATCTCTGCCAATGCCTTGTTGGTCTCTCCATATTTCGTGGGGTCGGCCAGGATTTCCGGATCCGCCAGGCTGCGGGTCAGGTCGTCGTGGGTATGTTCGAGCTGAGCGAGTTTTTCGTGCATGGGTTCCGTTTCCGAGAGAGGTTTTTAGGGGAATACCACGAGACCCGGCGGGGAGCGACGCTCCTCTCACCGGGTCTCCTCGGAAGCACGAACCTAGCTAGTTTTCGCTTTTCAGCCCATAGCGGCGCTTGAAACGCTCCACTCGGCCGGCGGTATCCACCAGCTTCTGCTTACCGGTATAGAAGGGATGGCAGTCGTTGCACAGCTCCAACCGCAGCTCTTCGACGGTGGATTGCACTTGGAACGTATTGCCACAAGCACAGACTGCATCGATCAGATGCATCTCAGGATGAATATCGGCTCTCATGATGGCTCCTTGGTCACAGAGGAGTGGATTCGGCTGGCTCGGCGCCGATCGATTACCCTGTGATGTTCGTTGCGCGGGATTCAAAAGTTTGGCTCGTTGACCACCCTCGGGTGGCACCCAGTCGGTTCGCAGGGCGTCGAGCGGCGCCCAGTAGCGAAGCCCAAGCCACGGCTCGCCCGCGAGCCGCATACCATAACTCAGCCACAGCGGTGAAGCAAGGTCATGACAACGTCCTTATAAACAACATTGCCCCCCGTACTATTCCCTAGGATCGCCGGCACCCCCTGAGCTCACCCCATGGCCAAGCTACCCTCCGCTGACCCTCCTGCTGTTCAAGGTCGTATGGCCGCCACTGCCGTCTCCATAGCTATGCCTATCTGGGGACTCGGCCCGTGTTATGATCCGCCCCCCGCGCAGCTCGAGATTGAAGCTCGGGCTCGCACCTGCCCCACCGATTGTGACTTCCCCCGTTTCCCTCGGAGAGCGCCCATGAAAGCCCTGACCCAGGACTCCGTCGTCGGCACCGCCTTGCAGACTGTTTTTTCCCACCTGGCGAAGAGCCTGGCCAACGCCTCCCGTGGCGCCGTAGACGTCGCGGACGTGGCCCTGAGCGTCGCCCCTGCCCACACCGGCAGCGACCTGGCCTTTCCCTGCTTCAAGCTGGCCCGCGACTGGAAGATGAAGCCGGCGCAAATCGCCGAGGAGATGGCCACCGCCCTGGCCGACGATCCCCTGCTCAGCGCCTGTGAAGCGGCGGGTCCGTATCTCAACCTGCGCCTCACCAGGGAGGCGGTGGGGCGCGACTTGTTGGCGGAGATCCTCCAACAGGGCGACGCCTTCGGCAGCTCGCAGCGCCAACGGGACGAAGTCGTGATGCTCGAGTACGTCTCCCCCAACACCAACAAGCCCCTGCACTTGGGCCACCTGCGCAACGCCGTCTTAGGACGGGCCGTGGCCCGGCTCATCGCCTCCCAAGGGGCCAAGGTGTGGAAAACCGACATCGTCAACGACCGCGGCATCCATATCGCCAAGTCGATGCTCGCCTACCAACGTTGGGGCAGCGGCGAGACTCCCGAAAGCCTCGGCGTCAAGGGGGACCACTACGTCGGTTCCCTCTACGTGCGTTACGAGCAAGAGCTGAAGAAAGAGAAACAAGCCTGGTTGCAGGCGGAGGGCATCGACTACGAGGCCCTCGACGAGGCTACCAAGAAGAAAACGGACGACCGCTTCAACGGGTCCTCCGAGCAAATGGCCGCCACCCGCGAGCTCTTGCAACGCTGGGAAGCCGGCGACGAGGCCGTGCGGCAGCTCTGGCGCACCATGAACCAATGGGTGTTTGCCGGCTTCGACGCCACCTACTGCCGGCTCGGCATCGACTTCGACAAGCATTACTACGAAAGCGAGATCTATCTCGGCGGCAAAGAGATCATCCAGAACGCCCTCGACAAGGGCATCTTCAAGCTGGCCCCCAACGGGGCCGTCATCGCCCCCCTGTCGGAGCATGGCAAGCTGCAAGACAAGGCCGTGCTGCGGGCCGACGGCACCGGCCTCTACATCACCCAAGACATCAACCTGGCGACCATCAAGTTTGCCGAGTATGGCTTGACCCGTTCCCTCTACTGTATCGCCACCGAGCAGAACTACTACATGCAGCAGTTGACCGCCACCTTGGCCCTGTTGGGCTACGAGTGGGCGTCCAACATGGTGCACTTGAGCTACGGCATGGTCTATTTGCCCGAAGGTCGGATGAAGTCTCGGGAAGGCAATGTGGTGGACGCCGACATGTTGATGGAAGAGCTCGACACCTTGGCGTCGGAGGCCCTGCGGCAACGTTACCCGGACCTGCCCGACACCGAGGTGGCGCAGCGCGCCCCCGCCATCGGCTTGGCGGCCATGACTTTCCACTTCTTGGTGGTGGGCAAAGACACCGACATCATCTTCGACCCCAAAACCTCCATCGCCTTCGAGGGCAAGACCGGCCCCTACCTCCAATACTCCTATGCCCGCGTCGCCAGCATGCTGCGCAAAGCCGCGGGCACCTGGCAGGCGCCGGAGCAGCCGTCGCTGGAAGAGGATCTGGAATGGCAGCTGGCCCTGCAACTGATGCTCTTCCCCACCGTCGTCGCCGACGCCGCCGAGAGCTACGATCCGTCACGCTTGGCGAGCTATCTGGTGGAGCTGGTGCAGACCTTCGGCACCTTCTACCACGACCACCGGGTCGTCGACGCCGAAGAGCCGGCCCGTTCCAGTCGCCTGGCCTTGGTGACCTCTTTCCAGACGGTGGTGCGCAACGGGTTGGAGCTGCTCGGTATCGATGTGTTGGAGGAGATGTAGAGTCCTCGATAGAGTGAGCTGCTAGTGCATCATCCGTCTGACCCACCCTGAAACGTGCCACGCAGCGGCCTCGCATGGCTCGCCCCTGAGCCTGGGCCGTCATCTCACAACACGCCCGTCCAGGGTGCGCGTTGTGCTAGCATTTTCAGGTTTCAGAGCGAGGATCTCAGATGACAGTCAAGACCATTACCCTAGACGATGCCATCGTCCGCCTTCCGGAGATCGTGAGTCGAGCTTCCGAAGGCGAGCAAATCATCATCGCCCAGAACGAACATCCACTCGCCAGGATCGTGCCGTTCGCCGAAGGTGAAGGTGAAGGTGATCGATCCTTCGGGCAGGCCCGGGGTCGAGTCCACGTCAGCGAAGACTTCGACGAGCCTCTTCCCGACGAATTCTGGCTCGGGCGCCGGGTGGAGTGAAGCTCCTCCTCGATAACCACGTGTTTCTCTGGCTCGCCAGTGCGCCGGAGAAGCTCACGGAACGAGCCCTCCAGGCGTGCAGAAACCGTCACAACCCCATCTACTTGAGTGCCGTCAGCGCCTGGGAAATCCAAGTCAAGTCGCAACTCGGCAAGCTGACCCTTGATGACCCTCTCGCCGAGTTGATTCGCGAACAACAAGCAATCAACGGCCTGCGCATTCTTGGGGTCGAGCTCTCCCACGTTTTGGAGTTGGAGGCTTTGCCTTCGATTCACGGGGATCCCTTCGACCGTTTGCTCGTGGCGCAAACTCGGGTGGAGAGCCACCATCTGGTCACCGCAGATCGTACCGTCCGGAATTATCCCGCACATTTCGTCTGGTGACGCGCAGTCAATGCGTTCTACCGCCCGATTCGTGGGCCGCGCTGCGGGACCTAGGAACTAATGAGTACTTATGAGCCCTTATCCAAAAACTTTCTCTCATATTGGTATCTCAGTTCCCGACGTCAAGGCCGCTGTCGCTTTCTACAGCGAGGTCATGGGGTGGTACACCATCATGGGACCGACCGACGTCACCGAGGAGTCGGACACGGCCATCGGGCAGATGTGCATCGACGTGTTCGGCACCGGATGGGGTTCGTTCAAGATCGCCCACATGTCCACCGGCGACAAAATCGGCATCGAGATATTCGAGTTTCAGAACAACGAGAAACCCGAGGGCTTCCAGTACTGGAAGACGGGCACGTTCCACTTCTGCATTCAGGACCCGGACATCGAAAGGCTCGTCGAGAAGATCTTGGCCCACGGTGGCAAGCAGAGGATGCCGATCCGGGAGTACTACCCCGGCGAGAAGCCCTTCAAGATGGTTTACGTCGAGGACCCGTTCGGCCTCGTGTTCGAGATCTACACCCACAGCTACGAGCTCACCTACTCCCAGGGGGCGTATTGACCGTCGGCTACCTGGCGCGTCGGTGACCGTGCGCTCCACACCACCGTGCGGTAAAACCCGGAAATGGTCTCTTTCGCAATAGTGCCTGCCGTGTACGTCGGAGAGATGTAGCGAGCTCAATCCGGCCGACGAGCATCGACAGCCCTACGAATTTACAAGCCTTATTCTTGGAATTGCAGCAAAAGCGTTGCGGTCGACGCTGTATCGGCCGCAGGCGCACTATCTTGTGACCGACGAGAACCGACTCAAACAGCCCTCCGGGTCGACGCGAAATTCGTCGATCGCGAACTGATGACCGATCGGCGCGAAGTCGCCGATGAACAGCTCGGCCGACTGTTCGATCTGCGGCACGCTCGAGTCGTAGGCCGGCACGTCGCCAGCGGAGTACGGGAAGTAGGCGTTGGCGACCATGTTGCGATAGATCAACAGAGTGCGGTCGTGGATGCCCCAGGGCAGGAAGTTGAACCCATCGGGTAGCTCGGATTCGAGCGCTTTGGGTCCGAGGACGACGTAGACGTACCCGTCGTCAGCGATCGTCGCCTGGCAATCGGCGAGGCAGGCGCTGGTCACCATTGCTTTCTGGCCGCAGACGTTGAGCGACCAATAGCGAACTTCCGGCGTCGCGCGCAGGAGGTTGTTGCCGTCGTAGGTGTCGGCATAGACCGGCGGCTTCAAGCGAATGATGGCGACGGTGCCTTCGAACGGTGCCAAGAAGCTGGTCAGGTAGACATTGTCGGGATTGGGATAGAAGCCACCTCCGGGCAGGTTGTAGAACCGCACTCGACCGCCCTTCTGCGTCGGCGCCTGGCCGTCCTCATTGGTGCTGGCGTCGCTGGCGCTGGCGTCGGCGGTGCTGATATCGCTCGTGCGGGCGCCCGCTTCGCTGGACTCATCTTCGGACCCGCTGGCAGTTGGCAAACTACCCATCGCAGGACAGGCGACAAGCTCGCCGGTGACGGTATCGAAGGCGGTGATGGTCGGCAGCGGCACGCCACCGGCCAGGTCGTCGGGTCCAGAGACCACCGCTTCGTCGGGCAGATAGACGCGCAGGAACACCGAGACGCTCTCGATGCTGTTTTCAAAAGTGACGGTGTTGCCGTCGGCACCATTGGCGGACCCGGGCACGATCTCGACGGTATAGCTGCGCTCGGCCGTGTCGCGGTCGATGGCCAACAGGAACGGGTTGAGGCTGCCATCGTCGGCAGTCGTGTCGTCGTCGCGCAAGCTGGCGACCGAGTCTCTGGTGCTGTTGTCGTAGACAGTCAGGCTCTGGTAGCGCGCATGACCGAACTGGCCTTGGAAGCGCAGGCCGGTGGTGTCGCATGCCGAGCGAGTGAAGGCATACATCCAGTAAGTGGCGTTACCGTCGGGATAGAACGGCACCCGGTACCAGTTGGAGCCGGCAAAGGGTCGGCTCCAGCTCATCGTGCAGTCGCTGCTGTTGCTCTCGGTATGGCTCATGATCAGCCCTCAGCTCTGGCGGATGCGCAGGAAGTCGTTGAGAACCGGATAGAACAGGTCGCCGCCCGGGCCTATGCATGGAAGGGAGGATTGCGGCGCCCTAGTGCTCGGCTCGCGATGCAGGACCGTGCCCTCGCCCTCTGCCAAGGTGATCGCCCAAATCTCGATCTGCTCCTCAGCCTGATCAAAAGCGGCGATATAGACGACACCGCACGCTTCCGAGATGACGAACGCGTCGCCGATCTGAGCCAGCGGGAAATGCCACAAGGTGTCCATCGTCTCGCTGTCGATCGCGACGACGCCGCCGCTGGTGTCATCGGTGTCGCAAATCACCACCACTACGTTGGCATCGGACACGGCGCCGAGGGTATGTGCGGCGAACTTGCCGAGCGCCATCGGAAACGGCGTGCACTGGCCGAGCACCTCGCCGCTCGACGAGTCCAGGCAGAATAGCTGCATCGGTTGATCGGCTGGCGGCTGCGACACCGTCCAGACCTGATCGTTGACCAAGATCGGATTCGACAGCGCGAAGGTACCGCCCGGCTGCGGATTGCGAAACGCCCACGACGCCATAGTTGCCAGTTCGGCGGTCTGCGGCATGTAGGTCATCTTGACCAGATAGTCCTGGCTGTTGAAGTAGACGCCAGTGCTCGAGTCGTACACCGGCCGCGGGGCGAAGCCAATCGGTGCGAACAGCAGCTTGCCGTTGTAGGTCAACTGACTCAAATCCGTGGTCGACAGCACCGGCATCTCGCCATCGTCGTCGTTTGGCGACACAACGTGGGCGGTGGTCGATGAGGTCACCAGCAAGTTGCCGTCTGCCAGGAATCCAACGGCGTTGTACAGCGCGTCGGCCGGCGCCAGCTTGGCCGACAAGACTGGATTTTTCAGCCCGCGATCGAAACGCATCAGTCGACCGAAACGGGTCAGGAACACATGGCCTTCCTTATCCACAGTGTTGCCGCCGACCGCCGGGAAGCTGGCGTCCAGCTCCACCTGCTCGATCGGCTGCTCGAGATTGTCGTCCGCGAAGCAGTAGACGAATTTTATGCCGGCTTGCAGATAGATCAAGCCGTCGTCGATGGTGGTGACGATCGACGCCGAGCTGCCAGCGAAGCGGTCGATTGTCACCGGCCCCGTCGTCGGTGCGGGCAGCGGCGAGCTCTTGCAGCCGTCCGGCCCGCCATGGATCATCGGCCAAGCGCTGGTCGCCAGGGCATTACGGTCTGTCTTTTTGATAGCGGAAGGGCTGACGGCTGCGGCAGGGTTGCTCATGGTGGTCTCCTGATTGAAGAGTTGAAATGACTAGACTCATCAAGGGAGTGGGATGACCCGCTGATCTATCGCACCCAAGATCCGGCGTTGGCAACATCTTCGTTGCCCAACAAATCCGTTGCCCGCGTTGGCCCTATTCGGCGGAATGACATGTAGGTCCCAGGGGGCGTATTGACCGGCGGCGCCCTGGCGTGTCGGGTTGCCGGCTGGCGGCTGGTACTCTGGTTTGAAGTTTCTGAAGTCGGCTCTTGGTCTTTCCAGACAAGCGTAGGAACAGCTTGATGGTGTCCTCCAGTTGAGACCGAAGAGGCTTTCATTGGTGAACATTGATGACAGCAATTTTTCGACGAGCCGTTAGTGACGCTCCAAGGCCAGCAACAGTACCTTTGGCGAGCGGTAGGCCGACCCTCGAAACAGGGTTCGAGGGCCGGGACCATGCCACCAATTCAGTGGGGCGGGTCGAGGAACTCGAAGACGTTCTCCCAGAACCAGGCGGCGATCTCCGGCGAGCCGGTACGGGGAGCGTGGCCGGCGTCAGGGCGAGAGATCAAGAGAGCGCCGTCGGTGCCGTAGTCTAGAGCCAGGTTGTCGACCCCGTTGGGCCCCACCACGATGTCGTTCTCTCCAAACAAGATAAGCCCTGGTACCCGCGCGACGCCGGGATCGAAGAAGGGAAGATCATAGGCTGCCACCAAGAAATTCAAGGTCGGATAAAAGCCGCCCTGGGTAGCGAAGACGTAATCGCGCACCGCTTGGGGAGCCTCGGTCAGAAAAATGGCCGAGCCCTCGCCGGGCACAAAGAAATAGCCGTCCGGCGAATTCTCGAGCAATGCGACAAAAGCCGGGTCGGTGAGGGGACCGCCCTGCAACTGGTCGTAGAGCATGGCGCTCATGACCACCGAGCGAGCTCGGACGGGATCGGCGGCGAGCTGGGTGGCGAGGGAGCCGCCGTAGCCAGCCCCAATGATGTCGATGCGAGGCACGAAACGGAAGAAGCGAATGTAACGCAAGAGCACTTCTAAGGCCTCTTGATTGGCCTCGAAGGTCGCCTCCAGACCGTCCTCGGGCCGTGTACTCTCTCCCACCCCCAAGTGGTCGACGGTGAAGGCGAAGAAGCCCCGGCGGGCCACCATGGAAGTGGCGTCATAACCCTCCACCGGGATGCTGTGGTGGTTGCCGCGGAAGGCACTGCCGGAAAGGAAGAGAACCGAGCGGCGCGGAAAGGTGAGCCAGGAGCGCAGGGTGAAGTGCTCGGTGACGAAGAGCCGCTTGCCGTCACCCACCGGTACCAAATGGCTCAGCTGGTGGACCTGGTCGAGGACGCTGCTCTTGTCGAGAGCCACTGTGTCGAGCCGCTGCTCGAAAAAAGCATCGGCCGGGTCGACCACCTGCTCGAAGCCATCGCCGTCGGCGCGTAATGCGGCCCAATCCGTCGCCGAGCTGTCGGCGAAGGTGGGCAGGGCGAAGAGCATTGCGAGGACGAGGAGGGCAAGGATGAAAAATCTTGAGTCACGAGGGATCTGTCGATTCATGAGATGAGTCTCCTTTCGATGATCTTGCAACGCTGAGCTGACGGAAACGAGCCGTCGCAGCGCCGCTCTACGTTTGCTACAGGCTGCCGTGGTAGAGGTGAAGTCACTGTTTCGACTTACGCACGTGCCGCCTGAAGGTTCGACGACAGCACCGTGCTTGCCTTATTGACGAATGAGCCGAGGGGGCTTCGACACGGCTTCGAAACGCGGGGACGTTCGTGGTCAGCGATGGACCACGGATCGAGATCTCGCTCTCCACCATCGTGGCTAATGAAACCGAATAAACCTCAAAACGAGTTTTAGATCTCTTACGTTTGGCGTTGTGGGGACGTGAGCGACAGCGGATAATGTAACTTCTGAAAAATCAATAGGTTGCAGCGAGGGTCCAATTCTCCGGCCCAGATCTCTGGATTTGTCGGGGCTCCATAGGGTCCAAATGACTGCAACTTGGTAGTACTGGATGAGACGCCATGGGAACCGGCTTCCTAAACGGTCAGCCTCATCGACCCGCTTCTCCGGGTTTCCTACGGTGAAAATCCGTCATCGTCTCGGGCCTCCGCCAATGCCCGACGTCGGGCTGTGAACCGCCCAAACTCCGCCTCTGCCCGACGGACGGCCTCTTGGTGGCTGACCTTGCCCGGTCCACCGAGAACTTCGCGTTCGTTGAAATGCAGGAACTCATCAAGTTTGACCTGCCAGTCCTTCAGAAAGACTTGTTTGCGACGCCTGGCCTGATCCTCAGCAAAGTCGAGCCACATCACCACGATCCGGTTGAGCTCTTCGATCTCGTCGCCACGCAGGTAATTCTTGGCAACCCTCACATCGGCCTTCGCGACCCGATCGCCTTTCCAGGTCGTCAACCCCATATTGGGCCGCGAGTGATCGACTCGCGCCGCAATCAATTCGGCGGCGGTCATCCCAGTGGCGGCGAAATGTAGCTTGTTCTGAATCGTCTGGAAGAATGTCGCTGTCGCGCTCTGCGCGGGTTCGTAGTCACCGGCAAGAGCAAAGAGCTCACGAACCCGCAGGTACATGCGAGCTTAGCTGGCCCGAATGTCGCCGATCCGCTCGAGCAGCTCGTCAAAGTAGTCGGGAACGCCCAAGCTGGCAACTGGAGGATGCCGGAGCCGCTCGTCGTCCATCATAAAACCCTTGACGAGGTACTCCCGCAACCATTCGGTTGCCCATCTGCGGAACTGCGCCCCTCGTGATGAACGAACCCGGTATCCGACGGCGAGGATGGCGTCGAGGTTGTAATGCTCGATCTGCCGAGCCACTTGGCGCGCGCCCTCTTGGCGAACTATCCGGAATTTCCGGATAGTTCCCTCTGGATTGAGTTCTTCGTCCTGGTACAGGTTCTTCAGGTGCTCGTTGATCGTCCGAACTTGGTGCCGCTTTGGTGGGCGCGGACGGCGAATCCGGGCAGTCGGTCGTCCCAGAAGTCGGTCATCCAGCGTCCAGCTACGAGCTCAGCAATTAACATCTCTTACATACTCCTTGCAGCCCTTTGGTGACTGCCGACGCCGCACTTCCTAGGATAGGATCTCCGTCGCAGCGGCGGTCCATGCCAACTTTTTGCAAGGAGATTCCCCATGTCGGCACCCTCCTTTTCCTTCTCTGCTCCGAGGCCATCCCGTAGCCCTTGGTGGCCCGCCCTGGCAGTCTTTCTTCTCCTCACCCCTACCCCGAGCCTTCTGGCCGAGGATCCAGCCCCAGATTTCTCGGGCACCTGGCAGCTCAACGAAGGGCTCAGCACCAGCCCCCGGGGAGCACAGCAGCAGGGCCGCGGACGCCGCGGTCGAAGCGGCTTCAGCGTCGGCGCCAACTCGAGGGGACTTGGCGGCGGCTATGGCAACGGCAGCGCTGGTGGACGCCCGCCGCGGGCCCGAGAAGAGCAGGGCGGTGAGCGCCTGCAGGAACAGATGAGGGCCTTGCGGACCTTGACCCTCGTCCACCTCGATCCCGAGCTTCGAATGCAGGACGCCGACGGTCAAGAGACCGTGCTGTACACCGATGAGCAGGTTTTCGAGCGTCAGGGACCTCGGGGTCGGAGCCAAGAGATGCGGGGCCAATGGCAACGGCAGGCGCTTCGATTCGAAACGGTGCAGGCCAATTATGGTCCAGGCAACGAAGAGGATCCGGAAGAAGAGCTGGAGCAACAGGCCAATCCCTTCCGTCGCGGTCCACGGGAGAGCCGCCAAGCCGTCGAAACTTGGCGCCTGTCGCCGGACGGTCAGCAATTGACCATCAGCCTCGAAATACAAGGGGACGGTCAGCGTTCGGGCCACACCTTCAAGCGGGTCTATGATCGTCTCGAGGTGGCCCTGGAGGTGCCGGCGGAGCCGTCGACTATGAAGGGGACATTGGTGCCGTTGGATTCTGAAGGTGCAGCGTCCGCGGGCAGCCAGGGCCCCATCTAGCTCTGGTCCAGCTCCGGCGCCACCTCGACCCGGTGATCCAACATGCGGTCGCCATCGAAGATGAAACGGCCGTCGATGCGTTGGCCGCTGAGCATCATGGGTAGCCAGATGCGGTCGTCGGCCCACATTTCGTCGTAGGGGATTACGCCGAGCTCAGTCCACCGGGGGGATGGCCTCGTCGGTTTCCGAGGCAGTGCCGTCGCAGCCGGTGGCGGAGAAGACGTGCACGTGAATCGAGTAGCCGTCGACGAACTGGAAGCGCAGCTCGCCGCGGTGGTCGAGCCCGGTGGGGGTCACCAGGAGCTCTTCCTGGACTTCGCGGATGGCAGCTTCGAGGGGCGTCTCCCCCGCTTCTAGGCGACCGCCGGGGCCATTGACTTTGCCCGCCCCCAAGCCTCGCTTCTTGCGGATGAGTAGGATTTGGCCGTCGCGGATGACGAAAACCAAGGTCGCCGGGTCCACCGCTCGCCAGGTGGACCAGTCGATGGCTTCGAGGCGACGGGGCACGGGGGGAGACGGCGGAGCCGGGGTGACGTCGGGCATGGGCCGAGTATATGAGACGCCGGCCAGCGCACGGCGGTCGCAGACGATACAATTCCGAGCCATGTCCATTCCTCAGAGCTTCAAGACTTCCCTGCGCTGCGTCGTCGCCCTCCTCTTCGCCGGAGCCTGCTGCGTCGCCACCCCGGCCGCCGCTTCGGAGCTGCGCGGCTATTACCGCTTCCCCGCCATCCACGGAGAACGCCTGGTATTTACGGCCGAGGGGGATCTGTGGACGGTGACCACCGACGGTGGCGTCGCCCGGCGCTTGACCACCCACGCCGCCTCCGAGACCCACGCCGCGTTCTCTCCGGACGGCGAGCACATCGCTTTTTCCGCCCGCTATGAAGGATCGAGGGAGGTCTATTTCATGCCTTGGCGGGGCGGCTCCCCACGCCGCCTGACCTTCCAGGGGGAGGTCGCCACGGTCCGCGGCTTCACCCCCGACGGACGCGTGCTCTACAGCACCCGACATTTCTCCACCCTTCCGGACGAGCAGTTGGTGGCCGTCGACCCAGCGGATGGACGCCACCAACGGCTGCCCTTGGCCCAGGCCAGCCACGGAGCCATGGCCCCCGACGGCAGCCTGTTCTTTACCCGCCTGGCCTTTCAGGGCAGTCACACCAAACGCTACCGCGGCGGCACGGTGGAAAACCTGTGGCGCTTCCGTCCCGGCGACGCCGAGGCCGTGCCCCTGAGCGGCGACTTCGAGGGCACCAGCCGCTCCCCCATGCTGTGGCAGGACCGTCTCTATTTCGCCAGCGACCGTGACGGCACCATGAACCTATGGTCGTCGGATTGGGCGGGGGAAGATCTCCAACAACACAGCCACCACCTGGGCTGGGACGTGCTGTCCCCCAGCCACCACGGGGGCCGCATTGTCTACCAGTTGGGGGCCGACCTGCACCTCTTCGATATCGCCAGCGGCGTCGACCAAAAACTCGACATCACCCTGGCCAGTGACTTCGAGCAACGCCGACCCCGTTGGGTCGACGAGCCTTCCAGCTACCTCACCGCGGCCCATCTCTCGCCGAGCGGTGATCGCGTCGCCCTCACCGCCCGGGGCCAGATCTTCGTCGTACCGGTGGGACAAGGACGCAGCGTCCAGGCGACCCACACCGCAGCGCGCCATCGCAGCGCCCGTTTCTCGCATCCCAACCGTCTGCTCGCCCTGTCCGATGCCAGCCGCGAGGTGGAGCTTTGGAGCTTCGATCCACGGGGCGTCAAACCCCATCAACAGGTCACCCACGACGGCCAAATCCTGCGTTTTGACCATCTACCTTCCCCCGATGGCCGGTGGACCGCCATGTGGGATCAAAACCACGAGCTGTGGTTGGTGGATTTGAACAACGGCGAGCAACAACGGGTTGCCGCCTCGCCTTTTTTCCAGTTCCGCGGCGTCGCCTGGAGCCCCGACAGTCGTTTCCTGGCCTATGGCATGACCGGCCACAACCAGCTGAGCCAGGTGTGGATCCATCGCCTCGAGGATGGCACCTCCGAGGCGGTCACCTCCAACCGCTTCGATAGCTATGACCCCGCCTGGAGCCCCGACGGCCGCTGGTTGTATTTTCTGTCGGACCGCCATCTCGAGCCCTTGGCGACAAGCCCTTGGGGTTCCTACCAGCCATCTCCCCTGCTGACCGAACGCAGCAAGATCTACCAACTGGCCTTGACCCTCGACCGAGGCTCACCATTCGCGGCGGCTTCGGAGCTGCTGCCCAAGACCGAGAGCCCCGAAGCCGCTGACGGAGTCACTGCCGTCGGCGAGGATGGCGTCAAGGATGGCGTCAAAAAGGGCAGTGGCAAAGGAAAAGCAAAGGGGAAAGAGGGCGCGGCTGCAACGACCCCAAAGGTCGATATCGTCTGGCCTGGTTTAGCCTCTCGGCTCTATGAAGTCCCTGTCCCGCGGGGGGACTACCGCGGCCTGAGAATCAATCAAGGGCACCTCTTCTGGTTGGCGACACCCCTCGGCCAACCGCCGGAGAAGGCATCACTGCAGGCGGTGAAAATTGTACGGCAAGACGCCAAGGTCAAGACGCTCTTGAAGAATGTCGCCAGCTTCGAGCTGTCGCGGAATGGAAATAAGCTGCTGGCCCATCGTCAAAGCGACGATATGGACAAATCTGCAGCCCTTTTTGTTTTCGACGCCGTCGCCAAGGCCCCCGAGCCCTTGGCCAAACACCGTCTGAAGCTGGACGACTGGACGTTCCATCTCGATCCCCGAGAAGAGTGGCGGCAGATGTTCACCGACGCCTGGCGTTTGCACCGCGACCACTTCTATGACCCCGGCATGCACGGTGTCGACTGGCCGGCCATGCACGACAAATACGTCCCCTTGGTGGACCGGGTCACCAATCGCTCCGAGCTCAGCGATCTTTTTGCCCAGATGGTTGGGGAGCTGTCGGCCCTGCACCACTTCGTGCGCCGCGGCGATCACCGTCGAGGGGACGACCTCAACATCCACCCGGCCTCCCTCGGCGCCGTCATGGAGCGCGATGAGGCAGCGGGGGGCTATCGCATCGTCGAAATCTACAACGGCGACCCTGACTTACCCTCCCGCTTGGCACCCCTCGGGCGCCCTGATGTCGATGTCGACGCAGGGGATTTGCTGCTGGCCATCAACGGACGGTCGGTGCTCACGGCGCCGCATCCCGGGGACTTGTTGCGCCATCAGGCGGGGCGTCAGACATTGCTGCGGGTGGCGGACGCCGACGGCGGACGGCCACGGGAGGTGATCGTCACCCCCATCACACCGGCAGAGCTTCGCGACTTGCGTTACGCCGACTGGGAGCACAAGCGCCGCCAGCGGGTCGAGGCCGACAGTCAAGGCGAGATCGGCTACGTGCATTTGCGGGCCATGGGCGGCCGCGACTACGAATCGTGGGCGCGCAACTACTTTCCCGTCGCCAACCGCCAGGGTTTGATCCTCGACATGCGCCACAACCAGGGAGGCAACATCGACTCCTGGATCCTCGGCAACCTGCTGCGCCGTCCCTGGATGTGGTGGAAAGGGCGCACCGGCATGGAGTACGCCAACATGCAGTTTTCCTTCGCCGGCCATGTCGTCGTCCTCTGTGATGAAGCGACGGCCAGCGACGGCGAGACCCTGGCGGAGGGCTTCCGACGCCTCGGACTCGGCAAGGTGATCGGCACCCGCACCTGGGGCGGCGACATCTGGCTGTCGATGGACAACACCTTGGTGGACGGTGGCATCGCCAGCGCCGCCGAATACGGCGTCTACGGCCCGGAGGGCATCTGGCTGATCGAAGGGGAAGGGGTGCTGCCCGACATCGAAGTGGACAACCTTCCCCACGCCACCTTCGAGGGCCAGGACGCGCAGTTGGAAGCCGCCATCCGCCATCTTGAGGAGCTCATCGCCAAACAACCCAGGCGGCCGCCGGAACCGCCGCCCTATCCCGACAAATCCTCCCCCGACAATCGTCCTGGGGCGATCCCATGAGGCGGTGCAACCGGCCATCGGCCCATCCACAAAGCCCTTGGCAACGAAGACCTTACTTGGAATCTGCGTCCGTTAGCCCAACCCCCTCCAACACCCCTCCTCAGGAGATACCATGAAGTACGCCACCTTACTCTTCGCCGCCCTCGTTGCCCTGGTCACCTTGGCGCTCCAGGCCACCGCCCAGGACCCGGCCCCCGGTGAGAACATTGAGACCGTCGAGCAGACACTGATCGGCGCCTACCACTGGGAGCGGGGGGAGACCAAAGGCGAGCTCAAGGCCGTCTTCACACCCTCCGGCGAAGGCTCCTGGGATGTCGCCTTCCATTTCGATTTCCGTGGCGATGCCCACACCTACACCGGTGAGGCCAAAGGCAGCCTGACCGACGGTAGCCTCGAAGGCACGGTGCTCAATGAGGACAAGAACCGCACCTTCACCTTCGAAGGCACGGTGGAAGAGGGCAAATTCGAGGGCACCCATGCGGAGGTCGGCGGTCGTCGCGGCTCGCGACAGACCGGCACTTTGACTTTGGGATGACCTTGGGATGCCCTTAGGTTGACGGCCGGCGCCGCTTTCTTGATGGTAACTCAGTCGGATCGGCGGCACGGCGGTGGCATGGTTGATAAGCTCCAGCCATTCGCTAGCCGCGGGTCGACCCAACGATGACACCAGACAGCCCAAAACCAGTCAGCCAGAAACCCGGGGCCAGCGCCTCGCCTTCGGTCGAACCCTCGTCGGCCGAGCCGCCTCTCAGCCTGCGGGAAACCCTGCACGAGATCATCTTCGAGGCTGACACCCCCGGCGGTAAGGCTTTCGATGTCGTTCTGCTGATCGGCATCGTGCTCAGCATCTTGGCGGTGATCCTGGAGAGCGTCGCCTCGATTCGTTCGCTGTACGGTGTTCACCTACGGCGCATCGAGTGGTTTTTCACCATTCTCTTCACCATCGAATACCTGCTGCGCCTGTTCACCATCCGCCGACCCCTCAACTACGCCTTCAGCTTTTTCGGCATCGTCGATCTGCTGGCCATCGTTCCCACCTACGCCAGCCTGGCGATCAGCGGGAGCCATTCACTGCTGGTCATCCGCGCCCTACGCCTGCTACGCATCTTTCGGGTTTTCAAGTTGGCCCATTTTGTCGGCGAAGCGCAAGTGCTGATCACCGCCATGCGGGCCAGTGGACGCAAAATTACGATTTTCTTGGGCGCGGTCTTGTCCATGGTTCTGGTGCTGGGCGCCCTGATGTATCTCATCGAAGGTGAGAAGAATGGCTTCTCGAGCATTCCCCAAGCCATCTACTGGGCCATCGTCACCTTGACCACCGTCGGCTACGGCGACATCGCCCCCCAAACGGTCCTCGGCAAGCTCCTGGCATCCACCGTCATGGTCTTAGGCTACGCCATCTTGGCAGTGCCCACCGGCATCGTCACCGTCGAGTTGGCAAATGCTCGCGGCAACAAGGGCTTGACCACCCAAGTCTGTCCCACCTGCTCCGCCGAGGGACACGATCTCGACGCCAAGTTCTGCAAATACTGTAGCTCCAAGCTCTGACGCCTCTACCCTATGGGCTCTCCGCCGCCGAACGGATGCGATAGGCGCAGCGATCGTCGTCGGTGAGGAGATGCCGAGTCCGCTCGACCACGACATGGTCACCCAAGACACGCCGGAAGACGCTCAGCTCGGCGGCACAAATGCCAACACACAGCTTAGCCGCCTCGCAGATGGGGCAATGGTGCTCGATGAGCAACCAGGAGCCGTCCTCGTCTTTCACTGCTTCCGCCATATAACCTTCCCTGCTGCGCTGCTCGGCTAGCCGCCGCACCCGCTGCTCAAGGTCCTCAGCAAGCGCCAAATGCTGGCGATAGGCCGTCACCTGCTGCTCTGAACGCACCGCGATCAGGCGCTGTAGCCCGTCCTCGCCAAACGCTTGACGGGCCGCCGCGATGAGATCGGTGGAAAGCTCGGCATGGGCGTCGGGGAACAACCGACGCTCTCCTTTTTCACTGAGCTGCCAAATCATGGCGGGGCGTCCACGGCCTTTGGGGGAGGCGGACCGAGCCACCACCCAACCTTGCTCCTCGAGGGTTTGCAAATGTTGATGGACGGCCATGCGGGTCAAACCCAATACTTTGGCTAGCACCGTGGCCGTCGCCGGTCCGCGGCGCTTCAGGAGATCAACGACTCGCCGCTTGGCTTCGCTGAGGGACGTCGGGTCAGAAGTTGTCAGGTCTTCGGTCGTCGGGTCTTCGGTCGTCGGGCCTTCGGTCGTCCTATCCATGGGGGCATCATAACGTCGCCGCTCAAATTTATTAAACCGACGGCTTGACATATTTACAAGTTGATTATAGAAACAACAGACTTTACTAATTGGAGTCTCCATGCGATATCTCTTCAAAGCCTACCTCGCCGCTTTTCAAGGCCTTCCCCGGGACGTATGGCTACTCTCAGCGGTCATTTTCATCAACCGCAGCGGCGCCATGGTGCTGACTTTCCTGCCCCTCTACTTGACCTTGAAGCTGGGGTTCGATCTCTTGTTCGCCGGTCAAGTGCTCAGCGCCTACGGTGCCGGGCACCTCATCGGCGGTTGGCTCGGTGGGTGGTTCAGCGACCGTATCGGGGCGCTGCGCATCCAATTCTTCAGTTTGCTGATTTCGGGCATCGGCTACCTGGTGATGGGAAACATGAGCAGCCCCTCCGGGCTGCTGCTCATCGCCCTGCTGATCGGCACGGCCGCCGAAGCCTTTCGCCCTGCCAATGCCTCCTCACTGGCAGCCATGTCGCCACCTCAACTGCGAACCCGTGCGGTGGCCCTCAACCGCATGGCCCTCAACCTCGGTTTCGCCGTCGGCCCGGCGGTGGGAGGATTCCTCGCCGTCTACGACTACTCGTTGCTCTTTTGGGTCGATGGCCTCACCTGCATCGCCGCTTCGTTCCTCGTCCGCTTTCTCTTCCGGCAGCGTTGGCAAACCTTGACCTCGAGCCAACAGGGGGCCGAAGTCGAAGCCGAGGGCTGTCATCCTCTGCGTGACCGGCCGTTCATGGCTTTTGCTTTCCTGGCATTCCTTTCGGCCGTCTGCTTTTTCCAATGCTGGAGCACCTTCCCCGTCTACCTGAATCAAGCCTACGGCCTCGACGAACAACGCTTTGGGCTCTTGCTGAGCTGGAACGCCATTCTCATCCTGGCTTTCGAAATGGTCATCACCCACCGTATCGAACGCTTCCATCCCCTGGCGGTGGCCGGCGTCGGCTTCTTTCTGCTCCCCTTGGGCCTCTCACTTCTGCCCTTGGGCAGTAGCTTTTTCTTCGCCTTCATGGTGATGTCGATCATTACCCTCGGCGAGATGATCGGCATCCCGGCGGCCGGAGGCTGGGTGGCGAATCGTGCTCCAGCGGCCCATCGTGGAAAATATATGGGAATCCACACCATGTCGTGGGGGGCGGCCTTCATCATTGCTCCGAGCCTCGGCACGTGGCTCTACGAACGCCATGGCCCCGACATTCTGTGGCTATCCGTCGGCCTGCTGGGCGTCGTGGTCTGGGTCGGATTTGTCCTCTTGCGACGCTATTCCTGCAGCGCCGCAGCAGCTCCCTGTCGCAGCGCCGAGGAGCCCTGCCGGTAAGGGCGCCGGAGGATAACTGAGCTTCCTATCGACTCGCCTCCACGCCTGGCACTACAATGACGCGTCTCTAATGGCACGGGGCTGGAAAGAATCAAAGTTTTCCACCCGTTTTGCCCTTAATTTTGGCCGGCCGTCCATCGCCTGTGCCCGCCGCGCACGCCAGTGATGCAAGGAGAACCATCCGTGTCCTACTCCATTGAGTCTTTCATGAGGCGAGTCATCGCCAAGAATCCATCGGAGCAAGAATTCCATCAAGCGGTCGAGGAGGTCGTGGAATCCATCTGGCCGGTGATCGAGAGCGAGCCTCGCTATCGCAATGGACGGATTTTGGATCGCATCGTCGAGCCGGAGCGGGTGATCATGTTTCGTGTTCCGTGGACGGACGATCAAGGGGACGTGCACGTCAATCGAGGCTTTCGCGTCGAGATGAACAGCGCCATCGGCCCTTACAAAGGCGGATTGCGCTTCCACGCCAGCGTCAACCTCGGCATCCTCAAGTTCCTCGCCTTCGAGCAGGTCTTCAAGAATAGCCTCACCACCCTGCCGATGGGCGGCGGCATGGGCGGCTCCGACTTCGACCCCATGGGTCGAAGCGACGGCGAGGTGATGCGTTTCTGCCAGTCGTTCATGGCCGAGCTCTACCGCCACATCGGACCCAATACGGATGTACCGGCGGGGGATATCGGAGTCGGTGGGCGCGAAATCGGCTTCCTCTTCGGCATGTACAAAAAACTCGCCAACGAGTTCACCGGCGTCTTGACCGGCAAGGGCCGCGGCTGGGGTGGCTCCTTGATCCGCCCCGAAGCGACGGGCTATGGCGTCGTCTATTTCGCCACCGAGATGCTCAGCCGCCGCGAAGAAAACCTCGAGGGCAAACGAATTTTGATCTCCGGCTCAGGTAATGTCGCCCAGTTTGCGGCAGAGAAAGCCCTTCAGCTCGGCGCCAAAGTGCTTTCGATGTCGGACTCGTCCGGCACCATCGTCGACGACGAGGGCTTCGACAAAGAGAAGCTGGCGCACTTGATGGATCTCAAAAACAATCGTCGTGGCCGCGTCCACGAAATGCGCGACAAGTACTCGGACATGCGCTATCTCAAAGGGGAGAACCCCTGGTCGGTGGCCTGCGACATCGCCCTGCCCTGTGCCACCCAAAACGAGCTCAGCGGAGAAGACGCCAAGGGGCTGCTCGACAACGGCTGCTTTTGCGTCGTCGAAGGGGCCAACATGCCCTCCGAGCCCGAGGCCATTGAGCATTTTCTCGACAACAAGATCCTCTTTGGCCCCGGGAAGGCAGCCAATGCCGGCGGTGTCGCCGTCTCCGGCCTCGAGATGACACAAAACTCCATGCGCTATGCCTGGAGCCGCCAAGAGGTGGACGATCGGCTGAACATCATCATGAAGGACGTGCATACAGCCTGCGTCGAGCACGGCCAGGACGGCGACTTCGTCAACTACGTCGACGGCGCCAACATCGCCGGCTTCCTCAAAGTGGCCGACGCCATGTTGGACCAAGGGGTGGTGTAAGGCCTCAGGCCACCGACTCCGCCTCCGTTTGGAGCACCGACGACTCCTGGCCCCGAGAACGCTTCCCTGGTCAACGAATAGGCTCTCTAACTATTGCGCTAAACTGATGCTCAATGAAGCATCGATCCCGAGCCGCCAAAACCATCCGCTTCCATGATTTGATGTGGCACCGCATCTCCGAGGTGCTGCTCGTCTCGTCCCCCTACGATGCTTACATCCTCGAGCAAGACGGCCAGCTCACGGAGCAGGTCTTCCGTGAATACAGCAAGCTGAGCTTGCCGGCCCCGCCCCGCTTCACCCACGCCCCCACCGGCGAGGTGGCGATTCGCATGCTCCGAGAGCGGCGTTTCGACCTGGTTTTGACCATGACCAGCCTGGCGGATATGGACGTCAACGCCTTCGGCCGTAGGGTCAAGAAGCTGCGCCCCGGCCGACCCGTGGTGCTGCTGGCCTTGGATCGCAAAGAGCTCTACGAGTTGCGGGGGATCATCGACTCCAAAGCCATCGACGGGGCGTTCTTGTGGAGTGGTGACTCAAAGATCTTGCTGGCCATCATCAAGTACATCGAAGATCGGGAAAACCTCGATCTCGATATTCAGCACGGTCATCTCAAGGTGATCATCGTGTTGGAAGATTCGCCCTACTACTACTCGCTGTTCCTCAGCCTGCTGTACAAGGAGCTGACCTTGCAGGCCTTGGCCCTTTACGCCGAAGGGGCCAACGAGATCCTGCGTCAGATGTCGATGAAGTCGCGGCCCAAGGTGCTTCTGGCCACCACCTTCGAGGAAGGGGTACATCTCTTCGAACGCTACAAAGAGAACCTGTTGGCCATCATCAGCGACATGGGGCTTCCCCGCGGGGCCATGCACGACCATCACGCCGGTCTCGACTTCGTGCGCATGGTCCGCAGATTCGATCCCGAATTGCCGGTGCTGCTGCAATCGGCGGAGGAGGAGCATCAAAAGGCGGCGATCGAGGCCGACGCCGCCTTCATCCACAAGAATTCACCGCAGCTCCTGGCCAAGATCCGCGAGTTCCTCACCTTCTCCTTGGGTTTCGGCGACTTCGTTTTCCGCCTGCCCGACGGACGGGAGATCGACCGGGCTCACAATCTACGGGAGCTCGAGGACAAGCTACGTACCATCCCCATCTCCTCCTTTGCCCACCATGCCCAGCACAACCACTTCTCCATCTGGCTGGTGGCCCGCAGCGAGTTCACTTTGGCGGACCGCATCCGGCCGCGCCAGGTCAGCGAGTTCGACCAGCTAGAGGATGCGCGGCAATTCCTTATCGAGAGCCTGCGGGAAGGGCGACGCAAGATGCGTCGCGGCGTGGTGACGGACTTCAGCCGCACCCGTTTTGATCGCGAGCCCCATACCCGGCTCGGCCATGGCTCCCTGGGCGGCAAGGCCCGGGGCCTCGCCTTCTTCAATATGTTACTGGCCGACATGGACGCCGAAGACTTCGGGGGTTTGGCCGTCTCCGTTCCCAAGATGGTGACCTTGACCACCGATCACTTCGACGAGTTCCTCGGGCGCAACAATCTGCGTGACTTCGCCATCCACTGCAAGGACGATCAAGAGATCATCCAGCAATTCCTCGACACCCGTTTGCCGGATGAGCTTGCCGACGACCTCGCCTTCATCCTCGAACGCATGACAGAGCCCCTGGCGGTGCGTTCTTCGAGTCTGCTGGAAGACTCCATGCACCAGCGGCTGGCGGGCATTTACAGCACCTTGATGCTCCCCAACAATGCCCCCAATAGAAGCCGTCGGCTGCGTGAGGTATGCGGCGCCGTCAAGTTGGTGTGGGCCTCCACGTTTTCGTCCAATGCCCGTGCCTACCTCAAAAATACGGGCAAGCACGTGGGCGAAGAAAAGATGGGGGTGATCATTCAGGAGTTGGTGGGGGACTACCACGAGGACCGCTTCTACCCGGATTTCTCCGGTGTCGTGCAGTCCTACAACTTCTACCCCATTGGTCCGCAGTCGGCGGAGGACGGCGTCGCCCATCTGGCCTTGGGCTTCGGACGCATCGTCGTCGATGGCGGATTGGCCCTACGCTTCAGCCCAGGCCATCCTGAGGTGCTACCCCAATTCGCCAACCCCAAGACCCTGCTGGACCGCTCGCAGAGGGGATTCTTCGCCCTCGATATGGAGCGTCATTGCAGCGCTCTGGAGGCTGACCTGTTCTCCACCATGACCTTCTACGATCTCAAAGTGGCGGAGGCCGACGGTACCCTCAAGGCCCTGGGCAGCGTCTTCGATACCGACGAGCAGCGCATCGTCGACAATCTGCGCCACGCCGGGCCAAGGGTCATTACTTTCAACAACATCTTGAAGCACAAGGCCATCCCCTTGCCGGAGGCGTTGATCAAACTGCTGCAACTGGGGCAAAAAGGCTTCGGCGGTGCCGTGGAAATCGAAATCGCCGTCGACATGGGCGATTGGGGACGCCGCATCCGGCGTGGCGCCAAGAGGATGCCGCCGCACCTCTACGTGCTCCAGATTCGCCCCTTCGCCAGCTCGGCTCAAATGGTCACCGGCCCCGGCATCTCCTTCCCCCAGGGCGACATCCTTTGCGCTACCGAGCTCAGTCTCGGCAACGGCATCAGCAGCGATATCTGCGACATTGTGTATGTGCGCTACGACCGCTGGGAAGCCTCCAGGAACCAGAAGATCGCCGACGAGGTGGGGAAGATCAACGAGGCGTTGATCGATCTCGACCGGCCCTACTTGCTCATCGGTCCAGGGCGTTGGGGTACCGGCGACGAATGGCTCGGCATCCCCGTCGACTGGGGCCAGATTTCCAACGCCCGAGTCATCGTCGAAGCCTCCCCCAAGGGCTATGATGTCGAGCCGTCCCAAGGCACCCACTTCTTCCAGAACATCACCGCCCTCAAGGTGGCCTACCTCACCCTGCCCGCCGGTAAGCTCAACGCCGCCGGGCCCCAATTCCTCGACCGGGCTTGGCTCGATGCACAGACCGCCCATCTAGAGACGGAGCATCTGCGCTGGCTACAGCTCAGCGAGCCGGTGACCACGGTGCTCGAAGGGCGACATGGACGAGGGGTGATCGCCAAGCCGGGGGCGGCGGGGGCTTGAGGGCTCGGCCTGTGCCTCAACCCGTTGCCTTGTCTCAGCCCACCTCGGTCGCCACCGCGGTGCGGCGTCCGCCGATGGCCCGGTGCATCATCTTGGAGAGCAGCTTACCCAGGTCTTCGAAGGCGGTGTAAGCGACCGGCACCACCAGGAGGGTGAGAAAGGTGGAAAAGGTCATGCCGCCGATCAGCGTGAGGCCGAAACTGGTGTAGCTGATGCCGATGCTGGTGGTGCCGCTGATGGTCAAGGGCACCATACCGCCGATGGTGGTGAGGGCGGTCATCATGATCGGCCGGAAGCGCCGCTCCGCCGCCAGGACAACGGCCTCGGTACGACATTGGCCAGCCGCCCGGAGACGGTTGATGTAGTCCACCAGGACGATGCCGTTGTTGACCACCACACCGATGAGCAGCACGATTCCCACTAAACCCAGGCCGTCGAGGTCGTAGCCGAAGATGTAGTGGGTCCAGAACACCCCCATGGCCGCCAACAGTATGGTGCAGATGATCGAAACCGGCAGGATGAAGCTCTCGAAGAGGAAGCCCATCAATAAATAGATGAAGACGATGGACAACAACATGGCGAAGATCATGGCCTGATTGTTGGCCTGCTGCTCCGACAGCCCACGGTTGACGGAGCCGAAGCTGATGCCTTCGGGCAACTCGAGACGGGCCGCCGCCCTGATGATGGCGGCGCGAGCCACCCCTTCTTGTCCCTCCTCGAGCTCCATGGTGATGGTGCGGGCCACCCGCTTGTCGCGGCGGAAGATGCGCTTCGGGGCGTCGAGCCGCTCGGCCGCGGTGACGGAGGCCAGGGAGACGACATCGCCCTCCATGGTCGGCACGTCGAAGTTGTAAAGCTCGTCGAGGCTCTCGCGATCTGCTTCCTGGAAGCGTATGCGCACGGGTATTTCACGCCCATCGCGATAGAACTTGGGAAGGGCACGGCCGCGCAGGGAGTTGCGCACCACGCCGGCCACCACTTCGGGGTTGATGTTCAGCCGCTGCGCCCGGTCGCGATCCACCACCAAGGCGATCTCGTCGGCCGGTCGGTCGCCGGACTTCTTGATCCCCAGCACCCCGGGGAGCTCGACAAAGACGGGCTCGAGATCTTCCGCCAGACTTTCCAGCTGCTCCGCGTCTTCACCGAAGAGGGTCAGTTGATGGACGTTCTGCGAGGTCGCCTCGCTGTCCCGCTCCTGGCCGGTGAAGACCCGGACCCCCGCTTTGTCCGGCAGGCTCGCCATGACCTCTTCGATGGCCGCCCGTGGTGACATCTCGTTGGTGCGCGGACGGTTGAACCAACCCTGCACCTCACCGCTCGCTTCGCGGTGGAAGATGAAGAAGTTGTCGAGATCGAGCCGTTCTTCGTTGTCCTCCAGCCATGTTTCGACGACATCGAAATAGGCCTCCGCCTCTTCCATGGTGGTGGTCTGCGGCAGGGTCACATCGATCTCGAAGAAACCGCGCTCTTCGTCTTGCACGTCCACCAGCTCGACCTGTTGAAAGGGCACGGCCACCGTCAGAGCCACCGTCGCCAGAACCAGCATCAACATGTCGAAACGACGGCGCAGGAAAAAACGTAGCAGTCGGCTATAGGCGAGGTTGAGGGGGCCGAGCGTCCAGTCATAGAGCTGGTGCAGGGTTTTGCGAACCCGTTCCCCCAAGCCGTTGACGCGATCGCCGGTCTGCTGTCCCAGGGTGAGGTACACACTGAGGGGCACAAAGACCAGGGCCACCAGGAGGGAGGCCACCAAGGACACGGTGATCGGGATGGCCAGGCGCATGAGGAAGAATTGGCCTTGCCCCTCCACCAGGGAAACCGGCAGGAAAACGATCACCGTCGTCAAGGTGGCCATGATGATAGCCAAGGAGATTTGGCCGGCCCCTTGGATCGCCGCTTGCCGCCGCGGCAGACCTTTGCGATGCAGCCGGAAGATGTTCTCCGCCACCACCACGGAGTTGTCCACCAAAAGGCCCACCGAGATCATCAACCCGAGCAGCGACAAGATATTCAAGGTTTCGCCGGCAAAATACATGGCGGTCAAGCCGATCACCAAGCTCAAAGGAATCGACAGGGTGATGATCAAGGTCAATCGGAAGCGGCGCAGGAAGAAGAAGAGAACCATCACCGCCAGGACGCCGCCGATGGCACCGCTGCTGAGCAGGGTGTTCAACGACTCGCGGATGATCGCCCCCTGGTCCAGAAAAGGCTCGATGGTGATCAGACTCAAGCGCGGATTGGAACGGATCTCCTCGACGGCGACATTCAGCTTGTCCGCCACGTCGATACCGTTGGCGTCCCCTTCCTTGAACACCATCAAGGCGATGGCTGGCTGCCCTCCGATTCGGGCCCGGTAGCGCTTCTCAGGCTCCTGGTAGCGGATGGTCGCCACGTCCTTGAGCCGCACGGAAGGACCCACCAGACGATTCTCCAAGGCTTCGACACTCGGGTATTTGGCCACCGAGCGCAGCAGCAGCTTGCGCCCCCCGGCCAGGACATGCCCGCTGGCCAAGGTGAAGTTGTCTTCCCCGAGCTCCTGGCCGAGCTGATAGATGTTGAGACCGTTGGCGGCCACCAGCTTGCGATCCAGCTCTATGAGGATCTCTTTCTCTTCCAACCCTTGGGCGTTGACGCTGGCGACGCCATCGAGCCGCTGCAAGGGCAAAATGATCTCGTTCTGGATCAGGTCGTAGGCGTCCACCAGGGCCGGGTCGATGGCCAGGCCGATGCCATAGACGGGAAAGGCCCCCGTGTCCTCCTTGTGGATCATCACCCGGTCGACATCGTCCGGCATGCGGGCCTTGGCCCGCTCGACTCGGTCGCGCACCTCCCGGTAGGCGACGTCCATGTCGGTCCCCAGCTTGAAGCTCAGGAAGACCCGGCTGAAGCCGGTGGTGGCGAAGGTGACGACTTGATCCAACCCCGGTACCGTCGACAGCTCTTCCTCCAAGGGGAGGGACACCTTGTCGAGCATCTCCTGGGACGGCGCGTCGCTCCAAATGGCCCGCACATTCAACGACGGCGGCGTATAACCACGGGGGAACAGCTCGAGGGGAATCCCCAGGGTCGAGATGACCCCCACCACCAGGGTGGTCGCCAGCAGCACCAACACGGTGATGCGCCGTTGCAGAGAGAAACGGGGCAAAATCTGCTCATGCCTCGCCGTCGCAGTCGGTGTCGAGGCAGTGATCTCGGCGTCGATCCCGGCCCGAGACTCGAGGGCCGGGGTATCCGGTGGGCGCTGCGGGCTTTCGTCTGGCGTCATGGTGGGCTCCAACGGCCGGCTAGGTGGTCAAGGCTTCCGGTTCCACTCCGGGAAGGGTGTCGAAGGCAGACCCGTCGTCGTCTTCGGTTGCAACATCGTCTCCGTCGCTCGTCGAGCGATGGGAGAAACGGGACTGCAAACGATCCAAGGCGGCATAAATGGCCGGAATGATCAGCAAGGTCAAGAATGTCGAGACCACCAAGCCACTGATGACGGCGATGGCCATCGGAGTGCGGATCTCGGCCCCGTCCCCCAGACCCAAGGCCATGGGCATCAGCCCCAGGACGGTGGTGGCGGTGGTCATCAAAATGGGCCGCAAACGCACCTGCCCGGCGGTGACGATGGCCTCGTCACGGGGCAGGCCACGGCTTTTCAGGGTGTTGATGTAGTCCACCAAGACGATGGCGTTGTTGACCACGATGCCAGCCAACATGATCATGCCCAAGAAGACGACAATCGACAGACTGATGTGCAAACCGGCAAGGGCCAGGAAGGTGCCGAGAAAGGCCAATGGGATGGTGAACATGATCACCAGGGGATGGATCAAGGACTCGAACTGGGCCGCCATGATGACGTAGACCAGGAAGATCGAGAGCCCCAAGGCCAACAACAAGCTGTTGCGGGAGCGCTCCCACTCCTGGCTCTGACCGGCGACGATGAAGGTCATGCTCGGGGGTAAGTCCACCTGCCGCAAGACGTCCTGGCGAATGCGCTCCACCGCCGCCCCCAAAGAGCCTTGGCTGATGTTGGCACGCACCAGGGCGACCCGCCGCCCGTCGATGCGGCGCACCTCACTGGGTCCCTCCCCCAGAGTCACCGCCGCCACCGCCGACAGGGGGATGGGGCGATCGGCTCCGGGATTGACCACCAGATCGCGAATGTCTTCCACCGAGGCCCGATCGTCGCTCTCGAAACGCACCAGGATAGGGATACGACGATCCTGCAAGTTGTAGCGCGTGGCCTCGAAACCCTTGACGGAGTTGCGCACCAAATTGGCCACTTCTTGGATGTTGAGGTCATAGCGGGCCAGAAGGTCGCGGTTGTAGACGATCTGCACCTCCGGCGCCCCAGCCCGCAAGGTCGTCTCGACATCCGCCAACTCCGGGAAAGACGCCATCACCTGCCGCACGCGCTCGGCATAGCGCCGCAGCTCCGTCAGATCGTCGCCGTGGACCTCCACCTCGATGGGGGTCTTGAAGCTGAACAGCACCGGCCGCACCACCCGTGCGTCGAGATCGGGGACCTCCTGAAAACGCCGTCGAAGACGACGCACGACGTCATCTTCGAGACGCGGATCCGAGCTCTCCAACAACACCTTGAAGCGGGCCGTATGCTCCCCCTCGTCGGAACGCTGCGAATTGGCGGCGTCATAGCCGACGGTGAGCAACAGGGAGCGAATATGCTGCTTTTCTTCTAGGATGGCCTGCTCGACCGGCCGCAGGATCTGATCGGTGGATTCGAGGGGAGTGCCCACCGGCATCGCCACCTCCACCGTCAGCTCACCTTGGTGCACCTCCGGCAACAGCTCGCTATCGAGCCGCGAGCCGACCCAAGCGGTGACGCTGAAAAGGCCCACCGTCACGGCGATCATGATCCCAGGATGGGCCACGGCCCAGCGCAGAGCACCGCCATACCCCTCGCCCAAGGCACGAAAGAGATCCATCAGTCGGCGGGCCAACCACACCACAATTCCAATCAGAGGCCGTAGCACCCAAGCCACCAGCCAGCCTAACCACGCGATGACGGTGAGCAGCAGATGGACCACGGCTTCCGTCAGCACCATGAATAGGTAGAACGCACCACGTATGGGCAAGGTCAAGGCCAGAGCAAGAGCTCCGGCAAGGCGATGTCTCGACCACCACAGGGCCATGCTCAGCTTCTCGCGGCGCAGGCTCTTCAGGGACCTCAGCTGCCACAATAAACCCTTCGCCTGGCTTCCGGTGGCGCCAGATGCTGCCGACGCCCCATCGAAGACCGGTGCCCCGCGCACCACGGCCCACAGCATTTTGCCGCAGAAAAAGATCAAAGAGAGGAGCCACAGCAAGAGGTGCAGGACCAGCTCCAAGGCGAGTTGCAAAACCAACCGCACATGCACGTAGAGCCAGAAAAGACAGTAGGGCAGGAGTCTCAAGGCCATCGGCCCTGAGCTCAGCCAACGCCACGCCCTGTGCAAATCGAGGTTGGCGATGGCCAAGGCTCGGGAACGCACCACCTCGCCCCGCGTCGCCTGGCCGTCGTCCAATTTCAGGCCCCCGCGGCTCGCCAGCATGGGAATGAAGGACACCGCCACCACCACCGACACCAACAGGGAAATGACCACCGCCAGACCGAGGTCACCGAAGGCCTGTCCCGCCACCCCTTCGACGAAGACCATGGGAAAAAAGACGGCGATCGAAGTCAAGGTGGAGGCGATGACCGCACCCCGCACTTCTCGGGTGCCCCGCACCGCCGCCGTCACCAGGCCGTCCCCCTCTTCACGACAGCGGTAAATGGACTCCAAGACGACGATGGAAGAGTCCACCAACATCCCGATCCCCAGGGCCAAGCCGCCCAGGGACATGATGTTGAGGGTGACCCCCAAGAGATTGAGCGGAGCAAAGGTGACCATCAGCGAAATCGGAATGCTGACCGCGATGATCAGGGTGCTCTTGGCGTTCCGCAAAAAACAGAACAAGACCAGCACCGCCAGCAAGCCGCCCATCAAGGCGGTATTGCGCACCTCGGAAATGCTGCTCTCGATGAAGATGGAACGGTCGGCCACCACCTCCAAGTAGACGTTCTCGTTGGCGTAGAGCTGTTCGGTCAATCCTACTTCCGGCGGTGGCCGGCGTCGTCCCAAACCACCTCGGGCCTCACCGCCATCGGCACCGGAGCCCCCGGCATCCACTGTCACACCGGCGGCCCGCCGAGCTTCGAAAACCTCGATATCGAGCTCGCCAAGGCGGGCCCGGACGGCCTTCGACAGGGCCACCATGTTGGCGTCGGCTTCCTTGAAAATGTCGATCTGGACACTCTCTCCGCCGTCGGTGCGGGTGAGGATCTCCCGTTCCTTGTGCCCCATCTTGACCCTGGCCACATCGTGCAGCCGGATGTCTCGTCCGTCCAGCCGCGCCACCACCGTGTCGCGGATCTGGTCCAAGTTCTTGTACTCGTTGAGGGTTCGTACCATGTACTCGGTACGCCCCTCTTTGATGGTGCCACCGGCGACGTTGACATTCTCCTGCCGCAGGCGGTCGATCACCCGCTGGATTGACAGTCCGGTGCGGCGCAGGCTCTCGTCGTCCACCAGGACTTCGATCTCCTCCTCCAAGCCGCCCCGTAGGCGAACCGCCGCCACACCTTTGATCGGTTCCAAGGCCCGACGAACTTGCAATTCGCTGATGCGGCGCAGGGTGCGCAATCCTTCCTCGCCGGCGAAACGCTCACCCCGTCCCGATAGGCTAAGCTCCAAGACCGGGTCTAGGGAGGGATCGAAACGCAGGATCAACGGCCGTTCCGCTTCCGGCGGCAAGAACACCAGATCAAGCTTCTCAAGGGTGTCCTGAATGGCGTCGGACATGTCCGTGTCCCAGGAGAGCTCCAAGACCACGTCGCTGACCCCGGCTCGGCTGATGCTGCTGATGCGGGTCAGACCGCTGATCACTCCGAGGGCTTCCTCCACCGGCCGGGAGATGTCGTTCTCCACTTCCTCCGGCGCCGAGCCGGGGTACTCGGTGCGCACCGTCAAGGTGGGATAGGAGAGCTCGGGCATCAAGGTGACGGGCAGACGGCTGTAGGAGAAGAAGCCGAACACGACCACCGCTAGGAACACCATCAACACCGCCACCGGACGCCGTGTGCTGAAGCTCGACAGTGCTGGCCTCACCGTGCATCCTCGGCGTTGTCCCCTTCTGAAACCGAGGCCCTTTCATCTGCCAACGAGCTCGCAGCTTCGGAAGACGCAGCTTCGGGAGACGCTTCGTCGACACCGCTGGCCAGGCGCACCTTGGCGCCATCTTTGAGACCCGCCTGACCGGCTGCCACGACGCGGTGGCCGACTGCCAGGCGATCACCACGGGGCTCCACATGGTCGCGATCCGACAACACCACCTCGAAGAACGTTTGCTGCACCGTGTGATCATCCAATAGGCGGTAGAGAAAAGCCCGATTGTTGTCGTAAACCACGGCCCGCTTGGGCACCAGCAAAGCATCTTCGTGCACATTGGTCACCAGCTCTACCTCGATATACATCCCGGGCAGAAGACCTTGATCGACCGGCACGTCCACGGTCACCTTGACGGTGCCACTCTTCGGGTCCACCACCGGAGCGATGCGCATGACCTCACCTACCGGCTCGACACCTTCCAGAGAGTCGGCAAAAAGACGCGCCGCTTGGCCCAGGGCGAGACGGCCGATCTCCCGTTCCGGCACATAGACGCGGGCGACGATGGAGTCGAAATCGACGATATCGAAGAGGTGCTGGTTGACGGTGATCTGATCGCCCAGATTGACCGCTCGCCGGGTGATGGTGCCGCGGATCGGCGCCCGCACCTCGGTATAGCCGAGATTTCGTTTGGCGTCTTCCACCGCCAGCTGCAATTGCTCCACCTCGTAAGTGGCGTTGTTGAAGTCTTGCTCGGATATGAGCTCTTGGGAGAAAAGGCTCCGCTGCCGCTCGTACTCGCGCTCCGCCTTGCGCAGCTGACTCTCCGCCTTGGCCAAGGCGGAGCGCTGCTCTTCGTCCTGAAGTTGCAGCAGCACTTGCCCCTTGCGTACCTTGTCCCCTTCCTCGACAAGCAGCTTGGTGATCTGCCGGGCCGCCTGTGAAAAGACCTGCACTTCGCTTTCAGCCTCCAGGTTGGTGGAAAAACGCAAGACGGCTTCGATGCGTCCACGAACCAGGCTGACGACCTCGACCGGCGGTAGGTCATCGAGGGACTCCTCGGCCTCGCCGGCCGCATTCTCCGAAGTCGCCGCGTCGTCGGAGTTGGACGACTCCGCCCCCCGTCCACCGCAGGCGATGACGATCAGTAGCAGCGGAATGAGCCAAACGAGGCACGAAGGTCTCGCCGCACTGCTGAGGAACATTGGTGCCTTGGCGAGAAGCCCGAGCGGATGGGTGGGCGACGGCCGGCGGAGCCGTTGATCAGGCATCGATCAATCCTTCCATGAAATTCTCCACCGCTCGGGTTGGCGATAGATAGCAAAGTGAAGCGAAGTGGCGAAGCGAAGCGGAGATTTTGCGGCGATGACTTGCTCCGGGACGATGGCGAGCCTTGCGATGTTTAGTACGTTGGAGGAGGGTGAATGTTACCCTTAGGAGGGTTTTCGCCCCTACCCTCGGGATGGATTTCCCCCCGGAGACACGGCGTTTCCCCACCCGGATATACCGACTCGCACCAGCGCACCGCCAGCATGGATTGCTAGAATAGCCTATCGACAGGGAAAGGAATGTCTTGATGCAGATTCGATTCGATGATCGCGTCGCCATCGTCACCGGAGCGGGACAAGGTCTGGGCCGTAGCCATGCACTCTATTTGGCTGCCCGCGGGGCCAAAGTCGTGGTCAATGACCTTGGCGGCAGCATCGATGGCGGCGGCAACGACACCACTCCAGCCGATCGAGTGGTGGATACGATTCACCGGGCCGGGGGAGAAGCGGTCGCCAACTATGATGATGTCTCAACTCCGGAGAGCGCCGCCGGCATCATCCAGAGCGCCCTCGACGGGTGGGGACGTCTCGATATTCTGATCAACAATGCGGGCATTCTGCGGGACAAGCTCTTCCTCAAGATGTCCTTGGATGATTTCGAAGCGGTCGTCCGGGTGCATCTCCTGGGGTCCGTTTACACCTGCAAGGCTGCATTTCCGGTGATGCGCAAAGGCTCCTTCGGCCGCATCGTTCTCACCTCCTCGGCGGCAGGGCTCTACGGCAACCTGGGACAATCCAACTACAGCGCCGCCAAGCTGGGCATCATCGGTCTGATGAATACCCTGAAGATCGAGGGCAAGAAGAGCAATATCAAGGTCAACACCATCGCCCCAGTGGCCGACACCCGCATGGGAGCGCGGGTTTTTCCCGATCACTTCAAACGGATGATTCGGCCTGAGTTGGTAAGCGCCGCGGTCGCCTATTTGGCCAGTGAGGCCTGCGAAACCTCCGGCGATACGATCGTCGCCGGGGCGGGATTCTATGCCCGGGCACAACTCCAGGAATCGACGGGCGTTGCCTTCACCCCCGACACCGAGGTCAGCCCTGAAATGATCGCCGAGCACTACGCCGAGATCCTCGATATGCAAGGCGCTGCTCCCCACGACAGTGCCCTCGATGCCCTCAAGAAGCTGTACACCTCCGTCGGCGGAGAGCTATGACGGATCCTCACGGCAAACACCCCGGCTTCGACCTCGACGCCACTCGGCGCTCCTATGACCGTCTGAGCCGCGTCTATGACAGGCTCGCCGATGCCAGCGAGCACGCCACCCGCGAAGCGGGTTTGAAGCGTTTGGCCGCGCAGCCCGGCGAGCACCTTCTGGAAGTGGGTTTTGGCACCGGCAGCGCCTTGGTGGAGCTGGCACGGTCGGTGGGCCCGGAGGGTCATGTGCGCGGTCTCGATCTATCGCCAGGCATGCTCGGCGTGGCACAGCAGCGGCTGGTCGAAGGGCGATCGGCAGAACGGGTTCAACTAGCCCTCGGCGATGCCCGCTCCATGCCCTACGCCGATCGCAGCTTCGACGGTGCCTTCTCGAGCTTCACCCTGGAGCTCTTCGAGGCCGAGGATCTACAGCAGGTGCTGAAGGAGATACGTCGTACCCTGCGTCCCGGTGGCCGGCTCGTGGTGGTCAGCCTCTATGACCTCGAGGGGCTGCACCCGGCAATCTCCTTCTACAAGTGGCTGCACTGTCATTTCCCGCATTTCGTCGATTGTCGGCCCATCGCCGTCGACGCTTGTCTGCGGCGGGGCGGTTTCGAGGTCGAGGCCATGTCCCTTGACAGCCTGTGGGGCTTGTCGGTGGCCACCGCGACGGCCCGCCTGGCAGATCAGGCAGCGGGCACCAGTGCTACTGCAACGAAAAATTGAGAATCAACGTGTAGTAGACCGCCACCGGCTCCCCTTCGAGGGTGGCCGGTTTGAACTTCCAGCCCTTGACCGTCTCGCGAGCCAAGGTGTCGAGCCCCAAGGGCAGACCTTTGATCACCTCGACGCTGTCTACCGCCACCTGACCCTGTTTGTCGATGACGATCTGCAAGATGACGCTGCCCTGAATGCGCGCCTGACGCGCCTCTTCCGTATAACCCGGCTCCGGCCCAAAGACCTTCACCGGCGGCTTCATGCCCGCCCCCATGGCAAGGGGTCGATCGGAGGACCCTTGACCGATGCTGGGCGGAGCGTCGGGGATACCAAAAACCGAGATATCGACCTCCGCCAGCTCGAGGGTGGGCTCGACGATGTCGTCGATGACAATGGGCTCCGGCTCATCCGGCGTCGGGTCGGGGATGGGGATCTTCTTGGCCCGGCGTTTGGGAATTTCCTTCTTGGGCGCCGCCGCCGGTGGCTCAAAGCGCACGTCTTGCACCTTGTACACCTTGGCAGGTTTGGCATCCCTGAGCTGACGCGGCTTGCCCCAATCCGGAAAGGTGATCAACAGCAATACAACATGAAACACCGCCGCGGCGATCAACGCCCAGCGCAAGACACGGTTATCCGTCTCGTCGGCGCTCAAGATCAGGCGCGTATGGGGGTCCAGCACATCGAAGTCCGAGACCTCTTCAGGGTCATCGGCGGCACCCTTGGGGCGACCAGGGGTTGGCTCGGACGGAGGGAGGCTATTCGACAAGGCAAGTCTCCGGGTCGCAGCCACCGTCGTTGCTCTTCTGCTCAAATGTTGGCATGGGAAGACGGTGGAGAGACGAATGCACGGTGTTCGGTTGACGGCAGCGGGGACGGATGGGGAAGACGATCACCGCGGCGAGGATTTGCTACATCTCTACCGTCCCTTGGCGGGCCCAGCGCGGCGAACACCAGCTGATTATACGCCGCCCGACCGTCATCGCCCTATCCCTTCGTCCCTGGCGACTGCCGTTACATCACCTACCGCCCCTCAACCCCGGCTCGGCGGGCGCCGGCCATGGGGTTTGGCCCCGAGGAAGTTGGCCATGCCGGGTGGACCCCACCGCGTAATGAACCAGGTCTCGCCGGTGGACAGGGCGCTCCCCCGAATCATCCTGCATCAACCACCGGTAGTACAACGTGGAGCGCCCCTGCCGCCGCGGCGAAGGGTGCAAGGTCGCTCGACGACGCGGAGCGCACAGCGTGGCAAGAATGAATACCGGTGCGGTCGCCGGACCGGCCGCAGGCATCGTCTTGCCTGCCACGGCCCACGGTTGACCGAAAATCTCCAGACGATCCCCCACCTCCACCCCGAGGGGGCGCAAGTCCCGAGCCGACAGACGAATTCGATTTTGCGCCCACAGGCGGCGCAGCCGAAACCACCAGCTCATGACGCCGACGCCGGAGCGTCCTCCTTCGGCGGCGCCATCTCTTGGCGCAACCGCGCCAAACGCTCCTCCACCGCATCGTCCATCGCCTGGCGCCCGAAGCGGCGCTTGATGTCCGCCCCTGACAGGGCATCGTCCAGGTTCAGGTAGGCTGATTCTTCCGCCGCTTGCAGCTCCACTCGCTCGCCAAGGCGGTCGAATTCGGACATCATATGGATCGCCTGGACACCGCGCATCGCCTTTCCCATGGCCCGCCGTGCCTCCCCTTGTCGCATCTTGGCCTGCAACAGCTGCAGACGGCTGCGGGCCCCTTCGATCTGCTCGTGTAAGCGGCCCACGGCAGCACGGATTTGCTCCGTGTCCTGTTCTTGGGCCGCCAGTTGCTCACCGAGCTGCTGGCCGAGCTGCGCTGCTCTTTCGGCCTGCTCTAGGGCACTGCGGGTATCGTCCTCCCGCCCATGACCCATGGCCCGGCGGGCGGCCGTGTCCCACTCCACCCTCTCCTTGCGCAAGCCCTCGATCCGCTGTCGCAGGCGATCCTCATTGGCCATCGCCTGGGCGGCCGCCCGCTTGGCCCGTTCCAACTGCTCTTCCATGTCGAGGACCAGCTGATGCAGGCTGCGCTCCGGATCTTCGACCGAGTCCAGCAAACCATTGAAGCTACCTTTGACAAATAAGGTGAATCGTTGTGCGATGTTCATATCCAAGTTCCTCACAGTGTTTTCAGAAGGGCCGATGCCCCTCCATGGATTGATCTAGCAATCGTTGATTAGTGACGTCAGCTCCAAGACTTGAGCTGGCGACCCCAAAGGCGGAGCCGCTGCTCCACCGCTTCGCGACGGTGCTCCAGGAAGGCGGCGGCAGCCATGATCGACAGCCCAAAGACGATGCCCAGGACCCACAGCACCGTAGGCTCGGTGCGGCGCAGCTTGACGACGAAGAACACCAGATCGATGATCAAAGCCGCTGTCGAGACGGTGAGCAAAGAACGGCTCCGCAGACGGAAGCTCGAAGCGCCGAAGGCGATGGCGGCCAGCAGCAGCACACACTGCCAAACCCAACCCAGCTCGCCCAGCAGACCCATCATCGGGGTGCCGTAGGCGGCCACCGCTCCGACCGTCAACAGTTGGCTCCGGGCCGACCTGCTGATACGGGGTGCCAACAGCCAGGAGAGGAGCATCAAGGCGATGCCGGGTCCCAGGAAGTACAGCTCGGGTCCAATGGAGGGCAGGGCATAAACAGCCAAACAGAAGGCCACCGCAAACAGTCCACACGCCATACCGGAAGACACCACCAGCGAGTCACCACGGCGGGCCCGCAAGGCGAAGAGGACGCTGGCCAGCATCATCGGCAACACGGACCACCAAGTGCCGCCGGCCATCAGCACGGCGGTACAGGACACCAGACTGCCCGCCAAGGCCCAAACGGTGGCCCCGCCGCTGGCGCTGGACGCCAGGGAAGCCCGTTGCTCATCTGCGCCAAAACGGCGACCAAGCCAGCCGCTCCAGCTCTCTGATATCACGGCGAGGGCCAACAGCCACAGGGCGCTGCCCGGGGAGGCGATCTCCAACCAGCCGGTGGCGAAGCACTGGAACATCGCCAGTAGGAGCCAGGCTTGGGCGTTCCAGGGCTCCAGGCCTCGGCTTCCGACCCAAGCTCGGCGTCCGTTCCACAGGGCGAAGGCGACCGTCGCGGCAACATACGCCAAGGGCAGCACCACACCACCGGTGCCCGCCCCTCGGGTGAGGGTCGCCAGACCCCAAAGGGCACAGCCGGCTGCCCCGAGCTCAGCCAAGCGCAGGGCCGCCGTCGGCCTGGCCATGCCACGGGCGCTGAGCGCTTCCAAGGCCAGCATCCAAACCAAGATGGCGAAGAGCGTCGCCAGGGTCCCCCAGCCGTCGGCGCTCAAGAGGGTGGGTAGCAGGTAATCGGTGCCACCGGTTCTAATCCCCTGCACCGCCAAGCCGGCCAACTGCAGAAAGGGCAACGCCGTCACCATCAGCAGCGGATCCCTGGCATTGACGGGGGGCGGACTTTGGCCCCGTCCAGCGGCTCGCCAAAGGGCTTCGGCGGCGAGCAGAACGGCCAGCAGCAGACCCCACACCCCGACCCAGAGAAGACAGCTGGCGACGGCGCTCCAGCGCCACAGTTGGCGCAAGGGCACCAGGTTCTGCTCCAAGGCCAATCGAGCCTGTCCCGGGTCGACGCCATAACGCAGCGCCAACCGATGGCCTAACCGACCCCGCAAGGCATGGCTTAGCGTGAAGAGAGCCACACCGCAGCTCGCCAGCAATGGCATCCAGCCATCGATGCCCCAGGCCCACAGCTGTGCTGCCGGATAGAGCAGCAATAACCCCAGGGCCGGCTGCAAGAGCAGACCGGCGACGGACTCTGGGCTCTTGCGCCGGCCCAGTGCCCCTTGCCCAGCGACGGCGTCAAAGAGATAGGCACCGAGCCAGAGCACTACCAGGGCTTCGACGGTGACCGTCGCTTGGAACCCCGCAATACCCAACAGAACGAGCCCCATGGCTCCGTTGAGGATCACCAGAGCCCGGCTCGTCCAACGCCGATACGCCGCCGCCCCGGGGGCCGCACGACGTTGCCAGATCCAGGCCGCCAGCATCAGAAGCTGCGTCACCGCAGCCAGGGTCCAATTCGGAGCGGCAAGTTGCGCCATGCCCCCCCAAATCCCCAACGACAGCGAAGTGGCCGCCAACACTCCAAGTTGCGGCCGGCGCAGCAAGGACATCGCCATGGCGAAAGCCAGTGCCAAAAGAATCTGCATCATGGGCGCCGCGGTGGGCGTCAAGGCATCGAGCCACCCGGGGATGGCCAAAATACCCATTGGCAACAGAAGGGCCAGCACCGGCCACACCAACCAGGAACGCCAGAGATGGCGCTGGACGGCAAAACCGAGACCGATGGACGATTCTTTCCCCGCCGGGCGCCGGGAGCGATGGTGACGATCGACCGCCCAACCCACACTCAAATAGAGCAAGCTCGCTGCCACCAACAGGAAGGCACCGGCCTCGCTCCACAGGGTCCGGCTGCCCGGCTGCCATCCCCAAGCCAAGGTTGCGGCGGCCAGGGAGGCATAGGTCCAAGGCAAGAGCTGGCTTCGGCGCAGGGCCGCGGCAGCCCACAGCATTAGGGGCAAGGTCAGCAGGGCCACCCAGCGCAAGGCCAAGGGCTCCCCCAAACCTGCCACCAGCACCACCGTCGCCTGCAAGAGCACCAGGATACGGTGCAGGTGAGACATCCGTCGGCTCGAGCGAGCCTCGAAGGCCACCGCCGAGGCGACCAATAGGGCCAGTTGGCCAACGCCGCTGAGGCTAACCGCGGCGGCGCCCCCCGCCCCGATTCCGATCATTTGCAATAGCCCTTGGTAAATCTGCTTGGCGAGATCCGGCAGCAGAGCTGGGGCCACGTGGTAGGCCATCATGCCGACCAACAAACCCGCCCCATAGGCTGCGGTGCTGCGATAGCGCAAACCCCAGGCCACCAATCTCCACGTGGCCAAGGCCGAGACAACCGCCCAGCCCATCATCCAGCCGCTCAAGGGAGCGAGACCTAAAGCCACCGCCAAGGTGGCGAAACCGACGATCAGCAGGGCTACGGACCGCCGCGGCCATCGCGTCACCGGCTCGCCTCGGGCTGCCACCAAAGCCTGGTAGTACTCTTCTCCGCAATCGATCAGTGCCAGGGCAGCGAAGGCCAGAGGTACGGCGATCCATCCCCCGGCCACCGGAAGCGCCAGCATAACCGCGAAGTACACCACCAACAGCAGGGCGAAGGGCAGCATCCTTAAGGGCCTATCCACCCCCTCGCGCCGATCCCGATGAAAGAAAAAGCGATTGATGTGACGGCTGGCCGAGCGTACGGCCAAACCACCGAGGGCGGCGAGCCATACAAAAGTGGTGGCGCCACCGCCCGCCAGCGGCCCGATAACGGCCATGTAAGGCACCGCCAGGAGCAGGCCCCCCAACACCCAGAGGTAGAGCCAACCGCGGTAGCCGAGGTCGCGTCGCAGCAAACGACGACAGGCCAGCAGAAGGGCCAGGAGACCCGGTACCACCACCATGCCGCCGGTCAGAGTCCGAGCCAAACCCTGATGGGCGGCACCCCAAGCCAGCAGTGGCACCAGGACGACAAACAAACCGTGCAGGGCCGTCGCCGCCAGCGGCAAACGCAGACGCTGGCGCAGCATCTCAGCGCAGCCGAAGACACCGAGGGCCCCGACAACCAGCAGGAGAAACTGCAGGCTGGCGCTCAGTTGGTGCCATTCCGCCGCCACCAGGCGGACCACCGACACCGCCACCACCAAACCACCCACCAGAAGCAGCCAGCGGATGCCTTGCAGGGACGACGGCTCACCAGCTGGACGATCGGAGCGATCGCCAGCGACGACGTCGGTGGTGTCGGTGCCGTCGCAATGGCTGTCGATCTCTGGGGCGCCAAAGGATCTCAAAGGGATATCGGACGAGCTCATGGAAACCTCCTCGTTGACGTTCGGTTCCACTTGTCTCAAGCATCGTGCCAAGCCCAAGACAGACCACAAACCCCGCCGCAGGGCCTTCTTGCGCCACAGAGATCGACGGGGTGCAGCCTCTAGGGTGCAGCTTCGAGTAGGCACCGTCGCCCAAATGACGCCACCGTGGCCCCCCGTTGAGCAACGCCGAGCTAAGCTAGCCCTCAAGTACCCTTCATGCCCCGCATGGACGAGGTGCCATAATGCCCAGCACCATGTGGAATGAGCTCTGCCTCTACTTCGAGCTGCTGCTTTTCCTCGCCGGCACGCTGCTCTATGGCTTCCTGAGCCGCGAGCTGTTGCGGCGCCCCGAGGTTCTGTCGGGCAACTATCCCCTGCGGCTCTTGCCCCTCGCCCTGACCTCGTGGTTCGTCGGCGCCTTGGGGGACGAGCTGGTGGACATTCTCATCGGGCGTCCCGATTGGTGGACGGTCCCCGGGCTGGGGCTCGATCTGTTCCGGGGCATCGCTTGGCTGACCAGCTTCGTGCTCTTGGTACATACCCTGTCGGACGCCCTCTGGCGCCTCGAGTCGATCCCCTACCGCCGCTGGTTGGCACGTCAGGCTCCATGGGTGGCCTACCCCTCGCTTCTTCTGTTCGTCGAACCGACCTGGCGCTTCATCAACGCCCAGGAACCCCTTCTGGCCTATGCCAGCCGCCAGATCTTCCCCACCATCATCCTCTTCTCGACCTGGAATCTAGCCCTCGCCTGGCTCCTCGGGCTGCGCCTCTGGAGTCGCCTCGAAGATCGCCGTCTGAAAGACTTCCTGCGCTATCTCCTCTGGCTGTTGGCCGGTCTCTTTGTCCTCCTGTTGGCCAGCGGACACTTCGACCCCTGGAACCCCGAGGCGATGGGTTTCGAACGCAGCCTGCGCAGCGCCCTGCTCGGCGGGCTTCTACTTCCCGGCATCTTGCTGGCCTTCTATGTGCAGCGCTACAACCTGATGCGCCTTTCCCTGTCGCAGCGCAGCCTGCGGCATTTCCTGGCCGTCCTGGCCTTGGTATTCCTGGTCATGTTGGCGGGTCCGGCAGTGGCACGGGAAGACCTCCCCGTCTACCGCCGCCTCGTGGCATGGGGATTGCTCCTGGCTCTCTTCTTTGGCACGGTGTACACGCCTTGGGTGGAGCGTTGGCTGCAGCGCTCACCCCGTTGGCGACGCCTGATGGGCAAGACTCTGACTCCGCAGGAGCTCGACCGGCTGATGGATCGCATACAGCGCCTGGATCTGACCGAAGATGAAGCCTTGGCCCGCACCGCCCAGGAGGTGGGCCGCTGGCTGGGCAGCGACGCCGAGTTTCTTCCGCAGCTCGACGAGACCTCCGGCCCCAATCCCTTCTGGACCTACTTCACCGAGGTCGAAGAGCCGCTGCTTCACCGCTTGGCGCCGCCGGATCGTCGCCTAGCCTCCCTCTTGGCGCAGCACGATCTACATGCCATTTTCGCTTTGCGCATCGAAGGGCAGCTCTTTGCTCTCCTCGGCCTGCGCAGCAGCGCCACCGGCGGCGGCTACGACGATGGGGAGCTCGAAGCGGTGCGCCTGGTCATGCGGCAACTGGCGGCAACGTTGTCGCTGCAACGGTTGGTCAACCGTCGTCTTGCCGAAGATCGACGCCTCGAAGAACAAGAACGGCTGGGCATGCTGGGGCTGATTTCCGCCTCCCTGGCCCATGAAATCAAGAATCCCCTGGCCTCGATGAAAGCCCTGGCCCAGAGCCTGCGGGAAGACTTGGCGGCCGAGGACCCCGCTTCGGAAGGGGTGACGGACCTCGACATGATCGTCGAGCAGATCAACCGGCTGCACCAGACGACCCAAGAAATCCTGGGTATCGCCCGCCCCCATCCGGGTACCGACACGGCGCTGACCGATCTGCTCCACAGCGCCCTCTACATTTTGTCCGCCGAGGCACGCAAACGGGGCGTCGCCCTCGAAGCCGGGGTCATCGAAGAGGTGGGAACATTGGCCGGCTCCCCCGCCGCCTGGCAGACGGTGGTTTTCAACCTGCTGCTCAACGCCGTTGAGCACACGCCGACCGGCGGCACCACCACCACAAGCCTCGAGCGTCGTGGTTCCAAGGTCGTCTTCACCACCAGCAATCCGGGGGCGCCCATCGACCGAGAAGGGATGCAGAAGATTTTCGAGCCCTTTGTCAGTCAGGGCGGCACCGGCCTCGGCCTGCCCTTGGTGCGGCGCCGCCTGGACGAGCTGGCGGGTGAGGTCGCTGTTCATTGCCACGACGGCAACGTATGCTTCGAGGTCACCGTCGAGGTGGGCCAACGGCCCGATCCTTCGGCGATCGGCCTTTCCGATGATCCTTCCGAGGACGGAGCTCAGTGCCCATGAAGCCAGGCGAAGATTCCAGCGGCGACACGACGCCACCCCGCATCTTGGTCTGTGATGACGAAACCGCGGCCCGCCGGGGCATCCGGCGCGCCCTCGGTAGCCAGCTCTATCGTTTTGTCGAGTGTGAGAGCGGGCGCCAATGCCTCGATCTCCTGGAAAGCCTGATGGTGGACTTGGTGCTCCTCGATCTGCGCATGCCCGACCTCGATGGTCGTGCCACCTTGGAACGCATTGTCGAAATGCCGGACCCGCCGCCGGTGATCATGGTGACGGCCGATTCTCAGCTGCGTACCGCCATCGACGCGGTGCGGGCCGGCGCCGCCGACTTCCTGGCCAAACCCTACGACATCGCGGAATTGCGCTGGGTGGTGGAGCGCACCTTGGCCGGAGCCGATCTGGTCAAGGAGAACCGTCAGCTGCGGGCCACCGTGCAGCGGCTCGGCGGTTCCGGCGAGATCTTGGGCGAATCGCCGGTCATGGTGCAGCTCTGCCACGACATCGAGCGTCTCGGCCCGACCGACGCCAGCGTCTTGATCCGGGGTGAAACGGGAACCGGCAAGGAGCTCGTAGCCCGCCGTATCCATCAGCTGAGCCATGTCGGTCTAGGGCCATTTGTCGCCTTGAACTGCGCCGCTATTCCCGAGAGCTTGTTGGAGAGTGAGCTCTTCGGCCATCGCAAGGGGGCGTTCACCGGCGCCGACCGCGACCGCAGCGGTCGTTTCAAGGAAGCCCACGGCGGCACCCTCTTCCTCGACGAGATCGGCGATATGCCCCACTCCGCCCAGGCCAAGCTGTTGCGAGTTTTGCAAGAGAAACGGGTCGAGCCGGTGGGCGGTGGAACCGCCATGCAAGTGAATGTCAGGGTTTTGGCAGCGACCCATCGGGATCTCGAAAACCTGTGCCATGAGGGCCACTTTCGCCAAGATCTCTACTACCGTTTGAGGGTGGTCGAGCTCGCCCTGCCTCCCCTCCGCGAGCGGGCCGACGACATCATCCTCCTGGCCCTCGAGTTGCTGCGTCAGAGCACTGGCAAGACCTACACCCTGTCACCGGAATGCACCTCGGCTCTCCTCGCCTATCCGTGGCCCGGCAACGTGCGGGAGCTCAAGAATGCCATGGAGCGCGCCGCCATCTTTTGCCGCGATCAGCAGATCGACTGTCGAGACTTGCCAGCCGAGCTGCGCTCGCCCACCGCGGCGTCCCCCGGGTTGCAACTGAACCCGGACACTCCGGCCGATGACGCCCCGCAGGAAGACTTCCAACAATCGAAAAACCGGGTTGTCGAAGCCTTCGAACGCCGCTACTTCACCGATCTCTTGCGTCGACACCAGGGCAACGTTTCCCAAGCCGCTCGGCAAGCGGGTTTGCACCGCCAAAACATGCAGAAGAAACTCAAGCAACTGGAAATCAAGGCACAGGCCTTTCGCTGAGCTGTGGCCGCCTCCCTGAAGAGCTAGCGAGCTCCCATCCCGATTTTCCGAAATCGGTGGCAGCGGGAGGCCCTTCGAGCGGGCACGGCCGGAGCAACTCAATGCACATCGTCATCTTGGTGCTCGGCCAACTCGCGGTGGGCTTCGGCCAGCTCGTCTTTGCGGCGCTGCTCGAGACGGCGGCGGCGAGCCCGGTCGTCGATCTGCTTGGCCCGTAGCAGCTTCGCTTCCACCCCCGCCAAGCGGTCCCTTGCCTCCCCCTCGGCCTTTCTCCGTCGTTGGCGGCAGGCCTCGAGCAAATCCTCATTGGAAGACCGCGGCTTGGGCAGCACTTGCACAGGGTGCGTCCAACTGCCGGCGTCGACCTGCAAGAGGAAATCCAGCTGGAGCTCCCGCTGGAGCACCGCAGCATGGGGACTGGCCGCCACTAACCAGGCGACGGTGGATCGGAGCTCGGGCGCCCGCTCCTCGATCCAGCGCACCAAATCCAAGACCTCGTCAAGGGTCGGCGCATGGGCAAAATCGGGCAGGACGATCTTGGCCATTTCGGGTCCGAGAACCAGCCACCGGCAAATGGGGCGAAAATCCCGCGGTTGGTCTTCCAAGAAATTGAACAGGGAGCGTAGGTCGGCTTGCGAGGGTTTGATCATCGTCTGAATAGCGAATCATGCCCAAGCCCGGGGGACCAGCTTGGGCCAATAGTAGTTGTTTGACGTGGCCAGCTCGGGCCTCAGCGGCATCCGTAGCCAAGGAACGGACGACGGGATCTTTGATCGCCAGGTGAGGGGGAGCCCGCGCTTGCAAGTATCTCTTCCTTGTACAAATCAATTCGCGAAATAGACCCATTGCAAAGAAATTTCTCAAAAACAACGCATTTCGACGCCCAATGGATCTCTTTATTCAGTAGCCTACTGCTGGCTCCGACACGCGGTGAGCAATGGAGCTTCCCGTGATCGGGCCATTGGAGGCATCATGCCTAAGATCCACACTCTCTCTGCGCTCTTCGTGACCTTCCTCTGCCTCGCCACCGCCTCACAGGTTTGGGGAGCGTCATCTCTCGAAAAAGGAGATTTTCCAAGGACCGTGATTCAGAGATCGGCCCTGGAACTTCCCCCCGGATTCGGACCCCTTGTGGAACCCAACGGTTTCGGACGGAATCTCCAATTTGGACCCCTCGTCGAACCCAATGGCATCGGGCACAGTCTCCGATTTGGACCCCTTGTCGAACCCAACGGCGTCGGGCACAGTCTCCGATTTGGACCCCTCGTCGAACCCAACGGATTCGGATGGAATCTCCATTTTGGACCCCTCGTCGAACCCAACGGGCTCGGACGAAAGCACTAGCTCGACGAAGCCCCGCCAACTGAGACGGCCCTATCGAGACCCGGGATACCTTGTTTCTCGAGGTATCCCTTTTCGATCCGTCGACTGGCTTGCTCGATCCAGCGGATGCTGAGCTCGCCGGTCAAGGTCAAACGGGTGAACTCGTGCAAGGCAGCACAGACCAGTTTGTCGCGACGTAGCGGCCGCAGCAGCGACATGGAGCTGGCCGCCAGGCGCTGCATCTGTCGCATCTTGCGGGCTGATAAAAGGACCCTTGCCATCTGCAATGAAAGTAGGGCGACATCGAGGGGGTGTCCCGCTTCCTCGAAGGCGTCCTTGATTTGCCCATACAAGGTCTCGGCGCGCTCGAGCTCACCTAGCCGATAGGCAACCTCCGCCTGCAGCCAAACCACCCGCCACCAGTTGAGACCACTGCGCGTCGCATGCGCCTCGGCGGCTTGGCGAGCACAGGTATCCGCTTCCGCCACCTGATCGAGATTGAGATGGCACATGCCCATGCCTTGCCAGGCGGCAAAGCGGTTCTGCCAGGCGGACGGAGGCAAATATCGCAGGCCCGCCTGATACAGATCCAGGGTCTCCTGCGGTGTGCCTATCTTGTAGACCATGACGGCTCGGTCCACCAAGGAACGGCCCACTCCCACCAGGTTGCCGTGGCGGACATAGATCTCGGTCGCCTGAAAGGCCAGCTCCAAACCGGTGTCGTAGTCCGCTTGATCACCGACTTGATAGCAGGCACGCTCCAAGAGCTCGGCATAGAGCAACGAATCGGCTTCGTCCCACAAGGCAAAGGCGGCTATCAAATAGCCCACCGCATGACGGGGCCTTCCCTCCACCCGCTCGATCGACGAGGTGATTCCAAGGGCCCGGACCAGCGCTAATCGCGTTGCCGATGTGGCGTCCGCGGCCTCTTCTTGCTCCAAGGCTAGAACCAAGAGATGCGCCATCTTTCGACGTGTCGATGCCGGATCGGAAAATCGCTGCTGGTCGATTTCGTTCAGCTCATCGATCCAAGGTGGAGGTGGTTCGTCGACCTCCACGCCCCTGTGCTTCTTGGCGACCAGAGCGTCGAGCCGGGCTCGAAAGTCGGCGGGAACGGGAATGAAGGGCGACTCCGTTCGTTCCATCAGGAGGCGGTCCAATCGATCCAGAGCGAGCTCCGGACGAATCCTCAAACCGACAACGGCAGAAAAAAAGCCCGAAGGGTCGATGTTCAGAACATCTAAGATGCGAAACAGCATCTCCGTCTGCAAGCCGATCTCTCCACGCAGCACTCGCCCCAAATAGCCCTCGCTACGCCCTATTCGCTGATCGATCTCGGCCGCTGAGCCGTGTCGATGAAGAGCCCTCTCCTGTGCCAGGCGCTCGAGAACTCGTAGATTCAGCTCACTAACTTCCATTGCCTCACCTCGTCCCATCGGTTACCTAATCCGAAATGCGCCACGTCAGAATTACTGATTATCAGAAATCCACCAACGGACCCTCAAAGACTACTGAAAAGACCATGATTTTCAAGGGAAATCTCCACAAAACTCTGTAGTTCTCTGAATATCGCAAATATCTGGCGCCAGGAATACATCACCAACGTCCCCTATCCTTGCCTTCACTTCGGTTGCAGAGTTACTGACCATCAGAGAACCCAGAAAGATCCACCATGTTTACAAGACACTTTTCCCTTGATTGCCAATCATTATTAAGAGAAAATCTCTGAATCGAATCAATACGGAAGTGGCATCACTGAGACGTTCTCCTCACGATGCCTTCTCCCGTGAGCCTAGAAGCAGACGCACCCATTCCTTCGAGGAGTCAGCTGAGCTATGACCACTTCTGGACAACGCAGCAATACGACCGTCGACGAGCTGGTGGAGCGAATCCTCCTTCTCTTACGCACCAAGATGCAGGAGATCGGAATGAGCCAACTGGATGTACAGGAGTCACTCGACTGGGGCCGCACATACATCAGCCAGCTCTTTCGCAAACAAAAGGCGCTGCGTGTCGATCAGGTGCTCAAGATCCTCGAAACCCTTGGCATAGAACCCAAGGACTTCTTCGCAGAGTTATTTGGGGAACCTCCCACATCGAAAGCCGGCCCCCCGACGCAGCAGCAAAAAGATCGGCTCGACCGGGTGCTTGCCGAGGCCTACCATGCTCGTCAACGGGAACATCACGGGGTCGACCACCAAGAGCTCTGCGCCACCGTCCGCTCGTTGGTTTGCTTCATCGTCACCTTGGGGGGCGCCCCCATGGAGCACTTCATCGAAATCTATCGCCGAGAGATGGACCGGGATGGTCTCCTGCCCAAGGAAGACCCCTACGAAGCTTGACGGTCATCCTGCTCGGCTTGCTCCGACCTCCGGCCTACAACCGTGCCCAGCTCGCAACCGATGGCCAGAGTCGATAAAGTCGAGGTCATGAGCGAGCACGCCCCCCCTGAAGCCGTCGGCTCGAAGCACGATCTGATGGACGACCTGAACCCAGCCCAACGGACCGCCGCCACGGCGACGACGGGGGCTCATTTGGTCATTGCCGGTGCCGGCAGTGGCAAGACTCGGACCCTGGTCTACCGCGTCGCCCACTTGGTGCACGGGGGCGTGGCCCCCGAATCGATCTTGCTCTTGACTTTCACCCGCCGTGCCGCCCAGGAAATGCTCCGCCGTGCCGCACAGCTGGTCGACGAGCGCTGTCGGCGGGTGACCGGCGGCACCTACCATTCCTTCGCCAACTCCGTGTTGCGCCGCCATGCCCAGCTTTTGGGTTACGGGCCCAGCTTCACCATCATCGACCGTTCCGACGCCGTCGACCTGGTGGGCATGCTGCGCAGCGCCGAAGACAACGCCAGCCGCCAGCGGCGTTTCCCCAGGGCCGATACCCTGGTCAACCTATATTCAAAACGCATCAATACCCATCGCTCGCTGAAGGAGATTCTGGAAGAGGAGATGCCTCAATTTCTCGACGATCTCGCGGCCATCGAGAAAATCGAGAAGGCTTACGCCCGTCGCAAGCTGGAACAAAACACCATGGACTACGACGACCTCCTGGTGCAGTTGCGACGTTTGTTGATCGAACACCCCGGGGTGCGCAAGAAACTCGCCGCCACTTTCCGCTACATCATGGTGGACGAATACCAAGACACCAATCGCCTGCAGGCTCATATCGCCGCCCTGCTGGCCGCGGACCACGGCAACATCATGGTGGTGGGGGACGACGCGCAGAGCATCTATTCGTTTCGCGGCGCCAGCTTTCGCAACATCATCGACTTCCCGAAGCTCTTTCCCGAGAGCCGCACGACGCTTCTGGAGCAGAACTACCGCAGCACACCGCCGATTCTCGAGCTCGCCAACCGGGTGTTGGAAAAAGCCCGCGAGAAGTTCAGCAAACGCCTTTTCAGCCATCTCGAAGGGAGCCAGAAGCCTTTTTTCGTGCGCACCACCGACGACCCAACCCAGGCCCGATTTGTTTGCGACACCATCCTCGCCCTGCGGGAAGATGGTGTGCCCCTGAGCGAGATGGCGGTCCTCTCCCGGGCCGCTTGGCACTCCAACGTCCTCGAGCTGGAGCTCGGCAACCGCAACATCCCATTTCGCAAATTTGGTGGTATTCGCTTCGTCGAGTCGGCCCACATCAAAGACGTCAGTGCCCTGTTGAAAATCAGCCTCAACCCCATCGAAGTGGCATCCTGGTTCCGCGTCTTACAGCTCTTCGAAGGCATTGGGCCGAAAATCGCCCAACGCATTGCCCAGGATGTGGTGGAGGAAGACGGCGATCCCGCCGTGCTGGTCAGCACCAAGCTCGAAGGGCGACGCTATGCCGGCCAGTTGGCAGCTCTCTACAAAGTGATCTCCCAGTTGCGAGACGAAAAGCTCGATCTGTCCCAAAAGCTCGAGCTCGCCCTGAAAGCCTACAAGACCTGGATGATCCACAAATACGATGACGCCGTACGCCGGCAGCAGGATCTCCAGGCATTGGCAGTGGTGGCCAAGCGCTATGAGGATCTTGAAGCGTTCCTCAGTGACCTGGCCATCGATCCGCCGGACTTCGTGCACACCGACCCCCACGAGGACTCGGAAGATGAATGGCTCACCGTCTCCACGGTGCACTCGGGCAAGGGCCTGGAATGGCAGGCGGTTTTTGTGCTGCACATGAACGCCGGTCGCTTTCCCACCTTCAACGCCAGCGACTACGAAGAAGAGCGCCGCCTCTTCTACGTCGCCATCACCCGCTCGAAGCGCTTGCTCTACCTACTCAAACCGGAAGAGCTCACGGGCCGCGGCGGTTTCTATGAAATCGGTGAGATCAGCCCTTTGATCGCCGAGGTGGACGGTTTTGCCGAGCTGACGGAAGAGGTGGTATTTGCGCCCGGCGACAGCGACCTCGAGCTGGCCGATGGGGCGTCGGAATCGTCCGACCCCGCGTCCCTACAGCGGATTCTCGACTACTTCGGAGACAACTGAGGCTCGCCAACCAGGGCGACGAAGCGAGGATCTTGGCGTAGCGGATGCCAGCGGGGATCGAGGCGCAGCAGGGGCTGCGACACCTTGGCCGGCATGGTGAGCAGGTCACCGAGGGTCTCGATAGCGGTGTCGTGATCACCCACCATGACGCTCACCTCCGCCAGGTTTTCCAACAGCTCCGACGCCATCTGGGCGTTCTTCGTCCGGGGAACCAAGTCGACCGCCAGACGCGCTTGACGGCTGGCCTCCGGGGCCTGGCCCAAACCCGCGTAAACCCTGGCCAGGGCGCTACGCCGCCGCGGATCCTCCGGCGCCATCCGGACGATGCGCTCCAGCAGCACACGGGCCGAGGCAAACTGCAGGCGAGCTTTGTCCGTCTGACCGAGGGCACGAAAAATCTCACCCCGCAGCAATTGTTTGGGCATCATCGCCCAATCGACGCCGATGATATGCACCGGCGTCGACTCGATGCGCTCGAGGGCCGCTTCGTAGTCCTCTTCGAAGAGCTCCAGGCGGTACCAGGCCATGACCGACTGGATTTCCTCTTGCCCCGGCATCGCCGTCAGGAGATCCCGGGCGCCGGCCAGGTCGCCGCGCCACAGCAGGAGATTCATCGCCTTCTCTTGAAAGGGCACCGGATCTTCGTAGTTGAGGTCGATGGCCCGCTGAAACAAAGTGTCGGCTTCCAGGTAACGCCGCAACAGGGTATACGTGCGCCCGAGCTCGGTGGCCAACACAGCGCTCTGGGGATCGAGGCGCAAGGCCTCGACGAAGCCGCCAGCCGCCTCCTCAAAACGTCCTTGGCGACGCCGGATATAGGCGATGCCCTGCAGCAGCTGGCTGTCGTTGGGGAGGGCCCGGGCCGCCTTGGCGAATTCCGCCAGGGCCGCCTCGTGATCGCCGTGGCACCAGTAGTAGTAATATCCCAGGGCCCGATGGGCAGCCGGGAGGTCAGGGTCGATGGCCATGGCTCGATCGATGGCTTGGCGGGCCTTGTCCACCCGTTCAGGGCTAGGATCCAGGATCAAATAGTAGGCCTGGGCATGGGCTTCCGACAGCTCCACCCAGGCGAGGGCGAAGTCGGGATCGAGGACCACCGCCTCTTCCAGGAGAGCGACGACCCGTTCCCAATTCTCCCGCGTCGGGGCACCCCGACTGGCCAGAACCGTGCCTTCCAAGTAGAGCTGATAGGCCTCCAGATTCTCCGTCGGGGCGGAGGCCAGGGCCTCCCTTTCCGGTTCCAGCAAGGCGATGTCCAGTTGCTGAATGACCTTCTCGGCAATGCTCGACTGCACGGCGAAGATATCGTCGATGACCTGATCGTAGCGCTCCGACCAAATCTGGGTATCGTCCGCCACGCGGATGAGCTGCGGCGTCACGCGGACCCGGGTCTTGCCCTCGGCGTCGACCCCCCAGCGGACGCTGCCCTCGAGCAAATAATCGACTCCGAGCTCGGCACCGATTTGCTGCATCGTCTTGTCTTGACGGTCATAGCCCGAGGCCGTGGTTCGCGAGATGACGTGCAGGGCGCTCACCGCCGCCAGTCGGCTGGTGATCTCCTCGGTGATGCCGGCAGCGAAGTAAGCGTGGTCCGCCGGCCCCAAATTCTCCATCGGCAGGACGACGATCCGTTTCTCTTCGCGTTTCGGCGCCGACGCGGGGGCTTGCGCGACGGGGGCCGCAGGGTTCGGCGCCGTGCCTCCGGTGTGGGTCGAACGCCACCAGACCCAGGTGGCGAGAAAGGCGATGACGACAATACTGGCGGCCAGGGCCATGAGTGTTTCGTAGCGCCGCCACCTCTCCTGCCCTCGGGCCTTCAGACCTTCGGAAATCAGGGTCTCCTCTAGGGGGTTGCGAATCACCCCGGACGGTCCGCGGAGCCCCACCCCGCCGCCGGAGGCTAGGCCGCCGCCAGATCCCAAGCCCTCGCCAGACGCCAGGCCCCCACCAGATCCCAGTCCACCGGAAGATCCCAGTCCACCGGCAGACCCTGAGCCGCTGGCCGGACCACCGCCAGACGACGACATGACCAAGCTGGCCACATCGAGCTCGCCGGAACGCCATTCCCGCCGCAGCTCTTCGAGCTCGTTGCGCAGGTCGAGGGCGGTCTGAAAGCGACGTTGTGGATCCTTCTCCAAACAATGTCGGATGATACGCCCCAGATGACGGGGTAGACGGCTCTTCACCATCGTCACGGAGGGGGGACGGTCGCGCAGGATCGCCGATGCCAAATCACCCCAATTCTTGCCTTGGAAGGGCCGACTGCCGGTGGCCATCTCGAAGAGAATGATGCCCAGGGAGAAGATGTCGGTGCGATGGTCGATTTCCCCGCTTTGGATCTGCTCCGGGGACATATAGGGCACCGTGCCCATCAACTGGCCGTCTTGGGTTTCGGGCTGCTGGCCGCGCAGCCCCAGGGCGGTAGCGTCGAGGTCCTGCCGCTGCTTGGCCAGGCCAAAATCCAGGACTTTGACCCGCCCATCACGACGCACCATGATATTTCCGGGTTTGAGATCGCGATGAATGATGCCCTGCTGATGGGCCGCTGAGAGGGCGTCCGCCAAGGGGATGGCGATCTCGAAGAGCTGCCTCAAGGGCAGGCCCTGCTCCGGTAGGAGGTATCCCAAGGTCTCGCCATCCACCAATTCCATGGTCAGGAAGTGGATGCCTTTGGCGTCCTCTTCCACCGAGAAGATGGTGACGATGTTGGGATGGTTGAGACGGGCGAGGACCCGCGCCTCCCACTGGAAGCGCTGGAAGCGGTCGGGATCGTCGGCCAACTCCGGGCTCAGGACCTTGATGGCGACCTGTCGATGGAGCGACGTGTCCTCAGCTAGGTACACTGCCCCCATACCGCCAGCGCTTATCTGGTCGACGATTTCGTATTTGTTGAGTTTCGGCCCTATTGCATCGGCCATCGGCAGCTCCGTCGCGGCGCCATGATAGCGCACCCCAGGAGCCTTTGTTCGGTTATCCATCGCTCAGCCAGGTCACTTTGGGCCCATTCCCCTGACAGGATAATAAGCAATATCGGCGCCAACGGTCGACCCTCGGGCTATCGCCGGGATCCGGCGATAGATCTCTGGCTCACGGAGATCCAGCCTCGATGCCCAATTCGACACCGGACGAGAAGGCGACAAATTCCGGGGCGTACATGGACTGCAAGGTGGCAGGTCCCACCCGAAAAGTGCCTCCGAGCGCCGCCCGCTGCCGATACTTCAAGACATACTCCCCAGCCGGCAACCACTCGATGAAGAAATTTGTGCCGCTGTCCCTGATCTCCCGGTAGTGACCGAGGCCGAGATCCCAGCGGTAGCCGGAGGTCGTATCCATGGGCTCGAAACCGGCACCGCGGGGATCCCTCATGTGGACATACTCGGCAGCCTGGCCGGTGCGCACGGTCAGGTGCACTTCCAGTTGATCTCCCAACTCCAAGGTGTCCCCATCTTCGAGGGGTGTGAGACGCCACTCGACGCCGTCATGGTGGCGCCTGAAGTAGCGCCGTTCGAGGTGAAAGAAATCCCCCTCCGCCTTTTCGGGCAGGCGATCGGTGGCATAGTGCCAGGTGGCCGAAGCGATGAGGAACCCGGGCGTCTGCTGCTCCACCACCACCGTCGACAGGTTGGCGGCGTCCACCTCGGGACCGTCCAGTCGCCACTGGTTCTTGCGCCCACTGTAAACCTCGGGCTCGAATACAAATCGCCGCTGATGCTCGCCGAGCTGTACCGTCGCCGTTTGCCGCTGGGCGATGCCCCCCTCCTGCTGCAGGTAGTGGACGAGGCCATAGATCGCTTCCGCAGTGGCGCGGGTCGATTTCCAGTGGGCCAGCTTCTTGTTGAGCAATAGCCACTGCACCAGGCCATGGCGACGGGGGTCTTCGGGGGCCAGCTCACTGAGCACCCGCAGGGCAAAGGCATGCCCTTCGACGGAATCGTTGTACCAGCGCCAGGCCCCCGGCTCCGGGGCCCAAAAGATGCCCTGATCCTCCTCTCGACGGGCACTGTCCATGACACTTTCCCACACCGAGCGGGCATCCGCGGTGCGACCGCTGCGGTGCAAGGTCAGAGCCAGGTAGCCCTTGAGCTGCGGCGACAATCGTCGCCACTCGCGGAACGAGGCCTGCAACATGATTTGCCGGTCCTCCTCACTCCACACGCCCCCCGTCCAGGAGAGATCCGGGTAGGACGACAGGACAAAATTGAGGTAAGTGGCCAGCTCGAGGCAGCACCTACCGTCCGCCAGCTTGACCGCCATTTCCCCTTCGAAGTGACGATGCAAGAAGCCCCAAGCCGACTGCACCATGTCCTGGGGCACCTCGACATCAAATTCGATAGCCCGCGACAACCCCATCAAGATGTAGGTCGTGATGTAGGGGGATGGAGGGCCCCCCGACCACCAGGGGAAACCGCCGTCGGAGGTTTGCGCCTGCCGCAGCTCTTGCAAAGCCTTCTGCCGCTCCGCCTGGGCGATGCGCGGATCGAGCACGTTGAGCAGCTCACCGTCCATTCCGTCGCCAGCCATCCCGTCACCGCCCCGGGAGGAGGCCAACCAGGGGGACTCCTCCAACAGCATCTTACGGTTGGGATCGTCATCGTCCCAGGTCTCTAGGCGCGTCTGCCGTTGGGCCATCTGCTCAGCCATCTGGGCCACCGCCGGATAGTCGTCGTAGAGCGTCGCCACGATGCCCGTCGACAGGAAGCGGTTCAACGTCTGCTCTGTGCAGCTGTAGGGATAGCGCACCAGATAGGGCAAGGCGTGCAGAACACTGTAAAAGAGCTGGCCGTCGACGGTCACCACCAGTTGCTCGCTTTGGCGACTGGGATCGTCATCCGCCGCCAGGTCGGCAAACTGCAAACGCCGCGTGCTCTCACCCTGCAGCATGGCGAATCGGGACTGCGCCAGATGCAATCGGCTGGGCAACACCGGCAGCGGACGGAGCTCGCCGTCGCTAAGCTGCCCCGCCTTGGCGACGACCCGCAGGGCCACCTCCCCGAGGCGCTGAGGCACCGTCACCGGAAAGGTCATCACGGCGCTCTCCCCCGGCGCGAGGGCAAACGGCAGCTGCCGACTCTGCTCCTCGGCGAGCCCAAAGTCGGCCCGCAGGTCGGCTTCGCTTTCGGCGTCGAAGAGGTCGAGGTCGAGGTGGCCTTGCAAGGCTTCGTCGCCGGCGTTGTCGATGATCACCCGCAGCTCCGGTCGATCGAGCTGACGGAAAAACCGGGGCAGGTAGGGGCGCACCAACAACTCCTTGACCGTCCGTACTTGACGCCGCTCGCTGACGCTGCGCAAATCACGGCTCATGGCATGGAGCCAAAGATTCCACTCGGTGACCGAATCGGGCACCTGAAAGCTGAAGCTGATGGCACCGTCCGCCTCCAGACGGAGCTGTGGATGCCAAAAGGCCGTCTCGGCGAAATTGCTGCGCACTTGCGGCGGCGCACCGCCTTCGATCACCGGGCTTCCGTCGCCGGGGGATGGCGGAGAGGCTGGCGGTGGCGGTGGGGCGGGTGGTGCCTGCCCTAGGGCCACCGAGCCCTGGACATCGGCCGTCGGCTCCGCTGCCGCCATGCTCTCCATCGCCAACGCCGTCTCCGGCATGGCTCGCATCTTCATCACCGGCCGGCCGCCAAAACCTCCGCCGCCGGGGCCACCGAAGACGTACTCATCGTAGAACTTCAGACGGTCGCCGCGCAGGGAGGGCGATAGCCCCTGAAACGACCTGCGCGGCTGGTGCCGATAGAGGGTCGAGCCTTGGCCGAGATTGAAACGCGGCAAGGCCCCACCGGATCGCCGCTGATAGATCTCGAGAATGCGGGGCGGCGAATGCTGGCCGAAGAGATCGAGGCTGCGATCGTACATGTAGGCCAAGAGCTCCGCCGCGTCCTCTTCGAGGGCCTCCCCCTCGGGGCCCCGCAGGACGACTTTCCAGGTCTCTTCCTGTCCCGGACGCAGACGATCGCGGAAGGTGGCAAGCTCGATCTGTAACTGACGATTTGTCCACGGCACCTCGATCTGTGCGTTGGCGGTCAATCCTTGGTGATCCCGCACCAGATTGCCTTGCACCGAAAAGCCGCCGCGCATCTCTTCGTCGACCACGATGTCGACAATCAGCAGGCCGTCGCGGCTATTGAATCGACCGCTACCGAAACGACCACTACCGAGCCGTCGCTCCCCCAGGTCCACCTGGTACGACAGCTCCTGCTCGTCCAACCCGCTGTGCACCAGCACCCGCACCGTGTCGCCCACCGTCGCCGAGGCGTCGTCGACCAGCAGAAGCAGGGGGAGCTTCAGGTTGCGGCTTCCCGGCGCCGCGACGATGAGCTCATGGGTGGCCGTCGCCAAGGAGCCGAAGGCGTCCTCGGTCTGATAACGCAAGCGATAGATCCCCGGCTTCAGAGCCTTGGTGTGGACGGCGGCGCGGCCGTCCGCACCGTGCTCTATCTCACCATCACATAGCTCTTCGCCGTCGGCCCAAGTGGCGACGATCTGCCGCCATGGCAAGGACGATTCCCAGCGCGGGCGCAGGTCGTCGCCCGCGGTGCGGAATCCCACCTCGTCAGGTCCCATCGGCGGCTGCTCGGCGGGCAGCGGCGCCGTCGCCGGCTGTTGCACCCGAAACAGTTGCCATCGCCCGCTCCCCGCCCGCGGCAGACCGTCGAGGTCCCGCCGCACGATCTCCAAGTCGACCTCCTCCGAAGCGAGGAAAAAAGCTCGATCGCCCTCGATCTGTGCCTCCACGGCCACGTGCCCAAGGCGGAACGAACGGCTGGTGGAGCGTGTTTCGCCCCCCGCGTTGGTGACCTCCACCTGCACTTCATAACGATAGCTGAGCTGCTTGGCAGCGTCGTCGTCCACCGCCGCCACTTGCGGTGTGAAGCTGATCTCGAAGGAACCGTCCAGAGCCATTTCGGCAACCCCCGCCGCCACCGTCTGGCTGCCCCCTTGGGTCGGCCGGAACCAACCCCACCACGGCGGATATACCGGCTGCCGGATGACCCGCCAGGCGATCTCCCCTTCATTGACCGGCAAACCGAAGTAATAACGTGCCTCGCCCCGCAGCACCGCCTCCTGATTCAAGCGCAAGGCCGCCGCCGGATCGGCCAGCTCCACCTCGAAGGTGGGCCGCTTGTACTCCTCGACTTGAAAATTGGCATAGCCATTGGGTTCGCTGCGCAGGTGCCAGGCACCTAAGAGACGGCCCCCGGGGATCTCCAGCTCACCCGCCGCGGACCCGAAGTCGTTGCTGGTGGTCTCCACCGTCGCCACCTCTTCGCCGTTGCCGTCCGCCATCACCAGGGTGATTTTCCGATGCGGCGCCACTTGCAAACGCCGCCCTTCGGCGTCCCGGTGGAAGGCCACCACTTTCCACTTCAAGGTCTGGCCCGGTCGATAAACACTGCGGTCGGTATAGATCAACGCCTGCTCGACCTCGTCGCCCTCCCCATCCTGTCGAGGGACGGAGGGTAGATTGCGCAGCAGGGACGTATCGTCCCCCAAGCTCGCCAAGAAAAAATACCCATGGCGATAGGTCTCTTCACCGTCGATCTCGAATCGTACCTGTCCCGCCGCGTCGGTGGACTGTCTGGCCAAGCGTTGCGGCCCTTGGCGCCAATTGTCACGGAAGAGGGTCACCTCCACCTCGGGGAGGGCGTCACCGCTGCGACCCGAATGGACCTGCGCTTCCCAGCCCTGCCCCACCGAGCCCCCGACGATCACCAGATCGCTGATCGTCAGACTCACCGCCTGCAAGCTGCTGTGCTCTTCGCTGAATGCCGAATTGTTGGACGCCACCACCACATACATGCCAAAGGACTCCATCGGCGGCGTCAGGTAGGTGCTGTGCATCTCAAAATCCGGCGTCGCCGGCAAGGTGACCGTCCAGGCATGGCTCGGCTCGGCCGATGCCAGGAGCCGTCGCACGTCCTGGTGGTTGGGCTCACGGCCTTTGGTCTTGGCGTCCGCGAGACGCGCTTCGATGTCCAGGGGGTAAGCCCGCAAGTGCAGACGATCGAAATTCTTGTGCTCCAGCCGCAGGGAACGCCGCTGTGGCCCATCCAACGCCATGCTGCGCAAAATAAAAGCCGGCGCTTCAATGTCGTCCATCAAGCTACGGCAGAGTTGCCCACCCATGGACTTCGGATGCGCCAGAGCCCCTCGCTCAGCGACCCCATGGGCCGCCACCAAATCGCCCTGCTGGCGATAGAAGCCTGCCAGCTGATGCTGCGCCATGGCCCGCCAGGGCAACCCTGGAGCCGTCGCTTCGACATGGCTTTCGAGATTCCGCCGAATGGCCGCCTTGGCATCGCCCTCCGAGAACGCCCCGTCGAGGCGACGCAGACGCTCCAACCGGGCTTCGAGGGCTGCCTCCGGTCGCTTCTCCGCCCGGTGCCAGGCTTCGAGATCGTCCAACACCGCCGTCATCTTGCGCAGCGGATGCACCTCGAGCGATGCCAGATCCAAGTCGGTCGAGGCAGCGGCACCACCCTGCAAGAGGGTCTCGAAATCGAGACGCCAGAGCTCGTTGCTCTGGGCTGGAGTCCAATGGGAGGAATCCGCCAGCAGCTCCACCCACAAGTAGCTGACGGCGTCGCGAAAGGTACCCCGGATGCGGGCCGGATAGGTATTCTGCTCGATATATTCCCCGAGCTCGCCGAGGGACGCATCGCCCCAAGCCTCCCGCTGCGGCCAGATGGCGGCATAGGCGCGGGACGCCTCGAGGTAGATCTGCTCTGCGGTGAGTTGGGAGATGTCCAGATCGTCTTCGGCCACCTCGACCCGCTCCCGCTGCCGCACGTCCCAGGCATGGAGCTGCAAATAGGTCACTAAGGTCCGGGCATAGAAAAGCTCCAAAACGGCCCGGTACCGTGGCGTCGTCGGCCAATCCCGACGTCGTAGCTGCTGCACCGCCGTCTCATAGCTTTCGAGACCGATGGCCAGCTGCGTCTCGATGATCAAGCCACGGGTCCAGCCCGCCTCGTCGCCGGCCTCCTGGGCAGCCCGCCGCAATGTCCGGGTCGCCTCCCAGGCGGCGCGGAACTTCTGGTCGATCCTGAGCTGCTCGACATCGTTCCAATCGTTCACCTGAATCTCCTTTGGGCTGGCGTCGTCCTGCGGTTGGGCCGCCACTGACCTGGGCATAACCACGAGGCACATCAAGGCGAAACCAAGGCCGAAGAGCTGGCGGCCGATGGGCCATCGGCCGTTAGACCTACGGCTGCTGGACCGGCGGCGGCTGGACCGGCGGCTGCTGGACCGACGGCTGCTAGACCGGCCGTCACGGGATCGATCGGGGGTGGGAAGCGGCAAAAGAATCTTGGATGGGCTGGGTAGGTGACTCATTCCGTTAGTCTACTCCTCCGGCCACGGTGGACACCAATGGACAGTGCTCAATGAAAGAGCAAACCGGATTGTGGCCCCGGGAGGGGCCGTAATAGAAATACCCTTTTCCCACAGCGGAGAGAAAGGGCCATCAGGCCTGACCCACAATAGAAAAGGCCCCGGTCCTCCGGGGCCTTTTCGAGGCTGGGATCTACGTCACGTCAGTGCATGGCGTCCCCTCCCGTCATCAGCACGGGCACTTGATCGACACCGTGCAGGTCTCGGGCCAGCTCGGTGGTCTCCTCCGAGATGGTGTCGAAGGCGGTGACCAGGTCCTGCGCGACCGAGAAGGTGCAGCCCAAGACGACCTTCCTTCCCATCACATCGTAGGTGTGCGTCGACCCGTTGTGCCACGTCTCAATGTCACCGTCGAAGTCGCCACCGACGAGACCTGTGGACCAACACGGGGTCCTAGCAGCGGAGAGCTTGGAGGCCCCATCCGAGTTGTTGTCGCAATCGTTGACACCGGCGACGCCCTTGTCGCCCATGGCCACCACGCAGTCGGCCTGCAGGTCACAGGTCAGATGGTGAGGGGCGGCACACCTGTGCAGCAAGACCTGCTCTAGGTGCCGTTCCACCGCGGTGGTGAAGACACTCGCCCCCAGCGTTTCGGATTCGATGGCCAGCGCCCCCGTACCGGTGCCCATGAGGACATTGGGCGGGTTGGGCCCGATGAGCTGCTCCACATCGCCGACATCGACGTAGACATCGCGCTGGTCCCGGCAGGCGTCGAGGAGGATGGTGACCTCACCTCGGTGGTGCGACAACACGCTGCGCATCTCGGTCAGCGTGAGGACACTGCGAGGGTCATCGGTGCCGATCACCGTCTTGCCGGAGGTGTCGGTGAAACCGTGGCCGGAGTAGTAAACGATCAACTCGGTCTCTTCAGTGCTGTGCATAACTTCCTTCAACATTTCCTGGACCAATCCTTCCCGGTCGCCTGTGGCGACCACCGTTCGAAAACCAAAACCGTTCAACGCAGCGCTGATTCGCAGGGTGTCGGCTCGCGTGAATCTCAACGTTGTAGCCGGGCGACCGTCGACCGCCCAGGCTGGAGTCTCCTCCGCTGCCGTGATGACCATGAATCGCCGCGAAGCGTGAGCTGTGGAGTCGGAAGCCCCGCCATAGGAAAGCTCCTCTATCAAGCTGCCTCTATCCCATCGATCGACGGAGGCGACAGCCGTTCGGGTCGAGATGATCTCGGCGGCCCGTACTAGAGCGGGCCTCTGGATTGCCCATCTCCAGAGATCGGCCACCAAGGCGGCATCTCGAGAGTCCGTTCGACTCATCGGATCCGGCGGCAGAGGATCGAAGCCGAGCGACCGCAACCAACTCAGGGCGACGATACGTTGAACGCCCACTCTGACCAGCTCGGCTTCGAGCTCTTCCAGGCTGTAGTACAAGGTTTCGAACTCATTCCGCTCTTCGGCAGTCCAAGGCTTCTTGGCCAAGAGCTCTTGCAGCCTTGGCGACTTGGCTCGAATGAGCTTGACCAGAGGCCAGGGATTTTCCGGGGCCATGCGCCGAGCTTCCTCGAACAGAGAGATGGCCGCCTCCCGGTCTCCGCGCTTCAGACAGGTTTCACCATGCATTGTCATGAGATCAGCCTTGGTGTGCGGAGGGCTCAGATCCTCTCTGAGCATCATTGCCTCGTAGTCCTGGTCGAGTGCTTTCTGCCGCTCCGGCGAGCTCGACTCCCGGTTCTTGAGGTATCTCCGGATCTCATCTGGAGTCGATGCATTATCCGTTTCCAGATCCTCAACCGTTGGGATCGTATAGCTCTTGATCCGGAAACCGGCCTCTTCGGCATAAATAACGCCATGATCGCCGGAAAAATCGAGGCTGAAGAAAGGAGGAACATAGACCAGCCCGAAGAAAAGCGTCAGGGCAAGTCCGAGGCATCCGATCGTGCCTCTTCGTGTAACCCAAGCCCTCTTATCACCGCGCAAAAGGGAAGGGTCAAGCTTTGGTGAAGGTATCTGATTCATCGCTCTCTCCTAACTCTGACGAAGCCGTTCATAAAATCCGAGACTCTCACTTCCCGGCGGCGGCATCCTGGGGAAGGCCCAATTAGAGCCTTCTGCATATATCTAACGCGCTCTTTTGGGGACGATCGGATCATCTGGTCCAAAGCGCTGCTCCAGCTTCTCCGATCGCCCAGGGCAGCGCCGGTGCGTTCCTGACCCTGGGATGAATGGGCTGGCCCTGGCCTGTGTCATCTCGGCTCGCCGTCGCCCCGCACGCCCCCGCCCCCGGCTACGAACACCGGCCCCTCCTTGGCCACAATCCAATTTCTTTGTCTCCAGATTTCGCATTGTTGGTTTCTTGGCGCGAAGGAACGCCAGGGGACGCAGAAATCGGGACGAGAACTGACGAGAACTAGGGGGTGAATTTCCAGGGCTCACACAAAAAACGCCCTTCCCTCCACAATGGAGAGAAGGGCGCCATAGCGACCTCTGGAACCGACGAGACCCTAGGCGTCTTCCATGAGCTCCGACGCCTTGGCCCGCACCTTGTCGGCGGTGAGGCTCGTCACCTTGTAGATGAACGAGCCGTGCAGGGCGTTGAAATCCTTGATTTCATCACCCCGGCTCAGCACCTCGGAGGTCTCACGCACCTCGTCCTCACTGGCGTCGAGGGCCACTGACAACTGGCCGACGTCGTGGAAACCGGCAATGCGCAAGTAGTGGTCTTCGCCACGCTGGGCCACTTGCAGGGTGTAACCCGATTGGTCGTTGAGCTCAACTTGCAGCTCTTCATCGAAAACAAGACCCTGCAGGCTTGGGTCATTGGCCAGGAAGTGTTCCTGGAAGCGCAGACCGGAGAGCACGCTTTGGACTTGCGTCGCCCTGGCGCTCTCTTTCTTGCCTTCGGGCAGACCGCTCAGGGCCAACTCGCCGTCGACGGTTTCGAAGGTGAAGCCATTGCCGCGGATGGCGGCGATGTCGGTGGCGGGAACATCGAGCAGCTCTTTCTTCACGTAGTCGCTGCTTTTGGTCTGCAGGAAGACCCGCTCAGCGGTGAGGTAGATGGGCCCTTTCTCACCGTCGAGACGTTGCACATAGTTGCCGGAGCCATCGTCAAAGGCCTTGCCCACCAGGAAATGCACCATGTCTTTGCCGGCAGCATTCTTGAAGGTCACTTCCAAGGTGCCCTCCGCCTCGGGTCGCAATCCAAGCTCCTCCTCCAGCCCCTCACCTTTGCCCACTTCTTTCTCCAAGCTGAGGCCGAGGACATCCTTGAGCATGCGATTGACGGCGTCGTTGGCCGCCGGATAGCCGTGCTCACTGGTCACCAAGAAGACATCATCCTGGCGTTTGAGCTTGGTGACGTCGCCACCCTTGGCGAGGGTGATGTTGGCGATTTCGTCGGGGTTCAAATTCGACAGAAATTTCTGTCCCCGCTCAAAGCGCTCGGCCCGCGTCACACTGCTGCGGTAGGAGAGGAACGACAACAGAAAGACGGCGGCGGCGACCACCATCAACAGGCGATTGCTTTTCATCGGGCGGTCCTCCTGGCTTGACGATCACGGGAACGGCGGCGGAAGAAGAGGTAGAGCCCCAGGATCAACACCAACAGGGGTGTCGTGCCCAGGGTAGCGATGCGCACCTTGCTCTCTTCCCCTTCGAGGGCCGCCCGCTTAGCTTGACGGATCTCACGCAGCTCACGGTTGGCCTCATCTATGCGTTCGTTGAGCATCTCGACCTCGTCCTGCAGCTGCTTCTGGAACAGCGCCTTGTTGTTGGCCGAGCCTTGCTTCTCCTGCAACTGCTCTTGAAACTCTTCGATCTCGGCCCGTAGCTCCTTCTCCCGCTCCAAAGAATCCGCATCGGCGCGTTTCTCGATCTCATCGAAGAGGGTGAAGGGACGCTCAATGCTCTTCTTCGAGCGTACTTTCATCAGCGACTCGTCGCCGAATAGGTAGTCCACGGCGTTGAGCAGCACCTTGTAGTTGTCGTTCGCCGCCGAGGGGCCAAAGAACGAATTCTGGAAGGCCACTTGGTCGCTGATGAAATCGACATCGGCAAACACCATGACGCTGGCAGCCTGTCGCTCCCCCTCCGGCACCGGCTCCTTGCGGATCACCTCGTCGCTCTGCTGCGGCGGTAGGTCGATGCCCGGTGGCAGCCCGGCGGGGGGCGGCGGCGTTGGCCCGGGAATATCCGCCCCGGAGGGAAAGAGAGACGGCAACTTGCCGTTGACCAAATAGGCCATCACCACCGGCTCGGTGCCGGGTTTGTAGGCGTCACTGATCTTGGCCGGATCGTTGAGATCGGCGAAGGTCAGGGTTTCGTCGCCGGGGAAACCGGGCAGGATTTCCAGGGTGCTGCCTTTTTCCGTCGTCGATACCAGGGGCGTCAAGGTCACCCCTTCGGGGACCTCGTCCCCAACCTGGCGCAAGGCGCCGGCCAAAAAAAAGCGTAGATTGGACAGCCCTTGGAAGACGGGGTGCCCGGTATCGAGGGTGGCCTCGGCCACGTCCTCACCGATCTCCAAGTCGTAGAGCACCCGTTGCACACCCCCCCGGCGATCCATCGGACGGCGCACCGCCAGATCAAAATCGACGACCACGGCATTCTCCACCCGCTCGATGCCCCAGGCGCGGGTCAATCGATCGAGGTCCGAGGCCGCCTTGTATTGAAGCTGCGCCCAGGGCTGCTGCGGATTCTGGGGCGGCGCATCGGCCAATGAATATGGATCGACGAAAATCAAGGTATTGCCGCCGCGCGCAATCCATTCGTCGAGGGCCCACAGGGCACGGTCGTTGAGATTTTTGGGATGAATGACCACCACCAGATCGTAGTCGTCGGGGGAGATGGCGTCCGTATCGATGTCGATCTTGCTGACGTCGTAGGTCTCCTGCAGCACCTGCATGGCGATCCAGGACTCCTGCGGGTTCTTGCCTTGGGCGGCGAGAATCTGCGCCATGTAAGGATTCTCCGCCTCGCTCAACACCTCGAGGCTCGACATCACACCAACCCGTTGACGCTCCGGCCACAACAAGGACTGGATGCGTTTGGAGATCTCGTACTCCACCGTCTCTTGCTGCGCCGGCCACAAGAAATCGATGACATCACGGCTGCCGGTCTGGGTCTCAAAGACCAGCCCAAAGAAAAAGAGATCGCCGTGTTGATTGATCGGCTTGCCATCGAGCCCGTAGTCGAGGGCGTCTTGGGCTTCGTCGCTGTCCGGCACCGGATCGATGAAACTGAGACGGATCTTGCCGTCCGCGGCCCGCTCGTATTCACCCAGCAGGGCGCGCATGTAGCGCTCGTAGGTGATGAAGTCCTTGATGAACTTGGGCAGGGTCTTGCCCGCCGTCTGCGAGAAGTAGAGTTTGATGTCGATGGGCTTGATGCCCTCGTCCTGAATGCGATCGAGAATCTCGACGCTGCCTTGCGACAGGGAGTAGAGATTGTCGGCCGTCATGTCGAGACGTACGTTGTCGGTGTTGGCGACCACGGTATGGATGCCGAACACGGTGATCAGCACCAACAAGATAATGCTGGTGAGACGACTGTCGAGAACTGATTTCTTGGCCATCGTCGATACCTCCTCAGGCTGCCTTGGTGCGGTCGAGGGCGAGCATGCCGCAAATCAACCAACCGGCGGTAAAGGCGAAGAAGAACACCAACGAACCGAGCTCCAACAGACCTCGGGTCATGGTGGCGAAGTGGTCGGCCATGCTCAAGCTGGCCATCACCTGCTCGGCGTAACCCCCGAACCAGCGACCGATCCCTTCTAGGGTCTCGGGCAAACCTACGATCAAGAAGACGACGCTGGCGGCGGTCCCCAGGATGAAGGCCACCACTTGGTTCTGGGTCAGGGCGGAAAACAACATACCGATGGCCAGGTAGACACCCGCCAGCAGCAGGCAGCCAAGATAGCCGGTCAGGATGACACCCCAGTCGGGGTTTCCCAAGCGTTCCACTTGCCATACCAGCGGCGCGCTGAGCAATAGGGAGAACGCCAAGAAGCTCCAGCCGGCCAAGAACTTACCCAAGTAGGAGGCCTCCAGAGTCACCGGCAAGGTGAAGAGAAGCTCGACGGTGCCCGTCTTGCGCTCCTCGGCCCACAGGCGCATGGCCACCGCCGGCACCAAGATGACAAAGACCCAGGGGATGTAGGTAAAAAACGGATCGAGGCTGGCCTGGCGTAATTCCAGAAAACGCCCAAAATCCCGCGACAGGGTCAGCCAACCGCTGGTCACCAGGAAGATGACGATGAAAATGTAGCCCAAGGGCGACGAGAAATAGCCCTTGAACTCCCGTTTGAAGACGGCTTTCATGCCGGTGAACCGGCCATGGCTCGGTGCCGTGTTGCTCATCGGCTCACCCCCTCGGTGATGTGACGGAACAGCTCGTCGAGGCGCCCTTCGTCCAGGTGTACTGCGGAGAGAGGCACGTCCTTGGCCAGCGCTAGGATTTCCGCCAATCGATTCTCACCGTCGACGGGAAAGACCTCGAAGGAGGTCGGCGTCAGCTCGTCGAAGCGCTTGCACCAGGCTTGCGCCGCCAAGGTCCTGGCCAGCTGCGGATTGGGGGATTCGAGGGACAGCCTGACGACGTTGTGGTTCGGCGCTTGCGTCATCAACTCTTGGGGCGTCGAATCCACCAAGATCTTGCCTTGGGAGATGATCAGGGCGCGGTTACAGATGCGCTCCACCTCGTCGAGGATGTGGGTGGAGAGGATGATGCACTTGTTGCGCGACAGGTTGCTGATGAGCTCCTGCACCATGGCCTTCTGATTGGGGTCGAGGCCATCGGTGGGCTCGTCGAGAATCAACACCTCCGGGTCGTGGATCAGCGCTTGCGCCAGGCCAACCCGGCGCTTGAAGCCCTTCGACAGGGTCTCGATCATCTGATGCTGAACCCGTTCCAGACCCGTCATGGCCACCACTTTGCGGATCGCCGGATCCACCTCGGTGACACCGCGGGCCTCGGCGATGAATTCCAAGAAACCGGTCACCGTCATTTCGCCATAGGCCGGCGCATTCTCCGGCAGGTAGCCCACCTTGTGGCGTGCCAACAGCGACTCCGTTGCGATGTCGTGGCCCGCCACCCGCACCGTTCCGGCGTCGGGGGTCAAGAAGCCGGTGATCAAGCGCATGGCCGTCGTCTTACCGGCGCCATTGGGGCCCAAGAAACCCAGAATGTCGCCGCGTCGCACCGTGAAGCTGATGCCGTCGACAGCGCGAATCGGTCCGTAATGTTTGCTCAGCCCTTGCACTTCCACCAGAGCCTCAGCCAACGGCGCCACGGGCTTTGCCGTCCCGCCGGCTGAGGACGCTGGTGGATCGTCCACAAAAGCCTCGTCAGTCGTTTCTGTCATCGGATGTCCTCTAGAGGTTGTTCAAAATCTAGGTCCTACGACCGTCCCAGGCAAAATCGGCCCAACAACGCGCCAAATTGGCACGCACGTTCCCGCCGCAACGTTGGTTTTCTGCGGTTGTGCGGGGCTTAGACCCAGACGAATGCAAAGGGGGTGCCATGAATCGAGCAGGGCGTTCGGCGCTACCCAACAAGGCCAGAAGACACGTATAGTGGCACTAGCCAATCAAAGAATGATCCGAGTTCCTTTCTCTTGGCGCGTTTAGAAGTGTGTAACCTTACTAACCTCATCACCTCTGAACACCCAGGCAGAACGAACTCAAGCAAGATAGCGATCGGGTATCGTGACAGGCCTGTGTTCTTGACGACTCAAGATAAGCACTTGAGAGCACTACAGCTTTCACCACCCACGCAAGCAGGGAAGAAGAAGAGGCAAGAAAAACACCGGCCTGGAAAACAGATATCAAATGGAAAGGAAGCCATGAAACGCAGTACCTTCGGTAAGGATCTTGAATCCGTTGTTCAACTAGCGCGCGACCATGTCACTGACGCTATAGCGGAAAGAATAAGAAAAATGGCCAGTGATTACTGCGAGGCAGCCCTCGGAGCAAAGTCATGTGACCTATTCCTGTATCAGTCAATTATAAATAAACCAGGCCTCAGCCCAGCCTGGGGAGACGCTCGCAGAGGTTTTCCTATACGAAAAGAAGACGGAACATTGAGCGGATTATGCGCAACATGTTTTGAGTCGAAGAAGCCACTTTGGGTCGTGGGTGCTAACCAAGAGACCCTAACCAAAACGGACAACTACTCTGACCTCTGGTCTAGAACAAAAGAACTACCCCCATACTTAGACAACCTGGATATCGAAGCTAAAACACTAATCTGCTTTCCAGTACCTAGGAGAGGACGTTCCCCAATAGAAGGAGTGGTCAATATCGAGTCAGAACTCTATCTAACACCAAATTCTGTCGCAAAAGAAGAAGTGGCAGCACTATCGAGAGGACTACACTCACTCTACACAAAGCGCGAAGACAACTCGCGCATACAAGCTCAAATTGAAGACGCGATAAATCACCTACGCCACCTATCTGGAGAAAGAAGAAACCTAAACCTGTTTATCGCCCCCAAGCTTTTCTTCGCATCTCCATCAAATGCAGACAAAGAAGTAATTGGTGTCATTAGACAGGTATTGGGCGAATTCGAAAACTCTATAAATGTTGTCTTCTGGGATGAAATCAATGACACCGGCCACATCGACATGCAAATATTGAAGCGAATCGAAGAATCGCGTTTCGGCCTCTGCTATCTTTCAGAGATGCTAGGAAGTAGCCCAATCGACGGCTACAAGGACAACCCCAACGTAATATTCGAAGCCGGCCTACTACAAGCTCAACAACAAGAGCCGATATCAGATCTTAGAAACTGGATACCAATAAGGGAGAACAACTCACCACCCACACCCTTCGATTTCATGACTCATCGAATTATCTATGTGCCAAGACTAAAAGACGGAAAACTAAATAAGGCGCAATTTTCCGCAGAGCTCCAAGCACGCCTCGAATCAATATTTGAGTCCCAGGGACTACCATAAGTCCCAGGGCCTAGCACAACACACTTAGCAGATAACACACTAGAGTAGTATACTGAATAGAACGATGAGGTCTTCCACAAAATAGAACTACGAAGCCAGACGCCCTCTCCTTCTAGGCCACGGATCTAGGCAGAAAACACCAAAGTTCAGGAGAAGCAGGTGATGCCTGGACAACCGCCCAAACATCAAAGATAACACTAAGTGATCGTCCATTCGTGGACCCAAAGAAAGGTTTCAAATTAGCGCATGAAGATATTCAACCGTGTACAAGTCCTAGAAGAAGGCGAACTCTTTCTCCGCTTTAACCACGTGGCAGCGGAAGCAATCGCCATCCAGTGCAATGCAACTCTTCACGGCTTCGTACTCTTACCAACGAATGAGTCCAGAAATGGATCAAAAGCGCCTGGCCTCCAACCTTCGCTTTCGATAGTAATGAGCCCGCTCGCTGCCCCTTCTTGGTCCAATATGATAAGGATGTCGGTTACCGTAGACCCAATACCGGGGGCGCTTAGTCGAGTCTTGTCCAACCTCAATAAAAACTCACTCTATTGTCGACACATGGAATCAACAAATGGAAACGACCTAAATGAGTTTCAAGTTTTCCACAGTTCCATGCAATCGCGGGTCAACCACAGAAGAAAAAAGAATCAACTCGATCTAATCATACCATCTACACTCCTTTGGCTTGAATTACCTTCGAAAGTGCCCGAAGTTTCATCAAAAGAAACCCTCCGGCTGCATGAACTACTACGTAAGATGGTAAAGGACCCTCAGTCTGACCAAGACTCACCGAGGCAAATACTTCAAAAACTTTTGCAGAAGGACTTAGAAAACAATAGCGGAACGTCCAGAAGAGACAAAATTAGCGTATCAGTCGACTGGATCTCACCGCTGGTAACCCTAAATCGGCTGGGCAGACTGAGCAACTACGGTGGCAGCAAGGCACCTGAAATAGCTCCGGAAGATGACGACAAGAACATCCTTGCCTGGCAAATACGTGCAAGAGCAAGAAAGAAATTTCTTGTGGAGCAGGACAACGACGGAGAGCATCGACTAAATATTCTACCTTGGGCAAGTTTGATCTGGAAGAAGCGTGAAACCATACCCGATATTTTGACTTATATGCCGAAAAAATGGGCAGTTGCTCTATGCCATGCGGACTCCGATGAACAGGTTATATGCTGGGATATATTTCACCAAAGAAACGCTATATTGGTAGCATTCGAACTCCTGATACCAACAAGTGGTTTCGAAGGAGAATGGTGGGGCTGGACACTTGAAAGAATTTCAGGAGCTGGAGGCAATGTTTTGACTGCAACTACCTCCGCCAAGAAGGATGGCCAGTGGGGGTCGCTAGAACTAGTAGTTCTCTTTCCTCATAACGAGTCTCAGGCTGACGGAAGAGTCGGAGACATTGCAATATTCCTACAGTGTTTCAAAGAACTACAGGGTAAAGAAGGAAAGGCTCCCGCATTCGCTACGTTCAGGGAAAGAATCGAGGAAAAACTGCCTAAGATAAGCAGAGAACTTTCTGGTCCTGCCCGGAAGAGTCGAGGGATAGAGCCGAGGTTCGAAAGTACTTTACACATACATAGAGTTTGGGATCCAGACTTCGACAAAGATATCCGAGCCTACGCTAGTAGATTTGCCCCAAATCCTTTTTCTTTCACAAAGCCACTTGACCAACAATCATATCTCAATCTTTATGGGCCATCTAAACTGTATACAACATTCGATAAGAATCTTGATGGGAATACCTCGAGTAAACAAAATAGTAATGCCACACGCTCTCGCTTGGCTGACAGAATAGCCCAGAGGCTCTACCAGAAAGAGAACATTGCAATCGTAGGAGCTCACCGATCAGGCAAAACCACCGTACTAAATCTTGTCAGAGACAGACTCCACAGTATCAATCAAGAACTAAATCAATGTGGACATTCAACTACAGCCGAATCTCTTGGACTCGGGTTTGAACCCGAAGAAACTATTGTCGTAGACGTGCATGCAGCAACTACTCCTCCCTATGCCATCTTACCTCATGTAGCCCGAAAGCTTCACGAGTGGGCACATCAGCATAAAGATCCAAATCACGAACTTCCTACAATTGTGAAGGACCAACTCAGAGTAGGGTTCGCCGACTCGATAATGCGGGCTCTGTTCCATACCATAAAGCGGGAAATAGGCCTTCAGGGAGAAAGCGCTAGTACAAGTGAATTCAACGAAAATCTCTCTAACTTCTTAACTGGCGAGCCATGGGAAAGTTTCGCGGATCTGATTTGGGTACTTGGCGAAATTTCTCCTGAGCAAGGCACTGCTTTTTTGAAAAAATCTCTAAACAGCATCCGTCAAACAATTACAGCAGTTGCCGACGCCGGGAAAAAAATTTCTGTAATTGTACTAATCGACGAAGTCGGCATACTATCCGGATGGGGTCACGACGTTGTTCTCCAAGCCTGGAGACATGCAATAGAAAGCTCAGATTTTTCAAGAATTCGATGGGTCATATCGACATCCCGACCAATTGCAGGCTCGCCTGAGCTATCGCCTATAACAAACGTTTTTAAAGAACATAATGTTGGCAGCCTGGCCAGCGATGAGTGCGAGAAGTTACTGGACTCATTCTCATGGGGACCAACCGATGATAGTGCGCCCAACATCCTGCATCCGACTATGTCATTCTTAACCCGTGGTACACTTAGACTTCTAACTAGCGGGCTGCCATATCTCTTACAAGTCTGCCTCTATCATATTTTTGACCGTGCCACTCGCGTCAAGATCCCCCTTGTAAACCGTAAGATATGCGAAGAGATCATTGCGGACTATGTCATACCTGAAATATCTGACTATTTGGAAAGTCAATGGAGAGAAGTACCTGGAACCGTTCGCTCGCAAATCTACGAAGTTCTCAGTTGCTGCGATAATGACCCGGCAACCTTTCTAAGAGATTTGCCTTCAGAGACACTCAGTCAAGATCAATTCCCTTCTAGTATAAGAAAGATTCTGAAACGTTCGGGCCTTAAGGGAGACGACAATCTCATTCTCTCTCCTATTGTAGCCCTCTGGTTGATTACTGTCGATTTCAACCGACGAGAAGAAGAACGGTCTGAAGTGACCTCGTCTCATGTTCCAGTCCAAATGTGAGCCCCCCGCTTCCCTTCCCTTGATAGGCTGAGGCAAAACCTTGACAGCCCAACCATCCGCCCTAGACGAACCTCGAGGAAGCCACCGACATGACCAAGACATGGACCATCTACCTCTCCGGCGAAATTCACTCCGACTGGCGCCAACGCATCGAGGACGGCGCGGCCGATTTACCTGTGGTATTCACCGCCCCGGTGACCGACCACTCGGCCAGCGATGACTGCGGGGTGCACATTCTGGGCGACGAGGCCAAGCCCTTCTGGAAGGACCACAAGGGCGCCAAAGTCAACGCCATTCGCACCCGTACTCTGATCACCGAGGCGGACATTGTGGTGGTCCGCTTCGGCGACAAATATCGGCAATGGAACGCGGCCTTTGACGCCGGCTATGCGGCGGCCCTGGGCAAGCCTTTGATCGTCTTGCACGATGCCGAGCTGACCCATGCTTTGAAGGAGGTGGACGGTGCCGCCTTGGCGGTGGCGGAGCGGCCGGAGCAGGTGGTGGGGGTTCTGAGCTATGTCATAACGGGACGTTTGCCCTGAGCTGAGGTACTTGCCGCCCTCTCACGGGTCGCATAGACCGGCCGCAGCCCGGATCTCCGCCTCGCTCAAAGCTCGGCCATAGACCTTGACGTCGTCGACCGCCCCGACGAGCAATTGGTCGGCATCGACGCCGGCTCCAGGAGCTCGGCCACCGATGGCCCAGGTTCCGTAGGAGGTGCCTTGGATCTCCGTGAAGCCCAGGTTGCGATGCCCGGCGTGCACGCCATCGAGATAGATGTCGAGGTCACCACGGTCGAAGACACCGGCCAAGTGGTACCAGGTGTCGACGGGCGGCGCGACGTTCGAGGCCAGGATTTCCCAGCCGTTACCGGCGATGTAGTTGGAGACCACAACCTTGTCGCTGTAAAGCCCCAACGGTTGGCGGCTACGGAAGACATTTTTCTGATCCTGATAGGGCACCTTGATCCAGGCTTCGACGGTCACTTCCTCAAGACCGACGAGATCTTCCCCGAGATTGGGGATCTTGACGACTCCGGTACCATCGAGCTGCAAAGCCAGCTCAGAAATCAAGGGCGTACGCGGCCGACCCACCACCGACGTGACACCCCCCATCGGAGTACCCTCTCGCCCTTGACCCGAGGTATCGAGCCCCAGATTGGAGACATCGTCGAAATCCCAATGGCCGAGGAGAGCGCTGCTCGACGGAGGCAAACAGGTGGCACTGAGGACTTTGTAGTCATCCAATCGAATGCCGCCTTGCGGCGCCACTTGGGAACCGACAACACCGTATTGGAAAGAATCCATCGACAACAGTTTGTTGTCGATGTTGCTCAACTCCTCGTATATGAGCTGCTCATGGGTCGAGGTGTCGAGCACCCGTAAACGTAGCCCGCCACCATCCAACGCCGCAGGGCCTTTGATCCAACCGTGAAGCTCGATCCTCACTTCGTCGGCGGCCACCGGTCGCCAAGGGGTGAGATGGGCAAGATCCATCGACGATGGGCCGAGCGAGGTGTCGTTGTGGGCAAAGGCTTGAATCTCATACCCGCCGTTGCGGTGCTGCAGGGTGACTCCGAAAATCGATGCTGCGGCATTGGCATCCTCAATCGACAAGACTTGAAAGTAGGTCCATGGCTGCGTCGGCGCTTCATCGAGACCCAAGGACAGGCAGAGCACCCAGGTACGGAAGGGATCGGGGTTAACGTCGCCGCCGCCGCCCCCTTGCTCGATGGGGATACCCACCGGCGAAGTGCAGGTGGTCTCGGGATCGGTCAGGTCGTGCCAGTAACCGTAGCCACCGGCAATGCTGCCACGGGGCGTCGGCTCCAACGGGTCAGAATTCCAAGCACCGTCGGGCCAGCTCTCAAAATCCTGCCATGTGATCTGCCGGCCGGGATCGGCGACCAGGGCGATCGGCGGGCCGCCGTCAATGGACAGGGTGACGCGGTAGCGCCCCGGGTAGTCGTAGGTGTGGACGGGGTCCACCTCTGTGGACGTATGGCCATTGCCAAACGTCCACAGATGGGGCGCTTGGCGTTCCATGCCCTCGGCGGAGCTGGAGAACTGGACGGCCAAGGACTCGTAGGGCTGGTTGTCGGCCCCGGGTAATTCGGCGGCCAGCGCCGTCGAACCGGCCAGCCAACAGAGGATGAAGACGCAAGAAAATAGGCGGTACATCGGAGTCTCCTTTCATGGGAATGCACCCAATAAGAGCTGCGCTCGCCGCGGGCGGCGCTGATCAGATGGCAATCTCCCATTTCAAGATCCAGGCCAAGGAGCAAGGCCCCACCATCTCGGTCTTCGATGCCTTTCGATCATTGCAGGAGCACGCGGACCCACGCGGCATGCGCGGCAACGCGTGCGTTTTTGCGCCGTCTTCTTCGACGCGGCCACCCACCTAGCGCAGACCATGACGCTGCAAGCGGCGGCGCAGGGCGTCGCGGGAGATTCCCAACCGTCGCCCGGCGTCGGTGAGCACCCCATTCGCCTCCTCCAGCGCCGCAGTGATGGCCATCACCTCGAGCTGCGCCAAGTCCAGGGTGGGCACTCTGGAGGCTGCAGCCTGGTCCGCCACCGGGGCCGGGGGCTCAGCGATCGGCGGTGACCGGATCTCCGGCGAGAGCTGACTCGAATCAACGGCCTGCCCCGGATAGGCCAAATACGCCAGGCGGCGCACCTCGTGCTCGAGCTGCCGTACATTGCCCGGCCACGGGTGCTCGGCCATCAATCGCAGGGCTCCCACTGTCACACCCCGGATCGGTTTGTGGATCTCGCCGCTGAAGCGTTTCAAGAAGTGTTCCACCAACAGGGGAAGGTCCTCGATCCGTTCGACCAACGAGGGTAGTCGTAGGACATAACCCGCCAGACGGTAGTAGAGATCGCGACGAAATGTCCCCCCTTCGATCATCGTCGACAGCTCGTTGTGCGTCGCGGAGACGATTCTCACGTCCACCGGCGTCAGCTGACCGCCGAGGGGCTGCACCTCTTTTTCCTGCAGGACGCGCAACAGCTTGGCTTGCAGGCTGGTCGGCATGTCTCCGATCTCGTCGAGGAACAGCGTGCCACCATCGGCCTGAGCAATGCGTCCAGGGCGGGCATGGACACCGGTGGCGACGCCACGGGCGATACCGAAGAGCTCCGCCTCCAACAACTCCTCGGGGATGGCGGCGCAGTTGATCGTCACCATCGGACCCTCGCAGCGCTGCGAGGACAGGTGGAGGGAGCGCGCCAGGAGCTCTTTGCCGACGCCGGTATCGCCGATAATCAAGACCGGCACATCCCCCTGGGTGAGATGGCGCATCTGAGCGTAGACCGCCGCCATGGCTTGACTCTCGCCGCATACATAGCCGGGCGGAAATACCAACGGACGACGACCGTTCTGCGACCCTGTCGGCCGCCCTGTCTGAGATTTTGTCGGAGACGCTCTCGCAGACTCCGTTGACAGCTGGGCCGCCGCCAGGCTCGGCTGTCGAGCATGGGACAGCCATTGCACCGCCAAGCTCGCCAGGTGATCCCGCAGTGGGATCGCCGTGCCTCCGAAGAGCACCAGGCCCAAACGCTGGGAATCTTCGACGGTCTGCCAGGCCGTCGACGCCGTAGGGTCGTCAGCGACCGCTTCCCAACTGCTCAGCTGCTCTCCACCCACCGGTCCGCAACTGGCCAGCAAGATCATCTCTCCGCTACATTCTTCGATCAACGCCGCCCCTTCGCCACCCACGGCCTCCACCAAACGACGCAACCAAGCGTCGATATCCGGGTCGGAGGATTGGAACAGCCGCCCCCAGAGCTCGGCGAGGGAGTCGATACAAGCCACCACCCCCTGCTGCACCCCCTGAGCTTCCCGGTGTAGCTGCGTCGTCTTCGACGAGAGCCCTCCGCCACGGGATGGGTCGGCGCCCAAGGCCACTCCTAGCCGTGCCTCCTGCGGATCGAGAGGCTCGACGCGCAGGGCCAGCCCACACAGGCCGATCTCATCGTTCAAACGAAGCTCGACGGAGCGGACGGCTCGACCATTGAGCTGCGTACCGTTCTTGCTGCCGAGGTCGGTGAGGGTGACACTGCGGGCCCGTGCTTCGATTTGCGCATGGCGGCGGGAAATCCCAGGATGATCCAGAAACACCTCGCAGGCGGGCAAGCTACCGACGAGGTTGATGCCGCGCCACAGGACAAAGGTGCAAACACGGCCATCGATGGTGCCCACCAGACAAAAATGCGCCAGGGGGCGTGCCGACGTCTCCTTCATTGCCGTCTCATTCATTGCCGCTCGTCCATTGCAGGGTCTCCAACCAAGCGTCAGCCTCTCGGTAACCACGAAGGCCGGCCCGGCCCAAATACCGGAAGCGCTGACGGGCCTCCTCCCCATACTTTTGCGCTGTCTCGACATCCCCCGCCGCGGCCAAAGCCCGAGCCAGCTGAAGCTCCACCACCGGCCGCTCCAACGGACTGACCCGTCCGTCACAGGTCAACATGCCCAGGGCTTTGGCGAGATGATCCACCGCTTCACCAGGTCGCTCCTCGGCCAGGGCGATGAGCCCCGTCGCCCTCTCGACATACCAATACCAGGAATCTTCCGGGTCGACACTCTCGGCAGCACGCCGTAACAAGGGCTTGGCGTCAGCGGGGCGCCCTATCTGGATACGGGCCAGGGCCAGGTTGACGAGGGCCGGAAATCGCTTGCCCGAAGGGATGTCGGGATGGGTGTCGAGAATCGCCAAGGCTTCCTCCAAATAGGGCACGGCGCCCTGCGGGTCCGCCAACTCCAGACGCGCATCGCCGAAATAGTTGAGCAGCCTGGCCACCGCCGCGCTGCGCGGCCCGCTGAGCTCCGATTCCAGATCCAAGGCAGTTTTCAGATGCTCCATGGCAGCGGCGTCCAGCCCCAGCCTGGCCTCGACGCTGGCCAGGTCGGCGAGCACCCGCACGCGGTGGGAATGTCTCCGTCCTCGGCTCAGCTCGGCGGCATGCGAGAGGCGGACCTGCGCTGCCTCCAGGCGCCCCAATTGGAGCTCTTGAACCGCTGCCCGATGCTCGATGAAGCTCAACCGGATGTCATCCTCTGCCAAGATCTGGCGCTGGATCTCCGCCGAGCGGTTGGCCGCCGCCAAGGCTTCCTCGAAACGGCCATCGACGGACAGGGCCGACGCCAAGGTGGAGAGATAAATTGCCGTGTTGAGATGCTCCGGCCCCCAGACCATCTCGCTGAGGTCGACGGCTTGCCCCGCGTGCTCGATGGCAGCTTCGGTCTGGCGTTGGCCGGAGGCTACCTTGGCGGACACTTGATGCCAGCGCATCAGGAGATCCGGTTCGTCGTCCAAGCGGCGTATGGTCCCTCGTGCGAGCTCCAGCCAGCGATCGGTCGCCGCCACTTGATTCGGGTCCCAGGAGCTCCAGGCGAGACCGAGAAAAGCCCGTGCCCGCACCACGTCGTAGCGTCCTTCGTCGGCCTTGGCGGCGGCCTGGCGGTAGGCCTCTTTGGCCGCTGCATCGTCTCCCGACAGCTCCAAGAGGTCGGCCAACGCCAGACGGACCTCGGCCTGCAAGGGGGCATAGGATGTCGCCTCCACCGACTCGAGGAGGGGCTCCAGCTCCGCCAAGGCTTGCCCATAGAGGCCCGCCGCCTGCGAAGCCCAAGACCGTGCCAGCTCCTGACGCAACGCGGCAATGGCGGCGAGCTCGTCCGGATCTTCGGTGTCGGGGGGCCTGACAGCGGCCAGACGATGGGCGGCGCACTGGTCGAGCCCACCCAATCGAGAAGCTACGTCCACGGCATCCCGGAGAAGTGTTGGGGAGGGGCGCAGGAAGAGGTCGGTCAATGAGCCGAGCTCCTGGCGCCGTTGCTCCAAACACGCCATGCGCACATCGAGCAGCTCCGGTGTTTGCTCTTTCCGCAGGTGTGTCGCTTCGCAAATCTCAGTATAGGTCGACAACCAATCCTCTCCGTAGCGGTCGAAGATATTGGCCACCGTCCGCCAATTTTTAGCCACCGAGGCCGATCCCCGAGCGGCGAAGGCCTGGCCGATAGCCGCTCGGCGCTGCACATCCCAAACCCCGGCCAGCCGTTGCTCGCCCCCTTGACAGACCGGCGGCGGGGTCAGCGTCCACAGCCAAGGCAAGGCCATCACCAAGACCAATGCCAAGAGAGCCCATCGCCGCCAGTGCAGGCGACGCTTGAATACGATGGCATCCAGATCATCGAGCAATCCATCCAATGATGGAAATCGCTCCGCCGGGTCGATGCGCAGCCCGCGCTGCAACAACACCTGCAACCGTTGGTGAGCGCCGAAGATCGCCAAGGAACCATCCGGCGTCGCAGATCTCGCCACTGGCTGCGTTGTCTTGCCCACCTCGCTCCCCCTGGGAAGCTCTCCGTAGAGGGCCTCCCAAAGGGCGACGCAGAAAGAGTACTGATCGCTTCGCGCGTCGGCCCGCTGGCCGAGGCGCTGCTCCGGCGCCATGTAGCGCGGCGTGCCGTGTACGTCGCCTTGCCGTGTCAGGTCCACATCGAAGAGTGACCCATCGGCGGTCGCAGCGGCGTCCGTGAGCTCCGCCGACGACCGAGAAGGAGCGGCGTTCAAACCCAAGGCCAGACCAAAATCGAGCACCCGGACCCGACCATCCGTCCCCACACGAACATTGGATGGTTTGAAGTCCCGATGTGCCAAGCCGGCCTGATGCGCCGCGGCCAATCCCCGACCGGCCGGCAGGAAAAGCTCGAGGACTTGCTTCCAAGCCAGGGGCGACCCTTCCTCCGCCCGGTTCCTCAGAGCCTCTCCCAGATCACTCCCCTCGATGAGCTCCATGGCCAGGAAAACCTGATCGTCCACCGAGCCCACGTCGTGTACCGCCACGACGTTTGGATGGACGACCCGCGCCAGGGCTTGGGCTTCCCGCAACAATCGAAGGCGGGAAGCTTCGTCACTTTGGCCGCCGTGGGTGGATAACACCTTGAGGGCCACCCGGCGATCCAGCTCCGGATCGTAGGCTTCATAAACCACCCCCATGCCTCCGACGCCGATGACCTGGAGCACCACATAGCGTCCCAGGCAATCCCCCCGCTGCCACGGAACAGCGCTCGTAGCGGGAGTGGCACCTGCGGGGCGTCCCCGATACGTCTCCGTGGCTCTCGCATGAGGGGCCTGGGAATCTTCTTTGGTGGTGCCGCGGCTCAAATACTCTCCTCGGCTCAGGATTTGGTCTCGGGAGATCAGTGTCTATCTATATTCGAGATCCAATACGCGATTGTTCTCGTCTCCGCACAAAAAAGCGCGCATTTTCGCTCGCCAGAAGCCTGTCGCAGCTCGGACACCACGTCACCTGGCCCCTTTGCGTCTTGGCATAGCCGTTGCTCTATAGGTGAGCCGGCGCCGCAGAACGACGACGCTAAGACACACAACGGATCCATATCACTGCCATGCGCCGAGGAGCGAGCCTCCTCGGACTAGGAAGACCTGCGTCTTCAGAGGGAGCCCATGCGACATTCGAGACCGTCAGCTCGTCTCTACGCCAACCACCGCGACGCTGTCCTCGCCCTTTTCAAAAACCGTGGCTTCAACCCATGGGAAAGTGAAGATCTCGCCCAGGAGACCTTCCTCAAGGCGCATCAAAAACTTGCCACCTATCGCGGCGATGCACCCGTCGAGCACTGGCTTTTTCGTATTGCCTCCAACACCGCCAGGGCGACACGCCGCTTTGATAGTGCCGCCCGCCGGGCCGCACCGGAGGTATCCCTCGATCATCTGACATCGATTCCGACGCACCTCACCACCGCCCCCCAAAATCCTTTGCACACCCTGCTCGACACGGAACGCAGCGACAAACTTTACGCAGCCGTCAACCGCCTGCCGAGACGCATGCGTTGCTGCGTCCTCCTGCTGTTGAAGCAGGACCTCACCTACGGCCAGATCGCCGGACGCCTAGGCATTTCGGAGCAAACGGTGAAAGTCCAGCTGCTGCGGGCCCGGGGACAGCTCAAGGCTTTGCTGCGGCAAGGGTCGATGGATTGGTGACCCCATGGATTTGTAAGCCCACGGTTTTGTAGACCCACGGATTTGTAGGCCCACGGATTTGTAAACCCCGCGGCCGAGCTTCGCATCATCCATTGCAGAAGCCGGGGGGCACCACAGTAGGCCCCCCTTCCAAACAACACATCGTTGAAAGGATCTACCATGACCCGCACCTTGTCTTTGTTCGCCCTGCTCGCCGCCTTGGCCCTGTTGACGGCGCCCGCCTTCGCCGACGCTCCCGCCTGCTACGAATTCGACTGTGAAAACCAGACCTGTGAATTCGTCGCCACCTGCACCACCTCTTCGCCGGTGTGGCGGGTGTGGTACGACTTCGGTGACGGCGGTACTAGCGGCCACGTCAGCACCGGCACGACGGTGTCCCACACCTACCAAACCTATGGCAACGGTGGTCCCGCCTACCCTTCGGTCAAGCTCACGGTCATCCCTTGGAGTGGCCCCATCCTCACGGTGACCTGCGAAATGCCCGTCAACCAGACCTTCGGTCCGCCGATGCTGCCCTACGGCACCTGCGAGTAAAGGCCACCTTTCCCTGACCAAGAAAGGCCGCCGTGCTAGAGCATGGCGGCCTTTGTACGCTTCTCCGCCCGTTGCTGGCGAGTCGATTTGCGGCGCGATGTTGGCGATGATTATCTGCCGCGACCTTTACTCCCGCAGCCGTTCTTGCTCGAAATCCATCATCTGCGACAACGAAGCATGGGGCGGCGCCTGGCCCAAGGAGACGTCGTCGGCCCAGCGCAGCAACGACACGGCCAGGCTGGCTTCGCTGCCGACGCTGCAACAGAGCACCAGCTGGCCGGGTTTGAACTTGCGCAAGACGGCGTTGTAGTAGAGAGAGGTGCCGATCAAGGCGGGCCCCACATTGCCGAGCAGCCGATTGGTATTGACGCCGTCGTGACGTGACGCACCCATGGCGCTCAAGGCGCGGTCGACAAAGCTGGGGGTGGGGGCGTTGCTCACCCAATGGTCGACATCCCCAGGGGACAAACCGGTTTTGGCGAAGAGTTGCTCGCACAATTCTGGCAATTGCCGCAAAGCCCAGGATTCCAACTGGCCGGCGGTCTTGGAACCCACCGCCAAGCGAATACCGGAGGGGACTTCCGGGTCGACGCTCCAGGACACCAACGGACAGGTGGGGCCGGAGTTGCGCACCACACTACTGACATAGCCCTGCCCCTCCGGTACGGCCCCGATGAGCACAGCATAGGCAGCATCGCTGATCACGTCCATGGCCGGGTGACCCGGCTCGACGGTCTGCGAATAGGGACAGCCCACCACCAAGAGCACGTGATCATACTCCCCCAACATGACCTCCTGACAGGCGCTGCGCAGGGCCACCAGACCACCGGCACAGGCCGATTCGATATTCCACGCCGCCGCCTTTTCCATGCCCATTTCCCAAGCCAGGGGCGTCGCGTTGCCGATGCAAGGCTCCGGCAGGGCAGGAAAGCTGGCCGACAACACCAGGTCGATGTCCGACGCTTGGAGGCCGGCAGCATCCAGAACCTGTTGCGCGGCGTCCTTGTCGAGGTCGAGACCGGATTGATCTGCGTCCATGCTGTGGCGCAGCGCCGATTTTCCGGAAGGCAAGGTGATGGTGCGGGTCTGTCGAGGAACGGAGATGGCGAGGGCACGAATGCCCGCAGATCGCAAGCGCTGAGTCATCAGAGTCTCCCTGGTCGTCGCCCACCGGTCCCTGGGGCCTGTCGGCGCCGCCCGTCCAAAACGGCGACTGTGACACTGCCCACCCGACGAGCCTCGCGGATAGCAAATCTCGCAATTTGGAATAAAGGCTGATCATATCGATTCCCGGCGCCAAAGGACGGCAACAGAGCAACCCCGACCATTTATTTTGGCGAATTCGATGCTCGGCGGTGCTTTCAGCGCTGGGACACTGACCACGACGTATAGAATCGCCGCCTCAACGAGCCCCGCCATGACCCGTAAAACCTCAATTTCCATCGTCGCCCCCGCCGTCCTGGCCGGGCTGGTCTTGGCTTGCTCTGCCCCCGACTCGCCGGCCGACCGGCGGATCAGCCAACGGTTGATCGAAGAAACCTCCGAGGTCTTTGGTCGTCAAGGGGTGGCACGCTGGGAGGAGACCTTCTCGTGGACCTTCCGCGACGCCGACGACCTCGCCCCCTGGCGTCACCGGGGATTCGACTTGATGGCCAAACCCATCGGCGGCCACTGGCGACTCGGCGCCTCCAAACCCGGTGCTTACATCGAGCGGGACACGGCGTTGGACAGCGCTGCCATCGGTCGACTGGAAGTGGTTCTCGGGGGTACGGGTCGACGTCCTCTGCGCTTGCAATGGGCGGGACCCGGCGAGTCCTTCGCCCCCCAACGCAGCATCGAGGTACGGGGCGAAGGGGAAGCCAGCATTTACGTCTTCGACTTGGCGCAGCATGCCCAGTGGCGCGGCGAGATCGCCCAGCTACGCCTGCTGCCCCTCCTTCCCTCGAAGCTGCGAGGCCGCTTGGTGTCGATCCGTGGCCAGCGCAGCGTTGTGACGCCGGCTCGGCGACAACGGGCCAGCCAACGCCCGCTCAAGGTCACCCTCGGGGGCACCACGCGCACCGCCCGTCTGGTGCTGCCCGGCAAACCCCTGGAGCAGGCCCTCGAAATCAACGCCGCCGAGCGCCTCGAAGCGGCCTTTGGTGTCGACTCGGAAATCCGCCATGGGATGACCTTCCGCGTCCTCGGTCGCGACCCACAGGGCACCGAGCACACCCTCTTCAGCGCCCAAGTCGCCCATCCCACGGCGGCAAGCCAGGATGACACCTCGGCAACGGCTCCGACGGCTCGGCCGGCCGGTCGCTGGCACGACATCGATCTCGACCTCGCCCCCTGGCAAGGTCAAGACCTGGAGCTGCGTTTTGCGGTCGACACCGTCGATGCCGTCGGCGACCATGCCGGCCCGGTGGATGCCTACGGTTACTGGGGCGACCTGCGGTTGACCCGTCCCCATGATGAGCCGCCACCTCCCAACGTGGTGTTGGTGGTGATCGATACCTTGAGGGCCGACCATCTATCCCTCTATGGTTATCCCCGGGCCACGTCCCCTAACCTCGAGCGCTGGGCCGCACGACAAGCACTCACCTTCCGCTCCGTGGTGGCGGCGGCGCCTTGGACGTATCCGTCCCACCTCTCGTTGTTCACCGGTCTCGATCCCCTGAGCCATGGCCAGCACCACCCCCGACCCTTGCCCCAGCGCTTCGACCTGTTGGCGCAACAACTTCAGCGGGCCGGCTACGAAACCATGGCGGTGACCGGTGGCGGCTACCTGGATGCCCACTACGGGTTTGCCCGCGGCTTTGATCGCTACGCCGTCATTCCGGGCCACCTGGGCCCCAAGGGGGACCTGGAAGACGGCATCGAACGGGCCCTTCAGTGGACCGCCGAGGCCCATCGCCCTTACTTTCTTTTCCTGCACACCTACGAGGTCCACACGCCGCATCGGGTCCGGGCGCCCTTCCACCGTCAACTCAGCGGCAAGGACGGCGATCCAAATCGCCTGGGACGCTTGACCACCCGTCCGTTACCGAGCGGTGACACGGCCGGCGCCGTACGGCGCAAGTCCTATGCTTGGAACGATGGCCAGGGGGGCCTCGAAGACCTGGCTGAAGGCGAGCTGCAACTGGTGGTCGATGCCTACGACAGCGCCATCGCCTACACCGACCATCATCTCAGCAGGCTGCTCGATTCCCTGGCGGAGGACGACGGCACGGAGTTGGTGGTCATCACCTCGGACCACGGCGAAGCCCTAGGGGAGCACGGGCTGGCGGATCACGCCTACCTCTACGACTTCAACCTCCGGGTACCGCTGCTGATCGCCCTGCCAGATCGAAGCGGCGCCGGCCAGTGGGTGGAGGAGCAGGTACGCCAAATCGACGTGGCGCCCACCGTGCTGGCCGCCTTGGGGCTCGAAACACCACCTATGGACGGTGCGTCACTGCTCCCCTATGCCGATGACCCCGGCTACCGTCGCCCCACGGCAGAGACCGAAGCATGGTCCGCCACCGCCTACCAGGGACTTTCCCTGCGCCGTGGCAACCGCCTCAAATACGTCCTCAACCCCACCCTGTGGCAGCGGCAAGAAGCGCGGCAGGCCTTGTTTCTCCTCGACCGCGATGCCGACGAAAACGACGATCTCGCCGACCAGCACGGGGCGACGTCAGATCTCGAGCGACTGGCCATCGCCCGTTTCATGGAGAGCTTCGACGGCCTGCTGATCAGCATCGAGAACGCTTCGAGCACCGAGTTTCAGCTCGTCGTCGGGGGTCCCCACTGGCTGGGACCGCAATTCTTCAAGTCGGTGGACGCACCGGCTCAATCCCTGAGTCTCGACGCAGCGCGGCGGCTGCAAATTCGCGTCGGGGCCGGTGAGCGCTTCAGCCTGGTGGTGGAGCAAGTCACCCCCGAGGACGCCCTCACCTTCGAGGTCCACGGGCCAAGGGGAAGTTGCACCTTGCCGTCGGAATCCGGCCCGAGCGAAACCTCAGTCGTCGGTGAAGAGACCACCGATAACGCATCCCAGGGTGTCTTGCGACGCACCTTCGACGCCGCCTGCGGCGAAATCAGCGAACCCACCGACGGTCTCAACCTGTCTTTGCTCTATCGTCATGCGTCCCTGGGGTCTCACCCTGCGAGCCGTGACGAGCTGCCTGCCGCCTTAGCAGAGCAGCTGCGAGCCCTCGGCTATCTCGACTGATCCGCTGCCTCGCCTTTCCAGCTCTCGACCGTTGACGAGCGAATAAATTCGCTCGCTAGGACATTTCGTCCCTCCGGGACGCCGGACGACCTTCCCTCCTCTGCTAGAGCTAGAGAGGGGGACGAGAGGGGATTTTCTTCGACGCCAAGATCAGC
>JAJCXR010000027.1 GCA_029263315.1 Acidobacteriota bacterium | reverse complement strand
GCGGTCCACAGGTGGAGGCCACCAGGCTGTAGCGCAGTGGATGGGGATTCTGGCCATCGTTGTTGCGCAAGCCCCGCATGTCGGCACAGGTGAGGGTCTTCTCGATGAATACCTGTCCGCGATCGGTGATGCTGTTACTGCAGGTGGAAATGCGCGGTGCGCCGCTGCCGTGCTCCGTCCAGCGGAGCTGAAGCTGGCCGTTGGGGTTGTCGAAGCGGGCGGCGGCGTTGAACGGCGACGTGATGGTGCCCACCATGCGTACCTTGAAGCGGGGTACCTCGTCGAGGCTCACCGGCAGGGGTTCGACTTCCACCTGGAATCCCGAGATCTGCGGGGTCTGGCAGTTGGCCAGTCCATTACAGCCTTGACCCGTCTCGACGGAGTCTTCGGCCAGGCCGCAGAACCCCGCGCCGCCGATATTGCCGGTGCAACCCAAGGGCACTGTGCAGGTATCGTCGAGGGCGGCGAGGGGAGGGGAAAAAAGAAAAATCGAGAAAAAGATGATCAGGAATAAACATTCCGGCAGCGCCGTGGATCTAACAAAGGTTAGGCCCTTGAAGAAAGCGCTGACGGGTGTCGAGATTGTGCAGAAACCAGAGGATGTTTGAGCCATGGAGCCTCCCGATAGATTGATCTCAATCAGCTCGAAACGAGAACCGTCGATCGCTTATTCTGGATGTATCACAATCCCTCTTGTGAGGAGCCCGGTGGCCTTTACCGGCTGAGATGCAGCACGGTTCGCTGAGTCTCGTCTTCCTTGGGGATCGAGGCCAGTCACCTCAATTGGGCCTCGACGCCGATTCTCCTGTGGTCATCAGGAACTTTCGAAGATTGCGCAAGCCGACTTTCAGAACTAGGCATAGGACACTTTTCACCCTGGAGTGAACAGAAACTATTAAGTCAATCCAGAGCCTTTTCTATCAGCCGTCTCTTGATTTCCAGGAACAGGGCGTCGTCTGTTGCCCTTAGTTTCTTAGCGAGGGCCTCTGCATGCGATGGCGAGATCTCTACGAGAGCCTGAGCAGCTCTCAGGCGTATGGGGTCCGACTGTTGAAGCACCAGCTCTTCTAGCTTCATGGCCAGGCCGGCCGCGTCTGGCCCGATCGCCTCAGCCGTATTGATCGAAAGCAGCAGCAGTTCGGAGTCTTTCGACTGCAATCCAGCTTCTATGAGCGCCAAGGCTTCGGAAGCCGAAAGGCGGAGAAAACCAATCTGCTGGAGTGTGGTGGTTGTCACTTTCGGATTGGCTCTGATGGACTCGACTAGGGCTTGGGTAGTTGCAGATTCAGCCCACGCAGCGCGGATAAGACCGACTGCGTCGGCATCTGCTCTGTTGGATTCTCTCCGGCTGAGCTTGAGAGTGGTATCCAGTGCGCGCTGCGGGAATGCATTTGCAAGGAGCTTTGCCTTGAAGGATAGGAGCTCATCAGCTGGTAGAACCAAGAGCTCTTCGATCTGTGGCAAGAGGTCTTGCCGAAAGGAAGAGCAGATCTCTAGCCGGCTGGGGTCGTGGACAACAGCACAGAAGAAGAGTCGCTCCTCTTGGTCTTCCGCCGCCAGAGCTCCCTCTGTCAGCTCGGTCTGGGAAAGCTTGCCAAAACGAGCGAGGATTGCAGCCGCCGTACCCCTCAATACAGGCGAGGTCGAAGCCAGCGCACGTTCAAGTACCTCTACCTGAACGGGTGTGGGATCTCCCGATTCAGGAGAGGCACTTAGGATCAGGGCCAACGCTTTGTTGTGCGAAGCGTTGCATGCGAGGTACACCTCGAAGGCTCGATCCCTGAGCTGGTCGAATCCGTCAGCTCGCTCAAGAAGCCGCAGGCCGTCCAACTTCTGGTGGCATTCGCTTCCCTCGAGCATCTTGATCGCCTGCTTCCTCATGAGGTCTTTGCTAGTGAGTGAAGCCTCAACGGTGGATGAACCACCGAGAAGGAGAATCAGGAGCATCAAAGGTCCAAGCATCAGCGACCGCACGTCAGAGATTCCCGAGAAAGCCAGACATGCAGACCGCTAGGTTTGAATAGGCCATGGACTTCAGCCAGTCGGAGATCACTTCTGCCGGAGACGGTTGGGAAGAGCCTATTCGCTGCTTGACTCACTGGATGGCTCGATAAAGGGTGAGATGTAGTCGGAGACTGTCATGAGATCGGTCTTTCTGAGCAGTCCTTTCTTAAGCCTCTCATCATCGAGGTCAAAGAAGAGGTCGCTGAGGGCGATGTCGCCATTAACGACCGCCGGGCGCCAGTACAGGAAGGTCGACAGGGCGAGCTCGTTGCGGCGGTACGCCTGGGTCAGCCCGCTGTGGTCGTGGGCACGGATCGTCCGGCGCCAGAACGCTGCGCCGCGGCGGCGGTGGGTCGTTGCCGGGTCTTGAACCATGGGTAGTACCCCCGCCCAAGAGCGTACCGGTTATTGGCGGGCGGGGGAAGGTGGGGTTGCCAAAGGGCTTACTTCTGATGGTCATTTGGGGATTCCTTCTGGCTCCGTATTATGGAGCCAGAAGAAGTCGCGTTCCAGCTGAGGCAAAACAAGTGCAATGTGCCCTAGGACATCATGATGCCCGTTCTGCGCCACCGCCATGTTCGCCGCCTGCGCCGCCTCAGGGGGCCTCCGTTCTGGGGTCAGATTCGTTTGCGAACAATCCCCCAGCCACAGGCATGAAGAGAAATCGCAAATGCGAGAGCTGCCGAATTGTGTGCAAGATAGGAAATTGCGAATTCTTCGTGAAAGAACTCGAACCCAAGAAGATGTAGGTCGTGTAGTCGAAGTGCTCCGGCGACAACAGTCAATAACATGATCGTTATCGTTAGTTGAATCCGCCACCAACTAGCTAGAAAGCCAAGAGCTCCAACGACGAGCGCCGCCATCCACACCGCCGCAATGGATGGCTCCTTGTCTCCGAAAGCCTTGTAGATCGTTTCGACTTCGGGGGCAAGAATAAGAAAGCTTGAGGGCCCAGGGATCAGTGGCATACTAGACCCCTTGCGTAGTTCACCGTGAGGTCGATTGGCTCGTCGGGTCTTTGAAGAGCCCACTCTCTTGCAAACGTATCGCAATCACCAATGTCGATGCAGCCAGCCGACTGATAGTCGAGTCGATTGTCACCGTGAATGAAGAAGCCATCTCGTTGAAACGTTTCAGTCTCAGGTTTCGGATGAATTGGGACGCGCCAGCGACCCCAACTGTCGGTTCGTATTAGGTCCTTTATGACTCCGCCTGAGAATTCCTTGGGGTTGATGAAGTACTCGCCTTGAGGGATTGGGCCCTCAAAAGATGATTTCTGATCACTATCATCTGTCCCTTTTTTGCCCGAACCTGCTGAGCAGCGTCTCACAACTCCTCCCTCGTCATTGAGAAAAATCAGGGTGCAGCCATCAAAATACATGGCTCTAAGCCCGAAATAATCAATGAACCTCAGAGGGTTGAGTAGAGCAAAAACATAGACATTCATCCCACCACTCAATCCCAACGGATCCACCCGACCATACCGCCCCAGCCCAGCCAAATACCACCGGTGGACATTGTAATACGGCCCCCCACCATCCATCTCCCAACTCCCATCATCCCCTTGCCCAGGGAACCGCAAGAACACCCCCGCCTCTTCCGCCTCAGTATAGTCTGCACCGAAAGGCTCAAACCCACCACCCCATACGACGCTACCACCCGTCCCGGTCGCCAGGACCGTTGTTCCGAGGTGATCCGTCGTCAGGAAGAGCACCTCCTTCGTGACCTCCTCATCCCCTCCCGGCTCCTGCGACCGTCGCACGGAGACTTGCGCCACGGGACGCCCGGCGAAGAACAGAGTGTCGTCGTGGCCTGCGACGCTAGGAGCGTTTCTCGGCTGCTGCGCCGTCCGTGGACGTTGGATCTCCCGGCTGTGCAGGACGCCTGACCTGAGGAATCGTAGACGGGTTGCGTTGTCCATCGTTCGTTTGAGCGGGCAATCCCCAAGAGCCAAGAGCGATATTGAGTACGACGTGTTGATTTGAGAGGAATCTATTCATCAGACAGATTCTCTTCCATTCTCAGGACAAGTTTCACTAGGATTCGTCCATCTCTTGTTTCAAGATCCGAGATCTTTAATTTGATTTCAGTGGGCATGTATTCAATGTGCTCGGCTCGGACTAAGAACTCGCTTGGTGACGAATTTTCTTCAATTCGATATCCAGCCAGATAGCTAACTTCCCGCGACAGTTCTCCAAGCGGATTCGTTGAACCAAGGAGAAGGCTGTGGCCTCTTTTCGCTGCCCAGCTATCGATGGTCATGTCTTCAAAAAAGACAGATGCATCGGAGACTGGGGTCTCGTTTTCGGAAATAACGCTGACTCTGAAATCGAATTCATAGAGGCTGTCTACAACTGTGACGACTCGACATCCATTCGATACTGTCCACATCAGCGCTACCGCTGAGACTAGTAGTGCTAGACTCCTAGTTTGTAATCGATATTTCACCATTGTCTCCAGGTACTCCCATTCCGTCGAAGTGGTCCCATTTACAACCATGGGCCCATTCATGGAGTACGATCTTGCCAAACGCTAGAGGTCGAGGAGCAGATGGCAGTCCGTTGACGCAGAGCGTAGCTCTGCGGTTAATGAATTTGAAATTGCCAATGCTTCTATGCGCATTTTCACCCAGAGGAGTAGCGCGTCCATCCTTGGAGTTACAAGGTTTGCATTCAACCTTTCCTTTCTGGCAGCTCTTCTTTAGGCATTTGCGAAGCGTCGGGTTGGTTATCATTACTTCAAGGCGAGAACAGATTGTGTCGATCTCCAGCTTTATCCTCTCCAAGGGGAAGCCTTCAGCTCCGTCACTTGCTCCAGAGCATCCGCATTTAGGGTCGATCGTGAAGAGACCAAGAGAGTCGAGGAGAAGAACAGGATTGCTCTGGGCATAGACAAATGCGTGAAGGTCTCCTCGTAGTCCAAGTGGATCTACGCGTGAGTACTGACTTCTGGAAACCAAATACCACCGGTGGACATTGTAGTACGGCCCCGCCCCATCCATCTCCCAGCTCCCATCATCCCACTGCCCTGGGAACCGCAAGAACACCCCCGCCTCCTCCGCCTCAGCATAGTCTGCACCGAAAGGCTCAAACCCACCACCCCACACGACGGCCCCATCCGTCCCGGTCGCCAGGACCGGCGTTCCCAGATGATCCGTGGTCAGGAAGAGCACCTCCCGCGTGACCTCCTCATCCCCTCCCGGCACCTGCGACCGTCGCACGGACACTTGCGCCACGGGACGTCCAGCAAAGTAGAGAATGTCGTTGTGCCCTTCAACGCTGGGGGCGTTTCTCGGCTGTCGCGCTGTCCTGGGACGGTGGATCTCCCGGCTGTGCAGGACGCCCGAGGAATCGTAGACCGGTTGCGTCGTCCACCGTTCGTTGGGGAAGGGCAACCACGTCTTCTCCGACTGATCGAGGAAGCTGCGTCCGTCGTAGCGAAGCTGCGTGACGGTGGGCCCGCGGTTAGCGGCATCGTGACGAATGGTGCTCATGCGCTTGGCGGCGTCGTATTCGTACTCAGTTTGCTCGCTACTGGCCCGTTGGTGGGTCATGCTGCCGACGGCGTCGAAGAAGTAGCGGGTGGTTTCGGGCTCGGCCGTGTCGATGACGGTGGCTTCGAGCTTCGGCGAAGCGTTACCGGCGGCGTTGGTGCGGTAGAGGTAGTCGGTGGTGACGCCGTCGCGTAGCTCTTGCAGGCGATTGCCTAGGCGATCGTAGGCCCAGCTCAGGTCGCCCCACGGGCCGCTCCCTTGGGTGAGGTAGTACTGATAGTCCTGGTAGGCGTAGGTGCGGCTTTGCTCCGGGGTCAAGAGATCGGCGATGTCGGTGATGTTGCCGGTGGCGTCGGTGCGGTAGCTCCAGTGCAGGCGACCCGGCACTTGGATCGATGTGGGATCGTAGCTTGTGTCGTAGCTCCGTTGCTCGGCGAGACCGTTGTCCAAGGTGAGGCCGCTCAGGGGGCCGGAGGCCAAGTAGCTGGCACCTGTGACGATGGCTTGGGACGTCGCGGGGTCGCCGTCTTCGATCGTCAGAGTTGCGGGGCGATCGGCACCGTCGTAGGTCATGGTGGCTCGCAGGCCGCTGGGGTAGGTTGTTTCGATGCGGTTGCCGTTCTTGTCGTAGGCGTAGGCCAGGGCGCCATCCTTCAACGGGCGCCCGAAACGGTCGTAGCGATACTCGACGCTCTCACCGTGGCGGCGGATGGCAGTGAGCCGTCCCTTGGAGAAGGGTACGGCGGGGTCTTCGAAATCTTGCCAGATGTCGAGCTCGTTGCCCGGATAATCCACCATGCGCAGGCGGTCGAGGGAGTCGTAGTGGCGTCGCACCTCAACGCCGCGGGCGTCGGTCTCGCTGGCCAGCTGGCCACGCACGTCGTAGGCATAGGTCGTCACGCCAGAGACCTCGGAGGTCTCGCGGGTCATCAGGTCGCGATCGCTGTAGGTGTAGGTCGTCACCGTGCCGTTTCCATCCACCACCTGAGTGAGGTGGTCCTGCACATCATATCCGTACTGCACTTGCACCGTGCCACCGCCCGCGCCGCCCCAGGGCTGGGCGATCTGGACGAGACGGCCGAGGGCGTCGTAGGTCTGCGTCGTGCTGGGCACGACTTGTTGGCCGCTGGACGGATGGTTGGCGTCCCATTCGGCCACCAGATCTCCCTCGCAATCGTAGGCCATTTCGCGCACCGAGCCGTCGCCTTCGATGACCTTGTCGAGATGGCAGCGGGTGGTGTAGACGAATTGCGTCGAGCTGTCGGTCTGCCAGGCGGCTCCGTCCCAGCGTTGCTGCGCTTCGGCGATGCGGTGACCGACGGCGTCCAACGTATAAACGGTACGCTCCACCGGACCGTCGGTTCCATGACGGCTCACCGAGGTGACCCTGCCCGCGTGATCGTAGGCATAGTCGATGTGGTTGCCGAGGGGAAAAGTGACGCGGAGGAGATCCCCCAGACTGTTGTAGAGGCGCTGGGTGATCAAGTCTTCGGCGGCGCTGGTCCCATTCTCGGTGACCGTGAGCACCCGACTCATGGCATCGAAGGTCGATTCCGCCCGTTGGCCGTTGGGGTCGACGGTGGCGATGCGACGATTGAGCGGGTCGTATTCGAAGAGGGTATCGCCGATCAATGGATCACTGCGCTTGATGGCCACGCGGTCGCCCCGTGCCGGGTCATACTCAAAGTGGGTGATGTCGGTGTTATAGAAGCCCGGCGGATTGATGCCCGTCGGTTGCCCGGCGTGGTTGTAAGCCGTGGCGGTGATGTAGGTGAAGGCGGAGCCGTTCTCCACCCCCTCCTCGTGCCGCTCCGTGGCATTGCCGAAATCGTCGCGCAACCATTCGGTGCGGCGTACGCCGGAGCCGCCGGTGGACGGGCGCTCGATCATCTTGGTGAGGGCCGGGTAGAGGGCGTCGTATTGCCAGGTGGTGGTGCGTTCGAGGGGTGTGGCGAAGGCTTCGGTACGCGAAATCATTTGGCCGTTGGCGTCGTAGGCAAAGAGGGTCACGGTGTCCCGCCCATCGACATGACGGGTGGGCAGCAGCGGATTGGCGGCATCGTCGTATTGCATCTGCACGTTGGGACCGAGGCCACAGCTGGGACAGTCGCCGGAGGTGCTGAGGATGAGCGCCCGATTGCTGCCCCCGTCACGCTGCCAGGCGACAACGGACTGCACTCCCAGGCCGTCGGTCCGGGTCACCTGGGTGGGATTCCAAGGATCGGTGTAGGTGTACCGCGTCAAGTCGACGGCGTCGGGGTCTTCCGGCGTGGCGGTACCTCGCCAGGTGGCGGTGACGTTGCCGTAAGCGTCCCACTGCCAGGCCCGTTCGATGCGTTCGAGGCCGTCCGTGCCGCGTAGGGTCATGCGGGTCAGGTAGCCGGGATTCAAGGGATCGTCGTAACGCAGCAACCATCTGGAGCCGTCGGGGCGCTCGATGCTCGCCAAATCGAGACCTTGCCAAGTGTAGAGCCACTGCCGTGAGGTGACGCCGTCAATGCCCACCTGCGTCATCGAGGCCAGGCGACCGTCAGGGTGATAGCCGAGGTCGAGCCGTTGGCCGTCGGTGAGGTCGACCCGCACCAGTTGGCCCTGGGCATAGTGACCGCGGGTGGTTTTGCGAGTGCGGTCGCGGCTGTCGAGCCACTGGCCGTCCGGCTGGAACGTGGTGCGGCTGCCGTCGAGGCCGTACAGCTCCCAATAGGGGGCATGACGTTCGAGACGGCCCTTGAAGTCGGAGGGTTGCACCTTTTCGTAGATGCCGTCGCCGTCCAAGTCCCAGAATTCGCGGTGCGTGCCTTCGGCGGTGACCATCCATAGGTGTTGCTCGTTCTCGCGGGGAATCAGGCGCTGAAAGAAGGGATGGGACCAGGAGCGTCCCAGGGGGCGGCGATCTTCGGCCTTGTCGGCCGTCGTCTTGTCGGTTGCCAGTTCGGTAGCCGGTGAGGTCAGGCTATCCGGCGGCGAGGGGTCGGCTGGTGGATCTGCGGGCGGCGGCGCTCCACCGCCCCCGGAGAACGACGGCGGACCAGGCGGAGGCGGGCCGCCACCGCCGGGGGTGACGGTACAGGTCTTGCCTTGGCAACCGTCGCCCTCGTCGCAGAAGGTCTTGGCGCAATACTGACTGAGCACATCGTCGGGCACCGTGAAGATGATGTCCTGCTGCTCTGTCCAGCGGTGGCACTCATTGGTGAAACAGCCGGGCTCGTCG